>NZ_KQ410725.1 GCF_001262505.1 Shinella sp. SUS2
TGAACTCCATCGAATCTCGCAAATCCGAAGGAATCATAACCTGTTGAAATCACCCACCTCTTTTTGAGGCAGCCTCTAAGACCGAGTGGCTTTACGGAAGTCGCCAGCATAAGCCTCAAAAATTTCGGCGCAGCGCTTCAGCGCTTCAGCAGCGCTGACCTTCTGTTCCTCCACCATGTCCACTTCCGGAAGATCAAGGTCTACTGCATCAGCCAGCAGGCCCGTCACGGTGAACAAGATTTCCCTTAACGAGCCTTGCAGGTCTATGCCGCTGCGATTGTCGACAAGCCGGCCGTCACCGGTCAGCACGAACTCCGGGGCCGCGTCGAGGTCGATGAGACGGCTCATGCGGAGGCCCTGCCCTGCTCGTCTAGCCATTTTGTCAGAGCCGTGCGGCGCGCCGCTACGGTCCCGCCCAGTTTGAAATGGGGCAGAAGGCCGTCATAGGTCAGGCGATAAGTCTGGCGGGCCGTGATGCCCAGATAGTCGCCGATGGCTTTTGCACCAAGCAGGAGGTCACCGGGGAAATTATCATTGCTTGCGGATGGATTCATTGTGGTCTCCTCTCCCGAGCGCAGGACGGAATCCAAGCGTCGGTTCAATAGCGTGAAAAATGAGAAGGTTCGGTTGCCGACCAGAGTGGCCGGGTTGGGGTTGCTACGCGGTATGAACCGCATGAGGCCGAAGCCAAGCTAGGTGCGGGCACCACCCCGCGCATTCGACTCCACCACAGAAAATCGAACGCGCATCTCATATACTACATTTACAAGTTTGTCAAGCCCTTTTCTTTCCTTCTTCCATGTGTCATCGTGTGCCGTAAATTTCAGGAGGTCACAATGGCAAAAATCAAGAAGAGAATATGGACCAATGCCAGCGGCAAGCATGAGGCGTGGCAGATGGATTTCACCGACCGGCACGGGAAGCGCCACAGGGAGCAATTCAACCTTAAACGCGATGCCGAGAACCGCCTGGCGGAATTGCAAGGCACAACCCGCGCCGGAACCTATCGCCCCCTGGCCGACAAGGCGGACGTGGCGAAAGCGTGCGAGGCGTTCTGCACCTATATGACGGACCGCCGTGACCGCGGCGAGAAGGTCACGGAGACCTATCTGCGCACGACCCGCCAGCACTGCGAGAACTGGATAGACCCTGCCCATGATTACGTGATGCGCCGCGCCGGCCAGGAACGAAAGGACGGGATAGGGTTCAAAGGCGGCATCGGCGCGGTGAAGCTCGCCGACCTCACCGCTGCGCGCGTGATCAAGTTCCGAGATGAAATGCGGAAGCATGGCGCCGGCGTCGTGACCACCCGCCGGGTTCTCGGCACACTCTCGAGGATACTGAAGCACGCCGTCGAAAGCGATCTCGCGACGATCAACGTCGCCAAGGGAATCCGCGTCATCGGCACCCGTGATGAAGACGGCGAGAAGGTAACCCCGCCATCCAAGTCCGATATAGCCAAACTGCTCGCCAAGGCGGAGGGCAGCGCGAAGCTTCGCGTCACGTTCGCTGCCACGACCGGACTGCGCGCTTCTGAGCAGTGGGCGCTCCAATGGAAACATATCGATCTAGACAAGGCGCTGGTTAAGGTCGAGCAGCGCCTAGATGCGTTCGGCGGGATCGACGTTACGAAGAGCGCGGCAGGCAAGCGGGCGGTCCCATTGGGGAAGGCAATGGTAACCGCCCTCACCTCTTATCGCGAGACAGCGAAGTTCAAGGGCGACAACGACTACGTCTTCCCGGATAGCCGAGGAAACTTCACCCGCCACACCAATCACACCAAGCGCCTATGGAATCCGCTTGTGAAGGCGGCCGAGATCGAGCCTATCGGATGGCATGCTCTCCGCCACTTCGCCGTCAGCACCTGGATCGAGGCGGGCCTCCAGCCAAAAGCCGTGCAGAAGCTCGCCGGTCATGCGAGCTACGCAATCACGATGAATCGCTATGGCCACCTCTTCCCTAGCGAAAGCCACCATGAAGCCTTCGACAAGCTCGCCGACGCATTGTCATGATTGGCACATACTTGGCACACGCCACACCATAACGCCTGATAAACAAGCCTTAACCTTGTGACTTTTAATCAGTAGGTCCAGGGTTCGAATCCCTGCGCGCTCACCACAAGACCCCAGTGACATCGACAAAATTCGGCGTATCGCCCTTAGAAGCCAGGCTTTCTAAAGGCCCGATCACGATGCGGCTGTGCAACCTTTCGGCGGCTACCCATAATTGCGCCCGTTAAGTTTCCGGCAAGCATGGGGCTTCTAACCTTGCGCTCTAGATTCGTGCATTCGAGCGCATAAAATGTCATTTGATAACAAGACTATTCAGATCGATTACTGGTTCTATCGCGTCAATGGAGTGAACACACCGGATCCGAAGCATCTCTGGGGCATGCCCTATGCCGGCTGGGGTCTGAAGCGAGTCGGCCTTGGCGAGGAAATCACGACGGCCCAGACGCAAAGCGCGTCGGATTCGCCGGGCGGCTGGGAAAAGAACCCGACGGGGGGCATTTTTTCGATGGACTTCACCGGTTCCGGCATCAGCATCAAGTTCTATGAAACGGGCCTGTTCACCCTCTATGTACCGAACGGGCCGCATATCCTCGACGTGAACAACGAGCTGCCGCCGATCGCTGGCTTCCGTCTGGATACGAACCTGCATTGGCTCGAGCGATCCGATATCGCCTACGGAAGCGAATGGATGCTGATCGATTGGCGGGGCGGTTCGTTCACGAAAGAGAGCTATGTCAGGATCGATGTGCTGTTCGCCAATGAAATGAACGGCACCGCCAAGGCCAACGTCCTGAAAGGTGGCAAAACCATCGATTACATCACCGGCGGCAAAGGCGCGGATGTGCTGACGGGCGGGGGAGACGCCGACCTGTTCATTTTCCGCAAGGGCGATACCGGAAAGACAAAGAAAACGGCCGACCTGATTACGGATTTCAGTGCGAAGGATGGCGACAGGATCGACCTGCACCTCTGGGACGCCAATACAAAGAGACCGGGAACCCAGGATTTCAAGTTCATCGCGCAGGACAAGTTCTCGAAGGAGGCCGGAGAACTGCGTTACGAAAAGAGCGGCAGGGAAACGCTGCTGCTGGGCGACACGAATGGTGACGGAAAGGCGGACTTCATGGTTCGTCTCAAAGGCTCGCTCATCTTCCACTTCGACCTTTTCGAGTTCTGAGGCGGCCGCGCGTGCGGCCACCATCGGCAATCCCGCAAGCGAACGCTCAATAGACCGCGTATTTCAGCAGCCCGAGCGACCAGTTGACGCTGCGGTTTTCCGTATCGCGGGTCCAGGTCTGCTGCAACGTGCCGGCAATGTCGGCGATGGTGGTGCGGGCATCGAGCTCCTTGGTCAGGCCGTAGTCGCTGGGAGCGACCTTGGTGAGATCGACGTCGTCGGCGATGACGATGGCGACCAGCACATTTTCGCTCGGGCCTTCCGCTTCGAAGTCGAAGCCATAGTAGTCGTCCGGAATGGTGAGCGGAGTGTTGGCGGTCAGCGGCGTGATCTTCTGGGCCGATTCGTTCGGGAAGATCTGGGTCGCCTTGCCGTCCCTGTCGACGTCGTAGAGGATCAGGTGCCCGCCCGTACTGCTGGTCACGGTGATCTTAAAGACGTCGCCATTCTTCAGGCTGTCGGAGGAGAGCGCCACCTTGACGTCGCCCGTCTCGGCCTTGCCGAGGATGTCACCAACGGCATCCACCGGGTCGGCGGCGACATAGACCGTCTGCGGAGTGTTCTCGACCTTCACCTCCTCGACCTTGCCGTAATCGGGCGTCTGCTGCTGGGTGTCGCCGCCCGTCTGTGGCTGCTGGTATTGCTGGGCGGTGGCATCGACGGTCGGCGTGGTGGCGCTGGAACCGAGCAGCGCGTAGTTGACCTCCAGCTGCGGGTCTAGGCCCTGGCACTGGGTCTGCGCAGAGCAATAGGTCTGCGACTGCTTCTTCACATATTCCAGCAGCTCGGCATTGGAGACGATGCCGTTGCCGTTGCTGTCGCCGGCGGCGATCTCGTGGCCGTTCACATAGGAAAGCGTGAAGACGCCGTGGCGTTCTTCCGGCGGCAGGCGCGTGTCGTCCCAGGCCACCTGGTAGGACGAGGCGGCGCTCCAGGCCTCGACGCCGTTCTGCTTGGCGATTTCGGGCTTGTCGACCACCGCGACGTCGATGCGCAGGCCGCGTGTCTTCACCGCTTCGACCGGCTTGGCGAAGGGACGCGGCAGGAAACGCGCGCTTTCCAGCGCCTCGCCGACATTGGTGGAAAGCGAGCGCGAGATCGTGCCCGAATGGCAGGCGTCGATGACGATGGAGACGGCACGGTCCTTCAGTTTGGCGAGCATCGCGTCGATCTCGTCGTCGAGAATGACGTTGGTCCAGTCCCCATCGCCGGCGGCGATGTCGAAGGTGGACAGCGCTTCGTCGAGCCCGTCCTCCTCGTCACCATTCTGGTCCTTCACCTGAAGGCCGTGGCCGGAAAAATAGAAGTAGACGCGGTCGCCGGGCTGGGTGCCGGCGACAAGCCATTCCTCGATGCTGGCGAGAATGGCTGCCTTGGTCGCATCCTTGTCCCGGAGGATACGGATCGATTCCGGGGCAAAACCCTGTTTTTCCTTGAGCAGCTTCTCGATCAGCGGCACGTCGTTCTTCGGCCCCTCGAGGAACATCTTTTCGGGCAGCGTGGCATAGGTGCCAATGCCGATCAGAAGCGCCCTGTCGGCCGCCTCGGCGGTGGCAGCCAGGCAGAGCGAGAGGAGAAGAGCGGCGGCGTAACGGATCATCAGAGCGTTTCCCGCGTATAGAGGGGTTGGATGGCGACACTTGCCTCCTTGCCGTCGAGCCGCGTCAGCAGCGCCTGCAGCAGGGTTTCGGCGGTCACGGTCTTGTCGGCAAGCACCGCGCCGATCGCATCGACGGGCTCGCCGGTCCAGATCGTGATCAGGTGATCGGCACCGAAGGGTTTGACCACCTCGACATCCGTCAGCTTGAATTGCGAGCTGGTGGTGCCGGCTGCCTGCATGTCGAGGAACTGCACCTCGCCCGTATTGGCGAGATTGAAGACCAGCATGTTCGGATAGCGGCCGGGCGGAGCATCGAAGCGCAGGCGGTTTCCGGCGGCATAGATGTCCTTGACCGGCGTCAGCGAGACGGAGCCGGGATTCTGGCTCGCAAGCGCCTTCAGGAAATCGAGCAGGACATATTTGTCGACCACGGCCTGGATACGGTCCGCCCCGACATTTTCCGCCGCCACGTCGCCGTTCGGCGTGTAGAAGACGCCGCTCGCCACATCCCAGCGATAGGGTGTGCCACTGCCATCCGCGTTCTTCGGCTTGTCGGCCGCGCCATCGACCTGGAGCGCGATACTACCCGTCCAGCCGAGCTCCTTGGCCGACTTGATGGTCTTCTGCGCGGCCGCAGTGCTGCCGGTGTCCGTCGTCGCCACCGTGGCATTCTCGACCGGAATGCCACGCGTCAGCCGCACGACGACCTCGCTCTCCGAGCGGGCCACCTGCGGCATGAAGTTCGGCACCTGCAAGGCTTCCGAGCGGTTTTTCACGTTAGAGAAGATGTAGTCTTCCAGTTCGATACGGGTAATGACACCATCGCCGTCGCGGTCTGCGCTCCCTTCAAGGGCACGCGCGAAACTCCAGCTGAGGGCGCCGCGCGGCTCGCCGTCGATGATGACCTCCGGCGTCGGCTGGCTTTCCAACGAGGCGGCAAGCACGGTTACCTGCTTGAAATCGATTTCCTTGAGGTTGGCGCCGGCGAGCGCCTCCTGCGAGGGCGGTGCGAGCTTGACCGTGACGGCTGGCGCCAACCGGGTCTTGCCGGTGACGGAACGGCTCATGCCGCCCGAAAAGCAGCTGTCGGACACGAAGAGCACATGTACGCCCTTGGCTTCCGCCTCGCCGAACCAGGCATTCATCTCGTTGTCGACGATGATCTCGTTCGAGGTCTCCGCATAGCGGTTGCGGTCGAAGCCCGGCAGCTGGAGGAACTCGTCGAGCCCGTCGGCCTCGTCGCCGGCGACGAGTTCGGGCATCTGCGCGCCGTGGCCGGCATAGGTGAAGATGATCGTGTCACCGGCCGCCGCCTCGGCCACCATGTCGATCCAGGCCTTGCGGATGTCGTCCTTGCGGGCCTCGGCATCGGTAAACTTCCGGACCGTGAAGCCGGCAGCGCTCATCGCCCGGTAGACGTCCTCCGCATCGCGCACCGCGCCGTCGAGGCTGACATCGTTCGGATACTGATCGGCACCGACGACAAGCGCGTGGGTCTGCGCGGCAAAGGCCGGAAGCGGCGCAGCGGCAGCAAGGCAAAGCGCCAGCGCGGTTCCGGCAAGGGAACGACGCAACAGCACGCGGACACGGCAAACGGGAGCGCCGTCGCTCTTCGAGGCAAAGGCAAGGCAGACAGGCTCCAGAAGGCGGGGCAGCACTCTCATCACTCCACGTCCACTTCCACCCGGCGGTGCAGCTGGTTCAGCGTTTCCGTATCATAGGCACTGGCATCATCCGGCTTGAACGGCTGGTCCTCGCCCTTGCCCTCCACGGTGATCGCGCCGGCATAGCCGTTGCTGGAGAGATAGCTTTTCAACGTCTCTGCGCGGGCGACGGAGAGCCTGTAGTTGGCCTCCGCCGAACCGACCGGATCGGTATGGCCGATCAGCGTGATCGCACCAGGCTTGACCGCCTTCAGGCATTCCGAGAGATCCTTTGCGGCCTCGATGCCCTCGGGTGTGAAATCCGCCGTGCCGAAGACGTAGCGCACGGGCGTCGACTTCTTCTTGATCTTCACGCCGCGGAAGGAAACCTTGCAACCGCCCCGCATGGCCAACTGCACGGGCCGCGGTGCGGCAAGGCGCATTTCGCTGGCTAGCCTGTCGAGGCGCAGGATGTACTGCTCGTCCGGCGCCATCCAGTCCGGCGTCAGCGTCTCGTTCGAGCCGTCCTCCAGGGCAAGCTGGTAGAAGCGCGCGGCCTGTTCATAGTCCTTGCGCTCGCGCGCGAGATCGCCGAGCGCATCCAGCACCTGCCAGGGACCGCCATACTGGCGCTGCAGGTCTTCCAGCGCCTGCCGATGATCGGAAAGCCGGCCGCCGCTGCCGACGGCGGTCGCGATGCGATTGAAGGTCGTCAATGCTGCGATACGGCCGGTGAGCGCCCGTTCGTTGGCGCTGCAATTGGCCGTGCCCGCCGTTTCCGCAAGCGCGCGTGCCTTCTGCTCGTCCCCTGCATTGAGCGCCTCGACGACACCGGTAAAGGCCTCACAGGCCGCGGCGGCAGGCGCCGCTCCGGCCAGTACGAAGAGTGTCGCTGCAAGGGATCGCATCAGCATTGTCGGTCCAGCCTTCATGTCCTCATGTAAGAAATGGGCAGGGGCCCGCAGGCCCCCGCCCCTCACGTCATTTGATCTCGAAGGTCACCATCTGGACGCCGCTTGCCCCGTTGTCCTTCTCGGCCTGTTTGGCGAGATTGACGGCAATGCCGCGCGTCAGCGGCTGCTTCGTGCTTGCGGCCAGTTCCTTGGCCTTCTCGGCCGTCAGCTTCTGGTCGCCAAGGCCGCCGATGCGGCAGTAGGCGATCATCGTTTCGCCGGGAGACGGCGAATCGAAGGTCAGGTTGCCCGTGCCCGGCTGCGGGATCAGGCGGCGCTCACCGGGATTGAGCGTGGTGCTGCCGATCATCACGTCGGGGATGATCTCCACGTTGCCGGTGTCTTCCACATACATCACCTGCAGCTCGCAGGCATGGTTCGTGCTGAGTTCAAAGGCAAGGTAATCCCCAACCTTCGCGCTTGTCGACGGCACATGCAGGGCAAGCTTCACCTTGCTCTCCTGCGCCTTGTCGTCCTGCTTGTAGGGCGGGACATAGACCTTCTCCTCGGGCTTGGCATACTGGTCGCCACCCGTGGCCTGATCGGCCGGCTTCTGCTGGTAGTCGGTGCCGGCCTGTTCCTGCTTCTGTTCCGGTTTCTGCTCCGGCTGCTGGTAGCCGCTGTTGTCGGCGGACTGCTGGCCGGCATTGCCCTCCGGGTTGACGCCGCGCTTCAGCGGCTCGAGCTGGAGAAGCGGCTGAAGCATGAAGGCGTATTGCTCTTCGACCTCGACGCGCGGGATCGTCGCGCCCGATTCGAGTGTCGCCACCCAGTCGATGCCGATACGCAGCGCATTGACATCGGTGAGACGGCGGATATCGGAGGCGAACTCTTCCGGCGTCATGTCGAATTCGGCCGCCAGCTGCTCGAAGTTCAGCTCGTCCTCGTACTTGTCGGCGAAGTAGGTGAAGATCTCGGCGCCGCCGGGAGCCTTCAGGCTGGTCTTGCCGCCGCCGGCCGTCGCTTCCGTGATGCCGAGGCGATCGAGCGCGGCGACGAAACGATCGGTGTCGCGCTTGTACACCTCGTTCAGTTCCTCCTGCGGAACATAGACGGCGAGCAGTTCGTCCTGCTGGTCCTTCGAGAACAGCGTCGACGTTTCGATATGTTCACGCAGCTGGTCACGCTTGGAGAGGATGCCGTCGAAATGGCAGTCGAAGCAGGAGCGTGCATTGATGATCTCGACGCCCTTGCCGATCGGCCGCTTGCGGAAGGAGACGATCGCCGTCGGGCCGATATCGAGCTGGTCGCCCTTGTCGGTCGACAGATAGTAACCCTGCATGCCGTTCGGAAGCGAGAAGATCATTTCGCCGCCGTCATGATCGAAGGGTTCGAGGCCCGCCTTGAGGCGCACGCCCTCCGGTCCTGCCGGGAAGCGCTTCAGCACCTGCTTGCCGACATCGCCAGCAAAGTCATAGGACTTCCAGTAGTAGCCGCCGAAGGGCATGTCGTGCCGCTCCAGCATGCGGTTGTGGTCGGAAACGCCGGAGGAACCATCGGCAAAGCCGGCGCGGACGATACGACGGCGCTCGATGTTCTGGTCGACCGGCACACCGAAGCGCTTTTCCAGCTCGGAAATGTTCGTCGGCAGCTTCATGAGACGGTTATAGACCTTCGGCCGGGCACCGTTGCTCATGAACCAGTCGACGCGCATGATCGGCAACTGCGTCTGCGTCGCCTTGGCAAGCGAGTGCAGCTGGGCGTCGCTGGCCGGGTCCACGCCATAGAAGTATTCGTTGATCAGGAAGTCGTAGTCCTCCTGGCTCCATTCGAGATCGCGCAGGTCGACACGCACGAGCAAGCCGTCGGAACCTTCCACTTCTTCCGGAAGTACCAGTTCCGGTCCGTAAGAGAGCGAGTTGAGCAGCTTCTTGAACCCGCCCGCCAGAACCTTCATGCGCTTCAGGAAGGTTTCATGGCTCTCGCAGCTCATCATCCCGTTGTACTGGTCGCGATAGCTGAAGTAGCGCATGAACGGCTGGTCGTGTTCATCGACCTTGGAAACATCGCGCAGCGCCAGTTCGACGAAATCGAGATATTTCAGCATCGGCCGCGAGCGCTCGGTCTTCGTCGCGGACACTGCTGTCGGGATAGCATCCTTGTTCAGCGAGTTGATCCAGTTGGCAAGGCTCTGCACTTCCGCATCATCGGGGCGCTTGCCGAGCGGCATGCGGCCGCTGGTGACGCTGGTGTAGAGCAGCGACTTGGCGGCATCGCCCGGCGTCACGAAGGCCGGATTGGCGGCAATCGAGGCAAGATCACCCGAAGGGAAGGAACCCTGCGAGCTTTCGCCCGGGCCATGGCAGTTGCGGCAATATTTGCCGATGAAAGCGTCGGCCGCCGAAGCGAATTCGGCGCTGCCGCCACCGGCGGCGAGCGCTGTTTCGGCGGTCGCTTCGCTGCAGACCGGCGCGGTGCTGGTCTCGACCGGTGTCACCTTGACCTCGCGGTCTGCAAGGAAGGCATACATGGCCTGCTTGTCTTCATCCGACAGCGTCGAAAGGCCTTGCGCAATACGGCGCATGACCGGATCGGCCAAAGGCGAGCCGGAGAGTTTCTTTCCTTCGTCGATCAGACCCTTGGTGAAGACCTCGTGCGAGGCAAGGCCGGCCATGCGGGCCTTGGTGATATCGGGCGCGACGGCGCCGGTCAGGCCCTTCTCGCCCTCATAGGCGCGGGCGAGATCGAGACCGTAGGTCGTGGTGCGCGGCGTATGGCAATCGCCGCAGCCGCCGACATTCTCGACCAGGTAGCGGCCGCGCTCCATCTGCGTTTCCTCGCGCGGCTGGTAAGCCGGCACGGTGAAATGGCTACGCTTCCAGAGCGTGATCGTCGTCTGGCGGCTGAAGGGGAAGGCGATCTCATGTTCCTTCGAGGCGGCATCCGACTGCGGCAGCGTCTCGATATAGGCCTTGATGTCGAGCACGTCCTCCGGCTTCATGCCACCATAGGACGTGTAGGGCATGACCGGATAGAGATTGTCGCCGCTCTTCTTGAGGCCCACCATGACGGCATTCAGGAAGTCCGCATTGGACCAGCCGCCGATACCGTTCGGATGGGCGGAAATGTTCGGCGCAAAGAACTTGCCGATCGCCGTCTGCATTTCCATGCCGCCCGAAAGCAGCTCGGTGTTGTCACCGGAGCCGTGGCAGGCGCCGCAGCCGGCTGCGCCGAACAGCAGCTTGCCATTTTCGGCATTCGCCTTGTAGGTGCCGTAGGCATTGGCCGCGAACTGGTCGATGGCGAGCGCTCCGGTGGGACAGAACGCCGCCACGGCAAGGCCGATGGCAGCGGCAAGCCGGGCGCCGGGGCTGAAGAATGATGTCCTGAACATGCGCATGGCTTGTTCCTTTCGCTCCATGAAGCCGGCGCACCGGCTGGAAATGCAAACACTTGAACCACAATTCCGAAAGAGAAACCGCTTCGCAGTTTCCTTGGAAACTGCCCTACCGAAATTCGAAACGCTCGAACTCGACGCGGCGCGGCGCCTTGCCGAGTTCCCTCAGTCCTTTTTCGATCGCCATCCGCAAGGGCGGCGGGCCGCAGAACCACAAATCGGCCTCCGCCGGGTTCATGCTCGTGCCGGCAACAAGCTTCGAGGCGTCGAAGCGGCCGTCGGTCGCCGAATTGTGCAGCACAAAATTGAAGTTCTCGAGCTTTTCCGCCTGCGCCCGAAACGTGTCGAGGCCGATCGCCTCGGCCCCGTCGCGCACGCAGTAGACCATGTGGATATCCTGCCCCTCGTCGCCCTTCAGCCTGCTCGCCATGGCGAGGAACGGCGTGACGCCGATGCCGCCGGCTAGCCAGATCTGTTTCTTGCCACCGCGCTTGTGGTTGAAATGGCCGTAGCCGCCCTCCAGCGTCAGCGCGTCGCCGACGGCCACCGTCTCGCGCAGCGCCTTGGTGTAGTCGCCGAGCGGCTTGATGGCGAAACGCACCGATCCGTCGTCCTCGATGCCGGCGATGGTGAAGGGATGCGGCTCGCGCAGGCCCGGCTTGTTGACGCGGAAAAAACCAAACTGGCCGGGCATGGCCCGGAGCTTGCGGCCTGTGGGTCTGGCCGAGATGATCGTCGCTCCGTCATGGCGCTCGACATTCACCACCTCGTATTTCCGCGTGCGCAGCCAGGGCAGGAGCTGGGTATAGGCATAGCTGACGATACCCAGCGTGGCAAAGAGGTTGAGGTAGACCGCCAGCAGCACCGTGCCGTCATAAGGCCGCTTGATGAACATCTGGTGGAAGGCGACGAGCACGAAGAGCAGGCCGATGAAACGGTGGGTGATGCGCCAGTACTGGTAGGGAATCTGGAAACGTGTTTTCGGGATCACCTTCACCAGGCTGAGGACGAGCAGGAAGACGAAGCCGTAGAAGGCCCACTCACCTGCCGTCTTTGCAAGCAGGTTGAGGCCGCTGGTCACAGAAAGGCCCTGGAAATCCGGCGCGACGAAATAGTGCACGAGGATAAGACAGAGCACCGCGATGCCGATCTTGCGATGGAACTGGTAGATGCGGTCGAGTCCGCCGAACAGTCTTTCGATGAAAGGCGGGCGGGTCGCCATGAACTGCGCGATACCCATGGCAACGAAAGCCATGGAGGAGGCCATCAGGGAGAAGGTGGTTCCCGCATTGGTATGGCTGACGGCTGGAACAGCCAGCAGCCCGGCAAAAATGATCAAAAGCGTCGCGACGATGGAACCCGCAGTCAACGTATGCCCCCACAAATTCAACTGGTCCGGTCCGAAATCCAGGGGCATGCTGGCAAGGCCCATGACGTTCGTCAACCGCATTCCTCCTATCGACGGGCGGGCGCACGGCTTTATTCGGGATGGTTTATTAGGAAAGGGAAACGTCTGGAAAGAGCGCCGGAGGTAACATCGATGCTGCATGCGAATGTGCAAAGGGCGCCTCGCGGCGCCCTTCTTTTTTAGTCGGCTTCGTGAGCGGGTCTACTTTCCGAGCCGCTCGATCTCCTCACGCGCCCGGTCGGCGAGCGGATGCTTCGGATGGCGCGCGATAAACAATTCCAGCGCGTCACGCGTCCCTTTCGACTTCAGATTTTCATACTCAGCCTGTACGGCCTTCTCGGGATCGGAGGGCTTTGCCATGATGCCGCCAGTGCCGGCCGGCGCCTCACCAGCCGCTGCAAGGACAAGGCTGGTGGTCGCCACGATAGATATCTTTGATAGCAATTTTAACCTCCGGTCGAATACCATTCGGCAATTGTCCGTCCTGTTCTACGGGCTTCCATTTCACCACGGGAAGCGTGCATGGTTCAAGTGTTCACAGAATCGACCTGAATTGCGGTCTATCCAAGGCACGCACCCGAGACACCAAGCAGACGAGGAGAATGCGACATGACAGGTACAGGCAAGACCACCAAGACGATCGGCGAGACCGGCATATCGATGATTGACGGCGTTCTGTCGGGCAAGGCCTGGTCGGGCTCGGTGACCTATGCGTTCCCCACGTCGTCGTCCGCCTACACCTATGCCGGTGAAAAAGACAACGGCTTCGGTTCGATATCCTCCATGCAGCAATCCGCTGCCCGTTTCGCACTCGATACGAGCTTCGGCAGCGCGGCGAACAACGGTTTTTCGGTCGAGGGGTTCACGGGCCTTTCCATTTCACAGGGAAGCACGACGAGTTCCAACCTGCGTTTTGCCGAATCCAACGACCCGGATACGGCCTGGGCCTATTATCCCGGCACGACCAACGGCGATGGCGACCTCTGGTTCGGCCGCTCGTTCGACTATCGCTCGCCCGTCGCCGGCAACTACTCCTGGGCCACGATGCTGCACGAAATCGGCCATGCGCTCGGCCTGAAGCACGGCCATGAGACAGACGACGGTTTCCCTGCCCTGCCGGGCAACAAGGATTCGATGGAGTATTCCATCATGACCTATCGTTCCAACATCGGCGGCCCGGCGGACGGCTACAGGAACGGCGAATTCGACTATGCCCAGTCCTACATGATGGCCGACATTGCCGCCCTGCAGCGCATGTACGGCGCCGACTTTTCAACCAATTCAGGCAACACGGTCTACAAATGGAAGCCCGGCAGCGGCGATACGCTGGTCAATGGCAAGGTCGCCATCGACGCCGGAGGCAACCGGATCTTCGCCACCATCTGGGACGGTGGCGGCAAGGATACCTACGACCTCTCCGCCTACAAAACCGGCGTCAATGTCGATCTTCGCCCCGGTCAGCATTCGAAATTCAGCGACGTCCAGCTTGCCCTGCTGAACTTCGAAAGCGATGCCTATGCCCGTGGCAACATCTTCAACGCACTCCTCTTCAAGGGTGACACCCGCTCGCTGATCGAGAACGCCAAGGGCGGCAGCGGCAATGACGTCCTGCGTGGCAACCAGGCGAACAACACGCTGCAGGGCAATGCCGGCAACGACAAGCTCTTCGGCATGGTCGGTAACGACAAGCTCGATGGCGGCGCCGGCAACGACGTGCTCACCGGCGGTGCCGGCAACGACGACTTCATCTTCAAGAAGGGTTACGGCCGCGACACGGTTACCGACTTCAAGGACAATGTCGACGATATCGATCTTCGCTCCTACAATTTCTCCAAGGTGAGCAGCGTGCTCAGCAAGGCTTCGCAGGTCGGCGACGATGTGCATATCAAGCTCTCGGCCACCGACATCCTGATCCTCGACGACTTCAAGCTGAAGGATCTCGACGCGCGCGACTTCCTGCTCTGATTTCCCAGCAAGAATTCAGGCAAAGATGGGCCGGAACGCACGTTCCGGCCTTTTTCATGCCTTTCACGGCCCGAAGCCGGCGGAAACGTCAGTGATATATCACAACAATGGACAGCGGCCTCACGGCATGCGACGATGTGATATATCAAACAGGGACACGAAATGACGGAAAGCGCGGCTTCGCAGGCCCACCTCGCCTATCTCGCCCTCGAAGGGTTGCTCGTCACGCTCAAGCTGAAACCCGGCTCGCTCGTCACGGAACGCCAGCTCATCGCGCTTGCCGGCCACGGCCGGACGCCAGTGCGCGAGGCGATCCAGAAGCTGGAATGGCAGGGCCTGATCGTCGTGCGCCCGCGGGCCGGCCTGCAGATCACCGCGATCAGGCCCGAGGACCACGCCGAGGTCATGGCAACGCGCCGCCAGCTGGAGCCGCTTGCCGCCGAGCTTGTCGCCCGCAATGCGGACGAGGCGCACCGCGAATCGCTCGTCGCCTGCGCGCAGGCGATGACCGCCTGCTCGATCCATTCCGACATCGAAGGCTTTCTCGCCGCCGACAAGGCTTTCGACGAGATCATGGAGGCGGCCTGTCCCAACCGCTTCCTGACAACCGCCCTCGCCCCGCTGCAGACCCATGCCCGCCGCCTCTGGTTCGCGCGTGCCGACAGCCGGCAGATGGACCGCTCGGTGGACCTGCATGTGAAGGTGATCCGCGCCATCCGAAACGCCGACGGCCCCGCCGCCGCCGCCGCCATGGCGACCCTCATCGACGACCTCACCGGCTGAAACGAAAAGGGCGGCCCGAAGGCCGCCCATCAATCTTCAAGACCGGCGTTCGCTCAATCGACGAAGGCGCGTTCGATGACGAATTCGCCGGGTTTGTTGTTAGCGCCTTCGATCAGGCCAGCCTCTTCCAGGAGCACCTTGGTTTCCTTCAGCATGGCCGACGAGCCGCAGATCATGCCACGATCGACCGCCGGGTCGAAATGCGGCACGCCGAGATCGGCGAACATCTTGCCGTTGCGGATGAGGTCGGTGATGCGGCCCTGGAACGGATAGTCCTCACGGGTCACCGTCGCATAATGGCGCAGCTTGTTGCCGACGACTTCCGCAAGGAACTCGTGGTTACGGATCTCTTCGACGAGGTCGAAACCGTATTTCAGTTCCGCAACCTCGCGGCAGGTATGCGTCAGGATGACCTCGTCGAATTTCTCGTAGGTTTCCGGATCGCGAATGAGGCTGGCGAAGGGCGCGATGCCCGTGCCGGTCGAGAACATGTAGAGCCGCTTGCCCGGCGTCAGCGCGTCGAGCACCAGCGTGCCGGTCGGCTTCTTGCGCATCAGCACCGTGTCGCCCGGCTTGATCTGCTGGAGATGGGAGGTCAGCGGGCCGTCCGGCACCTTGATCGAGAAGAACTCCAGCTCCTCGTCCCAGGACGGGCTGGCGATCGAATAGGCGCGATAGACCGGCTTGTCGCCGACCATCAGGCCGATCATGGCGAATTCGCCGGAACGGAAGCGGAAGCTTTCCGGGCGCGTCATGCGAAAGCGGAACAGACGGTCCGTATAGTGCTGCACGCTCGTCACCGTCTCGGCGAAAACGCCGGCGGGAATGGCGGAGGCCACAAAATCTTCGGTCTTGGCAGGTGCGTTCATTTCGGGATCGGTCCTGGCTTCGCGTCGAGAAAATTTGACGATAGGCAGATATTACATCCTGAGCAGCAAAGGAAGGTATTCCGTTCCAATGCGCTGATTGGCCGCGCAATAGTTTGCCGCTCATGTCGTTTTTGCGCAAGGCCGGCCGTCCGGCCTTGATCTCGCGCAAAGCTGCCACGAAATTGCGGCTATTCGCCGGCCGGCGCCCGCATCAGGCCCGGCGGCGCCAGCTGTAGGAACCCGCGTCCCCGGACGGACGCGCAGTCGGCTGATAGTGGTTGTCGATGCCCGGCAGACGGTTTTCCGCAAGCCGCTTCAGCGCCGTCGCATTGGTGACGGCGAAGCTGTCGATACCACAGCGCAGCATCAGCGGGATCTGGTCGATCAGCACGTCGCCCACCGCCCTCACCTCGCCCTTGAAGCCGAGGCGCGCGCGCAGCAGCGAGGCATGGCTGAAGGCCCGCCCGTCGTTGAAGGCCGGAAAAGCGACTGCGACCAGCCCGATGCGGTCGAGATGACCCTCGAGCTTGCGCACGTCATCCGCCGGATTGATCAGCACGCCGAGGCCGACCTCGTCCGTCTCCGAGACCTTCGCGAGGAAATCGCCGAGGCCGAGGATCGCCTTCTCGTTCGAGCCGGCCTTGGTCTCTTCAGTTTCGACCACCCAGGGATCGTCGGTCACGAAGCCGGTTTCGTTCCAGATTTTCGTCATCACCGGTCTCCTCAGGCTGCCGCGGCGGTCTTGTCGCCGTAGAGCGCATCCTTGAACGGCTGCGGCCCGACGCGGCGATAGGCGGTCAGGAAGGTCTCGGAGGGCTCAAGGCGCAGGCCGAGATAGGTATCAACGATCACCTCGATCGCATCCGTCACCTTTTCCGGCTCGAAGCCGCGTCCGATGATCTCGCCGATCGACGTGTTCTCGTCGCCGGACCCGCCGAGCGTGATCTGGTAGAGTTCCTCGCCCTTCTTCTCCACGCCGAGCAGGCCGATATGGCCGACATGATGGTGGCCGCAGGCATTGATGCAGCCGGAAATCTTGATCTTCAGCTCGCCGATCTCGGCCTGGCGCTCGGGCGAGCCGAAGCGGGTGGAGATCTCCTGCGCGACCGGGATCGAGCGTGCATTGGCCAGCGCGCAATAGTCCAGCCCGGGACAGGCAATGATATCCGTGATGAGGCCGGCATTGGCGGTTTCAAGCCCGGAGGCGACAAGGCCGCGATAGATCGGCTCGAGATCGGCCAGCGCCACATGCGGCAGGATCAGGTTCTGCTCATGGCTGACGCGGATCTCGTCAAAGGCGTATTCCTCCGCAATGTCGGCGACCGCCTCCATCTGCGCATCCGTCGCATCGCCCGGGATGCCGCCGATCGGCTTCAGCGAGATCGTCACGCTGGCATAGTCGGGGTGCTTGTGCGGATGCACGTTGTGCTGCACCCAGCGGGCAAAGTCGGCATCGGCCTTCTTCCACTGTGCAAGGCTCGCCCAGCCTTCGGCACGCGCGGCAAGTGCCGGCGGCGCGAAATAGGCGGTGATGGCGGCGATGTCCCTTTCAGGCAGCTTCAGCTCGGTGTTCCTGAGTTCGGCGAACTCCACCTCCACCTGCCGCGCCAGTTCCTCCGCGCCGGTTTCGTGCACGAGGATCTTGATGCGCGCCTTGTACTTGTTGTCGCGCCGGCCATGCAGGTTGTACACGCGCATGATCGCAGTCGTGTAGGACAGGAGGTCCTCTTCCGGCAGGAAATCGCGGATCTTCTTGGCGACCATCGGCGTGCGGCCCTGCCCGCCGCCGACATAGACGGCAAAGCCGATCTCGCCGTTGTCGTTCTTCTTCAGGTGCAGGCCGATGTCGTGCACCTGGATCGCCGCGCGGTCGCGCTCTGCGCCGGTGACGGCGATCTTGAACTTGCGCGGCAGGAAGGAGAATTCCGGATGCACGGAGGACCACTGGCGCAGGATTTCCGCATAGGGACGCGGATCGGCGACCTCATCGGCCGCAGCGCCGGCGAAATGATCGGCCGTGACGTTGCGAATGCAGTTGCCCGAGGTCTGCAACGCATGCATCTCGACCGTCGCGAGATCGGCCAGCGCGTCCGGCAGTTCCGACAGTTTCGGCCAGTTGTACTGGATGTTCTGGCGCGTGGTGAAATGGCCGTAGCCACGGTCATACTTGCGCGCGATATAGGCCAGCATGCGCATCTGGCGCGCATTCAGCGTGCCGTAGGGGATGGCGACACGCAGCATGTAGGCGTGGAGCTGCAGATAGACGCCGTTCATCAGGCGCAGCGGCTTGAAGGCATCCTCGGCGAGTTCCCCGGACAGGCGGCGGCCCACCTGATCGCGGAATTGCTCCACCCGGCCGGAAACAAAGGCGTGATCGAATTCGTCGTAGCGATACATAGGCGTTCCTCAGGCGGCCGAAGCGGCCGTCGCAGTCAAGCCGGCATAGCCGGCGGCATAGGGAATGGTCGGGCCGGCGGCACGGATGCGCTCGCGCATGCGCAGCGGCCGCAGCACGCCGTCGATCTCTTCGACATCGACGACATTCACGTCAACCACCTTGTTGTCGGCGAAGGCCTGCTTGCCGGTCGCTTCCAGCGCGTCGACGGCCTCCTTGTGGCGCGCGACGAAGGCAGCCTGGAGCTGCTCGTTCCAGGTGCCGCTCGCATCCAGCCAGACGGAAATACCGTCGGAAAGGCGGTTGGCTGTCAGAACCTTGTCGGCCATGTCATGCTCCCAATACTGCTGTGGTGCGAACCGGCTCGCGGACAGCGAGCGACTCGGAATGTTCGAAATTGGCGCCGGCAACGGCGTCGCCGATGATCACCATGACGGGACCGGTCAGCTCGTCGCGGTGCTCAAGGCCCGGCAGGTCCTTCAACGTGCCGTGCAGCAGCCGCTTTTCCCGCCGGCTGGCATTCTCAATGACAGCGACCGTCGTCTCGGCCGGCAGGCCCGCTTCCATCAGCCGGGCGGCGACGGAGGCGGCGACCGTGCGGCCCATATAGACGGCCACGGTGGCGCCGGAGATCGCAAGCCGCGCCCAATCCGGAAGGACAGAGCCCGTCAGGTCGTGGCCTGTCGTGAAGACGAGCGAGGACGCGACGCCGCGCAGCGTCAGCGGCAGTTCGAAATCGGCAGCCGCGGCGAAGGCGGAGGTGATGCCGGGCACGACCTCATAGGTGACGCCCGCCTGGCGGAGCGCCGCCATTTCCTCGCCGGCACGGCCATAGACCAGGGGATCGCCGGATTTCAGGCGCACGACACGTTTTCCCGCCTTGCCGAGTTCGACAAGCAGGTCGTTGATCTCTTCCTGCGACTTGGAATGACAGCCCTTGCGCTTGCCGACGGAAAGGCGCTCGGCATCGCGGCGCCCCATGTCGACGATGGCCTGCGGCACCAACGCATCGAAGACGATGACGTCGGCTTCCATCATCACGCGCTGGGCGCGCAGCGTCAGGAGATCCTCTGCGCCCGGACCGGCGCCGACGAGCCAGACATGACCGGCGGCCCTGCCCTGCGAGGTCAGGAGGGAATCGGCAGTACGCTGCGCGAGTTCGATATCGCCATTGTTGACGGCATCGGCCACGGCGCCCTGAAAGAAGCGGCGCCAGAAGACGCGCCGCGTCACGCCGCGCGGCAGGATACGATCGACGGCTTCGCGGTAGCCGTTGGCGAGGCTGGCAAGGCGGCCGAGCGAAGGCGACAGGATCTGGTCGACCTGCGCGCGAATCATCTGCGCCAGGACGGGGCCTGCCCCCTCCGTGCCGATGGCGACGGCGACGGGTGCCCGGTTGACCAGCGCCGGCGTGAAGAAATCGCAGTAGTCCGGCTGATCGACGGCATTGACCGGAATGCGCAGCGCGCGGGCCGCGGTGGAAATCGCCCGGTCGGTGGCAGCGTCGCCCGTCGCGGCGAAAACGAGCGTCGCATCGGCAATGGCGTCACTGGAAAAGGATGCACGCACCAGCTCCAGCCCCTTGTCGGCGATGAAGCGGGCGAAGTCGGCCTCCGGCGTCTCGGCGAGCACGACGATCCGGGCATCCGTGTTGAACAGCAGCCGCGCCTTGGCAAACGCCTCGTCACCCCCACCCACGACAACGACCGTCCGGCCGCTGACGCGGAAGAACGCCGGGAATGTCGAAAGCTTCTGGTGTGCTGCGGTCATGGTGTGGTCCGGTTGAAGTCTGCGCACTATCGCGAAAAATGGCCACAAACAAAAGAAACAGAAATTCCAATGGCTCCGGGGGCGCGTATTGTTTTGCTCGCACCTCCCGCATTTTGAGCATAAGTCACCGGCCACCCTTGCCTGCCCACCGCACCGGCCGCTATGGAGGCACTGTCACGCCAACGGGGATTCCCATCATGGACCAGTCCGCCCTTGCAAAGCGCCTCCTCGATGTCATCGAATTCGATATTCTGCCGTTGACGCGCGACGGCGTTGCCGCCGGCAACAAGGTTTTCGGCGCGGCTATCCTCAACAAGGCCGATCTCTCGCTCGTGATCGCCGAAACGAACAACGAGACGGAAAACCCGCTCTGGCACGGCGAAGTGCACACGCTGAAGCGCCTCTACGAGCGCATCGAGAAGCCGGACACGAAGGACTACATCTTCCTCTCCACGCACGAGCCCTGTTCCATGTGCCTTTCGGCCATCACCTGGGCAGGCTTCGACAATTTCTACTATTTCTTCAGCCATGAGGATTCGCGCGACAGCTTTGCGATCCCGCACGATCTGCGCATCCTCAAGGAAGTTTTCCGGCTCGATCCCGGCGGTTATGCAAAGACGAACGCCTTCTGGCATTCCGCCGCCATCGCCGATCTCATCACCACTTCCGACGAGACCGCGAAGGCAGCCTTGAAAGCACAGGACGCAAAGATCCGCGCCACCTATGACGACCTGTCGGACGCCTACCAGTCCGGCAAGACCGGTAACAACATCCCCCTCAACTGAGAACCGCGATGGAACCGAGCCGCGACATCGAACGCCTGATCGAGATCATGGCGGCCCTGCGCCAGCCTGAGACAGGCTGCCCCTGGGACGTCGTCCAGACCTTCGAGACGATCAAGCCCTATACGATCGAGGAGGCGTACGAGGTCGCCGACGCCATCGAGCGGAACGACATGGGCGACCTGTGCGAGGAGCTGGGCGACCTCCTCCTTCAGGTGGTCTTCCATGCCCGCATGGCAGAGGAGCGCAGCGAATTCGACTTCGGCAACGTCGTCGAAGCCGTCACGCGCAAGATGATCCGCCGCCATCCGCATGTCTTCGCCCGCTCGGACGCGGACACGCCCGAAGCGGTGAAGCTGCAGTGGGATGCGATCAAGCAGGCGGAGAAGCGGGAGCGCAAGGAGCGCCGGGCCAGACGCGGCCTGCCGGACGACCCGCTCCGCGGCCATCTCGGCTCCGTGCAACGTTCGTTCCCCGCCCTTGTCGAGGCGCTGAAGCTTCAGGAACGCGCCGCCAAGGTGGGCTTCGACTGGTCCGAACCGGCGCCGATCCTCGACAAGATCGAGGAAGAGGTCGACGAACTGCGGGAAGCGCTGCGGAACGATGACAAGAAGGCCGTCGCCGACGAACTCGGCGACCTCATCTTCGCGCTGGTCAATATCGGCCGTCATGTCGGCGCCGATCCGGAAATGGCGCTGCGCGGCACGAACACGAAGTTCCGCAACCGCTTCTCGCATATCGAGGACAACCTTGCTGCCAACGGCGAAAGCCTCGAAGCGGCGACGCTGGAGCGGATGGAAGAGTTGTGGCAGGCGGCAAAGCGGATCGAGCGGCAGTTGACGTAAGGGGCTGAAAGGCCCCTCATCCGCCTGCCGGCACCTTCTCCCCGCAAGCGGGGCGAAGGGGCAGGATGCAAGGCCTTCTCTTCATCCGGGACGTTTCGGTTTTTAGGAAACCGGTGCGACACCCCCTTCTCCCCGCCTGCGGGGAGAAGGTCGCGGCAGCGGGATGAGGGGCACTCAGCCCGGCGCCCTCAGCGCTCCCAGTCCTCGACCACTCTCTTGCCGCCAATGCCGAGCCGGCGGTCGAGTTCGGCAGCTTCCGTTTCGGTCAGCCGCAGTTCCAGCCGTACATTGCCGTCTTCCAGGTCCTCGCGCGCATCGACGATCGAATGATCGTAGACCCAGGGCAGAAGCTGAAGCTGCGTGACCGGCAGGATGACGTCGCGATCGACCAGCACGCCGGAAAGCCGCTGGTTGATCTCGGAAAGCAGCTTGTCGACGCCCTCGCCGGAGATGGCGGAGACGGCAATGACGGTCGGCTGGCTCTCGGCTTTCTGCACCAGCGCCTCGCGCGCTTCGGGCTCCAGCCGGTCGATCTTGTTCCAGACCTCGAGGATGCGCTCCGCCCCGTCCTTCTCGTCGATACCGAGATCGGCGAGGATGCGCAGCACGTCCGAGGACTGCGCGCCGTTGTCGGGATCGGACATGTCGCGCACATGGAGAATCAAATCCGCCTCCAGCACCTCTTCCAGCGTCGCGCGAAAGGCGGCGACGAGGTGGGTCGGCAGGTCCGAGATGAAGCCCACGGTGTCGGAAAGGATAACGGTGCGGCCCTGCGGCAGCTTCATGCGGCGCAGCGTCGGGTCGAGCGTGGCGAAGAGCATGTCTTCCGCCAGAACCCCTGCCCCGGTGATGCGGTTGAACAGCGTCGACTTTCCGGCGTTGGTATAGCCGACGAGCGCGACGATCGGATGCGGCACCTTCTTGCGCTTGGAACGGTGCAGCTGGCGGGTGCGGCGCACCTGCTCCAGCTCGCGCTCCAGCTTGACGATCTTGTCCTGCAGCAGCCGGCGGTCGGCCTCTATCTGGGTTTCGCCCGGACCGCCCATGAAGCCGGCGCCACCGCGCTGGCGTTCAAGGTGGGTCCAGCTGCGGACCAAGCGGCCCTTCTGGTAGTTGAGATGGGCAAGCTCGACCTGCAGCGTGCCTTCCTTGGTGGAGGCGCGCCGGCCGAAGATTTCGAGGATGAGGCCGGTGCGGTCGATGACCTTGGCACCCCATTCCTTTTCGAGATTACGCTGCTGTACCGGGGTCAGCGGGTGATCGACGATGACGAGACCGGCATCGTGTTCATCGAGCAACGCCTTGATCTCCGCGATCTTGCCGGTGCCGAGCAGCGTACCGGGCTTCGGCTGGCTGACGGGCACTACGGCAGAGGAAGCGATGGTCAGGTCGATAGCCCGGGCAAGGCCGACGGCCTCTTCCAGCCGCGCCTCGTCGGACCGCATGGTCACGGTCGGATCCGGTTTTCCACGTGCTGCCTTGAGGACCGGCACGATGACGACGGCGCGCATATCGTCCCGGTGCTTTTCAGCCTCCGGAACGATGGAATCCTTGCTTGTATCGGATTTCTTAATGGTCTTGGGTCCTGTCAGGAGCCGCTTTCCTCGGTCTCGAACATCTGCAACGGCTGGCCGGGCATGATGGTCGAGATCGCGTGCTTGTACACGAGCTGCGAGTGACCGTCGCGACGGAGCAGCACGCAGAAGTTGTCGAAGGAAGTGACAACCCCGGTCAGCTTGACCCCGTTGATGAGAAAGATCGTCAGGGAAATCTTTTGCTTGCGAACGGTATTAAGAAAAAGATCCTGCAGGTTCTGAGAACGTTCCGCCATCGCGCCGCTTCTTTCTGATTGCCGGCCCTTGAGACCGGTTGACTAAAATAAATGTCCCCAGGCCCGACACGACGTGACGGACCGCCGATTTTGGTATCAAATCGCGGTCTTCTCCGCAACGGCGAAAAAGGCCTCGCGGATTTTCTGTGCGGTCATGCCGGGATGGCCGTTGGCGATCGTACGCCCGTCGATCGAAACGACCGGCAGACAGATGGTGGTCGCCCCGGTTACGAACACTTCCCGCGCGTCCAGCATCTCCGCCACGGAAAAGCGGCGCTCTTCGACGGCAAGGCCCAGCTTTTCAGCGACATCCATCAGCGTCGTGCGGGTAATGCCCTTGAGGATGCCGTGGTCGGCCGGCCGCGTGACCAGCGTACCGGCCCGGTTGACGATCCAGAGATTCGTCGCGCCGCCCTCCGTCACATGGCCCTCCGCATCCACAAAAATCGCTTCCTGCGCGCCGGCCTCCTTCGCCTGCTGGCGAGCCAGCACATTCGGCAGCAGGCCGACGGTCTTGATGTCCACCCGCCCCCAGCGATTGTCGGCCACCGTGGCAGCCTTGATGCCCGAGGCGTATTTGGCAGCGTTCACCGCCGGATCCAGGCTTTTTGCCGTGACGACCAGCGTCGGGCGCACCTCTGGCGCCGGAAAGACATGATCCCGCTTCGCGACGCCGCGCGTCACCTGGAGATAGACCATGCCGTTCGTCACCAGATTGCGCCGCAACACCTGCCGCAGGATGCCGGTCAGCGCCGCGCGCGGCATCGGCTGGCGAATACGGATTTCCGCCAGCGACCGGTCGAGCCGGTCGAGATGGCGGCCGAGATCGACGATAAAACCCTGCTGGATCTGGCAGACCTCATAGACCGCATCGGCAAAGACGAAACCGCGGTCCAGGATATGCACCGCCGCATCGGCATGGCGGACATATCGGCCGTTGACATAGGCGATGCGCGGCATGGATGTTCCCGTTATAGGCGTTTGCGGATGCAAACGCTCAGAAATACTGGATGCTGACCCGGAAAAGCTGCTCGACATGGCGCACGGCCGCAGCGGCCGCGAACAGCACGACGCGATCCTTCGCCTTGATCTTGGTGTTGCCATCCGGCCGGATCACCGTCTTGTCGCGATAGATCGCGCCGATGCGGATACCGGGCGGCAGTTCGATCTCGCGCAGCGGCTTGCCGACGAGCGGCGAGGTCTCCAGCGCTTCGGCCTCGATCACCTCGGCAGACCCCTTCTGCACCGCATAGACCGAGCGGATACGCCCCTTGCGGACGTGCTGGAGGATGCCCGATATCGTTACTGCACGCGGATTGATGTGCGCATCGATGCCGAGCGTCTTGGTAAAATCCTGATACATCGGGTCGTTGATCAGGACGAGGTTCTGCTTGCAGCCGAGGCGCTTGGCCATCACGCTGCCGAGAATGTTGATCTGGTCGTTGTTGGTCAGCGCAACGATCAGGTCCGCATCCTGGATATCCGCCTGCAGCAGCATCTTCTGGTCGAGCGCCGAACCGTGCAGCACGACGGCGTTGCGCAGCTTGTCGGCAATGACGACCGCCCGCTCGCGGTCGCTCTCGATGATCTTCAACCGCGTCTTCGACTGATAGTCCTCGATCGCCTTGGCGACGAAATAGCCGATATTGCCGCCGCCGGCGATGACGATACGCGCCGCCTCCTGCTCCTCGTGACCGAACAGCGCCAGCGTGCGCCGGACGTGCTCCTTGTCGCAGACCACATAGGCAAGGTCGCCCGAATGCAGCTGGTCGGAGGAATTCGGCACGAACAGCTTGCCATTGGAGAAGATGCCGGTGACGGTGGCGTTGAGATCCGGGAAAAGCTCGCTGAGCTGCTTCAGCGGGGTCTCGACGACCGGGCAATCCTCCATGCATTCGATCGCCACCATGACGATGCGGTCGTCGGCAAAGCGCACGACATCAGTCGCGCCCGGGAAGGAGATGCGCCGCAGCACCATCTTGCCGACCTCGATTTCCGGCGAGATGGTGACGTCGATCGGCATGTCGTCGCGCGAATAGAGATCGGAATACTCGGGCGCAAGGTAGCTCTGTGAGCGGATACGCGCGATCTTCGTCGGCACGTTGAACAGGGAATGCGCCACCTGACAGGCGACCATGTTGATCTCGTCGAACAGCGTGACGGCGATCAGCATGTCCGCCTGGTCCGCGCCGGCCTTGGCCAGCACTTCCGGATGCGCGCCGTGACCGACGACGCCGCTGACGTCGAGCGTTTCCGTTATGGCCGATATCAGCGAGGGCTGCGTGTCGATCACCGAAACGTCGTTGCCCTCTTCCGAGAGCCGTTCCGCAATACCGTAGCCGACGCGCCCGGCGCCGCAGATGATGACCTTCATGCCCAAGAATCCCTCAAGTCGCTTGGCGCCTTATACGCCAAGCGACTTCAGTTTGCGATGGAGCGCGGAGCGTTCCATGCCGACGAATTCCGCCGTACGGGAAATGTTGCCGCCAAAACGGTTGATCTGGGCGATGAGATAGTCCCGCTCGAACATTTCGCGCGCCTCGCGCAGCGGCAGCGTCATGATGTGCTGGTCGCCCTGCGTGGAAATCTTCGGCAGCATGTCGCCCACTTCCGTCGGCAGCATGTCGGCGGTGATCGGTGTATCCGGACCGTCGCTGCGCGCGAGAATCATCAGCCGCTCGATATTGTTCCGGAGCTGGCGGATGTTGCCGGGCCAGTCGTGCGCCTGGAGCACCGCCAGCGCGTCGTCGCCGATCTTGCGGGCGCGGATACCCGCCTGCTCGCTGATCTGGCGCATGAACATGTCGACGAGGAAGGGAATGTCCTCGCGCCGTTCGGCAAGCGGCGGCACGCGCACGGGCACGACGGCAAGCCGGTGGTAGAGGTCTTCCCGGAAACCGCCTTCGGCGATCAGGCTTTCGAGATTGTAGGCGGTGGAGGAGATGATGCGCACATCCACCTTCACCCGCTTCGAACCGCCGACGCGCTCGAACTGCTGATCCACGAGCACGCGAAGGATCTTGTTCTGCGTCTCGCGCGGCATCTCGCCGATCTCGTCGAGATAGAGGATACCGCCATGCGCCTCCTCAAGCGCCCCTGTCCTGCGCGGTTGGCCGGGTGTGCCCTCGGTGCCGAACAGCGCGATCTCCATGCGCTCGGGCGTGATCGCCGCCGCGTTGAGCACGACGAACGGCCCGCTCGCCCGGCTCGACTTGCGATGAATCATGCGCGCCACCAGCTCCTTGCCGGAGCCGGAGGGGCCGAGAATCATGATTCGGCTGTTGGTCGGCGAGACCTTTTCGATGTTCTGGCGCAGCTGGGAGACGGCGACCGAAGTGCCGATCAGCTCAACCGGGTCGCCGGAGCGCTTCTTCAGCTCCGTCACCTCACGGCGCAGCTTGGAGTTCTCCAGCGCCCGTTCGGCGATCAGGATCAGCCGGTCCGCCTTGAACGGTTTCTCGATGAAATCATAGGCGCCGCGGCGGATCGCCGAGACGGCCGTCTCGATATTGCCGTGGCCCGAAATCATCACGACCGGCAGGTCCGGATGGCGGCTCTTGATCTCGTCGAGCAGCGCGAGGCCGTCGAGCTTGCTGCCCTGCATCCAGATATCGAGGAAGACGAGGCGCGGCACGCGGTCGCTGATCGCGGCCAGCGCGCTGTCGCTGTCATAGGCCGTGCGCGTCTCGTGCCCTTCGTCCGAAAGAATGCCGGAAACGATCTCGCGGATGTCCTCTTCGTCATCCACCACAAGAATATCAGACGCCATGGCTCACTTCCTTGCTCTTCTTGTCCGCATCGACGGCCGCCGTTTCCTCGTAGGGCAGGATCACACGGATCATCGCCCCATGGCCGTTGTCGAAATCCGCCGGGGCATCATGCAGTTCCAGCTGCCCGCCGTGGTCTTCGATGATTTTCTTCACGATGGCGAGGCCGAGCCCCGTGCCCTTCTCGCGCATCGTCATGTAGGGTTCGAGAATCCGGTGCCGGTTCTCCGTCGGCAACCCCTTGCCGTTGTCAATGACATCAACGACGAACCGCCGTCCTGCGTCGTCGGGCGTCGCGCGCACGAGGATTTTCCGCTCCTCGCGCGTCACTTCTGGCGGCAGGGCCTCGATGGCCTCCACCGCATTCTTGATGAGATTGCCGAAGGCCTGGCCAAGCATGCGCGTATCGAACAGGCCTTCGAGCGGAACCTCGCCGAGATCCTTGCGGAAATCGACATGGGTATTGCCCATCTCGCGCAGGAAGACAGCATCCTTGAGGATGTTGCGCAGGTCCGACCGCTCCTTCGTCGGCTTCGGCATGCGTGCAAAGGCGGAGAACTCATCGACCATGCGGCCGATATCCTCGACCTGGCGCACGATGGTGTCCGTACACTGGTCGAAGACCGCGCGGTCCTCCGGATCGATCTGCTTGCCGTAGCGGCGACGGATACGTTCGGCCGAAAGCTGGATCGGCGTCAGCGGGTTCTTGATCTCGTGCGCAATGCGCCGCGCCACGTCCGCCCAGGCGGTCGAACGCTGCGCGATGACGAGATCGGTGATGTCGTCGATAGTGATGACGTAGGATTCCTTGGCGTCCTTCGCCTCCTCGCGCGTCACCTGCACGTTGAGCGTCCGCTCCTTGCCGCCGTGCATGATGTTGATCTGCTTGCGGTAGTTGTTGCGGTGGCGGGTAGCCCCCTCGGCCAGCACCGCCGCGATTTCCGGCGCCACCGCGGTCAGCGGCTGGCCGATCAGGTCGTTGGCGTTTCGCCCGAGCAGGATTTCGGCCGAAAGGTTGGCGATCGTCATGCGCCCGTCGTCTTCCACGCCGATGACCGCCGCCGTCACGCCCGAAAGCACCGCCTCGATGAAGCGGCGGCGGTGGTCGACCTCGTCCTTCGCGTCAAGGATCTGCTCCTGCTGCGCGCGGATTTCCGCGATCATCTTGTTGAAAGTGCGCGAGAGGTTGCCGACGTCGCCATCGACGGTACGCACCGGTACGCTGACATCGAGATTGCCCGAGGCAACACTGTCCGCCGCGCCGATCAGCTGGCGGATCGGCCGCACGATGCGGTCGGCGACGGCGATCGCCGTCCAGATCGCCGCGAGCAGCACGATGAGGGCGAAGCCGAGATAGAGCACGCCGAAGGCGATCTGCAGCGTCGTGCGCCCGGCCTCGAGCGCCCGGTACTCCGCCGTGTTCTCCTCCATCAGCCGCATGGAGCGCATCACTTCGGGGTCGACGGTGCGGATCGTGTAGAGGAAGGCGTCGGAAATATTGTCGAGCTTGATGATGGCACCGACGAGATTGGTGGCACCCGGCGGAATGAGCGTCGGCTGGCCGGCCGCAGACGCCTTCAGCGCATCTTCCGGCACGGCCGGCAGCGGGTTCTCGATCTGGATATTGGCCTGCAGGATGGTCGAACCGTCGGCCCGCAGCAGAAAGGCGCCGAGCATGCCGCGCCCGCGCGCCTGCCGCGTCATCAGATCGACGAAGCCCGTGCGGTCGAGGCTGTAGAGCTGGCGGTTGCGATCGAGATCGTTCGCCATCGACGCCGTCTGGCCCTGCAGATAGCTTGCGTTTTCCAGGACGTAGGCCTGCGCCACATTGAGCGAGGAACTGACGATCGACTGGGTGCGGATGGAGAACCAGCGGTCAAGGCCGACATCGAGCGTGATGGAGGCGAAGATGGCAACGAGCACGGCGGGCGTGATCGCGACGATGGAGAAGAGCGCCACGATGCGCACATGCAGGCGGGCAGCGGCGCGTCCGCGGCGGCGCGCGCGCAGGAGACGCAGGATCTCTCGGCCGATCAGGACCATCAGGCCGACGATGAAGACCGCGTTGATCGCCGCCGAGGCGATGACGACGTTCGCCTCCGGCTTGATCGGCGTCAGGCCGAGCAGGATGAACAGCGAGATGGTCGCGGCAACGAGGGCACCGCCAGCCAGCACCAGACCAGGCAGGGCAAAAGAGGCCCGTCGATCGCCGGTCGCTCCCTTTCCATTCTCGTTCGAAAGCAGGCTCACGCCTTCCGTCATCTGCCGCATCGCTTCCCCGGCCGGGCATCCCGAAGGGCGCCGGCGTTCTTCTCGTGTTTTCCGGAGTAGCGCCGACCGCATGAGGGACCGGCCACATTCGTACCCGCATCCATGACGATCAGGCACGCAAGCCTATTCGGCCGCAAACCCCTCTGTTACCCTCAAGCAACAGATTGTGGCCAAAATGCAACGCCCCCTGCCGTTAAGTCAAGCAGAACGCGAGCTTCTGTATACAGATACACCCAGTTCGCGAATTTTCTTGCGCAGCGTGTTGCGGTTGAGGCCGAGCAGGTCGGCCGCCTTGATCTGGTTGCCGCGCGTCGCTGTCAGCGCGGCGAGAATCAGCGGATACTCCACCTCGGCCAGCACGCGCTCATAGAGCCCGGCCGGCGGCAGGCCGTCGCCGAAGCTTGCAAAATACTGCCGCATGTTCTCCTCGACGGCCTGCGAGATGGAGAGCGAGCCGCTTCGGACCGCTGCCTTCTCGATCGGGCTGTCGGGAATGTCGGCACGCAGCTCCGCCTCGATGATCTCGCGGGAGATGACGTCCTGCGGGTAGAGCGCGGTGAGGCGGCGCACGACGTTTTCGAGTTCGCGCACGTTGCCCGGCCAGGGATGCGCCTTCATCAGTTCCAGCGCCTCCTGGTCGAAGCGCTTGGCGTCGAGCCCTTCCTTCTCGGCCTGCTGCACGAAGTGGCGCACGAGATCGGGAATATCCTCCGCCCGGTCGCGCAGCGGCGGCAGGCGCAGCGGCACGACGTTGAGGCGATAGTAAAGGTCCTCGCGGAAAAGCCCCTGGTTGATCGACTGTTTCAGGTCCTTGTTGGTCGCTGCGACGATGCGCACGTCGGTGCGGATTGGCGTGCGCCCGCCGACGGTGGTGTATTCGCCCTGCTGCAGTACGCGCAGCAACCGCGTCTGTGCATCCATCGGCATGTCGCCGATCTCGTCGAGGAACAGCGTGCCGCCCTCGGCCTGCTCGAAGCGGCCGGTGGAGCGGTTCTGCGCGCCCGTAAAGGCGCCCTTCTCGTGGCCGAACAGTTCCGATTCGATGAGGTCGCGCGGGATCGCCGCCATGTTGATCGCGACGAACGGTCCATTGCGGCGCTTGCCGTAGTCATGCAGCGCGCGGGCGACCAGTTCCTTGCCGGTGCCCGATTCGCCGGTGATCATCAGCGTCAGGTCCGTCTGCATGAGACGGGCGAGCACGCGGTAGATTTCCTGCATCGCCGCCGAGCGGCCGACGAGCGGCATGCCGTCCTGCGTGTCGTCGTCGAGCCGCGCCGGCTTGCGCTTCGGCTCCGAGAGGGCCCGGCCGATGATGGCGATCAGCTCGGTGAGGTCGAAGGGTTTCGGCAGGTAGTCGTAGGCACCCTTTTCCGAGGCCTTGATCGCCGTCATGAAGGTGTTTTGGGCGCTCATCACGAGCACCGGCAGGTCCGGCCGCGCCTTCTTGATGCGCGGCAGGAGGTCGAAGGCGTTCTCGTCGGGCATCACGACGTCGGTGACGACGATGTCGCCCTCGCCGGCGGCGATCCAGCGCCACAGCGTCGCCGCGTTGGAGGTGATGCGCACGTCATAACCCGCGCGGCTGAGAGCTTGGTTGAGAACCGTGCGGATCGCGGCATCGTCATCGGCAACGAGGACTGTGGCGCCTGTCATCAATCATGTCCTTTGGTCTTGGAAAAGTCGTCGTCTTCGCTGACGCCGCGGGAGGCCGGCATCAGCACGCGGAAGGTGGTCCGGGAGGCCTGGCTGTCGCATTCGACAATGCCGCCATGCCCCCCGATGATCTTGGCGACCAGCGCGAGCCCGAGGCCCGAACCATTGGTCTTGGTGGTGATGAAGGGATCGAAGAGGTGCGGCAGGAGATCCGCCGGCACGCCCGGCCCGTTGTCGTGCACGCAGAATTCCAGCGGCAGCGAGATCTTTTCCCGCGTGCCGGCAACGGAAAGGCGGATGCCCGGACGATAGGCGGTCGTAAGCTGGATCTCGCCGTCCGGCCGGTCGCCGATCGCCTCGGAAGCGTTCTTGATCAGGTTGAGGAACACCTGCACGAGCTGGTCTCGGTTGGCAAAGACCGGCGGCAGCGACGGATCGTAGAGTTCCGTGATCTTGATGTTGCGCGCAAAACCCGCCTTGGCGACCACCTTCACATGGTCGAGCACCGAATGGATATTGAGCGGCACACGATCGACCGGCCGCTCGTCGGAAAACACCTCCATGCGGTCGACCAGCGAGACGATGCGGTCCGTCTCGTCACGGATGAGCCGGGTCAGCGTACGGTCCTCGTCGATGACGGAGGTTTCGAGAAGCTGCGCGGCGCCGCGGATGCCGGAAAGCGGATTCTTGATCTCATGCGCCAGCATGGAGGCGAGGCCCGTCACCGAACGCGCCGCCCCGCGATGGGTCAGCTGCCGGTCGATCTTGTCGGCCATCGAGCGTTCCTGGATGACGACCACCACCGAACCCGGCTCGGTCGTGACAGGCGCCACATAGATATCGACCAGTTTTTCCGCCCCGAGCCGCGGTGAACTCAGGTCGACGCGGTATTCACTGACCGGGGCCTTGCGCTCGCGCACCTGATCGATCAGCGTCAGCAGCGGGCTGCCGAAGGGAATGAAATTGGAGATGTCGTGCCGCGAGAGATAGCCGGCGCTCGACCCGAAGAAGGATTCGGCTTCCCAATTGGCGAAGGCGATCAGCCCGCGCGCATCGACGAGGATGACAGGATTCTGGATGGCGTTGAGCACGGCGAGCGCCAGGTCCGGCGCCTTCGCGGCATTCTGGTCGAAGGGCCTGTCCGTCATGCCGCCTCTCCGAGCCTTGCTGCGCCACCCGCAAGCAGCGCCGTCGCGAGCCTGTCGGCGACGGCATCGCTGTCGCGCGCCGTCATGATCTCCGCCTTGGCCGGCCCCGTAAAGCCGGGTGCAAAACGCTCCAGATACCAGCCGACATGTTTGCGCGCGTGGCGCAGCCCGGCCTCGACGCCGTAGAAGTCGAGCATCATGCGATAGTGCTCCACCGCAACCGCCGCGATCTCCTCCGTCGAAGGATGCGCCGCCGCGCCCGCCAGCACCGCCGGATGCCATGGCCGGCCCTGCGCCCCGCGCCCGACCATCACCGCGTCCGCGCCCGAGCGCCGCAGGACCTCGCGCGCGTCCTCGGCCGTGTCGACGTCGCCGTTGGCCACCAGCGGGATGGTCAGCACGTCGCGCACCGCGCGGATCGCGTCCCAGTCCGCCTTGCCTTCATAGAACTGCATGCGCGTGCGCCCGTGCACGGTGATCATCGCCGCCCCCGCCGTCTCGGCGCGCGCGGCGATATGCGGCGCGTTCAGCGAATCGTGGTCCCAACCGAGCCGCATCTTCACCGTGACCGGCACCTTCACTGCGCCGACCGTCGCCTCGATCAGCCCGAGCGCATGGTCGGGATCGCGCATCAGCGCCGAACCGGAATAACCGCCGATCACCTTCTTGGCAGGGCAGCCCATATTGATGTCGATGATATCGGCGCCCTCGCCCTCGGCGATCCGCGCCGCCTCGGCCATCCAGTGCGCCTCGCGCCCGGCGAGCTGCACCATATGCGGCCGGATGCCGCAATTGCGAATGCGCGACCAGCTTTCCCGCGCGTTCAGCGCCAACTCCCGGCTCGCCACCATCTCCGTAACGACCAGCCCCGCGCCGAAACGCCAGGCGAGATCGCGGAACGGCAGGTCCGTGACGCCGGACATCGGCGCGAGGACCACCCGGTTGCGCAGGGTCCGGCCGCCGACGTCGAGCGGCGCTGACAGGCTGGGGATCGTCAAATGCTCATCTTTCAAGCAAGTCATCTCTCTGCACTATTTTTAGCCATTGTTCTCGTTCTTGCCAAGCTGCAATCCTGCATGCCCGCAATTTTCCTTACAGCGCTGGAATTGCGGCACCCTTCCGGCTAAACCACCTCAAATCGCTTTGAAACGGGAGCTACGAGACCAGATGCTGGCGGAAAATGCGCTATCCTGCGGTGTGGTGATCGTCGCCGCCGGTCGCGGCGAACGGGCGGGCAGCCATGCCGAAGGCCCCAAGCAGTACCGCCGCATCGGCGGAAGGCCGGTCATCTCCCATACGCTCGATCTCTTTGTCAATTGGCTGCCCGCCCGGCGTATCGTGGTCGTGATACATCCCGATGACGTAGCCCTTTTCGAGAATGCACGCGCGCAATCCTTGCCCGCCGGCGACCGCCTGACGGTCGTCACCGGCGGCGCGACGCGCCAGCAGTCCGTTCTCGCCGGCCTCGAAGTGCTTGCGGAAGGCGACATCACGCATGTCCTCATCCAGGATGCCGTGCGCCCCTTCGTCGAGCCCGCCATCCTGGAGCGCACGCTGACCGCCTTCCAACATGGCGCCCGCGCCGTGCTGCCGGCCGTCGCCGTCGCCGATACGCTGAAGCGCGCGGACGCCAACGGCAATGTCGCCGAAACCGTCTCCCGCTCCGGCCTCTTCGCTGCCCAGACGCCGCAGTCCTTCCATTTTCAGACGATCCTGGAAGCCCATCGCCGCGCCAGCGCCTCCGGCCGCACGGACTTTACCGACGATGCCTCGATCGCCGAATGGGCGGGCGTGCGCGTCCACCTCGTCGAAGGCGGCGCCGGCAACGTCAAGCTTACCCTACAGAAGGACATCGCCATGGCCGACCAGCGCCTCGCCACCGCCCTGCCCGACGTTCGCACCGGCAACGGCTACGACGTGCATCAACTCGTGGAAGGCGACGGCGTCACGCTCTGCGGCCTCTTCATTGCGCACGACCAGAAACTCTCCGGCCATTCCGACGCCGACGTCGCGCTGCATGCGCTGACCGATGCCCTGCTCGCCACCTGCGGCGCGGGCGATATCGGCGATCATTTCCCGCCCTCCGACCCGCAGTGGAAGGGCGCGGCGTCCCGCATCTTCCTCGAACATGCCGCCGGCATCGTGCGCGCCAGGGGCGGCGTCATCATGAATGCCGATGTCTCGCTGATCGCCGAAGCGCCGAAGGTCGGCCCGCATCGCGAGGCGATGCGCCAAAACCTTGCCGATTTCCTCGGCATCTCCATCGATCGCTGCTCGGTCAAGGCGACGACCAACGAGAAGATCGGCTTTATCGGCCGCCGCGAAGGCATCGCCGCCATCGCCACCGCGACCGTCGTCTATAAGGGGACCGACGCATGAGCATCTGGCCAAAGGACATCGAAGAGGCCGCACAGACGATCGTCACCGATTTTGCGGCGCGCGGCCTTTTGATCGCCACCGCCGAATCCTGCACCGCCGGCCTCATCGCCGGCGCGATCACCGAAATATCCGGCTCCTCCAACGTCTTCGACCGCGGCTTCGTCACCTATTCCAACGAGGCGAAGCGCGAGATGATCGGCGTCGCCAATGCGACGCTGAAGGCGCACGGTGCCGTCTCCCGCCCGACCGCGATCGAGATGGCCGAAGGCGCCATCGGCAATTCCGGCGCAAACATTTCCGTGGCGGTGACGGGCATTGCCGGCCCCGGCGGCGGTTCGGAGGAAAAGCCCGTCGGCCTCGTACATCTCGCCGCCGCCCGCCGGGGCCATGCGACGCTGCACCGGGAGATGCGCTACGGCGATATCGGCCGCAGCGCCGTGCGGCTTGCGACGGTGCGGACCGCCCTCGACATGCTGATCGAGCTGTCGAAGGCCGATTGAGCTATTTCGTCGACCCCGGCAGACAGAGGCCGGTGACGTCGAGCAAGGCCTCCATGCGGACCTTCGCGTCGGTCGCTTCCCACCAGGGAACGCCGGTCGCGAGATACTCCTTGGCCATCCAGGCGTCGTTCGTCTCCTTTTCGCGGCGAACGGCGTCCTGATACGCCTTGCCGGCCCGCTTTTCCGTCATGCATTTCGTGTAGTCGTCGCTGCTCAGCAAACGGCTGGCATAGATGCCCTCGAAATCGCCCGTGCTGCCGGCCTTGCCGGTCTCGATATCGGCGACGCGCGCCGCCTGCTCGCGGGAAATGTCGAGATCGAGGGTCTCGATATAGACCCTCCGCCCCCAATCCATCTCCTTGTTCGCCGGATCCACCGGCGCGATCTCGTAAATCCGGCTGAGGAGTTTTGCGCCCCCTATGATGTCCGAGGCAACGGCGACGGTCGTCAGCGTGTAGGTAAGGTTTCGCGCCTCGACCTTTCCGGCAAGCAGGCCCATCGGTTCGTGCTTGCGCGTCACCGTCACCGTCTCCCCGACCGGCACCGCGCGGATATCCGGCGTCACCGTCTCCTTGCCGTTGAGGAAGAGATACATATTGGCGATGCGGCCGGGCGGAAAATCCCGGTCGGTGTAGAGCAGCGGCTGGGGATAGGAGCCGGGATTGCGTGAGTGCGTGCTCACCTTCAGCCCTTCGGACAGCCAGTAATTGCCGGCGATCGGACGTTTGTCCGCATCGAGCAGCAGCACATAGCTTCCGGGTTTGCGCAGGAGTGCCAGATCGGGCTCGGCGGATGCCGCATCGGCCGCGAAGATCGCAGCAGCCAGCAGAAAACAGCGCAAACGTCCCATCGTCACAGCACCCATCGTCCGCCTCCCGGCCGTTGATATCTAGGGTGAATGACGGATGATCGGCCGGTTTTGTTCAGCCGCCGTAGATCGTGGCCGCGCGCTTTTCAAAAGCCTCGGTGAACATACGGAAGGCGCGGTCGAACATCGAGCCCATCAGCGCGCCGAGAATCCGGCTCTTGAATTCGTAGTCGATGAAGAAATGCACGGAGCATCCGCCGTCCGGCAGCGGCTCGAAGCGCCAGCGATTGTCGAGATAGCGGAACGGCCCGTCGATATACTTGACGTCGATCGCCCGTTCGGCGCGGTTGAGAAGAACCTGCGTCGTGAACGTCTCGCGGATCGCCTTGTAGCCGACGGTCATGTCGGCGATCAGAAGTTCCTTGCCGTCGCGTTCCTTGCGCGAGCGCACCGTAAGCCCTTCGCAGAGCGGCAGGAATTCCGGATAGCGCTCGACATCGGCGACGAGGTCGTACATCTGCTCGGGCGTATGGGGAACCGGACGGCGGGTTTCGAACTGTGGCATGGCCGAGAGCTAATATTGCCGCGCGAGGATGGCAAGTAGCTCCCGGTTCTCGGCCTTCGATTTCAACACGCAAACCGGCACATCCGGTCCATATGCCGCAAGCTTCTCCTTGATTTCCGGGCTCTCCGTCTTCTCGAAGTTCCAGATGTAAGCGAGGAACTCGCGTGTCATCCGCTCCGGGCAGCCATCGGCCATTTCCGGCCGCGACCGGCCGCGGAATTTCAGCCAGCGCGACAGGACGCCGTAGAGCGACGCCCAGCGCGGCGGGCGAAGCCAGAGGACGAGATGCGTGCGCGGCAGGCGCACCGGTAGGGTGCCAGGGCTGGTGCCGTCGATGATCCAGCGCTCCTCCGCCACGATCGCCTGAAGGCGCATCAAGGCCTCCGCACGCGGTCGCACGATCCAGCCCGGCAGCCAGAATATCTCGCGGTCCATGGAGACATAGGGTAGGCCGAGCCGCTCGCTCAGCTTTCGCGCCAGCGTCGATTTTCCGCTGCCCGAGCAGCCCATGACCAGCACGCGCTCCGCCGTGTTCAGCCGCGCGGCGGCGGTCTCTTTCGTGATGGCGATCATGGTGGTTCTCCTATGCGCCGACGCGCGTCAGCAGGCGGCGCGCCTCACGTCGCGAAGACAGGGTGACGAGCGGTACGCCTTCGCCATGCTGCTCCAGCTTGCGGATGAAGACCGGTGCAGATTTTCTCTCGAAATTCCAGATGTAGTCGAGGAAGGTGCGGTCCGGAAGCGGTTCCGGGCAGTCCGCCGCCATTTCCGGCCGCACCGTGCCGTGGTAGCGCCAGACACGACGCGCGACGCCGAGAAGGCAGGTGAGCCGCGGCATGCGCACCCAGATGACGAGATCCGAGCGCGGCACGCGCAGGTCGAAGGTGGACGGATTGCTGCCGTCCATGATCCAGCGCTCCCGCGCCACCAGCATTTTCAGGATATCGAGCCGCGCGGCCGGATCGCGCTCGCGCCAGCCGGGCAGCCAGCGCACGTCCCGGTCGATCGACTGGTACTCCAGGCCGAACCGCGCGGCGAGCGCCTTTGACAGCGTCGACTTGCCGCCGCCCGAGCAGCCGATAACCAGCACACGGTTCGCCGTCTCCAGTCGCTCGGCCGCTTCGTCGATCGTGATCGAAACCGTCATCGCCACCCCCGAAACGCAAAACCCCGCCGTCGGGCGGGACGGCGGGGCTTAAAGGAAGGCTGAGGAAAAGTCTATTCCGCGGCGGCAAGAACCTTGCGTTCGCGCGCGGCCCGAAGCCGTGCGAAATCGTCGCCGGCATGGTGCGAGGAGCGCGTCAGCGGGCTGGAAGAGACCATCAGGAAGCCCTTGGAATAGGCGACGGTCTCGTAGGACTTGAACTCCTCCGGCGTCACGAAGCTCATGACGGCATGGTGCTTGCGGGTCGGCTGGAGATACTGGCCGATGGTGAGGAAATCGACATCCGCCGTGCGCAGGTCGTCCATGAGCTGGAGCACTTCGTTGCGCTCCTCGCCGAGGCCCACCATGATGCCCGACTTGGTGAACATGGTCGGGTCCAGCTCCTTCACGCGCTGCAGGAGGCGGACGGAGTGGAAGTAGCGTGCACCCGGACGAACCGTCAGGTAATTGCCCGGCACGGTCTCCATGTTGTGGTTGAAGACGTCAGGCTTGGCCGCAACGACACGCTCCAGCGCGCCCGGCTTCTTCAGGAAGTCCGGCGTCAGGATTTCAATCGTCGTCAGCGGCGAGGCTTCGCGGATCGCCCAGATCACCTTCTCGAAATGCTCCGCCCCGCCATCGGCGAGGTCGTCGCGGTCGACGGAGGTGATGACGACGTGGGAAAGACCCATCTGCTTGACGGCCTTGGCGACGTTCTCCGGCTCCGCCATGTCGAGTGCATTCGGCTTGCCCGTCGCCACGTTGCAGAAGGCGCAGGCGCGGGTACAGATCTCGCCCATGATCATGAACGTCGCGTGCTTCTTGTCCCAGCACTCGCCGATGTTCGGGCAGCCGGCCTCTTCGCACACTGTCACCAGCTTGTGGGAGCGCACGAGATCGCGCGTTTCCTGATAGCCCTTGGACACTGGCGCCTTGACGCGGATCCATTCCGGCTTGCGCAGCACTTCCGTGTCGGGCCGATGGGCCTTTTCCGGGTGGCGAACGCGCGGGGCGTTGGGATCAAGATTGGTGCGGTCGAGAATGGTGACCATGTCGATTCCACTTTCCTGTGGGGCGCCAACACCCCTTGCGGACCGGAAATTAGCGGGCCCGCCTCCATGTGGAGGCGGGCTTTAGCACGTTCAAGCGTTCAGTGCACGCCCATAGGCATCGAGCACGCTTTCCTTCAGCGTTTCCGAAATGGTCGGATGCGGGAAGATCGTGTGCATCAGTTCTTCCTCGGTCGTCTCCAGATTCATGGCGATGACGAAACCCTGGATGAGCTCGGTCACTTCCGCGCCGACGAGGTGCGCGCCGAGCAGTTCACCGGTCTTCTTGTCGAAGATCGTCTTGACGAGACCCTGGTCTTCGCCGAGCGCGATCGCCTTGCCGTTGGCGACGAAGGGGAAGCGGCCGACGCGGATGTCGCGACCCTGTTCCTTGGCCTTGGCTTCCGTCAGGCCGACCGAGGCGACCTGCGGATGGCAATAGGTGCAGCCCGGGATCTTCGACTTGTCCATCGGATGCACGTTCGGCAGGCCCGCGATCTTCTCGATGCAGATGACGGCCTCATGCTCCGCCTTGTGGGCCAGCATCGGCGGACCGGCGACGTCGCCGATCGCGTAGATGCCCGGTACGTTCGTCTTGCCGTAACCGTCGATGGCGATGAAGCCGCGGTCGGTCTTCACGCCGACGGCTTCAAGGCCGATGTTTTCCACATTGGCCTGAACGCCGACGGCGGAGATCATCCGGTCGGCGGTGATCTTCTCGACCTTGCCGTCCTTCATCTCGACATGGGCGGTGATCGAGTTCGCACCCTTCTCCACCTTGGTGACCTTCGCCTCCAGATGGATCTTCATGCCCTGCTTTTCGAACTGCTTCTTGGCGAGTGCGGAGATTTCCGCATCCTCGACCGGCATCACCGTCTTCATCACCTCGACAACCGTCACATCGACGCCGAGCGTGCGGTAGAAGGAGGCGAATTCGATGCCGATGGCGCCCGAGCCCATGACGAGCAGCGACTTCGGCATCTCTTCCGGCTTCATCGCCTCGAAATAGGTCCAGATCAGCTTGCCATCCGGCTCGATGCCGGGCAGTGCGCGCGGACGCGCGCCAGTGGCGATGACGATATGCTTTGCGGTGTACGTGCCTTCGGGAAGAACATTCTTCGGCAGCGGCGCCTGCGGCTGCTGGATCGCCTTGGTCGTCTTGGACACGACGATCTCGCCCGGCTTGGTGATCTTGGCTTCACCCCAGATGATATCGACCTTGTTCTTCTTCATCAGGAAGCCGACGCCGCCGTTCATGCGCTGGGCGATGCCGCGCGAGCGGGCAACGATCGCCTTCAGGTCCGGCGTCACCGAGCCTTCGATCTTGATGCCATAGTCGCCCGGATGCTGGGCGTAGTGGAATATCTCGGCCGAGCGCAGCAGCGCCTTGGTGGGAATGCAGCCCCAGTTGGAGCAGATGCCGGCGAGATGCTCGCGCTCGACGATGGCCGTCTTCAGGCCCAATTGCGCCGCGCGGATCGCGGCGATGTAGCCGCCCGGACCCGAACCGATAACGATGACGTCGTAGGCATTCGACATGAGCGCTTCCACTCCTCTGTTGTTCTTCTGCGCCACAGTCGGCCAACCGCCGCCACGGCCTTGACGAGAAGCGGAAGCACTCCGCCCCTCAGGGAAGCTGCTCGACCTTTTCCGGCCGCATCAGCATCCCGTAGATTTCATCCTTGAGCCGCATCCTCTCCTTCCGCATGTCGGCCATGTGGAAGTCGGCGACGGGCTCGATATCCGTCTCGGCGCGGTGGATCGCGAGATTCACCGCTTGATACTCCTCGGAAATCCGGTGGAAATGACCATCGACCTCGCGCAGGTGGCGGATCTTGGCCAGGTGCTCCGGAAATTCCTCTGCCAGCTGGTGCGGGGTATTCGGCATGTCCATCTCCTTCTTCTGATGATGGTGCCAGCCTAGCGCGCCCGCGCCTTCACTCCTTGATCCCGATCAAAGCCCGAGCATCATGCGCACGACCGGCTCGAGACCCTTGCCGATCGCCCGCGTGTTCTTCGCATCGAGATGCACGCCGTCGAGCGGCGTGGTCTCGGCCACCGCGCCCGCATCGAAGAAGCCGCAGCCGGCTTCGTCCGCCAGGTCCGCATAGAGCGTCGCCAGCATCGCCGATTGTTCCACGCCGCCGGCGAACATCGCCGCAAAGGCGGTGTTCGCGGTTTCGCACAGCGGCGGCGGGGAGACGATCAGCACCTCCGGCCCCTCCTGGTCACCGAACGACCAGGCATGGTGGCGCACGAGCGACACCAGCCGCTCCATGCCCTGCACGGCGCCGAAGGCGGTGCCGCAAACGACCGGCTTCATGTCATTGGCGCCGAGCAACAGGATGACGAGGTCAATCGGATCGTGGCTGTGCAGGATGGTCGGCAGGATGCGCGCGCCGTTGCGGTCGCAGTCCGCCATGTGGTCGTCATAGGCGGTGGTGCGGCCGTTGAGGCCCTCCGCGATCACGGTGACACCCGGTCCGAGGGCCTTGGCGAGCACGCTCGGCCAGCGATCCTCGAAGGCGTGCCGGTCGAGCGTTTCCGCTTTGTAACCCCAGGTCAGGCTGTCGCCGTAGCAGAGAACCGTCTTCATGGCCGCACTCCGCTATCAGACGAGCATCCCCATCGGGCTCTCGATGTAGCGCTTGAAGGCGCCGAGCAGTTCGGCACCCAGCGCGCCATCGACGCAGCGGTGGTCGGTGGAGAGCGTGACCGTCATCGCGTTGACGATGACCATCTGGCCCTTCTTGACCACCACCCGCTCCGTGCCCGCGCCGACAGCCAGGATCGTCGCATGCGGCGGGTTGACGACCGCAGCGAAGTTCGAGACGCCCATCATGCCCATGTTGGAGACCGCGGTCGTGCCGCCCTGGTATTCCTCGGGCTTCAGCTTGCGTTCCTTGGCCCGCTTGCCGAGATCCTTCATCTCGTTGGAGATGGCCGACAGGCTCTTCAGCTCCGCCTTGCGGATGATCGGCGTGATCAGGCCGCCCGGGATGGAAACGGCGACACCGACATCCGCGTGCTTGTGCTTGACCATGTTCGTGTCGGTCCAGGAGACGTTGGCATCCGGCACGTCACGCAGGGCGAGTGCCATCGCCTTGATGACCATGTCGTTGACCGAGAGCTTGTAGGCCGGCTTGCCGTCCTTCTCCGGCGCGGAACCGTTGATCTGGGCGCGCAGCGCCAGCAGCGCATCGAGCTCGACGTCAACGGAGACGTAGAAGTGCGGGATCGTCTGCTTGGATTCCTGCAGGCGCTTGGCAATGGTCTTGCGCATGCCGTCATGCGGCACGAGCTCGTACGAGCCCTGCTCGAACAGCTTGAGCACGGCCTCTTCCGACATGCCCTTGGGGGCCGCGGCGGGCGCTGCGGAGGCGGCGGCAGCCGGGGCTGCTGCGGCGGCGGCGGGCTTGGCACCGCCGGAGGCGATCGCCTTCTCGACATCGCTCTTCACCACGCGGCCGTGCGGGCCGGAGCCGGAGACCGACTTGATGTCGACGCCGGCATCCCTGGCGATACGCCGGGCGAGCGGCGAAGAGAAGAGGCCGTTGCCGACGAAATGACCGTTGCCGGTGCTGGCAGCGACAGCAGCCGGCGCGGCTGCGGCCGCGGGCTTCTCTGCTTCCTTCGGCGCTTCGGCCTTGGCCTCGGCAGGCTTGGCTTCCGCCTTCGGCGCGGAACCACCGCCGGCAGCGGCTGCCGACACATCTTCACCGTCGGCGGCAAGGACGGCGATCAGGCTGTTGACCTTGACGCCTTCAGTACCGGCGGGCACGACGATCTTGGCGACAACGCCCTCGTCGACGGCCTCGACTTCCATCGTCGCCTTGTCGGTCTCGATCTCGGCGATGACGTCACCGGATTTCACGGTGTCGCCTTCCTTGACCAGCCACTTGGCGAGGTTGCCCTCTTCCATGGTGGGCGAGAGGGCGGGCATCGTAATGTTGATCGGCATTTCGGCGCCCTCCCCTTATTTGTAGCAGACGGTTTTGACCGCCTGGACGACTTCGCCGACATTCGGCAGCGCCAGCTTTTCGAGGTTCGCGGCGTAGGGCATCGGAACGTCCTTGCCGGCAATCGTCAGGATCGGCGCATCGAGATAGTCGAAGGCCTGCTGCATGACGCGGGTCGCGATCTCGGTGCCGACGGAGGACTGCGGATAACCCTCTTCGACGACGACGAGGCGGCCCGTCTTCTTGACGGATTCGATGACCGTCGGCAGATCCATCGGGCGGATGGTGCGAAGGTCGATCAGCTCGACGTCGATGCCGTCCTTCTCCAGTTCCGCAATCGCCTTCAGCGCGTAGGTCATGCCGATGCCGAAGGAGACGACGGTGACGTCGTTGCCCTTCTTGTGGATGCGCGCCTTGCCGATCGGCAACACGAAATCGTCCATCTTCGGCACATCGAAGCTCTGGCCGTAGAGGATTTCGTTTTCGAGGAAGATGACCGGGTTCGGGTCGCGGATCGCCGCCTTCAGGAGACCCTTCGCGTCGGCCGCCGTGTAGGGCATGACCACCTTGAGGCCCGGAATGTGACTGTACCAGGCGGCATAGCACTGCGAGTGCTGGGCCGCGACGCGCGCTGCAGCGCCATTCGGGCCGCGGAAGACGATCGGCGCGCCCATCTGGCCGCCGGACATGTAGAGCGTCTTGGCCGCGGAGTTGATGATCTGGTCGATCGCCTGCATGGCGAAGTTGAAGGTCATGAACTCAACGATCGGCTTCAGGCCGGTCATCGCCGCACCGACGCCGACGCCGGCAAAGCCATGCTCGGTGATCGGGGTGTCGATAACGCGGCGGGCGCCGAATTCCTGCAGCAGGCCCTGCGTGATCTTGTAGGCACCCTGGTATTCGGCGACTTCCTCGCCCATGACGAAGACGTCGTCGTCGCGGCGCATCTCTTCCGCCATGGCGTCGCGCAGCGCTTCGCGCACCGTCGTCGCCACCATTTCGGTGCCGGCCGGAATATCCGGATCAGCGGCAACTTCGCCCTTCGGCTGCGCCGGAACGGGCGCGGCAGCGGCGGCAGGTGCCGGCTCGACGGCCTTCGGCGCCTCGGCTTCAGCGGGCTTGGCGGCTGCCTTCGGCGCGGCGACCGCGTCGGCGCTCTCGCCGTCCTGCAGCAGCACGGCGATCGCCGTGTTCACCTTGACGCCCTCGGTGCCGGCGGCGATCAGGATCTTGCCGATCACGCCTTCATCGACGGCCTCGACTTCCATCGTCGCCTTGTCGGTTTCGATTTCGGCAATCACGTCGCCGGACTTGACGGTGTCACCCTCGTTCTTCACCCATTTGGAGAGCGTACCCTCCTCCATGGTCGGAGACAGGGCGGGCATGAGAATCTCGATTGGCATTGGTGTCCCTCCCCGGATTACAGCAGGATGTCGGTGTAGAGTTCGGATGCATCCGGCTCCGGATCGGCCTGCGCGAAATCGGCGCTGTCGGCGACGATGTCACGGACGTCCTTGTCGATCTGCTTGAGATCGTCCTCGCTTGCCCACTTGTTTTCCAGAAGGCGGGCGCGCACCTGCTCGATCGGGTCGTGCTCGGAACGCATCTTCTGCACTTCGTCCTTCGAACGGTACTTCGCCGGGTCGGACATCGAGTGACCGCGATAGCGGTAGGTCTGCATCTCGAGGATGACCGGCCCCTTGCCCGAGCGGCAATGTTCGACGGCTTCATCGGCAGCGGCCTTTACGGCACGCACATCCATGCCATCCACCTGGTAACCGGGGATGTTGAAGGATGCGCCGCGATGCGAGAAATCGGTCTGGGCGGAGGCGCGCGAAACGGACGTGCCCATGGCGTAGCGGTTGTTCTCGATCACGTAGACGACCGGCAGCTTCCAGAGAGCGGCCATGTTGAAGCTCTCGTAGACCTGGCCCTGGTTGGCAGCGCCGTCGCCGAAATAGGCGAGCGAGACATTATCGTTGCCGCGGTAGCGGTTGGCGAAGGCAAGGCCCGTGCCGAGCGAAACCTGCCCGCCGACGATGCCGTGGCCGCCATAAAAGTTCTTTTCCTTGGAGAACATGTGCATGGAGCCGCCCTTGCCCTTGGAAAGGCCGCCACGACGTCCGGTCAGTTCCGCCATCACGCCGCGCGGGCTCATGCCGCAGGCGAGCATATGGCCGTGGTCACGATAACCCGTGATGACCTGGTCACCTTCCTTCAGCGCCAGCTGCATGCCGACGACGACCGCTTCCTGGCCGATATAGAGGTGACAGAAGCCGCCGATGAAGCCCATGCCATAGAGCTGGCCAGCCTTTTCCTCGAAACGCCGGATGAGCAGCATTTCGCGATAGGCGTGAAGATCGTCTTCCTTGGAGAACTCGGCAATCGTGCCGCCGGTGAAGTCTTTCTTTGCAGGCTTTGCCGCGGTTTTGCGGCTGGACGTGGACGCGGTTTTACGCGGAGCCATTCGTTCCTCCCTATGTTTGCCTCTTGGAGGAAACCATAGGGGAGAAAGCCCGCCTCAGCAATGCCATAAATGCATGGCTTATATTCTTCCCAACCCATTGATTAGTAAGGCATATTTACGATTAACCAGATTTCGGTTAATCGACTTCTTCAATGGAAAATAACGATTTCGTCGGCTCTGGACATGTTGAGATAGGAGCGTGCTTTTTCGTCGAGCATGTCACGCTCGAGCGAGCCATCGCTCATCAGGGCCACCTCTTTTTCCAGGATCTGACGCTGCCGCACGAGGACGTCCAGGCGCGCCTGACGCTCTACTCTCTGCCGTTCGAGCTCCTCCATCCCCCTGAGGCCGAAATCGCCATGGACGGAATGATAGCCGAAGTAGGAAAGGAATGCGACTGTAATCACCGGCAACGCCAGCCGGCCGAATTTCCGCTTCTTATGGTGTTTGGTCCACATGCACAGCAGTCCCGATACGCAATACGGGTACGACACTAGCGGCAAGCGGTTAACCGACCATTGACCATGATGGTTGGGCAAAGAAAAAACCGCATCTGCCGATGCGGCCCCGGTTTTTCCGTTGAAAGGCCGGTGCCGTCAGGAGCCGAGACAGAGCAATCGCATTTGGAAGGAAGCCGCTGCCTCATTCCCCTTCTCCCCACGGGGGGAAAGTGCCGGCAGGCGGATGAAGGGGATGGCAAAGGCGCAAATGATCCGTCCCCCCCCTCATCGACCCCTTCGGGCCACCTTCTCCCCACCGGGAGAAGGAAAGAAAGGCACTGTCGAATTCCCTATGCGATTGCCTGAAGGCTCAGGCGTCGAGCATTTCCCGCACGGCCTCGGCAAGCTGCTTCAGAGAGAACGGCTTCGGCAGGAAGCCGAACTTGGCGTCCGCCGGCAGGTTGCGGGCAAAGGCGTCCTCGGCATAGCCCGAGACGAAGATGAACTTGAGGTCCGGATAGGTTTTCCGCAGCTCGCGCAGCAGCGACGGACCGTCCATCTCGGGCATGACCACGTCGGAGACGACGATATCGACGGCACCGTTCAGCTCTTCCATGATGTCGAGCGCCTCGACACCGGACCCGGCCTCGTGGACGGTGTAGCCGCGGGTCTCCAGCATGCGCTTGCCGCCGCGCCGCACCGCTTCCTCGTCCTCCACGAGCAGCACCACGGCCGAACCGCCGGTAAGGTCGCGCGGCTCCTTGTCCGCTTCCCGCGCGGCCACGGCCGTCGATTGACCGCCGGCCTGCGACAGTGCCTGCACCGCGCCCGCCGCTTCCGCCGGCACCACCTCTTCGATATGGCGCGGCATGAGGATGCGGAAGGTCGTGCCACTGCCGACTTCGGAATCGAGATAGATGTAGCCGCCGGACTGCTTGACGATGCCATAGACCATCGAAAGGCCCAGCCCTGTGCCCTTGCCGACTTCCTTGGTGGTGAAGAAGGGCTCGAAGATCTTGTCGATGATTTCGGGCGGGATGCCGGTGCCCTGGTCGGCCACGTCCACTTCCACATAGTCACCCGGCGGCAGATCGCGCAGGTTCCGTGCCGCCGCCTCGTCGGCCTCCACATTGCGGGTGCGGAAGGTGATGGTGCCGCCCTCCGGCATGGCGTCGCGCGCATTGACCGCAAGATTGATCAGCACCTGCTCGAACTGGCCGAGATCGGTCTTCACCGACCAGAGGTCGCGGCCATATTCGACATCGATCTTGACGTTGGTGCCGGTCATGCGATCGACGAGCATGCGCAGGTCACCGATGACGTCGGTGAGGTTGAGCACGGTCGGGCGCATCGTCTGCTTGCGCGAGAAGGCAAGCAGCTGGCGCACCAGCACCGCCGCCCGGTTGGCGTTGCGCTTGATCTCCATGAGATCGGCAAAGCTCGCATCGGACGGGCGCGCGGACAGAAGCAGGTGGTCGGAGGAAAGCAGGATCGCCGTCAGCACGTTGTTGAAGTCGTGCGCGATGCCGCCGGCGAGCGTGCCGACCGCATTCATCTTCTGCGTCTGCGCCATCTGCGTCTCGAGCGCCTTCTGCTCGGTGATCTCGACGGCATAGACGATGGCCGCCTCCTCCGGCGCCTCGTCGCTCTGGTCGATGACGGCGTTCACATAGAAGCGGAAATGCCGGCCGTCGTCGGCCGGATGCAGCGAGTCGATCGGCGCGATGTCGCCCTGCCGGTCCTTCGCGGCATCGAGCGCCGATTGCAGGCGCAAGCGATCCGTCTCGTGCACGATGGTCTCGAGCTTGGCGCCGCGGTCGATATCGTCGCGCGAGACGACGCCCGAGAACAGCTTCAGGAATGGCGCGTTGGTGCGCAGGATCCGGCCGCCGCCATCGACCGAGGCGATGGCCATCGGCGTGTTGTTGAAGAAGCGCGTGAAGCGCATGGAGGCAATCGAGGCGGACTGATCGTTCGCGCTCCCCTCCTCGCGCGCAAGAACGATGGTGCGGCTTTCGCCGGGCGCCCCGTCGCGCGTCGTGGAAACGCGGTGCACGATGCGCACCGGAAGGCTCTGGCCGTTCGTCTTGCGCAGGTCGAGATCGAGCAATTCGGTGCGCTTCAGGCCAGGCTCGGCCTGCACGGACTGGATAAGCGCCAGCCCCTCGCCCGCCACCATCTCGGCGATCGACAGCGAGCCGGGATGGAACTTCGCAAGATCGATGCCGAGCCATTCGGCAAGCGTCGCGTTCAGGTAGACGATCTCGCCCTTGCGGCCCGCGGAGAAGAAACCAGCCGGTGCATGGTCCAGATAGTCGATGGCGTTCTGCAATTCCTTGAAGAAGCGCTCCTGGTCGTCCCGCTCGGAGGTGATGTTGGAAATCTGCCAGATATAGAGCGGCTGCTTCGGCTTGTCGCGGTTCGGCAGGATACGCGCCTTAAGGCGATACCACTGCGCGCCCGAGCCGCCGGAGCCGGCCGGGTTGAGCGGCTTCTGGACGCGGAACTCCTCGGCGCCTTCCTTGCCTTCGTGCAGTCCGTTGGTCAGGCGATAGACGGCTTCGGTCGCGTCGCGATTGCGCGACAGCAGGGTCTCGAGCGTCTGCACCTCGGCAGCGCCGTTCGCCCCCGTCAGCGCGCCATAGGCCGCATTGGCGTAGACGATGCGGCCCTTGCGGTCGGTGACGACCGTGCCATCGGGATGCGCATCGAGAAAGGCGCGTGCCAGATCATCCGAGCGCGCCGCCTGCGGCATGACCTCGATGAAGCCGATCAGCGCGGAAACGACGAAGAAGATGCCGGCCATCGCGAGAACGCCGAGAACTCCGAGCACGAGCTCGTTGTCGAGCTGGTTCTTGAAGACGATGAACGCCCCCGCCGAAGCCGCCAGCACGACCGCGAGCAGCACCACACGCAGCGCCACCGCCGACCGCACGCCGCGGTCCACGATCGGCACATTATCCCCGTCCGGCCGCTTCATCGTCGTCATCAGTCCCTCGTCTGCAACAGTCCGGGTCTTGCGCTTGACCCGAACCCGATGCCAGAATCATGTTTATCCGCACGAGGGAAGCGCAAAAAGCCGTCGAGGGGAAGCAAGGCCGCGAATTCACAGGGAATATTCCCGGCTCAAACATCGCAATTTCCCTAACCTGCCATACTTACGCGACGATGACGACGGCAATCCGTGCTGGACAACCGGTATACCGCGCTTGTAGGACCCCGGGAAAAGCCGTCAAATGCAGCCAATCGGCCCGAAAGGCCGAACTGCTGGGCCAAAACTGCTGAGAAGGAGTGACCGCGCCATGTTCCAGGAGATTCTCGCAGAGAACGGCACGAAGTTCGTCATCGCCGCGGTGGTGGTGCTGCTCGGCCTTCTCTGCCTCGCGCTGGTGCTCTGGATCATCCGGGGCCGCCCCTCCTCGCCCTTCATCCGCGGCGGGCGCAACCGTGCGCCGCGCCTTGCCGTGCTCGATGCCGCGGCAATCGACACGCGCCGCCGCCTCGTCCTGATACGCCGGGACGACGTGGAACACCTCCTGATGATCGGCGGCCCGACCGACATCGTCATCGAAACGCGCATCGCCCTCCCGTCGGCTGACCATACCCAGCCAACGGAAAAGACCAACCAGAGGACCGAGCGTGCCGAGCCCGCACCGGTGCTGCAGGAAACAGTGGCGAAGGCGGCCGAACCCGCGATCGCCGCCCGCACCACCGCCTCGGCCGGTGCTGTCGCATCGACCAACGGCACGGTGGAGCGCCGCCCGGCGGCAACGCCGGAGGGCGTCTCGGCGATGACCAGGGTGCTCTATGCCGGTGAGGACGACACCGCTCCCCGCACCACTCCGGCGCAGGCGGTGAGCCAGCCGGTCCAGACGACCCAGCAGGCGCAGACGGCCATGCAGCAGCGTACGCCGGAGCGCCGCATCGAGGACGTCCTCGAACAGAACCGCCAGCGCGTCCTGCCCCAGTCCACGGTAACGCACACGACACAGGCGACCGCCGGCCAGACGGTGCAGCGCCCGATGGCGACGCCGACGCTCGCCAAGCCGACGCCCCAGCTTGCCGACAACCCGGCGCTGGTCAGCGAGTTCGAAAAGATCCTGGAGGCCGAGATGGCCAGCAGTGCCGCCGCCGGCACGACCGCTCACACAGCCGCCCAGCCGACGCTCAACCCGACGCAGACCGCCGCCACGATCGGTCATGGACAGCCCGTCGCAAAGAGCCGCGAGGAAACGGAGGCGGAGATGGCGCGCCTGCTCGGTGAAATTGCCGCCAATCGCAAGGCGTAAGACAACCGGTCCGAACCGCACAGAAAAAAGCCGCTGGAAACACGAGGTTTCCGGCGGCTTTAATTTTGGTCTTGCCAGCACCGAACAACACGAAACCTGCCGGCACCGGAAACATCCGGTGTTCGATTACCGCGAAGCCTGCCCTCGGACCTCCTCAGATCCGCAGGAAAGGTCTACTCGTCGCGATACACCTTCTCCCGACGCTCATGGCGCTCCTGCGCCTCGATCGAAAGCGTGGCGATCGGGCGGGCGTCGAGACGCTTGAGGCCGATCGGTTCGCCTGTTTCCTCGCAGTAACCGTAAGTGCCTTCGTCGAGACGTTGCAGCGCCGCATCGATCTTGGAGATCAGCTTGCGCTGGCGGTCACGTGCCCGAAGTTCGATGGCACGGTCGGTTTCCGAAGACGCCCGGTCCGCAAGATCCGGATGATTGGCGCTTTCTTCTGCCAGATGGTCGAGGGTTTCGCGCGCTTCGCGCAGGATGTCGTTTTTCCAGGCGTTCAGCTTTGCTCGAAAGTAAGCCCGCTGGTTTGCGTTCATGAATTCATCGCCCTCATCGAGGACGAAATTGCTAAGATCGATCTTCTCACTCAACGCGATTCTCCTGAAGAACATCTCAAGGCGCGCTGTATATCCCCACGGGTAACGTGTTTCAAGCCTGTAGAAACTTACCCACGGTTTTTCGCGTCTGCCTCTGTTTTGAACCTTGCCAGACTAATATTTCATCAAGATTACAACGGGATGGCAAAATCGGCCGCCAAACATCCCCGTCGCCTCGCCCAAAGGGCGCTCTATCGCCTGTCTGTCGCATCGTCCTGCACCAAATATAGGCACGCGATTGCCGATCCGGGATAAGGGTAGGACGATTTTCTTTCGCGAACCTGTAGCGCCCTGGATTCAGACTTATTTTAGCAACTCATGCTTTTCTCTTGCCGTAAGGGCAGGAGCACGCATTGATGTTCAGCAGGGCAAAGGCCATTCTTTCGATCGAATCCGGCAATCCGGAGCTCGTCCAGGCGCAGCTTGCCGCCTTTACCAAGCAGGTGCCGCTGCTCTACTTCATGCTGGTGACGAATACTGTCGCCATCACCGTCACCCATTTCGGCACCGCTCCCGTCTCTCTCACCCTCTACATTCCCTCCGCGCTCTATGCCATCAGCCTGTTCCGCCTCGTCCACTGGTGGTTCAGCCGCAACCGGCGCTACACCCATGCGGAGGCGGTCGGCCGGCTGCGCTCGACCTATCGCCTGACCGCACTGCTCGGCGCCGGCTTCTGCGCCTGGTCGCTCAGCCTCTATCCCTATGGCAACGCCTACCAGCAGTCCCATGTCGCCTTCTACATCGCCAACACGGTCGTCGGCTGCATCTTCTGCCTGATGCACCTGCGGGCGGCCGCGCTCGCGCTGACGGCCATCGTGCTCGGCCCGTTCACCATCTTTTTCGGCACTTCGGGCAATCCGGTCTTCACCGCGCTCGCTCTCAATGTCGCACTCGTCACCGTCGCCATGGTGTTCATTCTCTTCACCTACTACCGGGATTTCGGCGCCCTCATCCAGTCGCAGAAGGAGCTGGAGGCGCGCCAGGCGGAAACCCAACGCCTCAGCGACGAGAACCATCGCCTCGCCAATCTCGACAGCCTGACCAACCTGCCCAACCGCCGCCAGTTCCGTGCCGAGCTCGAAACGAGGATCGCGCGGGCAGAGAAGAACCGCACCGGCCTCGCCCTCGGCCTTATCGACCTCGACGGTTTCAAGCCCGTCAACGACACCTTCGGCCACGGCATCGGCGACAAGCTGCTCGTCGAGGTCGGCGAACGGCTCCTCGCCTTTGCCGGCCAGGGTCTGTTCCCGACCCGCCTCGGCGGCGACGAGTTCGGCATCATCTTCGAGGGCAAGGCCTGCGCAGAGCGGCTCCATGCAATCGGCGACGAAATCTGCGCGGCCCTCCAGGAACCCTATGTCTTCAACGGACAGACAGCACGCGTTTCCGGCTCGCTCGGCATCTCGATCCTCGGTGATGCCGGCACCACGGCCGACAGGCTCTTCGATCGCGCCGACTTTGCCCTTTATCTCGCCAAGCAGAATTTTCGCGGAACGACGGTCGTCTTCTCCGCCGAGCACGAGGCCGAGATCAACGAGCAGGGCCGCATCCAGCAGGCGCTGCGCGCCGCCGATTTCGAGAAGGAGATGTACCTCGTCTTCCAGCCCATGGTCGATGCGGACACGAACGGCATCTCCGCCTATGAGGCACTTGCCCGCTGGCAGAGCCCGACCCTCGGCAACGTGCCGCCCGGTATCTTCATCCGTGCAGCCGAGCGGGCCGGCATCATCGGCCGGCTGACGGAGATCCTGGTGCAGAAGGCGCTGGCGGCCACACGGAGCTGGCCGGATCACATCCGCCTCTCCGTCAACCTGTCGACCCGCGACGTCGTCTCCAACAAGACCGTCGATGCCCTGCTCGAGATCATCGCGCAAAGCGGTGTCGACCCGGCCCGCCTCGACATCGAGGTGACGGAGACGGCCGTCATGCGCAACTTCACGCTCGCCGCCGACAACATCCGCCGTTTCGCCGAGCGCGGCATCGGCATTGCGCTCGACGATTTCGGCACGGGCCATTCGAGCCTCAACTACGTGCACAAACTGCCGCTCACCAAGATCAAGATCGACCGCAGCTTCATCGTCGATATCGCCACGAACGAACGCAGCCGCAGCATCGTCAAGACGATCGTCGACCTCTCCCGCAACGTCGGCTGCGTCTGCGTTGTCGAAGGCATGGAGACCCATGAGCAGGTCGCTGCGCTACGCGGCCTCGGCTGCCGCATGATGCAGGGCTACTACTTCGCACGGCCAGAGCGGCTGGAACACACGCTGGCCTATCAGGCGCCATCCGACACGATCGTGAACGCGCCCGTGCGCAAAACCGGTTGATCTTTCCCGCAAGGACAGACATGAAGTCGGAATGCGGCACGGATCGTTTGCTGCAGGCGGATGGAGGACACACTTGGCATCTCTCGGCACGCCGGCCTTCCGGCTCTACATCCTTCGTCACGCCCGCGCCGCCTGGGCCGAGCCCGGCCAGTCGGATTTCGACCGCGCCCTCGACGACGATGGCTTTGCCGAAGCCGAGGTGATCGCCGAGGAAGCCGCCGACCAGGGCTACAGGCCGGACCTCATCATCTCCTCCACCGCGGTTCGTTGCCGCCAGACTGCCGAGCCTTTCCATCGCTCGGTGAGCGAGGAGCTGACCATCGATTATGTCGATTCCCTTTATTCCGGCACGGTCGACACCTATGCCGAACTCGCCTTCGCGAACCGGCAGGAGACCGCCGTGATGATCGTCGGCCACAATCCGATGATCGAGGAATTCTTCCACCGTCTCGTCGGCAAGGAGATCGCCGAGACCGCCGCCCCCTTCGGCTATCCGACAGCAGGCCTTGCCATCCTGGATTTCGACGAGCGCCCGACCGAAGACAACTATGCCGGTGCCTGCCTTGCCGGCTTCATGACACCGCGCCCGGCGCATTGAGGCGCAGCGCGATCCCTCGGGGCCGCCTCTTGATTTTCGGCATCGCGCTGGCGCAAAACCGCTGCAGATTCCTGCGTGACATGGTTTGCGTGAAAAGGCGGCCTCTTTTTCCGCCGGATTTCGTTTCCTATATCGCCTTCGATGCTGGAAAGAGACCTTGCCCCCTAGCCTGACCACCTTCACCGACGAAGCCCTGCTCGCGCTCGACGCGCTGACCGGCCGCGCCACCAACCTCGTCAACCCGTCGATCCGCCTCGGCGTGACGGGCCTGTCGCGCGCCGGCAAGACCGTCTTCATCTCCTCGCTCGTCCACAACCTGCTGAATGGCGGCCGCCTGCCGCTGTTCGAGGCAGGGCGCTCGGGACGTGTGTCAAAAATCCGGCTGGAGCCACAGCCGGACGACGCCGTGCCGCGCTTCCAGTACGAGGACCATATCCGCGCGCTGGTCGCCGACCGGCTCTGGCCAGATTCGACCCGGGCCATCTCGCAGCTTCGCCTGACACTCGATTATGAAAGCGCCTCCGGCTGGGGTCGCCTGCTGTCACCCGGAAAACTGTCGATCGACATCGTCGACTATCCCGGCGAATGGCTGCTCGACCTGCCGCTGCTCGCGCAGGATTTCCGCACCTTCAGCGCAAACACCGTGGCGCTCGCACAGTCCGGCATCCGCGCGGAGCTCGCGCGCGACTGGCTGGCGCTGTCGGCCACCATCGACCCGGCAGCTTCAGCCGAGGAAGCGACCGCACGCACGCTGGCAGAAGCCTTCACCGCCTATCTGAGGGCCTGCAAATCCGACGAACGTTCGCTCTCCACCCTGCCGCCCGGCCGTTTCCTGATGCCCGGCGACCTCGAAGGTTCGCCCGCCCTCACCTTCGCCCCCCTGCCGAACCTGCCGGAAGGCCGCCCGGACAGGGGATCGCTGCATGCCATGATGGAGCGCCGCTACGAGGCCTACAAGACGCATGTGGTGCGCCCGTTCTTCCGCGAACATTTTGCCCGGCTCGACCGGCAGATCGTGCTGATCGACGCCCTTCAGGCCATCAACCGCGGCGCCGAGGCCGTACACGACCTGGAGCGCGCGCTCGGCGACGTGCTCGATTGTTTCCGCGCCGGCACGAACAGCTTTCTGTCCTCCTTCGTGACACGCCGCATCGACCGCATCGTGATTGCCGCCACCAAGGCGGACCATCTGCACCACGAAAGCCATGCGCGGCTGGAGGCCGTCACCCGCCGCCTCGTCGAGCGCGCCATCGAGCGCATCGGCATGAGCGGCGCCGGCATCGAGGTGATGGCGCTCGCCTCCGTGCGCGCCACCCGCGAGGCGACCGTCAAGCACGATGGCGAGGACCTGCCGGTCATCGTCGGCGTGCCCATGGCCGGCGAGCGGATCAACGGCGAGACCTTCGACGGCGAACGAAAAACAGCTATATTTCCCGGGGACTTGCCGAAGGATCCGGATTCACTTTTCAAGGAACTTGAATCCGTTCCTGAAGGCGAGGCGCCGCATCTCCTGAACTTCGTGCGCTTCCGCCCGCCGCATATCGAGGAGACGGGCGGCGGCCTGAAACTGTCCGTGCCGCACATCCGCCTCGACCGCGCACTGCAATACCTGATCGGAGACCGGCTCGCATGAACGACCGTCCGCGCAAGCCCGCCGCCTTCGCTTTGCCCGCCGGCTCCCCGCAGCCATCCGAGCATGCAAAGCCCCGTGCGCCCGCCGCCTTCGACGACGCCGTCACGCTGACGCCGGATGCCGAGGATCCCTTCATCGCCACCACCGCCGACCTGCCGGATCTGGCACCGCCGATCGCCACCCCGCGCAAGCGCCGCCTCACCCTCGGCCGCATAGCCCTCGGCGCGCTCGGCCTCCTCGTCTCGCTCGCCGTCGGGCTCTGGGTCGATTCGCTGATCCGCGATCTCTTCAGCCGCAACGACTGGCTCGGCTATCTCGCGATCGCCGCTGCCGCGATCGCGGTTCTCGCCGTCTTCGGCCTTGTCGCGCGCGAACTGATCGGCCTGCGCCGTCTCGCCGCCGTGCAGGACCTCAAGCACGACGTCGCCGAAGCCGCCCTGTCGCCAAGCCCGTCGGTCGGCCGCGCCATCCTCGCCCGCCTCGTGCATCTCGTGGCCGCCCGGCCGCAGACGGCGCGCGGGCGCGCGCGTCTCGCCGAGACCGAAGGCGAGATCATCGACGCGGCCCACCTCGTCGACCTTGCCGAACGCGAATTGATGGCGCCGCTCGACCGCGAGGCGCGTGCGCTGATCCTCGGCGCGGCCAAGCGGGTCTCCATCGTCACCGCCGTCAGCCCGCGGGCGCTGGTCGATCTCGGCTATGTCATTTACGAGAGCAGTCGGCTGGTGCGCGGCATGGCGGAACTGTACGGCGGCCGTCCCGGCAAGATCGGCATGCTGCGCCTGATGCGTGATGTCATCGCCCATCTCGCCGTTACCGGCTCCATTGCCATGGGCGACAGCCTGGTGCAGCAGGTGCTGGGCCACGGGCTCGCCTCGAAACTTTCCGCCCGGCTCGGCGAAGGCGTCATCAACGGCCTGATGACGGCGCGAATCGGCATTGCCGCCATGGATCTCTGCCGGCCCATGCCCTTCCGCGCGCTGAAACGGCCCGGCATCGGCGATTTCATCGGCGACCTTACACCGAGCATGACGAACGGCCGGCGCGACGACGCCTGACCCCCGGCACCGTGCATCATTCGCGACGCGCAGGCGGGGTCCTGGAACTGTGGGCTCGTTGCAACACCCCGGTTTTCAGGGCCTGCATGACCGGTAAATGACGAAGGGCAAGACGCCCGGAAACCGTCCATTAACCATTTTCGCGCAAATCTCGTAGCACACAAGCAGGCCAGATGGCCGTCGCCCATCAAGGATCGTTCATGTACTCGCGCACCTCTTTGATCGCCCGCGTCTCCGTAGCGGCCTTCCTCGCAGCCACCGTCATCGCGCTTCCCGCCTCGGCCGGCTCGCGCGACAAGGCGTTCTTCGAGCAGGTCACCGGCAGCTGGCAGGGCAAGGGCGAGATCGTCGCCGGCAAGTACAAGGGCACCAAGTTCGCCTGCGACCTGACGGGCGACACCGCACCCGCCAAGGGCGCCGGCATCCAGCTCGAGGGCTTCTGCCGCGTCGGCGTCTTCAAGCAGCCGATGTCCGCGCTCATTACCAAGTCGGGCAGCACCTACAAGGGCAAGTTCCTCGACGGCGCTTCCGGCAAGGGCCTCGACATCACCTCCGGCCAGGTCAACGGCGACAAGGTGGTCGTCGGCATCAACCGCCAGAAGCTGAACGGCGCGATGATCGCGCGTCTCGAAGGCGACAACAAGATGAACATCACCATCTCGGTGAAGGTCGAGAACAAGATGGTGCCGGTCATCGGCGTCTCGCTCGACCGCAATCTCGACGACATCGCCGTCGGTTCGATCAAGTAACCTTCCACCATTCCGGGCCGACGCTCGCCGGCTCGATGCCCGCGACATCCGCATCCTCCAGCCAGGACCTCACCGTGCGCCCCCCGACCGCAAGGTCGGGCGCAACGTCGGCAAGCGGCATCAGCACGAAGCCGCGCCCCGTCATGCGCGGATGCGGCAGCTCCAGCCGCCCGCCGGATTGCGCCACGCCCTCATAGGTCAGAACATCGATATCGATGGTGCGCGGACCCCAGCGCTCCTTGCGCTCGCGCTTCATGTCACGCTCGATGGAAAGGCAGGTGTCGAGCAGCGGCTCGGGCGCAAGCGTCGTCTCCACCAGCGCACAGGCATTGAAGAACCAGTCCTGGTCGGTCTTGCCCCAGGGCGGCGTGCGGTAGAGCCGCGAGACGGCCGTCACGCGGCAGTCCTCCCGCGCGTCGAGCGCCTGCAACGCCTCGGCCATGGAGCGCACGGGATCGCCGATGTTGCCGCCAAGACCGAGCGAAGCCCGGCGGAAAGGCTCAGACGGCATGATCGACCGTCACCTGCACATAATCCAGCACGCCGGGCACCGGCGCGTTCGGCTTGCGCACCGTAATGCGGGCACGGGAAATCTGTGGGAAGCGGGCACAGAGCACGGTGGCGATCTCCTGTGCCAGCGCCTCGATGAGATAGCGCCGCTGGCCTGTGACGATCTTCTCGATCTCCTGGAAGGCGACGCCGTAATCGACGGTCGATTCGATCGCGTCGTCGGAAAGCGGGCGCAGCGGCCGCACCTCCAGCTCCGCATCGACGAAGAACCGCTGGCCGAGGAATTCCTCGGCGTCATGTAGGCCATGGCGGGCGAAGAAGGCACAGTTCTTGAGCGTGATCGTGTAGGTGGTGGTCATGGTCTTTCCTGTCTGGCTGCCTGTCTGTCAGGCGCGCGCCTCGCGCGCCGTCACCTTGCGCCTTGCGTCAAGCATAGCATCCGCCATTGCCAGCGCATCCCTGTTGATTGCGACATCGTGCACCCTGAAGACCGCCGCACCGGCAGCCCGCAGCAGCGCGGTCGTGGCGGCAGTGCCGGCATCCCGGCCTTCCGCCTCGCGCCCCGTGACGGCGCCGACGAAACGTTTGCGCGAGGTGCCGGCCAGGATGGGCAGTTCGAAACCGAAAAGCTCGCCGAAACGCGCCATCAGTTCGAGATTTTCCTCCGTATCCTTGGCAAAGCCAAAACCGGGATCGAGTACCATCGCGTCTCGCGCGACACCCGCCTCCCGGGCGATCTCCAGCGAGCGACCGAGGAAGAGATACTGGTCCCCCACGACATCCGGCTGCTTCTGGCGGTCGCGGCCGGTATGCATGATGCACAGCCCCGCCCCGGTCGCGGCGGCAACGCCGGCAATGTCGGGTTCGCGCTGCAGGCCGTGCACGTCGTTGACGATATGCGCCCCGGCCGCGACGGCCAGCCGCGCCGTCTCGGCCCGATAGGTATCGACCGAGATGATCGCATCCGTCGTAGCTGCAAGCGCCTCGAGAACGGGCAGAATACGGTCCTGCTCCTGCGCTGCCGACACGGAAGCCGCGCCCGGTCGGGTGGATTCTCCGCCGATATCGACAATCTCCGCCCCCTCTTCGAGACAGAGCATGGCCTGCGCCACCGCCTTGTCCGCGCTGTCGAAGCGACCGCCATCAGAAAAGGAATCCGGTGTAACATTGACGATCGCCATCAAAATGCCACGCGGGCCGAGCTCCAGGGAGCGCCCGTGGGCGAGCGCCCAGCGAAAGGGCTCGAATGGTGAAAACATGGCGGTTTTCCTCGCAGTTGGCGACAGCGCCTTGGACATCTCCTAGACACCCTTAGCTTTAAATCAACGGATTTGACGCTAAGGCTATCGAGCGGCGTCCCGGATAGGGTGTTGCGCTCGCCGAGCCTATGCCCCAAGCTTGGGGGAAGTTCAACCGGCGCTTTCGGCCGGTTTCCACACCGGATGTCCCGGTGGCGAAAGGAATGCTGACTGAATGACGACCATCGCTCGCCTGATGGCCCTTGCCGCCCTCGCCTGCCTCGCGTCCCAGCCCGCCCGCGCCGAGACCATCACCTCGAAGACCTTCGCCTATTTCTCCGTCGGCGGACGCACCGCGGCCGAACTCGACGAGGAACTGTCGAAGCGCGGTCCGATGATGAAACACAGCGGATCGCGCCATCCCGGCGCCACCCGCATCAAGTGGGGCGGCTCGGTCACCTATGTGCGCCGCGGCAGCCGCTGCGCGGTCGGCGAGTCGCGGGTGACGCTCTCCACGGAGATCATCCTGCCGCGCTGGAAGCACCGCAAGCGTGCCACCCCGTCGCTCGCGCTGATCTGGGATACGCTTTCGAGCGACATCAAGCGCCACGAGGAACGCCACGCCGAAATCGCCCGCACCCATGCCCGCAGCCTGGAGCGCACGCTGAAAGCCCTGCGGCCCGAGGCCGACTGCGAACGCATGCAGGCGCGGGTCGATCGGGTGACGGCGGATGCCGTAACGAAACACGACGCCGACCAGGCCCGTTTCGACCGCATCGAATCGAAGAACTTCAACGACCGCATGATGCGCCTTCTGGTGCACCGGCTGAAGAACCGCGCCGAGTAAAGGCGCACCGCGCCGGCAGGTATATCTTGAAGGAGTTTTAATGGAACGGGACCGGGCCAAGGCACGGAGGCGTTTCCATGCATGAAATGACTGGTTAGTTTTAGCGATAGCGCAATTCCGCAAATCGCCGTATGTTTATATAAACAGTGAACGGGAAGACGACTTTCCTTCCCGAAGTTGCATGAAGCGGTTTGTAACAGGTTCTCCTGGCGCGTCCTTATCAAAGCAGCAGGTGTCTCCTCCCTCTCCTGCCTGCGATGCGCCCTCCTGGCCTCGCTCGTCCTGACCGACCGGCGAGGCTCTTTTTTTGCCCTTCTATTCTTGCAGGCGAGCAGAACCCGGCGATCTCTTCTTCACGCGCAAAGAAGAGGCGAGAAGAGGCCGGCCGAAACCAAATCGGCTTCGGCCGGTACTTCCGACAATCTGAAGGAAAAGATGTCAGGCCTGGCGTTCGGGAACGTGGACCACGAGCCCGTCAAGCGCATCCGACATCTTGATCTGACAGGAGAGCCGCGAGGTGGGGCGCACCTCGTAGGCGAAGTCCAGCATGTCCTCTTCCATCGCTTCCGGCGGGCCGACGGTCGCGCTCCAGGCATCGTCGACATAGACGTGACAGGTCGCGCAGGCGCAGGCGCCGCCGCACTCGGCCTCGATGCCGGGCACGGAGTTGCGCACGGCGTTTTCCATGACCGTGGAGCCGTTGGCGACATCCAGTTCGTGGCGCGTGCCGTCAAAGGCGACGATGGTGAGTTTGCTCATGATGGCTTCCGGATCCTCAAGACTGCCCGGGCGGGCGAACGAACGGCCGGCGGAAGGATGGTCGAACGCGCCGGTTTTCCGCGGACGTTTCCAACAAAACCCCTCCCCAGTCAACATCGCGCGCCCGGCAGGATCCGGATGGTCCGGGCGCGGCATCGGCTTTTCCCGCCGCGCCAGGGAAGACACGGCGGGTCTGCGCCGTTCAGCGGCAGAGTTTCAGGATGAAGTTTTCCGCCTCGACCACGGCGGCGGCAACGCCGGCAAGCGCGATTGCATCGGCCGGATTGTCCTCGAGCACAGCGGCCGCCTTGCCGACGGCGGTGGCGCCGACGGACTGTGCGGAGCCCTTGAGGCGATGGGCGACGGCAGCGCGGGCGGCGCCCTCCAGGCTCGCCAGGTCCTTCATGCTCGCGCGCGCCTGCCGCGCGAACATCTGCAACACTTCCAGCTCCAGCCCCTTGTCACCCATGGTCTGGCGGGCAAGGTGTACCAGATCGATCGGCTTTTCCCCGGAATGGGACATGCCGCCTGCATTGTCCGGCGCCTCGAATGCAATGTTGAGCGCTGCCATTTGCCAATATCCTTATAGACGCGATGTACGCATGTTTCTTTGTGGTGCACGCAGGTGTCGATGCGGCACGGGTGTTTCCGTCGTTCCGCACAGGGACATGGGACGTTCATTCTGCGCGGCCGGCGCGCCTATCCGATTAAAAGACGGCGCAAAATGGGCATGAATCGCGAACTATGGTTAACGGCTGAAAAATAGCCATTTTCGCAGGTTTTCCATCGCGATACAGAATCGCCCGATATTAACTTCCTGTTAAGTTTCGGGCGAAGGGAGATGGCAATGAATTGTGTGATACAGGCTAATGTGTCACTACGATACGACCGGATAGTCCCGGTGGATAAGCCGTGGGCGGAGATACACCGCTTCGCCTTTTCGGTCTATCGAGCGAATTTGGAATGAACGGCGGTCCGGACGCTGCGTGCCATGAGGGTATGCAGCAAGACCGGCCACCAACCGGACCGGTTCGAATGCGCCTGAGCAGCGGCAGCGCGCATGAAGCCCGATCCCGGACATGGTAACGAGGCGTATCCGCATGGCGACGAACAAGCCCACCGAGTCGATCGACGACAAGGCCTTCCAGGCCCTGGAAGAAGCACTGAAGATCGACTTTGATGATCTAGCGCCGGAGACGCCCTCGAAGAAGGACGCTTCGGAGGCCCATGTGTCTGAACCAGCAAGCCGCGTTCCGAACAAGACGCAGGAAAAGCCTGCGAGCCGCCCTGCATCCGGCGAGGCCGCGCGTGGCCTCAGCCCCGAGCAGGCACCGAAAACCCCGGCCTTCACCCCCGCCAACGACGGCTCCCGCAAGACGCCTGCCGCGATCCTGAAGTCGCTGGACGTACGCTCGGGCCGGGCCTCGATCCGCATGGCCATCCTGATGTCCATTCTCTGGGTCATCGGCGGGCTGGGCGTTGCCAACCTTCTCTATGCGCCCGAGATCTGGCAGATCCGCTCGGTGGCCGACCTCGTGGCGCTGCCCGGTGCCATCGGCATGGTTGTCGCCATCGTCATGCCGATCATGCTCTTCTTCGCCTTCGCGATCATGATCTCCCGCGCCCAGGAACTGCGCAGTGCCGCCCGCTCCATGGCGGAAGTCGCACTCCGTCTCTCCGAGCCGGAAACCGTCGCGAGCGACCGCATCATGAGCGTCGGCCAAGCCGTCCGCCGCGAAGTCTCCGCGATGAACGAGGGCATCGAGCGTACGATCGCCCGCGCAACCGAGCTCGAAACGCTCGTGCATTCCGAAGTCAACGCCCTCGAGCGCAGCTATTCCGACAACGAGATGCGCGTGCGCACCCTCGTCCAGGAACTCGGCTCGGAGCGCGAGGCGATCGTCAGCCATGCCGAGCGCATCCGGTCGTCGATCTCCGGCGCGCACGAACAGCTGAAGGACGAGCTGGCCAGCGCCGGCGACAACATCACCCAGCGCCTCGCCACCTCGGGCGAAGCCTTCGCCTCCATGCTCGACACCCGCGCCGCGATGCTGATGGAGAAATCCGACAGCGCGACGCAGACGATCGGCGCCATGCTGTCGGCCCGCACCGACAGCCTGCTCTCGACGCTCAGCTCCTCCGGCCTCGCGCTCGCCAACGAGTTCGACAGCCGCCTCGACCAGCTCACCAAGAACCTCGATTCGCGCGGCCGTGACCTGCTGCAGCAGTTCGAGACCCGCGCGAGCTCGCTCGACACCAATACGGAAAAGCTGAATGCCGCGTTGAACGAGCGCGCCAAGCAGCTCAATGAGACGCTGATCGCCCGCACCCGCGAGATCAGCGAAAGCCTGTCGATCGGCCAGCAGGCCGTCACCGGCGGTCTCGACCACATTCTCCAGTCGATGAACGCCGCGCTCGACGAAAAGGGCGCGCAGTTCCGCCAGAGCCTCAAGAACGCCGCCGACGATACCGTCATGGACCTCGACCTGCGCACCGGCTTCTTCGACGAGCGCATGCACGCGACCGTCGGCCAGATTGCCAGCGCCTTCGACCATCGTGTCGAGGAATTCACCCAGGCCTTCGACCAGCGCGCCGGCTCGCTTGACAGCAAGCTGATGGAGAGCCTTGCCCGCATCAACGAAACGGTCGCCAGCGGCCGCGACGCGATGGATGGCATCCTCACCTCCAGCATCGACCGTCTCGGCAACACGCTCACCGACCAGTCCTTCGCACTGGCCACGACGCTCGCCACCAGCCAGGAAGTCCTCGAAAGTGCGGTCTCCGGCCATGCCGACGCCATTTCCAATGCCGTCAGCGGTGCGCATGAACGCATGGGCGCGGTCCTCTCGGAAAAGTCCGCCGCCCTTCTCGGCGGCCTCGCCGACGTGCAGAACCGCATCGAAAGCGGCTTCGGCACCCGTGCCGAAGCGCTAGCGGAAAGCATTTCCGGCAGCGAACGCCGCCTGACGGACGCGCTGGATTCGCGCGGCTCGGCCATCGCCACCGACATCGAGGCCGCACAGGCCCGCATGGAAGAGGCACTTGGCGCCCGCGCCAGCGCCCTGGTGGAAAGCATTTCCGGCAGCGAGCGCCGCCTGACGGATGCGCTGGATTCGCGTGGCACCTCCATCGCCTCCGGCATCGAAACCGCCCAGGCGCGCATGGAAGAGGCCCTCGGCGCCCGCGCGGACGAGATCGCCTCGACGATCGCCGCCAGCCACAACCGCATCGACAGCGCGCTGTCCGAGCGCACCACCGCCCTCTCCTCGATGCTGAACGAGACCGGCAGCCAGCTCGAACAATCCGTCGGCGCCGCCGCCGGCCGTGTCGAGAACGCCCTGACGGGCGCCGCCCGCCAGATCGACGACGCCATCACCGGCCGCACGGCCAATCTCGCATCGGTTCTGTCCAACAGCGCCGGCGCGATGCAGTCCGCGATCGACGCGGCGGCTGAACGCGTCGAAACAGTCCTCTCCGAAGGCAACCAGCAGCTAACGGGCGTCCTGCATGGCCAGGCTACCGAATTCGCCGAAGCCTTCTCCGGTCGTGCCGCCAACATCGCCGAACAGCTTTCGGGCCGCGCATCCGAACTAGCCGGTTCGCTCGTCTCCACCCACGAGCAGATCCGCGCGACGCTCGACGACCGCATCGACGCGATCAACCTCGCCATCACCGAGGGCCGCAACCAGCTCACCGAAACGCTCAACGATCAGGTCACCTCCATCGGCACCTCGATCGCCACCAGCGCCGGCATGCTGGAACTGTCCATGGAGCAGCTTTCGGACCGTGCATCGACGCTCACCGGTTCGCTGGCCTCCACCCATGACGAGATTCGTGCGACGCTCGACGACCGCATCAATGCGATCAACCTCGCCATCACCGAGGGCCGCAACCATCTCACCGAGACGCTGAACGACCAGGTGACCACCATCGGCACCTCGATCGCCACCAGCGCCGGCATGCTGGAACTGTCCATGGAGCAGCACGAGGAGGCTCTTCGCCGCACCATCGACGGCAGCGGCGCCCTGCTCGACCAGCGCGTGCGTGAAAGCGTCGGCGCCGTCGCGGAACGCCTCGTCGAAACCTCGGCGAAGATCGTGCACGCAGCCGACACCTTCGGCAGCCGCATGGAGCAGACCGTCGACAACGTCGCCAACCGCTTCGACACGACCGGCAGCCGCCTCGAGGAAAACCTCGGCAAGCTCGAATCCCGCATCGAATACAGCGTCGACCACGTCTCCGGCCTTGTCGATACGGCAGCCTCGCGCATCTCCGACACCCTGTCGGAGCGCCTCACCGATCTCGACCGCGCCGGCGGCGACGTTTCGCTGCGTGTATCCGAAGCCCTCTCCCGGCCGATGGCCGAGGTGGAGCGCATCGGCGACGAGACGACGGCACGCATCGCCGCCGCCCTCGCCGGCCGCGTCACCGACATCGAGCGCCTTGGTGCCAGCGCTGCCGAGCGCATCGAAGGCGCCCTCTCTGGCCGCCTCACCGATATCGAGCGCGTCACCGGAGAAGCCGCCGAACGCATCGACGGTGCGCTGGCAAGCCGCGCCGACCAGATCGCCCGCGTCGCCGGGGAAGCGGCCGACCGCATCGACGACACGCTGATTGCCCGCGCCACGCAGATCGAGATGACCGTCGGCAGTGCCGCCGAGCGTATCGACGGCGCCCTCGTCAACCGCGTCGATGAGATCAACCGCGTCGTCGGCCAGGTCGCAGACCGCATCGACGACACGCTGCTCGCCCGCGCAACGCAGATCGAGCTGACGGTCGGCAATGCCGCCGAGCGCATCGACGGCGCCCTCGTCGGCCGCGTCGACGAAATCAGCCGCACCGTCGGCGAGGCTGCCGAACGGCTCGAAGGCGCGCTCCTCAACCGCGCGAGCCAGATCGAACGCACCGTCGACAGTGCCGCCGAACGCATCGACGGCGCCCTTGTCGGACGTGTCGACGAAATCAGCCGTACGGTCGGGGAAGCCACCGAACGTCTCGAAGGCACGCTCCTCAACCGCGCGAGCCAGATCGAGCGCTCCGTCGGCGACGCCGCCGAGCGTATCGATGGCGCCCTCGTCAACCGCGCCGACGAAATCAGCCGCGCCGTCGGCGAGGCTGCGGAGCGCATCGACGGAACCCTGGCCAGCCGTGCCAGCGACATTGCCCGCATTGCCGGAGAAGCCGCCGAACGCATCGACGGAACGCTCGTTGCACGCACCGGCGACATCGAACGCATCACCGGAGAGGCCGCCGAGCGCATCGCCGGCACGATCGACGAGAAGACCGGCCGCATCGAGGAACGCCTCGGCACGATGGACCGCGCGCTGACCATCGGTCTCGACAGTGTCAACCGTACGATCGACGGCAAGGCCGCAGGTCTTGCCGCAACGCTGCGCGACGCCGTTTCGCAGGCCGCCCAGGACATGGACGCCGAAGCGGTCCGCTCCGCCCAGTCGCTCGCCAAGACCGGCGAGGAATTCGCCAGCCTCAGCTCGTCGCTGCGCGGCGCAGTCTCCCGCGCGGCCCAGGAAATGGGTGTAGAAGCCCAGCGTGCCGCCGAAAACATCGCCCGCACCGGCGAGGAGTTCGCCGGCAACCTTTCGGCCCGCAACGAAGCCTTCGCCCGCGCCGTCGAAGAGACCACCTCCTCCGCCGTCGCCCGCTTCACGGAAACGGAAAACCGCCTTGCCGACCAGGCCCAGTCGCTGCGCGCCGGCCTCGGCGATGTCGAGAAGGCTCTGGAAGCGCGCGGTGCCTCCATCCGTTCGACGCTCGACGAGCGCACCCGCGAGCTCAACTCCATGCTGGCGAGCCGCACGGAAGAGCTGGCCCGCCTGATCGACGAGGAAGCCCGTCCGGTCATCGACAGCTATGCTGCCGTCGGCCGCGAGGCTGCCGAAGGCATCGGCGGTGTCGCCCGTGACGCTGCCGAGCGCATCAGCGGCGTCGCCCGCGAAAGCGCCGAGCGCCTGCGCAACGAGAACGCCGCGCTCATCAACGCGATCTCCGCCCGCACGGCCGATACGCTCGCCGCCATCACCAGCCGCACGGAAGAAGCCGCCGGCACGATGCGCGAGATCGAAAGCGGCCTTGCCGCCAATGTCGAAAGCCTGATCGCCCGCCTCTCGGAAAGCAACGGCGCGATCGCCGGCATCGTCGATGCCGCCAGCCAGACGCTCGGCGCCATCGATGGCCGTCTGATGAGCACGGCCGAACGCTTCTCCACCTCCGCCGAGCGCGCCTCCGACATGGTATCCACCACGTCGCGCCTGCTCGAGGGCAAGGTGGACCGCCTGTCCGACATCTCGTCCGGCACGCTGTCGCAGATCGGCGGCATCGTCGGTCGCTTCGAGGACCACTCGAAGATCCTGTCGCAGGCCTCGGATCTGCTCGCCGCCGCCCAGTCGAACCTCGTCTCGACGCTGGAAGAGCGCCAGGACGCGCTGCGTTCGCTCTCCGTCGGCCTCGTGCAGCGCTCGGAGGAGATCGAGAAGACCATGCAGTCGCTCGAAGGCATGGTCGAGGGCGTCTTCACCCGCGCCGAGGAGCGCTCGAACCTCATCGCCGGCAACCTGCGCGGCGGCATCCAGAGGTCGTTCGCCGAAGTCGGCCGCATCCTCGGCGAGACCGAGAAGCGCGCCGAGGCCGCTGCCAACACGCTGCGCGAGCAGCTGACAAAGGCCGGCGAGGAAGCAGGCCAGTCGGTCGAGGGTTCCTTCGCCCGCGCCGAAGAGCGGACCAAGGAAGTGGCGAACCGCCTGCGCGGCAGCGTCGGCGCCTCGCTCTCCGATGTCGATCGCCTGCTCACCGAAAGCGGCAAGAAGTCCGAAGCCGCCACGACCGTCATGCGCGAAACGCTGCGCGAGGCCGTCGAGGAAGCGGTCGGCAAGTTCTCCGGTGCGACCGAGGAAATCCGCCGCGCCGCCGCCGACATCCGCAAGGAGCTCGACCAGACCCGCGGCGAGCTGAAGCGCGGTGCCTTCGACCTGCCGGAAGAGGCCAAGGAAAACGCGGCGCAGATGCGCCGCGCCGTCAGCGAGCAGATCAAGGCCCTGCAGGACCTGTCCGACATCATCGGCAAGTCCTCCTCGGCGCTGGAAGTCTCCCGCCCGGCCGCGGTTCAGGCCAAGGTCGTACAGCAGGCACAGCCGGTGCAGGAAACCCGCGTCGAGCCCCGCCGCGAGGAGCCGGCCCAGCAGCTGCGCGGCAGCCTCGGCCTCGAGCGTGCCGCACCGGCCACGGTGCCGCAGCGCGCGCAGCCCCTGCCCGCGGAATCCGAAGCCAAGACCACCGGCGAAGGCGGCTGGATGCGGGATCTCCTGCGCGGCGCCGTCTCGCGTGAGGAGGCCCAGTTCGGCCAGCCGCGCGCCGATGGTCAGGCGGCTCGCCCGGACAGCCGCAACCCGCGCCATGTCGTCGAATCGCTGAACTCGCTCTCGGTCGATATCGCCCGCGCCATCGACCATGATGCCTCGGTCGACCTGTGGCGCCGCTACCAGCGCGGCGAGCGCGACGTCTTCACGCGGCGCCTCTACACGCTGAAGGGCCAGCAGACGTTCGACGAGATCAAGCGCAAGTACGAGCGCGAGCCGGAGTTCCGCACCGCGGTCGACCGCTACATCTCGGACTTCGAGAAGCTGCTCGCCGACGTCGCCCGCAACGACCGCGACAAGGTCATGACGCAGACCTACCTCACCTCGGACACCGGCAAGGTCTACACCATGCTGGCCCATGCGGCAGGCCGCTTCAGCTAAGCTGATCCGGACGGAAAACGAAACGGCCGCCCGCAAGGCGGCCGTTTTGCGTTCAAGGCTCCAATTGGCGGAGCTGATAACGCACCTTTGATGAGACATGCCCTTCCGGGTGACCGATTTCCGGCGACGGAACCTTAAAATCCGGCTCTCCAGCCGCTATATGCGGACCAACGCGCCTGCGGGCGCATGGGAAGAGAGACGGAAATGATCTTTATACAAGGCTTTGGACGCATTCTGGCGACGCTGGCAGTCGCGGTGATGGTGATGATGACGGTGGTGGATGTGGCGGAAGCCCGCCGCGCCGGCGGCGGCCTCGGCAGCCGCGGCAGCCGCACCTTCTCGACGCCCTCGACGACGCGCACCGCACCGACGGATGCCCAGCCCATCGACCGCACCATGACGCGCCAGCAGTCGGCCCAGCCGTCCGCGGGACGCAACGCCACGGCCACCAATCCGCGCCCCGGCCTCTTCGGTGGTTTCGGCGGCACGCTGCTCGGCGGCCTGATGCTCGGCGGCCTCGTCGGCATGCTGATGGGCCAGGGGCTCGGTGGCGGCATCGGCATGCTCGGTCTTCTCCTGCAGATCCTGCTGATCGCCGGTGTCTTCCTGTTCCTCCGCCGCATGTTCGCGCAGAAGAATGCCACCGCCTATGCCGGCAGCGGCCATGCCCGCAACGCCACGCCGGACGGCGGCTCGCAGTTCAAGATCCCGAGCATCGGCGGCGGCAGCCGTCAGGCCGCACCGCAGCCGAAGGGCGGCGACGAGCTCGGCATCAAGCAGGCCGATCTCGAACAGTTCGAAAGCATGCTGAAGGAGCTGCAGGCGGCCTATGCAGCCGAGGACTTCCGCACGTTGCGCCAGATCACAACGCCGGAAGCCATGTCGTACCTTGCCGAGGAACTGAGCGACAACGCCACTCAGGGCCTGAAGAACGAGGTGCGCGACATCCACCTCGTGCAGGGCGACGTTGCCGAAGCGTGGCGCGAAGGCGCCGACGAATACGCCACCGTCGCCATGCGTTACGAGAGCATTGACGTGATGCGCGACCGCTCGACCGGCAAGCTCGTTTCCGGCGATCCGGACAATCTGACGGAAGCGGTCGAGATCTGGACCTTCGTGCGCCGCGACGGCGGCGACTGGAAGGTCTCGGCCATTCAGGGCGTCGAAAACGCCTGACGGGACGGCTGCGCGTCGGCGCGCGGCCCCTCATCCCGTTGTCGCAACCTTCTCCCCGCAAGCGGGGAGAAGGAGCAAGCGGCACAGTTTTCCAATCGACATGGGCGTTGTTTGCCTGGGGAAACCCGCAAGACACACCCCTTCGCGCCGCTTGCGGGGAGAAGGTGCCGGCAGGCGGATGAGGGGCTTTCTACGCCCGCGTGTCGAGAGAAATCAGATCGCGCCGAGCGTCCAGCCGACAATATCGGCCGTGACCGCGGCAAAGGCCGCGTCGAGCGCCTTCACGAAGGCCGGATTGCCCGCACCGCCAACCGGAACCGTCGCACGAAACACCTTCTGTGCCCGGACAGTCCCGTTGCGGTCGTTGAGCAGCTTTGCCGAAATCTCCACCACCGCCGCATCGGCGCCGGCGGTCTGCACCTCGAAGGCGCGGATATCGGTGACGATCTGGTAGTCGATCGCCAGCCCCTCGCCCGGCTTGCCGACACCGCCAAGACGGCCGGTGTTCTCGAAAGCCTGCACGAGCTTGGCCTGCACCATCTTGCTCAGGCTGTCGCTCCACTGCGCGCCGGCAAGGTACTGGATTTCGGAGGCGGACGGGCGGATGACGATCTGTTCGCTGTCGAGCGCCTTCAGCGCCGAAGGCTGCGGCACGAGGATCTGCCGGCTCTTGGCCGAAGGGCCTTCGACGGCGGCGACGGAGGAGAGCGCGAACGTATCGTTCTTGGCCTGTGTGCTGCCGCAGGCGGCAAGCGTCGTCGCCAGGACGGCCACGAGCGCGGCGCGCGCCGCAGTCCCGTTCCGCAACAAACCCATACCCGAACTCGTCATGTCGTCCTCAAACCCTTGTAACTGCCTGTGTAGCAGCGGCACGGCATGCTGTCACGGCTGCGCGGACGGACAAATCCGCCTCGGCCCGCCGGCGGCCGGCAGTTGTGGGGATAGGGCCACACCTTGCGGCCGGATCAGCGCCGGTTGCGACCGTCATACTGCTTGACCGTGTCGCCGCCGAAGAGCAGTCGCTGCGGATTGCGCTCGAAGCCGGAGATCGCACCGTCGAGATTCTGGATGGTGCGGCGCGTATCGAGCACCAGCGCCTCGATGTCCCGCAGCCCCGAACCGGAGAATCGCTGCAATCCGTCGGCAATCGGTCCGATCCTCCCGTTCAGCGTGTCGGCCGCCTGCTTGATCGACTGCAGCGTCGCCTTGGCCTCGGCGAAGAGCGATTCGGAATCCCCCTCGCCCAGGAAGCCGTCGAGCTTGGCGAGCACGCCATCGACGCGCGTGGAAGCGGCATTCAGCTTGTTGCTCATCTGCTGCACGTCGGTGATGATCTGGTCGATATCCTCCTCGCGGGCGCCGATACGGTCGGCGACGCCCGTCACGGAGGCGATGGCCTTGCGGGCATCGGCTGTCGCGACCGAAATGTCGTTGATCGCCCCGCCGACCTTCTGCGGATCGACCGCAGCGATCAGGCTGTCGATCTTGTCGAGCGAGGCCGTCGCCTGCTTGCCGAAGGTATCGAAGGTCTCGGCCGTCTTGCGGAAGCCCTCGACCGTGGTCTTGATGTCGCCGGACGCGGCCGCGATGTCCTTGCTGACCTTGTCGACATTGCCGACAAAATCCTCGACCTTCTTCGGGTCGACCGCCTTGATCAGCTCGTCGACCGAGGCGAGCGTCGAATCGAGCCGGCCGGAAAGATTGCGGAAGGTTTCCGACAGGCCACCGACGCTCTGCAGGAACTCGTCCACCTTCTCGCCGTTGCGGGCGAGCGAGCCGGAGAACTGCTCTGCGTTCTGGATGGTCGTCGTCAGCGGCCCGCGTGCATCGGCGACGAAGCCCTGGATATCGGTGATCGCCGCATCGGCACGCTTCAGGATCTTGTCTGCGGTCGACAGGATGTTCGTCACGCTCGACTGTTCCGCTTGCAGCACCGCCGGAACCTCGGTGTCGAAGGCCTGGCGCAGGATGTTCGGATCGGCAGCACTGCCGCCGGAAAGCTCGATATAGGCCGCGCCCGTCAGACCCTGCACTTCAAGCACCGCGGTCGTCGTCTGCTTGACCGGCGCGCTGGTCGAGACCTCCGTCATGGCGACGGAGAAGAGCGGATCGTCGGCATCGATGGCAAGGCTGCGTACGGAGCCGACCGGGATGCCGTTGAAGCGCACGGGCGAGCCGATGCTGAGCCCGTTCGCCGATCCCGGGATGCGGATCGCCAGCTGCGCCATCTCGCCGCCACGGCCGTATTGCGACATCCAGTAGACGAAAGCGAAGGCGGCAGCCATGACGAGGACGGTGAAGAAACCGACGAGGGCGTAATTGGCTTTGGTTTCCATGCTTCGGGCTATCCTGCTCGCAGTTCCATCCACCCGGGCCCATCGGCCCCGGACACGTCCTTACGTTTTGCGCACGATCGATCGCGCGCGCTTGCCCCGGAAATAGGACTGCACCCAGGGATCGTCAAAGGCCAGCATGTCCTCGATCGTGCCTTCGACCATGACCTTCTTCTGCCCGAGAACGGCGATGCGATCGCAAACCGAAAACAGGCTGTCGAGGTCGTGAGTCACCATATACACGGTCAATCCGAGGGTGTCGCGCAGTTTGGCGATCAGCTCGTCGAATTCCGCCGCGCCGATCGGATCGAGGCCAGAGGTCGGCTCGTCGAGGAAGACGAGCGCCGGGTCGAGCGCCAGCGCCCGCGCCAGCGCCGCACGCTTGATCATGCCGCCCGAAAGCTCGGAGGGAAATTTGTTCGCGGCCTCCGGGGCAAGGCCGACAAGCTCGATCTTCAGCCGCGCCAGCTCGTCCATCATCGCCTGCGGCAGGTCGAGATATTCGCGCATCGGCACCTGGATGTTCTCCATGACCGTCAGCGAGGAAAAGAGGGCACCGTGCTGGAAGAGCACGCCGAGCTTCATGTCGAGCGCCAGCCGCTCGGCCTCGCTCGCCTTGTCGAAATCCATGCCGAAGATGCGGATGTTGCCGGAGCGGCGCGGCAGAAGGCGCAGCACCGTGCGCATCAGCACCGACTTGCCCGTGCCGGACGCGCCGACGAAGCCGAGAATCTCGCCGCGATAGATATCGAGATTGAGCTCATCCAGCACGATGTTGCTGCCGAAGCCGACGGTCAGATCCTTGACCGAAAGCACCGCGTCGTCCGCCTTTGCCGAAACCTGCTCCATGGACATCCCTAGAAATCGATCGCGGCGTAGAACATGGCGAAGAGGCCGTCGACGAGGATGACGACGAAGATCGACTTCACCACAGCGGCGGTGACGTGGCGGCCAAGCGATTCGGCGCTGCCGCCCACCTTCAACCCCTCGACCGAGGCGACGATGCCGATGATCAGTGCCATGAACGGCGCCTTGATCATGCCGGACACCACCGTCGAGAGGTCGATGGCCTCGCGAAGACGCGACAGGAAAGTGTCGAAGGTGATGCCGGAATAGGACCAGGCGACGAAGGCCGCGCCGCCGAGGGCCGCAAAGTTGGCGATGATGGTCAGCAGCGGCAGCGCCACCGTCAGTGCCACCAGCCGCGGGAAGACGAGCACGCCGATGGGGCTGAGGCCCATGACCTTCAGCGCGTCGATCTCCTCGCGCATCTTCATCGAGCCGATCTCGGCCGTGATCGCGCTGCCGGAGCGGCCGGCGATCATGATGGCGGTGAGCAGCACGCCGACCTCGCGCAACTGAAGGATGCCGACGAGGTCGACGACGAAGACCTCCGCCCCGAAGTAGCGCAACTGGAAGGCGCCCTGCTGGGCGATGATCGCACCGATCAGGAAGGACATCAGGAGGATGATCGGCACCGCGCGGACACCCATATGGTCGATCTGGTGCACGATCGCCGAGGGCGAGACGCCGCTGCGGCGCCCGAGCTTCAGTTGCGCGCCCCGCACCGCCGAGCCGAGGATGAACATGGCGGCGACCGTATCGTCCCAGACGTCCATCATCGCACGGCCGATGGGGGTGAAGATGCGCTCGAACAGGGTGCCCTTCCCGCCGCCGCCATACCGTGGTTCGGCGAGCTTTTCCGGCAGGGCCGAAATCAGGTCGGCGTAGTGCGTACCCTCGCGATCGGTAAGGCTGACCTCGTTGCCGCCGCCCTGCCGCTCGGCAATCGCCCGGCGCAGCAGCCAGGCGCCGGCCGTATCCATGGCCGAAACACCGCTGAGGTCGATTTCCAGCGCACCGGCCTGCCCGCGGCCGATATCGGCCAGCCGCTTGCTGGCGGCAACCGCGTTCGTGTTCACCCACTCGCCGGAAAGTCGCCAGACCTCCCGGCCGTTTTCAGGCGGGTTTTCGATCGCGATGTCGAGGGGGGAACGGGTGGCGGTCAAGTCTCTTGCATCTTCCCGTGCTTGGGACAACATGCGCCTGTCTTACCGGCTCGCCGCCCATCTGTCACCGAACGAACCTGCAAAAGCCCCTTCCCGCCTCGATTTTTTCAAGCCTGCCAGGATCAGTCCCATGCGCCGCACAATGCTCGCCACCACCGAAAGCTTCCCGATTGCCGGCACCTTCACCATTTCGCGCGGCGCCAAGACGACGGCCGAAGTGGTGACCTGCACGATCGGCAGTTCGGGCCTTTCCGGCCGCGGCGAATGCGTTCCCTATGCGCGCTACGGCGAATCGGTTGCCGGCGTGCTCGCCGCCATCGAGGACATGCGCGGCGCCGTGGAGGACGGCATCGGCCGCGAAGAACTGGGCAGGATCATGTCCGCGGGTGCGGCCCGCAACGCCCTTGACTGCGCGCTCTGGGATCTCGAGGCGAAACTGTCGGGGGTGCCGACCTGGCAGGTGGTCAATGCCGCGGCGCCGCAAAAGCTCGTCACCGCCTTCACGCTCTCCCTCGGCGAACCCGAGGCGATGCAGCGCCAGGCCGCACAGGAGGCAGGCCGCCCGCTTCTCAAGGTCAAGGTCGGCACGGCGGACGATGCCGCCCGCATCCGCGCGGTGCGCGCCGGCGCCCCCGAGAGCGCCATCATCCTCGACGCCAACGAGGGCTGGACGCCGGAAAACCTCGCCTATCACTTCGCGCTCTGCGCCGAGGCGCGCATCGCCCTTGTCGAGCAGCCGCTTCCGGCCGGAAACGATTCGGCGCTGCGCGACATTGCCCGCCCGGTCCCGGTCTGCGCCGATGAGAGCGTGCACCAGGCGCAGGACATCCCCAAGCTTGCCGACCGCTACGACGCGATCAACATCAAGCTCGACAAGGCCGGCGGGCTGACGGAGGCGCTCGCGCTGCGCGAGGCGGCGAAGGAATGCGGCCTGAAGATCATGGTGGGCTGCATGGTCGGCACGTCGCTGGGCATGGCCCCGGCCGTGCTGTTGGCGCAGGGCGCCGATTTCGTCGATCTTGACGGCCCGCTGCTGCTTGCCCGCGACCGCGAACCGGGTCTGCGCTATGAAGGTTCCACCGTCTATCCGCCCGAGGCCGCGCTCTGGGGCTGAACACGCGGCGCGACGATGCGTCCGGCAATGACCGAGAGAAGGCCGGCAGCGGCAACGAGCGACATCAGGTAGAAGCCCTGGACGCCGTACCAGCTGAAGGCATAGCCCGAGACGAAGGTGGCGAGCGCCGTGAAGACGCCGGTGTAGAAGAAATAGAGCCCCTGCGCCGCCGCCTCCTGCTCCTCCGCCACGCGCTCCACGAGCCGGCTCTGCGCGCTCATATGGATCAGCGCGTAGGTGAAGGCATGCAGACATTGCAGCGCGAAATAGCCGGCAAAGGACATGTCCATCGGAAAGAGGATCCAGCGGCCGACCGCAACGGCGCCGCCAACCATCATCATGGACCAGAGATTGAAGCGGCGCCGCAGCTGGACGGCAAAGAGGAAGAAGAGCACTTCGGCCAGAACGCCGGCGCTCCAGAGAATACCAACATCGACGCCGCTGAATCCCATCTTCTGCCAGTAGATCGCCGAAAAGGCGAACAGCATAGCGTGGCTCGCATTGACCAGCGAGACGCCGATCAGCATGAACTGCACATCCGCCTGCCGTAGCGTGCTCTTCGTCGGCATGGTCGCGATCGCGGCAATCGGCGACGGACGGCGCGGCTTGCCGATCCTGGGCGCGATCACCGCGCCGATCACGGTCAGCACGAAGGCCACCGCCATCGCCGGCAGCACCATCGCACCGCCATAGAGGCCGGCAAGCCAGCCGCCGGTCATCGTCGCGACGATGAAGGCGAGCGACCCCCACAGGCGCATCTTGCCGTAGTCGAAATTCCAGCGCCGCACGCCCGACAACATGATCGCCTCGGTGATCGGCACATAAGGTGAATAGACCGCGCCCTGCAGCGTATAGAGCAGCAGCACCGGCCAGAAGGAGCCCGTCGCAAAGAGCGCGAGAGCCGTCGCGAGCGACAGCAGCGCCGACCAGAGCAGCACGATCGAGCGCTCGCCGATCCGGTCCGCAATGATGCCCGCCACCGGCGCAGTGAAGACGCGCACGAACAGCGGCACGGCGAGAACCATGCCGATCTGGAAATCGCTCATCGAGAGCGTTTCCAGCCAGACCGGAAAGAACGGCAGCGCAATGCCGTTGACCATCATCGGCGCGCAGAAGACGAGAGCGATACGCGCAGCAAAATACGGCGGCGCGCCGGCGGTCACGGTAAAACCGGAGGGGGCATTCATTGGCGGGGAACCTGCGTTGGAACGCCCTCCGCTCTATCATGCCGATGTACGTACGCCAATGCGCTATTTCTGCCCACCGGCGGGAATGCCGAACTTGTGAAACCGGACACAGGCGCAGCGCGATCCGTCAGGTTTCGCCCCATGCTTTTGCATCCCGGATGCACGCAAGTTGCCGCAGGGCAGTTCCGCTTTTCTTCGAATCGCGGAAACGCTCTATCTCGTTTTTACGCAAAACCACTACGCGCTTCCGCTGGAATTTCCCTAAGCGGCCTCCGGCTCCCGGGTCTCGATCGCCAGCATCCGGTGCGAGACCGGAAGAACTTCGGCGGGGCTTGAGGCGAGCTTCTGCCAGGTGATCAGTTCCATCTCCCCGTCATGGTGTTCGGCAATCGCCGTGCAGCTCTCCACCCAGTCGCCGCTGTTGATGTAGCGGATGCCGTCGATCTCGGTGATGACGGCGTGGTGGATATGGCCGCAGATCACACCGTCGGCATCGTGGCGCCGCGCCTCCTCGACGACCACCTTCTGGAACTCGCCGATGAAGTTCACCGCCGTCTTGACCTGCTGCTTGGCCCAGGAAGAGAACGACCAGTACGGCAGGCCGAGCCGGCGGCGGATGGCGGCGAAGACCACGTTGATGGCGATGGCCGCGTCATAGGCCCAGTCGCCGAGATAGGCGACGACGCGGGCATGGCGCACGACGACGTCGAACTCGTCGCCATGCAGCACGAGATAGCGCTTGCCGTCGGCCGCCTCGTGGATGATGCGGTCGGCCACTTCCACGCCGCCGAAATGGGTGCCGGGGAAATCGCGCAGGAATTCGTCGTGGTTGCCGGGAATGTAGATGACGCGCGTGCCCTTGCGCGCCTTGCGCAACAGCTTCTGCGTGACATCGTTGAAGGCCTGCGGCCAATACCAGTTGCGCTTCAGGCGCCAGCCGTCGACGATGTCGCCGACGAGCACGATCGTCTCCGCTTCATGATGCCGCAGGAAGTCGATCAGGAAGTCCGCCTTGGCCGCCTTCGATCCCAGATGCACGTCCGAGATGAACAGCGTGCGGAAGTGGCGGACAGTGGGGTCGGCAAGGGTCGCAGTCATGCGTTCTTCTCCGGGTGGCCAGCCGCCGCGGTTGTCGTCGGGAGGGGCGGCTTTCAACCCGTTGAAAACCAGACTCCTGTTTCAGATTGATGACACACCTATGCCTTTTTCGGCGGCAAATAGGCATTGCACAGGCCGCTGATTGCGGCTTTATGGAAGACTCGGAAAACTTCACGTCGCGGCGGTTTCGCAGAGCCAAGAGCCGCAACGAAAACAGCATATGGCAGGGAGCATCATGAGCACGGGTGACAAATCGCGGACGCAGGACGGTCCGGCAAGCGGCGACATCGACCAGCAGGCCCTCTTCTTCCACCGCCACCCCCGCCCCGGCAAGCTCGAGATCAACCCGACCAAGCCGCTCGGCAACCAGCGCGATCTGGCGCTTGCCTATTCGCCGGGGGTCGCCGCGCCCTGCCTTGCCATCCGTGACGATCCCAACACGGCCGCCGACTACACGGCACGCGCCAACCTCGTCGCCGTCGTCTCGAACGGCACGGCCGTGCTCGGCCTCGGCAATATCGGTCCGCTCGCCTCCAAGCCCGTGATGGAAGGCAAGGCGGTGCTCTTCAAGAAGTTCGCCGGCATCGACGTCTTCGACATCGAGATCGACGCGCCGACCGTCGACGAGATGGTCAATGTCGTCTCGGCGCTGGAGCCGACCTTCGGCGGCATCAACCTCGAAGACATCAAGGCGCCGGAATGTTTCGAGGTGGAGCGCCAGCTGCGCGAGAAGATGGATATCCCCGTCTTCCACGACGACCAGCACGGCACCGCCATCATCGTCGCCGCAGCGGTCCTCAACGGCCTGGAGCTCGCCGGCAAGGCGTTGTCGGACGCCAAGATCGTTGCTTCGGGCGCCGGCGCGGCCGCGCTTGCCTGCCTCAACCAGCTCGTTTCCCTCGGCGCGAAGGTCGAGAACATCTGGGTGCATGACATCGAGGGCCTGGTCTACAAGGGCCGCGAAGCCCTGATGGACCAGTGGAAGAGCATCTATGCGCAGGAGACCGACAAGCGCCAGCTCTCCGAGACCATCGACGGTGCGGACGTCTTCCTCGGCCTGTCGGCCGCCGGCGTGCTGAAGCCGGAGCTGCTCGCACGCATGGCGGAAAAGCCGCTGATCATGGCGCTCGCCAATCCGACGCCGGAAATCATGCCCGAGGAGGCGCGCGCCGCCCGCCCGGACGCGATGATCTGCACCGGCCGGTCGGACTTCCCCAACCAGGTCAACAACGTCCTCTGCTTCCCCTACATCTTCCGCGGCGCGCTCGATTGCGGCGCGCGCACGATCAACGAGGAGATGAAGATGGCCGCCGTGCGCGCCATCGCCTCCCTCGCCCGTGAGGAAGTGTCCGATGTCGCCGCCCGCGCCTATTCCGGCGACACGCCGAGCTTCGGTTCGAACTACCTCATCCCCTCGCCCTTCGACCAGCGCCTTATCCTGCGCATCGCGCCGGCAGTCGCCCGCGCGGCGGCGGAAACCGGCGTGGCGACGCGCCCGATCGCCGATTTCGACGCCTATCTCGACCAGCTCAACCGCTTCGTCTGGCGCTCGGGTTTCGTCATGAAGCCGATCTTCGCCGCGGCGAAGAACGCGGCCAAGAAGCGCGTGATCTTTGCCGAAGGCGAAGACGAGCGCGTGCTTCGCGCCGCCCAGGTGCTGCTGGAGGAGGACATCGCCAAGCCGATCCTCATCGGCCGCCCGCAGATCATCGAAGCGCGCCTCAAGCGCTACGGCCTGCGCGTCCGCCCGCAGACGGACTTCGAAGTGGTGAACCCCGAGGACGATCCGCGCTACCGCGATTATGTTGACGACTATTTCCGCATCGTCGGCCGCCGTGGCGTCATTCCGGAAGCCGCACGCACCATCGTGCGCACCAACCAGACGGTCATCGGCGCGCTCGCCCTCAAGCGCGGCGAAGCCGATGCGCTGATCTGCGGCGTCGAAGGGCGTTATGCCAAGCACCTGCGGGATGTCAGCCAGATCATCGGCAAGAAGGAGGGCGTGCTCGACTTCTCCGCCCTCAGCCTGCTGATCTCCCAGCGCGGCGCCACCTTCTTCACCGACACCTATGTCACCTTCGATCCGACGGCCGAGGAAGTGGCACAGATGACGGTCATGGCTGCGCAGGAAATCCGCCGCTTCGGCATCACGCCGCGCGCCGCCCTGGTCTCCCATTCGAACTTCGGCTCGCGGGATTCCGACAGCGCCTTCAAGATGCGCCGCGCCATGGAAATGGTGCGCGACATGGATCCGACGCTCGAGGCGGACGGCGAAATGCACGGCGACGCCGCGATCTCCGAGGCGCTGCGCCAGCGCGTCATGCCGAATTCGACGCTGTCCGGCGAAGCCAACCTCCTGGTCTTCCCCAATCTCGACGCCGCCAACATCACGCTTGGCGTCGTCAAGACGATGACGGACAGCCTGCACGTCGGCCCGATCCTGCTCGGCGCCGCCATGCCAGCTCATATCCTGTCGCCGTCGGTCACCTCGCGCGGCGTGGTGAACATGGCCGCCCTTGCCGTGGTGGAGGCCTCCTACCCGGCCTGAGCCGCAATCCCCGCCTTACGAAACGGCCGCCGCCTCGGCGGCCGTTTTTGTTTGCGGTGCCGGGTGCGCGGCATCCCGCGCCTCCCACCAGTCGCCGAGCGCATCGACCAGCGGCAGCAGCGTCAGGCCGGATGGCGTGAGGTCGTATTCGACCCGCAGCGGATAGCCGTCGAACACCGTGCGCTGCACGATGCCCGCCTTTTCCAGCTTGCGCAGTTCGAGCGTCAGGATGCGGTGCGAGACGGTGGGATTGTCGCGCCTGAGGTCGCTGAAGCGCTTCGTTCCGTCCTTGAGGTAATAGATCAGCAGCGTCGGCCAGCGGCCGCTCAAGACCTGCATGACCTCCTCGATCGGGCAACGGGAAACGAGATCCTTCATGACGGGCTCCGGCGTGGTGACAAAAATGTGCGTAATTTACATGGGGGCAGGCAAGGCTTAGGTCCAGTGTCGCTGCGCAGCGTGGTCAACAGAAATCACGGAGAAGAACATTGGAACCGATCCTCGTCTACGGCTTCCCCGCCGGAAGCTCCATGGGCCTTGTCGCCGCGCTGGAGTGGCTGGGAAAACCCTATCGCCTCTGCCGCGTCGACATGCTGGGCGACATGCGCGACCCTGCCTATGCCCGCCTCAACGCCCGGCACGAGACACCCGCCCTCGTCACCGATGACGGCCGGGTGATCACCGAAACCATGGCCATCGCCCACTGGATCGCCGCACGCGACACGGAACGGCGCGTCAGCTTCGAGGCAACGGCGCCGGCAGCCGACCGCATGGTTCAGCTGATGGCCTTCCTCAACACCGGCTTCACCGGTTCCTTCAGCCCGCTCTGGTCGGCGCTCGAACTGGAGACACCGGACCCGGTGCTCGAAGATTCGCTGCGTCGCTGGGGCCGCGAGGGCGTCATCGAACGGCACGACAAGCTGGAGACGATGCTCGGCGACACGCCCTATCTTGCCGGCGACCGTCCGACATTGGCGGACGGCGTGCTCATCGGCGTCGCGCGCTGGCTCGACTACCACGCGGTCGCCCCGGCAAGCCGCTGGCCCCGAATCGAGGCCATCCGCCGCCGACTGGAGGCCGACCCTGCCGTCGTGTTCGCCACCGCACTGGAAAGCGGCGAGACACCGGCCGGCAACGGCGCCTTCAGGGGCCACGTTCCGCTTGCCGAGGTCATCGAGCGTTTCGGAAAGGCCTGAAGAAGGAAGGTCGGGCAAAAACCCGGCCTTCCTATCCTCCTGCAGAAAGCTCCAGCCGGCGCGTGACACCGATCGCCGTCAGAAACGCCTCGTCATGGCTGACGACGAGGAGCGCGCCGTCATAGGCGCGCAGTCCCGCCTCCACCGCCTCGATCGAATCGATATCCAGATGGTTCGTCGGCTCGTCGAGGACCAGCAGCGCCGGCGGCCGGCCCCCGCCGAGCACGCAGGCTAGTCCGGCACGCAGCAGCTGCCCGCCCGAAAGGCTGCCGGTGACCTGCAGCGCGGCATCCGCGCGGAACATGAAACGCGCCAGCGCCGCCCGGCAGGCATTTTCGCCGGAACCGGGATTGATCCGGCGAAAATTATCACGGATCGACAGGGCCGGATCGAGCAGGCTCACCTTCTGATCGAGCATGGAGGCGTCCGTAAAGAGGCGCACGCTGCCCTGCCACGGCATCAGCGCGCCGGTGACGAGCGCCAGGAAGGTCGTCTTGCCCGCGCCGTTCGGCCCCGTCACGGCCACCCGCTCCGGCCCGGTCAAGGTGAAGGAAAGGTCGCGGATGACCGGACGGTCCGGCCGGTAGCCGGCGGTGACGCCGTCCATCCGGAGCACCGTCTTGCCGGCGGCAAGATGGGTCGGCAGCACGCTGACGCTCAGCGGCTGGAGGATTTCGATGCGCTCGCGCGCTGCCGCCACCGCCTCGCTCGCCCGCGCCTGGCGGTCCTCGGCAAGCCGCGCATTGGCGCCGCCCGTCAGCTCGCTGCGCTCCTTCATCGCGCCCAGCATGATGCGCGGAATGTCGCCACGCGCTTTCTTGCGGCGGCCGGCACTGTCCTTGCGCGCCTTGCGCTCGGCAATGACCTGCATGGTGTGCGCCACCTCGGCGGCATGCCTTTCCGCATCCGCAAGGTCACGATGGGCGGCGGCGAGTTCCAGCGCCTTGCGCGCACGATAGGCGCTCCAGTTGCCGCCATAGCGGGTGGCGCCGAGCGTCGTCAGCTCGACGATGGCATCCATGGTCTCCAGCAGCGCGCGGTCGTGGCTGACGACGATCGCCCCCGCCCGCCAGCCGGCGAGCAGATCGATGACCGCCTGCCGCCCATCCCGGTCGAGATTGTTCGTCGGCTCGTCGAGCAGCAGAAATTCGGGCGCGCTGAAGATGAGGGCCGCGAGCGCCGCCCGCGTGCGCTGTCCACCGGAAAGGGCGGCAAGCGGCGTCTCCGCCTCCGCCTCCAGCCCGACGCGGGCGAGCGCGGCGGCAAGCCGCGCCTCCAGCGTCCAGTCCGCATCGGCAAGGGCCTCGGCGTCCGCCTCCCCGCGCGCCGCGCGGGAAAGCAGGTCGAGCGCCTCGACGATGCCGAACAGGCTGGCAACGGTTTCCTGCGGGTTGACCTGCACGCTCTGGCGCAGCAGCCCGACCGTGCCGTTCACGGCGACGGTGCCGGCCTGCGGCGTGAGCGCACCGGTGACGAGCTTCAGCAGCGTCGTCTTGCCGACGCTATTGCGGCCGACGAGGCCGGCGCGCTCGGCGCCGAAGGTCAGGTCGAGATCGGAAAGGAGGGCGTGGCCGTCAGGCGTGGACCACCGGATTTTGGAAAGGGTGATGGAATGCGGCATGAATAGAGATTTCCCCGAGGACAAAACGAAGTCGGTTTGTGGTCGGGTTGAAATCCATGGTGCACCATCCGGTCGGCATTGCGTTGCCGGAAATCTAGGGTCGAACCGGCCGCCTTGCAAGGGTGCGGCCGGTTCGTCCGTTTTTTTAGGCTCAGGCCGAGGGCTGCTTCAGCCGCTTCGACCATTCGTCGGCCTTGCCCTGGCCGGCATCCTTCCAGGGCGAGCCCTTGAGGCCGAGCTTCGCACGAAACCCCATGGCCGAGATGATCAGGCGGTTCATGCCGGAGGCGATGAAGGGCAGCGAGGCGATGTGCAGACCGGTAAACGGCAGGAAGGGATTGCGGCGCAGCGAGCCGTAGATCTCGATGCGCGTCGTCGTCTTGTAGCTCGGGCTGCGGGCATGGAAGCCGTGCGTGTCGGCGACGACAAGCGTGTTCGCCTTCACCGTCATCTTGACCGGCTGGCCATAGCCCAGCGCCGTCAGCTCGTCCGGCATGATGCGCAGCGAGCCGCGGGCGGAATACTTGTTCTCGATCGCATCGGCATTCTCGCTGATGTCGCGCTCCCAGGCGAGGCGCTGCGGCGTCATCTCGTGCGAGCCGGGCACATAGGCGAACGGGCCGTCCTCCTCGCCGACATCGCGCAGGAACAGCCACGCCTTGGCCGTCGGCTGGAACGTGTCGCTGTGCAGCGCGGTCTGCGGGTCGGTCGAACCCTGCGTGATGACGGACGGCAGCGCCATCACCACCTGCACGACGAGCAGCGGCTGGCCGGCATGGGACGAGACGTAGCGCAGGAGATTGGTGACGCGCGGGTCGTTGCGCGCCGCCTTGAAGCCCGGCAGGCTTTCGAGGTCGCTGTCGTCGATGATCGCGCGGCGCGTGACGGTTTCGCCCTGCAGCATGTCGTAGCGCTCGAAATCCCGCTCGGCGATCTCGCGGGTGACCGCGGCAAACACGTCGGGCGACAGGAAGTTCTCGATCTTCACGAAACCGTTCTCGGCATATTGCCGGCGGTGATCCGGGGCGACGATGTTTTCCAGCTTCTTGCGGCGCCAGGCGGCCATGCGCATGGCAAGCGAAACGCGCTTCTCGTGCAAGCCCTTCCGGTTCAGCCACTTGCTGCCGATGATGGGGTTGTCAGCGAAGGATTTTGCGCCGGATGCGAGCTGAAGCGCGTACCAGGGGCTGAGCAAGATGGAGGAAATCCGCATGAATACCTGCCTGCAAGGGCCGGGGTTCCGCCATAGGCGGTTGCGCCATCCGGGCGCAGACCGGCTGTTGAGTTTGTCGAGAGTGCTACACCAAGGCCCATGGGAGATCAATTGCGCGCCACGGGCAAAAAGATGAATATGCAACTCATATTTTGTGACCGACATTAATCACAAATCCGGGAGCACGTTGCGCTTCCCCCGCCAAGGCCTATGATAGGAACTGCATATGCGGCCGGAACGCGGCCCAACCAATTCACGGGATCGATGATGTGACCGGGCGCCTTCGCCTCCTCCTTGCCATTGCAACCGGCCTGCCGCTGCTCCTGTCGGGCGGCACGGCGGCGGCGAACGTGTGCGAGCGCCTCCAGGCGGAGCTGGCCAACCTGCCCAAGGTGGTGGTCGATACGACGAGCGCACGCAAATATGCCGGCGCGATCGCCCGCCAGAACATTCAACTGCGCAAGGCCAGGAGTGACCAGCGCCGCCTTGGCTGCTCGGGCGGCAGCATCATCGTGGTCGGCGGGGCGAATGCCGAAGCTTGCGACACGCTCTCAAGCGTCATCGGCAAGATGGAGCGCAACCTTGAAATCCTCGACAAGAAGCGCCGCGAATTTGCCGGCGGCACCTCGTCGCAGGGCAAGCGCAGCCGTCTCACCGCCCTCCTGGCGAGCAACGGCTGCGGCGACGAGGCGAAGGTCATGCCGATCGCGGCGACCGAGACGCTGCGCACGCTCGATGAAAAGCGCACCCTGCCCCTCGGCACCGCGCCCGACGGCAGCGAGCGCCTGAAACTGCGCTCGCTCGGCGGCAGCAACGGCCATGGCAACCTGCGCACCGTCTGCGTGCGCACCTGCGACGGCGGCTTCTTCCCGATCTCGTCGGGCGCGACACCGCTCGACTTCCGGCGCGACCAGAAGGTCTGCGCCATGATGTGCCCGGAAACCGAGACCGAATTGTTCTACCAGTCGATGACCAGCGGCCAGGAAACCGAGCAGATGACCTCCACGGTCACGGGCCGCCCCTATTACGAAATGCCGAACGCCTTCTCCTACCGCACGCGCGACCTTTCCAAGTCCGGCGCCTGCGGCTGCAACCTCTCGGCCTACTACCAGGAGATGATCAAGCGCGAGAAGGCGCTGAAGGGCGACGACGCCGAGACCGCGCGCGCCGGCACCGCCGACGATTCCGACAGCGGCTCGATCACCACCATCCGCACCCTGCCGAAGAAGGAAGAGACCCCGGTCAAGGTGCCGGCGAAGGTCGAGGAGCGCGACTACGATCCGGCCAGCAGCAAGGTGCGCACGGTCGGCCCGGTCTTCCTGCCGGCCAACGAATCCGCCATCGACCTTGGCCGCCCGGTGGATGCCGGCGTCAACTGACGCCTTCCTCCGGCCAGCGTTCCTCGAACACCAGGTCTTCCAGCGGCAGGCGTTGCCGCCAGCCCTTCACCGCCAGCTCCGGCTCGCCGTAGAGCCGGTCGACGAAGCCGACGCACAGCCAGGCGACGATCTCGACATGACCGGGTATGCGGAGGATCGAACGGATATCGCTGTCGTGGAAGATGCTGACCCAGCCGACGCCGACGCCCTCCGCCCGCGCCGCGAGCCACAGATTCTGCACGGCGCAGACCGTGGAATAGACGTCCATTCGCGGGTTGTGCGTGCGGCCGAGAACCACGCTGCCGCCGCGGGTCGGATCGCAGGTCACGCAGATCGACAGCGGCGCCTTCAGGATACCCTCCAGCTTCAGCGCACGATACTGCGCCTGACGCTCTCCTTCGAACATCGCCGCCGCCTCGGCATTGGCTTTCAGGAAGGCCGCATGCACCGCCTGACGGGTCGCCGCGCTGCGCACCAACAGGAAGTTCCATGGCTGCATGAAACCGACGGACGGGGCATTGTGGGCGGCCTGCAGCAGGCGGCCGACGAGGTCGTCCGGCAGGGGATCGGTCAGGAACTGGTCGCGCACGTCGCGGCGCGTTTCGATGGCACGGTAGACGGCTTGCTTTTCCTCACGGGAAAAGGCGCCCGCCCGGACCAGAGGGTCCAAGGGTTCGCTTCGCATCGTCATCTCCCCAACAATGCGTCACAACCTGCCGCCGTCCGCGCGGTTCGGTCTATCGTGCCAGGCCGGTCTTCTGACTTCGGGTCACGCGGCAGGCACCTGCCTTCCCGGTTGAACAACCAGTGGCAAAAGCCTGAATCGATTCAAGCTTTTACGGTGCAAACCATCCCCGTCACAGCGTTGGGCACGTTCCGGACCTGGGTTTATCACCCGCACCGGATTCCCGATTCTCCCGCCGGAGCGGGCACCTGACGCGAAGGATATGCGCATGGCTTGCGGGCACGATCAAGCCCGCCTGCGCCATGCACCGCCGTGCCTGCGCCTCAGAGCGGCGCATCCGGATGGGGCGAGCCGTCATAGGCACCCCAGATAGACTGGTCGAAGCAGATCACCGAGCCCGTCATCAGGCCGGATTCCGGCGAGGAGAGATAGGCGCAGGCCCGCGCCACCTCGGCCGGATCGACGAGCCGCCCGAAGGGCTGGCTTGCCGCCGCTTTCGCCAGCCAGTCGTCGGCCGCGCCATGGAATTCGCGCTGGATGCGATCCTCTCCCTCCGAGGCCATCCAGCCGATGTTGAGGCCGTTGACACGGATGCGGTTGCGCAGAACGGCATAGGCCGTGTTCTTGGTCAGCGTCTCGAGCGCGCCCTTGGAGGCACAATAGGCGGCGATGAAGGGCTGGCCGGCCTTGGCCGACATCGAACCGATATTGACGATGGTGCCCTCGGTCTTCTCGCGCCGCATCACCGTGATCGCCTCCTGCATGAGGAAGAACGGCGCGCGTACGTTGACCGCGAACATGCGGTCGAACAGGTCCGGGCTCGTATCGAGGATCGTGCCGCGGTCGGTGATGGCGGCGGCGTTGACCAGCGCGTCCACACGGCCGAAGGCCGCGTCGCAGGCGGCAATGACCGCGCGCGCATCCTCGACCACAGCGAGGTCGGCCTTCACATAGAGTGTCGCAACACCCGTCGCGCCGGAAATCTCCTTGGCCTTCGCCTCGCCCTTGGCGGCATTGCGACCGCAGATGACGAGACCCGCCGCACCCCGCTCGGCAAAGAGCCGGGCGATCGTCGCCCCCAGCCCCTGCGTTCCTCCCGTGACGACGGCGATCTTGCCGTCGAGCCGCGCACCTTCACTCATGCCATGTCTCCCTTGCAGACCGGCCGACGCTGGCTCGCGAACAACGAGAAGCCGATCGACACATGATTCATTTCCGCAAGCAAATCCCCTATCGGGCTGTTTCTCAAGCCATTTCCGGAGACAGAGACCGACCGGACACGACTATCTTCCGACAGGGCCGGCGCCTGCTGCGGTGCATCCTGGCGGAAACCCCATGGAAACAAGGCGGTAGGGCGCTTCAGTGCGCAGGGCGACTGGTCAGGCCGCGCGTACCGCACTGGCTTCGGCAATCGCATCGCCAGCCATGTCGCCGACATGAACGGCTCGGTTGCGACCGGCATTCTTGGCCGCATAGAGCGCCGCATCCGCCATCACCATCACGTCGTGCAGGCTACCGCCATGGTCCGGGAACTGGGCAATGCCCGCGCTGCCGCCGATGACCAGAAGCTGCCCGTCATGGGCGATCGGTATTTGCGCATCCCGGACAAGGCCCTCAGCAAGCTCGAGGAGCATCTCGCGGCTGGAGACACCGCCAAGGAGCACGGAAAACTCATCGCCGCCGAGGCGGGCGACCGTGCCGAGCGGGCCGATGCGCTCGGAAAAGCGGCGCGCGACAGCCTGCAGCACCGCATCGCCAGCCGCATGGCCGTGCCGGTCGTTGACGGCCTTGAACCGGTCGAGGTCGAGAGCGACGATCGAGAAGGGCTGGCTCTCGCCCTTGCGGATGGCATGGCGCACCTCTTCGTCGAAACCGCTGCGGTTCTTCAGCCCCGTCAGCGGATCGTGCTGGGCAAGGAAGGCGTTCTGCGCCTCGCTGCGCTGCAGTGCCTTGACCAGTGCAGAGAAGCGCAGCGTGACAAACAGCATGACGCCGGCAAAGACCAGCACGAACATCGCGATCTGCGGCAGTGCCGATTTCCAGACGAACAGGCCGGGCATGTTCGGCCGCCAGGAGGCGACCATCGGATTGTAGGTATCGGCACCGACCGGCGTCATCACCAGCCCCGGCTCCTGCGTCACGATGGGCGTGAAGCCGAGGTCGCGCAAACCGAGTCGCCGCTCGGTATTGGCCAGCATCTTCTGCGAAACCGGCTTGACGGTGATCAGCAGCGTCGGCTGCATCCGGCTTGCGGGAATGTAGAGCGACTTCGGGATAACTGCCTGCACGACGACGATGCTCATGACACGGTCGATGAGGCGCATGCCGGAGACGTGGATTTCCGGCAGCGCCGGCGTCAGCAGGTCGGGGTCCTCCTTGGCGCCCTGGACCTGCCATCCGCCACGGTCGGGCGACAGCGCCTCGCGGTAGGCGCGCTCGGCCTTGAGCGTCAGGTCGCTCACCCAATGCAGCTTCTCGCGCGCCTTGCTTTCGGAAACCGTCTCGCCGCGATGCACGCCGAGCACCTTTTCCCCGTCCGGCGTGGTGAAGATCATCCAGGAAAAGCCGAAGTCGGCCCACATCCAGTCGCGCAGCTGATCCTTGACGAAGGCATCACCCGGCATGCCGTCCTTCAGTTCGTTGAAGGTCTTGTCCCAGAAGGACAACTGGCTCTGGTACTGCACCACCTGGTCGATCTGATGGCCGAATTCGTTGCGCACCAGCGTGCGCTCGGTCTCGGCGGCAAAACTGTCGGCCCGCTCGATGGCATAGTCCAGCACGAGATAGTTCGCGGCGCCGAACAGGACGACGATCATCACCGCCGCCATCCGGATCGCCAGACCAACCCCGCGTCGCCGCATTGAGCGGCCCACCTGCGCCTTGCCTGTCATCGTTTCCCTGCCTGTCCCCTGCCGGTTTTTCCGGCTTATGGGACGAAGGCTAAATGACAGACGGCAAAATTCGCTTAAATGAGCTGGTGAGCGAAAGCTTAACTTCCGCCAGCCGGACCCGGAAAACCTGACGCTCCATCCTGCCGCGTCTCCTCCTCCGCCGAGAGCTTCCGGCAGATAGACTGCATCAGCACAAGATTGCGCTGGTCGCGCCAGGTGGTGACGACACCCCAGACGAGGAGCAGCAGGATGGAAAGGAAGGCAACGCCGAGAATGACGAGGCTGCCGGTTGCAAGGCCGTAGAAGCCGAAAACCGCCGGCGTAGCGAAATAAGCGATCTGCGCCGAAAGCTGCCGCCCGGCCGAAAGATCACTGAGTGACCACAGCCGGATCAGCCGGACTTCCTCCTCGGTGAAGGCCGGGCGCATGCCCGGCTTGTCGGCGGGATCGCCCACGCCCTACCCCCGGTCGCGATAGCGATTGGTGATCGGATAGCGCCGGTCTCGGCCGAAATTCTTCTTGGTGATCTTCACGCCCGGCGCGGACTGGCGGCGCTTGTACTCGGCGATGTAGAGCAGGTGCTCGACGCGGTGCACGGTCGCCGCGTCATGCCCGCGGGCGACGATCTCCTCGGTGCTCATCTCGCGCTCCACCAGGCATTCGAGGATGTCGTCGAGCACCGGATAGGGCGGCAGCGAATCCTGGTCGGTCTGGTTGGGACGCAGCTCCGCCGACGGCGCCTTGTCGATGATGTTCTGCGGGATCACCTCGCCCGTCGGCCCAAGCGCGCCTGGCGGCACATGCGCGTTGCGCCAGCGCGAGATCGCATAGACCTGCATCTTGTAGAGGTCCTTGATCGGATTGAAGCCGCCGTTCATGTCGCCGTAGAGCGTCGCATAGCCGACCGACATTTCCGACTTGTTGCCGGTCGTCACGACCATCGAGCCGAACTTGTTGGACACCGCCATGAGAATGGTGCCGCGTGCGCGGCTCTGGAGGTTTTCCTCCGTAATGCCTTCCTCCGTGCCTTCGAAAAGCTCCGAAAGCGAGGAGAGGAAGCCGGTGACCGGGGCCTCGATCGGCACGATGTCATAGCGGCAGCCGAGCAGCCGGGCGCAATCGGCCGCATCCTTCAGCGAATCCTTCGACGTGTAGCGGTAGGGCATCATGATGCAGCGCACCCGCTCCTCGCCGAGCGCATCGACGGCAATCGCCGCGCAGATTGCCGAATCGATGCCGCCGGACAGGCCGAGCACGACGTTCTTGAAGCCGTTCTTGTTGACGTAATCGCGGAAGCCGAGCAGGCAGGCCCGGTAGTCGGCCTCCTCCTTCTCGGGAATGCGCGACGCCGGCCCACCGTCGCAGACCCAGCCGTCCGCCCGCTTCTTCCAGGTGGTGAGCGCGATCGTCTCCTCGAACTGGCTCATCTGGAAGGCGAGCGATTTATCCGCATTGAAGGCGAAGCTGGCGCCGTCGAAGACCAGTTCGTCCTGTCCGCCGAGCTGGTTGGCATAGAGCAGCGGCAGGCCGGTCTCGATGACCTGCTTCAGGACGACCTGATGGCGGATGTCGACCTTGCCGCGATAATAGGGGGAGCCGTTCGGCGACAGCAGGATTTCCGCGCCGCTCTCGGCCAGCGTCTCGCAGACACCGAGATCGCCCCAGATGTCCTCGCAGATCGGGATGCCGAGACGCACGCCGCGGAAATTGACGGGACCGGGCATCGCGCCCTGGTCGAAGACGCGCTTCTCGTCGAACTCGCCGTAGTTCGGCAGGTCCACCTTGTCGCGCACCGCGATCACCTTGCCGTCGTCGATGACGGCGACCGCATTGTAGCGCCCGGTTTCGTCCTGCCTCGGAAAGCCGATGATGACGCCGGGGCCGCCCTTGGCGGTATCGGCCGCCAGATCATCGACCGCGCGCCGGCAGGCTTTCAGGAAGGCCGGCTTCAGCACGAGGTCTTCCGGCGGATAGCCGGAGATGAAGAGTTCGGTCAGCAGCAGCAGATCGGCGCCCTGCCGGGCGGCGTCCTCACGGGCGGCGCGCGCCTTGGCAAGGTTGCCGGCGACGTCGCCGACTACAGGGTTCAATTGCGCAACCGCGATGCGCAGCGTCGCCCTGCCTTGATCGGAGGTCATGTCTTGATCGGAAGTCATGTCTGCGGACCCATCTCTTGCTGGTGTCCGAGCCTGCGGCCGCGCGTCGCTGTCGCCCTCTCGAACGGTCGACAAGCTCTTTAGAGCATGGCGGACGTTTTGGGAATGAAGCGCGGAGCGTTTGCCGGACCTTTCGGCGCAAGAGCCCGGTTTTCAACGGGTCCGCAGCGCCATGGCGGGCCTGCAACAGACGGAACCAAAGCGGGGGACGAACGTTGCAGAAACCGTTCATCTCCTGTTCAAGATGACGTCCGTATGACAGATACACGAAGCTTTCATGAAATCTGGAGACGGCCTTGGCCCTGTTCACCTCCGCAGCCGTGGCAATCAATGCAAACGAAGAACGCGCCGTCGAGGCAGGCTTCTTCGCGCGCCATGCCAAGACGCTTGCCGTCCTGCGTTCCCTTGCCGTTTCCGTCCTTCTTGCGCTCCTCACCGTCGTCGTCGTCGAATGGATCACGCGCGGCGCGCTCGATCAGGTGCGCCTCTATTTAACCAATCTCGAACAGCCGGCCTGGACGACGACGGGCGTCTTCTTCCTGCTCTACCTCGCCGTCGATGCGCTGATCGGCCGCCAGCACAAGGCCGTCCTGCTCGTCTCGCCGCTCGTCGTGCTGATGGGCGTCATTTCCCAGCAGAAGCAGGTCTTCCTCACCGATCCGCTCTACCCGACGGACCTGCTGTTCGGCCGGCAGATCCTGGAACTCATGCCCGTGCTCGTGCAGGACCGGCCGTGGACGGCCGCTCTCCTCGCCGTCGCCGTTCTCGCCTCCGTCGCCGGCCTCATCAGCCTGTGGGTCTTCGCCTGGCGCCGTTTCCGGCCGCTGACGAAGAGGGAACGCCTGACGCGGCTTGCCGTGGCGCTACCGCTTCTCGCCGGCTTCGTCTCCATCATGGACTACAACGAGTTCTCCTGGGTCCGCGACCGGTTGAAAGTCTTCCCGATCATGTGGGATCAGGCGGAGAACTATCGCCACAACGGTTTCGTCATGGCCTTTGCCATCAACCTGCCGATGGCAAACGTCCAGGCGCCCGCCGGCTACATGACCGAGGCGATCGACAAGATCCCCTCCAAGCCGCTGCCGGCCGGTACCACGCACCGTTCGAAGCCCGACGTGATCGTCGTCATGAGTGAATCGCTGTGGGATCCGGCACGCATCGAGAGCGTGAAGCTTTCGGCCGACCCGATGCCCGTCATCCGCGAAAGCCAGGGCGGCAACGTCTTCTCGCCGGAATTCGGCGGCCTCACCGCCAATGTCGAGTTCGAGGCACTGACCGGCTTCTCCAACGCCTTCCTGCCGACGGGCTCGATCCCCTACCAGCAATATGTGCGCAAGCCGATCCCCTCGCTTGCCACCTTCTTCCGGGCGGAAGGCTACACGGCGCGCGCCATCCATCCGTTCTCCGGCTGGTTCTGGAACCGCAACAGCGTCTACAAGGCGTTCGGCTTCGAGACCTTCAAGGACGTCGACAAGATGCCGCCGCTCGCCAAGCGTGGCAACTTCACCTCGGACGAGGCGCTGACCAAGGAGATCATCCGTCAGGCGGACCTGCAGGAAGATCCCTTCTTCTTCTTCACCGTCACGCTGCAGGGCCACGGCCCCTATGACGACGGCCGCTACGCCAAGACCGACATCAAGGTCGACGGCAAGCTCGATGCCCGCGACAACCGCATGCTCGCAAGCTACGCGCAGGGCGTGAAGGAAGCCGACAACAGCCTGAAGATGCTGATGGACTGGGCCAAGGACCGCGACCGCGAGACGATCATCGTCGTCTTCGGCGACCACCTGCCGCCGCTCAACACCGTCTACCAGAACTCCGGCTACATGAAGGGCATCACCGCTTCACGCAAGGGTTCGCCCGAGGTGATGAAGAAGGAACACGAGACCCCGCTCGTCATCTGGTCGAACAAGACGGGTGCGGAAAAGGAAATCGGCACGATCAGCCCGGCATTCCTGTCCTACTACATCCTCAAGGAAGCCGGCTTCGAGCATCCCTACTACACCGGGTTCCTCGGCGCGGTGCACGAGAAGCTGCGCGTCATCGACCGCTACATGCTGATCGACGCCAAGGGCAACGGTACGGGCGGCTGGGCGCGCAAGAAGACGATCGACCCGCTGGTGCGCGACTTCCGCTTCCTGCAGCACGACATCATGTTCGGCAAGCAGTACGGCCTGGAGCGCTTCTTCAACTCCCATGCGGAACTGATGGCTGCAGGCTACTGATTTCCCAGAAAAGAACGTTAGGTTAGGGCTCCGATTCCCATAACGGAGCCCGGCCATGAGACCCTCCGACGACGCCGCCCAGATCCTCTTCGGCAAAGCCTCCAGCGAACTCGACGATACCGAGCGCGAGGTCCTTCTCCATTCCCGCGAGGGTCGCATCCTTTCAGAGGATCGCAACGACGCCTATGACGCAAAACAGTCTGTCGGCGAGCGGGTCGCAGACGCCATCGCCCGCGTCGGCGGCTCGTGGGCCTTCATCATCACCTTCCTCGGCTTCCTCGTTGTCTGGACGATCGTCAACACGATCGTGCTGACGCGCGAAGCCTTCGATCCCTACCCCTTCATCTTCCTCAACCTCGTGCTCTCCATGCTCGCCGCCCTTCAGGCGCCGATCATCATGATGTCGCAGAACCGGCAGGCCGCCCGCGACCGCTTCGAGGCCTCGAAGGATTACGAGGTCAACCTGAAGGCCGAGATCGAACTGATGGCACTGCACCACAAGATCGACACCCACTTCATCAGCGAGATCGCTGCGTTGAAACTGGAGGTTCTGCGCTTGCACGAGGTGCTGCGGCAGAGGGAGTGACAATCGTCCACAACCTATCTGAGTTACAATTTTAGCTAATTCAATTAATAGGAGAAAATTAACACACAGGGCGCACGATATAGGTGCATTCCACCAGAATGCGCGAATACCTTGTCAGCGGACAATCCCAAGGAGGAGATGTCATGCACACGCTGTCTAACCTGGTAAAGGATCGATTCGGTACTTCGGCTCTGGAATTCGCGATCATTGCGCCCCTGTTCTTCCTTGTGCTCTTTACGCTCATCGCTTACGGCGTCTATCTCAGCGTAACCCATGCGGTACAGCAGGTCGCAGCAGACGCGGCCCGCACGGCGGTTGCCGGCCTCAACCAGACCGAGCGCATCACGCTCGTCAACCGCTACCTCGATACGTCCCACTTCGACTACGCCTTCCTCAATCGTGCAAAGATGCAGGTCGTCGTTACCGACGATCCGGCCAACCCGGAGCAATTCACCGTCACGATCACCTACAACTCCGAGGATCTGCCGATCTGGAACCTCTTCACCTTCGCCCTGCCCAGCCAGAAGATTAAACGCTACTCCACCGTCCGTGTCGGAGGAATGTGACCATGAAACGCTCTCGCACCTTGCTTTCCGACCGCGACGGCAACATTGGCACGCTTGCCGCCATCAGCCTGCCGCTGCTGATCTTCTCGCTCGCCCTCGGCGTCGACTACGGCTACCTCACCGTGCAGCAGCGCGAGTTGCAGACCGCCGCCGACCTTGCCGCCATTGCCGCCGCCTCCAATGTCAACGACGCGGAGAAATCCGCCGCCAGCTACTTTGCGCTCAACAACCTCCCTGTCGCCGTAACGGGCAAGGACGGCGCCACCATCCCGGCCGTCGTCACCACCTTCAACTCCAAGGCGACGCCGGCAACGGCTGTCGTCGAGCGTGGTCGCTACACGGCCGATCCCGACATCGCCCCGGCGGAGCGCTTCAAGGCGGCGAGCGCCGATGCGGACGCCGCACGGGTGACGATGACCCGCTCGTCGGATCTCTTCGTCGCAACGCTCTTCACCCCCAAGTCCCCGCTGCTCTCGGCAACCGGCTCGGCCGCCCGCTCCAAAACGGCGGCCTTTTCCATCGGAACACGCCTTGCCAGCCTCAATGACGGAATCCTGAACGCGGTGCTCGGCCAGTTGCTCGGCACCAACCTCTCCCTCAATGTCATGGACTACCGGGCGCTGGTCGATACCGACATCTCCGTCAACCCCTTCCTGAAGGCCGTCGCGACGCACCTCAACCTGACGGCAGGCACCTATGAGGATGTGCTGAACGCCGGCATCACCATGCCGCAGCTCCTCGCCTCGATGCGCGCCGTCGAGGGCCTGTCCGGCCCCGTGCGCTCCGCATTGCGGCTCGTCGAACAGGCAACGGCCGGCAGCAAGGTGAAGCTGCCGCTGTCCCGCATTCTCAATCTCGACCCGAAGAAGGGCCTCGCGATTGCCACCGGCGGCGACTGGAAGATGTCGATCAACGCCCTGCAGATGATCACGTCGGCCGCGGCGCTCGCCAACGGCAAGAACCAGGTGGCGCTCGACGTCGGCGCCGTCGTGCCCGGCCTTGCCGCGGTCAAGGTGACCCTCGCCATTGGCGAACCGCCGGTGGAAACGCCCTCGCACCGTCTCGGTGCACCGGGCACCGCCGTGCGCAGCGCCCAGACGCGGCTTGCCGTGGAAGTCTCCGTCGATGGCCTCGCCGCGCTTGCCGGCCTGCGCATCAAGCTGCCGCTCTATGTCGAGGTCGCAGCCTCGGAGGCAAAGCTCTCCGATATCCGCTGCCTCGGCGGCTCGCCGACGAATGCCAATGTGGTGGTCGATGCGGTGCCTGGCGTCGCGGAGGTGGCCATCGGCAAGGTCAATCCATCCGTGCTCTCGGACTTCTCGGACGACGCACGGGTGGAAAAGGCCCGCATCGTCGATTCCGCCCTCCTTAGCATCGACGCGATCGCCCATACCGAAGTGAAGAACCTCGGCAGGACCCGCCTCACCTACACGCCGACGGAAGTCGCCGCCGGCACGACGAAATCCGTCTCGACGCGGGACACGCTCACCTCGGCCGTGCGCACCCTCTTCGGCAATCTTGACGTCGACATCAACATCAAGCTGCTCGGCCTGCCGATCGGCATTCCCGGCATCGCCGCGGCACTCGGCAGCACGCTCGGTGCCGTGACGCCCGCCATCGACGAACTGCTCTACAACCTCCTGATCCTCGCCGGCGTTCGGGTCGGCGAGGCGGACATCCGCGTGACCGGCGTCAGCTGCCAGCGGCCTGCGCTCGTACAGTAACCGGACGGTGCGCCGCCGCTGCCTCAGCGCGCCTGGGGCAGTTGCGGCGCACCGTCGTTGATTTCGTAGTAGTCACCCTTGTCGGTACAGAAGATGTGCACGCCCATCTCGAGCCCGGTCGGCAGATCGAAGGCACCGGCCATGACCGATATGTGATCGGCCGTATCGCCCTTCCAGAATAGCGCCGAGCCGCAGATGCGGCAGAAGCCGCGCCCGGCAGTCGCGCTCGCCCGGTACCACGTGATGTTCTCTTCCCCTTCGATCGTCAGCGCGTCGTTGCGCACGTCGGTAGCAGCGTAGAAGTGGCCCGTCTGCCGCCGGCACTGGCTGCAATGACACGCAACCACCTTGCCGAGCGCACCGCGGGTGCGAAAGCGCACCGCGCCGCACAGACAATGCCCCGTATGTTCCTCACTCATGCCTTCCCCCCAAACGGAAACCGGGCCAGCTTTTCCAGCTGGCCCGGTCCTGTCAATTTCACATTCCTGAATGCTTGCATCAGTTCCGCTAATCTACGGAACCAAAGCATGAACGAATGGCGATCAACCGTTCACAACCATGCGTTTTTCATCGCGGCCGCCCTTCATGCGCTCGGCAAGAAGGAAGGCGAGCTCCAGCGCCTGGTCGGCATTGAGGCGCGGATCGCAATGCGTGTGGTAGCGGTCGGCGAGGTCATCGCCCGACAGCGCCCGGGCGCCACCCGTGCATTCCGTCACATCGTTGCCGGTCATCTCGATATGGATGCCGCCTGGATGCGTGCCTTCCGCGCGGTGGATCTGGAAGAAGCTTTCGACTTCCGACAGGATCCGCTCGAACGGACGGGTCTTGTAGTTGTTGAGCGTGATCGTGTTGCCATGCATCGGATCGCAGGACCAGACGACCTTCTTGCCTTCCCGCTCGACGGCGCGGATGAGCTTCGGAAGGTTGTCGGCGACCTTGTCGTGGCCGAAGCGGCAGATCAGCGTCAGGCGGCCAGCCTCGTTCGCCGGGTTCAGGAGGTCGGTCAGCTCCAGAAGGCCGTCGGCGGTCAGCGACGGGCCGCACTTGAGGCCGAGCGGGTTCTTGATGCCGCGGCAATATTCGATATGCGCATGGTCGGCCTGGCGCGTGCGGTCGCCGATCCAGATCATATGGCCGGATGTCGCGTACCAGTCGCCCGAGGTGGAATCGACACGGGTCAACGCCTGCTCGTAGCCGAGCAACAGCGCCTCATGGCTGGTGAAGAAATCGGTCTCGCGCAGGCCCGGATGGTTTTCCGCGCTGATGCCGATCGCCTTCATGAAATCCATGGTCTCGGAAATCCGGTCGGCGAGCTTGCGGTAGCGCTCGGCCTGCGGTGAATCCTTGACGAAGCCGAGCATCCACTGGTGCACGTTCTCGAGGTTGGCGTAGCCGCCCATCGCGAAGGCGCGCAGCAGGTTGAGCGTGGCGGCAGACTGGCGGTAGGCCATGATCTGGCGTTCCGGGCTCGGCACGCGCGCCTCTTCCGTGAACTCGATGCCATTGATGATGTCGCCGCGGTAGGACGGCAGCGTCACGTCGCCCTGCTTCTCGATGCCCGAGGAGCGCGGCTTGGCGAACTGGCCGGCAATGCGCCCGACCTTGACCACCGGCTGCTGGGCGCCGAACGTCAGCACCACGGCCATCTGGAGGAAGGCGCGGAAGAAGTCACGGATCGTGTCGGCGCCGTGCTCGGCGAAGCTTTCGGCACAGTCGCCGCCCTGCAGCAGGAAGCCCTTGCCCTCGGCCACATTCGCAAGCGAGGCCTTCAGGCGCCGTGCTTCGCCGGCGAAGACCAGCGGCGGAAACTTCGAAAGGCGCTCTTCGGTCGCCGCCAATGCGGCGAGATCGGGATAGTCCGGAACCTGCTGGATGGGCTTGTGCCGCCAGCTACTCGGGGTCCAATTCTCTGCCATGATACTCACCTGTCCTGATGCGCCCAAGAAAGCCCGGGGCGCCACGTCCGTTTGAAGATGCGGGCTTATAAACCGTTAGATGGGTCTTGCATAGCCGCAGTTCCAGCCGCATCGACGCATTTGCAACGGTTGCGGCCCCGCTCCGGGACAGGCAATAAAACACCGCAAGCGACCGGTCTGGTCTAGAAACGACGCAGGATTGCATGTGAGGCAACCGGCCCGTCCGGCAGGACCCGCCGGGTGGCGCCCCGCTTCGGTCGGCTGCGGCCGGCAAGGAGATGCGAGAGAAGCGCGCTCACCCCTTCGAGACCCCGCCACGCCTCCGCCTCCAGCGGATCGGACAAGGGGTCCGCGCGGCGCCGCTTCGTCATCTTCTCCGCCCTGTCGAGGGCGATCATCCATTCCGGGCTCATGACGGCCTCCTGTTTCCGGTATCCTTTCCGAAATAGCGATCGCTCGCCGGCCGGCGTAGATGCGGAAATGAAACGCCCGTTTCACGGATGAGCGATGCCGGCCGGCGGCTTTTGCGCTAGAAAAGGGCGTTCAACAGGAGCCGGTGCATGTCGGAAGTCGACTGGAGCGATTTGCAGCTTTTCTTCCACGTCGCGACGGAGGGCGGCCTTGCCGGCGCGGCAGCGATCACGGGTGCCAGCGCACCGACGATCGGCCGGCGCATGCTGGCGCTGGAGCGGGCCATGGGCCGCACGCTCTTCATCCGCAGCCAGCAGGGTTACAGACTGGCGCCGGACGGCGTGGTTCTGCTGGACCATGTCCGGACGATCCGCCGCACGACCGCCGACATCACCCGCTGGCACGGCGATGCCTTCGCATTGCCCATCGTCTCGATAGCCGGCGACATCTGGGTGATGGACTTCATCGCGGAAAACACGCGCGCGCTGCGTGGCCCGGCCGACAGCTTCCGCCTGTGCTGCAAGCATTTTCCGGCAGGGGAAGACCTGACCTATCGCCACGGCATGATCGGCCTCTTCCACAGCGCACCGAAGAGCGGCAATGTCGCCGTGCGCAAGTCGGTGACCGTGGCCTATGCGGTCTATCGCGCTGCAGATCTCGCCTTCGAAGCGGATCTGCCCTGGGTTTCGATCGGCACCGAGGTCGCCGTGTCCGATGCGGAGAAATGGGTTTTCCGCAACCACGAGCCGCAGATCCACACCTGGACGAATGCGCCGGCCGTGCTCGCGCGGCTGATCGCCGGTGGCGCCGGACGCGGCGTGCTGCCGGCCTTCGTCGGCGACGCCGTGCCCGCGCTCGTGCGCGAGGGCTCCCTAATCGAGGATCTCGGCCATCCGCTCTGGCTCGCCGTCAACGACGACGACCGCCACCGGCCGGAAATGCGGCTGGCCCTCGATCGCCTCGCAGGCCTCTTCAAGCGCCACGAGGACCGCTTCGCCGGCCGGCTGGCCGGCGAGGAACAGCCGTCAATCAGAGCCGCTGCCCGTTCCTGACGCGATAGCTCGGCTGGTACATGGTCACCAGCTCCTCCGACGCCGTCGGATGCACTGCCATGGTGCGGTCAAAATCGTCCTTGGTGACGCCGGCCTTCAGCGAGATGCCGAGCAGCTGCGCCATCTCGCCGGCCTCATGGCCGAGAATGTGCGCGCCGACGACCTTGCGATCGGCCGCATTGACGACGAGCTTCATGATCGTCTTTTCCTGCCGGCCGGAGAGCGTCGCCTTCATCGGGCGGAACTCGGCGCGGTAGACCTCCAGCTCGTCGAAGGTCTTTGCCGCCGCCTCTTCGCTGAGGCCGACAGTGCCGATCTCCGGCTGGGAGAAGACCGCGGTGGCGATGAGGTCGTGGTCCGGCGAAACCGGATTGCCGCGGAACTCCGTCTCGATGAAGCACATCGCCTCATGGATCGCGACAGGGGTGAGCTGCACGCGGTCGGTGACGTCGCCGAGCGCGAAAATGCCGGGCACGTTGGTGCGGGAATGGGCATCGACGATGATCGCCCCCCGCTCGTCCGTCGCAACGCCGGCCGTGTCCAGGCCGAGGCTGCCGGTGTTCGGCGCGCGGCCGAGCGCCAGCATCACCTGATCGACGGCAAGCGTCTCGCCCGTCTTGGTGGTGACGGTGCGCCCGCCACCCTCGGCTTCGCTCACACGGTTGATGATGTCCTCGCAGAGGATGCGGATCCCCTTGGCGACCATCGCCGCCTGCACGCCCTGGCGCATGTCCTGGTCGAAACGCGACAGGATCTGCTTGCCGCGGTAGATCAGCGTCGTCTCGACACCGAGGCCATGGAAGATGTTGGCGAATTCGACGGCGATGTAGCCGCCGCCGGCGATCAGGATGGATTTCGGCAGTTCCGGCAGGTCGAACGCCTCGTTGGAACTGATGCAGAGCGCATGGCCGGGCAGGTCGGCATGCGGCGTCGGATGGCCGCCGACCGCGATGAGGATGCGCTCGGCCGTCACCAGCTCGTCCGTCGCCGTCAGGCGCACGGTGTTCGGCCCGACGAGCACGGCGCGGCTCGCAAGAATTGTCGCACCCGCATTGTCGAGGCCCTTGCGGTAGAGCCCTTCCAGACGGGTGATCTCCTTCTCCTTGGCTGCAACGAGCGCCTGCCAGTCGAAACGGGTCTCCCCGACCTGCCAGCCGAAGCCGGCGGCATCCTCGAAATGTTCAGGAAACTGCGAGGCGTAGACATAGAGCTTCTTGGGCACGCAGCCGCGGATGACGCAGGTGCCGCCGAAACGGAACTCCTCGGCGATAGCCACCTTCTTGCCCATGCCGGCGGCAAGGCGTGCGCTGCGCACGCCGCCGGAGCCTCCACCGATGACGAAGAGGTCGTAGTCGAATGTCGGCATGGTGATCTCCTGCGGGCAAGCCTGGCCGGACGGCCGTCTGATGGGGGCCGACGGTGCGAATCCGCCGTCGGGCGCTACACATATAGGAACAGCAGGGCCAAAAGGAAAAGACCACGCCGCCGCAGCCCGGCGTTGCAGGCACTTCCTCCCCTTCACGTCTTCGCGAGATCCGCCCAAAAATGGGTAGGACGACGGCGGCAATTCCCGTTTACGTCCGCCCGCATGCACTCTAAGAATTGCACGCTCGATTGTGGGCTAACCGGATGACAAATATGCACAAATTCAAACATTTCACAGCAGCCGCCGCAGCACTCGTCATGCTTGCAGGCCCGGCCGCCGCGGAAGACCTCGTCTTCAAGCTCAAGAACGGCACCGGCTCGGTGCTGACCCGCTTCCACACCTCCCCGGTCGGCGTCGACAAGTGGGAAGAGGATGTTTTCGGCGAGCAGGTCCTGAACCCCGGCGAAACGATCGAGATCACCATCGCGGACGGCCGCAGCGTCTGCGAATACGACATGCGCTTCGAGTTCACGGAAGATTCCGACCTCGACACGACCACCGATACGCAGAACCTCTGCGAGCTCGGCGAATACACGATCCACGAATGAGCCCGCCCGGGATCGCCGCGCATTACGGCGGTCCCGCACGTTTCAGGCCATGACAGTGCCGCGCTCGACGGCCGCCTGAAAAGCCTCGGAAATCGCCGAAAACTTGAGCGCCTGCCAGCGCCGGTATTCCAGGACGAGATCCGGTGAGACCCAGCAGTCGCCGCGATTGCCGGCAAGCGCCCAGCCGATCAGCCCCTCGTCCCGCGCCCTGGCCAGGATGCGTGCCGTGTGGCTCTGCGAGATCAGGTAGCGCGCGGCAATGCCGCTCGACGTCACCGGACCGATCCAGACCCGTGTTTCCGTCAGGTGCCACGGCGCCCGCGCCGCGATGTCGTGCAGGATGTTGCTGCCCGCTTCCGCCCGGGTGAACAGGCCGACGGCATTCGGCGGGCGACACCAGCCCTGCGCGGAAAGCAGCAGGCGCGCCATGCGCGTCTGTGCAGGAAGGATGAGGTCCGGCGCCACCCGCAGACGCTCCGCACGCCCCGCGCCGTCCATGCGGTCGAGCGCTTCCAGATGGGTGCAGTACCAGCGGCGGATCAGGTCTTCCGTATGCGCCCGCGCAACGAAAACCCGCTGCCGGCGGTCGCTGTTCGCAAGCGGCTCGACGAGACCGTACTGCCGCATCTCGGCCAGGAAGGCGAGAACGGTATTGCGGCTGGCGATCGGCGTATTGGCAAGGAAGCGCAGGAGATTGCTGGGCGAGATCGGCGGGCGCGCCGGATCGAGACGATGCTCGAAGTGCAGCGCCAGCGTCGCCTGGCTGAGAAGCCATTTTTGCAGGTCCGCCAGATAGCGCACCTCGCGGGGAATCTCGCGATGCGTGGCCAGAAGCTCGGCGGCGGAAAAAACGAGACAGTCCTGGAACCGACTGTCCGCAAGAAGACGGTCGACGCTATAGACTATCATCTGGTCGGGAACGCGATCGGCGAAAGATCGCTCTGGCAGCACGGGCGACAGGGCGGCATAACGGAAAAGGGCGGCTCGCGCCGCCCCTTCATCATTCGGTTACTGCTGCGGCTGCGCTTCGCCGCCCTCGGCCGACGCTGCGGCGCCGAGGATCGGGTTCAGCTTCTTGGCGCTTTCGGCACGCAGGTCGCGGTCGACGCCGACAGCCCAGATCTCGGCGGCCTTCATGACTTCGCGCGTGGCGATCGGGCCGTCCGACAGCAGCTTCTTGCCGACCGGCGAGCTGTAGAAGTCAGCGATCGACTTCAGCTCTTCCTGGGTGAAGGTCTTGGCGTAGATCGTCGCGGCTTCCTTCTCGAGGTCGGCGCGGCGCGGGGCGAGCGCCAGAGCCTGCTCGTCGACGGTGGCGTTGATTTCCGTCTCATGGTTCGGCGAGGCCTGGACGAGCGTCGCCTTGATGCGAACGGCAAGACCCGGCAGGATGTTGTCGAAACCGTTCGTGGCACCGATCGCGTCGATGGCGGCGCGGGCAGCCTTGACCTGCTCATCGGTGACGTCCTGCGCCTTGGTGGCGCCGGCAAGCGCTGCCGATACGATGAGGGTCGCCGCGAGGGTCCGGCCGAAACCAGCAAATTTGATCATGTCGGTCTGTGCTCCTGTCTAGTCTTTTGCCGTCAGCGTGCGCGCACCCGCGGGTCCCGCGATGATGGCCAGCGACGCCATGTTGATGAAGAGTCCGTGTTCGACGACACCGGGAATGTCATTGAGGTTGCTTGCGAGCGCATCTGCATCAGGAATGCGGCCAAAAGATGCGTCGAGAATGTAGTGTCCACCGTCCGTCATGAACGTGCCGTCGCCCGAGGCGCGCAGCGCGATTCCCCCGGAAAGCCCAAGGCGGGCCGCCGTCTTCTCGATGGCGATGCGGGTGGCGGTGAGACCGAAGGGATTGACTTCGATCGGCAGCTTGAAGGCGCCGAGCGTCTCCACGACCTTGGTCTCGTCGGCAATGACGATCATGCGCGTCGAGGCGCTGGCGACGATCTTCTCGCGCAGCAGCGCGCCGCCGCCGCCCTTGATGAGGCGCAGCTTGCCGTCGACTTCGTCGGCGCCGTCGATGGTGAGGTCGAGTTCCGGCAGTTCGTCGAGCGACTTCAGCGGCACGCCGAGCTCGACGCAGAGCCGCGCCGTGCGCTCGGAGGTGGGCACGCCCTCGACCTTCAGGCCGCCGGCGACCTTTTCCGCCAGGAGCCGCACGAACTCCTCGGCGGTCGATCCGGTGCCGATACCGAGGCGCATGCCGTCCTCTACATGGGTGAGCGCGACCTCTGCGGCCTTGATCTTCATTTCCCGGGCGTCCATGCCCAAAACTCCTTGAATGGTCGTCGGCCGGCGCCGAAGCGGCCGGATTTCCGGTGAGACACTTACACGCCCCCGCCGGCAAACGAAAGCCAAAAACGCCGCCCGTCCCATGCCGGCCAAGGCGGAGAAGGCGATTGCAAATGCCGGCGCCATCGCATACCGGAAGGGCCTGCCTGCGTCCTCCCCATACAAGGTTTCCCCATGTCTGCTTCTCTCGTAGTCTTCGATCTCGACGGTACGCTCATCGACACGGCGCACGATCTCGTGGCAAGCCTCAACCACACGATCGGCCTCGAGGGCCTCGAGCCCGTCGGTTACGGCGACCTTACCTATCTCGTCGGCCACGGCGGCCAGGTGATGATCAAGCGCGCCTTCGCGCTGCGCGGACGCGACATTTCCGAGGAGGAGCTGCAGCGCATGCTCGCCGCCTTCGTCGAGCACTATTCCGGCGCGATGCCCGGCGTTTCCGTGCCCTATCCGGGCCTTCTCGACGCCATGGACCGCCTTGCCGACGCCGGCCACCGCCTTGCCGTCTGCACCAACAAGCTGGAAGGCCTCGCCCGCCGCCTGCTCGACGGCCTCGCCCTCACCCCGCGTTTTGCCGCGATCACCGGCGGAGACACCTTCGCGGTGCGCAAGCCCCACGCCGAGCACCTGCTCGGCACCGTCCGCCTTGCCGAGGCCGATCCGAAGCGCACGGTGATGATCGGCGACAGCCTCAACGACATGCTCGTCGCCCGCAATGCCGGCGTGCCCTCCATCGGCGTGCCCTTCGGCTACTCGGACGTACCCGTCGCCGACCTTGAACCGAGTCATGTCATCACCCATTTCAACGAACTGACACCCGACCTCGTCGAGCGGCTCATCGCCCGCTGATATCCCGGAGGAAAGCCTTGGACTGGACGGAAACACTCTTGAACCTCCAGTCCGGCTGGACTCCCGTCCATCAGGGCGAATCCGGCGACCGGGTTTTCCGCAGCCCGGATGGCCGCAGCTACGCCAAGCTGGCAACCGGCAACCGTGCGCCGGAGCTTGCCGGCGAACGGGACCGTCTCGGCTGGCTCGCCGGCCGGGGCATCGCCTGTCCCTTGCTGGAGGACTGGCGGGAGAACGAACACGGCGCCTGCCTGGTGATGAGCGCCGTGTCCGGCGTTCCCGCCGTCACGCTTACGGGCGACGACCTTCTGAAGGCATGGCCGTCGATGGCCGAACAGCTTGCGGCCATGCACGCCCTTCCCGTCGCGGATTGCCCCTTCGAAAAGAACCTTTCCGGCATGTTCGCCCGCGCCGCCGACGTGGTGGCGCGAGATGCCGTCAATCCGGACTTCCTGCCCGACGAGGATCAAGGCCAGCCGGGCAGCGTGCTCCTCGCCCGTGTCGAGGCAGACCTGCCGCAGCGGCTCGCGCAGGAAAAAACGGACCGTGTCGTCTGCCACGGCGACCCCTGCCTGCCGAATTTCATGGTGGACCCGCACACACTGCGTTGCACGGGCCTGATCGATCTCGGCCGGCTCGGCACGGCGGATCGTTATGCTGATCTCACGCTGATGCTCGCCAACGCTTCGGAAAATTGGGCAACGCAAGCACAGGCGGCACAGGCCTTCGACACACTGTTCTCCGCCCTAAAGATCGAGGCGCCCGATGAGGGGCGCCTCGCATTCTATCTCAGGCTGGATCCGCTGACCTGGGGTTGATCAGCTTTCCCCCTGCCGCGCCTTCTGCGTGGCGGCGAAGGCCTTGCGCATGTAGCCGTCACGGTCATAGACATCGTCGAAATACTCGACCACGCCGTCCTTGTTCGGCCAGGCGGTGAAGTAGGCGATGTAGATCGGAATGTCGGCCTTGACGTTCAGCGCCTTGTTCTTGCCACCGGCGATTTCCTTGCCGACGTCTTCCTCGCTGACACCAAGCACCGCGGCGGCCATCTTGCGCGGCTCGGCAAGACGCACGCAGCCGTGGCTCAGCGCCCGCATGTCCTTCTTGAAGAAGCTCTTCGACGGTGTGTCGTGCATGTAGATGGCGTGGCTGTTCGGGAACAGGATCTTCAGTTCGCCCAGCGCATTGTCGCCGCTCGGCGGCTGGCGGACGGAGACGCCCGCGGTCGAGCCGTACCAGTTGACCGACGACGAGGCGACCGCGCGGCCGCCGACAGCGACCTCATAGCCCATGCGGTCGAGATAGGACGGATCGTTCCGGAGCTTCGGCAGCATCTCGTTGATGATGATCGACTGCGGCACGCCCCAATAGGGGTTCACCTCGACGGTCTGCACCTTGTCCTCGAAGAAATAGGTCTGGTTCGACTTGGAGCCGACGACCGTGCGCATCGAGAACTTTTCCGCGCCGTCCTCGTAGTAGTAGACTTGGAAGGCCGGCTGGTTGATGAAGACGTGGCGCGCGCCGAGATCGACCGGCAGCCAGCGCGCCTGTTCCAGCGCCACTTCGAGCTTGGCGACCTTGTCAGCGACCGAATCGCCGCCGACGAGCTTGCGGATCGACGCCTTGCCGACGACGCCATCCGGCTTCAGCCCGTTCTCCTTCTGAAAGGCTTCGACGAGCGCGACCAGCTCGGGCGTGTAGTCCGGCGTGTCCTTGTAGTTGGCGATGGCGAGCGAATGGTCGGTCTTCAGTGCATCCGAACCGTGCCTGACGACACCCTTGACGATGTTCGCAAGTTCCGGATTGCTCTGGCCCGGCTTCAGCACGGTGCCTTCGGCGATGACGACACGGTCCTCGCCGGAGGTATCCGCCTTCAACTTTGCAAGCTCGGCCTTCAGCGCCCGGAAATCGGCGCTCGCCGGCGAACGGCTTTCGAGATAGCCCTTGACGTTGCTGCTCATCGCCACGTTCTTCAGCGCCGCGACGAGGTTGACGTCCTTGCGCTTGAAATCGTGGTAGCCGGAGATCTTGTTCGGATCGATGCGGCCGCGCACGGCGTCCTGCACATAGGCGGCGACGGCCGCGGAAAGACCGACCTCGAAGGCCGCAAGCTCGCTGTAGCGCGCATTCATGTCGACGCTGTCAAAGCTTTCGGCCGGAATCTTGACCGCATAGTCCCAGGGATCGAGGCCGACGGCGGCCGCATCGGCCAGCACCGCGATGGCTGTCTTCGCCTTGTCGTTGATGCCGGTGCCGTCGATCCAGACGAATTTCTTCTGCGTGCCGTAGAACGTCTCGACCGCCTTGGCGGCATCCGGTGTCGCACGCACATTGATGGTGGAGAAGGCGGCGCGCACACCGGCATCGCCGGCCGGCGCGATATCGGCCGAAATGGAGCTGGTGACGACCGGGTCGGCCAGCTTGTCAACCGCGACACGCCTCAGGGCATCAGCCTTGTAGGTGTAGTAGCGCGGGCCGGTAACGCGCGGAAGCGGCTTGGCTTCCTGCTTCACCTCGGCGCCAGGCAGCGCCAGGCCGGTCGTGACGCCGGGGAGCGGCTCGGACTTCTGCTTCTTCTTGCCGTTCAGCCATTCCATGACGGTCAGGGCGTTGGCGGGTGTCGCATGGAGCGAAACAGTGGCGCAGGAAAGAGCCAGCGTGGCGGCCAGCACGGCAGTCTTGGTAAGCTTCATCTGTATTCCATTCCCCGAATGAACCGTACTCACGGTCTCTGGCGGCGCCCGAACCAGCAGGCCGGTAAGTTATAGGAAAGGATGGTTGATGAAAAGGAAACGCCCCTTCCCCCAGCCCTCGCAAACCTCACGAATCCGTGACGCCAGACCCTGGCAAGCCAGACGGATGAAGCCCCGTAAAAATTTGAATTGGCGTCGATTTTTCCTGCAGGAAACACAAATTCCGCAAAATCCGCCTTGAGAGCGCGAAAAAACAAGCGGGCGGTTGTGATGGAAAAGGCACAGCGCCGAAAGCCCCGGCCGGACCTGTCGGCGCCCCTGCGCCGGCCTAATCGATTTTAACCGAAAGTCTCGTGCGCCCCGCCAATCCGCCCCTTGCAACCCCGTCGCAGATGGGCCAGAGATTTGCGCGATTTTTTCGCGCCAGCGCGGGGCCCCGGAAGGTCCGCGCGTGCCCGGCCTGCCGCTTCCCATGCGGCGGCACCGCCGGCGGCTCACCGAAGCGCATGGGTATTTAGCGGGAAGCACAATGACATCGACGCGCACGGAAACGGATACATTCGGCCCCATCGAAGTGGACAACAGCCGCTATTGGGGCGCGCAGGCCCAGCGCTCGCTCGGCAACTTCAAGATCGGCTGGGAAAAGCAGCCGCTGTCGGTCGTGCGTGCCCTCGGCATCGTCAAGCAGGCTGCCGCCCGCGCCAACATGGAACTGAACCGCCTCGACCCTGAAATCGGCAAGGCCATCACCGAGGCCGCGCAGGAAGTCATCGACGGCAAGCTCAACGATCATTTCCCGCTCGTCGTCTGGCAGACGGGTTCGGGCACCCAGTCGAACATGAACGCCAACGAGGTGATCTCCAACCGGGCGATCGAAATGCTCGGCGGCGTGATGGGCTCCAAGAAGCCGGTGCATCCGAACGACCACGTCAACATGAGCCAGTCGTCGAACGACACCTATCCAACGGCCATGCACATCGCCTGCGCCGAGCGCATCGTGCACGACCTCCTGCCGGCGCTGAAGCACCTGCACGCCGCGCTCGAAGCCAAGGTCAAGGCCTTCGACCACATCATCAAGATCGGCCGTACGCACACACAGGATGCAACGCCCCTCACCCTCGGTCAGGAGTTCTCCGGCTATGCCGCGCAGGTCGCTTCCGCGATCAAGCGCATCGAACTGACGCTGCCGGGCCTGTGCGAACTCGCCCAGGGCGGCACCGCCGTCGGCACGGGCCTCAACGCCCCGGTCGGCTTTGCCGAAAAGGTCGCCGCGCACATCGCCGCGATCACCGGCATCGACTTCGTGACCGCACCGAACAAGTTCGAGGCGCTGGCCGCCCACGATTCCATGGTCTTCTCGCACGGCGCGATCAATGCGGCCGCCGCAGCGCTGTTCAAGATCGCCAACGACATCCGCTTCCTCGGCTCCGGCCCGCGCTCGGGCCTCGGCGAACTGGCGCTGCCGGAAAACGAACCCGGCTCCTCCATCATGCCCGGCAAGGTCAACCCGACCCAGTGCGAAGCCCTCACCCAGGTCTGCGCCCAGGTCTTCGGCAACCACGCCTCGCTCACCTTCGCCGGCAGCCAGGGCCATTTCGAGCTCAACGTCTTCAATCCGCTGATGGCCTACAACTTCCTGCAGTCCGTCCAGCTCCTCTCGGATGCCGCGATCTCCTTCACGGACAATTGCGTCACCGGCATCGAGGCCCGCGAGGACAACATCAAGGCGGCGCTCGACCGCTCGCTGATGCTCGTCACCGCACTCGCCCCGAAAATCGGCTACGACAACGCCGCCAAGATCGCCAAGACGGCCCACAAGAACGGCACGACGCTGCGTGAGGAGGCCGTCGGCGGCGGTTATGTCACCAACGAAGAATTCGACGCGGTTGTGCGCCCTGAGAAGATGATTATGCCGGGTTGAGGCAGAATTTTCGAATATTCTACTACGGAGGCCGCAGATCATTGAATCTGCGGCCTTTTTTCTGACTGCTTTCCGTTGCGGCAGCTACAACCGTTAATCATTCCCAAAGCATTTGGGTATTATTTTGCGGGATGGGAGCCAATGAAGGAAATCAGGAGCAGCCGACATGAACACGGCCGTTGCGCAAAAGGTCCAGGTGCCGGATATCGCCGCGCAGGTGACCTATGCCATGCGCATAATGGGTGTCTCTCCCATCCCGCGGAACTACGAGCTGTTCTATGAGGCCTATATCGGCTCCAACCCCAAGCTGACGCGGGAACTCGCGGCACTCGGCAGCAAGGCCTCGCAGGAGGAGCTGGACGAGATCGGCGCCCAATATTTCGGCCACCACCATGGCGCCACCGCCATCGACGGCGCGCACACGCGGATCGTCGGTGAGCTGGAGGGCCTGCTGCGCCTCCTCAAGCAGGAGCAGACCTCGCTCGAAAGCTACAACAAGCTGCTCGACGAAACGGTCGTCCGCATCACCGGCAAGAACGCCACGAGCGTCGACATCATCAGAAGCGTCATCGGCGTGCTCACGCAAGCGACGGGCGACACCATCAACCAGGGCAAGGAGATGGTGCAGAACGTCGCACAGAAGTCGATCGAAATGGACAATGTGCGCAAGGAGCTCGACGAGTACAAGCGCATCGCCAACACGGATTCTCTGACGCAGCTTTCCAACCGCCGCGCCTTCGACGACAAGCTCTCCGCCATCTACAATTCGACGATGTCGCGCAACGTGACCGCGCTGATCCTCGCCGATATCGACCACTTCAAGAAGATCAACGACACCTATGGCCACCCCGTCGGCGACAAGATCCTCGCTTCCGTCGGCAGCCTGATCCGCGCCAATGTGCGCAAGGACATCCTCGTCGCCCGCACCGGCGGCGAGGAATTCGCGATGATCGTCGAGGGCAACACCGAGGAAGAGGCGATGGCGATCGCCGAGCGGATCCGCATCGCGCTGGAGCACACGCCCTTCAAGAACTCCAAGACCGGCGTCAACTACGGCCCCATCACCATTTCGCTCGGCTTCTGCATGGCCTCCTGGGCGGAAGGCCCGGGCGAACTTTACTCCAAGGCGGACATCGCCCTCTATTGCGCCAAGAACGGCGGTCGCAACCGCACCATGCCCTTCGAGGACGGCATGAAGAAGGACTTCTCCAAGAGCTGGCTGATCTACCGGAAGTAGGCGGCCAAAACCCCTTTCGAAAACGGCGCCTTCGGGCGCCGTTCTGCATTTTGCGCGCCCGATGGAACCCCAGCCGCCATCGCGCGTTCCAGGCGCAGGAGGAACGCGCCATGCAAACGGGATTTTTCGAGCTGACGATGCTGACCGCCCTGATGTTGAGCAGTCTCATTTGGATCCAGCCCTTCTGAAGCGGCCGGAGGCCTGTTCCCGCCGGAACATCGTGGCCGGCAGCGCTGTCCTACAACGTCCCCATCAGAACAAGGCGCCGGGCACGAAGCCGACGGCCGACGACAGGGACCAGGACAATGAAAACGCTCGCCATCGCACTTCTCGCAGGCCTCCTCTCCACCGCAGGCGCCGCCGTTGCCGCCGACAATACGGTCGATCCGGTCGAGGTCGCCTCGCTCTCCTCCTCCACCCAGAAGACCGGCTGGCTGCAGGTGCTTTCGGGCGGCAAGCCGGTGAAGTCGGAAAAGAAGATCGCCGCCGTCTCCCGCGCGCCGATCGCCCGCGAACTGGTCGCCTTCACGGAGAAGGTCGCGCCGGGCACCATCATCGTCGACAATTCCGAACGCCGCCTCTACCACGTCCTTGGCTCGGGCCTCGCCATGAAATACGCCATCAGCGTCGGCCGCGAGGGTTTTGTCTGGACCGGCTCGGAAAAGGTGACGCGCAAGACCGAATGGCCGACCTGGACGCCGCCGGAAGACATGCGCGCCCGTGAAGCCAAGAAAGGCAAGATCCTGCCCGTCTCCATGAAAGGCGGCCTCGAAAACCCGCTCGGCTCGCGCGCCATCTACCTCGGCTCGACCATCTACCGCATCCACGGCACCAACCAGCCGTCCTCGCTGGGCAAGGCGCAGTCCTCCGGCTGCATCCGCATGGCGAACGAAGACGTCGAACACCTCTATGCCCAGGTCACGACGGGCGTCACGGTCATCGTTCGCGATTGATTTCGAGAGCCATCGCCCAACCCTCAGCGGCAGGCGGAAGCGCCTGCCGCTTTTGCGATCGCGATGAGGTCCGGGCGGTACTCGAAGTGCATCGTATCGTAGTGATACCAGCGCCCGCCCCAGACAAAGCCGTGCTGCTCGAAGAGCGCGACGATCTCGAGCGGATACTTGTTGGCATATTTCGGCACCTTGCCGGGCTTGCCGCCCGACCAGATCCAATAGTCGGCGAACTTGGTGTTGAGGTCGATGGCAGCGCCGAAACTGTGCACCGACATGTTTTTCGCACCCGAAACCTTTCGCCAGTTGAAGACGCCGGCGGAGGGCGCGAGGTAACGCTTCAACTCAGGCTTCGTCGCAAGCGCATCGCGCACCTTCTCCAGCGCCGCAGCCGCGCCCTGCCGCTTCGTCACACGCAGCGTCTCGCCGAACCATTTGACCGGCACCAGATCCGCCTGCACCGCCTTGGCGGATTTCCCATAAAGCCGCATCATCAGCGCATCGCTGCGGATGCGGCCGGGGTCGAAGTCGACGGCGGGTTTCGCCTCGCAGGCCCCGAGCGGATAGATCTGCCGCAGGCTGTCCTCGACGTCGCCGGCAGCAAGCGCCGCCTGGTGATCCTTCGCCTTGCCGTCGTCGATCTCTAGCGGTGGCCCGCCGTCCTTGAAGACAAGCGTGTTTCCCTCGATGCCGGCAAGGCTTTCCGGATAGGCGGCCACCAGCAGTTTCAGGCGGGCCGCAAGGTCGGGTTCCGCAGCACCGGCCGGGGACGCGGCGACGACCAGCATCGCCGCAGCGGCCGCGAGGCGCCGGCTAGTTGACCGAGATGTTGATATAGTCGCCTCCCGCACCGCGCCAGATTTCGACATAGATCTGCACGTCGCCGTCGAGCAGACGGCGGGCGGCGCTGCGCTCGATACGGCCGGCGCGGATCATGCGCTCGGCAAGCTCGCGGTTGCGCGCGGAAGCGAAGAAACTGTCGAGGTCGTCGCCGGGCTGGCGCACGCCGAAGCGATGCACATTGGCGCGGTCCTGGCGGAGGACCTGCCAGGGCTGCGTCAGGCGTTCGTTGTTGGAGTTGTAGAGATCGTCCTGGCCGATATAGGCGCCGTAGCTCTCGATCAGCTCATCCGCCCTGGCCGCACCGGCCGAAACCGCGAGCACAGCGGCGAAAGCCGCCGCAAAAAGTCTTTTTCGCATTCCCTGCTCCACTTTCCGGCCAAAGCCGATCATCATCGAAGACAAGACGGGTGACGGTGGCGGGATATTCGCCGACGCCTACCACATGGACGTGGCGGCACGGCCGGGCCAGTCCCGGTCGTAGGCGGCGCCGTCGAAGCCCTTCTTGGCCGAGGCGAGCATCTGCCCGACCGTCGGCAGGCAGGCCGTATCGCGGTGTTTTTCCGGATTCCAGAGGTCGGCGCGCAGCACGGCGCGGGCGCATTGCGAATAGACCTCGTCGATGGTGATGACGACGACGGAGCGCGGGTGTTTGCCGTCCATCACGAAGCGTCCGGTGATCTCGGCGTCAATGCGCACCACGGCGCGACCGTTGAGGCGCATCGTCGTGTTGGAGCCGGGAATGAGGAACATCAGCGCGACACGCGGGTCACGAACGATGTTGGAAAGCGAATCGATGCGGTTGTTGCCGCGCCAGTCCGGCAGCATCAGGGTACGCTCGTCCTCGATATGAATGACGGCGCCGGCATCGCCGCGCGGCGAACAATCGAGCCCCTCCGGTCCGACCGTGGCAAGCGCCATGAAGGGCGAGGCCTCGATCATCATGCGGTACTCCGGCAGCAGATAGTCCGTCACCTTGGCGAGCGAGGCTTCGCCCGGCACCCCGTAAAGCGCGTTCAGTTCCTCGACCGAAGTGACGATGCTCATGCCTGTCTCCTGTGCTGTGCGACCGCTGCCGCGCTTCGCACCCTTGCATGACAGGCGCGTGACGAAAAGCCCGTCAGGCGGCGATGCGCTCCCGATCCTCCGCAAGGAACTGCACGATCCGGTCGATGACAGGCTCGGCGGAGACGATGCGGCGATGGCCGAACCCGTTCGCCCATTCGAGCGTGACATTCGGCCCGGAGGCGGCGTAGCGCCGGGCATGCAGCGCCGGCACCTCCTTGTCGTCCTCGGCATGAAGGACGAGCATGGGAGACTTCAGCCGGCCTGCGCCGTTGGCCGCGTCGAAGGCCGAAAGCGGCGCGCCGGCGATGCGCTCGACATGGCTCTCCAGCGCGCCCTGCGCCTTCGGCCCGAGCTTCAGGAAACGGCCAAGGTCCTTGAACAGCCAGGTCATCTCGCTCGGCGAGCCGATGGTCACCAGCCGGCGCGGCCGGTGCGCCGGCACCGACGGCACGAGGCCGCTCGCCGCGCAGGCGAGCGACGCCCCGCCGAAGGAATGCCCGCAAAAATAGTCGAAGCCGCCGAAACGCTGCCACGCCGCGTCGATCGCCCTGACGGCCATCGGCAGCGTCAGCGTGCGCCCGCCCGAGGCGCCGTGCCCCGGCAGGTCGAGCGCCACCACCTCATGGCCGGCGGCGACCAGTGCCTCCGTCAGCGCCGAAAGATAGGCCGCGCGCGAGCCCCAGCCGTGTACCACGAGAACGCGGCCGGCAAAATTCTGGCATGGCCGCGTGGCAAAACGGTGCGCCACGGCCCGGCCACCGGCAAAGGCGAGCGGCACGCGTTCGGCCTGCCGCATCCAGCCGGCCGAACGCGCGAAAAGGTCCTTCTCCTTCGCCGTGCGCGGCCGGCGGCCGGGCGTCGTCGCAAAGAGGCGGAAGGCGGCGCGACCGGCCGCATCGGGGGAAATCCTCGCGACGCCGGACAGCGCCAGCCGGATGACCTTCAAGCCAAAGGATGCCATAGTGGGAATCCAAAAAAGATGTTCAATGCTGAACAATAAAGTACAACGATGAACAAAAATCAAGCCTTCCCCTGGGATCATCCGCGCTTTCGCAGCTGGATCGGCGTGGGGCGCGCCTGCCAGCTGATGCAGCAGGCGATGAGCCGGGCGATCGCCCATCTAGGCATCAAGCCGCCGCATCTCGACATCCTGATCAATCTCTATCGCTTCGACGGCATTTCCCAGCAGGACCTCGCCCGCAAGCTGCTCGTCGGCCGCTCCAACATGAGCATGCTGCTGCCGCAGCTCGAAAAGCGCGGCCTGATCGAGCGGCGGGCCGACGCCAAGGACAAGCGTGTGCTGCGCCTGTCGCTGACGGAGACCGGCCGCAGCCTGACCGAGGAGGCGATGACCCTGCAGACCGGCCTCATCGACCGCACCCTCTCGCAGGCACCGGCCGAGCGATGCCTGGAGGTCGCCGAGGCGATGGAGGACATCATCCGCATCCTTCAGACGATGGAACCGGAAGACCCGGTCTAGACCGTGGCGACGTGATCCGCCCGCGTCGATTTCAGCGACAGGAACTCCCAGAGCGCGACACCGAACAGGACGGCGGCCGCGGCCATGAAGAGCTGGTAGGGCTCGACGAAGGGTACGGCCACCGAGAGCGCAAGCAGCGCGGCGCTGCCGGCGATATGCGACAGCGGCGAGCGGCCGCGGATCGCCGCCTTGAACCAGATGTTGCCTGCAAGGAAGACCACAGGCCCGCCGATGATCGCACTCGCCGTCTTGAAATCGACCGCGCCATGCGGATGGGCAAGCGCGAACTCCTCCGCCACCGCCGAGAGGATGATGCCGGCGACGATCGGGATATGGGCATAGGTGAAGGCCATGCGCGCGATGCGGCCCGGCGTCGCCGAATGCTCGATGAGATGCGCCGCCTCGCCATGGCCGAAGCGGAAATAGATCCACCACATGGTGGCGGTCGAGAGGAACGCGACGGCGAGTAGGAGAATGGTGAAGCCGTCGAGCAGCTCCATGCCGGCAACCGTCCGCCCGGTGACGAGGATCGTTTCGCCAAGGCAGATGATGACGAAAAGCGCGCAGCGCTCCGCCATGTGCTCGCCGGAAACCTGCCAGTCCCCCACCGTCGAGCGACCGAGGCCGGGCACGACGAAGCCGAGCGCCGGAGAGGCATATTCGATAGCGAGCGCGACCAGCCACAGTCCCAGCCGTGCCTCGCCCTCGACAAAGGCGCCCGCCAGCCAGAACACGCCGGAAAACACCGCCCAGATCGTGATGCGCGTGAAGTTGAGGCTGTTCTGCGGCCATTCGCGTCGCATCACATAGGCGGTGAAGGCCGCGCGGCCGACCTGCATGGTGACGAAGACGAGAGCGAAGAGCAGCCCGCCCGCGCCGAAGGCCGTCGGAATGGCGATCGACAGCATCAGGCCGAGGAACATCAGCACGAAGAGCAACAGGCGCACCGGCGCCTTGTCCGGATCGAGCCAGTTCGTCACCCAGGTCGTGTCGATCCACACCCACCAGATGGCCATGGTCAGCATCGCCGCCTCGACGAGGCCGAGCAGCGAGTAATGCGCCGCCAGCGAATGGGAAAGCTGGATGATCGTCAGCACGAAGACGAGGTCGAAGAAGAGTTCGGCGAAGGCCACCTTGCCTTCCTGGGCGGTGCCGCGCGCCCTGAGGCAGGCGGAATTGGCGAAACGGTCGTCGGTCGTCGCCGTCATGGCTGGCGTTCCTTTTTCTACAGGCGCTCGATCCGCCGGTCGGGCACGATCCACAGAAGCGCGACCGCGGCATAGATGACATGGGAAATCACCGGCGAGACAAAGGCAAGCCCGATCGCCGCGAGATAGAAGAGCGGCGAGAAGCGCCCCTTGAAATCGCGCCCGAAGGCCTCGCGCAGCCGCTCGGCATCGGGGTGCACGGCAACGATGCGCACCTGCAGGATCTCGTAGGCGACGGCGGAGAGCAGCAGGATCGCGCCATAGAGCGCGGTCGGAAGCGGCGCGGCCGGATTGTTGCCCATCCAGGCCGTGACGAAGGGAATGAGCGACATCCAGAACAGGAGGTGCATGTTCGCCCACAACACGCCGCCGCTCGCATTGCCGCACACCGTCAGGAGATGGTGGTGGTTGTTCCAGTAGATCGCGACATAGACGAAGCTGAGGAGATAGCCGAGAAAGACCGGCATCAATGGCATGAGGGCAGCCAGCGTCGGCTCGGCCGGCACGGTGAGCTGCAGAACCATGATTGTGATGATGATGGCGATCACGCCATCGCTGAAGGCTTCGAGCCGTCCCTTGTTCACGCGCGCCTCACACCCCTGTCTTTATTAGACATGAAGCAAGTTGCGCTGAGTCGCTACAGCGGATTTTTCGGCGTCAGCCCGCCTCTTCCTGCTCGTGGCGCTGGCGTTCCTCCTCTGCCGCCGCACGCTGGCGCCCGGTGCGCGCCGCGACGATGTCGGCCGGCTGGGCGTTGCCGCGGATGAGCTGGCGGCCGGCATAGATGCCGCCGACCGTTTCCAGCTCCAGCCGCTCGCGGTCAACGTCGCGGAACTCCTCCACCACCTCGGCGGCAAGGTCCTCGTCCTCGCCCAGAACCTTCAACGTCTCGCGGCTGAACACCATCGCCGATTCGAAGGTCTCGCGGATCTGGAAGTCGACGCCGGCATGGACGAGGTCGACGGCATGGCCGCGGTCGTAGGCTCGCGCCAGGATCGGCACGAGCGGGAATTCCTCGCGCACCACCTCGGCGATCTTCACCGCCGCCGCCTTGTCGTCGAGGCAGATGAGGATCGCCCTGGCGGTCGCCGCGCCGGCGGCGTGCAGGATGTCGATGCGCGCACCGTCGCCATAATAGACCTTGAAGCCGAACTCCGCGGCATCGCGCACGAACTCGGCATCCTTGTCGATCAGCGACAGCGTGTAGCCGCGGGCGAGCAGCGGCTGGCTGACGATCTGGCCGAAGCGGCCGAAGCCGATCATCAGCACCGTGCCCTCGACATTCTCCGGCAGCGTCAGCCCCTCGGTAGACGGCTGCTGTTTGGGCACGATGCGATCGTGCAGGATGACCATCAGCGGCGTCAGGATCATCGAGATGATGATCGTCGCCGTCAGCATGGCATTCTCCTCGCCGTTGAAGATGCCGGCGGAAACGGCGGCGGCGTAGAGCACGAAGGCAAACTCGCCGCCCTGCGCCATCAGCACGGCCCGTTCCAGGCTTTCGGCATGGCACGTCCCGAGCAGCCGGGCGACCACATAGATCAAGAGGGTTTTGGCGACCATGTAGCCGACGACGCTCGCCACGACGAGCTGCCAGTTGGCGGCAATGACGCCGAGGTCGATCGCCATGCCGACGCCGAGGAAGAAGAGGCCGAGCAGGATGCCGCGGAACGGCTCGATGTCGGCTTCAAGCTGATGACGGAAACTCGATTCGGAAAGCAACACCCCCGCCAGGAACGCGCCCATGGCCATCGAAAGACCGGAAACCTGCATGGCGAGCGCCGAACCGAGAACGACGAGCAGCGCCGCCGCCGTCATCACCTCGCGCGCGCCGGAGGCCGCGAGCACCCGGAAGAGCGGATTGAGCAGGTAGCGCCCGGCCAGCACCAACGCCACGATGGCACCGATGGCGATGCCGATGGAAAGCCAGCGGTCGGAGGCATCCGTCGCCGCCGCCCCCGTGCCGAGCAGCGTGACGATGGCAAGCAGCGGCACGATGGCAAGGTCCTCGAAGAGCAGGATCGCGATGATGCGCTGCCCCTTCAGGGTCGACATCGTGCCCCGCTCCTGCAGCATCTGCATGACGATGGCGGTGGAGGTGAGGACGAAGCCCGTTCCGGCGACGAAGGAAGGAACGAGCGGAAAGCCCAGCGATACGCCGATGCCGGTCAGCGCCGCCATCGCGCCCATCACCTGGATCGCGCCGAGCCCAAAGATGTCCTTGCGCATGCCCCAGAGCCGGGAGGGCTGCATTTCCAGCCCGATGATGAAGAGGAACATCACCACGCCGAGTTCGGCGACATGGATGATCGCCTGCGAATCGGCGAAGAAACCGAGGCCGAAGGGGCCGATCGCGAGCCCCGCGGCGAGATAGCCGAGCACCGAGCCGAGCCCGATCTTCTTGAAGATCGGCACGGCCGCGACGCCTGCCGCCAGCAGCACGACGACCTGGGTGAGATCATTTGCATTCGCTTCGGCTGCCAAGGGGCATCTCCCGTTCGCTTCTGGGTGGACGCTACCCTCGACAGGCAGTCCGATATGTTACCGCGGTTTCTGCGAAATATCGCGGTTCATGCCCTTCTCCGCAAGCTCACGCTCATAAGCGGCGAAGAGTTCCGCACCTTTTTCCCCGAGTTCCCGCAGATAGGACCACGTGTAGATACCGGTATCATGAAGGTCGTCGAAGCCGATGCGCACGGCATAGTTGCCGGTCGGCGTCATGGCGATGATCGCGACATTGCGTTTTCCCGGTACCGTCACCTTCTGGCCAGGCCCGTGGCCCTGCACCTCCGCCGAGGGCGAGAGCACACGCAGGAGTTCGGCCGAAAGATCGAAGCTGGCACCGTCGTTGAAGGTCACGACGAGGCGCTGGCGGTCCTTCGACACACGCAGTTCGGTCGGCCAGAGATCGCTCATCCCGTTTCCTTTCCGTCTGTTTTCGCGAAGGACTATGCGCCAGATCAAGGATGCGCAAGGCGGAAAATGCTGTCATAATCCCGTGACCGGCTTGACGCTGCGCTTCCGGCGCACGACATGTCGGCAATGGAGGACGTGTCTTGAATTCGTATGCAGGCCCGCTGGGTGGCGCGAACCTAATCGCGCAGTCCGACGCACCGATGATCGATCCCTTCGGCCGCGCCATCACCTATCTGCGCGTATCGGTGACCGACCGCTGCGATTTCCGCTGCACCTATTGCATGGCGGAAAACATGACCTTCCTGCCCAAAAAGGACCTCCTGACGCTGGAAGAGCTGAACCGGCTCTGTTCCACCTTCATCGCCAAGGGTGTGCGAAAACTGCGGCTGACCGGCGGCGAACCCCTGGTCCGCAAGAACATCATGCATCTCGTGCGCGAACTCGGCCGCCAGGTGCATGACGGGCGCCTCGACGAACTGACGCTGACGACCAACGGCTCGCAGCTCGCCCGGCACGCGGCCGAACTTGCCGATTGCGGCGTGCGCCGCATCAACGTTTCCCTCGACACGCTCGATGCGCAGAAGTTCCGGACCATCACCCGCTGGGGCGAGCTTTCCAAGGTTCTGGAGGGCATCGACGCCGCGCAGGCCGCCGGCCTGCACATCAAGATCAACGCCGTCGCCTTGAAGGATTTCAACGACCGCGAGATCCCCGACCTGATGCGCTGGGCGCACGGCCGCGGCATGGACCTCACCCTCATCGAGACCATGCCGATGGGCGAGATCGAGGAAGACCGCACCGACCGCTACATGCCGCTGTCGGAAATGCGCGCCCGCCTCGAGAGCGACTTCACCCTGACGGAAAATGCCTACAGAACCGGCGGGCCGGCGCGCTATGTCACGGTCGCCGAGACCGGCGGCCGCCTCGGCTTCATCACGCCGATGACGCACAATTTCTGCGAAAGCTGCAACCGCGTGCGCCTCACCTGCACCGGCACGCTCTACATGTGCCTCGGCCAGAACGATGCGGCCGATCTGCGCCTTCCGCTGCGGGCCTCCGACGACGACGCCCTGCTCTCGCAGGCGATCGACGAGGCGATCACCCGCAAGCCGAAGGGCCACGATTTCGTCATCGACCGCCGCAACCGGCCGGCCGTTGCCCGTCACATGAGCGTCACCGGCGGCTGATCCCCGCCGAAAGCGAGGTTTTGGTGAAAATCCTTCCGCCCGCCCTGCCCGCCCTTTTCCTTGCCGCCGCCCTTCCCTCCCTCGGCCTTGCCGCCGAGCGGCCGGAGGGCATCGCCGCCGCTGAGGCGATCACCAAAGCCGCCCTTGGCGCGGATTGCGACATGAACGGCATGGAGGAGGTGCCGATGGTCGGACCGGAGGCGGAAGGGTTCGGACACGCCCTCTACCGTTTCACCTACAAACCCGACTACGACCCGAACGGCCCCGGTGTCGAGGCCACGCTCTACCAGCTGTTCTGTGGCTCGGGCGCCTACAACATCCGCAACGCTTTCGTCCTGCAGACAAGCGACACCGACACGCCGAAGCTCATCGCCTTCGCCACGCCGGATCTTGCCTATGCCTATGCGAACGAGGAAAACAGCCGACTGACTGCCGAGCCGAAGATCAACGGCTTCCGCGCCACCACCCTTCTGGTCAATGCCAGCTTCAACGAGAAGACCCGCACCATCACCAGCCACGCCGCCTGGCGCGGCATCGGCGATGCCTGGGACAGCGGCGACTGGGTTTTCCGCAACGGCAATTTCATGCTGACCCGCTTCGAGTTCGACCCGACCTACGGCGACCCGGACCCTGCGGTGCCGGAAAGCTATGTGGTCTACGAAGCCGGCAAGTAACGGCGGCGCTTCCGATTTCCGGCGCACCCGCCACCAACGCCTCCGCCATGCCGGATCAAGGGCGCGGCCTACTCAGCCCAAGAGACGCTCCTCCCATCGATCTCCCGTCGCCGCGCACGTGATCCGGGGTCCAGCCGACGCGCGTTCGCACAGCTAGAAGACTCGCCCAACCCGCTGACGCCCCCCCCCTTCCGCACCGCAGACGCGGCGCCGCGGGACCCCGCATAACGTCCGGTATGACGGGAGAAGAGTTGTGTGTAAACGCAGGCGGCAGCGCTTGTCTCATCCATCCCATGAACGCCAATTGCACGAAAACCCGCCCCCGCATTTTCCCCGCCTCCTTCACTCGTGCCTACAATCCCCCATCCCGCCACGGATACACCGCGAGGCGTCGTGGCGAGGCGGGGTCGGCGCTTTTGGCGAGGGACGGACGTAGGCCGTCGCCCAAGGGGCCTGCGGAAAATGGTCTCCCTCCGGCGACACGGGGGAAGCGGCGGGCGTCGGACCGAGCCTTCCGCTTCATGCCCCGAACGGCGCGCCGGGCGTGCCTGTGCGGCACACAAGGGGGCCGGCCTGGCGGATGCGTCGGCATCGTCCGCCGGGATGAGACCGTCCGGAAGGTAAAACCTTCCGTCCACCATCGCCATGGCGCGCGATGGCGGATGACAAAACGGAAACGGCCTCCTTCCGGAAACCGGCGAACACCATCCATCGTCCCGGCCTTTGCAGAGAGACCGGAGTTGCGGGCAAAAACCGCTGAACGGGGCGCTGAAAGGCGCCATACACTACTTTCAGATGCGGCACCTTCCAGCGCCCCGTCCGATGCTCCTTGAAAAAACCACGGGCGGAAAACCGCCGCGTGGATGTCGGTGCAAAACAACGCCCGCGCCGCCGGATCCAGCAAGCACGCCACCGCCTCTACGGGTAGGCAAGATCTCTCTTCCCACAACAAAACGGCCGGGCTCCTGCCCAGCCGCTCCATGCTCGTGAGACGCGTCTTTCAAACAGTCTTCAAGCCGCGTGGTGCTGCCCGAAATAGCCGCCCTGCCGCGTATCGAGGTCGCGCGTCTTGAAGTGGTCGATCTTCTGGTTGAGCACCTGGACGCGGTGACGCAGGCCGTGGATCTCGGCCGTGTTCTCCTCCACCATCGCCGCGTTCTGCTGCGTGATGAGCTCAACCTGGTGCACCGCCTGGTTCACCTCGTTGATGCCGTCGTACTGGGCGGCCGCGGCCGCCTCGATCTTGCCGACCAGCGCGTGGATCGAGGAGATATGCTCGTTGATGACCGTCAGCGCCTCGCCGGTCTCGGTGACGAGGGCAACGCCGTTGCGCACCTGTGCCGAACTGTCGGAGATCAAGCCCTTGATTTCACGGGCGGCGCCGGCACAACGCTGGGCTAGCTCGCGAACCTCCTGCGCGACGACGGCAAAGCCGCGACCTGCCTCACCCGCTCGCGCCGCTTCGACGCCGGCATTGAGCGCCAGGAGGTTCGTCTGGAAGGCGATTTCGTCGATGACGCCGATGATCGTGCTGATCTTCTCCGACGACCGGTTGATCTCGCCCATGGCGTCCACGGCCTTGGCCACAACCTCACCGGAGCGCCGGGCATAGCTGTGCGTCTCGTCGACGGACACCGCAGTCTTCTGGGCGCTTTCGGCCGTCGAACGCACGATGTCGGTGAGCTGGCGCAGCGCCCGCGAGCTTTCCTCCAGCGCCGCCGCCTGCTGTTCGGTACGGCGGGCGAGATCGTCGGCGGAGGTGGCAAGGTTGCCCGTGCCGCCATTGATCTCCATCGTCGTCGCCCGCACGTCCGACAGGGTCACGCGCAGCGCCTCGACGGCGTTGTTGTAGGTGCGCGCCATCGCGACATATTCGGCCGCGAGCGCTTCCGTCATGCTCTCTTCGAGATTGCCGGCGGCCAGCTGGCCAAGCACGTCGGAAAGCGCGGTGAGCGCTTCGGTCTGCTCCGCCTCGATGCGGGCCTGTTCGCTGGCCCGGCGGGCCTGCTCCTCGGCCGTCATCTGGCGCTGGGCCTCGGCCTCCTGCTCCAGCCGGACGTTTTCCCGCGCCGCATCGCGGAAGACGGCGACCGAGCGGACCATGTCGCCGATCTCGTCGCCGCGGTTGCGGCCGTCGATGCTGATGTCGAGGTCGCCGCTCGCCAGCCGCGACATGGCTTCCGTCACCCGCTTCAGCGGCCCGCGCAGCGTTTCCACCAGCATCAGGCCGCCGATGATGGCGAGCAGCGTGCCGGCGACCATGGCGATGATCGAGACATTGGCCGAACGCTGGCTGTCCGTCTTGCCCGCCTCCTGGGCGCTGGAGACGAACTGTTCCAGTGTCTGGCTGGCATCGGCGACGGAGGCGTAGGCGGCGACGCGCGCGGCCTGCCATGTCTCGCCGACCGAGATGAGATCCTGGGTGCCTTGCTCGATCCTTGCAAGCGACGGGGCGAGCTTCTGCGCGAGATCGCGCAGGGCGGCGTTCTTCGTGCCGAGTTTGGCAAGTTCGGCGGCGCTGCCGGCAACGGCCTTCACATCCGCCAGCACGGCATCGCGGCTCGGCTGATCGAGCTTGCGGTGCAGCTCGCTGATGTGCAGGCGTGTCTCGTCGATACCCTTGAACGTATCGCCCATCAGCGTGATCAACGTCTTCAGGAGCACGATCTCCGCATCCATGCCGACGAAACGCTTCGCCGCCGTGTCGGAGTTCTTGCCGGCCTCCTTGAGGAAGTCGGCATCGAACTTGGCAAGCTTGGTCAGGACGGGCACGAACTTCGTCTTCTTGGCCTCCACGTCGTCGCTGCCGGCAAGGATGTCCTTGACCTTGGCGACCTCCGCCTCGAAGGGCTTGATCTGCTCCAGCGCCTTCGGCGAGGCGATCGCCTTGGATTCGGCGAGCTGCTTGAGGAGCTGCGGCAGGTAGGTCTCGGCCGCCTTGACCTTGTCCTCCGCCTTCATAGCCAGCGCGACGGGCTTGCGGAACTTGCCGATGCGCTCGGCAAGCCCCTGATAGGCCGCGGCGTCGAACAGCAGCGCCTTGGCAAAGGCTTCCTTCTCGCCCGATTCGTTGCGGATGACGCCGATCTGCTTTTCGGCGAAGGCACCGTCCTTGGCCATCGCCGCCAGCGCCTCTTCCAGACCCGCCGTCACGGCGTTGCGCTTCTGGTCGATCGACCAGAGCGTTTCGCTCTGCCCGCGCATGGTGCCGGCCAGTGCCACGACGGACGCGATCTTCGTCTTCTCGGCCGCATCGGGCAGAAGGGCGTCGAGATCGTTGATGCCGGCCTCCTGTTCGTCGATGCGTTCGCCGAGCGCCGTGCGCGTCGCCTCGCCCGGCTTGTCGACGAAGTCCTGCAATCCGGTGCGCAGGTTCTGGAAATGCGACAGGCTGTTGATCGTCTCGCGCGTCACCGTCATGTGACCGTTCAGCGTGCTCGCGGTGAAATAACCGACAAGGCCGATGCCCGCGATCAGCGCGACGAGAGGAATGACGAACAGCAGCACCTTGGTGACGATGCGGCGCTGCTGGAGCAGGCGGTCGATGAAGGACATGGGTTCCCCGACGTTTTTTTATGACGACCAAGATCCCGTCGGGTGTTCCTCAAAGCCGAAACGGCCGCTCAGGCTCGTTGTCGGAGCGCGGCCGGTATCCGATATCGGGGCATCGGCCGGCCTTGCATCAGGCGGCGCGCCCCCACCCGTCGCATCATGCGATCGCTCATTGGGATGACGCAACGATAGGTGGGGAAGCTTAATGAAATCCTTCGGTAAAGCGGCAGGAATTCAAGCCTTTGCGCCGGAATCATCATACTTTTCTGCCCGGATTTCGCGCAATTGCCGCTCGATGCGGCAACCACCCCGTTTGTTCCAACCGCCGGGGTGATGGAATGCGGTGGGCATTGTGCCTAAGAAGGAGAAAGACACGCTTGGAATCATCCGCATGACCGCCTCCGCCAACGCCAAGGGTGCCCTGTTCATGGCCATCGCCATGGTCGGCTTCACCTGCAACGACGCACTCGTCAAGTCCGTCACCGGCGGCATGAACACCGGCCAGATCCTTTTCGTACGCGGCCTGATGACCACACTACTCGTCGTCGCCATCGCCCGCTGGATGGGCGCGCTCGGTTCCTGGCGGGTCGTGCTGCAGCCGGCTGTCGCCCTGCGCATCGCCGCCGAAATCCTAGCCTCGCTCGCCTATGTCTCGGCGCTCGGCGCCATGCCGCTTGCCAATACGGCCTCGATCCTCCAGGCCCTGCCGCTCGCCGTCACGCTCGGCGCAGCGCTGTTCCTCGGCGAAAAGGTCGGCTGGCGGCGGTGGCTGGCCATCGTCGCAGGCTTCGTCGGCGTGCTTATCGTCATCCGCCCCGGCCCGGAGGGTTTTTCGCTCGCCGCCGTCTATGTCATCGCCTCGGTTGTCGGCGCGGCGGCACGCGACCTCTGTACCCGGCAGATCGACCCGTCCGTGCCGACGCTCTTCATCAGCGTCATCACGGCGGTGTCGATCACCGTCACCGGCGCCGTGATGATCGTGCCGCTGGGCGGCTGGCAGCCGGTTTCCGGCGAGGCTTTCACCCGTCTTGCCGCAGCCAGCGTGCTGCTGCTCGTTGGCTACCAGACCATCGTCATCGCCATGCGCACGGACGAGATCTCCTTCATCGCGCCCTTCCGCTATACGAGCCTCATCTGGGCGATCGCCATCGGCTTCCTGTTCTTCGGCGAAGTGCCGGATTTCTGGATGACCGTCGGCGTCCTCATCATCGTCGCCTCCGGCCTCTACACCTTCTATCGGGAGAACCGCCGACGGGACGCGGAGGCCGTGGCGCAGGAATCGAAGCCGGAATCCCCCTGACAGGCTTGCGCGCCGTCACTCCATCTGGTCGTTTGTGCCGCGGGTGCGCACGGTAAGGTGATTACGCCCGGCGGCAAAATACTCTAGACGAAGACGGAAAGACCTTCCGATGGAAGCGAGATGACAGCAACGCATGCGATAGTGGGAGTGATCCTTGCCGGCGGCCTTTCCTCCCGCATGGGCCAGGACAAGGCGCGCATCCGCCTCGGCGGCACGGCTCTCATCGACCGTGCGGCGCGGCGCCTCCGGCCGCAGGTCTCGGCCATCGCCGTCAATGCCAATGGCCCGGTGCTCTTCGAACGCGGCGAGGAGCTGCCGGTCTTCGCCGACCTCGATGCCGCCCGCGCCGGACCGCTCGGCGGCGTGCTCGCCGCGCTCGACTATGCGCGGCGTCATCATCCCGAGGCGAGCCACGTCGCCACCGTACCGACGGACAGCCCCTTCTTCCCGACCGATCTCGTCGCGCGCCTGTCGCGCGTCATCGACACGCCGGAGCGCATGGCGGTCGCCCGCTCCGTCAGCGGTCTCCACCCCGTCTTCGCCCTCTGGCCGGTGACGCTTGCCGAGGATCTCGGCGAATGGCTGGCCGGCGGCGGGGCGCTGCGCGTGCGCAGTTACCTCGAGCGCCACCAGGCCCGCGAAATCACCTTTCCGCTGCTCGAGACCTCGCGCGGCGAGTTCGATCCCTTCTTCAACATCAATACGCCCGACGATCTCGACGAGGCGGAAAACTGGCTCTGGGTGCTGGAACGATGACACGACCGAAGATCTTCGGGATTGCCGGATGGAAGAACTCCGGCAAGACCGGCCTTGCCGTGCGCCTGGTGAGCGAGCTCGTCGCCCGCGGCTACCGCGTCTCCACCATCAAGCACGCCCACCACGACTTCGACATCGACAAGGTCGGCGCCGACAGCTACCGCCACCGCCAGGCCGGCGCGCACGAGGTCACCATCGTTTCCGGCACGCGCTATGCCATCATGCACGAGCTGCGCGGCGCTCCTGAGCCGAGCTTCGAGGAAATCCTCGCGCGCCTTGCGCCCTGCGACCTCGTGCTGATCGAGGGGTACAAGCGCGAGCCGATCCCCAAGATCGAGGCCCGGCGGCTGGAGGCCGCCAACCGCATGCCGCTCGCCCCCGAAGACCCTCACATTGCCGCCATCGCCGCCGATCATCCCGTCACAGACACGGCCCTGCCCGTCTTCGACCTCGACGACACCGCGACCATCGCCGATTTCGTCGTCACTGTGACCGGGTTGCCCGTTCCGCCCGCCGTTTGACAATTTTTGCCGCTGCCCTTAGATGCGTTGCCATGAGCACCGCACGCGCGCCCCTTGCCGAACGTCTCCGCACCTGCCCGCAGGTCGCCGTTCTGCGCGCCAACGGCCGAGGTCTCCGCGTCCAGTCGTAACGACCGGATCGCTGCACGCGTCCGGCGACCGGCTGGACGTAAAGCCCCCCAACAGCTTCCTTCAACGATGCCAGGGAGACAGGCACCGTGCTCAATCTTTTTAACGTGAATGCGCTCGTCCATTGGGAAGAGCGCGACATCGAGCTGCGCGACCAGATGGTCCGCTTCTTCTCCGGCGAGGTGCGCAGCTTCCTGCGGTCCGTCAATCCCGCCTGGGACATGCGCCGCGTGGAGGCCCCCGTGCTGACGCCGCGGGCGCTGATATCCGACGCCTATTCCAATGCCGATATCTGGGTGCAGGAACGGCTGGCGACCGGCGAGACCGAGCTGGTTCTGCGGCCGGAGACCACGCCGTCGACCTACCCCTACATGCAGCACCTCCTGACGACCCATACCGGCACGCGCCTGCCGCTCTGCGTCTGGCAGGCCGGTCGGTCGTACCGGCGCGAGCAGGACCAGGCGACGAAGCACATGCGGCTGAAGGAGTTCTGGCAGCTCGAATTCCAGTGTGCCTACTCGGCCGACACCGGCAACGACTATCATGCCGCAGCGCTAGAGCCGGTCCGCCGCATGATTGCCGCGCTCATCCATCTGCCGACGCGGATCGTGCCCTCGGACCGGCTGCCCGCCTATTCCGAGACCACCATGGATGTCGAGGTCGACAACGGCGACAAGTGGATGGAGGTCTGCTCGATCTCGCGGCGCACCGATTTCCCGGTGCGTTATCGCACCCAGACGAGGAAGGGTGAAGTACACGAACACGAGGTCCGCGTGCTGGAAATCGCCATCGGCCTCGACCGCTGCGTCTACAACTGGTCGCTCGCCACCGAACGTGTGTGAAATGAAAAAGGCCGCGGAGGGATCCGCGGCCTTTCTTTGTTCGAGGCGTGGTCGATCACTCGGCCATCGCCACCGGCTTCACCAGCGGTGTGACGCGGCGGATGGTGACCCGGCGGTTGAGCTGTTCGGCGGCGTCCGTGTCGATCTTCAGGAAGCGCTCGCCATAGCCCTGCGTGGCAAGGTTCTCCGGCGGGATGTCATAGACGTCGGTCAGGATGTTGGCGACGGCCTCGGCGCGCTCGTCCGAGAGCACCAGGTTCGATTCGTCCGAACCGACGGCATCCGTATGGCCCTCGATCAGGAAGGTCTCGCCGGGATCCTTGTCGAGGATCTCGTTCATCGCCTCGGCCACCTTGCGCAACGTGGACGCCTGGTTCATCGAGATGTCCGCTGACCCCGTCGCGAAGGTGATCGTATCGAGGTCGATGCGGCGCACCTTGTCACGGATACGAGCCGAGTACTTCACCTCGTCCAGCGTGTAGACACGCTCGACCGGCTCGACCGGCGGCCGCTCCAGGAAGTCGCGATAGTCGGCGCGGTCTTCGGCGGACGTGTCGATGATGTATTCATCGACCGGGATCGTCAGGCGCATCGGCGGCAGCCGCTCGCCGGGATCGACGAAGGTCGGCCGGCTGTCGCGGTCGATTTCCGGCGCATAGAACATCACATATTCCCGGCCGTCGCCGTCGATACGCGAACGCTGGATGATTTCGCCGTAGCGGTTGCGGATGGTGACGACGCGGTCGCCGTTCGGCCGCTCGATGACCTCGCGCACGCGGCCGTTCGGCAGGTCCTCGTAATAGGTTTCCGTGGCGCGGCGCGACAGGCGGCGGCCATCGTCGGACCGAACGATGATCCTGTCACCGAAATTGATCACGAAGCGGTCGTCGACCTCGCGCTCGACGCGCCAGCCGTCGCGATCCTCGTAGCGCGGCCGGCGGTCACGGCGCTCGCCGCGTTCACGGTCGCCCGATTCGTAGCGGATACGATCGCGGCCTTCCCATCCGACCTGCGCATCGCGGTCGGATTCGGGAACGCGCACGCGCACGTCGCGACGCTTCTCCTCGCGTTCGCGGCGCAATTCCTCGCGCGAGCGGTCACGGCGGTTGTCCCAGTCCTTGTCGCTGTCGAGAACGGCAGCGCCGTCGATGAACGGCAGCTCGATCGTCTCGGTGGTGCGCGACGGGTCGCGGGCGATGCGCTCACGGTCCTTGTCGCGCTCGCGGCGCGGACGCCCCGCGGTCTCGTCCGGACGCTTGCGCTCCCGCTCGGCCTCGCGCTTGCGCTCCTCACGACGTTCCTCGCGGGTCTTTTCGCGCCCTTCCTGCTGCTGGTCCGTATCCGCCTCGCGCCGGCGGCGCTCTTCGCGCGCCTTCTGGCGATCCTGCTGCTGCTGGTCCTCGCTCTCGGCTTCACGCTGCTTCTTGCGGCGCTCCTCGCGGTTCTGCTGCTGCTCTTCCTGCTGGCGTTCGGCATCGCGCTGACGCTGGCGGCGTTCCTCGCGCGCCTTCTGGCGGTCCTGCTGTTGCTGGTCCTCGCCCTCGGCCTCGCGCTGCTTCTTGCGGCGCTCCTCGCGGTTCTGCTGCTGTTCTTCCTGCTGGCGTTCGGCATCGCGCCGACGCTGACGGCGCTCTTCGCGCGCCTTCTGGCGATCCTGCTGCTGCTGGCCTTCGCCCTCGGCTTCACGCTGCTTCTTGCGGCGCTCCTCGCGGTTCTGCTGCTGCTCTTCCTGCTGGCGTTCGGCATCGCGCTGGCGCTGGCGGCGCTCTTCGCGCGCCTTCTGACGGTCCTGCTGCGGCTGACCTTCGCCCTCGGTCTCACGCTGCTTCTTGCGGCGTTCCTCGCGGTTCGGCTGCTGTTCTTCCTGCTGGCGTTCCGCGTCGCGCTGGCGCTGGCGGCGCTCCTCGCGGGAATTCTGCCCGCCCTCTTCCTGGCGGCGCTCCTCTTTGCGGCGCTCGCGGCGTTCCTCACCCTGACCGTCGGCATCGCGGTTGTTCCGCTCGCGGTTGCGCGGGCGCTCTTCACCGCCTCCCTGCTCCTCGCGATTGCGCTTCTTGCGGATGAGTTCCTCTTCCTCGGACTGCACCACCGTCACATCGGATTTTTCGACGAGCGGCAGCACCGGCCGCATCATGGCGGCCTCGACCGGCTGCCAGATAAACGACAGCGAAGCGATGGGCAGGGCCACCGTTGCCAGAAGTCTTGTTCTCTTAAGCATTGGCGTTTCCTCGTTTGCCAGCGTTCGGACGCTATTGCATCAGGGTTTGGGGCGAATTTGTGTTTCCGCGCAAGCCGCCCGCCGTCGATATCAGACGCTAATTCATGGCAGATGAATTCGCGCTGAATGCACAAGGACCGCCGGCGGCTACCGGCGGTCCTTGCCTAAACGCATGAAGATACGATCAGTTCGCCCGCGCCATGGGGCGCACCAGCGTGGTGACGCGGCGGTTCTGCTGTTCGGCGACCTGCGTCTTCACCTTCAGGAAGCGCTCGCCATAGCCCTGCGTCTGCAGGTTTTCCGGCGGAATGCCATAGACATCCGTCAGGAGGCTGGCGACCGATTCGGCCCGTTCGTCCGAAAGGACGAGGTTGGACTTGTCGGACCCCACGGCATCCGTATGGCCCTCGATCAGGAAGGTCTCGCCCGGATCCTTGTCCAGAACCTTCTGCATGGCCTCGGCGACGGACCGCAATGTGCGGGCCTGCGACATCGGCACGTCGGCGCTGCCGGTGGCGAAGGTGATCGTGTCGAGGTCGATACGGCGTACCTTGTCGCGCAGGCGGGCGGAATGTTTCACCTCGTCGATCGTGTAGACCCGCTCGACGCGTTCGACCGGCGGCTCGGCGAGGAAGTCGTAATAATCCCGGTCCGGATTGCTCGACGTGTCGATGATGTAGTCGCTGACGGGAATGCGCAGGCGCATCGGCGGCAGCTCGTAACCGACGTCGACGAGGCCCGGCCGCGGCGAATCGTCCTCAAGCTCCGGCGCATAGACGAGAATGTATTCCCGCCCGTCCCGGCCGACGCGCGACCGCTGGATGATATCGCCGTAACGGTTGTAGATCGTCACGATCTCGACGCCGCCCGGACGCACGATCGTCTCACGCACGCGGCCCCGGGCGAGGTTGTCGTAATAGACCTCCTCCGAATCACGCCGCAGGCGCGGGCGATCGTCACCGCGCACGATCAGCTGGTCGCCGACCTCCAGCACCGTGCGATTCTCGACGCGCTCGACGATGTTCACCTCGGTGACGCTGTTGTCGATCGTCGTGTTGTTGACGGTGTTGTTGTTGATGATCGTGTTGTTGATCACGGTGTTGTTGATGATGTTGGTCGTCTCCGGCACGGCGAAGTCGGGCGCCTCCTTCGCGCGCTTGCCTTCTTCCTTGATCGCCGCCTCGATCCTGCCGGGCACGGCCTCGCGCATCTCTTCGGAGATCGTCGCCTGGGCAGCGTCGTCGGTTTCGGGAACCGGCACGTCCTCTTCCTGCGCGCGCAGTTCCTCGCGCTTCTTGCGACGCTGCTCGCGGCTCTCCTGGCCACCGGCATTGTCGGCGTCCTTGTCGCTGTCGAGCACAGCAGCCCCGTTTTCGACGGGCAGAACGACGGTCTCGTCGGTCTTGGCCGGATCCTCGGCGATTTCCTGTTTTTCCGCCTCGGTCATCGTGTCGACAACCTCGGGCACCGGCTCGGTTACCGGCGTCTCGCCGGTCTCGGCCGTGGCGGGCTGGTCCGTGCCGGTATCCGCCGGGCTTTCCTCGCCGGCAACCGCCGGCTGCTCACCCTCGCCCACTGCCGGCTGCTCGCTTTCGCCGGCCGTCGTCTCCGACGTGCCGCCATCCTGCTGCTGCACGGGCTGTTCAGCCTGTTCCTCAGTGGCCGGCTTCTGTTCATCCAAAGCTTTCTGCTCTTCGGCGGCCTTCTGTTCGTCCGCCTGCCGCTGCGCCTCCGCCTCGGCGGCCGCCCGTTGCGCTTCGTCTTCAGCCGCCTTCTGATCGGCTGCGGCCTTCTCCGCGTCTTCGGCGGCCTTCTGTTCCTCGGCCTGGCGCTGCTCTTCTTCCGCAGCAGCGCGCTGCGCTTCGTCTTCAGCCGCCTTCTGCTCCGCCGCGGCCCTCTCGGCCTCTTCCGCGGCCTTCTGTTCCTCGGCCTGGCGCTGCTCCTCTTCCGCAGCAGCGCGCTGCGCGTCGTCTTCAGCCGCCTTCTGCTCCGCCGCGGCCCTCTCGGCCTCTTCAGCGGCCTTCTGTTCCTCGGCCTGGCGCTGCTCGGCTTCCGCGGCGGCACGCTGGGCTTCTTCCTCGGCCGCCTGCTGCTCGGCCGCGGCCCTCTCGGCCTCTTCAGCGGCCTTCTGTTCCTCGGCCTGGCGCTGCTGCTCGTCCTCGGCAGCGCGCTGTGCCTCGTCGTCCTGCTGCTGTTGCTGTTGCTGGAGCAGCAGTTCTTCTTCGCTCGGCTGGCTTTCGCCGGTGCTTTCCTGGGCAACCTCGAACGGCTTCATCAGGGCATCGGCCAGCGTCGGCGTCGCAATCAGCGCGGTCGACAGGACCGGCAGCGCCACGGTTGCAAAAAGTCTGGAGCGGAAAGTCATCGTTTTGTCCTCACGGTGTCCCGTCTTATTCTCAAGAGAGGGACGCCCGGCCCTTCCGGCCGTTTACGTCCCCGTCACAATCCTTCAAAGGTCTGGCATTCGCCGCCTTAACCCCGCCTGAACGGCGTCCGTTGCGACGCGAGATAGGCCGCGTGCGCAGCCCTGCCAGGGGGGCGCCATGAAATTGTCGGGGAAACCGGGCGGAAAGACGGCGCGAATCCAGTTGATTTTTTGGCGAAAACCGGTCGATTATCGGCGCCAAGCGGGCAGCCCTGCCCGCTTCAATTCGAGGCCCGGACAACAAGAAAAACCCGAGAGCCTTCAACAGAGAGGATCAATATGCGTATTTCCAAACGTTTCACGCTCGCAGCGTCCGCTGCAGTCATCGCCCTCTTCGCGACCTCCGCGATGGCAGAAGGCGAGAAGATCGTGATCGGCACGGAAGGCGCCTACCCGCCCTTCAACAATCTCGAATCCGACGGCACGCTGACCGGCTTCGACGTCGATATCGCCAAGGCAATGTGTGAGGAAATGAAGGCCGAGTGCACCTTCGTCACGCAGGACTGGGACGGCATCATTCCGGCGCTCATCGCGAAGAAGTTCGACGCGATCATCGCCTCCATGTCGATCACCGCCGAGCGCAAGGAGCAGGTCGACTTCTCCAAGAAGTACTACAACACGCCGCCGGCGATCGTCGTCCCGAAGGATAGCGAGATCAAGGAAGCCACCCCGGAAGCGCTGGCCGGCAAGTCGCTCGGCGCTCAGGGCTCGACAACGCATTCCAACTATGCCGAAGCGCATATGAAGGATGCCGAGGTCAAGATGTACCCGACGGCCGACGAGTACAAGCTCGACATCGCCAATGGCCGCATCGACGCCGTCATCGACGACGTGGTGGTACTCTCCGAATGGCTGAAGACCGACGACGGCGCCTGCTGCAAGCTGCTCGGCACGCTGCCGGTCGACCCGGTCATCAACGGCGAAGGCGCCGGCGTTGCCGTGCGCAAGGGCGATACCGCGCTCGCCGACAAGTTCACGGCAGCGGTCGCGGCGATCCGCGCCAACGGCAAGTACCAGGAAATCAACGCCAAGTACTTCCCGTTCGACGTCTACGGCGATTGATCCGCAACACCTCTGTGTCATGCGGGTTTTTTCTGACCCCATCACCAGAATGCACGGGCGGGAGGGCTTGCTCTCCCGCTCCTTTTGTTTGAGAACTTGCACATAAGAAAAGACGGGTGCATCACGCGCCCGGACAACAAGCGCAAGGCGCATCGGGGGTTCTTCTGGCATGAGCGGGTTCTTCACCGCCATCGTCGAGGCGGTATCCGCATTTCTCGGGATCATCGATCCCCTCTGCGGGCCGATCGGCATCTTCACTCTTTTTGCCGGCGACACGCTGCTTGCCTGCGGCAATGCCGGATGGGGCGACGAGATCGCCTTCGGCTTCCTGGTGACGGCAAGCCTTGCTGTCGCCACCCTGCCCGTCGGCCTCGTCATGGGCTTCTTCATCGCGCTGGCAAAGCAGTCGGAAGAAAAGTCTCTGCGGATGTCGGCCAACATCTACACGACGCTCTTCCGCGGCCTGCCGGAGCTCCTGACGCTCTTCATCGTCTATTACGGCCTGCAGATCCTCGTGCAGAATCTGATGACCGCCGTCGGCTATGAGGGTGCGGTCGAGATCAACGCCTTCTTCGCCGGCATGATCGCACTCGGCGTCGTGTTCTCGGCCTATTGCTCGGAAGTGCTGCTGTCGGCCTTCAAGGCCATTCCGCGCGGCCAGTACGAGGCGGGCTACGCCCTCGGCTTGCACCATGGCCGCACCATGCGCCTCATCGTGCTGCCGCAGCTCATCCGCGTCGCCCTGCCCGGCCTCGGCAATCTCTGGATGGCGCTCCTGAAGGACACCGCGCTCGTCTCGGTCATCGGCCTGCCGGATATCCTGCGCCAGACGGGCGTCGCTGCCCGCGTGACGAAGGAAGCCTTCCAGTTCTACTCCATCGCCTGCCTGCTCTTCCTCGTCCTCGCCTTCCTCTCCTCGCTGGTCTTTTCGGCGATCGAAGGCTGGGCAAAACGTTCGGAGGTCGCCCGATGAGCGTCGTCACCACCCTCATCCCGCCGCAGGCCCCGCCGGAAGCCCCGCCGAAGCCATTCACCGCGGGCCGTTTCTTCGGCAACATCTTCATGGGCGTCTGGCTGGCGCTCACCGTCGGCGTCTTCCTGATGATCGTCAACGGCTGGGATCCCGACAAGTTCACGAAATACGGACCGAGCTACCTTTCGGGCCTCGGCGTCACGCTGCTGCTCGTCATCCTCTCCGTCGTGCTTGGCGGCCTCATTTCTCTGCCGCTCGCCTTCGCGCGCATGTCGAAGAACCCGGTCCTCTCGTGGATCGCCTACGGCTACGTCTATTTCTTCCGCGGCACGCCGCTGCTGACGCAGCTCTTCCTCGTCTATTACGGCCTCGGCAGCTTCTCCGCCGAGTTGAAGGCCTGGGGCCTCTGGTGGTTCTTCCGCGACGCCTGGAATTGCGCGCTCCTGACCTTCACACTCAACACCGCCGCCTACCAGGCCGAAATCCTGCGCGGCGCCATCGAAAGCGTGCCGCGCGGCCAGCATGAGGGCGCCGCCGCGCTCGGCCTGCCGAAGCAGGTCGCCTTCTTCAAGGTCATCCTGCCGCAGGCGCTCATCGTCGCACTGCGGCCCTATGGCAACGAGATCATCCTGATGATCAAAGGGTCTGCCATCGTCGCCATCGTCACGGTCTTCGACCTGATGGGCGAGACCCGCCGTACCTTCTCGCGCACCTTCGATTACCAGGCCTATCTCTGGGCGGCACTGCTCTATCTCCTGATGGTGGAGCTGCTGCGCAACCTCTGGGCCTGGCTGGAAACGCGTCTGACGCGCCACCTGAAGCGGTGACGCCTTTTGGCAGCACTCACGGATGAGTGCTGCCAAATACCTGATTGCAAAGAAAAAAATCCCGATACGGGCCAAACTTAAAGAGTTCATTAACCTCGCGGGCGCTCAATCATAAGGACCATCATTCACACGCAATGAGGTCCCTATGACGAACGACATGGCAATGCAGCTCAAGGGCTACGGCATGACCACGGCCCAGATCCTCTACCGCATGCCGGATCACCCCCAGCTTCTGCAGACCTATATCTGGCAGCACTACGATCTCGCCCCAGACTTCCCGGAGATGAAGGGCTTCCTGAAATTCTGGCAGGAAAAGCTGGACGGCCCCCTCCATTCCGTCCGCTACGTTCATCGCCGGTTGATCTCGGCAACGGAATGGCGGGCGCTGAAGGGCGAATTCGTCATCAACTGAGGGCCGGCCGTGATCAGACGTGCACGGATCCGTGCGCCAGCTCCGTGTCGGACATGTCCACCTTGAGCGAGAAATACAGGATCACGGCATAGAGCAGCAGCACGAAGGCGATCACCACGCTGCCGGGTACCGGCCCGAGCGCCGCATTGGCGACCACATGCTCGAAAGCAAGCGTCATGTCCTTGCCCGCCGTCGCCGGCCGCTGCATCATCGATGACGAGATCTTGAGCGCCCAGGCGAGCAGGAGGATCAGGTAGAGCCAGCAATAGTTGCGCCGCAGCCGCCGGCAGGCCGCATCGCGGTAGCTGATCAGGAACTCCGGCTTGCGCAAGCTCTTGGCGATGGGCGCCGCCCAGTCGAGATCGAGCGCGGCGCGCGGATTGAGGATTTCGGCAAAGTAGAACCGCTCGAGCTGGCGCACCCGCGCGCGGTAGACGTCGAAGAACCGGTAGCGCCGCGCCTCGATCATCAACAGCAGCGAGACGAGCAGCATCGCAAAGAGCAGAACGCCGTGATGCGAGGTGGGCGTCGACAGCGAAACGGACAATAGCGCCGCCACCACCGTGATCGCCCAGTTCGAGGTACGGTCGATGCGGTCGCGCCAGCCGGCCATGCGCCCGAGTTCGCCACGATAGTAGTGCACCATCGTGTTGATCGTCTCCATCGGCGTTGCCGGCAGCGCCGGGCTGCCGGTCCGCCTGGTCTCGGCAGCGGGCGAAAAGGGGGGCGTATCGGCGGGCATGTCATTCCTCCCAATGGTCTTTTTGGTTTTGGGAGGAGGATCATGCGCCTCTTTCGGCGATTGATAAATGCCTATTTGCAGGTGAATGGCGCCATTGCCAAAGCCTTGCCCGGGCCGTAAGAGACGCCTCCATGACCAAGATCGACGAAGATGCGCTCGCGGAAGCCTACAACCGCGCCCTTTCGCTGGAAAAATCCGGCGATTTCGATGCTGCCGCCAAGGCCTATGCCGAAGTGCTGGCGCTCGACCCGGAAGATCACGGCGGCGCCGCGGTGCGCCTTGCCTCGATGGGCCGCGGCGACACGCCGGAAAAGGCACCCGACGCCTATGTCACCACGCTCTTCGACCAGCATGCCGAGGTCTTCGACAACGTGCTCGTCGACCAGCTCGGCTATTGCGTGCCGCTCACCGTGCGCCAGCGTTTCCAGGCCCGTGGCATGGGCCCGTTCAAGCGCGTGCTCGACCTCGGCTGCGGCACGGGTCTGACCGGCGGCGCGCTGCGCGACATGGCGGAAGACATCACCGGCATCGACCTGTCGGAAAACATGGTCGAGATCGCCCACGACAAGGATCTTTACGAGACGCTCTATGTCGCCGAGGCCGTCGACTTCCTCGACGACAACGACGACGAACCCTTCGACCTCATCACCGCGACGGACGTGCTGCCCTATCTCGGCGCGCTCGAACCGCTGTTCTTCGGTGTGGCCGAAAACCTCGTGCCCGGCGGCCATTTCATCTTCTCCTCCGAAACGCTGCCCGAGGAGACCTTTGCCGGCCGCCCCTTCATGGTCGGTCCGCACCAGCGTTTCGCCCACGCCGCCGCCTATGTGCGCCAGCGCCTCGAAGAGACGGGCTTCGACATCGTCGAGATCACCGACATCACGGTACGCCTTGAAGAAGGCGAGCCGATCCCCGGCCATCTCGTGCTGGCGAAATACCGCGGCTGACGAGAAACACTTTCGCAAAAACCGATGATCCGCTACACCTCCTGCCAACGATTGCAGGAGGTTACAGCATGGCAAAGGTTGCATTCATCGGTCTCGGCGTCATGGGCTATCCCATGGCTGGGCACCTCAAGGTCAAGGGCGGCCATGAGGTCGCGGTCTACAACCGCACCTTCGCCAAGGCGGAAAAATGGGCGGCCGAATTCGGCGGCAAGGCGTTTCGCACGCCGGCGGAAGCCGCTGCCGATGCCGACTTCGTCTTCACCTGCGTCGGCAATGACGACGACCTGCGTTCCGTCACCATCGCCGAAGGCGGGGTTTTCGACGGCATGAAGCCCGGCGCCATCCTCATCGACAACACCACCGCCTCCGCGGAAGTCGCGCGCGAACTCGACGCCGCCGCGCGCCAAAAGGGTTTTGCCTTCGTCGACGCCCCCGTCTCCGGCGGCCAGGCCGGCGCGGAAAACGGCGTCCTGACCGTCATGTGCGGCGGCGAGAAGGATATCTTCGACAAGGCACGACCGATCATCGACGCCTATGCGCGCATGGTCGGCCTGATGGGCCCGGCCGGCGCCGGCCAGCTTGCCAAGATGGTCAACCAGATCTGCGTTGCCGGCGTCGTGCAGGGGCTCGCCGAGGGCATCCATTTCGGCAAGAAGGCCGGACTCGACATGGAGGCGGTCATCGAGGTTATTTCCAAGGGCGCGGCCGGTTCATGGCAGATGGACAACCGCCACAAGACGATGATCGCCGGTAAATACGACCTCGGCTTCGCCATCGACTGGATGCGCAAGGACCTCGGCATCGTGTTGTCGGAAGCCCGCCTCAACGGCGCGAAACTGCCCGTCACCGCGCTGATCGACCAGTTCTACGGCGACGTGCAGGACATGGGTGGCAACCGCTGGGACACGTCCTCGCTGCTCGCGCGCCTCGAGAGGAAGTAAGGTGGCGCTCCGCCGCGCCCTCTTCGCCCTGACCGCCGGAGCCGTGCTTGCCGCTCCGGCACAGGCGGACGATGCCGGCCGGCTGGCGCTCGCCACCGCCCTCAACGGCAAGATCGCCCGATGCTGGTCGGTGCCGGCGGACCTGCCGGACCATGTGCAGACGGTCCGCGTGACATTCTCGTTGACGGAGGCAGGCGAACTCATCGGCTCGCCGGCAATCGACGGCCCGGTCGGCGGCGATGCGGCGACGAAGGGTTTTGCCGCAAGCGCGGTGCGGGCGGTCGTGCGCTGCGCACCCTTTGCGGGGCTGGCGGAGCTTGCGCCCTACGATGCCTGGAAAACGGTCGTCGTGACCTTCACGCGGCCGGATCTGTGAAAGCCCGGCCGCAGCAGCGCAAGGCCGCCTATTCCTCGCCGCTCTTCTGGTTGTCCACCATCATGTAGTCGAGCGGCAGCTCGGTCGTGTACTTGATCTGCTCCATCGCGAAGGCCGAGGAGACGTCGCGGATCTCGATGCGCGCGATCATGCGCTTGTAGAAGGCGTCGTAGGCGGCAATGTCGGGCACGACGACGCGCAGCAGGTAGTCGACCTCGCCGCTCATGCGGTAGAATTCCACCACTTCGGGGAATTCGACGATCACCTCGGAAAAGCGCTTCAGCCATTCCGTCGAATGGGCGTTGGTGCGGATCGACACGAAGACCGTGACCTTGGTGTTGATCTTGACCGGATCGAGCAGCGCGACGCGCTTGCGGATCACGCCGTCCTCTTCCATCTTCTGGATGCGCCGCCAGCAGGGCGTGGTCGAGAGCCCCACCTTCTTGGCGAGATCAGCCACGGCGAGCGTGGAATCTTCCTGCAAGAGGCGCAGGATTTTGCGGTCCAGACGGTCCATTGATTTCCCCTACGAAATTTAATTCCCTCATATACCGCGATGGCGACAAATTGAAAGAATTGCATTTCACTCCGTAAGGGTTTTCACCCGCTTTCGCAACTCGGGTAGAATTTCCGCCTCAAACCATGGGTTGCGCTTCAGCCAGCCGGTGTTGCGCCAGCTCGGATGCGGCAGCGGCAGCACGGACGGCCCCTCGTTGCGGTGAAGGTGTCGGCGCCAGTCGCGCACCGTCTCGGTCATGCTGGCGGCCTTCGCCGCACCCAGATGCCAGGCTTGCGCATATTGCCCGATCCCCAGCACCAGCTCGATCTGCGGCATGGCGGCAATCACCCGGGCGCGCCACAGCGGCGCGCATTCGCGGCGCGGCGGCAGATCGCTGCCATGGGCGTCATAGCCGGGAAAACAGAAGCCCATCGGCACGATGGCGAAGTTCCGCGGATCGTAGAACCCGTCGCGCGTGACGCCGAGCCAGTCGCGCAGCCGGTCGCCGGAAGCGTCGTTGAACGGCAGGCCGCTCTCATGCACCCGAAGCCCCGGTGCCTGGCCGGCGATCAGGATGCGCGCGCTGTCGGAGAGGACGGCGACGGGCCGCGGCTCGTGCGGCAGCCGGTCTGCCGGTCCCTTCGCCGGCGTGTCGCGACAGACCCGACAGGCCGCGATCGCCGCGCGAAGGGCGGCGATCTCTTCGGTCCCTGTCTCGTCCATCGACCGCCCCTCCTTGAGCCTTCCCGCAATGGATCAGATCGACCGGCACGACGCCGGTCCCGGAAAATTCAACGCGACGCCTACGCTGAAGCCCTACCCTTCAACGACTTCGCTGATCTGCACGACGGGGGCGATGTCCGTATAGTTGGCAACGTCCGCGGCGATCTCCGTGCGGTGGGGACCCAATGCCTCCTGGAATGTCGCCAGATCCGGCGAGTAGACATGGCACGCTGCGACGAACCCCGGCGCGCTTCCAGGTTCGCGACCCGCAAGCCCCCTGTCGATCTCGTAGCGCAGGCAGGCATCGCCGAGCCGTTCCCGGAGCAGCGGCATATGGCGGGTGCGGTAGTAGTCGTGATCGAACTTCGAACCGCCATCGGCGGGATAGTAGACACTCATCTTGATCATGGTGGGCTCCTGCCTGAACGCCTTTCCGAGCGTCGGAGGGGCCTTTCTAGCGCACCGCCCCGCAAAGCGCATCCAGATTTTGGCTGGAGCGGTTTGACGGGAGCAAAGCAGTTTTCGCCGTGCGTTTTGAAGCGGTTGCAGCAGGTCGCATACGGGCCGGCCATCAACCCGAGGCACACGGCGCGGCTTGCTCGGTAGCGGCGCTTCGATCACCTGGCACTCGAAATACGTCGATCCGCAGCTCCCTTCAGGAAGTCTGACCAGAACAGCGACCGCCAGCAGTCAATGAGTGCGCGACCTAAAGCCCGAACACCCCCAGAATGCCGCCGAGCATACCCGGCTCCGCATCATGCGCATCCTCCTGCGGCCGGCCGTTCGTCTTGCGCCATAGCTGCGGCATGTCGAAATCGGCACCCCACAGGCCCTTGCGCTCGGCTCGCGCGAACTGCTCCTCGTCCTCATAGCCGCCATAGGCGACCGCCAGCCCCTCGCGCACCATGCGCGCTCCGAGATCACCCGCCGGGTTCTCGCAGCGCGCCAGCCAGCGATCGTACTTGTCCGTGCCCTGCGTGCGGCAGGTGATGGGCCCGGCCCGCAGGAACTCCGCAAGCCGCGAGCGGGCGGCAACGCCGCAGCGCCAGTCCGCGCCGTCGCGCCGGCAGATCTGCGTCAGCTCCGGCGTGTCCATGCCGACGAGCCGGATGCGGTGGCCGTCGAGCGTCAGCGTATCACCGTCCGCCGCCCGCGCCGCACCGGTGAAGGTCTCGCCGCCCCCGCCGCCGACGCGCGCCACGATCAACGCCGTCAGCGCGAGGATCGCCATCGCCACACCGACATCGCGCGCCCGCCTGGAAAGCCCCATGGAGTCCCGTCCTTGCCCCGGCAGTTCCAGCAGAGCCGCGCGGGCGCCTGCAGGCGGAACTGCGTAAAATGAAAGAGATAGGGTGTTTTCGCGATTCGGAGAAAGGCGGAAATACCCCAGCGTCATGCCGCTACGTCACGATGGTGGTGCGCTGCCGGCAGGTTGTTCCGGAAAATGCCGGAATGGTTCGCAAATGGTTTATGCGCGGCAGCATCTTCTTAAGGATTCCCCCCTAGACTTCAATCCTGTCCGCAACAGTTGCAATCGTGATGAGTACCGGCGTCAGTACCTCGACCGACAAGATCATCGTCGACAAGTCGCGCAGCCATCGAAACAAGGCTGTCTCGCGGACCGTTCGCGCGACCCGGGAACGCCTGCAGACCGCCACCGGCATCGCGCCGGGCTTCGAGCGCGAGATGCTGCAGCTGCATATCGCCTCGGCCGCCCAGAATGCGCTCGCCGTACCCGTCGTGGTCGTGCTGATTGCCGCCGTCGGCGTCTATCTCACGCAGGAGATCGGCCTTCTCGCCTGGGCGATCCTTGCGCTCAGCGTGCATGCACTCGGCATGATCGTCGCCCGCCGGGCGCACAAGCAGGAAATCACCGCCGACAACACCCGCCGCTGGCAGCGCATCTTCCTCGCCGCGCAGGTCGCGATGGGCCTCGCCTGGGCTGCCTTCTCCCTGCAGACCTGCGGCCCCTGCGGCAACGCCACCTTCGATTTCTACAAGGGCTCCGCCCTGCTCGTCGCGCTCGCCGTCACGGCCATCAGCACGCTGATGCTGCGCCATGCCGTGCTCTATGCCTTCCTGCCCACGGTCGTCGCGCTCTCCATCTCCGCCCTGCTGCGCCCCAATCCGGCGACGTTCGGCATGGTGACGATCATCTCCGCCGCGCTGATCTTCCTCATCTTCATGACGAACCGCCTGCGCCACACCAGCGCGCAGCTGCTCTCCTCCCAATCGGAAAAGGACGACCTGATCGCCGAACTGGAAGTGGCCAAGTCCATGTCGGACGAGGCCCGCCGGCGCGCCGAAGAGGCAAATCTCGCCAAATCCCGCTTCCTCGCCTCCATGTCCCACGAGCTGCGCACGCCGCTCAACGCCATCCTCGGCTTTTCCGAGGTGATGTCGACGGAGGTGCTCGGGCCGCTCAACAACCCCGTCTACAAGGAATACACCTCCGATATTCACCGCTCCGGCCAGCACCTGCTCAACCTCATCAACGAGATTCTCGATCTTTCGCGCATCGAGGCGGGCAAGTACGACCTGTCGGAGGACAGCGTGCATCTCGTCGATATCGCCGAAGATTGCATCGGCATGGTGCAGCTGCGGGCGCGGGCGAAGAACATCACCATTTCCGAGCAGGTCGAAGGCGACATGCCGGCCGTCTGGGCAGACGAGAAGGCACTGCGCCAGGTCGTCCTGAACCTCCTGTCGAATGCCGTGAAATTCACGCCCCAGGGCGGCGAGATCTTCGTCAAGGCCGGCTGGACCGCCGGCGGCGGACAGTACATCTCGATCCGCGACAACGGCCCCGGCATCCCGGAGGAGGAAATCCCCGTCGTGCTCTCCGCCTTCGGCCAGGGCTCCATCGCCATCAAGAGCGCCGAGCAAGGCACCGGCCTCGGCCTGCCGATCGTCCAGGCGATCCTCGCCAAGCACAATGGCGAGTTCATCCTGAAATCCAAGCTGCGCGAAGGCACCGAGGCCATCGCCATCCTGCCGGCCAAGCGTGTGCTGCAAAGCCTGCCCGCCGTCACCGAGACCCAGGCCGTCGCGCCGCGCAGGAAAAGTTTTGCCTGAAACGTTTGCCGTCCGGGTCCTCGGGTCGGGCCCGAAACCGTTCAGATGAACTTCGACGCCACCACATAGCCGGCATAGACGGCGTTGGCGATGATCAGGCAGAAGACGGCGAAGGAACCGAGGTCCTTCGAGTGTTTGCCCATCTCGGAAATCTCCGGCGAGACACGGTCGACGATCTCCTCGATCGCCGTGTTGAGCGCCTCGAAGGCGATCATCAGGAGGAAGAGGATCGCCATGGCGACATACTGGAAGAAGGATGCGCCGACGAGGGTGAAGAGCACCATGGCGACGCCGAAGGCGATCAGCTCGTGGCGGAAGGCGGATTCGCCGAGCAGGCGGCGCGCGCCGGCGGCCGAATAGGTCGCTGCCGCAAACAGGTGGCTGATGCCCGTCTTCTTCTCGATTGGTCCCTGACCCATTCCCGCAATCCCGTTTTCGCCGCTCTCATGAAACACGCCCGCATGACGGGCGTGTTTCGCGCTCTCAATCCATGCCATTGAGGCTTTTTGCCGGCCGCTCGTTAGGTGCGGTTGCTGACGCCCGCCTGAACGAAGGTCGCCATGCCGGAATGGCAGGCCGCCGCCGCCTTGACGATGCCGGCGGCAAGCGCCGCCCCCGTGCCCTCGCCGAGCCGCATGCCGAGCGCGAGCAGTGGCGTCTTGCCGAGTTTCTCGATCGATTTGAGGTGCCCCGGTTCGGCCGAGACATGGCCGATCAGGCAGTGGTCGAGTGCGGCCGGATTGGCCGCGCGCAGGATAGCGCCCGCCGCCGTCGCCACATAGCCGTCGAGGATGACGGGAATCTTCTGCATGCGGGCAGCGAGGATCGCGCCGGCCATGGCGGCGATCTCGCGGCCGCCGAGGCGGCGCAGCACCTCCAGCGGATCGGAAAGATGCGCCCGGTGCAGCTCGACGGCTTTCTTCACCGCCGCCACCTTGCGCTGAAGGACCTCGCCTTCCGAGCCGGTGCCGGGCCCGACCCATTCCTCCGCCGTACCGCCATAGAGCGCCAGGTTGATCGCCGCGGCGATCGTCGTGTTGCCGATGCCCATCTCGCCGATGCACAGGAGATCCGTGCCGCCGGCAACCGCCTCCATGCCGAAGGCCATGGTGGCCGCGCAATCGCGCTCGGACAGTGCCGCCTCCTGCGTGATGTCGGCGGTCGGATAGTCGAGCGCCAGGTCGAAGACCTTCAGGCCGAGATCGTGCGTCACGCAGATCTGGTTGATCGCCGCGCCGCCAGCCGCAAAGTTCTCCACCATCTGCGCGGTGACGGAGGACGGATAGGGCGTGATGCCCTGCTGGGTGACGCCATGGTTGCCGGCGAAGATGGCGACCAGCGGCCGCGTCACGGCCGGCGGCCGGCCGGTCCAGGCGGCGAGCCAGAAGGCGATCTCCTCCAGCCGGCCAAGCGCGCCCGGCGGTTTGGTGAGCTGCTTGTCGCGTTCGCGCGCCGCCACCAGCGCAGCCGAATCGGGGCCGGGCAGGTTGCGCAGCAATTCACGAAAATCATCGAACGGCAGGCCGCTGGCACTCATCTTGGGGAATTCCTTAAGTTTCGGCTTTCAAAGGCGTGTGTTTGGTGTCTCCTAATAGAGGCAGGGCGCGAATCCGACAACCGCATTTGCGGCGGCCTTCGTCGCCCTTTCGTCACAGGGCAATCGGGTAGGATGGCGCGGTTTACAAAAAGCCCCTCACCTGCCTGCCGGCATCCGCTCCCCGCAAGCGGGGCGAGGAAGGAAAACCTCAGCGTTTTCCCCTTCTCCCCGCTTGCGCGGAGAAGGTCCGGCAGGGGGATGAGGGGCGCGTCACAAGCCGAACCGCCTTCGGAAAGGACCAGACTTGGCCATTCAGGACTATATCGACGACACCGCCCGCTCGGTCGCCTTCCTCTCGCGCGTGCCGGTGCCGCAGCGTCATTTCATCGGCCATGACGGCCGGTTGTCGCGCGCCGTGCGCACCTTCCCGCTGGCCGGCGTGCTGATCGTGCTGCCCGCTGCCGCCCTCGCCGCACTGCTGTCTGCGCTCTCCACACCGCCGCTGCTCATCGCCTTCGCCACGCTCGCCGTACAGGCTCTCCTCACTGGCGCCCTGCACGAGGACGGGCTTTCCGACAGCGCCGACGGCATCGGCGGCGGGCGGGACCGGGAGAGCGCGCTCGCCATTATGAAGGACAGCCGCATCGGCTCCTACGGCGCGGTCGCGCTCATCCTCTCCTTCGGGCTGCGGGCCGCGGCCATCGCGGCCCTTGCCGCCGTCCTCACACCGTCCGGGCTCGGCATGGTGCTGCTCGCCGCCGCCGCCGCCAGCCGCACCGCGATGGTCTGGCACTGGTCGCTGCTGCCGCCCGCCCGGCGCGACGGTGTCGCAGCCTCGGTCGGCGAGCCGGACAGCGGCGCGACGATCGTCGCACTCGCAAGCGGCATCCTCCTTGCCGCCGCGCTCCTGCTGCCACATGGCAGCGTGCTGTCCTTCGTGCTCGCACTCCTCCTCGCCGTGGTCGCCGTCCTCGCCTTCAACCGTGCCGCGCTCGGCAAGATCGGCGGCCATACGGGCGATACGATCGGCGCCACGCAGCAGCTCGCGGAAATGTCAGTGCTCTTCGCCCTTGCCTTGGCGCTCTGAGCTGCCGATATAGGAAAAACAATTTTCGGGAGCCGCGATGGAATCGCCCTGTATCCTCGTCTGTTCGATCGACATGGTGACCGGCTACTGCTTCGGTTGCGGTCGCACGCGCGATGAAATCGGCGCCTGGACGCTCTATTCGTCAGACCAGCGCCGCGCCATCATGGCCGAGCTTCCCGCTCGCCTTGCCACCGTCGAACGCAAACCGCGGCGCGAGACCCGCCGCACCCGCATGGCCCGGGAGCGCGGCGAAGCATGAGGCTGTACATCCTTCTCGGCATCCTCGCCATCGGCCTCGGCGCCCTGATCCTCAACCATGACAGCGGCCGCACCATGGGCATGGACAACAACGATTTCGGCCGTCTCGTCACGCTGTCGGCGATCGCCACCATGATGGCGGCCGGCGTGCTCGCCGGGCGACGGCAATGGGGCGAAAGCATACGTCAGGCCGGAATCTGGCTGGTGATCATCCTCGTGCTCGCCACCGGCTATCTCTATCGCTTCGACCTGCAGGAGGTCGGCAACCGCCTGACCGCCGGCCTCATTCCCGGCCGCGCCGTGGTGACGACCAGCGCCAGCGGCGAACAGATCCTCGTCATCCACAAGGGCGTGTCCGGCCACTACGAGGCCGAGGTAACGATCGACGGCACGCCGCTGCGCATGCTGGTCGATACCGGCGCCAGCTCCGTCGTGCTGTCCTACGAGGACGCCATGCGCCTCGGCATCAACCCGGACAACCTCGTCTTCTCCATCGACGTGTCCACCGCCAACGGCCGGGCGCTCGCCGCTCCCGTCACGCTGCGCCAGGTTGCCATCGGCCCCATCCTGCGCGGCACCATCCGCGGCATGGTCACCGAACAGGGCCGGCTGGAACAGAGCCTGCTCGGCATGAGCTTCCTCGAAACGCTCGGCTCGATAGAGATCACGCGCGACGAATTGCGGCTGAAGGATTGAGGCAGCGCGCCCGCCCGTTGCAGGCGCTCGCAGAGAAAGCCGCTATTCGCATATACGGGTCGCGGCGGCACGCGAACGACACGGAAAAGGAGACGGCATGAGCCCGAAACCCACCGGCCACGTTCTTGGCAATGACCTCGTTCTCACGCGGACGTTCCGCGCGCCCATCGACGATGTCTGGGCGAGCGTGACGAAATCGGAGCGCACCGCCCTCTGGTTCGGCCGCTGGGAAGGCGACGCCGGCCCCGGCAAGACCGTGCGGCTGCAACTCACCCACGAGAAGGACCAGCCGTGGTCGGATGTCGTGATCGAAGAATGCGAAGCGCCGTACCGGCTGGTCGTCGCCATGAAGGATGACTACGGCGACTGGCGCATCGCGCTGACATTGACGCAGACGGACGACACGACCGAGCTGCGTTTCGTGCAGCCGCTCAGCGACCGGAAGCTTGCCGGCGATGTCGGGCCGGGCTGGGAGTATTACCTCGACATGCTGGTCGCATCGCGCGAGGGCAAGGCGCTGCCGTCCTTCGCGGATTACTACCCGTCGCAGAAGGCCTACTATCTCGACGGCGCGTGACCGCCCGGCGCCCCGGCAGACTCAGTTCTTCAGCTTGTACCCCGTCTTGAAGATCCAGGCGGTGATCGAAAGGCATACCGCCAGGAAGCCCAGCACCGTCACGAGGCTGACGATGGGGTTGACGTCGGCGATCTCGTAGAAGCTCCAGCGGAAGCCGGAGACGAGGTAGAGCACCGGGTTGAAATGGCTCACCGCCTGCCAGAAGGGCGGCAGCATGTCGATCGAATAGAAGCTGCCGCCGAGGAAGACGAGCGGCGGGATGATCAGCATGGGGAAGAGGTTGAGCTGCTCGAAGTCCTTCGCCCAGATGCCGATCATGAAGCCGAACAGGCTGAAGCTGACGGCCGTCAGCACGAAGAACAGCACCATCATGAACGGGTGCTTGATCGAGATATCGACGAAGAGCGAAGCCGTGACGAGAATGATCGTGCCGACGATCAGTCCCTTGGTGGCCGCCGCGCCGACATAGCCGATGACGATCTCGATCATCGAGATGGGCGAGGAGAGGATCTCGTAGATCGTGCCGGTGAATTTCGGGAAGTAGATGCCGAAGGAGCCGTTGCCGATGCACTGGTTGAGCAGCGTCAGCATGATGAGGCCGGGCGCGATGAAGGCACCGTAGGAAACGCCCTGCACCTCCTGCATGCGCGAGCCGATCGCCGCGCCGAAGACGATGAAATAGAGCGAGGTGGTGATGACCGGCGACACGATGCTCTGCAGCAGCGTGCGGCGCGTGCGCGCCATCTCGAATGCGTAGATCGACTTGATCGCCTCGATGTTCATCGGCCCTCTCCCACCAGTTCCACGAAAATGTCTTCCAGCGAACTCTGCTCGGTGGAGATGTCCCTGACCCGAAGCCCCGCCTGCGACAGCGCGGAGAGGAGCGAGGATATGCCGGTGCGCTCACCGGAACTGTCGAACTCGTAGACCAGCCGCTCGCCGCCCTCGGCAAGCGTCAGTCCGTAGGACGACAGCGTATCGGGCAGGGCCGCAAGCGGCTCGGCGAGTTCCACCGTCATCTGCTTGCGTCCGAGTTTCGCCATCAGCGCCTTCTTGTCCTCGACCAGCAGGATCTGGCCGTGGTTGATGACGCCGATGCGGTCGGCGATCTCCTCGGCCTCCTCGATATAGTGCGTCGTCAGGATGATGGTGACGCCGGAGGCACGCAGTCGCTCGACGAGCTGCCACATGTCCTTGCGCAGCGAAACGTCGACCCCCGCCGTCGGCTCGTCGAGGAACAGCACCTTCGGCTCGTAGGAGAGCGCCTTGGCGATCAGGACGCGCCGCCGCATGCCGCCCGAGAGGTGGCGCAGCACCGTGTCCTTCTTGTCGTAGAGCGAGAGGTCGCGCAGGATGCGCTCGATCAGCGCCGGGTTCGGCGAACAGCCGTGCAGACCGCGCGAGAAGGCGACCGTGTTCCACACCGTCTCGAACGCATCGAGCGTCAGCTCCTGCGGCACGAGGCCGATGATCGCGCGGGTCTTGCGATAGTCCGTGAGGATGTCGCTGCCGGCGACCGTCACCGAGCCGCCCGACGGCGTGACGATGCCGCAGATGATCGAGATCATCGTCGTCTTGCCCGCGCCGTTCGGCCCGAGCAGTGCCAGGATCTCGCCCTCCTCGATGTCGAGGTCGACGCCCTTCAGCGCCTGGAACCCCGATGCGTAGCTCTTGGTGAGATTGCGGATGGAAACGATGGGCGCCATGGGAGGGTCCGGAGAGAGGGATTTCATGCGGAAGGACACCCTATATGGCGTGTCCCTCGTCGATTTTCACCCTGAGGGCGCAAAAAAGTCGCTCAGCCGTAGATGCTCGCGAGGAAGCGCAGCGAAACGAGGATGAGGAAGATGCCGAAGCCGACCTCGAGCTGCCGCTTGCTCATCGAATGCGCCAGCCGGACACCCCAGGGCGTGACGACGAGGGCGATCGGCACGATGAGCGCGACGGCCACCCAGTTGATGAAACCGGTGGAGAACGGCGGCAGGCCCGGCTCGCCCCAGCCAGCCCAGATGTAGCCGACGATGCCGGGAATGGAGATCAGCACGCCGACGCCGGAGGACGTCGCCACCGCCTGGTGGATCGGCCGGCCGAAGGAGGTCATGTAGGTGTTGTTCAGCACGCCGCCGCCGATCCCCATCAGGCCGGAAAGCGTGCCGATGACGACGCCTGCCACCTGGTTGGCGATGCCCGTCGGCAAATCGTTGCCCACGCGCCAGGTATCGCGGTTGAACAGCATGCGCAGCGCCACCAGCAGCGCGATGCCGACGAAGATGAGGCGAAGGCCGACGCTGGAGATCAGCGCAGCGATGACCGAAGCGAGGATCGCGCCGAAGGGCAGCGCGACGATCCAGCTCTTCAGAAGGTCCATATCCACCGCGCCACGCAGCCGGTGCGAGGTGAAGGAGCGGATCGAGGTCGGCACGATGATGGCGATGGAGGTGCCGATGGACAGGTGCATGCGCACCGCCTCCGGCACGTCGAGATAGCCGAACACCTGGTAGAAGACCGGCACGAGGATCGCCCCGCCGCCAATGCCGAAAATGCCGGCAAGCAGGCCGGACACGACGCCCGCCGCGACGAGCGCGAGCGCGAAGAGAACAAGATCGGCGACGGGGGGCATGGCAGGCTCCTGGGGATCCGCCAGGACGGCGGCGACTCGCGGGAATTTCGCATTTGCGAAGTGCGCACTGTCATCAAACCGTGACCCATTTCAACCATTGTCTGACGCGAGGCCGGCAGGAACGACACGCACCCCGCTCACCAGGCGTTCCCCTGCCCTCGCGCAGCGGCCTTGCTCCCGGACCCTGAGGGAGTTTTCGGCGGCCCCATCCGCCCGCTTCCCCCGCGGAAGCACGCCTGACATCTTCGCCGGTCCGCGCCGGCGACGGTGATGGAATGTGACGTTCCAGGCGGCCCCACCCTACGGGTTGCCACCCCTTCTTTCGACCGGCGCCCCGCCGGTCTTTTTTTGCCCTCAGATCAGGCCGTTACAGGCTGCAATGCCGGTAGCCGGATTTGCGCGCCCTGAGATCGAAGTGGAAGTGGTCCTTGTGGAAGCGGTCGCTGCCCGGCCCGAGCACGGTGGAAAAATACTTGCAGCTGTCGCCGCGCACCGATTTCAGGAGGCCCTTTTCGCGGAAGGCGAAGAAACCCTTCTTCTCGATGGCGATCGCCTTGCCGTTCTTCAGCACGATCTTGCCGACATCGATGGCGTTGCCCTTGGCGTGTTCCGACATGGAAGCACCGCGCTGCGAGTTCATGGTGCGGCAGGAATAGGAGGACATCTGGTGGATGGCCGAGACGCCCGAGAGATAGCGGGTGCGGCTGGACGGAACGAGCTCGTTCTTCACCCAGCGCGCGAAGGCCTCGGTGATCTGGCAGTTGACCTGGGCCGCCGGCTTGATCTGGATGCCCCCGGAAAGGCCCGACAGCTCGATCGGCCAGGCGATGCCGCAGGAACGCCCGCGGGAAATGCGCGGCACGTCGCGGAACTTGACGCCGAGCTTCTGCAGCCGCTGGCGGCAGGCCTTTTCCGAAGCCGGCATGCCGCCCATGGTTTCCGGCATCTGCATCGGATTGTTGAGGCGCGGCAGGAAGGCGACCTGTTCGCCCTCATTCGTCTGCCGGCGGCGGGTCGTCGCCTTGTCCGGCACCTGGAGGTAATCGCCGCCATCAGGCGCCTCGCCGAGCTCGACGCCGGCGTCCGACATCGGGATCGTCGCCGGCTGGCCGATCTGCTGCGGCGTGTCCGAGCCGATGCCGTCGACGACGACCTGGGTGGCGTTGCCTTCCGCGATCTCGTTCGCCTGCGCCTCCGCCAGCCCCTCGATGCGCGCGACGCCGAGCCCCTCGTCCATGTTGACGCCGCCTTCGGGCACGGTCAGCACGCCGGAGGAGGCCTGCACGGGCTGGGTGATGCCCATCGCCTCGTCGCTGTCGATCATCGGCAGGCGCTTCTTCTCCGCAAGCGGCGTGACCATCGCCGTATCGGCCGCGGTCGTCGTCTCGACCGGATAGTCGGTGAGATCGCCGCCCGTGTCGCCGATATCGGCGGCAGGGCGCTGCGAGACTTCCTCCGAGGGTCGGATGGCGCCGACGATGTCGTCGGGCGGGGTCATGCCCCCGGAACAGGCGGCAAGCATCGCCGGGATCAGGAACAGCCCGAGCGGCCGGCGCAGACGAGAAACAAACGCTATACCCATTGTCACTTCCGCCAGCCCTGCCCCGCGTCCTGCGGGTCCCGGTTGCGCACATTGTTGTCCGGTCATGGTGCAGGTCGCTTTTGTCCGCATTCGGACGGGAAAAGCCCGAAACCGGACGCGAAAAGCGATCGTCCTGCATTTCCAGAGGATTTTCGCGCAACAGGGTAAAGGAACCGTTTTCAGGCACCCCGCGAGATTAGTGGGGGAGCCAGCCGCACAGAACAACGCTGCTCTTGTCGGGAGACACACGCAGGCCGGTCTTCATGGCCGATCTCCCCCTCTGCATTGCAGACACCTTGCCGAACCGACCCCAACGAAAAACCCCGGCGCCTGGGGCGCCGGGGCAAGTTCGTCCGGAGATCGTCTTTTGCGTTATGCCGCGCGGCGCCGGTTGTCCGCCGCACCGGCTGCGTTCAGCCGGAAATTGCCGAGCAGGGTCTTCAGCTGCTCGCTTTCCTGGGTCAGCGTCTGGCCGGCCGCATTGGTTTCCTCCACCATGGCGGCGTTCTGCTGGGTCATCTGGTCCATCTGGTTGACCGCGGTGTTCACCTCGGCAAGGCCGGTCGCCTGCTCGCGTGCCGCGGTGGCGATGGAGGTCACCTGGTCGTTCACCTTGTTGACGAGCGCCTCGATCTCGTTCAGCGCATCGCCCGTCGAGCGCACCAGCGCCACGCCGGTGCCGACCTCCGTCGCCGAATTGCTGATCAGTCCCTTGATCTCCTTGGCCGCATTGGCCGAACGCTGGGCAAGCTCGCGCACCTCCTGCGCCACGACGGCAAAGCCGCGGCCGGCCTCCCCTGCCCGCGCCGCCTCGACGCCGGCATTGAGGGCAAGAAGGTTGGTCTGGAAGGCGATCTCGTCGATGACGCCGATGATCTGGCTGATGCGACTGGAGGCGTCCTCGATGCGGCTCATCGCGGCGACCGCATCGCGCACGATCGTGCCGGAGCGGCCGGTCGACTGCCTGGTCTCGGCCACCATGCGGCTCGCCTCGGCGGCGCGGTCGGAGGCGTTGCGCACCGTCGCGGTGATCTCGTCGAGCGCGGCGGCGGTTTCCTCGAGCGAGGCTGCCTGCTGTTCCGTGCGGTGCGACAGGTTGTTGGCCGCTTCCGCGATGCCGCCGGCACTGCCGTGCACGATATCGGTGGAGCGGGCGATGGCGTTGATGACGCTGGACAACGCATCGACGGCGCGGTTGAAGTCGTCGCGCAACTTGGCGTATTCCGGCGCGATCGCCTGGATCGAGACCGTCAGGTCGCCGTTGGCAAGACGCTCCAGCGCCTGGCCGACGGTGTTCATGGCATCCATCTGTCCCTGGCTGACCGCCCGCTGGCGGCGCTCGCCCTCACTGCGCTCCTCGTCAAGGCGCCCCTGCTGCTCGCCCTCGCGAAGACGAAGCTGCGCACGCTCGGCGACCGACTGGCGCAGGATGGAAACGACCTTGGCCATCTCGCCGATCTCGTCCTTGCGGTCGGTTTCCGGCACGTCGCTGGACACATCCTCATCGGCAATCGCCTGCATCGAAGTCTTCAGACGCGAGACCGGGCCGGTCACGCTCTTCACGATGCCGTAGGCGGCAAGGATGATGGCAAGGCCCCCGACGGCGAGGATGATCGCCGTTTCGATGGCGTTGCGGCGGAACATGGCGGCAAGGTCGTCCGCATAGACGCCCGTGCCGACGATCCAGCCCCAGGGCGCAAAGCCGGCGACGTGTGAATATTTCAGCACCGGCTCCTCGAAGCCGGGCTTCGGCCACAGATAATCGACAAAATCCTGGCCGGTCGGGCTTGCCTTCACCGCCTTCACGAATTCGACGAAGATCTTCTTGCCGGTCGGGTCGGCCATGCCGGACTGGTCCGTGCCGTCAAGCGCCGGCTTGATCGGATGCATGACGATCACGGCGTTCATGTCGTTGATCCAGAAGTAGCCGCTGTCCTCGTAGCGCAGCGCCCGCACCGCGTCCTTCGCCCGTGTCTGCGCCTCTTCGCGCGTCAGCGTGCCGGCAGTTTCAAGTGCATGATAATACTCAAAGAGCGTCAGCATGCTCTGATCCATCGCCGCAAGCTTCGACTTGCGCTCGGCAACCATCGCGTCCTGAGAATGGTAAAGACTGTAGACAAGTGCTGCGGCGATGATGGTCAGGGCCAGACCGACGAGCAATGACAGGCGTGTGGATATTCTGAAATTCTTCATCGGGTCTCCTCAACACGAACGGACGCGGTACTCCAACCTTTCCGAAGGTCCGGGAAACCCTTTAAAATCGCCTAAAATTGCAATCATCAATTTTTAGAGTTTGAAAATACTCGGAAATACCAAAAACCGGTTCGGCGCGCCGCAGACAAGCCCTCTTCCGCCGCTGCACGCATTCCGCTAGACCGGTATCAGCCAAGGAGAGGATGCGCATGACCAGCAACAGCACGCCGAACGGACAACTCACCCTTCGCACGCTCGCCATGCCGGGCGATGCCAATGCCGCGGGCGATATTTTCGGCGGCTGGGTCATGGCGCAGATGGACCTTGCCTCCGGCATCCGCGCCGCCGAGCGCGCGCGCGGCCGCGTCGTCACCGCCGCCGTCAAGGAGATGGCATTCGACCTGCCGGTGAAGATCGGCGACACGCTCAGCATCTATACGGACATCGTCCGCGTCGGCCGCACCTCGATCACGCTCTCCGTCGAGGCCTGGGCACAGCGCTACCTCACCACCACGCTGGAAAAGGTCACGGGCGCCACCTTCGTCATGGTCGCGCTCGACAAGGACGGCCACCCGACCCCCGTTCCGGTCGAATAGCCGCCGGGAAGCCGTCCGCGATGCAACGGCCAGCCACCGCCTCGACCTGCCGGGCCAAAGGTCAGCCGCGCAGATAGGCCGCTCGGCTGTCGAAACTCAATCCCGGAAACACCGCGGTCTCGAGGTCGCGCGCCGAAATGCCGAACTGCTGGCGCAGCATGGCGGCTGCCAGCTGGCGCAGGTCCGTGGTGGGTCTGAGGTCGCGCCCGTCGAGCAGGTCGCCTTCGGAAAGCGAAGGCCAGTCGCGATAAACCTTGCCGCCCGCCACTGCGCCGCCCGACAGGATCGCAAGACCGCCCGTGCCGTGGTCGGTGCCGTCAGAACCGTTCTCCCGCGCCGTCCGCCCGAATTCGGTGATGGCGAGAATCGCCGTCTTGCGCCAGACATCCGCCGGAAGGCTCGCCTTCAGGGTGGTGATCGCCGTCGCGAGGTCCTTGACCGGCCTCAGGAAGCTGCGCGCCTGGTTGAGATGGGTGTCCCAGCCGTTGATGGAGAAACTGGCGATCCGGTGGTCGGCTGCCAGCATGCCCGCCGTCAGCTTCGCGACCGAAGCGATGCCGGCCGCGCGCTTGCCTTCCGTGCCATGGATCGTGTCCGAGAGCATGTCGGTCGCCGTCGCCTCGCGCAGCGCGGCGGCAAAGAGCGGATCGTTGCGGTAGAGCCGGACAAAGAAGGCCTGCTCGTCCTCGGCAAGCGCGAGATCGGCCCGCGTCGACCAGACATCGACCGGATTGCCGCCCGTAAGGATCAGTTCGGCCGTGGTGGTGACATCAATCGCCCGGCGATCGGCCGGGCGCGGAATGCTGGCGATCGCCCGGTTGAGCCAGCCGGTGCGCTCGTCGCGCACCGCCGCACCGCCGCTTTCCAGCATGTCCTGCCCGTCGAAATGGCTGCGGCCGTCGCGATAGGGCGTGGAGATGGCGTGTACGAAACCCAGTTCGCCCGCCTTCCAAAGCGGCATCAGGTCCGCCGCCGCGGGATGCAGGCCGAAGAAGCCGTCGAGATCGAGGAGCCCCTTGTCGGCACCAAGCGCCAGCTTCGGCCGCAGCACCTTCAGCGCCGGGTCGCCGTAGGGCTGCACCAGCGCAAGCCCGTCCATCGCCCCGCGCAGCACGATCGTCACCAGCCGGTTGTCGCCGGGCATGGCCGCAAAGCTGACGGGCGTGACGAGCGGCGCGGCTGCCAGGCAGCAGGCCCCGGACAGGAAGGCTCGACGGTTGAAGTCGCTGGCCATGCCTTCTCCTAACGCCGGTTGAATTCGGGGGATGCCAGCACCATTGCCAGCCCCACCGCACGGCTCGGCGCGCGCGCCACGGTCTCGATCGTGTCCGCCCGCGCCGCATCCGCCATCGTCGCCTCCAGGAAGGCGCGCGGATCGGCCTTGTCGCCGAAGCGCGCCACCAGGCGCCGCGCCCAGGCGATGCGCTCGGTAAGCTGGCTGGCGGTGATCCAGGCCGAAAGCCCCTCTTCCCAGCCCGCCGGGCTCGGCGCCGACCAGATCGGCTGGCCGAGCCGGTCGATGATGCCGACGGAGAGCGGATTGGCCGTCAGCGCCGGCTTGCCCTCGGCGGTCATCATCATCACGTCCGCAAGCGCCGCGACATCGGCCGCCGGACGGCCGCCACCCTTCTTCGCCCCGTCGCCTGGCGCAAGCGCTTCGGCCGGCACGTCCAGCGCACGCAGCGCGGCAACGACGAAATCGAACGGCTGGCGCGCCTTGCGGCCGCCGTCCTCCCAGCTTCGAGGATGGTCGAGCATCGCCCGGTAGACCGCAGGCAGCGCACCACCGCTGCGCTTCCACGCCGTCACCATGGCGTCCACCACCGGCTGCGGCGGGTCGTCGGCGATGAAATGCACGACGAGCTTGCGACAGATGTGGCGACGGGTCTCCTTGCGCGCGGCAAGGTCGTCGAGCAGCGCATGGATATGCGTCATGTCCCGCCGCTTGCCGCCATACTCCCGCCCGAGAACCCGGTAGGTGCCGGGTTCGGCCGAGCGCGGGCGAAAGGCGGTCTCGTAGACCGGTGCGCGATACCAAAGCCCGGTCAGCACATAGGCCGCCGAACGCACGTCCTTCTGGCTGTAGCCGCTGCCGGCCCCCATCGTGTGCAGCTCGATGAGCTCGCGCGCGAGGTTCTCGTTGAGCCCCCGGCCGGACTTCAACCCCACCGGCGAGTTCGGCCCGACGGAGCGGGTCTGGTCGAGATAGGCGAGCATGGCGGGATGCAGTGCCGCCGCCTTCAGGAGATCGGCAAAGGAGCCTGCAAGATGCGGGCGGATGGCCTCCGCCTCGTGCAGCGGCGCCAGAAGCCGCATCGCGCCGCCCTTGCGCGCGTCGATGGCGAAATGATCGCACCAGAAGGCAACCAGCCGCTCGTAGAAGCCGTTCGGCGAAAGGACCGCCTGCCGCACCTTCAGGTGCCGGTCGCGCTGCAAGGTGTTGGCAAGCGCTATGGCATAGGGGTTGACGGTGCGCGTGCCGACGGTCATCAGCGTCTTCTTCTCGCGCGCCGCCTTGTAGGCCGCGTCGAGGTCGCGATAGGCGGCAAACCGCGCCCGGCGGCCGGCAATGCCCTCCGCCGGAAAAAGACAGGGGTCCCGGCCGCCGCGCTCCACCTGGCGCAGCAGCGCCGCGACGCTGTCAGGCGCAGCCTCCCCCGGCCTCCGGCCATAGCCGAAGCGCAGGGACGCCATGGTAGCGAAGCTTGTCGTCACGCGAACCTCATCCATCGCCCGAAGGCTTACCCCCGATTGCGACTATTTTACGGGAAAAGGCCTATCCCTTGAAGACGAAGGCCGCACCGGCGGCGATCAGCATGAAGCCGATGGCATGGTTCCAGGTGAGGCTCTCCTTGAGCCAGAAAACCGAAAAACCGGCGAAGACGAGCAAGGTGATCACCTCCTGGATCGTCTTCAGCTGGGCCGCCGAGTAAACCTCGTGACCGATGCGGTTGGCCGGCACCGCCAGGCAATATTCGAAGAAGGCGATGCCCCAGCTGGCAAGAATCGCGATGAAGAGCGGCGCCGACTTGAACTTGAGGTGCCCGTACCAGGCGAAGGTCATGAAGACGTTGGAGAGGCAGAGCAGCACGATCGGCCAGACGGCCGCGGGAGAGAGGCTGAAGGGCATCACGAATCCTGATTCCTGAGGAGCTGCGACAAGGGAATAGCCCACTTGCCTGCTCCGTCAAGACCGCTCCTGAAATCGCGCCCCTCGCCGCCGCGCACCGCCGGCCGATCGCGGGACACGCCTCCGCCTCACCCCCAGGCCTCGACGAGATAGCGGCGCGGGTCTTCCTCCGCCTCGCCTGCCCTGCCCCAGGCGTCGAGCCTCGCCGCATAGTCCCGGCCCGCTGAAAACAGCGAGAGCTCGTCGCGCTTGTCCGCCCGGTAGACGAGAAAGGGCGGCTGCCAGGACAGGCCGCAGCGATGGGCGCTCGCCTCCAGCGGGCGCAGCAGTTCCGCCATGGTGAACCGGTTGGCGCCGCCGGGCGCATAGGCCTCCGGCACATTGCCCGCCGTCGCCGCAACGAGCAGCGGTTTGCCCGCCAGCAGACGGCCCTCCGTCTCGTAGTGGACATAGACCATGCGGGTGAACACGGCGTCCTGCCAGGCCTTGAGAAGCGGCGGCGTGGAATACCAATGGATTGGGAATTGCAGCACGATGCGGTCGGCCGAAAGCAGCCGGTCCGCCTCCGCGCCGGCGTCAACCCCGCCGTCCGGATAGAGCGAATGCACATCGATGAGCTCGACCTCCGGCAGCCGCAGGGCAGCGGCGGCAAGCACGGCATTGGCGCGCGAGCGGGCGAGATCTGGGTGAAAGAGAAGGATCAGTGTCTTGCTCATGGCGTCGTCTCCTGTGTTGACGCCATCAGGATGCCGCGAACAGTAAAATCACTCCAATGGATGATTTGTATACGGTATTATCTGTTTCATGAATTTACGCTCGGTCGACCTCAACCTGCTCGTCGTGCTCGACGCCCTGCTCGACGAGGCGCATGTCTCGCGCGCCGCCGTCAAGCTGAACCTGTCCCAGCCGGCGACGTCGAGCGCGCTCGACCGCTGCCGCCACCTCTTCGGCGATCCGCTTCTGGAGCGCGGCAAGGGCGGCATGCGCCTGACGCCGCGGGCGGAGGCGCTGCGCGACCCGCTGAAGACCCTTCTCGCCGGCATCGCCGCCGTCGTCGATGCGCCGGAGGAACCGCTGGCAGACATCCGCCAGACGGTGCGCATCGTCACGGCAGACCATCCGGGCATCCTGATCGCCGGTCCGCTGCACCGGGCGCTCGCCGGCCCCGCCCCCGGCATCGACATCGTCATCCAGCCCTGGCACGGCGCGCCGGCGGCGCTCGAATCCCTGGCGCGCGGGGCGAGCGACATCGCGGTCTCGGTCTTCCCGAGCGTCGATGCGGCCGCCTTCCATTGCGAGACGGTGCTGGAGGAACATTATGTCGTGGCGATGCGCCGGGACCATCCCGCCGCGGCCGGCTTTTCGCTCGACCGCTGGCTCGCCTATCCGCACATCCTGGTGTCCGGTCGCGGCGACACGCGCAGCGGTTTCGACGACCAGCTGTCCGCCCTCGGCCGGAGCCGGCGCGTCGGCATCGTCGTGCCGAGCTTCCTGATGGTGCCGCCGCTGCTGGAGGAAGGCGATCTCATCGCCATGATGCCGAGCCACTGCCTGCCGGCGGACGCGGCGGCGCGCTTCCACATCGCCCGGCCGCCGATCCCCGTTCCCGGCTTTCCGCTGCACATCGCCTGGCATCGCCGCCGCGACAAGGATCGCGCCGTCCGGCATGTCGCGGGCGTGCTGCGCGCGCTGCTGGCCGGCGCCGAAGCGCCCGCCTTCACCCCTGCATGAGCCCGTCCCGCACCGCCCGCAGATAGGTCCGGCCGACCTTGATCTCGGTCTCGTCGCGCAGCACGACATGCAGCACGTTCAGCGGCCCGCGCTTCACCCGCGCCACCTGGTCGCGCCGCACGATCGCGCTGCGGCTGATGCGCAGGAAATCCTCCGTCGGCAAGCGCCGCTCCAGCGCCGAAAGGCTCTCGTTGTAGAGGAAACTGCCCTGGTCGGCGTGCAGCTGCACATAGTCGCCGTCCGCCTGGAAACGCGTCACCCTTTCGGCCGGAATGCGGATCGTCTCCCGGCGCGATTTCACCCAGAACTGCGTCGGCCGCGTCGCCTGATCGCGCAGCGCCTTGCGCAAAGCCGCGACAGTCTCGCGCAGCTCCACCACCGTGTCCCGGTTCTCGCGGGCAAGGATCATCTCGCGCGCCCGGTCGAGCGCCTGTCGCAGCCGCTCCGGCGTCACCGGTTTCGTCAGGTAGTCCACCGCGTTGCATTCGAAGGCACGGATGGCGTGGTGGTCGAATGCGGTGACGAAGATCGGCAGAGGGGCATGCGTACCGGCCTGTTCGAGCACATCGAACCCGCTGCCGCCAGGCATCTGGATATCAAGCAGCAACACGGAGGGCGTCAGGGCGGCGATCTGTTCAAGCGCCTGCGGCACGTCGCCGGCCTCGCCGGCAACGCTCACCCCCTCGATGGTGGCGAGCATGCGAACCATGCGACGCCGGGCGATCGGTTCGTCATCGATGATAAGGACGGAAATTTCGGTCATGCGTTCATGCGGTCCTGATAGGCATGGTCAGGGTCACCCGGAATCGGCCATCGCTGGTCCGGCCGTAGTGAAACCCACTTGCGTCGGGAAAGCGCCGTGACAGGCGCTCGCCGACATTTCTGAGGCCGATGCCGAAACTCGCCCCGCCGGGCTGCTGGTCGGCAAGCGCCATGTCGTTCTCGACGAAGAGCCACAGGCGGCCCGCCTCCTGCCTGGCACGGATGGCAATGGTCACACCCCCTGTCTTGCGGCAGGCGCCGTGCTTGACGGCATTTTCCACGAGCGGCTGGAGGATAAGGCTCGGCACCGGAACCTTGCGCAGCTCCTCCGGCAGGTCGATCTCCACCGCCATACGGTCAGAAAAGCGGCGCTGCTCGATGGTGAGGTAACCGGCTTGCAAGGCGACCTCCTCCTCCAGCAACAGGTCCTGCAGCGGATCGAGCGCCAGCGTCGTGCGCAGATAGGCCGAGAGGGAGAAAACCATGTCGCGTGCGTCGTCGCGCTCGCCTTCCTCGATCAGCCCGGCCATGGAATTGAGCGTGTTGAACAGGAAATGCGGGTTGAGCTGGTAGCGCAGCGCCCGCATCTGCGCCGCCATGGCCTCCTCGCGCATCTGCGCCAGCCGCCGCTCGCGGTCGCGCAGGTCGAAGCTGTAGGACAGGGCGAGGAACAGGCAGCTCCAGCCGAAATAGAGCGACGTCCCGTAGATCACGTTGTAGGCGATGCTCGTCATGTCCCACACCGGCGCCTCGGGATAGACGCAGATCGTGTAGATCGCATAGTCGATGCCGCAATAGAGCACACCGCCGACGAGCGACAGCACGAAGCACAGCACGGCCTTGACCGGCAGCGCCAGCGCCTTCAGCCGGATCAGCACCATCGTCAGGACCACAGCCAGCAGAGCGGCGCCCGACAGGAGGAAGAGCTTGCCGATCGCCGATTCGATCGGGTCCGTGCCCGCCAGCCCCCACAACAGGCTGGAGCTCAGAAAAACGGCAACGAGATACAGCCCGCCGAAGCGCAACGTTGCCCGTTGCAGCTGCGATTCGCTCTGGTCGGCGTGAAAAACAAATGGCAGACTCGATACCGTGCTCATTTCGCGAATAATCGTTTTTTCCCGGAAAACTGTCGAGTGCCGTTCACCGACGAAAATCAACCGTTCGTCGAAAGTGCGACCGTTCGGCTGTCGCTTTGCGCCCCTTCGCCGCCCCCGCGCTTCACAAGCCGGCCCGCTCCCGACCATTCATGCGCACCGGTTGGCTGAAAGGCCGCCGATGTTTCATGATTCCGGAGATATTCTATGGCTACCCTCAAAGGTGACAACAAGAACAACTTCCTGATGGCGGACCCGATGAACGGTGATTCCGTCTACAAGATCTATGGCTACGGCGGCAACGACCGGATTTTTGGCCATTCCAGTGCCCACAACAAGATCTACGGCGGTGATGGCAACGACATCATCTACGGCGGCGACTACAAGAACACGATCGAGGGCGGCAAGGGCAACGACCAGATCCATGGCGGCGACGGCCGCGACGTCATCATCGGCGGCGCCGGTGTCGACAAGCTGTGGGGCGGCGACGGCGGGGACCGCTTCGTCTTCAAGAGCATCTCTGAGATCGGCAAGGCCGAAGGCCGCCGCGACGTGATCGAGCAGTTCAAGTCCAACACCTTCGACGGCCGCGACAAGATCGACTTGTCCGCCATCGACGCCATCGCCGGCACCAAGAAGAACGATGCCTTCACCTGGGTTGCCAAGGAAGGCGCTGCCTTCAGCGGCAAGAAGGGCGAACTGACCTGGACCGAGACCCAGCTCAACAACGGCCACTACACCAAGCTCGTCCTCGGCGACGTCAACGGCGACAAGAAGGCCGACTTCATCCTGGAAGTCGATTCCTTCAGCGACCTTTACAAGGGTGACTTCATCCTCTGATCGCTCCTCCCAAGCGACGCGAAACGCCGGCTTCGCCGGCGTTTTGTTTTCTATCCGCCTCAAGGCGTCAGTTCATGTACCGGGCCAGATACGACAGCACCTTCTCGGGATGGCGGCCGAACCAGTTGTAGCCGTCTTCGAAACGCTTCGTCGTGCCTTCGATCCAGTGAAGTTCCTTGTCAGTGCTGGCCAGCGCGTCGAATGTGCTCTGCGCGTCGCTCGGATTGTTGATGATCGCATCGTCCTTCACCTGCCACATCAGGACGGGGAGCTTGATGTTCGGCGCCCAAAGCCTGCCCGACATGTCCGCAGCGGCAAAACCACCCAGCTTGAGAAGTTCCAGATCGATCAGTTCCTGATACTGCGCGATACCCTGGTAGCCGCTGAGCTTGGTGAAGACCGACGTCATGTTCGGCACCAGCGGGCTGAGCAGGCATCTGACGTTCTCGAAAAGCTCGGGACGCTTGCTGATCGCCGCATATTGCGAGACGCCGCCCAGGCACTGGCTGAACAGGGCGACATCCATCTTGCCCAGGCGCGGATGGGCATCGACGAACGTCTTCACACCGACGCAGTCGCGCCATTCCCACTGGCCGACGCCGCAGACCCCGCCATTGGCCGCACCGCTCTGCCCGTGGTTGCGGAAATCATAGGTCAGAACGTTGTAGCCGGCATCGGTCAAATGCTTGTACTGGATCACAAAGTCGATCTCGACCGGCTCGATGAAGTCGGCCCAGGGCTTGCCCATATGGCCGGGATAGCCGGCACGGCACATCGGAAGGGCGTGGTTGAAGATGACGAGTTTGTTGCTCTCGCCGCCCTTGGCCGGAATGTACCAGGCTTCGAGCGGCGTGCCGTCGTCCGAGGGGATGGACAGGTCGTGCCAGCCTTCCATGCCGTATTCGTCGGGGTTCTTGAAGATGAAGCTGCGCGGCATCTTCACCATGCCGGCCAGCGCCTTGACCTTGGCGTGATCCTCCGGGGAGACGGTTTTTTCCTGCTCCAGGGCCGTCCGCATTCTTTCCTTTGAAATTCCGGTCACAACATGACTCCTTTGTCTGTCCGAAGATGGGGTATCCGATCGAGACCATGCTGGTGTGCCGAAGCATGATGTCCGTGGATATAGGGCACATGCTAGACGGGGGAATGGATCGGATAAACCGCCTGGACACGACATCAGTGTTTAGTCATAACTGACAATATGCCGCTTGATCCCTCCCTGCTCCCCGCCATGGCGTGGTTCGTCCACGTGGCCCGCCGCCGCAGCTTCACAAAGGCGGCCACGGAAATGGAGGTGACGCGCGCGACCGTGTCCCAGCATCTGAAATCGCTGGAGCGGCACCTGAACGTGCGGCTGCTGCACCGCACCACACGCGACATGTCGCTCACGGAAGAGGGCCGGCGTCTGTTCGACGTGTTGCAGCCCGCCTTTGCCGCGATCGAGGGCGCGGTCACCGACCTCGGGGAGGCCGGCGCCGAGCCGTCGGGCATGATCCGGCTGTCCGTTTCCCGCGTCGCCGCCCGGTCGCTGATCGAGCCGCATATGGCGGCATTCCTGGCGCTTTACCCGAAGCTGCGGCTGGAACTGGTGACGGACGACGGTTTCTCCAACATCGTCGCCGACGGGCTCGATGCCGGCATCCGGCTGGGGGAAAGTCTGGACGCGCACATGATCGCGGTGCCCATCACGCCGCCGATGCAGATGGCGATCGTCGGCTCGCCCGGTTATCTCGAGCGCCACGGCATTCCCGAGACGCCCCAGGACTTGAAGCATCACAACTGCCTGTCCTACCGCTTCACCTCAAGCGGCACCATCGACCGCTGGTCGTTCATCACGCCCGACGCCGAGGCACGCACCGTGGTCTACGAGCCCGACGGCAACGCCATCTTCAACGACGATGACAGCATGCTGCGTGCCGCGCTGCAGGGCGTCGGCCTGGTGCAGCACCTCGACCTGTGCGTCCGTCCCTATCTACAGGATGGCTCGCTGGTGCGGGTCCTGCTGCCCTGGGCCCACCCTCGCCCCAGCTTTTTCCTCTACGTGCCGTCGCGCGCCCAGATGCCCGCCAAGACCCGCGCGCTCATGGACTTCCTTGTCGAACAGCGCAAGAAACTCGCGCGGCAAATCGCCGGATAACAGGTCCGCCGAGCCTGGAGGCGACACCCTCTACCCGATCTTGCGCACCAGTTGCGCCGTCGCCAGCAGCGTCACGAGATCGCGGATCATCGGCCGGATATAGCGGTCGAAGTCGATCGGCGTGTCGACCGGCGGCAGCTCGAAGAAGTCCTTCTTCGTCGGCACCAGCAGGTAGCAGTCCCGGCCCTTGAGGGCGAGACGCACCACGTCGTCCCGCCACACGCTCGCAAGGTAATCCAGCGCCTTCGCGAGCGTGCCCTGCACGATGGGCGTTGCCGCCTCCGCCCGGTCGGTGCGGAACTCGTGATAGGCGTCAACGTCAGGGTTGCCGCTGGTGACGAGCGCCAGCGCCCCGCCGCCGAAGAGGTCGCGCATGAAGCGATGCACGGCGTTCGGTTTCCGCACCGCGACCAGAAGGCCCGGAAACGCCTCCTCCCGCTCGAAATGGAAGATCACGCCCTTGAAGGTCGTCTGCCGGCTCTTGCCGCTGCCGGTGCTGAGCTCCGTCTCGGAGAGCGTGAAGGCCAGCCCTTCGTGCACGCCCGCGATCATGTCGCCGTGTTCGGAGCGGTCGCGCGGCGCGAATTCCTTGTCCGGCATGCCCGAGAGGAACCGCGGCGTCGCGCCGTGCACATATTGCACCTCGTCGACGAAGCCGAAGACCAGCGGCAGCATGCGGTCGCGCAGGCCCTGCTGGAAGCGCGTCGCCGGCCCCACCGCGAACTTCCAGGCGAGGGTCGCCCCGAAGACCAGCACGCCGAGCGTGACGAAGGTCCAGTCCTCCTCGATCTGCGTGGCGACGAGATAGAGCAGCAGCGCCGAAAACAGCAGGTAGACGCCGAGCACCAGCGTCAGGTTGAGATACATGTCGCGCGCCACCTTCGGCCGCGCCGCATTGTAGGCCGCCACCGCCGCCCGCACCTCCTCGAGCGCCCCCTCCTTCGGCATCAGCGCCGCCTCGTCCACCGTGCTCATGCGCGCCCCCAACCCCGTTTCGAGGATAACGGCCGGAGCGCCCCGCAAATTCGTTTCCCTTTTGTACTCTTCACCCCTTCCCTTTCCGGATGACTCTCGCCATATTCCCCGCATGGCCAGAACCCCGAAAAAATCCTCGCCCTCGAACCCCGGTTTCGAGGAAGCCCCGCAGTCCGACTTCGAAGGCGCGCCGCTTTCGGGCAGCGTCTCCGACTGGGTGAAGCAGCTCGAGGCCGAGGCGGAGGCGGCCAGCGTCGAAAGCCGCCGCGAGGTCGCCTCGAAGGCCGGCAAACACCGCAAGACCGTGGAGAACGCCGCCCGCCGCCACACCGAGCAGGTCACGGCGACAAAAACCTCCCGCGGCGTCTCGATCGGCGCCTCCTCCGACCCGAAGACCCGCGCCGCCGCCGGCCTCATGCCCGTCTCCGGCCTCGACGTCTCCCTGGAGGACGCCGCGTCCCTCAGCGCCGGCACGGCCGTCACCGCGACGGTGGACGCGCTGTCGAAGCTGATCGAGAGCGGCAACCCGCTGTTCAAGGACGGCAAGCTCTGGACGCCGCACCGGCCCGCCCGGCCGGCCAAGTCGGAGGGCGGCATCCCGATCCGCATGGTCACCGAATACAAGCCCGCCGGCGACCAGCCGACGGCCATCAGGGACCTCGTCGACGGCCTGTCGGACGGCGAGCGCAGCCAGGTCCTGCTCGGCGTCACCGGCTCGGGCAAAACCTTCACCATGGCCAAGGTGATCGAGGAGACGCAGCGCCCCGCCGTCATCCTCGCGCCGAACAAGACGCTGGCGGCCCAGCTCTATTCCGAGTTCAAGAACTTCTTCCCGGAGAATGCGGTCGAGTATTTCGTCTCCTACTACGACTACTACCAGCCGGAAGCCTACGTGCCGCGTTCCGACACGTTCATCGAGAAGGAATCGTCGATCAACGAACAGATCGACCGCATGCGCCACTCCGCGACGCGCTCGCTGCTGGAGCGCGACGACTGCATCATCGTCGCCTCGGTCTCCTGCATCTACGGTATCGGCTCGGTCGAGACCTACACCGCCATGACCTTCCAGATGGAGGTCGGCGAACGGCTCGACCAGCGCCAGCTCCTGGCCGACCTCGTCGCCCAGCAATACAAGCGCCGCGAGATGGATTTCCAGCGTGGCTCCTTCCGCGTGCGCGGCGACACGATCGAAATCTTCCCCGCCCACCTGGAAGATGCCGCCTGGCGCATCTCGATGTTCGGCGACGAGATCGACGCGATCACCGAGTTCGACCCGCTGACCGGCCAGAAGACCGGCGACCTGAAATCGGTAAAGATCTACGCCAACAGCCACTACGTCACCCCCCGCCCGACCTTGAACGGCGCCATCAAGGGCATCCGCGAGGAGCTGAAACACCGCCTGACCGAGCTGGAAAAGGCCGGCCGCCTGCTGGAAGCCCAGCGCCTCGAACAGCGCACGCGCTACGACCTCGAAATGCTGGAAGCCACCGGCTCCTGCGCCGGCATCGAGAACTATTCGCGCTACCTGACGGGCCGCCGCCCCGGCGAGCCGCCGCCGACGCTCTTCGAATACGTACCCGACAATGCGCTGATCTTCATCGACGAAAGCCACGTCACCATCCCGCAGATCGGCGCCATGTACCGCGGCGACTTCCGCCGCAAGGCGACGCTGGCCGAATACGGTTTCCGCCTGCCCTCCTGCATGGACAACCGCCCGCTGCGCTTCGAGGAATGGGACGCCATGCGCCCGGACACCGTCGCCGTCTCGGCGACGCCCGGCGGCTGGGAGCTGGAACAGTCCGGCGGCGTCTTCGCCGAACAGGTCATCCGCCCGACCGGCCTCATCGACCCGCCCGTCGAGGTGCGCCCGGCCAAGAGCCAGGTCGACGATGTGCTGGGCGAAATCCGCGAGACCGCTGAGGCCGGCTACCGCACGCTCGTCACCGTGCTCACCAAGCGCATGGCCGAGGACCTTACCGAATACCTGCACGAACAGGGCGTTCGCGTGCGCTACATGCACTCGGACATCGACACGCTTGAACGTATCGAGATCATCCGCGACCTCCGCCTCGGCGCCTTCGACGTGCTGGTTGGTATCAACCTGCTGCGCGAAGGCCTCGACATCCCCGAATGCGGCTTCGTCGCCATCCTCGACGCCGACAAGGAAGGTTTCTTGCGCTCAGAAACGTCCCTCGTCCAGACCATCGGGCGCGCGGCGCGAAACGTCGACGGCAAGGTCATCCTCTACGCCGACCAGATCACCGGCTCCATGCAGCGCGCCATGGACGAGACGACCCGCCGCCGCGAAAAGCAGGTGGCCTACAACGAGGCCAACGGCATCACCCCGGAATCGGTGAAGGCAAAGATCTCCGACATCCTCGACAGCGTCTACGAGCGCGACCACGTCCGCGCCGACATTTCCGGCGTCTCCGGCAAGGGTTTTGCCGATGCCGGCCACCTCGTCGGCAACAACCTGAAGGCCCATCTCGAAGCGCTCGAAAAGCAGATGCGCGACGCCGCCGCCGACCTCGACTTCGAAGCCGCCGCCCGCATCCGCGACGAGATCAAGCGCCTCAAGGCCGCCGAACTCGCCGTCATGGACGACCCGATGGCAAGGCAGGAAGCGTCAGGCGCCGAAGGCGCAAGGGGGAGTGGAAAGGGCTCGGCGAAGGCCCAGGCCGGGAGCGGAAAGAGGAAAACCGGCACCGAGCACGAGTCGATCTCCCCCCTTGAGGGCGAGATGCCCGGCAGGGCAGAGGGGGATACCCCTTCCGGCAAACCCTCGGCAAAATCCCTCTTCCAGAAACCCTCGCTCGACGACATGGGCCCGGGCACCGACACCGAGCGCCCGCTCTTCCGCAAACCGCATCTGGACGAGATGGGCCGCGACGTCGCGGAGCCGGCGGGCAAATCCCTCTTCCGAAAGAACACGCTCGACGAAATGACCGTCGGCCGCACCGAAAAACCCGTCACCGGCGACCTGCCGGACCGCCCCCCGGAAACCCTCAGCACCAAGAAGCGCACCTCCCCCCTCCTCGAAGGCCAACCCGAGCGCGCGAACGGCGCCGAGGATGCCAAGCCGGTGCGGCGGGGGAAGATTGGCGTGGGGAGTTATGAGGACCCGGCGGAGGAGAAGCGCAAGGGGCGCACGAAGGGGAAAACGGGGCGGCCGGGGCAATAGCCTAGTTAATAAGTGACAGACATCCAGTTAGACGTGACACAATCACTAGCTTGCCAGCCCATCTGCATTTAAAAAAGAAAACTTTTGGTTAAAAAGCAATTCAAAACTGCGGTAGCCTCAAATTCATTGATGGAGGCCTTACATGCACCGGGTAATAAAGAATCACTTTGATAATTTCGTAAAGAAGTACAACTTAAGCCACTCGGAGAGCAAAAACTTTGAAGCTTTTTCGGCTTACTGTATAGCGAAACATTTCACTTTTGATAATATTAACCCGGAAACACTGACATATGACGGCGATGAACCAGGAATCGATTCGGCATTTTTTATATGCGATGAAGCGATAATCACATCAAAAGATGAAATAAACTCTCTATTTGAAAAGAAAAAGAACAACCACGACATAACGTGCGTATTGATACAATCAAAAACATCAGAAACATGGAACAAAAAAGAAATAAATACGTTTGAGAGCGCGATCCTAGATTTCATCTCAGAAGAGCACGCTCATAAATACAATGACGATTTATTGGAAAGAAAAGAAGTTTTCAGCATAATAATTAAGAACGTCGGAAAAATAAAAAATGGAAGACCAAGGATACAATGCTTCTTCGTAAATACAGCCAACGAAGCATCAGATAGTGAAATACTTTCTGCGGAGAAAACCCTCCAAAACCGCCTTGAAGACACCGGCTTATTTTTCTCATCTGATGCGATACTGATTGGCCGCGAAAAACTCCTATCATATTGGGTAAAATCGCAAGGAGCCTATGAAACAACTTTTGAGATTATCGGCTCCGCATCCTTCCCAAAGAGTTCAGGCATTGAGGAGAGTTACGTCGTCACAGTTTCTGCGAGAGAATTTACAGACAAGGTCTTAACCGATGAGAACGGCAGCCTCCGAAAATCAATTTTCGAAGAAAACGTACGAGACTTTATTCCTTTCGATGGCAGCGAGATCAACACCGAGATTGGCAACACAATCAACGATGAAAATCGATCTCAAAGATTCGGAATAATGAATAATGGCCTCACAATAATCTCACCAGACGTCAGATTACAGAGCAATGAAATATATATATATCTAACTATCAGATTGTGAATGGCTGCCAAACATCGAATGTGTTGTTCGAGAATAAGAGCGCGATCACCGAAAAAGTTACGATAATGGCAAAAATCATCGAGACAGATGATCAAGACATTGTCGATGACATTGTCAAATCCACAAATAGACAAAATAAAATAGAAGAGCATCAGTTTTTAGCGACATTAGATAGCGTAAAAGCCGTTGAACGCTACTTCATAGCTAGAGGTGGAGACGAAGAGCACCGCTTGTATTTTGAGAGACGACCAAATCAGTATGGTAGAGATGACATCCCTACCATCAGAATATTCGATCTAAAGGAGCTTGCTCGCTGCACCGGAGCTATGTTTCTCGACAAGCCTGACGTTGCCAGCCGATACCCCAATCAACTTGTTGAAGAATTGCAAGGCGTTGTCTTTGATCCAAAAAACAAAGAAGAAATATTCTATGCAGCAGCATACTGTAGCTACAGACTAAAGTTACTTCATGGTAATAATAAAATCGATAAATCACTCAATAGATTTAAGTGGTATTCACTTATGGCATTCAGGTATATTATCTGCGGAAGCACCCCGGCCAATGTGACATCATCAAAAGTGGAAAAAGACTGCGAAGCAATCATAGATGTTGTATCAAAGAATGATGAGACTTGCATCGGAATTTGCAACGATATCGCCAAAAGATTCTCTAAATTGGGCGAAATTGGCAGAGATCGCCTACGGACAACGAGATTTGTTTCGGAAGTCAGGGAAGTTATGATTGGGTAGAGTATCAGCGTGGAGGATTTGCCGGCCAGCGTTAAAACGCGAATCCTATGCCTCCGATTTAGGCAACATAATCTCCCGTGCTAACGACAGTGTTCTTCCGGTAAATTTCCCCACCCCCATCACCCCATGCCATACTCCCCTCATCCCGCCGCGGATACACCGCAAGGCGTTGCGGCGAGGCGGGGTCGGCGCTTTTGGCGGGGGACGGACGTAGGCCGTCGCCGAGGGGGCTCGCGGAAAATGGTCTCCCTCCGGCGACACGGGGGAAGCGGCGGGGCGTCGGACCGGGCCCTCCGCTTCATGCCTCGAACGGCGCGCCGGGCGTGCCTGTGCGGCACACAAGGGGGCCGGGTGTGATGGATGCGTCGGCATCGTCCGCCGGAGCGGCGTTTTCCCGGGAAAGGCGTCAAAACCTTTCCGTCCGGGTGAGGCTCAAGGTGAGCCCGCCCGGCGCGCAAAACCGGACAAAACCGCCCCGGAAACCGGCGACGAACGTTCTTGCGCCCAGCCTTTGCAGAGAGACCCAAGTCGCGGGCAAAAACCGCCGAACGGGGCGCTGAAAGGCGTCATATACACTCTTCTGACAAGGCGGCTTCCAGCGCCCCGTCCGAAGCCCGATGCCCGCACCCCGGCGTATTTTTTGCGCGCGGGAAGGCGAACGCCTGTCCGCACGCTCCCCGGAACCGGCGCACCGCCCGCGCCCGCCCGGCCGGAGCGCCCCTTCCCGCGCCGCAGACGGCGGCGAAGCCGGGAGGCGGGCGCAAGAGCCCGTCCGGCTGAAACGAGACCGCTTCGCCGCCGGACGATGCGATAGAAACGGGATCGGAAAGCCTTTCCGGTGAACCGGATACCCCGGCACACCCCCCTCGGCAGGGCCGCAGTCCCGTGCAGCGCGCAACCGGCGCGGGCCGGCGCGGCATCCGCCCCAACCCCGACAGGAGCCCCGATGGCCGATCGCCCCCAGCCTCCCCCGTCCGACCTTGCCCTCCTCGTGCGCGCGGCCGAGATGCTGGCCTTGCCGCAGCGCGTCTGCCGCATCCGGAGCTGCCGCCGCCGCGGCTACTGCGCCTGGTTCTTCCACGACACGCAGGAACCCTGCTGCCTCGGCCATCTCGACGCGGAGCAGCGCCGCCTGTTCGACGATTTCGTCCAGATCGTGCGCGCTGTCAGGGATTTCGGCAATTCCCGCGGAAAGCTCGCCTTCGCCTCGCCCTGGCGCGAGACCCGCGCCCTTCAGGACGCCGCGGTGGAGGCCGCCCGCCCGCTCCTGCACGGTGCCGCGCTTGCGGAGTACCGCGCCTTCGCCACCGCGCGGGCGAAAAACAGGCTGCCGGTGCGATACGAGGGCGACGAGCCGCCGCTGCCCCGTTGAGACGGCGCGGGCGGCCTATTCCGCCGCCTCGCCCTTCACTTCGACCGGCAGCGGTTCGAGCGCCGCCGCCAGCTCGTAGGAATAGCCCTCCAGCATGGAATAGGCCTGCTCGATGACCTGGATCTGCCCCTCCGCATTGCGGATCGCCTCGGCGATCGACTGCGAGCGGGCGCGCAGCATGGAGCCCAGAAAGTCCGTGCCGGGCTTGCGGCCGAGCCGGTCGATATGCTGGCGCACACGGTTGCGGTGGCGCTCCAGCTCGAGGATGTGGAAGCGGCTCTTGACGATGTCGTCTGAGAGTTTTCGGCGCATCGCCGCCAGCGGATCGAAGCTACCGGGCTCGCGCTCGTCGAGGATCACGTCGTTGACCAGCGGTTCGAGCAGCATCAGGCCCTTGAGGTCGCGCGGATCGGCAAGCTGCGGGTCGAAGCCGGTGTCGTCGAAGACCTTTCGGCGCACGGGATCGCGCAAAAGGTCGTAGCAGGTCTGCAGGCGGGCGAACTGGTCCGCGTCGCCGCCGGAATCCGGATGCATGCCCTTGGCGGCCTTGCGATAGGCCGCCTTCACCTGGTTGTCGTCGGCATCGCGCTCTATTCCGAGCATGGCGTAGGGATCGATCACGCGGCCACCTGTCCGTCTTTTTGCACTGCGTCGTCTCTGTAACAAACTCTCCGACCCCGAGGGGACGAAATTGTGGTCGGCGCAAGGCGATGCACAGAAAGCGCTATTCCGCCGCCGCGGCCGTCTCGGCCCTGGCGGACAGCACCGCCGCGAAGGCCGCCGCGATCACCTCCGGCCCCGCCCCCGGCTTCGTCGCGTCGGTCGACAGGATCTGCCGGTATTTTCGCGCGCCCGGAAAGCCCTGGAAGAGCCCGATCATGTGCCGCGTGACATGCGCCACCCGTCCGCCGCGGGCGATCACCCCGCCCGCATAGGCCATCATCGCGTCCCGCACCGCTTCCCAATATTCCGTGGAAAGCACCTTCGGATCGGATAGGCGACCAGCCGTCTGGAGCGGATGCGGAAAAAGAGTATCCACGCCCGCAAGAATGCCGCTATCCTGATACGCAGCCCGTCCGAGCATGACGCCAGCCAGTCCCGTCATCTCTTCGAGAGCCTGCCCCAGGGTGTGAAGCCCGCCGTTGAGCCCGACGAATAGGTCTGGGTTCTCCGCCTTCAGCCGGCGCACGAGGCCGTAGTCGAGCGGCGGAATGTCCCGGTTCTCCTTCGGCGAGAGCCCCTGGAGCCAGGCCTTGCGCGCATGGACCCAGACGGCATCCGTCCCGGCGGCCTTCACGCGAGAAACAAGCTCGCGCAGCGCCACCTCCGGATCCTGGTCGTCGACGCCGATGCGGCATTTGACGGTGACGGGAACGGCAACCGCCGCCTTCATCGCCGCCACGCAATCGGCGACGAGCTGCGGCTCGCGCATCAGGCAGGCGCCGAACGTGCCGGACTGCACCCGGTCCGACGGGCAGCCGACATTGAGGTTGATCTCGGCATAACCAAAACCCTCGCCGATCCGCGCCGCCTCGGCCAGTTTTGCCGGATCGTTGCCGCCGAGCTGGAGCGCGACGGGATGCTCCACCGCGTCGAAGCCGAGCAGTCGCTCGCGGTCGCCGCGCAGGATCGCATCGGCGACGATCATCTCGGTGAAGAGCAGCGCATTCGTCGTGAGCTGGCGCGCGAAGACGCGGTAGTGGCGATCACTCCAGTCGATCATCGGCGCGGTGGCGAAAATCTTCGTCCCCGTCGTCACGGCCTGGCGGTAGAATGTGGCTGCGTTCGTCATGGCGCGGCTCATACTCCATATGGCCCGGAAAAACCACCCTGGCCTTTCCCCGCCCTCCTTCACCGGTGCTAGAGTGACGGCAGGAATCAGACCTGCCGGAGGAAACCATGCCGCTCTATGCCCTCGACGACCACGCCCCGAGCCTTCCCCAAGGCGACCGCTACTGGGTCGCGCCGGATGCGAACGTCATCGGCCGGGTCGTCCTCGGCGAGGATGTCGGCATCTGGTTCGGCGCCACGCTGCGCGGCGACAACGAGCCGATCACCATCGGCGCGCGCTCGAACATCCAGGAGGGCGTCGTCGTGCATGTCGACCCCGGCAGACCAGTAACGATCGGCGAAGGCTGCACGATCGGTCACAGCGCCATCATCCACGGCTGCACCATCGGCGACAACTCCTTGATCGGCATGGGTGCGACGGTGCTGAACGGTGCGGTCATCGGCAAGAACTGCCTCGTCGGTGCCAATGCGCTGGTGACGGAAGGCAAGGTTTTCCCGGACAATTCGCTGATCGTCGGCGCGCCCGCCAAGGCGATCCGCACGCTGGACGACGAGGCGGTCGCCGGGCTCACGCGCTCCGCCGAAAGCTATGTGCGCAACTGGCAGCGCTTCAAGATCGGCCTCAAGGCGCTCTGATCCCGGCATTCGACCGGAAAAAATCCACCGGAAAAACTTCCCCGCCCGACAGGGTTGCGGCATACTTCTCCTCGCCATGAAGGCCGCGTGAGGGGACCATGCTGCTTCGTCTCGCCATCCTGCTTCTTGCCGTCGTCATCGGCCAGCCGGCCGTTGCCGCGCGCAAGGCCGCCCTTTTGATCGGCAATGCCACCTATGCCGCGCCGGCGACAGTGCTGAAGAACCCGCCCAACGACATCACGGCGATGAAGGCGACGCTGGAGACGGCCGGCTTCGAGGTGACGGTGCTCGAGAACGCCGGCCGCGCGGCGATGTCGCAAGCCCTTGCCGGCTTCGAGGAAAAGGTCGCCGGCGCCGATATCGGCCTCATCTACTATTCCGGCCATGGCATCGAGGTGAACGGCGACAATTTCCTCATCCCCGTCGATGCGAAGCTCGCCTCGGACCGCGACGTCAAATACGAGACGATCCTGCTCGACGACCTCCTGCATGCGCTGGCCGGTGCCACGAAGCTGAAGCTCGTGCTGCTGGATGCCTGCCGCGACAACCCGTTCCTCACCTCCATGAAGCGGCTCTCCACCCGCGGCATCCCCACCCGGGGCCTCGCCCGCGTCGACAGCGCCGAAAGCAACATGCTGATCGGCTATGCCACTGCGCCCGGCGACGTGGCGCTCGACGGCGACGGCGCGATGAGCCCCTATGCCGCGGCGCTCTCCCGCCACCTCGTCACTCCAGGGCTGGAGATCGAGGCGGCGCTGCGCGCGGTCGCCAAGGACGTGTTCGAGGCGACGGGCGGCAAGCAGCGTCCGTTCAAGACCGGCTCGCTGTTCGAGACGGTCATGCTGGGCGAAGGCCTTGCGCCCGACGCCGCCGGCAGCGCCATCGGCCAGGGCGATCCCTGCCGGGATGCGAGCGCGCACTGGGCGGAAATCCGCGAGAGCAAGGACAAGGCGATGTTCGAGGATCATCTGCGCCTTTTCCCGGCCTGCGCCTTTGCCAACATCGCCCGCCAGCGCATGGCCGCGCTCGCCCCCGCCGTCAGCCGCCAGGAAACGTCCGGCGAAACCGAATGCGACCGCCTGGCGGCCGCCGAGAACGACCCGTTCAAGCTGGCCGCCGCCAAGGGCGTCGACTTCTACAAGATCGATTTCACCCGCGCGATACCGGCCTGCGAGGCGGCGATACGCGAAAATCCCGGCGAGAAGCGCTTCGCCTACCAGCTCGGCCGGGCGCTGGACAATGGCGGCCGCTTTGCCGAAGCGCTGGCGCAGTATCGCAAGGCCGCCGATCTCGGCAACCACCAGGCGATGCGCAATCTTGCGATTCTCTACGAGAATGGCGAAGGCACGGCGCAGGATCGCGCCGAGGCCATGCGCTGGTTCCGCAAATCCGCGGACCTCGGCAATGCCTTCGCGATGAACAAGGTCGGCCTCCTCTATGATGAAGGGCTGGGTGTCGCCAAGGACAAGAAGGAGGCCTACCGCTGGTTCAGCAAGGCCGCCGAGGCCGGCAACGCCGAAGCCATGACCAGCCTCGGCTTCGCACTGACCAACGGCGACGGGGTCAAGCAGAACCATGCGCTGGCCCTGGAATGGTACCGGAAAGCCGCCGATGCCGGAAACGCGCAGGCCTATAACAACATCGGCACCATGTACGAACGCGGCCGCGCGGTGCGCAAGGACAAGCAGGAAGCATTGAAATGGTATGCGAAGGCCGCGGAGAACGGCAATGGCCAGGGCGCCCAGAACGCCGCCGCCATTCTCGACGGCATCGACACGGAAAACGATCCCGTCACGGCAGCGGCCTGGATGGAGAAAGCCCTTCGCCTCGGCCACCAGGGCGCGCGCTACCAGATGAAGGACAACACCACGGCCTGGTCGCTCAAGTTCCGCAAGGCCCTCCAGCAGCGGCTGGTCGAGGCGGGCGTCTATTCCGGCGCGATCGACGGCCAGTTCGGCCCCTCGACCATCCGCGCCGTCGAGGCGATCTTCGACAAGAAGGCGGGTTGAGACCTCTAGCCGAGCCAGCCGAAGCGCTCACGCTTCGGCGGAAGCGCTCTAGGCACAGCCCGCACAGGTGCCGCGAATCTCGATCGTCGTCTTGCCGGTCTTGAAGTTGCGGTCCATCGCAAAGCCCTTCAGCCGGTCCTCGATGACGTGGTCGTGGAACTCGGTGACCTTGCCGCAGGTCTCGCAGATCGTGAAGGCGGTGATGCCGTGGGCGTGACAGCCGTCCTCCGGATGGGCGCAGGCGACGAAGGCATTGATGCTTTCGAGCCGGTGCACGAGGCCGAATTCCAGCAACTTGTCGAGGGCCCGGTAGACCTGCAGCGGTGCACGAAACCCGTTGTCGCGCAGCTTGTCGAGGATCGAATAGGCGCTCAGCGGGCCTTCGGAATGCGACAGCACGTCGAAGACGAGGCCCTGGTTGCGCGTCAATGGTTGCGTGGTCATGCCCGACCTCCCTGGCTTGCTGGCGAATGAGCCGCTCCGCTCGTCCTCGGCCTGGTGAGCAGGCTTAGAATGAACAGAGCCAATGCTGCAACCACGATCGAGGGACCGGAGGGCGTGTCGAATTTCAAGGAACCGAAGAGCCCGCCGACAACGGCGAGTGCCCCGACGACCGAGGCGAGCACCGCCATGATCTCCGGGCTCGTGGAAAAGCGCCGGGCCGTGGCCGCGGGAATGATCAGCAGCGAGGTGATCAGCAGGATGCCGACGATCTTCATGGCGATGGCGATGACGAGTGCCATCAGGAGCATGAAGGCAAGCCGCGTGCGTTCCGGCTGCAGGCCTTCCGCCTCCGCCAGTTCCGGGTTCACCGTCGAGGCGATCAGCGGGCGCCACAACCAGATAATGGCGAAGGTGACGAGCACGCCGCCGCCCCAGACGAGGTCCACGTCGGCGCGCGTGACGGCGAGAATGTCACCGAACAGGAAGCCGACGAGGTCGATGCGCACCCAGGTCATGAAGGAGACGATGACGAGGCCGATCGCCAGCGTCGCATGCGAGAGGATGCCGAGCAGCGCGTCGGTGGAAAGCGTGCCACGCCTTTGCAACAGCAGGAGGAGAAGCGAGACGGACGCGGCGACGATGAAAACGGAGAGCAGGAGGTTGAACTCCATCAGCAGCGACAGCGCGACGCCGAGCAGCGCCGAATGCGCCATCGTGTCGCCGAAATAGGCCATGCGCCGCCAGACGACGAAACAGCCGAGCGGCCCGGCGGTGATCGCCAGTCCCACGCCGGCAACGAGGGCACGGATGAAGAAATCGTCAAGCATCGCGCCGCTCCTCGCCGCTGCGGGCCGGCGCCGGTCCGTGGTCGCAGCCGCAGTTCGGGCCATGCACATGGCCGATGCGCATCGGCCCCGCCCGCCCGCCGGTCGGCAGGATATCGACGGGGCGCCCGTCTTCTGGCCGGCAATCGTCGGTGATCGAGCCATCGGCATGCAGCACCCGGCCGTCCGGCAGGTGCGTATGGTCGTGGTTGTGGTTGTAGAAAGCGAGCGTCTGGCCGGCACGGGCGCCGAACAGCTTCAGATATTCCGGGCTCTGGCTGACGGTCTCCGGCGTTCCCCGGCAACAGACATGGCCGTTGAGGCAGATGACGGTGTCGGTCTCCGCCATCACCACATGCAGGTCGTGCGAGATCAGCAGGATGCCGCAGCCCGTGGTGTTGCGGATCGTCTTGATGAGGTCGTAGAGCGCGATCTCACCGGAAAAATCGACGCCCTGCACCGGCTCGTCGAGCACCAGGAGGTCCGGCTTGCGGGCGATCGCCCGGGCCAGCAGCGCACGCTGGAACTCGCCGCCCGACAGGTGCTGCACCTCTGCGCGCGCGAGATGCCGGATGCCGGTCGCCTCCAGCGCGGCATCGATCTCCGCGCCCTTCAGCGGCGAGGTCAGCGTCATCAGCCGGTCCACGGTGAGCGGCATGGTCCAGTCGATCGACAGCTTCTGCGGCACGTATCCGACCTTGAGGCCGGCCTTACGCTCCACCCGGCCCTCGTCGGCCTTCAGCACGCCGATCGCCGTCTTGGCCGTCGTCGACTTGCCGGACCCGTTGGGGCCGATCAATGTGACGATCTCGCCCGGTGCAATGGAGAACTCCACGCCGCGCACGAGCCAGCGGCCCTGGCGACGAACGCCGACGCCCGCAAGCGAGACGAGCGGCTGGAAGGTCTTGGTGGGGGTCTGCAGCATCATTTTTCCAAAAGCCTGTTGCGTCAGGGTATGGCACACGTTATAGCATAACGCAATTGATGTAATAACATTACATTGCAATTCAAGACGGAGATCCCCATGCAAAAGGCCGTTCGCACCCTCCTCCTCACCACAGCGCTTTTTTCCGCCGGCACCATCGCCGCGCGGGCCGAGACGCCTGACGTGGTCGTGTCGATCAAGCCGATCCATTCGCTCGTCACCGCGATCATGCAGGGCGTCGGCGAGCCGGCCTTGATCGTCGAGGGCGGCGCCTCGCCGCATACCTATGCCTTGAAGCCGTCCAATGCGGCCGCCCTGCAGGATGCGGACGTGGTCTTCTGGGTGGGGCACGGCCTCGAAGCCTTCCTCGAAAAGCCGCTTGAAGCGCTCGGCGGCAAGGCGACCGTCGTGGAACTGGAGGATGCGCCCGGCCTCGAAAAGCTGCCCTTCCGCGAAGGTGGCCCGTTCGAAGCACATGACCATGAGGGCGAGGACGGACACGATCACGCCCATGGCGAGGAAGGCCACGACCACGGCAAGGAGGCAGACGGCGGCCATGCCGGGGAAGCCGGGCACGAAGGGCATGAACACGGCGCCTTCGACATGCATCTCTGGCTGAGCCCGGACAATGCCCGCGCCATCGCCGCCGAAGCCGCCCGTGTCCTGTCGGAAAAGGATCCCGACCATGCCGCCGCCTATCAGGCGAACCTTGCGGCGCTCACCGAGAAGCTCGGCGCACTCGACAAGGAGATCGCAGAAACCGTCGCCCCCGTGAAGGACAAGCCCTTCATCGTCTTCCACGACGCCTACCAGTATTTCGAGCACCATTACGGCGTGGCCACCGCCGGCTCCATCACCGTCAGCCCGGAAACCATGCCCGGCGCCGCCCGCCTCACGGAAATCCGCGAGAAGGTGAAGACGCTCGGCGCAACCTGCGTCTTCGCCGAGCCGCAGTTCGAACCCAAGCTGGTGAACGTCGTCATCGAAGGCACCGACGCGAAATCCGGAACGCTCGACCCGGAAGCCGCCACGCTGGAGCCCGGCGCGGACCTCTACTTCACCCTGATGCGGAGCATTGCGACCTCGCTGCGCGATTGCCTCGGTCAGAAAGGCTGAGTGCGACCCGGAATGGACCCGTGATCCGCTCCCCGACCGGTGAGCACGGCACGCTCACCTTCCTCCGTCATGCGCGGGCCTGATCCGGGCATCCAAGACCGGGCATGCCGGCCGGATAGCCGGGGCAAGCCCGGAAATGCGGTGCGAACCGGTCGATAGGATGAACACACGAACGAGGCGGGAGCATCCCGCCTTTTTCGGCCCCAAAAATGTAATAGTATAACATTAAGAGGCAATCGCCCATGGACAACCGCCTTCCCGTCACCGTCCTCTCCGGCTTCCTCGGCGCCGGCAAGACGACGCTGCTCAACCATGTTCTGAACAACCGCAGCGGCCTGCGTGTCGCGGTCATCGTCAACGACATGAGCGAGGTCAACATCGACGCCGCCCTCATCCGCGACGGCGGGGCCGACCTTTCGCGCACCGACGAACAGCTCGTCGAGATGACGAACGGCTGCATCTGCTGCACGCTGCGCGACGACCTCCTCGCCGAGGTCCGCCGGCTGGCGGAGATGAACCGCTTCGACTACCTGCTGATCGAATCGAGCGGCATTTCCGAGCCGCTGCCCGTCGCCACCACCTTCGATTTCCGCGACGAGAACGGCCTGAGCCTGTCGGATGTCGCCCGGCTGGACACGATGGTGACGGTCGTCGATGCCGCCAACCTGCTGAAGGACTATGCGTCCGAGGACTTTCTCGCCGATCGCGGCGAAACGGCGGGCGAAGGCGACACGCGCACGCTGGTGGAACTGCTCGTCGAACAGATCGAATTTTCCGATGTCATCGTGCTCAACAAGACCGGCGCGGCGAGCCCCGACGACCTTCGCGCGGCACGCCAGATCGTCGGCAGCCTCAACAGCTCCGCCCGCATCGTCGAAACGGATTTCGGCCGCGTCGAGCTTGCCGACATCCTCGGCACCGGCCGCTTCGATTTCGAGAAGGCGAGCGAACACCCGCTCTGGTTCAAGGAACTGCACGGCTTCAGGGACCATGTGCCGGAGACCGAAGAATACGGCATCCGCTCCTTCGTCTACCGTGCGAAGAAACCCTTCCATCCGGCCCGCTTCAAGGCCTTCCTCGGCGAGACCTGGCCCGGCGTCGTCCGCGCCAAGGGCTTCTTCTGGCTTGCCACCCGGCCGCACCATGTCGGCGAGCTGAGCCAGGCGGGCGCGCTGGTCCGGAGCGGCCGGCTCGGTCTCTGGTGGGCCGCCGTGCCGCGCCAGCACTGGCCGCAGGATCCGGCGGCAGTGGAGGCCATTGCCAGCGCCTCGGATCCCGTCTGGGGCGACCGGCGGCAGGAGCTCGTCTTCATCGGCGCGGACCCGATGGATGAAGCCGCGCTCCGCCGCCGGCTGGACGCCTGTCTTGTCGAGGCGGAAACATTCGAGCCCGCCCGCTGGGCAAACCTGCCGGACCCCTTCCCGCTCTGGGCCCGCAAGGCGGGATAAGCGGATGAGGTGCTCGCCCGGCCTTGCGGCCGGGCGAGCCATCCCGTCAGTCGAGTTCGGCGGACTTCTTCCAGAGGTTGATGTCCGCACCCTGGCTGTAGGTGTCGATCGCAGCCAGTTCTTCCGCGGTAAAGTCCGGCTTTTCCAGTGCCTTGACGCAGTCGACGATCTGCGCGGAGCGGCTGGCGCCGATCAGCGCGGAGGTGATACGTCCGCCGCGCAGCACCCAGGCGATCGCCATCTGGGCCAACGTCTGGCCGCGCCGCTCGGCGATCTCGTTCAGCTTGCGGACATTGTCGATGATCTCGGGGCGGATGAAGTCCGTCTTGAGGAAGTGGTTCAGCGCCGCGCGGCTGTCACCCGGAATGCCCCCGAGATATTTCGCGGTCAGCATGCCCTGCGCCAGCGGCGAAAAGACGATGGAACCGATGCCGAGTTCGTCCAGCGTATCGACGAGGCCATCCGTCTCGATCCAGCGGTTGAGCATGGAATAGCTCGGCTGGTGGATGATGCAGGGCGTGCCGAGGTCCTTCAGGATCGCCGCCGCCTCGCGGGTGCGCTGCGAATTGTAAGAGGAGATGCCGACATAGAGCGCGCGGCCGGAGCGCACGATATGGTCGAGTGCGCCGCAGGTTTCTTCGAGCGGCGTCTCCGGATCGAAGCGGTGGGAATAGAAGATGTCGACATAGTCGAGACCCATGCGCTTCAGGCTCTGGTCGCAGGAGGCGATCAGGTACTTGCGGCTGCCCCACTCGCCATAGGGACCCGGCCACATGTCGTAACCGGCCTTCGAGGAAATGATCAGCTCGTCGCGCAGATGGGCGAAATCCGTGCGCAGGATCTCGCCGAAGGCGATTTCGGCCGTGCCGGGTGGCGGGCCGTAATTGTTGGCGAGGTCGAAATGGGTAATGCCGAGGTCGAAGGCAGTGCGGCACATATCGACTTTACGGTCATGCGGCGTGTCGTCGCCGAAATTGTGCCAGAGCCCGAGCGAGATCGCCGGCAGCTTCAGGCCGGTCCGTCCCAGCCGGTTGTAGGTCATCGTGTCGTAACGGTTTTCCGCAGGCTGCCAGGCCATGATAAATTCCTTCGTTCGTTCGTGGCGAGTCTCAATACCGCTCTCCTGCGCATCGCGACAAGAGGCTTTTCCCCCTCTCCCCGCAAGCGGAGAGAGAGGACTTGCCCCACGAACGGGTATTGGCTGGGGAGAACGGTGCGGCATGTCCCCTTCGCCCCGCTTGCGGGGAGAAGGTGGCCGGCAGGCCGGATGAGGGGCGGCCGCGGACAATATTACCGCAAAAGTGCCCGCGCCTCCTCGATGCCCAACGCCGCAGGCTGCGTGCAGGTCGTCACGATATCCACCGCCCTGCCCTCCCCGGCCGAGCGCAGGATCGCGGTTAGGACGTCGATCGTGTGCAGCGAGCGGTCGAGCGAGCAGCGATAGTCGCGGCCGGTCGTCACCGCCTCCATCATGTCGGCAAGGCCGATGCCGCGGTAGTTCGCCTGCAGGCCCCAGTCGAACTGGTAGTTCTGCGCCGTCAGCGGGTGATCCCAAACCTCCACCGCGACAGGCTCGCGGTCCGTGCCGGCGACCTCCACCGTGCCGCCGAAGAAATTCGGATCAGGCACGAAGACGGCGCCTTCGGTGCCGTAGAGTTCCATGTTCTGGTGGCGATGCGCCCAGACGTCCCAGCTCGCCATCAGCGAGACCTGCGCGCCGCTGACGAAGTCGAGGATGGCATGGATGTTCGTCGCGACGGCCACCGGCACCTTCTCGCCGAGACGGGGACCGTTGCCGATGGTGCGCGCCTCATGCGCCCGGTTTGCGAGCGCCACGACGCGCCGCACCGGCCCGACGAGATTGACGAGGTTGTTGACGTAGTAAGGCCCCATATCGAGGACCGGCCCGCCGCCCGGCGCGAAGAAGAAGTCCGGGTTCGGATGCCAGCTCTCCATGCCCGGCCCTAGCACATGCGCGGTGCCGGACATGATCTTGCCGACCCTGCCGCTGTCGATGAGATGGCGCACGAACTGGTGCGCGCCGCCAAGATAGGTATCCGGCGCCGAACCGACCTTCAGCCCCCTGGCATCGGCGATGCGACGGAGATCCTCGCCCTGCTCCAGCGTCAGCACGAACGGTTTTTCGGAATAGACGTGCTTTCCGGCCTCCAACGCCCTTTTCGAGACCGGGTAGTGTGCCTCCGGCACCGTCAGGTTGACGACGACATCGACGGAAGGGTTGGCGAGCAGCGCCTCGATCTCCTGCGCTTCCACGCCGAACGCCTCCGAACGCGCTCTGGATGCGGCAGGGTTGATGTCGGCGCAGGCGACGAGCCTCAGGTTCCTGAACGTCGGGATCAGCCTGAAATAGGCACTCGAAATGTTGCCGCAGCCGATGATGCCGACTCCGTATTCCTTGCTCATGGCGGTCAGTCCTTAAAATGCCTTGATGGTCGCGATCGAACGCATGGCGAGCCGTGCGATATCCTTGGGGTTGTCGTGTTCGACGATGAAATGCCGCACGGGCGAGCCGGCGAGCGCCTTGGCCAGATCCGCCCAGGGCACGATGCCGTGGCCGACATCCGCCCAGCCGTCCTCGTCGGCATTCTCGCCTTTGGGCGCGATGTCCTTGACGTGCACGGCGGTGATGCGATCGCCGTATTCTCTGATCCAGGCGAAGGGATCCGCACCGCCACGGATGATCCAGGCGATATCCGCCTCCCAGGCGAGGTCTGGACCACCGGCAAAGAGGTGATCCAGCGGCACGGCGCCGTCGGACAGCGTGAAGAACTCGAAGTCATGATTGTGCCAGCCGAAGGTGAGACCGTCCTTGCAGATTGGCTCGCCGGCCTTCTGCAGGCGCTCGCCGAAGGCGCGCCAGCCGGCAGCATCCGTCGGACGGTCCTCCGGCAGGAGATAGGGGCAGTAGACAGCGACGATGCCGAGCGTGCGGCAGATGGCAAGCACGCGTTCCGGCTCGCTCTCAAGCATATCGAGGCTAAAATGGGCGGTCGGCATGGTGAGACCGTTCGCATCGAGATCGGCCTTCACCGCAAGGATCGCCGCATCGTCGAGCGCGGCATAGAGGGCGCCATACCCCTCCACCTGCTTGTAGCCTGCCTCGGCAAGGATGCGGAAAACCGCCGAAAAAGGCTGGAAGTCACGGGCGCTGTAAAGCTGGAAACTGACTGTCTGCATCAAGAAATCCTCGTCTTGCTGAAAGTGGAAAACCGGCTTGAAGGGAGGCAAGCCGTGCCGGCCCTAGATCCGCTCCTCCGTCTGCGCATCAAACAGCGAGGCGAGCCCCATGTCGAAGGCGAGCGTGACGGCGGTTCCCGGCGCAAAGCGCCGCGCCCCACCGACGCGGACGGAAAGGGTATGACCGGCATGTCTGAGCCAGAGCAGGTTGTCGGCCCCCATCGGCTCTTCGATGTCGACGGTCGCCTTGTGGGTCTCGATGCCCTCGGCATTGACCGCGACATGTTCCGGCCGCACGCCGAGCACGACGTTCCGGCCGGGCTGGAGCAGGTCCAACGCGCGATAGCCGTCGAGCGCGAAATCGACGCCATTGGTCGCGAAGACCGGTCTGCCGTCCCGCGCTGCAATCTCGCCGCGCAAAAAATTCATCGACGGGGAGCCGATGAAGCCGGCGACGAACATGTTTTTCGGCGCATTGTAGATCGTGTTGGGATCGGCGAGCTGCTGGATGACACCGCTCTTCATGATGGCGATGCGGTCGGCGAGCGTCAGCGCCTCGATCTGGTCGTGGGTGACGTAGACCATCGTGTTCTTCAGCGACTGGTGCAGCCGCTTGATTTCCACACGCAGTTCCGAGCGCAGTTTCGCATCGAGATTGGAGAGCGGCTCGTCGAACAGGAAGACGTCGACATCGCGCACCAGCGCCCGGCCGATCGCCACGCGTTGACGCTGGCCACCGGAGAGTTCCGAGGGCTTGCGCTTGAGGAGCGGGCCGATCTGCAGGATTTCGGCGGCGCGGGCGATGCGCTTGTCGATCTCCGGCTTCGGCACCTTGGCGACCTGCAGACCGAAGGAGAGGTTTTTCTCCACCGTCATCTGCGGGTAGAGCGCGTAGGACTGGAACACCATGCCGATGCCGCGGTCCTTCGGCTCCTCCCAGGTGACGTTCTTGTTCTTGATGAAGACCTGCCCGCCGGTCGGCTCCAGAAGGCCGGCGATGCAGTTGAGCAGGGTCGATTTCCCGCAGCCGGACGAACCGAGAAGCACCAGGAATTCGCCGTCGCCGATGTCGAGATTGAGGTTTTCCAGCACGTTGACCGCGCCGAAGTTGAGCGAAAGGTCCTTGATCGATACGGAGTTCTGCATGGCTTAACCCTTCACGGCGCCGGCGGCGATGCCGCGGACGAAGAGACGCCCCGACACGAAATAGACGATGAGCGGAACCGCGCCTGTCAGCAGCGTCGCGGCCATGTTGACGTTGTATTCCTTCACCCCCTGCACGGAGTTGACGATGTTGTTGAGCTGCACGGTCATCGGGTAGACCTCCGGCCGGGTGAAGACGACACCGAAGAGGAAGTCGTTCCAGATCCCGGTGATCTGCAGGATCATCGCGACGACGAAGATCGGCAGCGAGATGGGCAGCATGATGCGCAGGTAAATCTGCCAGAACCCTGCCCCGTCGATGCGCGCCGCCTTGAACAGTTCCTCCGGAAGCGCGGAAAAATAGTTTCGGAAGAGCAGTGTAAGGATCGGCATGCCGAAGATGGTGTGTACCAGGACGAGGCCGGTCAGCGTGCCGTAGATCCCCATTTCGCGCAGCACGATGACGATCGGATAGATCATCACCTGATACGGAATGAAGGCCCCGACGATGAGGATGGTGAAGAAGACGTCCGCGCCTCTGAACTTCCAGTTGGCGAGCGCATAGCCGTTGACCGAGGCGACGAGGATGGAGATCAGCGTCGAGGGCACGGTGATGCGCACGGAATTCCAGAAGCCGCGAGACAGGCCATCACAGTTGAGGCCGGTGCAGGCGCTGGCCCAGGCCTTCGCCCAGGGTTCGAAGGTGATTTCCAGCGGCGGCGAAAAGATGTTGCCGAGGCGGATTTCCGGCATGCCCTTCAGCGAGGTGACGATCATGACGTAGAGCGGCAGCAGATAGTAGAGCGCGGCGACGAAGAGCGTGCCGTAGAGCATGATGTTGCGGCCGGAAAGGGCACGGCGAGGCTTGGCGCCCCAGGGCTCCGCACCGGCTTTGGCAGCGGCTGCGGGAGCGGAAAGAATGACGCTGTCAGACACGCTTGCGCCCTCCGAATTCGAGGTAGGCCCAGGGGATGATGATGATGGCGACCGTGACGAGCATCATGGTGGAGGCGGCAAAGCCCTGCCCGAGATTTTGGGCCTGGAACATGTAGTCGTAGACGTATTTCGCCGGCACCTCCGAGGCGATACCCGGCCCGCCGCTCGTCTGCGCCACCACGAGGTCATAGACCTTGACGATGCCGCTGGCGATGATGACGAGAGTGGTGATGAAGACGGGGCGCATCATCGGGATGACGATGAAGAGATAGGTCTTCCACATCGGGATACCGTCGACGCGTGCCGCCTTCCAGATGTCCTCGTCAATGCCGCGAAGCCCCGCAAGCAGCAGGCACATGACAAGCCCCGTGCCCTGCCAGAGGCCGGCAATCAGCACGCCATAGATGACGATCTGCGCATCGTAGAGCGGATCGAAGGCAAAGCTTTCCCAGCCGAGCGAACGCACGACGGATTGCACGCCGAATTCCGGATTGAGGATCCACTGCCACACGAGGCCGGTGACAATGAAGGACAGCGCGAAGGGAAAGAGGAAGATCGTGCGAAACGTGTTTTCGAAGCGGATCTTCTGGTCCATCAGCGCCGCCAGCACGAACCCCATGACGAGGCTGAAGACCAGTGTCAGCGCGCCGTAGATCGCGAGATTCTGGATCGAGACGATCCAGCGCGGCGCATCCCACAGGCGCTCGTACTGGTCGAGGCCGACGAACTTCGCCCGTGGCAGCAGCTTCGAATTGGTGAACGAATAGACGACCGTCCAGATCGTGCCGCCGAGAAAGATGACGACAGCGGTGAGCATCATGGGAATGGAGGCAATCTTGGAACTGAGATTGCGCAGCAGTTTACGGGGACGACCGGTGTGTGCCTGGCCCGTCATGGGTCACTTCCTCCTTGGTCTCGATCAGGGATGTGCCCCGCGAGGGGCGCCATCGGCCAGCGGCAAGCCACCGGCCGATGCATTCACCCGCAATTCCGGAGGCAGACCCGCCGGAATTGCCCACCCGATCAGTCCGCCGAAGCGATGATGTCGGTGAACCGCTTCTGCGCGTCTTCCGGCGTCATCGCGGGATTGGCGAAGAATTCGGAGAAGAGGTCCTCCTTCTGCTTCTGGCTGTCGGCCGTCAGAAGCTGGTCTGTGCCCTCGATCACATTGCCCTTGGCGAGGATGTCGAGGCCCTTCTTCATGCAGTCGTTCGCCGCCGCAAGATCGACGTCGCCCCGAACGGGAAGCGAGCCTTTCTTGAGGTTGAACGCCACCTGGGTGACCGGGGAGAGCAGCGTGGAGGCCAGCACTTCCTGCGCCTTGGACTTCTCCGCATCCGCCAGAACCGGGAAATAGAAAGCATCGCCGCCGGTCGAGATGACCTCGTTCACGCCGAGGCCTGGAAGGCAGGTATAATCCTTGCCGGCCACCTTGCCGGCGAGCGCGAACTCGCCCTGCGCCCAGTCGCCCATGATCTGGCCGCCGGCCTTGCCCGTTATCACCATATTGGTCGCCTGGTTCCAGTCCTGCACATTCGTGCCCTTGGACATGCGCCGCGCATCCTCGGCCGCCTTGAAGACCTTTGCCATGTCAGGACCGGCCGCCACCTCGGCGTCCTTGTCCTTGAACACCGCGTTGAACGTGTCCTTGCCGGCGATCGCCACCATCAGCACGTCGAAGGCACCGGCCGCCTGCCAGGGCTGGCCGCCGAGGGCGAGCGGAACGATGCCGGCCTTTTCCAGCGCGGGCGCGGCGGCAACGAACTCGTCCCAGTTCTTCGGAACAGGCACGCCCGCCGTCTCGAAGGCGGCGTTCGACAGCCACAGCCATTGCCAGGAATGGATGTTGACCGGCGCGCAATAGACCTTGCCGTCGACCGTGCAGCTGTCGAGCAGGCTGGCGGGCTTGACGATCTCCTTCCAGTTCTCGCGCGTCGCCACATCCGTGAGGTCGCGCAGGAGGCCGGCCTCGATCAGCTCCTCCGCCTGGCGCCCGTGATTGAACTGGGTCGCCCCCATCGGGTCGCCGCCGGTGATGCGGCTGACCATGATCGGGCGCGCCGTGCCGCCGGCACCTGCAATCGCGCCATCGACCCATTTGTTGCCCGTCGCATCGAAGGCCTTTGCAAATTCCGCGACCGCCGCAGCCTCCCCGCCCGACGTCCACCAATGGGTCACCTCCAGATCGGTCGCGTTGGCGACGGCAAACGGCAGGACCGCGGTCGCTGCCAGCGCAGCAGCCATAAAGCGCATTTTCATGAGTCTCCTCCCTCACTGAAACGTTGCAGTAAAAACGTAGCCTAATCGTTTTCATCACGCAACAGGAGTGAAAGACAAAAGCGGCTTTTCCTCCCCGCGCAAATTTACCGACCAGAGAATACCGTATTTCTGGCGAGAAGGGTCGCAACGGAAACCACGCAGAATGAGATCAAATAATTGTTTGTATTACAAAAAAACGAACATTTGAAAACTGGTGCATACGGAAAATTTCGCAAGCGCATACTTTATGGCTTTGCGGTGCAAAACGAACCCTCCGACTTACCTGGGCCACCAACGGTGTATTTTTTGCTCGACAAAGAACCTGTATCGTTACAGCTTGAGGCAACCCGTCGCGAGGGAGTGGCGGGCCAAGGTAAAAAATGTATAACCGGTCCAAGGGCGTAGAGGTGGCAGGCTGGGGATGGACAAGACGAAGAGCGAGGGCCCGGCCGGAGCGCTTCCACAACCGGGCGAGCGGCCGACGCTGAAGACGATCGCCTTCATGACGGGCCTCGGCATCACCACGGTTTCGCGGGCGCTGAAGGACGCGCCCGATATCGGTGCGGAGACGAAGGAGCGCGTGCGCCTCGTCGCGCGCCAGATCGGCTACCAGCCAAACCGCGCCGGCGTGCGTCTGAGAACCGGCAAGACGAATGTCATCAGCCTGATCCTCAGCCTGGAGGAAGAGATCATGGGCCTGACAAGCCCCATGGTCATCGGCATTTCGGAAGTCCTCGCGACGACCCAGTACCATCTCGTGGTGACACCCTACAGGGCGCAGGGCAATGCGCTGGATCCGGTGCGCTACGTGCTAGAAACGGGCGCGGCCGACGGTGTGATCATCTCGCGCACCGAACCGAAGGACCCGCGCGTCGCACTGATGATGGAGCGTAACTTTCCCTTCGCCACGCACGGGCGCACGGAAATGGATCTCACCCATCCCTACCACGATTTCGACAACGAGCGTTTTGCCTACGAGGCGGTCCGCAAGCTCGTCGAGCGCGGCCGCAAACGGCTCATCCTGCTGCAGCCGCCACCCTACCTCACCTTCTACCTGCATATGCGGGCAGGGTTCGAAAAGGGCATTCGCGATTTCGGCGCGATGGCGCTGCCCTTCAATCAGGTGAACCTCGACAACAATCTCGTCGATATCCGCAGGGCCGCGGAAGCGCTGTTCAGCGCACCGGACGGGCCCGACGGCATCGTCTCGGGCAGCGGCGGCGGCGCGGTGGCACTGATCGCCGCGCTGGAGGCCAACGGCCGCAAACTCGGCGAGGACATCGACATGGTGTCGAAGGAGCCGCACATGTTCCTGCAATGGCTGCGGCCCGAGGTCGTGACCATGCGCGAGGACATCCGCCTTGCCGGCCGCGAGCTTGCCAAGGCCGTCATCGGCCGCATCGAGGGAGCGGCGCCGGAAGACCTGCAGACCCTCAGCTATCCGATCCCGACGGACGACACCTGACACACGCCCCCTGCCCCGGCTGGCCGGAGCCCCGCTGTGGTCATTTCTGGCCGTTGCGGATCGCTCGTTTTTACGGCACCGCAGAGCGGTCGCGTGAATCATCACGGCAGGCGGGCAAGGAGCGATGATGGCCGACGAGAAACAACGACTGAACTATGTGCTGTTCCTCATCGCGGGCGCCGGCCTTGTCAACATCGCAAGGGCGATGACGCTCTCGTTCCTCGCCATCAAGCTGCAGCAGACCTTCGGCCTCGGACCGGCGATGATCGGCATGTTGCTGGGCATCGGTCCGCTCGTCGGCGCGGTCGCCGCCCCCTTTGCGGGTTCGCTGTCGGACAAGGTGGGCCGCAAGGCCGTGCTGACGCTTACGCTGCTGTCCATGGCCCTGGCCATGGTCGGCATGGGGATCGCCGAGACGGTGCTCGCCTTCTGCATCGCCCAGGTCGTCGCGGCCGTCGCGGTTGCGATCAACGAACCGGTTTCCCGCGCGCTGATGAGCGACGTGTGCCCCGAACCGCTGCGTCTCAAATATTTCTCCTGGCGCTACATGGCGATCAACTTCGGCTTTGCCGTCGGCCCGCTGATCGGCATTGCGGCGGGCGCCGCGTCCATGACGCTCTTCATCATCGCCGGCGCCGTCTATGCGATGTTCGCGCTTGCCCTCTACCTGCTGGCCGTGCCGCTGCACCGCAGCGCGGTGGAGCAGGCTTCCGCACCGAGACTGTCGGTGCTTCAGAGCATCAAGACCGCGGCCCGCGATCCGCGCCTTGCCTTCTTCGTCGGCGGTGGCACTCTGCTGATCGCCGTATACGGCCAATGGTCGGCCACGCTCGCCCCCTATCTTTCCGGCAGCATACCCGGTGGCGTGGAGATCTTTGCCTACATCGTCTCCATCAACGGCGCGGTCGTCCTGATCGGAAACCCGTTCGCCCGCCGCTTCATCGAACGCGCCGGCGCACTCAATGCCCTCATCGTCGGCTGCCTGCTGTTCCTTGCCGGCGAGCTCGGCTTCCTCTTCTCCGCCGGCCTCTGGGGTCTTGCCATCTCGATGGTCGTTTTCACCATCGGCGAAATCCTGGTCGTCCCGTCGGAATACATGCTGGTCGACGGCATCTCGAACGACCGCAACAGGGGCAGCTATTTCGGCGCCCACTCGTTCTCGACCCTCGGCAATTTCGTCGGCCCGACCTTCGGCGGCCTCATGCTCGGCGCCTTCGGCGGCCCCGGCATGTTCCTTCTTTTCGCGGGCTTCTCGGTGGCCAGTGCCATCCTGTTTGCGATCGGCGCGAGAATGCCCCCGCCCAAGGCCTCGGCGAAACCTGCACTCGCAGCCCTGTCGGACGGCGCCATCGGCCCGCATCTTCGCGGCGTCTATGCCTGACACAGCCGCAAGACACCCGCAAACGAAAAGGCCCGGTCTTGCGACCGGGCCTTTTCTCATCGTGTCGCCGGATCTCAGGCGTTGAGGCCGGAACCCCACGGACCGTGATGGCTGTCGGCACCGTCGACGCGGTCGAAGCCATGGGCGCCGAAGAAGTCGCGCTGGGCCTGGATGACGTTGGCCGTGCCGCGCGCGCGGCGGTAGCTGTCGAAATAACCGAGCGCAGAGGCGAGCGCAGGGACCGGCAGGCCGTGCAGCGCGGCAGTGGAGACGACGCGGCGCAGCGCCCCGTCGGTTTCCTTGACCATGGCCGCAAAGGCCGGTGTGACGATGAGGTTCGCCGCATCCGGCGCCTTGGTAAAGGCGCTGGTGATCTCGTCGAGGAACTGCGAACGGATGATGCAGCCGGCACGCCAGATCTTGGCGATGGTCGGCATCGGCAGGTTCCAGCCATATTCCTTCGAGGCGGCGGACATCACGGCAAAGCCCTGCGCATAGGCACCGATCTTGCCAGCCAGCAACGCGCTTTCGAGGTCCTTGATGAAGGCGGCCTTGTCGGCCACGGCGAGTGCCGGCACGTCCGGCAGGCCGAGGATCCTTTCAGCGGCTTCGCGCTCCGTCTTGAACGAGGAGATCGAGCGGGCGGCGACGGCGGCCTCGATGCCGGTGGCCGGCACGCCCATGTTCTGCGCCTCGATGGCGGACCATTTTCCCGTACCCTTCTGGCCGGCCTTGTCGAGGATCATGTCGACCATCGGTCCACCGCCGATCGGGTCCTTGGCGGCAAGAACCGTCTCGGTGATCTCGATCAGATAGGATTCGAGGCGGCCCTTGTTCCATTCGCCGAAGACGGCGCTGATTTCCGACGCGCTCATCTTCAGGCCGTCGCGCAGGATGCCGTAGATCTCGGCGATCATCTGCATGTCGGCATACTCGATGCCGTTGTGGATGGTCTTGACGAAGTGACCGGCGCCGTTCTCGCCGAGCCAGGCGACGCAGGGCTCGTCCTTGTACGTGGCGGCGATCGAGGTCAGCACCTTCTCGACGCGCTTCCACGACTCTTCCGTGCCGCCGACCATGATGGAGGGGCCGTGACGCGCGCCTTCTTCGCCACCGGAAACGCCCATGCCGATGAAGGTAAGGCCGCTGTCCTTCAGCGCATCGAAGCGGCGCATCGTGTCGCGGAAGTTCGCGTTGCCGGCATCGATCATGATGTCGTTCTGTTCGAGATAGGGACGCAGCAGATCCATCTGCTGGTCAACCGCGGCACCGGCCTGGATCATGATGATGATCGGCCGTGGCGGGCGGATGGCGGCAACGAATTCCTCGATCGTCTCGCAAGGGACGATCTGCCCCTTGAGGTCGCCAGCTTCCTCGTAGAACTCCTTCGTGCGCGCCACCGTGCGATTGAAGACTGCGATCTTGTTGCCTTTTTCAGCAATATTGAGCGCAAGGTTGGACCCCATCACGCCGAGACCGATGAGACCGATTTCCGCCTGTGCCACGTTCATACCTCCGTAGGATGGCGCGGCGTGGGATACTTCCAGACCCATGCCGGAAACGCCGCGCAGAAAGAGAGTGAGGAGCTCTGCTCCAGCGGTGGTGTTTTGGCATTCAAATCGATTTACGACAAGGGATTGTTTGCCTTTGGCGGGATTTTCACCGCCATCTGCATGGCGATTCAGATCCCATAATTCACCCGCCTGCAGCGGCGCCGTCAGCGCTTCGGCTTGTCGTCGCCATCGTCGAGAACGCGCCAGGCGGCGCCCTCGACATCGTCATACTGCCCGCTCTTCAACGACCAGAGGAAGGCGGCAAGCCCGAGCCCGCCGAGAAAGAGCGCGATGGGAATGAGAAAGACCAGCGTGTTCATGCCGCGCGCACCAGCGGATTGACCGGGCGGGCCTCGTCCGCCGCCCGCATGGCGAAGGCCGGCATCTGGCCGCGCAGGCGCAGCGAGTTCACCACGACGATGATCGACGAGGTGGACATGGCGATGGCGGCGATCAGCGGCGTGGCGTGGCCGAGAATTGCGATCGGCACGGCGACGACATTGTAGCCGATGGCGAGCGCGAAATTCTGCCGGATAAGACGGCCGGCACGGCTGGCGGTCGCATGGGCGAAGGGCACGGCCTCGAGGCTCTCGTGCAGGAAGACGAAATCCGCCGCCTGCCGGCCGACATCGGCCGCCGTGGCCGGAGCGATGGAGACGTGGGCGGCGGCGAGCGCCGGCGCATCGTTGATGCCGTCGCCGACCATCAGCACACGGTGGCCGGCCGCCGCCCGCTCGGTGACCGCTTCCGTCTTTTCCCGGGGCGACAGCGCAGCGCGCCAGCGCGCGATGCCGAGAAGGCCTGCGATGCGGGCAACGGCCGGCGCCCGGTCACCCGAGAGGATCGCCATATCGATCTGCGCCCGCTTCAGCGTGGCGATGGCATCCCCAGCCCCAGCCCTCAGGGTGTCCTCGAAACGGAAGGTTTCCAGCACCTTGCCATTGCGCGAGAGCACGACTTCCGAAAGCCCGTGTTCCTCGTCGCCGGCTGCGGCACTGCCGCTGGCGAAGGCGCGGTTGCCGAGGCGATAGAGGCCCTGGGGCGTCTCCGCCTCCAGGCCGCCGCCAGCAACTTCCGTCACGCTTTCAAAGAGCGGCATCGGCCCTGCCCAGGCGCTCGCCAGCGCCATCGACAGCGGATGGCGCGAATGGGCGGCGAGCGCCGACGCCAGCGCGAGATGGGTGCGATCGGCCTTTTCGCGGTCGACGAGGCGCGGCTTGCCGAGCGTCAGCGTACCGGTCTTGTCGAAGACGGCGGTGTCGATCTCGGCAAGGCGTTCCATGGCCGACCCATCCTTGACCATCACGCCGCCGGCAAACAGGCGTCCTGCCGCAACGACCTGCACCACCGGCACCGCGAGGCCGAGCGCGCAGGGGCAGGTAATGATCAGCACGGCGATGGCGACGAGCATGGCATGCTTCCAGTCGCCATCGTAAAAACCCCAGCCGAGAAAAGAGACGAGCGCCAGCAGGTGCACGGCCGGCGAATAGATCTGCGCGGCGCGGTCGGCGATGCGGCGATAGCGCGCCCGGCCCCCTTCCGCGGCCTCCATCAGGCCGATGACCTCCGACAGGAACGAATTGCGCGCCGTGGCGACAGCCTCGACGGTCAGCGAGCCGGTGAGGTTCATCGCACCCGCTTCCAGCCGCGTGCCCGGCGAGGCGGCCAGGGGATCGCTTTCGCCGTTGACGATTGAGCGGTCGATGTCGCTTGCGCCAGAAAGCACGCGGCAATCGACCGGGATACGCTCGCCGGCGGCGATGGAAAGGTGCTCGCCGACGGCGATCTCCTCGACAGGCCGGTAGTCGCGGCCGCCATCCGGCCGGATGACCATTGCCCCGCGCGGCGAAAGGCGGGCAAGGCCGGTTATGGCCGAGCGGGCGCGGTCGCGCATGACGTGGTCCAGCGTACGGCCGATCAGAAGGAAGAAGAGCAGGCTCACCGTCGCGTCGAACCAGGCATGCTCGGCGCTGTGCAGCGTCTCCCAGAGCGAAACGGCGTAGGAGAGCGTGATGGCGAGCGCGATCGGCACATCCATGTTGGTGCGGCCGTGACGCACCGCATTCCAGGCCGACTGGTAGAAGAAGCGGCCGGCATAGATCAGCGTCGGGCCGGCGATCAGCGCGGAGATCCAGTGGAAGAGGTCGCGAGTTGCGGCCTCCGCGCCCGACCAGACGGAGACCGAGAGCAGCATGATGTTCATCGCGGCGAAGCCGGATACGGCAACGGCGCGGATCAACTGGTTGCGCAGGCGGTCGTCGCCTTCCGCCGCGAGCGAGAAGAGATGCGTGTCATAACCCGTGGCGCGAATGGCGCTGGCGATCTCCTGCGGATCGGTGCGCCGGCCTTCGACTTCCTCCTTCCAGACCACCGAAACGCGGCGGGTGGAGAGGTTGACGCGCGCCCGTTCCACGACGGGCAGCGCGTTCAGCGCGCCCTCGACCGTGGTGATGCAGGCGCCGCAATAGACGCCCGGCACGCTGAGGTCGTTCTGGCGCAGGCCTTCACCGACGGAGCGGCTCGCCAGCATCAGTTCTTCCGAGGAAGGCAGCGCCGCACGCTGTGCATCGAGGGCGCCCTCCGTACCGGGTGCGCAGCAGCTCATTTCGCCCCTCCCGCAACAACGGTGCGCACGGTCTGGTGGAAGACCTTCTCGCCATCGCGCCTCGTGCTGATATCGACGACCCACTGGCCGGCCGGCACCGGGCGGTCCGCCGAGAACAGCCCGTCGCCCACCGGCTGAAGAGCGACCGTGAAATCCTTGCGCTCGTCGACGGGCCGCTTGAACACCGCCGAGACGTCGTCAGCGACAACGGGAGCGCCGTTCGCATCGGTGACACGGTAGACGATGCGATCATCCTTCACGGTGAGGTCACCCTCGATGCCGCTGGCCGCAAGCGCGCGCGCTTCCGCCACCTTGCCGTTGAACTGCTGGCTGGCGACATAGGTGTTGGGCACCACGAGGCCGCTCCAGCTGTTCGAGGCATTCCACGCCATGATCAGGTTGACGGTGATGATCGTGCCGAAGAACAGCCCCATGACACCCGCCATATGCCAGCCGGTGAAGACAAACCCCTGTTCCTTGCGTTCCATGGCCATCACTTTGCTCCCGGCGTGTTGAAATTGGCGGAATAGACGTCGCGCTCGTGGCCCTGCCGGTCTTCCGCGATAATCTGGAAGCCTTCGGCGGCTTCTGCAAGCCGATCCTGCGGCAGGGTGACGAAAACACGCAGCGCCGTCACCTTGTCCGGATCGGCCGGTACATCGACGCTGCGGCCGTCGGCGCTCTCATGGCCGGCGATCTTCATCGTTGCGCCCGGCATGCCCTCGATCGACACGGTGATGACGCGCGGCTCGGGGATCATGTTGAGCAGCTTCACCGCATAGCCGTTGCGGATCGAACCGTCCGATTCGACGACGAACTGCGGATTGCGGTCGTGGATGACGTTGAGGTCCAGCCGGTCGCGCGAAAGGAGCGCGAAGAGCAGCGCAAAGCCGGCCAGCGACCAGACGCCGAAATAAAGCAGCGTGCGCGGGCGGAAAATGATGCGCCAGTCGAAATGCCGGATCTTGCCGTCGAAGGCGCCGTCGGCACCGCGCACGCGCTTCGGATCGACCGGCTCCGTGCCGCCGGCCGTGGCGAGCGCCATGTTGGCCGAATAGTCCGACAGCGTCGCATAGGCGATGAGGCCGCGCTCCTTGCCGATCTTGTCCATCACATTGTCGCAGGCATCGATGCACAGCGCGCAGGTGATGCATTCGAGCTGCTGGCCGTCGCGGATGTCGATGCCCATGGGACAGACGACGACGCAGGCGTTGCAATCGACGCAATCGCCGACGCTCTCGCCGGCGGCGATCGCCTTCTTGGCATGGCGGGTGCGCGGCTCGCCGCGCCAGTCGTTGTAGGTGACGACCAGCGAACTCTCATCGAGCATCGCCGCCTGGATGCGCGGCCAGGGGCACATATAGGTGCAGACCTGCTCGCGCATCAGCCCACCGAAAATGTAGGTGGTCGCGGTCAGGATGGCGACGGTGATGTAGGCGACGGGCGGCGCTTTCAGCATCGCGAAATCGACGAGCAGCGTCGGCGCATCGGCGAAATAGAAGATCCAGGCGCCACCGGTCGCAACCGCGATCACCAGCCAGACGGCGTGCTTGCTGACACGCTTCCAGATCTTGTCGAGCGTCCACGGCCCGGTGTCGAGCTTTATCCGCGCATTGCGGTCACCTTCGATCGCCCGCTCCACGACAAGGAAGAGATCGACCCAGACGGTCTGCGGACAGGCATAACCGCACCAGGCGCGCCCTACCGCCGAGGTGACGAGAAACAGCCCGAAGCCCGCCATGACGAGCAGACCGGCGACGAAGAAGAATTCCTGCGGCCAGATCTCGATGAAAAAGAAATAGAAACGACGGCCGGCCAGGTCGATGAGCACCGCCTGGTCCGGCGCGTGCGGCCCACGATCCCAGCGAATCCAGGGTGTCAGGTAATAGATGCCGAGCGTGATCAGCATCACCAGCCACTTGAACTGCCGGAAGCGGCCTTCCGCACGCTTCGGGAAGATCTTCTTGCGCTTTTCGTAAAGCGGCTTTCGAACCTTCGCCGAATTGACGGGTTCCGCCTCATGGCGCTCGATGGAATTGTAGATCGTCGTGGTATTCTGTTGCATGTCTGTCGGCCGCACCTGTCGTTGTGCCGGCACAATGACGCCAACGACGGTCTCCATCGTTGATCTACGTCAAGTTTTGGACATAGCAGGGCGTGGCGGGTTGCCGCACAGAGGACGGACAATGACGGGCACCATCCTGGCCAAGCGCTACGGCGACTACCGCGAATACGCACCTGCGGACGCGCTCTCGGCCGTCATTCGCTGCGCCTGGATGCATCGTGCGCCTGAAAACCCGCCGGCCGCACGCATTGCTGTCGTGCCGGATGGCTGCGTCGACCTGTTGTGGACGGAACAGGGTTTTCGCGTTGCCGGGCCTGATCGTACCGCCGCCTTTCCAAAACTCCGGCCGGGCGAGGCGATCCTCGGGTTGCGCCTGCGACCCGGCATCGCCCGCCACCTCTTGCGCTGCGACCTCGACGCGCTGACCGGCAAGGTCGTGCCCCTTGCCGACATCGGCCTGCACGGGCTGGTCACCCAGCACGAGCGCCTGCTTGCAACTTCTGGCCCCCGGCAGAGACTGCGGCTGCTCCAGGCGATTTTCGCCACCGGCATGGGAGAAATTCCCGACCTGCGGCCCGATGCAGCGGCCCTGTATGCACTGAGCGCTCGTCGGCCTCCGGAGGTCATCGCCGCCGAAATCGGCGTGACGACGCGCACGCTCCGGCGCATCAGCGTCGCCGAGTTCGGCTACGGGCCGAAGGCGTTGGCCCGTATCCTCAGATTGCAGAGCCTGCTCGACCGGGTCGCCGGGCCGGGCACCTCCCTCGCCGGCCTTGCCGCCGACACGGGCTTTGCCGACCAGGCGCACATGAACCGGGACGTGCTGGCATTGACCAGCCTGACGCCCGGCGAGATCCAGAGGCAGATGCGCGTCTGACATGTCCGTTTTGTTCAAGACTTCGGCAAGGGACCGCGTATCGTGGCGCCGAATGGAGAAACCGATGACCACCCTGCCCGCTCGTGTCATCCACCGCACCATCCGGTGTGACTGGCGTGCGGTGCACGCCTTTGCCGCCCGGCCGGAAAACATGCCGCTCTGGGCCTCGGGCCTTGCCGCCGGGCTGACGCGCGACGGCGAAGACTGGATCGCCGACGGCGGGCCGATCGGCGATGTGCGGGTGCGCTTCGCCCCGCCGAACGATTTCGGCATCGTCGACCATCGGGTGACGCTGCCGGACGGGCGGGTGGTGGACAATGCGCTGCGCGTCGCGCCCAACGGCGATGGCGCGGAGGTGATGTTCCTGTTGCTGCGGCAACCGGATATGGACGACGCAGCCTTCGAGCGGGACGCGGCCCATGTGGCGCGTGATCTCGAAACGCTGGCGAGACTGATGGAAGAAAAGGACGGACAGGAATGAGCACCAGAGGCGCAGATCGCAAGATCGACTACGTCGAGTTCAACGTCGCGGATATCGCGGCAAGCAAGGCCTTCTACGGCGCGGCCTTCGGCTGGACCTTTACCGACTACGGCCCGCAGTACTGCGAGTTCCAGGACGGCCGCCTCACCGGCGGCTTCACGACGCTTGCCCCGGTCAGCGCCAAGGGCGGCCCGCTCGTCATCCTCTTTGCCGATGCGCTGGAAGAGGTGTTGGCACGGGTGACGGCGGCGGGCGGAGCGATCGTCAAGCCGATCTTCGACTTTCCCGGCGGCCGGCGCTTCCAGTTCACCGACCCCGACGGCTACGAGCTCGCGGTCTGGTCCGACCAGTGATTTGCCTGCCGTAACGTCAATGTGAACGGCCGGATGCCTTTTACCGAAGGAATTCAGGTTTTCTCAATAAGACGCTCCTAGTCAGGGCCCGCGATCAATACGGACGCGGGCTTTTTCCATGTACAAAATCCTCGGCAAGGCATTGGCGGTCGGCATTCTCTCGACGCTGGCATCCCTTGCCATCAGCTTCGCCTTCGTGCCGCTCATGGGCGGCCAGGTCGCGGGCGCCGGCCTCGTCATGACCATCGTCTGTCCGATCGCCATCTCCATTCCCGTCTCGATCCTGCATTTTTACCAGGCGGACCGGCTGCGCGCCGCCAATGCCGCCCTCGCCAGTGCAAAGGACCAGCTTGCCGAGGCCTATGCCCGCCTGAAACACCAGGCGCAGCGCGACGCGCTGACGGGCGTGCTCAACCGCGCGACCTTTCTGGCCGAACTTGAAACCCGCAGCCGCAATGGCCACTCCGGCGGCCTGCTCTTCCTCGACCTCGACCACTTCAAGTCCGTCAACGACCGCTTCGGCCACGCCGCGGGCGACGAGGCGCTGCGCCTCGTCGGGGCGCTTTTGGGCAAGCTTGCGGAGAAGGACGACCTCATCGGCCGGCTGGGCGGCGAGGAGTTCGCTGTCTTCCTCGACGCCGCCTCGCCCGACCACATGCTGGGCCATTCCCAGACGATCCGCGAGGCGGTGGAGGCAATCGACCTCCGCGCGCCGTCAGGTATGCGCATCGCGCTCGGCATCAGCATCGGCGTCTTCCACTGCGCGCCGCGTTTTGATCCGGTCGAGGCGCTCGCCGCCTCCGATCGCAACCTCTACCGGGCAAAATCGATGGGCCGGAACACGGTCGTCGCCTGAAGGCTGTTCCGCCGGGCAAGCTCCTGACCAAAAAAAGGCCGCGGAAACCGCGGCCTTCGTCGTTTGGTGATCCTGGCGCCTACTCGCCCCCGCCCAGCGAGTGTACGAAGACGGCAAGCTGCTTGATGGACGGATCGCCGAGACGGGGAAGCCAGGCGGGCATGACACCATGTTTCGGCGCACGCACCTGCTGGGCGATGGCGGCCTCGCCCTCGCCCTTCAGCCAGATGGCGTCGGCAAGGTCGGGGGCGCCCATTTCACGGTTGCCCTTGGCGTCCTCACCGTGGCAGGCCGCGCAGTTGTCGGCGAAGATCTGCTTGCCGGGTTCCACGAGGCCGGCATCCGACGGCGTGCCCGTCAGGCTGACCACATAGGCCGCGACCTGCTTGATCTCCTCCGGCTGGAGGATTTCGCCATAGGCCGGCATATCCGAGATGCGGGTCTCGTCGTCGCCCGGATGGCGGATGCCATGGGCGATCGTCTGGTAGATGTCGTCCACCGTGCCGCCCCAGACCCAGTCGTCGTCGTTGAGGTTGGGGAAACCCGCGGCACCGGCCGCGCCCGAACCATGGCACTGGGCGCAATTGACCTTGAAGGCCGAGGCGCCGCCGGCAATCGCAAACTGCGAGAGCTGCGGATCGGCCATGATCTCCTGCAGCGACGATTTCGCGATGCGGTCGACCATGCCGGCCTGCGCCTGTTTTGCCTCGGAAAGTTCGATGGCAACATTGGCGCGGCTCGACCAGCCGAGCATGCCGGTCGTGGCATCGGAGATCAGCGGCCAGGCCGGAAAGGCGATCGTATAGCCGATCGCCCAGACGATCGTCGCGTAGAACGACCAGACCCACCAGCGTGGCATCGGGTTGTTCAATTCACGGATGCCGTCCCATTCGTGGCCGGTGGTTTCGACGCCCGAGATTTCGTCAATATGCTTCTCGGCCATGATCAGTCCTCCTTGAGAGGGATTTCAGCGGCCCGTTCGGCGGCCTTGCGGGCGCCGGGGCGAAGGGTGAAGGCGACGACGGCGAGGAAGAACAGCGTCATGGCGAGCAGTCCCCAGCTGTCGGCGAAGTGCCGCATGGCGGTGTAGGTTTCCATGGGCTTCCTCCTCAGCGGTAGCCGCTGGCATCGTCATAGGTGGAGAAGTCCACCAGCGTGCCGAGCATCTGCAGATAGGCGACGAGCGCATCCATTTCGGTAAGCTTGGCCGGGTCGCCATCGAAATCGCCGAGCTTGGCCTTCGGATAGCGGGCCTCGATGCCCGACGTGTCGGCATTCGGGTCGGCCTGCGCCTTGATGTCGGCGGCAGCGTTGGCGATCATCTCGTCGCTGTACGGCACGCCCACGGCGCGGTTGGCCTCAAGATGCATCGAGACGTTCCTCACCTCCAGCGGCGTTTCCTTGAGGAAGGAATAGCTCGGCATGACCGATTCCGGCACGACCGAGCGCGGCTCGATCAGGTGCTGGACGTGCCATTCGTTCGAATAGCGGTCGCCGACGCGGGCAAGGTCCGGACCGGTACGCTTGGAACCCCACTGGAACGGATGGTCGTACATCGATTCCGCCGCCAGCGAATAATGCCCGTAGCGCTCCACCTCGTCGCGGAACGGACGGATCATCTGGCTGTGGCAGGTGTAACAGCCCTCGCGGACATAGATGTCCCGGCCGGCGAGCTCCAGCGGCGAATAAGGCCGCATGCCCTCCACCTTCTCGATGGTGTTTTCCAGGTAGAACAGCGGGGCGATCTCGACGATGCCGCCGATGGTGACCACGAAGAGCGAGCCGACGAGGAGAAGCGTCGCGTTGCGCTCGAGGATCGCGTGTTTGTCAAGAATGGACATCGGGTCCCTCCTATTCGGCCGGCTGCAGCTTCGGCGCGGCACCCGGGATCGGGGCCTCGTCGCGCTGGTAACCGAGGATTGTCATGGTCACGTTGTAGGCCATGATGAGTGCGCCCAGCAGGAACAGCCCGCCGCCGGCGGCACGCAGCACGTAGTAGGGGAACATGGCGGCGATCGTTTCGGCGAACGAGTAGACCAGGAAGCCCTGCTCGTCGTATTCGCGCCACATCAGGCCCTGCTGGATGCCGGCGACCCACATGACAGCGGCGTAGACGACGATGCCGAGGGTTGCGAGCCAGAAGTGCCAGTTGACCATGCGGATCGAGTAGAGCCGCTCGCGCTTCCACAGCTTCGGAACGAGGAAGTAGATCGCGCCGAAGGTGATGAGGCCGTTCCAGCCGAGCGCGCCCGAATGCACGTGGCCGATGGTCCAGTCCGTGTAGTGGCTGAGCGAGTTGACCGACTTGATCGACATCATCGGGCCTTCGAAGGTCGCCATGCCGTAGAAGGCGACGGCCATGACCATCATGCGCACGATCGGATCGGTGCGGATCTTGTCCCAGGCGCCCGAGAGCGTCATCAGGCCGTTGATCATGCCGCCCCAGGAGGGCATCCAGAGCATGATCGAGAAGACCATGCCGAGCGTCTGCGCCCAGTCCGGCAGCGCCGTATAGTGCAGGTGGTGCGGGCCGGCCCAGATATACATGAAGATCAGGGCCCAGAAGTGGATGATCGACAGGCGGTAGGAATAGACCGGACGGTTCACCTGCTTCGGGATGAAGTAGTACATCATGCCGAGGAAGCCGGCCGTCAGGAAGAAGCCCACGGCGTTGTGGCCGTACCACCACTGCGTCAGCGCATCCTGCACGCCGGAGAAGGCCGAGTAGCTCTTCACGCCGAGGAACGAGACCGGGACAGCCAGGTTGTTGACGATGTGCAGCATGGCGATCGTCACGATGAACGACAGGAAGAACCAGTTCGCCACATAGATATGCGGCTCCTTGCGCGTCATGATCGTGCCGAGGAAGGCGATCAGATAGGCGACCCAGACGATGGTGAGCCAGATATCGACATACCATTCCGGCTCGGCATATTCCCGGCTCTGCGTGATGCCGAGCAGGTAGCCGGTGGCGGCCATGACGATGAAGAGCTGGTACCCCCAGAACACGAACCAGCCGAGATTGCCGCCGAAGAGGCGGGCACGCGACGTGCGCTGCACCACGTAGAAGGAGGTCGCAATCAGCGCATTGCCACCAAAAGCGAAGACCACCGCGGATGTGTGCAGCGGGCGCGTGCGGCCGAAATTCAGCCAGGGCTCGATGTTGAGGTCGGGGAAGGCCAGCTGCAGCGCCACGACGACGCCGACCAGGAAGCCGACGACGCCCCAGAACACCGTCGCGATGACGCCGTACTTGACGACCTCGTCGAAGTAGCCCTCGTCGTCCTGCGAGGACTTGACCGCGACAGCCGGCGCGAAAGAGATGCGCCGGATCATGAAGAGCGTGCTGGCGAGCAGCACGAAGAAGAGAACCCACATGTGGGCCTCGAAGAACCTGTCCTGAGCAAAGGCTGCGCCGAGCAGCGCGATGAACGCCCCCACGGCCAGGACGATCGTTTCCGTTACATATTTCATCGTTGGCATCCCCCAACTCGTCAATTTCCCGCAAACACCGGTTCCCTCGCGGAATCGGCCCTTGCGCTCGACTGAGCCTTCGCAGATGCGGCCGGAAGCATCCTTGACATGGATCAAGGCGAAGCGCGGTTGCCAGCGGCATCAAGGGACAGGTTGACGCAGCCGCGCGTCGAAACGCTCGCGGCACTCTCGAACCGAGGGAACACGACATGACAGACTATACAGGGATCGCCCGGCTGCTTTCGGATACCCCGACGGACGCCGTTTCACTGGACTGGCTGAAAAAGGCCCATAGCGCGCAACTGACACTCTGCGAAGCGCTGGAGGATATCGCCGACAGCCTGCCGGCAAACGTCAACCGGCAGAAGTGCATGTATGCGGCCAAATCGCTGATGCCGCTGGTGAACGGCATCCACCGCTACGAGGAAGAGGCGGTGTTTCCGCTCCTGGAGCGTAAGGCCTCCGGCGACCGGGAGCTGATCGATTCCATTGCCCGGCTGAAGTTCGAGCATGTCGAGGACGAGTGCTTTGCGGAAGAGCTGACCGATACGCTGAACCGGCTCGGCAGCGGCGATGACACCGTGAACGCGGAAACCGCGGGCTACATGCTCCGCGGCTTCTTCGAATCGATCCGGCGCCACATCGCCTTCGAGCAGCAGTTCATGCTGCGGGGCACCGGCCTTTCCTCCTGACCGCTCAGGCGGCGAGCGGCCCCTGCTGCGCCGTTTCCTGCAGAACCAGGATGGCGCCGAGCACATTACCCGCCGCCGACAGGCACGGCGTCATGCGGCAACGCGTGATCGCCTGCCCCCGGCGCGCGGAAACATAGTCGTATTCCACCACGTCCCCGGCAAAGCAGTGATCGAGATTGCGTTTCACACGGCTCTCGAAACGCTGCACGCCGATGAACTCCACGATATGCCGGCCGACGAGATCGATGGGCTTTTCGCTGAAGCACTCGGCATTGAGCGGATTGGAGTAGAGATAACGATAGTCCGTCGTGATGACGGCGACGCGGTCCGGAAAGCTGTCGAGAATCGCCTCGTTGAGCAGTCCATCCTCCACCACGCGCGGCGTGGAAACGGGACGCCCAGCTTCGAGCATCTCCACCCGGAACGGCGCGACACCCTCTTCCGTCCCGAAATACCGGTCCAGCAGCAGCTTGAAATGATGCGCCTGCCGGAGCACGCAGGCCTTGTCATCCGCCTCTTCCCGAAGGAGATCCACCACGAACTGGAATTGGGAGCGAAACTCGGAGGCGTCGCTCGCCTCCTTCTGCAACACGGCCGCCAGGGCCGGTTCGATTTCCCTGTCCAGCATGGAAACGAGCCGTTCGTTTCCGGTCTTCACCGCATGCTGGAGTTGTGAATACTTAAACCAGAACAACTCTACAAGAGCTTTCAATGCATGCTCCCCGAATTGCTGAAAATTACAGCAATTGCATCACTACACTATTTGAAATGTTCAGAAATGAGATACAGCTTTGATCGTTCCCCTCCAAATATGCTGCCCAAAGCGCTTACATTAGCAAAATGGTAACAGCGAACGAGAGGATGTCAAACCCCAAATTCGACGAAAGTCGAATATTTCGCGAAACTGAACGTGTTCAAAATCGCGATTGAAAGAAACAATAGTAAGCAGTCAAGTAATAAGGCCGCGCTTGATATTCCAGCGGTCATGATACCAGAGCCACTGGCCGGGATATTCCCGCACCCACTGCTCGACCTTGTCGTTCAGCATCTGTGCGGTCGCATCCACATCGACGGAGCCGTTTTCCCTGCGGGGAATGTGCATCGCCGGTTCCAGTTCCAGCCGGTAGCGGTTGCCCGGCAGGCGGATGCAACGCGCGGGATAGACCTCGCAGTTGAACTGGCGCACGAGCTTGGCCAGCAGCGGGTTGGTCTGCACCTTCTGACCGAAGAATTCCGTGTGCAGGCCCTTGTTGAACTTCTGGTCGACCAGCACGCCAACCGGACCGCCCGCTTCCAGCTTGCGGGCAAGCGTGAAGGACGAGCCGGCATGGGACGGCACGAGATCGCCCATACGGGCGCGGCGGAATTCAAAAACCTTGTCGGCAACGTAAGGATTGTTCGGCGGGCGGAAGAGCACCGTCACGTCGAGGCCGAAGGAGGCACCGGCGACCGGCAGCAGCTCGAAATTGCCGGTATGGGCGGTGAAGACGATGAAGGGCCGCGGATTGTCGCGCAGGTCCACGAAAAGCGGAATGCCCGAGACCTCGATGCGGCCGGCCGTTTGACGCGCGGGATCGAAATCGAAGAGACGGTCGAGGAAAACATATTCGGCCGCAAGCCGACCCATGTTTCCCCAGGCGTCGAGCGCGATCTCAGCGATCTCGGCCTCGGGCTTCTCCGGAAAGGCATTGCGCAAATTGGTGAGCGTCAGCGTGTGGCGCTTCGTCTTCGGCCCGATCCAGCGCGCCACGCGATCGGCGAAATTGATCGCACCGTCTGCCGGCAGCAGCTTCAGGAGGCTGAGCAGGCCGAAGACGAGCTGCGCCACCGACCATTGCTTGAACTTCCTGAGCGCCAGGACGAGGCGTGTGACGATCATCCGCACGGTATCAATCCAGCTTCAGGACGATCTTGCCGAAGATCTGGCGCGATTCCATGCGCTCCAGGGCCGTCGCGATACCGTCGAAGGTGACTTCCGTATCGATGACCGGATGGACGAGGCCGCGCGCCATCTTCTGCATGGCGTTCGCCATGTTCTCCATGCGGCAGCCGAAGGAGCCGAGCAGCTTCAATTGCTGCTGGAAGAGCATCATCAGGTTCAGGTCGGTCGAGACGCCTGAAGTGGAGCCGCAGGTGACGAGCCGCCCGCCGCGCTTCATGCAGAGCATGGAGCCGGCCCAGGTATCCTTGCCGACATGTTCGAAGACGACATCGACGCCCTTCTTCTTCGTCAGCTTGCGCACGACGCCCTCGAAACGGTCCTCGCGGTAATTGATGACATGATCCGCGCCGAGCGCCTTCGCCTTCTCGATCTTGTCGTTCGAACCGACGGTCGTGATGACGGTGCAGCCGATCTTCTTGGCAAGCTGGATCGCCGCCGTGCCGATGCCGGAGCCGCCGGCATGCACGAGGATCGTCTCGCCGGGCTCAAGCTTGGCATTGTCGAACAGCATGTGCTCGACGGTGCCGAAGGTGACGGGGGCGAGTGCCGCCGCAACCGCATCGACACCGGGCGGGGCCGGCACGAGCAGGCGGGCGGGAAGGTTCACCTTCTCCTGTGCGAAGCCGTCCAGATGGAAGCCGTGTACGCCGCCGACATGTTCGCAGAGATTGTCGCGGCCTTCGCGGCAGGGCTTGCAGAGGCCGCAGGTGCGCGCGCCATAGATCGAGACGAGCTGGCCGGGCAGCACGTTGGAGACGCCCGGGCCGAGCGTTTCGACGACGCCGGCCGCTTCCGCGCCGATGACCAGCGGCATCTTGCGCTTGGCAAAGGCCATGCCGCGCCAGCCCCAGACGTCGATATGGTTGAGGGCAACGGCCTTGACGCGCAGCGTCACCTCGCCGGGGCCGGGAGCGTCCGGTTCCGGGATATCGGTGAGTTCAAGCTTGCGGTCGTCGAGAAGCTGGAGAGCGCGCATATCAAGATTCCTATCAGGCGGGTTCGGCCGTCATGACGAGGCTGGCGTTCTGGCCGCCGAAGCCGAAGGAGTTGGAGAGGACCGCGGAAACGCGCGCATCGCGCTTCACGTTCGGCACGACGTCGAGCACGATCGCCGGGTCGGGGTTCGTGTAGTTGATGGTCGGCGGCAGGGTCCCGGTCAGCATGGTCTGGATCGAGAACACCGCCTCGACCGCGCCGGCCGCCGTCAGCGTATGGCCGATCATCGACTTGTTGGAGGAGACCGGGATGTTCGCCAGCTTGTCGCCAAAGACCGTCGACATGGAGAGATATTCCATCTTGTCGTTTTCCGGCGTCGAGGTGCCGTGGGCATTGATATAGCCGATGCCGCTCTCGTCGATGCCGGCGTCTTCCAGCGCAGCACGGATCGTCGCGATGGCGGGGCCGCCATCCGGCGAGGAACGGGTGCGGTGGAAATGGTCCGCCTTCTCGCCGCACCCCTTGAGGATGCCGAGCACCTTCGCGCCGCGGGCAATGGCCGATTCCAGCGATTCCAGCACGAGCGTCGCCGCGCCCTCGGCGATGACGAAACCATCGCGGTCCTTGCTGAAGGGCTTTGAGGCCCTGGTCGGCGGGTCGTTCTGTGTGGAAAGCGCGGAGAGAAGCGCAAAGCGGATCAGCGCCTCGGCGGTCACCGAGCCGTCGGTGCCAACGGTCAGTGCCCGGTCGGTACGACCCTGGCGGATCGCCTCGACGCCGAGCTGGATGGCAGTGGCGCCGGAGGCACAGGCGGTAGACAACGTGACGGGCAGCCCGCGCGTACCGAAACGATCCGCGAGCCGCTCGGAGATCGAGCCAAAGGCCCAGGCCTCATGCAGGGCAGGTTCGGCCTTCTCGCGCAAGGCCGAAAGGAAGCGGTCATAGGCATCGCCCGGACGCTCGGACGGCGGAGCGCGGTCGGCGAGCGCAAAACGGTCGCGCCAGTCCGGTTCGATCGGGGGAGCGGCGAGGAAGAGCGGACCGCCGAATTCGCCGGAAAGGCCGGCCTGTGCCAGTGCCTCGTCCGTCGTCTCGCGGGCATAGGCGTAGGAGCGCTCGACCGGATTTTCGACGGGCAGGTCGATGAAATCCACCGTGCCGGAAATGCGGGTGTTGAGCCCGTCCACCGGGAAGCGCGTGATGCCATGGATGCCGGACACCCCACCGACGAGCGCCGTCCAGTTGTCCTTGAGGCCCTGCCCCAGCGAGGTGATGACGCCCATGCCGGTGACGGCGACGATCGGGCGGCCGAGATGATCCCTGTAAGCGGCATTCGTCATGGCCGGCTCCTACTTCTCTGCGACAAGGATTGCGACGCCTTCGCCGCGGGCATGGCCGACCGTGGTGACGACGGCGCTTTTTGCCGCTTCGGTCATCACGGTCTCGGCCTTCGTATCGAACGGCGCGACCTTGACACCCGCGCCGAGCGTCAGGGCGGCAATGGCAAGGCCGAGCGGAAACTGCGCTTCCAGCGCCTGGCCGGTGACCGCGCTGAAGCCGCGCACCGGGCTGCCGGCAAAACGCGTGTCGAGCCAGGCCTTTTCACGCGCCGTCGGGCCGTGCTGGCCGGAAGCGCCGGAGAAGACCAAGGTCTCGGCACCGGCCGAAGCCCCGTCGGCCAAGCGCTCGAGGCGGGCTTCCAGCCGGCCCTCGTCCCGCGAGCCGCGATCGCCGCCGATGGCGTCGATGGTCGCATAGATGCGCGCACCGCGCGCCTCGGCGTGGGCACGCGATTCCAGAACGAGGAAGGCCGCGGCCGTGCCGGTGATGATGCCACCGCCAGCCGCTTCATCGCGCGACCAGAGCGGCGTCCAGCCGCCCGTCGCATGCGCCTGCATGGCCTCGTAGAGCATGATGACATCCTGCCGCTCGGCCACCAGCGCACTGCCGACGAGCGTATGCGTCGACTGGCCGGAGCGGATGCGGTGGAAAGCGGTCTCGATGGCGGAAATGCCAGCCGCCTCCTCGCCCATGAAGGTGCGGGAGGAACCGGTGACCTTGTGCACGATGGAGATATTGCCGGCGAGCAGGTTGGACAGCTGGGCAAGGAAGAGTGTCGGGCGCAGTTCGGTCGTCAGCTTCTCGTTGAGCAGATGCTCGCGGTCATTGCGCTTGAGGCCTTCGTCGACGATCAGCGAATCCACCGCGATGTCGCGCTCGCCGCCGCCGGCCGCAACGATCATATCCATCGTGCCGCAGGCATCCGCATCGTCCTTGAAACCGGCATCGTCGAGCGCGAGGCCGGCGGTGAAGACGCCGAGGCGCTGCCAGTTCTCCATCTGGCGCTGGTCGCCGCGCTTGGGGATCTGCTGGTTCCAGTCGATCTCGGGCATCGGATGCACCGGATAGGGCGCAAAACGCTCTGTCTCGATCTTCAGCGCCGGCGCGCTCGCGCCACCAAGGATTTCCACATGCGCCGCGGCGCCGACACCCTGGCAGGTGACGATGCCGACGCCCGTGATGACCACATCGTTGTTCGCCATGCTCATTTCCCTTCCGCAGACGCTTCGAGCGCCTCGAACAAACCCACCTCGACGGCGCGCTTGCGCACGATATCGGCGAGCGGCACCTCGGCAAACGGCATGGTGCGCAGCTTCAATTGCGCATCGCAGACTTTCTTGCCCGAGGACGTGATCTTCGCCTTGGTCACGGCATAACCCGACCCGTCATGCTCCAGTACCGCCTCGATGTCGAGCACGGCATCCGGCTCGACGAAGGTGCGCATCTTCGCGCCGTCGACGGTCATCAGGAAGGGCATGGCGGCAAAATCCGTCGCAGCCAGCACGAGGAAGCCGGAGGCCTGCGCCATCGTCTCGATGAGCAGCACGCCCGGAACGAGCGGCATGCCGGGAAAATGGCCTTCAAAAACGGGGCTCTTCGCCGGCACGACCGAGCGGGCCTTCAACACGCGGCGCGCGCCGTCAACGGCCTCCACGCGATCGATCATCTGGAAATATTCGAGCAGCATCGGGATACCTCCGGCAGGTTCCGGAAATCGAAAGGCCTGCCGGAAACGGCAGGCCGTGCACCACAAGCACCGGGATCGTCAGGAACACGGCCGCAAACCGGCCGGCGCTGTTACCTCAGGCCTTGGCAGCCCGCAGTTCGTCGATCTTGGCGCAGAGGTTCTTCAGGACGAAATACTCTTCCGTCGCGACCTTGCCCTCGTTGACGTCCTGGGTCCACTGTTCCAGCGGGATCTTGATGCCGAATTCCTTGTCGATCGCAAAGACGATGTCGAGGAAGTCGAGGCTGTCGATGCCGAGATCGTCGATCGTGTGGCTGTCCGGCGTGATCGTCTCGCGATCGATCTCGCTCGTCTCAGCAATGATGTCGGCAACCTTGTCGAATGTAGCAGTCACGCCCATACCTCATGAATCTATAGTCGGGCGATCCTATATGGAAATAAGACGCAATTGCCAATGGGTTTGATGAGGGCCCTGCGCAGTCGGCGATGCTGTGTTGCGCAAACAGCATGGCCACGGGCCGCCGGTCAGACCGCGATGGAATGCCGCCCGCGTCCGCTCGCCAGATGCGCATCGAAGACCGCAGCGACGGTGCGGGCGAAGGGTCGCCCTGCCGCGGTGAGCACGAAACGGTCGCCGTCGATGCGGGCAAGCCCGTCCCGGTCGGCAGCGGCAAAACCGATCGCCTCGGCCCGGATGATGCCGGAGAAGGCGGGATGGCTTGCGGCAAGCGCCGTGAAGGAAAAGCCGAAATCGCACATGATCTTCTCGATCACGAAGGCGCGGGCGCGGTCCTCCCCGGTCAGCGCGTACCCGCGGACGGCGGCAAGGCCACCCTCCTCCACCCGGCGCAGGTATTCGCCCGTCGCCGGCATGTTCTGCACGTAACCTTCGGGAAGCTGGCCGATCGACGATGCACCGAGCCCGACCAGCGCGTCCGCCTGGTCGTCGGTATAGCCCTGGAAATTGCGCCGGAGCGTGCCCTGCCGCGCCGCCACGGCGAGCCCGTCGGCGGGAAGCGCGAAATGATCGATGCCGATCGCCTCATAGCCGGCCGAGACCAGCATGTCGGCCGCAAGCGCCATCTGCTCGAACCGCGCGACCACGCCCGGCAGCGCCGCCTCGTCGATCATCGTCTGGTGCTTCTTCATCCATGGCACATGGGCATAGCCGAAGAGCGCGATACGGTCGGGCGCAAGCGACAGGACCGCGCGAACCGTCTCGGCCAGCGTCTCCAGCGTCTGGTGCGGCAGGCCGTAGAGGATGTCGCAATTGACCGAGCGCACGTTTCGCGCCCGTGCGGCCTCCACCACGCCGCGGGTCTGCTCGAAAGTCTGGATGCGGTTGATCGCCTTCTGCACCGTGGGGTCGAAATCCTGGATGCCGAGGCTGGCGCGGGTCATGCCGATATCGGCCAGCGCATCGTGCCTGGCGTCATCGAGATCGTTCGGATCCATCTCTACGGAGATTTCCGCATCCGTCGCGAAGGAAAAACTCGCCTCCAGACAGGTCTTCAGCGTCCGCATGTCATCCGGCCGCAGGAGGGTCGGCGAACCGCCGCCGAAATGCAGCGCCGTGACGGGGACCTCCCGTGACACGCGTCCTCCGATGGCGGCAATCTCCGCATGCAGCCCCTTGAGGTAGGCTTCGACGGGTTCATAGCGCAGCGTCTGCTTGGTGTGGCAGGCGCAGAACCAGCACAGCCGGTCGCAATAGGGAATGTGGGCGTAGAGCGAGAGGCGATTCTCTGCCGTAAGGCGCCCCAGCCACCCGGCATAGACGTCCGGTCCGATGCTTTCGTCGAAATGCGGCGCGGTCGGATAGCTCGTATAGCGGGGAACCGGCGACGAAAGGCGTTCTACGAGGGTGTGCTGCATGGTCATCTCCTTGCTCACATAGCAAATAAACACGAAATGGCCGTCGCCATTTGATTTTGATCAAGTGAAAGCCGGAATGAGTGCGCTAGGATTTGACAATAGTCAGGAAGCGCTATTTTGCCGCTAGGCGGCACGCTTTATGTTCAGAACCACGTGCGGTAGCACGGCATTATTGCGCCGCAGCACCCGCCGGGCGAAAGGAAAGCCGATATGGAAATTCGCCGCCAAGATATCCATAACTCCGATATTCCGGTCGTATGCCGTGCCTGCGAGGCCCGCCATGGCGGCGTGTGCGGCGCGCTGACCTCCGAGCAGCTTTCCGAACTCAACAAGCACTCGTTCCGCAACCGCCTGGACACCGGCGCCGAAGTCATCGGCCAGGGCGAGACGGTGGTGAACTATTCCAACATCATGCGCGGCGTCGTGAAGCTGACCAAGGTCATGGCGGACGGCCGCCAGCAGATCGTCGGCCTGCAATTCGCCCCCGATTTCCTCGGCCGGCCCTTCCTTGAGGAAAGCGCCATCACCGCGGAAGCGGCGACGGAAAGCGAAGTGTGCAACTTCCCCCGCCATGTGCTCGACCGTCTCGTCAAGAAGACGCCGGAACTGGAACACAAGCTGCACCGGCAGGCGCTGAAGGAACTGGACGAAGCCCGCGACTGGATGCTGACCCTCGGCCGCAAGACGGCGCAGGAGAAGGTGGCAAGCTTCCTCTACCTCATCGCCACCCATATCGACCCGGAATGCGTCGACATGTCGACCTTCGACCTGCCGCTCTCACGCGCCGACATCGCCGATTTCCTCGGGCTGACGATCGAGACCGTCAGCCGGCAGTTCACCAAGCTGCGCAAGGAAAACGTCATCCGCATCGAGAACAACCGCCATGTCACCGTTCCCGACATGGACCGGCTGATGCGCTACGCCGGCAACGATTGAGCAAAATGCTCAACGCGTGATGACGATGCGTGTGTTGGACAGCCCGTGGCGATTGGCCATCTGGAAGAAGGTCGCCGCATTGTTCGGGTGGAGGCGTACACAACCATGCGACGCGGGACGACCGAGGCGCTTCGTCTCGTAGGTCGCATGAACCGCATATCCGCCCTTGAAGAAGATCGCATAGGGCATCGGCGCGTTGTTGTACTTGCGCGAGCGATGGTTGCGCGAGGCCCACTTCGCCGACCAGGCTCCCGTCGGCGTGCCGTACCCCTTGCGGCCGGTCGAGACGCGCCAGCGATACTTCACCGCGCCGTTCTGAGTAACGACCATGGTCTGCGAAGAAAGACTGATCTGGGCGATAAGGTTGGCAGACAGAGCGGTCTGGGTCTGGAACAATACAAGAAGGAATGCGACTGCGGTCGCAAACAAGATACGCATGACTTCCCCTCTATTCGATTGCGCACGGCTTCCACGCCATGTCTCACAGCGAGACAGAATATAGACGTTTCAGACTTCCACAATATTGACGGGGGTGAAGAAAAGAAAACGAAGTTAAGGCGTAAAATTTTATCAAACGCTGTGCAGCGCGCTCACAGCAAAGCGACAAGAAGCATCGCCAGCAATACAGCAGCAGCGAGTGCGGCGCAGGCGCCGGAGAATATCCGCAGGGACAGATCGATATCGGCGACTGTCGCCACGGTGCGCCCGCTGGCATTCATCATCGGTTCGTCGACGCGTGTGCCGCCATAGATGCGCGGGCCGGCAAGGCCGATGCCGAGCGCCCCGGCCATGGCCGCTTCCGGCCAGCCGGAATTCGGCGAGCGATGGAGGCCGGCGTCGCGCAGCGCCGTGCCGGCCGCATGGCGCGCCGCCGCCCTGCCCTTCACCGCCCAGGCACCCACAGCGATAAGGAAGATGGAGAACCGTGCGGCGGGCCAGTTGGCGAAATCGTCCAGCCGGGCGGAAGCCCTGCCGAAATCGAGGTATTTCGCGTTCTTGTGGCCGATCATCGAATCGGCGGTGTTAAGCATCTTGTAGGCGAACAGGCCCGGCAGGCCGAGAAGCGCATACCAGAGCGCCGGAGCGACGACGCCATCGGAAAAATTCTCCGCCAGGCTTTCGATGCCGGCACGGCAGATGGCCGGCTCGTCGAGCGTCGCCGGGTCGCGGCCGACGATCATCGACACGGCCTGCCGCCCGCCCGCAAGACCGTCACGCTTCAGGCCGCTGGAGACGGCACGCACATGACCGTAAAGGCTCTTCTGCGCGAGGAAGATCGCGACGATGACGATTTCCACGAGGGCGCCGAAAATGCCGAGCGGTGCGAGCAGCTGGTGCACCACGAAACCGGAAAGCGCACTGGCGGCAAGCAGCACGGCGATGCAGACGGCACCGTTGAAGCGCTTGGTTTCCGCTGAGAGGCGCTTGCCGTTGAAGAGCTTGTCCATCAGCCCGATCGCCCAGCCGAACAGCACGACCGGGTGCGGCACGCGCCGCCACAGCCAGTCCGGATCGCCGACGACGCGGTCGAGCAACAGCGCCAGCAGAAGCAGGAGAAGCGTTTCGCTCATCGTCCGGCCATCACCGCCGCCAGCGCCGCCGCCAGCCGGGCATCCGAGGCCGCATCAGGCGCAAGACCGAAGCGCAGCCAGCGCGGATTGTAGTCGAAGGGGCGCACGAGGATGTGCTGGCGGCAGAGCCCTTCCTGGAGGCCCGCCGCATCCATATGGTCGACCAGCGAGAACAGGCCGGTGCCGCCGACAACAGAAAGGTCCGCATCGGCAAGGACCGCATCAAGCGCGGCCTTGCGCGCCTCGATTGACCGGCGAATGGCGGCCGTGTCGGCGGTCATCAGGCCGGTGGCGATGGTGAGTGCCGGGCCCGACACGGCCCAGGGACCTAGACCGTCCTCGATCCGCTCGACGATCGATGTTTCGCCGATCACGAAACCAAGGCGCAGGCCAGCAAGGCCGAAGAACTTGCCGAAGGACCGGAAGACGAGAAGGCCCGGCATGCCATCGCCGGCGAGCGGCGCGACGGCGGCTTCGGGACGCATGTCGGCGAAAGCCTCATCGACGACAAGAAGGCCGCCGCGGCCGGCGATGCGCCGGTGAAGGTCGAGCAACGCGTCGGGCGAAAACAGCCGGCCGTCCGGATTGTTCGGATTGACGACGACGACCAGGCCATGGGCATCGCTCACCGCATCAAGGCCGGCGACGCGGTCCACCGCCACGCCGGTATTTTCCAGCACGCGGGCATATTCGCCATAGGTCGGCGAGATGACGGCGGCACGCCGGCCGGCAGCGACGAACCGCGGCAGCAGCTGGATGACGGACTGCGTTCCCGGCACGGGAAAGGGCAGCGCGCCCGATGCGCCATAATAGCGGGCGGCGGCGGCACGGGTCGCGTCCTGGCGGTGGCGATCCGGCAACCGGTGCCAGGCGGCAACATCCACTTCGGGCAGGGTTGCCGGATTGGGGTTGATACCGGTCGAAAGATCCAGCCAGTCCTCCGGCCGGCCGCCGAAACGGCCGGCGGCAGCGGCGATGCCGCCGCCATGAACGATACGCGGCGCGGTCATGCCGCCTCCGGTGCGAGATCGATGAGGTGCATATAGGAGCCACTGACGCTTCCGCGACGCAGGCCCGCCTCGCCGAGATCCTCGCCGATCGCGTCCGTGACGGAAAAGAGGCGCTCCGCCGCACCTTCGCTGGCGACGGTCGAGTAGTGGAATTCGTGGGCGGTCATCGGTGCTGAAAATCCCGAGCCGGCAAGCGGCACCACGCGGCGGTAGCCGAGATGACGCCGACGTTCGGCAAAGCTGGTGACGAGCGGCAGGAGGCCGAGCATGCCATGGCGGGATCCGTCCGCCGCAACCAGAGCCTCCCCCAACGCCATGTAGCCCCCGCATTCGCCATAGATGCGCGCCCCCAGGCGCGCTGCCGCCTGCATGCCTAGACGGAAGACATCCGCATTGGCAAGAGCAGCCCCGTGCAGTTCCGGGTAACCGCCGGGCAGATAGACGGCATCCGCGTCAACCGCCGGCGCTTCGTCAGCCAGCGGCGAAAAGAAGGAAAGGCTCGCTCCCGCCATGCGCCAGCCCATCAGGAGGTGCTCGTAGGTGAAGGCGAAGGCGACGTCGCGGGCGATCGCAATGCGCTGGCCGAGCGGCGGCAAGCGTGGCACGGCCGTCTCCGGCCGCCCCCTTTCCTGCCGTGCGGCAACCGCAATCAGGCGCTCCAGATTGCAGCACCGCGTCACCACCGTGGCCGCATGGGCGATGAAATTCTCCAGCATGCCATGCTCGCCGGCCTGCACGAGGCCGAGATGCCGCTCCGGCAAGGCAAGAAGCGGATCACGCTCCAGCACGCCGAAGATCTCGATGCCACTGGCCTCCAGCGCGCCGCGCAGCATGGCCTCGTGCCGCAAACTGCCAATCTTGTTGAGGATGACACCGACAAGGTGGATATCGCTGCGATAATCGCGATACCCCTTCACCAGCGCGGCGACGGACTGGGACATGCGGCTGCAGTCGACGACGAGCACGACAGGCAGGCCAAGTGTCGCCGCAAGGTCTGCCGGTGCGCCGGTGCCGTCGGCGGCGGCGTCGAAGAGGCCCATCATCGCCTCGACAAGCAGGAAATCCCCCGCACCGGCCTGCTCAGCGGCATTGGCGCGGATGAGGCCCGGCCGCATCGCCCAGGGATCGTAGTTGAGACAGGCCTTGCGGCTGGCGGCTGCGTGAAAAGCCGGATCGATGTAATCCGGCCCCGCTTTGCCGGAAACGAGGCCAAGGCCCGCATCGGCAAGGGCACGCGCGAGCCCCAGCGTCACCGTCGTCTTGCCGGAGCCGGACGCGGGCGCAGCAATGAGCAATCCGCTCATGCCGGGTCCTTCAGTCCACGGGAGCCGAACGGATCGGGCGCCAGAACGCGCCCCTCCGTCAGCGCACCGAGCCAGTCGAGCGAGGCGCGCAGGCGCACCACCTCGCCGACGACGACGATGGCCGGCGGCTCAAGACCGGCCGCTGTGACATCGACCTCCGCGCGCGCAAGCGTCGTCTCCAGCACCTGCTGCTGGGCGGTCGCGGCATTGCAGACTAAGGCGACGGGTTCCTCCGGCGCGCGGCCTGCGGCGATGAGATTGGCGGCGATCTGGCCGATATGCTTCATCGCCATGTACATGACGATGACCGGCGAGCCCTTGGCGATGCCCTCCCAGTTGATGCGGTCCGGCACGAGGCCGGAAGAATCATGGCCGGTGAGGAAGGTGACGGCGTGGTTGACCTCGCGGTGCGTTACCGGAATGCCCGCATAGGCAAGGCCGCCGATGCCGGCCGTAATGCCCGGCACGATGCGGAACGGAACGCCATGTTCGATGAGGGTCAGTGCCTCCTCGCCGCCCCGACCGAAGACGAAGGGATCGCCCCCCTTCAGCCGCAGCACGCGGTTGCCGGCGCGCGCCAGCTCCACGAGCCGCAGCGAAATGTCCCGCTGCTTGTGCGAGGGCTTGCCGCCGCGCTTGCCGGCAAATTCCAGTACGGCGCCCGGCCGGGCGAGCGACAGGCACTCGGCATTGACCAGCGCGTCATGCACGATGACATCCGCCTGCTGGAGCGCGTTGGCGGCATGCAGGGTCAGAAGGCCAGGATCGCCCGGGCCGGCACCGACGAGCCAGACACTGCCCTTTTCCATGGGCGGGAGGGCGGCGAAAAGGGTTTGCATCAGGCGGGTTCCCGACTTGAATCAGAATGCGAAGGCGCGGACTCAATCCCGAAGGAAAGCGCCGCAAGCGACTGGAAAGATTCGGCGATCGCCACGGTGGCATGGGCCGATTTCGTCTTCTCCACGACGAGCCTGCCGCTGCCGCCGGCCAGCGCCAGCGCCGCCGCCTCCGCAACGCCGTGGCAGCCGGTGATGGCGAAGACACGCTCCGAGGGATTGGCAAGACGGGCTGTCTCCGCTTCCAGCCGAGCCGCCGGAAAAGTGACGAGCGGAACGGCAAAATGCCGGGCGACGGCATGCATGGCCGGTTCCTCCGCGCGGGCATCCAGCGTCGCGACGAAGGCGACATCACCGGGGATAGGGATGACGGACAGGGCAAGATCGAGGAGTTCCGCCGGCGGCGTACCGCGTTCGCAGCCGAGGCCGAGGACGAGCATACGTCGTCCGGTGTCAGGAGATGGGGCCTCAGCGCGCATGACGGTCTCTCGCAAAATTCCACGCGAAAGGACCCGGCCTTGCCGTCCACCGACAGTTCCGGATGAAGCCCCTCTGGGTCAGCCGCACCGGACACCGCTCGGCCCGCCCCGCGGGCACCGTCGCTGGTTTCTTAGTACCGGAGGGCGGGAAGCCGGTCAAACCGGATTGCGGCATGATCCGCACCGGTTGCGCCACGCCTCATGCAGAGACGAGATTGGCGAGCACGATCTCCCGCCACAGGCGTGTCGGCGACACCCAGGCGTCCGGCGCATTGTAGTTGCCGGAGAAGATGACGCAGGCAAGATCCGCCTCCGGCATCACCCAGAGCCGCTGGCCGCCATTGCCGAAACCGGCCATCCACGGCCGCTCCGCGCCGAAGGCCGGCACCGGTGCCGCGCCGAGAAACCAGAAGTGGCCGTAGTCGAGCCCGTCGTCAGTCGAAACGGCCCGCGCCAGCGACACGTCGAGCCAGCCTTTCGACACGACCTGCCGCCCGTCGATACGCCCGCCCTCCAATACGAGGCGGCCGATGCGCAGAAGATCCGGCGCGGAAAGGCGAAGGCCGGAGGCCGGCGAAGCGACGCCGTCCGCCCCGCTCAGCCACTCGAACCGTGAAATGCCGAGCGGCGCAAACAAGGCCTCTCGGGCGAAATCCTCGATCCGCTGGCCGCTGCCCCGCTCGATGATCGCCCCAACCAGCGCGGTTGCCCCGCCGGAATAGACCCAGTGCGTGCCGGGCGCCTGCAGCACCGCCCGCTCCAGCACGAAGCGATAGCGATCCGGGGCGTTCTCCATGGCGATCTCGCTGTTCAGCGGATCGGCGTAGGAGCGGTACTCGTCCCAGTCCAGCCCCAGCGTCATGGTCAGCGCATGACCGATCGTCAGGTCCGCGCGGGCCGGGTCCGCGGCAAGATCCGGATAGTCCGGAAACTGCGCCAGAAGCGGCGCCTGCGGCGGCGGGACGAGACCCCGGTCGAGCGCGATGCCGTAGAGCAGCCCCACCACGCTCTTCGTCACCGACCGCAGATCGTGCAGCGTCGTGGCATCGAAGGCGACCGTGCCAAGTGGCATGCCCCAGCTTTCGTCGACCGCGGTGCGATAGTGCTCCAGCACCAGCTTGCCGCGCCGGCTGACCAGTACCGCATGCACGTCGCGGATGAGGCCGGCTTCGATACCGGCGAGCAGCTTGCGTTCGAGGCGCGGATCGAAGCCCTGCTCCGCGGCGGACGCCCGCTCCCATTCGCTGCCCGTGTCCAGACCCTTGCTCATCCTCACCTCTCCTCGTGGTGCCATTAAGCCTGTTTGACCCGTCTTGCATGGCCGGCGCAAGCGCCTTCTCGGCTTGCGGGCACCCTGGGCTTTGCTTTTGCGGCGCAGTCTGACAGAAGTGCGGAAAATCCTCTCCTCGCATAGTCCGAGTCCCGCCTTGGCCGACATCGCCCTTCATATCCTCGTCTTCCTGTTCTTCGCTGCTTTCCTTGCCGGTTTCATCGATTCCATCGCCGGTGGCGGCGGCATGATCACCATTCCGGCCATGCTGATCGCCGGCATCCCGCCGCTCGAAACGCTCGGCACGAACAAGCTGCAATCCCTCTTCGGCTCCGGCTCGGCGACGCTCGCCTATGCCCGCGCCGGCCATGTCCGGCTTCGCGAACAGATGCCGATGGCCGTGGTCTCGGCGGTGGGATCGGCCTTCGGCGCCCTGCTCGCCACCGTGGTGCCCGGCGACGTGCTGAAGGCGATCCTGCCCTTCCTGCTGGTGGCCATCGCCGTCTATTTCGGGCTGAAGCCGAATATCGGCGATGTCGACAAACACCGCCGCATGAGCGTTTTCCTGTTCACCGCCACCATCGTGCCGGCGATCGGCTTCTACGACGGCGTGTTCGGCCCGGGCACCGGCTCGTTCTTCATGCTGGCCTTCGTGACGCTGGCGGGTTTTGGCGTGCTGAAGGCGACGGCACACACCAAGCTCCTGAATTTCGGCTCGAATGTCGGCGCCTTCGCCGTGTTCCTCGCCTATGGCGTTGTCCTGTGGAAGGTCGGCCTCGTGATGGGCGTCGGACAGTTCCTCGGCGCACAGGCGGGCTCGCGCGTCGCGATGAGGGTCGGCGCGAAGATCATCAAGCCGCTGCTCGTCGTCACCTCGATTACGCTTGCTATCCGCCTGATGGCCGATCCCAGCCATCCGCTCCGCGTCTGGCTGGGGTGGTGATTCCAAAAGGCGAGCGACCAACCAAAGTCCATCACCTGCCTGCCGGCATCCTCTCCCCGCAAGCAAGGCGAGGAACGATCTGCGCGTCGTTTTCCCGCGTCTCCCCGCCTGCGGGGAGACGGTCTCGGCACCGGAGGATGGGGCAACGCCCCCGGGGTTTAGTACTCCACGCCCTGCTGCGCCTTGATGCCGGCGCGGAAGGGGTGCTTCAGCAGCTCCATCTCGGTAGCAAGGTCGGCGATCTCGATCAGCTCTTCCTTGGCGTTGCGGCCCGTCAAAACGACATGCGTCATGTAGGGCTTCTCCGTCTTCAGGAACGCAATCACCTCGTTGACGTCGATGTAATCATAGCGCAGCGCGATATTGATCTCGTCGAGCAGCACCATCGAGTTGCGCTCGTCGCGGATCAGCTCCTTCGCCTTCTCCCAGGCCTTCTCGGCCATTGCGACATCGCGCGCGCGGTCCTGCGTTTCCCAGGTAAAGCCCTCGCCCAGCGTGAAGAACTGGCAGAGATCGGAGAAATGCGCCTCGATGAGATCGCGCTCGCCCGTCACCATGGCGCCCTTGATGAACTGCACGACGGCACAGGGCTTCTTGTGCGCGATATGGCGGAAGATCATGCCGAAGCCGGCAGTGGACTTGCCCTTGCCCTTGCCGGTGTGGACGATGACGAGACCCTTCTCGTCCGTCTTGGTCGCCATGATCTTTTCGCGCGCCTGTTTTTTCTTCGCCATCTTCTCCGAGTGGCGGGCAAGCTCGGCTTCGCTCATGCCGGCGGTTTCGTCGTGGTTGTCGCTCATCGTTCTTCCCTTCGTCTCATTCGCAATCAGGAGGCCTTGCGCGCGCCGAGCATGTCCAGGTCGAAGCGCGCGGAATTGGAGCGCGGCGTCCACAAGCCCCGGTCGATCGCCTCGGCAAACCGCGCCGCCAGTTCGGCAAGCGCCGCCGGGTTCTTCTCCATGAGGAAATCGCGCACCCGCTCGTCCAGCACATAGGCCTGGTAGGCCGCCTCGAAATGGTGGTCCTTCACCGCACCGGTCGTCGCGGCGAAGGCGAACATGAAATCGACCGTCGCGGCAATCTCGAAGGCCCCCTTGTAGCCATGGCGCATGACGCCGTCGATCCATTTGGGATTGACGACACGGGCGCGCACGACGCGGCCGATCTCATCCTCCAGCGTGCGCACGACAGGCTTTTCGGGCCGCGACAGGTCGTTGTGGTAGATGACGGGCTGCCTGCCGGAGAGATGCTCCGCTGCAGCCGCCATGCCGCCCTCGAACTGGTAGTATTCATCGCTGTCGAGCAGGTCGTGCTCGCGGCTGTCCTGGTTCTGCACGACGGCCTCAAGGCTCTTCATGCGTGCCTCCAGCCGCTCGCGCATCGGCACGCCGTCGCTCGTCCCGTCATAGGCATGCGCGCCCCAGGCGAGCCAGGCTTCGGCAAGGTCGCCGCGCTCCGTCCACAGCCCCTCGTCCATCATCGTCTGGAGGCCGGCGCCGTAGCCGCCGGATTTCGCGCCGAAGATGCGGAAACCGGCCTGCTTCAGCGCCTCGTCCTCGGACGTACCCTTCGCCGCCAGCGCTGCCGCCTCCGCCCGCATGCGCGCAGCGATCGGATTGTCGGCATCGTCCTCGTCCAGCGCGCCGACCGCACGCACGGCCCTGTCGAACAGCGCGATCTGCTCGGGGAAGGCATCGCGGAAGAAACCGGAGATGCGCAGCGTCACGTCGACGCGCGGATGGCGCAACATGGCGGGCGGGATGATCTCGAAGCCGGTGACGCGGCGCGAGGCCATGTCCCAGGTCGGCTTGACGCCGATCAACGCCATGGCCTGAGCAATGTCGTCGCCGCCGGTACGCATGTTGGAGGTGCCCCAGGCGGTGATGCCAAAGGAGGTCGGCCATTCGCCATGGTCCTGCGCATAGCGGGTTACGAGCAGCTCGGCAGATTTTTTGCCAAGCTCCCAGGCCGCCGGCGTCGGCACGGCCCGGCTGTCGACGGAGTAGAAATTGCGCCCGGTCGGCAGCACATCCGGCCGCCCGCGCGTCGGCGCGCCCGAGGGGCCGGGTTCGATGAAGCGGCCGTCGAGGCCGCGCATGAGCGCCGTGATCTCCGCCGCTCCGCAGGCGGCAATGGCCGGACCGATGGTGCTTTCGATCGTGTCGAGCACGGCGCGGGTGGCGTGCCAACTTCCCGGGCAAGGGAACGTGCCGTCCACCAGCTTTGCAGCGAGCAGCTCGACGCGCTCCACGGTGTCGCCATTGCTGCGCCATGGGGCGTCGGACTGGGCTTCGAGGATTTGCGGGCGCGGCCCGGTCCACGGGTCGGAGGAGATACAGTCGAGCGGGTCGAAGTCTTGCCGCGGGATATCCCCTCTTGAGGGGGAGACGCCCGGCAGGACAGAGGGGGGTATCGCAAACGCATCCGCCGCGATCGCCCGCTGCAGGCTCGCCTCGCCGCCCTCGCCAAGGCCGCGCGGCACGCGGGCGAGCGCCAGCGTCAGGTCGGTCAGGAGCCGGCCCTCGGGCGAGACGCCAAAGACGTGCAGGCCGTCGCGGATCTGCATTTCCTTGAGGTCGCAGAGATAGGCGTCGAGCTTCTGCAGCGCCGTCTCCTCGCCATCGCCGCGGGCGATGCCGGCGTCGCGGTCGAGGCCGATGTCGCGCACAAGCTCGAGGATCTGCTTCGTCAGCAGCTTGATGCGCCGCGGATCTCCGCCGGAAGCCTCGTAATACTCGTCGACGAGCGCTTCGAGATCCTTTAGCGGGCCGTAGGTCTCGGCACGGGTCAAGGGCGGCGTCAGGTGGTCGATGATGACGGCGGCGGAGCGGCGCTTGGCCTGCGTTCCCTCACCCGGATCGTTGACGATGAAGGGATAGAGATGCGGCACCGGGCCGAGCACGGCCTCCGGATAGCAGGCCTCCGACAGTGCCAGCGCCTTGCCGGGCAGCCATTCGAGATTGCCGTGCTTGCCCATATGCACGATGGCATGGGCGCCAAAATGCCGGCGCAGGAAGGCGTAGAAGGCGAGATAACCGTGCGGCGGTACGAGGTCCGGCGAGTGATAGGTGTCCTTCGGATCGATGTTGTAGCCGCGCGCCGGCTGGATGCCGACCAGCGTCTCGCCGAAACGGGCGAGCGGCAGGGCGAAGACATCGCCGGTGACGAAGGGATCGTCCTCCGGCGCGCCCCAGCGGGCCGTCATCTCCGCCTGAATCAGCGTCGGAAGAGAGGCAAAGAAAGCCTTGTAATGATTCAGGGAAAGCGTTTCGCGGATTTCACGCCCGTCGCTCGCCGCATTGGTCGGGCCGGCCATCAGGTGGGCGATCAGCGCGTCGCCATCGGCCGGCAGACCGTCGACCGTGTAGCCCGCCGCCGCCATGGCGCGCAGGACCTCCAGCGTGCCGGCGGGCGTGTCGAGGCCGACGCCGTTGCCGAGGCGCCCGTCGCGGTTCGGATAGTTCGCCATGACGAGGGCGATGCGGCGTTCCGCCGGCACTGCCCGCCGCAACCGCGCCCAGCCGGCGGCCAGCCGGGCGGAAAAGCGGATGCGGTCCTCGACCGGATCGAGGCTGACAATGTTCGTCTCGACGCGCTCGTCATAGCGTGCGGCCGCCTTGAAGGAGACGGCACGGGCGAGCACGCGGCCATCGACCTCCGGCAGGGAGACGTTCATGCCGAGATCGCGCGCCGTCAGCCCCTGCCCCGATGCCTCCCAAGCCTCGCGCGAAGAGCCGGAGAAGACGACCTGCAGAACCGGCGCGCCGGTCTCGTCGAGCACCGTCGGCTTTCGGCCGGCACCGGGCGCGGACACGGCGAAGCTGGTGGCGTTCAGCGCCACCTCGGGCTGGACATCCGCGAAGGCGGCGCGGACCGTCTCGATGGAGACGGGCTCCTTGAGACTGGAGACGAAGAGCGGCAGGGCCCGAACACCTTCGGCCGCCAAGGCTTCGATCAGCATTTCGACCGGGCGCGTCTCGCCACTCTGGACATAGGCGCGGTAGAAGCAGATAGCAGCGGTCGGGGGAGCGTGCTCCTCTAAAGCGGGGCACGCGGCACCCGCCAGCGCCTGCCAGGTCTCGATATCGACCACACCCCGTCCCGGCCACCAGATGCCGGCCTTTTCCAGCGGCGTTGCGGGTTCCGGCTTGCTGCCGCCCAACACCAGCGCGTCGGCATAGGCGAGGAAACGGTCCGCGTTGTCCGCGCCGCCCTCGTTGAGATAGGCCCAGAGGCTCTGGCGGTCAGCGTCGTCTATGCGATTGAAGGGCACGAGACCCTCGTCCGGCCGGTCGTCGCCAGGCAGCGCCACGAGCCGGATGCCATTGGCGACAGCGGTTGCAAGCAGCGCTTCCAGCACATAGCGGAAGTAGCTGGCGCCGCCGAGGGCGCGGATGACGATGAGTTTGGCGTGGCGCGCCGTGCGCTCGATATAGGTATCCACCGACATCGGATGGGAGAGCGTGGCGAGACTGGCGAGCCGCAGCTGCGTTTGCGTCGCGCGCGCCCGGTGGGCGGCGGCGATGGAGGCAAGCTCCGTGTCGGCGGCCGAAAGGAAGAGGATGTCGCCCGGCGTCTGGCCGAGGTCGATCGCCTCCCGGCCGTCTGCGATGGTGCCTTTCTGGGCTAGAAGGAGATGCATGCCGCGCCTCCCTTCTGCCGGCACATCGAGCCGGTGGTCCCTTGGGTCAAGCCCGAAGATGACGATGGACGGCAGGGATGGTGGGCAACGATCGCCGCCGCCGCGCCGATTGATGGGCTTTGCAGCCTCTCCTCCCCTCCGTCATCCCCGGGCTTGGCCCGAGGATCCATCGACGCGGCACGCCCAAAAAGGCCGAGCCGCACCTGAAACGCCGAAGGGAGGGACTGCTGCATGCTCATGCCGGAACTCACACCGCCGCGGCGATGGCCGCACGCACGGCAACTTCATCCATGTCATGCAGGCCGATGACGACGAGGCGGGTACCGCGGGCCTCGCCCGGGGCCCAGGCACGCTCGAAATAATGGTCGATACGGCTGCCGACGGCCTGGATGAGCAGGCGCAGCGGCTTGCCGGGCACATCGGCAAAACCCTTGACGCGCAAGACGTCATGCGTGGCGATGGCACCCTTGAGACGCTCGATGAAGGCGGCCGGATCCACGATGGCGGGCAGCTCGACGACAAAACTGTCGAACTCGTCGTGGTCGTGCTCCTCGCCGTTCTCGTGCTCCATCTCGTGGTGCGACTTGCGGTTGGCGATGTCGTCCTCCGTGCCGACGCCGAGGCCCAGCAGTACGGCGGCGGCGACCTCGCCATTCTTCGCCTCGATCATCGAGGGTTTGCGTTCCGTGCGAGAGGCGACCTCGTCGCGCACCGCCTTGAGGCCTTCGGCATCGATCAGGTCGGTCTTGTTGAGCACGATGAGGTCCGCGGCCGTAAGCTGATCCTCGAACAGTTCCTCGAGCGGGCTTTCGTGGTCGAGGTTCTCGTCCGTAACGCGCAGCGCATCCACCTTGTCGTGGTCGTCAGCAAAGCGGCCGGCGGCAACGGCGGCGCTGTCGACGACCGTCACCACGCCGTCCACCGTCACCTGCGTCTTGATTTCCGGCCAGTTGAAGGCGGCGACCAGCGGCTGCGGCAGGGCGAGGCCCGAGGTCTCGATGACGATGTGGTCCGGACGGTTCTCCCGCTCCAGCAGCTTCGTCATGGTGGGGATGAAGTCGTCGGCGACGGTGCAGCAGATACAGCCGTTGGTCAGCTCGATGATATCGTCCTCGGTGCAGGCTTCCGCGCCGCAGCCCTTCAGCACGTCGCCGTCGACCCCGAGATCGCCGAACTCGTTGATGATGAGCGCGATGCGTTTTCCTCCGGCATTCTGCAGGAGGTTGCGGATCAGCGTCGTCTTGCCCGCGCCGAGGAAGCCGGTGATGACGGTGGCGGGGATCTTCTGTTGCAGCATGGCTCAACCCTTCATTTTCAGCGGCAGTCCGGCCGCGATAAAATAGACTTCAGGCACGAGGGCGGCGACCTTCTGGTGCAGCCGCCCGGCATGGTCGCGGAATTCGCGCGCCATGCGGTTTTCAGGCACGATGCCGAGGCCGACCTCGTTGGAGACGAGCACGATCCGCCCCGGCGCCTGTCGAAGAGCCTCCAGGAGGCCCGAACATTCGGCGGCGATGTCGCGCTCCTCCAGCATCAGGTTCGTCACCCACAGCGTCAGGCAGTCGACGAGCACGGCCCTGTCGGCCCGGGCGACGTCAGCGATGCGCGCGGCGAGCGCCAGCGGCTCCTCATGGGTCTGCCAGCCGCCGCCGCGGTCCTCCCGGTGCCTTGCGATGCGCTCGCGCATCTCGTCGTCGAAGGCGCGGCCCGTGGCGATGTAATGACGCGAGAGGCCGGTCTCGGCGACCAGCCTCTCGGCAAAAGCGGATTTTCCGGAACGCGCGCCGCCCAGAACCAGGACGGCTCCGGGCGATGTCACTGTCATATCAGGCTGCCTTGGCGATCTTCTCGTTGGCAAAGCCGAGCGAGAGGCCGAGCACGATCCAAAAGAACAGGGTCGTGGCAAGGGCAGCGACGGCGAACTCCGCGCCGAGCACGGCCGGAACGTTGCTGGAAATGTCGCTGGGCTGCGGGGCGCCATAGACCTGCGGCGCCGCGATCAGCGCAATGCCGATGACCTTGGCGACGATGTTCGGCTTGAGGAACAGCAGGTAGAGGCCGGCCGCCGACAGGATGACGGTTGCGATCCACCACACCTGGCGGTCGCCGAGATCGGCGGCAGGGAAGCCCGGAAGCTCCGGCGGCAGGCCGATGGCCGGCAGCATGTGCACGGCAAGCCAGCCGGCCGCGCCCCAGAGCGCGCCGTTCGCCACCGTGATCGGATGGCCGGACACGAGGCTGAAACCGGCAAGCAACAGGCCGAAACCGGCGCCCGTGACGAGGTTTGCCAAAAGCGTGCCGGAGAACCGGCTCATGCCGAACATGATGCCGCCTTCCTCGTGATCCTCGCCCTCATGGGCATAGGCGACGGAGACCGGCGAGAGCGCGGAGGCCATGTCGAGGATGACCGCGCCGAGCGAGGAATGCTCCTGCGTCTGTGCAGCGCCTTCCGTGCCCGTGGCCGGCGTCGTGCCCTCGGTTGCGGGTGCGGCTTCGTCGCCGCCCTCGAACTCCTCGGCATGCAGGATGAGCGGCACGACTCGAGCCTCCTGGGCGGCTGTCATCAGCACGCCGGAGAACAGCCCGGCCACCAGGGCGGCCAGGAGATAACGAACGATCATGTCGAAAACTCCTTAGTGGCAGGGAAAGCCGTAGGAGTGACGCGTATCGTGTGCCGTGTCGTGCAGCACGGCGGAATTCGCAAGGCCTGCACCGAACACCAGGAAGGCGCCGAGCAGAAGAGCGAAAACACCGGCGACGAGACGGTCGTTTGCGGAAAGGGTAACAGAAGACGTAGTCGAAACAGCCATGACAACCTCCGTGCAGGCAGCGGGGAAACCTCCCCAGGTCGGACGAAATGTCCTTCACATTGGCTGGCAGGTCTCCTGGCTCGCAGCGTCGGGCGTTAAAACGCCTGCGGGGCACCCTCGCCTTCCCAGGCTAAGGCATCGCGAAAAGGCGGACGATTCGTAGAAGAAGAGGCGTCCAACCCCTGCTGATCGCGATGCCACCCAGTGGCTTTTCCGTCTGGTTCTCACAGCGCGAAACCAAGGCACCATTGCCCCGCTCCCCGCAGATCCTCCCATCCGGATGGGCGTCCCTCGCCACTCTACAGTCGCGGGGTCGGCCGTGATTGCAGCGCCCTGATTGGGTCCGCCGCGTCACATTCCCATTTACTCCCCGATCCGTTTCCGGATCCGGGAACCATCCAATAGTCTGGATGATTATGCTTCCACCCCCGGGAAGTCAATCGACCGGCAGCGTCATCACCTGTGCTGAAACCGCCGCCCGGCCGTCGTATTCTCAATAGCCGGGGATGATCACCAGACCGCCGCCATCGTTGTAGTAGCCGTCGTCGCGGTAGTAGCGCTCGTAGTAGCCATCGACCGGGCCTTCCAGCACGTCATAGTCCTGCTGGTAGCGGCGCTGGCGATTCTGCCGGGCCTCGGCATATTGCGCAGCCTGCCGAAGGGCACGGTACTGCTGGCGGGAAAGATAACCATCGGCGCGGTAGCCCGACGAGCCCTGCCAGGCGGCGATCGCCGAACGGGTGCGCGAGCCGAAGACGCCATCGACGCCGTAGGTGTTGAAGCCGAGCATGCTGAGCCAGCGCTGCGCCTGGGCGCGGGTCGAGCGCTCCATATAGGCCTCGCGCCGGTCGACGATCGGCTGCTCGGCCTTGCGCTCGGTCTCGACAATCGCCGTTTCGCTGTCCGTCCTGGGCTTTGCTTCCTGCCGGGCGGTGTTTGACAGCGCCGACAGGCGCTCGCGCGCATCGGCGACGAAGCGGCCGTCCGGATATTCGTCGAGATAGGCGCGGAAAGCCTTTTCCGAGCCGTCGAGCACGGCCTTCTGGAAAGTCTCTTCCTCGCGCTTGGCCGCATCGTCGGCCTGCTCGACGGCAAGGCCGCGGTCCTTCCTGTCGGCGCCCTGCGCTTCGTTTTCACGGGCGGCAGTCGCCGTGTCGTTCTCCTGCGCGGCACGCTCGGCGGCGGCCGCCTCCTCGGCGCGCTTTTCAGCCTCTTCTGCAAGGCGGGCCGCCTCGGCAGCCTTCGCCTCGGCATCGGCAGCCGCCTTCGCGGCTTCCGCCTTCAGCCGCTCCACCTCGGCCGCCTTTTCTTCGGCAAGCTTGCGTGCAGCGGCGGCCTCTTCCTCGATCCGCGCCTTCTCGGCCGCAGCCGCCTTCTCCGCTTCGACGCGCTTGGCTTCGGCTTCGCGCCGGGCCGCGGCTTCCTCTTCCGCACGCGCCTTTTCCGCAGCGGCCGTCTCTTCGGCCTTTCGTCGTTCGGCTTCCGCCTTCAGCCGGGCCGCTTCCTCCGCCTTGGCCTTGTCGGCGGCAGCCGCGGCCTCCGCTTTCAGCCGGTTGGCCTCGGCAGCCTGCTCTTCGGCGCGTTTGCGGGCAGCCGCTTCCTTCTCTTCCGTCTCCGCCTTCAGGCGTGCGGCCTCTTCGGCCCGGGCCTTCTCCGCCGCTGCGGCTTCCGCGCGCGCCTTCTCGTCGGCCGCAGCCTTTTCCTCGGCAAGCTTGCGCACTGCTGCGGCCTCTTCGGCCTTCTTCGCATCCGCCGCCGCCTTCAGGCGCGCAGCCTCTTCGGCCTGGGCCTTCTCCGCCGCTGCGGCTTCCACGCGCGCCTTCTCGTCGGCCGCAGCCTTCTCTTCGGCAAGCTTGCGCGCCGCCGCAGCCTCTTCGGCCTTCTTCGCGTCAGCTTCCGCCTTCAGGCGCGCGGCTTCCGCGTCCGCCTTCGCCTTTTCCGCCTCCGCCGTTTTGCGCGCGTCCTCCTCGGCCTTCAAACGGGCCGCCTCGGCGTCGGCCTTTGCTTTTTCAGCCTCGGCGGTCTTGCGCGCCGCTTCTTCAGCCTTGGCCTTTTCCGCTGCGGCCTGTTCTTCCGCCTTCGCTTTCTCGGCCGCTGCAGCCTCGTCGGCCTTCGCCTTGGCGTCCGCCTCGGCCTGCTGTGCCGTGCCCGTCACCGGCTTCGCCTTGGCGGCGGCCTGCAACTCGGCAATGCGCAGACGCGCCATCGAGGCGAAGGTGCCGTTCGGATACTGTTTCAGATAGCCTTCATACTGCGTGACATCGCTGCCGGCAGAGACCTTCTGCCAGAGGGAAAACTCCTCTTCCCAGCGCTTGCCGGCACTGCCGGCCTCCTTGCCGGTGGCGCTCTGCGCAAAGACGGCCGCCGGCTGGCCGGCGAGCGACAGCCCGACGATGCCGGCAATGCCGAGCCGCACCAGAACGGAGCGTGCGAGAGGTCCAGAACCCATGTATCTCACCCTTTCGGATCGCGCGAAGGCGCCAGCACCCGGCGATCCCGGGCGGATTTCCGTCACTCCTCGCACCGAATTCTGGCGCAACTTTGGTGCGGCAGGCCGGCAGCGGAGGAACCCGATGGCTGTACGTTTCAGATGGGCGGTTTAATCAGTCCCGGCTTAAAAGACCGTCGAGCCAGTGCGGATCGAGAACGGCCTCCAGCTCCGCCGCAACACCATCGAGCGCCGCATCGACACTCTCGCGATAATCGAAGCCGCCGCCCTCAATGCCGAAATCGGCCAGCAGCCGCGCACGGTAGGCGTCGCTCGACAGGAGGCCGTGCAGATAGGTGCCCATCACCCGCCCGTCGACCGAGACCGCACCGTCCGGCCGCCCGTCGATGCGGACAGAGGGGCGAAGCGTATCCGGCCCGGTGGTGCGGCCGAGATGGATCTCATAGCCCTCGAGCGGCACATCATATTGCAGGGAGCGGGCCGCGCTGTTGCGCACGGTCTTTTCCGGCGCCATCTCGGTCTCGACCGCCAGCAGGCCGAGGCCCTCGACCGCGCGCGCGCTGCCCTCGATGCCAAGCGGATCGGTGACGCGGCTGCCGAGCATCTGGTAGCCGCCGCAGATGCCGATGACCCGCCCGCCGCGGCGCATATGCAGGGCAAGGTCGCGGTCCCAGCCGGCGGCGCGAAAATCCGCAAGGTCCGCGATGGTGGATTTCGAACCCGGCAGGACGACGAGGCCTGCATCGGCCGGAAGCCGCTCGCCCGGCCGCACGAAGACGAGGTCCACCTCCGGCTCGGCCTTGAGCGGATCGAGGTCGTCGAAATTGGCGATGCGCGAGAGGACGGGCACGGCGACCTTCAACGCGCCGCCACCGCCCCTGGCGAGGCGCTCCAGCACGACTGAATCTTCGGCCGGCAGGCGCGCGGCCTCTCTCAGCCACGGCACGACGCCGAAACAGTGCCAGCCGGTGAAGCGGGCGATCTCGGCAATGCCGCTGTCGAATAGCGTCACGTCGCCCCGGAACTTGTTGATGAGATAACCGGTGACCATGCGCCGGTCTTCCTCCGGCAGGATGGCATGGGTGCCGACCAGCGAGGCGATGACGCCGCCGCGATCGATATCGCCGACCAGCACGACCGGCACGCCGGCGCGCGTGGCAAAGCCCATATTGGCGATGTCCCCGGCCCTGAGGTTGATTTCCGCCGGCGAACCCGCACCCTCGACAACGACGAGATCGGCGCCGGCGGCGACCGTCTCGAAACTTTCCATGACGGCGCCCATCAGCTGCGGCTTCAGCGCCTGGTAGTCGCGCGCCTTCGCCTGCCCGAACACCCTGCCCTGCACGATGATCTGGCTGCCGACATCCGATTGCGGCTTCAGGAGAACCGGGTTCATGTGCACGGAGGACGGCACGCGGGCAGCCAGCGACTGCAGCCATTGCGCCCGGCCGATCTCGCCGCCATCCGCCGAGACGGCGGCATTGTTCGACATGTTCTGCGGCTTGAACGGACGCACCGCCAGCCCGCGGTTGGCGGCAATGCGGCAAAGCCCCGCCACCAATACCGTTTTTCCGACATCCGAGCCGGTGCCCTGCAACATGATCGTTCTGGTCATGCGGCTCTCGTAGCATTCCCATACATTCCCGAAAAGCCCTGACTTACCGCAATCTTGCCGCAATCTCTGCCCGGCCGGCGACGCATTCTTCCACGGCTTCGCCATGCACCGCGAGCATGGCTGTCATGCTGTTCCCTTTGCGACATATTCCGCCGTGAACGACCATGGTTTTCGCTCCCGGGAGTGCCTATATCAGCGTCATCACACAGCCGGGGCGCGTGGCTTCGGGTTTCAAGGACAAAGACAATGCTGTTCATCTTCAGCAAGCCGAATTTCGTACAGATCGCCTGGAACGGCGAAGCCCCCCAGAGCCAGTCCCGCGTGCGCAACGTCGTGATGGATGCTCCGCTCGGTCCCCTCGGCTTCATCCGCACGCGCAACGTCGGCTGATCTTTCGAGCGTGACGTCAGGTCCGCTCGTCTACGGCGCCGTCTCTCTCCGGGAGGCGGCGTTTTTTATTGCCTTTCAGGGTCCTTGAACGGCGAAAGCCGTGCATCCCTTCCGGTGATACACGGCTTGCCAAAATACGCATGGCGGCATCTGACAAATACGCGTCAGAGCCAGGCACCCCGGTACGCAATACCTTTCCGGAGCAGGCGGCGATGTCCCCCGCCGTGAGAGAACAAATAGCGGCACATCCTTACCGGACCGTTATCGGGACCTTAAGCAAAGATGAATCGCGCTCTTTTTTGAATATTTTTGCGATTATTTTCAAAAGGCCCGAAGCGGCGCGTTCGGAACAGGATTTGTCCGCTTTCAGCGACCATCGCGGCACGCCACGCAAAAGGGCGCTCGATCATTTGCCCTGACGCGAGCAAACGCCCAAAATTTCCACCGCAGGGTTGCCGGTATTTCAGCCTTTTGCCCTCCGGCAAAGGGCTCGACGGCGGCCACCGGGCGCGCAGGAGGTTGATTTCTCTATGGGAACCCGTAGGCTGCCCCTCGTGACGCACGAAGACAGGTTGCCGGTGACAGGGTTCCGCCGGCAAGTCAAAAAAAGCTCGGCGTCGCTGCAGCAGGGGGATTGGCTCGCCTCACCTGGCATCGAATCCCCGTGGCTGTCGCAAAACTTTCGGGCAGTCGGGATAACGCAGTAACCTGCGCTGCCCTCCGGGTTGATCGCTGCATCCAAGACTGGGAGGTCTTATCCATGAAGAAGCTCCTTGCTTCCACCATCCTTGCTGCCGGCCTTTACGGCTTTGCCGGTTCTGCCCAGGCGGCAGAATGCGGCGAGGTCTCGATCGCCGAAATGAACTGGGCCTCGGCGGGCGTCGCCGCGCATGTCGACAAGCTCATCCTCGAAAACGGCTATGGCTGCACGGTCACGCTGGTGACCGGCGACACGATGCCGACCTTTACCTCCATGAACGAAAAGGGCGAGCCGGACGTCGCGCCTGAAATGTGGGTCAATGCCGTGCGCACGCCGCTTGACACGGCGATCGCCGAAGGCCGCCTGATCCAGCTTGCACCGCTGCTTTCGGAAGGCGGCGTCGAAGGCTGGTGGATTCCGAAATTCCTCGCCGATGCCCATCCGGACATCAAGACCGTTCAGGATGCGTTGAAACACCCGGACCTCTTCCCCGCGCCGGAAGACGCTTCCAAGGGCGCCGTGCACAATTGCCCATCGGGCTGGAACTGCCAGGTCTCGACGGACAACCTCTATCGCGCACTCGACGCCGACAAGGACGGCTTCACGCTCGTCGATACGGGCTCGGCAGCGGGCCTCGACGGCTCGATCGCCAACGCCTTCGAAAAGAAGAGCGGCTGGCTCGGCTACTACTGGGCGCCGACCGCCATTCTCGGCAAGTACGAGATGACCAAGCTCTCCTTCGGCGTCGAGCACAACAAGGCCGACTGGGATGCCTGCACCGCCGTGCCGGACTGCCCCAACCCGAAGGTCAATTCCTATCCGACCTCCGACGTCTTCACCGTCGTGACCAAGGCCTTCTCCGAAAAGGCCGGCGTTGCCATGGACTATATGAAGACGCGCCAGTGGGACAACGGCACGGTCGGCAAGGTGCTTGCCTGGATGGATGCCAACCAGGGCACCAACGAGGACGCCGCAAAGCACTTCCTCGAAACCTATCCGGACATGTGGACCAAGTGGGTCGCACCGGAGATCGCGGAAAAGGTCAAGGCCGCGCTCTGACGACGGTCCGCCGGCAGCCCTTTCCGGCTGCCGGCCTTCCAGCGACCTGAACGAGGGTGCAGGCAAACCGCCCGACGCCCGCCCAAGAAACTGCAGAGGTCGCAAACAGCACAGTATCAAGCGGCAGTTCGTGCGAAGACGGACTGCAAGCCGGGAACCAGAACAAGAATATCCCTGTGCGCGCCGTTTCGTTCGCAAGGCAAGAACATGCCCTTGCGGAACGGGACAATAACTTCCGGTAGAAGAGGGGAAGAGGATGGCAGGCCTATGCGAACTATTGCCAGGCTTTCTTTGCAAGTTTCCGGCTTTCAGTGACACCAGTATCCGCGGAGCAAGAAAAGTCATCGACGACGGCTTCAAGAGCCTCGTCAGAAGTTACGTCAACATCATCGATGCGACGGTTCAGCCGTTGCAATGGTTCCTGAACTATCTGGAGCGGCTGTTCGTCAGTTCGCCCTGGCCGATCATCCTGATCGCGATGCTGGCCATCGTCTATTTCGGCAGCCGCAACATCAAGATCACCATCGGCACGGCCATCTCCATGTGCGCCATCGGCCTTCTGGGCCTGTGGAACGACACGATGGTGACGCTCGCCATGGTGACGGTCTGTACGCTGATCGCCGTCATCGTCGGCATCCCGATCGGCATTCTCATGGCAAGGTCGGATCGGGTGCAGGCCTTCGTCAACCCGATCCTCGACGTGATGCAGACGATGCCGAGCTTCGTCTATCTCATCCCTGTCGTCATGATCTTCGGCATCGGCAAGGTGCCGGGCCTCATCGCGGTCGTCATCTATGCCGTGCCGCCGATGATCCGCCTCACCAATCTCGGCATCCGCCTCGTCGACAAGGAGGTGCTGGAAGCGGCCGACGCCTTCGGCTCCTCCGGCTGGCAGAAGCTGAAGAACGTGCAGATGCCGCTTGCCCTGCCCACCATCATGGCCGGCATCAACCAGACCATCATGATGTCGCTCGCCATGGTCGTCGTCGCCTCCATGGTCGGCGTCGGGGGGCTCGGCAAGAACGTGCTCCAGGCCATCAACAACCAGTTCTTCACGGTCGGGTTCCTCAACGGGTTCGCGCTCGTGGCCATCGCCATCATCTTTGACCGCACAAGCCAGGCCTATGGCAAGCGGCTGCAGAAGCATTCGGAGGTAATTCATGGTTAGTCATGCAATCGAGGTCCGCAATCTCTACAAGATCTTCGGGCCCCGCGGCGGCGACTATGTCGATGCGGTCAAGAACGGCCTCGGCAAGGCCGAGCTGAACCAGAAATACGGCCATGTGCTGGGTCTGCGCGACATCAACATCTCCATGCCGGCCGGCGGCATCATGGTGGTGATGGGTCTGTCCGGCTCGGGAAAATCGACACTGATCCGCCACATCAACCGGCTGATCGACCCGACTGCCGGCGAAGTGCTCTATGACGGCGTCGACGTGTGCCGGATGAACGAGAACGACCTGCGCGAATTCCGCCGCCACAAGACGGCGATGGTGTTCCAGAAATTCGCGCTGCTGCCGCACCGCACGGTCCTCGAAAACACCGTCTACGGCCTCGAGATCCAGGGCGTAGCACAGGCGGAGCGCGAAAAGCGCGCCAAGCAGTGGATCGCCCGCGTCGGCCTCGCCGGCTTCGAGAACCACTACCCGAACCAGCTTTCGGGCGGCATGCAGCAGCGCGTGGGCCTTGCCCGGGCACTGACCAACGACGCGGACATCCTCTTGATGGACGAAGCCTATTCGGCGCTCGACCCGTTGATCCGCGTCGACATGCAGACCGTGCTGCTCGACCTGCAGAAGGAACTGAAGAAGACCGTCGTCTTCATCACCCACGATCTCGACGAGGCGCTGCGCCTCGGCGACAAGATCGCCATCCTGCGCGACGGCATGGTCGTGCAGCAGGGCACCGGGCAGGAGATCGTGCTGAACCCCGCGGACGAATACATCACCGCCTTCGTCAAGGAGGTGAACCGCGGCCGGGTGGTGAATGTCGAGACGATCATGGCGCCGCTCTCGGGCAATCCCGAGGGCATGCCGATCACCACGGGCACGGTGCTCGAAATGGCCGCCCGCGCCATGACGGCCGCCAACCAGACGCTCGCCCATGTGGTCGACGAGGCGGGCCGACCGATCGGCGCTATCAGCCTCAGCGCCATCATCTCCTCGATGGTGACGCCGACCAGCCACGAGGCGAAGGCGGCCTGAACCGCACCGCAGACGGACTGAGAGGGCGCTCCCGAGCGCCCTCCTCCCGTTTGGGAACGGGCCGGCTTCGTTTCGCCCCGTTCCTCCCCACCCTACACACCGCCGTCTCCTTCCTTTCTTGCCTTTCCTCGGGATCCCCCGCTCTCCTTCCTCACCCTCGCGCTTGACCCGAGGGTCCACGCGGCATCCGGAGCTGTGGATGATCGGGGCAAGCCCAGCCATGATCGAGGCAAGGGTTGCGACCTTCCGCGAACGAGCCGCCAATCCGCCGTTGCAATCACATAAAGAAATCTTTATATGATGTGACAAACAGAAGGATCCACCGATGACCGCGACGAACCCGCTTGCCCAGCTTCTTGCCGAAAAGCCCTTCCTGCTCGCCGATGGCGCGACCGGGACCTCGCTCTTCGCCATGGGCCTCGAAGCCGGGGAAGCACCGGAGCTGTGGAACGAGGCCAAACCCGAGAACATCACGAAGCTGCACCAGGACTTCGTCGATGCCGGCGCGGACATCATCCTCACCAACACCTTCGGCGGCACGCGCCATCGCCTGAAGCTGCACCATGCGCAGGACCGCGTCTTCGACCTCAACAAGAAGGCCGCCGAGATCGCCCGTGCCGTCGCCGACAAGGCACCGCGCAAGGTGATCGTCGCCGGTTCCGTCGGCCCGACGGGCGAACTGCTCGTGCCGCTCGGCGCGATGACCTATGACGATGCCGTTTCCGCCTTCGCCGAACAGATCGAAGGTCTGAAGGCCGGTGGTGCGGATGTCGCCTGGATCGAGACCATGTCCTCGCCGGAGGAAATCCGCGCCGCGGCCGAAGCGGCCACCAAGACCGGCATGCCCTTCGTCTATACCGGCTCGTTCGACACGGCCGGCAAGACCATGATGGGCCTGCATCCGCGGGACATCCATGGCGTTGCCGGCGATATCGGCGCGGGCCCGCTCGCCGTCGGCGCCAATTGCGGCGTCGGCGCGTCCGACATCCTGTCCTCGCTGCTCGACATGACCGGCGCCGACCCGTCCGCGACCGTCGTCGTCAAGGGCAATTGCGGCATCCCGGAATATCGCGGTGCGGAAATCTACTATTCCGGCACGCCGCCGCTGATGGCCGAATATGCCCGCCTTGCCCGCGATGCCGGCGCGCGCATCATCGGCGGCTGCTGCGGCACGTCCTGCGAGCACCTCGCAGCCATGCGCGTTGCGCTCGACGCGCATGAGCCGCGCGAACGTCCGACGCTCCCCGCGATCATCGAGGCCATCGGCCCGCTGCGCAACAAGACCGCTGACGAAAGCGCCGCTGCGCCCGCCCGCGAACGCGGCCGCCGTCGCGGCTGAGGCCAGAAGGGCGCCCGGTGGGCGCCCTTTGTCGTTCAGGCACCCGATTTTCGCCGGTGATAGGTCAGGGCGGCGTGGAGACAGAAGGCCAGCGGCGCCCGTGGCAGTGGTTCACCCGCGGGAATGAGGATCGCACGATTGCCTTCAAAGCCAAAAACCCCTTCAAACTGCATCCGGAACGTCGGCACGAGCGTGGTCTGGCAATTGAAGAACACCGCGCCGCAATCCGCCGCCTGCCGGGAAACGCCCAGCCGGATGGAACTGCCCGACCGGCTCTCCTGCGTGAGATAGGCCGGCTCGCCCCATTTGAGCGTTTCGACAAGGGCGCCGACGCCCGGCGTTTCCGCGGCGACCGCGAAGATCGCCTCACGGATTTCCATCAATCGTGCCCGCACCGCCGCCGGATAGCGGTCGAACACCACGGCGAGCAGTGCCGGTATCGGCGGAGCAGTCATCGTGTCTCCTTTCGCTGGGCGTGCCGCTGTACACTGCCGCAGCGCGTCTGCTCTGTCGAGAGGAGGACGATCACGCATGAAGGAAGCCACCGCACGCTTCGAGAGAGGCGGCGGCAGCACCGGACCCCGATTGCCGAACCGTCGGGAGGAGCTTACGACGCTTCCAAAAACGCCCGCCATGCTGCAAGTCCCGCCTCCATGTTGCGCCGACCGACGCCGACACGGAAACGATCCGACGGTACGGGCAGAAGGTCCGAGACATAGAGGCTGGAAGGCAGCAGCAGCACGCCCTTCTCCTCGACCAGCCGGCGGCAATGCTCCTCGACGCCATCCGCACCGCGATAGCGCGGGAAGGCGACGCAGCCGCCGTCCGGCTCGGCCCAGTCGTAAAGATCCGGATAGTCGGCGAAAAAGGCACCGAGCTTGGCCATATTCTCCGCGCAGAGCGTGCGGTTGCGGGCGAAGATCGTTTCGCGTGCCTTGATCGCGATACCGGCCAGCACCTCGGAGGGGCGCGCATTGCAGATGGAAAGATAGTGTTTCATCTTCTCCATGCGCGACAGCAATGCATGGTCACGGCTGGCGATCCAGCCAACACGCAGGCCTGGCAGGCCATAGGCCTTGGACATCACATTGAGTGAAATACCCCTGTCGAACAGGTCGGCCGCCTGCGGCAGGCGCTTTGCCGCGTCGATCTCCAGTCCGCGATAGACCTCGTCGGAAAAGAGATGGATGCCGCGCTCGGCGCAAAGATCGACCAGTCCACGGAAAATCGCCTGATCGGCGATGGTGCCCGTCGGATTGTTCGGGAAATTGACGGCGACGAGTTTTGTTTCGGGGCGCAACGCGGCGCGCACGTCGTCGAGATCGAGCTGCCAGCGGTTTTCCGGCCGGAGCGCAATGCCCGTGACGTTGCCTGATATGGTGACCGGCATGGTCTCCATCGACTGGTAGTTCGGCACGGTGACGATGGCATGGTCACCGGCTGAAAGCAGCGCCAGCATGGCGCAGTACAGCCCCTCCTCCGCGCCGGCGAAGGTCAGGATGTCGGCGCCCGACAGCGTGTCATAGGTCGTTGCGATGGTCTCGCGCAGCTCCGGCGCGCCCCAGGTTTCGGTATAGCCGAGCGCCACGCGCTCCCAGGCCTCGCGATCCGCGGGTCCCGCCAGCGCCAGGAGGTCCGACATGGTCATCGTCTCGGCATCGCTTGCCGTCATGTGGTGGCGCGCCTTGAATTCCCAGCGCGAGAAATGGGTTTCGAGGCGGAAGTCCGGCAGCGTCGTCACAGGGTCCTGTCCTTCTGGTTCTGGCGCCGGGCATCGGCGAGATAGTTGTAGATCGAAGCGCGCGAGGCGCCGATGAGGCCGGCGAGATGATCGACGGCATTGCGGGTCTGGAACAGGCCGCGTTCGTCGAGCGCGGCGACGAGCGCCACCCGGTCGCCCTTCTTCAGCGCCGTCAGCGCCAGCCCGCGGGTGCGCAGCCAGTCGTGCAGCGCCGTGTTGATCTCCTCGCGCCAGTCGCCGGCGAAAAGCGAGGCCGGGCGGGCGGCTGCTGCACCGGTAAAGGCCGAAAGCAGCCTTGCCGCGGCATCGAAATGCGAGACATCCATGTTGATGCAGAAGAGGCCGAGCGCCTGGCCGAAATCGTCCTTCAGCACCGCCGTCACCGACTTCAGGCGCCGCCCGTCCTCGCCGGTCTTCTCGTAGGGGCCGTAGATGCCGCCCTCGCCGGCTTCCTCCAACTCCTCCTCGACGAGCGATTCCATGCCCGCCTTGCGGCCGGAAAAGGCATTCCAGATGCCGGCGATCAGACCCGTCTCGAGATCGTGCAGCACGACTTCGGCATGGGGATAGAACAGGGTCGAGATGGCCGCGGCCGTCGCGGTGTGCTGGCGAAGCAGCAGGTCGGCATTCGATGAGTCGTACATGCGGACAAACAACCCAAAGATAGATAATTTGTCAATATTGGATTTTTAGTCCAAACATTCACTGACCGGCTTGCGACCCGCTTTTTCCCTGTCCTATTTAAGACGACGTGATTCTTGGGAGACCATCATGAGTGCCGATCTTGCAGCCTTTCCCGACCGGGAGACCGTGGCCGACAAGCTGGGTGCCCTCGGCGAAACCGAGCAGGCCTATCTGCGCCTGCTGATGGAAAACCCCAAGCAGGACGAGAACCTGCTTGGAGGCCTCGACCTGTATCTCAACCGCGCCGCCGCTGCCCGCTTTCTCAACTCCCTGAAGCTGGAAAAGCTCGGCGAATGGCTGGGCGAGGCGGCGCCGGCGCGCCTGCAGATGCGGCTGACCGAAGCCGCCCGCTCCAGCCAGCACGCCGCCTATGCCGCCTTCCGCGCCGGCCTCACCCGCTCGGGCGGCCTCGAACGCGCCTATCCGAAGGCCTGATCGGCCGGCACCGCCAGCGGCCCGAAGGATTTGCGGATCATGTCGGCCATGCCGTCGATCGTCGGCCCGCTGCGCCGCGGATTGCGCTTCAACACGACGCGGGACGAATCGATCGGCGGAAAGCCGTCCGCCGCGGTCAGTTCGCGCGTGCCGGGCGGGATGTTGCTGCGCGACAGCGGCGCGACGGTCAGCCCGCTCATGACCGCCGATCGCAGGCCCCCGCTGGTGTCGCAGGTATAGGCGATGCGATAGGGGATCGTGTGCCGCTCCAGCGAGCGCAGGGCGAAATCCCGGCACCAGCTCGAGCGCCAGTAGACGGCCACCGGCATCGGGCGTTCCAGATGCCGGTTGTGCGCCACGGAGGTGACCCAGACCGTCGGATCGATCGCCAGAAGCTCGCCGGAGACCCCGTCGCACCAGTCGAAGATGATGGCGAGGTCGAGCTCGTCGGCCTCCAGTGCCGCAAGCTGCTGGGCGGTGTAGCCACAGAGCACCGTCACCTCGGTATCCGGATGAATTTCCGCAAACGCCGCCAGCGCATTGGGCAAGACCGTCTGGTTGTATTCCTCGGGAATGCCCACGCGCACCGGGCCGTCGAGCGGCACGGTGCGCATCGCCGCCGTCGTCTCGTCGACGAGCCCGACGATGCGCCGCGCATAGGGCAGCAGCCGCTGGCCCTCCCGCGTCAGGGCAACACCGCGCGGGCCACGCTCGAAGAGCGTCGCCCCCACCGAATCCTCCAGCTTGCGCACTTGCATGCTGATTGCCGATTGCGTGCGCCCGAGCCTGTCGGCGGCATGGGTGACATTGCCGGCCTGGGCGACGGCGACGAAAATACGGAGCAGATCGCTTTCGAGGGGGGAATACATGGCGCCATCGCTTTTTCTGATGCCTGCCATAATCGCTATTCGTTTGTGAAATGTCTACGGTTTTGCTTGGCTTTGTCGTGAAAGAGAAGGCAAGGCCATGGGAATCATCGGAAAACTAAGGGAAGAATGGATGCGGTTTCGCCGGAGGCAGGCGGAGCGGGAGGCCTTGCGGCTGCTCATTGCTAGGCGCGATACACGATTGCTGCGCGATGTCGGGCTGACATTGGCCGAAGGCAGCCCGCGCGGCTACGAGACGCTGCCACAAGCAAAGGAGCGCCGCTGGACGGCGCCCCTCATCCGGCTGCGACTGCTGCCACCCAGCACGTGGAGCGAAGGCGATGTGGCGCCGGCGGCCGCAAACAACAGTTGCAAGGCGGCGGAAAAACCCGCCGCTTAGCCCGTCTCCCCCATGCGGGGGAGACGTGTCGGCAGACCGAATGAAGGGCGACCTGCCCTACTCCGCCTTTTCGCCGGAAAGGCCGCCGGCGAGCTGGACGAGTTTGAGGAACTCGGCGCGATAGCCGAAGGGGTCGTTGCCCTTCGCTGCCTCTGCAAGCCCGAGGATCGAGCCATAGGCGTAGTCCTGCAGGGCCGCCACGCCCTTCAGCTTCTGCCCGAAGGCGGCGACGGCGACCGAGAAGCGCACATCCGTCGAGGCGGCGCTCACATCGGCGACGGCATTCGCATCCGTCACCGGCAGGGTTGCCAGTTCGCTCGTCTCGCCGTCCGGCTTCTTCCAGCGCATCTTCAGGAAGGCGAGCTCGCCGCTGCCGCTCTCGGCCGCCGGCTGTGCCTTGCCATAACGCAGCGGGTCGTTCAGCACGGCGGGGCTGCCCTTCGGCGTCACCTCGTAGATCGCCGTCACCCGATGGCCGGAGCCGATGTCGCCGGCATCCACCTTGTCGTTGTTGAAATCCTCGCGGTTGAGCACGCGGGTCTCGTAGCCGATCAGGCGGTATTCGGCGATGCGGTCGGGATTGAACTCGATCTGGAACTTGACGTCCTTGGCAATGGGGAAGAGCGAGGAACCCGCCTCCTCCACCAACGTCTTCTGTGCCTCGGCCAGCGTATCGATATAGGCGGCCGTGCCGTTGCCGTTCTGCGCCAGCGTCTGCATCATGCCGTCATTGTAGTTTCCGCGGCCAAAACCAAGCACCGAAAGGAAGATACCGCTCTTGCGGCGCTCCTCGATGATGCGCTTCAGGTCCTCGTCGCTGGCCGGGCCGACGTTGAAATCGCCGTCCGTCGCCAGCATGACGCGGTTGACGCCATCCTTCTTGAAGGCCTTCTCCGCCAGCCGATAGGCCGCCTCGATGCCCTCGGCGCCCGCCGTCGAGCCTCCCGGCCGGAGCGTGTCGATGGCGTCGAGGATTTTCTGGCGGTCCTTCGCCGCCGTCGGCTCCAGCACCACGCCGGCGTTGCCGGCATAGGTGACGATGGAAACGGTGTCCGTGTCCTTCAGCTTGCCGACCAGCAGGCGGAAGGCGCCCTTCAGCAGCGGCAGCTTGTCCGCCTCGTCCATCGAGCCGGAGACGTCGATGAGGAAGACGAGGTTGGCGGCGGGCTGCGCCGTCGGCACCGTCTCGAACCCCTTGATGCCGATATGCAGCAGCTCGGTGTTCTTGTTCCAGGGCGTCGGCATGACCGTGACGGTGGCGTTGAACGGCTTTTCCGCGGTCTCCGGCCCCTTCCAGTCATAGGGGAAGTAGTTGACCAGTTCCTCCACCCGCACCGCCTCGAGGTCCGGCAGGCTGCCGCCGAGCAACGCACGGCGCACATAGGAATAGGAGGCCGTGTCGACATCGGCCGAAAAGGTCGAGACCGGATCGGTGGTGACGCTCTTGACCGGATTGGGATCGGCCGAGGCGAAACGCTCGCGGTCCTCCTCGGGCACGGGCATCGCGATGGCATCGGCTGCCGCGGAGGGCTGTGTTATGGCGCGTCTCAGGGCCTGCATGTTGGCGGCACCCTCGACGATAGCAGATTCGTGTCCACTGAGATCGATATGACCAACGGACGTTTCGGCAGTGGTCTGGCTCAGTTCCGGCGTCGGAACAACCCCGCCGAGCAAGGATGAATCCGGGACGGTGGCGACCACCTCCTCCTGACGGCTTTCGGCGAGCGGGGCAGGTTCGGTAGAGAACACCGTGGTCGTCTGAGTGGCGTCCGCCTTCGCTTTTGCATCGGACGACCGCTTCGCACTGCCGCCCTGGCCGCTCTCCTTCAACGCGGCTGAAACGTCTTCCGCATTGAATTCACCCGCCTTCGCTTCCAGCTTGCGCGCACGCAGATCGGCATCGACCGGCTTTTCTACGACCTCCGTCTCCGTGGTCAGCGGCACGGTGCCATTGCGCACCAGTTCATAGCTGACAAGACCAGCGACGGGCACGACGAGCAGCGTGGCAAGGGCCGAGCCGGCGAGAAATTTGCGGTTCATGATGGGGCTCCATATCCGGTTGAAGATGGAGCTTTGACGCCCGCCCAAGGGCGATCCTTGGGGGCTGGTCGCATTTTTTTCCGCGCCGTCGAACGCTTCCATGGCAGCGGCAAGCGCGCGGGCACGGGCCGCGGGGTCGGCGGCGGGAGCCCTGTTGCGGGCAAGTTTTTCGAGGTCGAGATCGCTCATCGTCTGTCCTTCCGTCACGCGGCCGCATCGCGCAAAAGCACCTTCAGGCGCTTGCGGGCTTCGTGCACATGCCAGGAAATCGTCGTTTCGGCGCAGCCGAGCACATCGGCCGCCGCCGCATGGCTGAGCCCCTCGCCGTAGATCAGCAGCACGGCGTCGCGCTGCTTGTCGGGCAACTGCCGCACCGCCTGCCAAAGCTCCTCATTGCCGTCGTCAGCGGGGGCGTCGTCCAGCACGGCCTGTTCGCGCAGATAGGCGGCGTCGCGCCATTCGGCCCGACGCCGCTTGCGCAGCTGGTCGCGCGCCGCATTCAGCGTCACCGAATAGAGCCAGGTCCCGAAGCGGCTGGCGCCCTTGAAACCGCGGATGGCGCTGGCAAGGCGTATACACACCTCCTGTGCCACGTCCTCGGCATCCTGCCGGTCGCCGCACCATCGCCAGGCGACGGCATGGATGAAATCATAGCGGCCTTCGACAAGCGCGGCGAACGCCTGCCTGTCGCCTGAGGCCGCCTTTTCGACGAGTTCTGTTTCCACGGGTCCATCCCGATTGCTGTGCACTATCCTTTCAGACGTGTCTCGGGCGGCGATCCTTGGGCCTGCGTTCAAAAAAATCTCACCAGGGCAGATTTTTTACGACGGCGATGATGGTCCCCATCACGGCGTCCCGGTCGTGGCGCCGGATTTCCGGGGCGTAGAGGCTGGAAATGCTGCCGTCGAGAAAGAGCGCATTTTTACTGTGCAGCCGATCACGGAAGAGCGTCGCGAAATCGTGGAAGCGCACCGGAGTTTTCGAGATTGCGAAGGCGACCCGCCCGTCCGGCAGGATGCCGACGCCGTTGCGGATCTGCAGGCTGCTGGCATCGGGCAGGAAACGCGGATGGATGGATCCGTCGATGACCAGCATCGGTCCCGATTGCGTCGCCGCGACCGGCGACAGCCCGGCCTTCGCATAGGCGTCCGTCTCCATCACGCCCGCTTCGCCATCCCCCACCCAGAAAACGCCGTTCGGCTTCAGGAAGAAATTGCCGAAGGCGTCGCCGCGGTTGAGCGCGCCCGTCTCCCTGCCGTTTTCCATCAGCAGCCCCACCGGACCATAATCCGGATGATACATGCCGCCGTTCATCGCAAAGCGCATGTGCTGGTTGTTGCGGAGGAGATGGGTGTTGAGCTGGTCGTAGGTCGCCCCGCGCTTTCCGAGCGTCGCCGCGCCATAGAGGCGGATCGTGTCCGTCTTCGGATCGAAGGTGCAGACGGTATAGCGGCCGGCAAGGTGGTCGATCTCGGTGCATTTTGGCGCTTCGGCCATGGCGGGGCTCCCGAGAGCGAGGAACAGGAGGAGAATGGGAAGGACGCGCATGGCGTTTGGCTCGACTGGCATTGCGGCGAATTTAGCGGCGGGTCGGCGTCAAAGCGAGAGCGCCGCCATGTGGAATCGAAGCTGCGCGGCATCATAGCGATAGGCCGCGCCCACGGGACAGGCGGCGCGGGCAAGGCAGCCGGCCGACATGCAGCCGCCCTGCCCCGCGGGCGCGCGCAGATAGGCACGGCAGGCGGAGACGTCGAACAGATCCGGGCGAACGGCTGCAGCGGGACAGGTGGTGAGGCAGGGCTTGTCCGGACAGTGGTCGCAGGGATGCGGCGATGCCGGCGACGGCGCGTCCCCGATCGGATCGGCAAAGCCGAGTGCGCCGCGATAGCCGTGCCAAAGGCCGTAGACGGGGTGGATGAGAATGCCAAGCGGCGAGGCTTTCAGGCCCTCGGCCCGCATCGCCCATTGCTGAAACGGCTGCCAGGGCGGATCGGAGGGAAACCAGGCGGTCGCCCCTGCCGCCGCGGCAACGGGCTCTATCACCGCCTTCGACCAGGTGTCGAGCGGATCGGGGCCGGATCGCCCTTTCCGCCAACGGGAAAAGGCCGGCCAGAGAGAGCTGCCAATATTGCCGATGAGCACGACGCTTGCTGCCGGGCGGCCATCCGCCAGCTCAGGCGGTGTTTCGCCCTCACGAAAATTCACGGCACCGCGCAAAAAAAGTCCGTGCGGCCGGAGAGCCGCACGGACGGTTTCAAGATCAGGACGACGCGCCCTCACCGGGTCACATCTCCCTTGATTTCATAGTGGGGACGCCAGACGTCCTTCTGGATCATGTCCGCCACCCGTGTTGCTCCGCCTTGCTCCCTGGCGCGATCGGGACCCTTTCAGGTGAAGGCGTCCGGCATCGAATCCTTGCGGGCCGCCATATAGGCCAGCAGCGCGTCGTCGATCGCCGGATCGAGATAGGGCGCCTCGTAGTGCTCGAGCCAGGTGCGGCAGAGCGCGTTGGCGCGGTCTTCGATACGCTTCTGTCCCTCGATTTCCCACTGCTCGAACGAATTGTTGTCGGCAAGCGGCGAGCGGTAGAAGGCGGTCTGGAAGTTGGCCTGGGTATGGGCGCAGCCGAGATAGTGGCTGCCCGGGCCGACCTCGCGGATCGCATCGAGCGCCTGGGCGTTCTCCGAGAGGTCGATGCCCTCGGCGAATTTCTGCTGCATGCCGAGCTGGTCCTGATCGATCATGAACTTTTCGTAGGAGGCAACGAGGCCGCCTTCCAGCCAACCGGCGGCGTGCAGCACGAAGTTCGTGCCGGCGAGCAGCGTCATGTTCAGCGTATTGGCCGATTCGTGGGCGGCCTGCGCATCCGGGATCTTCGAGCCGCAGAGCGAGCCGCCGGTCCGGAACGGAATGCCGAGGCGGCGGGCGAGCTGCGCCGCGCCGTAGGACACCAGCGACGGCTCCGGCGAGCCGAAGGTCGGCGCGCCCGACTGCATGGAGATCGAGGCCGCGAAGGTGCCGAACAGCACCGGCGCCCCCTTGCGGATGAGCTGTGTGAAGGCGGCGCCGGCGAGGACTTCGGCAAGGATCTGCGTCAGCGTGCCGGCGACCGTCACCGGGCTCATCGCGCCCGACAGGATGAACGGCGAGACGACGCAGGCCTGGTTATGCCGCGCATAGACCTTCAGCGCGCCCACCATGGTCTCGTCGAAGACCATCGGCGAGTTGGCGTTGATGAGGTTCATCATGACCGTATTGTTTTCGACGAACTCGTCGCCGAAGACGAGCTTGGCCATGGCGATCGAATCTTCCGCGCGTTCCGGCGCGGTGACCGAACCCATGAACGGCTTGTCGGAATATTTGATGTGGCTGTAGACCATGTCCAGGTGACGCTTGTTCACCGGAACGTCCACCGGCTCGCAGACCGTACCGCCGGAAGAATGCATGGACGGCGCCATATAGGCGAGCTTCACGAAATTACGGAAATCCTCGATCGTCGCATAGCGGCGGTTGCCTTCCAGGTCGCGCACGAAGGGCGGGCCGTAGACCGGCACGAAGACGGTGGCCTTGCCGCCAATATGCACGCTGCGCTCGGGATTGCGGGCATGCCAGGTGAAGTTCGACGGCGCGGTCTTCAGGAGTTCGCGGCAGAGGCCCTTGGGGAAATGCACGCGCTCGCCGCGCACGTCGGCGCCGGCGTCCCGCCAGAGCTGGAGGGCTTCGGGGTCCTCGCGGAACTCGATGCCGATCTCTTCCAGCACCCGGTCGGCATTCGCCTCGATGAGCTGCAGGCCTTCTTCGTCGAGGACTTCGTATTCTTTGATCTTGCGGGTGATGTAGGGCAGCGACGGGCCCGGGCCGCCCCCGGTGCGCGAGGCGCGCCGCGCGGCCGCACCCCGACCCTCACGCGAACGGCGACCGCCGCCTTCACCGGCGCCCTCGCCTGCCACCTGCTGAATGTCCTCGCTCATGATCCGTCTTTCCTTGTTGTCGCGGAGCAGAAAAGCACCGCGGGCCTTGTTCTTTCCGGCGCCCGAACGCGCCTCTCGTTCTATGCTAGCAAGCCGCCGGGGCGGGGCGGTTCTCAATGCGCCAAGCGGTGGCGCACGCGGGATACCGGCATGGGCGAGACTATAGCGGGATTGCGACGGACAGCGTAGCGGCATTGACGTGTTTGCACTGTCAATTCACGGCTTTACCGGCTATGCATGCAAGAAGCGGGAAACGGGTCGCTTTTCGCCATATGCGACGTCGCTTTCAAAATCAGGTTCGCGCAAGAGGAACGCTATTCCTTATGGTGAGAGCCTGCCGCCGCAGCGCCACTGGAGACGAGGAAACACAATGTCTGACGACGAAATCATTCTCGCCGATCTCTCCGACGAAGAGCTCGTGCAGCAGATGCACGACGACCTCTACGACGGCCTGAAGGAGGAAATCGAGGAAGGCACCAACATCCTTCTCGAGCGCGGCTGGGCCCCCTACGACGTCCTGACCCAGGCACTCGTCGAAGGCATGCGCATCGTCGGCGTCGATTTCCGTGACGGCATCCTCTTCGTTCCGGAAGTGCTGCTTTCGGCCAATGCGATGAAGGCCGGCATGTCGATCCTGCGTCCGCTGCTCGCCGCCACCGGCGCGCCCAAGCAGGGCAAGATGGTCATCGGCACCGTCAAGGGCGACATCCACGACATCGGCAAGAATCTCGTCGGCATGATGATGGAAGGCGCCGGCTTCGACGTCATCGACCTCGGCATCAACAACCCGGTCGAAAACTACCTCGAGGCCATCGAACGCGAGCAGCCGGACATCCTCGGCATGTCGGCGCTGCTGACGACCACCATGCCCTACATGAAAGTCGTCATCGACACGATGAAAGAAAAGGGCCTGCGCGACGATTACGTCGTTCTCGTCGGCGGCGCACCGCTGAACGAGGAATTCGGCAAGGCCGTCGGCGCCGACGCCTACTGCCGCGACGCGGCCGTCGCCGTCGAAACGGCCAAGGAATTCATGAAGCGCAAGCACAACATGCTTGCCGGCTGATTTTTGAAGGGCGCCGGTCTTGCACCGGCGCCCTTTCACCATGATCTATCAATTGACGGAATGCACGACCCGGCGACCGGCATCCTGGGTCGCATCCACCGCGTTGGCGGTGTCACGGCCGAGGCCGCGGATGGTGTTGCCACAGGCGCTGAGCACCAGCAGCGCGGTAAAGACAATGCCGAGACGGGCAAGATTTTTCGCGGTCATGGCGGGATCCTCTCATGAATGCACTCGACTCGGAAATTAGACCAGCCGGCGACGAAGCGGAACGTGGCAACGCGGAAAAAGTTCGCGTCATCGCCTGCGGCGCCATCGCCCGTGAAGTCCTTGCCATCCGCGAGGCGAACGGTCTTTCCCATATCGACCTGCTCTGTCTTCCCGCGATCTGGCACGCCCACCCGGAAAAGATCACGCCCGGCGTGGAGCAGGCGATCGCCGAGGCGCGGGCCGAGGGGTTTTCCCGCATTTTCGTCGGCTATGCGGATTGCGGCACGGGCGGATTGCTCGACCGGCTCTGCGAGCGCGAGGGCGTCGAGCGCATCGCCGGGCCGCACTGTTATTCCTTCTTCGCCGGCAACGCCGCCTTCGCGGCCAAGGACGACGACGTCACCTCCTTCTTCCTCACCGATTTCCTCGCCCGCCAGTTCCGCGCCTTCGTCATCGAACCGCTCGGTCTCGATCGCCATCCCCAGCTGAAGGACATGTACTTCGGCAATTACAGGAAGCTCGTCTATCTCTCGCAGGTCGAGGACGAGGGTTTGAAGCAGAAGGCGAAAGAGGCGGCGGATTATCTCGGCCTTGCCTACGAGTATCGCTTCACCGGCTACGGCGACCTGACGGGCGAGCTTTTACGCGCCCGCTAACCAATCCTTAGCCCTGCCCGGCAAATCCCCAACGCAGTTACCGCTTCCTAAGCCATCGCGACGAAGATGCCGCAAAAGACTGGCGAGGCCTGGGACATGACGGAACGCGACATACGGATGGAAACGGTGGCCATGCTGATCCAGCCCGGCCCCAATCCGGAAATCGTCGTCAACGCCGTCAAGACCACCTTCCCGAACCTTGTCGTCATCGAGGAGCAACCCGAATCGAAAAAGCTGTTCATCCGGCGGCGCGCGAAAAAGCTTGGCTGGATGCAGGCCCTCGGCCAGCTCGCCACCATGGTCGTTTCCAAATACGGCAAGCGCTTCACCGCAAAACGCGCTGAGGAAATCCTCGAAGAATACGGCGCAAACCCCTCGATGGACTCGACAATCCGCCGCATCGCCATCCCCTCGGCCAACGGCCCCGAACTGCTGACAGCGCTGGAAGAGGTGCGGCCGGCCGCACTGCTTCTCGTCAGCTGCCGCATGATGAAGGCCGGGACGCTCGCGGCGATCGCCTGCCCCGTCCTCAATTTCCACGCCGGCATCAATCCGCGATATCGCGGCCTGCAAGGTGGCTACTGGTCACGCATCGAGCGCGACGAGGCAAATTTCGGCGGCACCGTGCACCTCGTCGACCCCGGCGTCGATACCGGCGACGTGCTCTACCAGCAGCGCGTCACCCCCTCCAAACGCGACACGATGCACACCTATCCGCTGCTCCAGACGGCGGCCTCGGCAGGCATCATCGTCAAGGCGATGCGCGATGCGGTGACCGGCAATCTCAAGCCCTTGAAAATAGCGGCGCCCTCGCGGCAATGGTATCATCCGCCGATCTGGACATGGCTCTTGAACGGCGTGACCCGCGGCATCTGGTAATTCCTTCTGTATAGTCGAATCCCACGTCGTTTTTGAACATGGGGCAGTCGTGGCGAGTGAAGCCCGCGACGCGGCCAAACCGCATTGTCAGCGCTAGAGCAATTCCAGGAAAAGTGTGCCACGGTTTTCCGTCCGGATTTGCGCAATAGGAGGAAGAGCGTTTTCGCGATCCGAAGAAACACGCAGACGCTCTGGGAGAATTTTCGACATGGCAGACCGCATCATCGTCTACTGGCGCGACATCCCCGCCCAGGTCATCATCAAGAAGGGCCGCACGAGCGCCAAGCGGGAACTGTCGCTGCGCTTCACCGAGGCGATCGACATGTGCGCCATGCGCACGGGCGCCGCCGAGACGGACGACTATCTCGCCGAATGGCGCAAGGCCGACCCCATCCCGGTCTCCGACGATCTGGAGACGGAAGCCGACAAGGCCGCGGCCGAGCTGGAAGCCGCCTATGACCGTGAACGGCTCGTCGCCCTCGTCAAGGCCGGAGGCCGCGACAATGGCTGACGCCATCCAGAAACCGGGCAATGCCGCACCCGCCAAGAAGGCCGCCACCGGCGCCTTCACGCCGGCCGGCGTCTCGCCGAGCCGCCGGGCCCGCCGCAAATACACGATCCGCCTGTGGGCCGTGCGCAACTCCCGCTTCTTCGAGTGGTTCTACCACCGCTTCGCCGAGGTTTTCCTGCTCCTCCATCCCGTCTGGAAGCTGTTCGGCTACCAGCGCGTCGAACGGCCGATCACCTTTGTCGAAAAGCATGTGAAGGGCTTTCTCTTCGACTGTCGCATGTGCGGCCAGTGCGCACTGTCGTCCACGGGCATGTCCTGCCCGATGAACTGTCCCAAGCAGCTTCGCAACGGCCCCTGCGGCGGCGTGCGCGCCAACGGCAATTGCGAAGTGGAACCGGACATGCCCTGCGTCTGGGTCCAGGCCTGGAAGGGCTCCCAGAACATGGCCAAGGGAGATGCCATCATGAACGTGCAGAAGCCGGTGAACCAGTCGCTGCGCGAAACCTCCTCCTGGCTGCGCGTGACGGCCGAAGCCGCCGCGGCCAAGGAAGCTGCCGCCGCTGCCGGAAAGGACGCCTGATCCATGGCGCATATCGACGAAAACCCGCTCGGCCCCCACCTGCCGCTCGATCCCCTGCCCGGTCATTCCTCGCTCGGCCGGCTGGAGCGCGTGCTGCGCCGCGGCGAATTCGCCGTCACGACGGAACTCAACCCGCCCGACAGCGCCAACCCGGAAGACGTCTACGAGCGCGCCGCGATCTTCGACGGCTGGGTGGACGGCATCAACGCGGTCGATGCGTCCGGCGCCAACTGCCACATGTCCTCCGTGGGCATCTGCGCGCTCCTGACCCGCATGGGTTATGCGCCGATCATGCAGATCGCCTGCCGCGACAAGAACCGCATCGCCATCCAGGGCGACGTGCTCGGCGGCGCGGCTATGGGCGTCACCAACATCATGTGCCTCACCGGCGACGGCGTACAGGCCGGCGACCAGCCGGGCGCAAAGCCGGTCTTCGACCTCGACTGCATGTCGCTGCTCGAAACCGTGCGCATCATGCGCGACAATTCGAAGTTCCTCTCCGGCCGCAAGCTGACCTCGCCGCCGAAGGTTTTTCTGGGCGCGGCGATCAACCCTTTCGCCCCGCCCTACGACTTCCGCCCCTATCGCCTCGGGAAGAAAATCGAGGCTGGCGCACAGTTCGTGCAGAGCCAGTACTGCTTCGACGTACCGATGTTCCGCGAATACATGAAGAAGGTGCGCGACCTCGGCCTGCACGAGAAGTGCTACATCCTCGTCGGCGTCGGCCCGATGGCCTCGGCCAAAACGGCGAAGTGGATCCGCTCCAACGTGCCCGGCATTCACATTCCCGATTCCGTCATCGCGCGGCTCGAGGGCGCCCAGGACCAGAAGAAGGAAGGCAAGCAGCTCTGCATCGACATCATCAACGAGGTGAAGGAGATCGAGGGCGTTTCCGGCATTCACGTCATGGCGTACCGACAGGAAGAATATGTCGCAGAGATCGTGCATGATTCCGGCGTGCTGAAAGGCCGGCGCCCCTGGAAGCGGGAACCGAACCCGGTCGACCAGCTCGTTGCCGAACGCATCGAAAGAACCCGCGAGGGCGTCGAGCAGAACCAGCAGCAGATGGCGGAGATCGCTGCCCATCACCCCCATTGATCCCCATGCCGGCCACCGCCGGCATGCCGCTTGTAACACCGGAAATCGCGCGCTAGATCAAACCCGGCGCCCCGCCCCAGAGGACCCTATATGACACGCACCATCGTCGCCTCGGCCACCCGCGAAATCATCATCGGTTTCGACCAGCCCTTCTGCGTCATCGGCGAACGCATCAATCCGACCGGCCGCAAGAAGCTGGCCGCGGAAATGCAGGCCGGCAACTTCGAGACCGTGATCAAGGACGCGCTGGAACAGGTCGCCGCCGGCGCCACCATGCTCGACATCAATGCAGGTGTAACCTCGGTCAACCCGAACGAGACGGAGCCGGGCCTTTTGGTGCAGACGCTGGAAATCGTCCAGGGCCTCGTCGACATTCCGCTCGCCATCGACAGCTCTGTGACCGCCGCCATCGAGGCCGGCCTGAAGGTCGCCAAGGGTCGCCCGCTGGTCAATTCCGTCACCGGCGAGGAAGAGAAGCTCGAAGCCATCCTGCCACTCGTAAAGAAGTACGACGTTCCGGTCGTCGCCATCTCGAACGACGAGACCGGCATCTCGATGGACCCGGACGTGCGCTTCGCCGTTGCCAAGAAGATCGTCGAGCGCGCCATGGACCATGGCATCAAGCCGCATGACATCGTCGTCGACCCGCTCGTCATGCCGATCGGCGCGCTCGGCGATGCCGGCCGCCAGGTCTTCCAGCTGCTCTATCGCCTGCGCAACGAACTGAAGGTCAACACGACCTGCGGCCTTTCCAACATCTCCTTCGGCCTGCCACACCGCCACGGCATCAATGCCGGCTTCATCCCCATGGTCATCGGCGCCGGCATGACGTCCGCCATCATGAACCCCTGCCGCCCGCAGGAAATGGAAGCCGTGCGCGCCGCCAACGTGCTGAACGGCACCGACGCCAACTGCACCAACTGGATCATGACCTACCGCGACCACAAGCCTGCCGAAGGCGGCGCCGTTGCCGCCGCGTCCGCAGCTCCGGCAGCCGGTGGCGGCCGCCGTGGCGGCCGTGCAGCCCGCGCCGGCGCCGGCGCGGCCCGGGAATAACGTGGCCGGCGGGCGACAGCTCCGTCGCGACGCCTTCAGCCTCTGGCTGGAGGCGCCTCTCGTGATCGCCATGCGCTGCCACGAGATGGGCATGGCGGCGATGACGGGCTCGACCCAGAACACGGCCGAGATGACCCGGATGGTCACCGAAAAGATGGCTGCCACGGCGGAAAGCGTCATGGCGGCCAATTTTGCTGTTGCAAAGGCCATGATGACGGCGGCATCGCCCGAAGCTGCGGCCCGCGCCGTCTCGGAAGCCGCGCTGAAGCCCTATGGCAAGCGCGTGCGCCGCAATGTGCGGCGTCTCTCGGCCAGAAAGGGCTGAGATGCGTCGTTTCACGCCGAAAAGAGAGTACGACCGATGCGCATCGAAGGTGAGAACGAGATCAACATGACCGAAGCCTCGGTGAAGGAGCCGCTCGTCCTCTTCATGCCCTCGGGCAAGCGTGGCCGCTTCCCGGTGGGCACGCCCGTTCTTGAAGCTGCGCGCAAACTCGGCGTCTATGTCGAAAGCGTCTGTGGCGGCCGTGCCACCTGCGGGCGCTGTCAGATCGAGGTGCAGGAAGGCAATTTCGCAAAACACAAGATCGTCTCCTCCCTCGACCACATCTCGGAAAAGGGCCCGAAGGAAGAGCGCTACGAAAAGATCCGTGGCCTGCCTGATGGCCGTCGCCTCTCCTGTTCCGCCCTCATCCTCGGCGATCTCGTCGTCGATGTGCCGCAGGACACCGTGATCAACGCACAGGTCGTGCGCAAGGCCGCGACCGACCGTGTGATCGAGCGCAACGCCGCGGTCCAGCTCTGCTATGTCGAGGTGGACGAGCCAGACATGCACAAGCCGCTCGGCGATCTCGACCGCCTGAAGGTAATGCTGGAAAAGGACTGGGGCTGGAAGGATCTCCTGATCGCCCCCCATCTCATCCCGCAGGTGCAGTCGATCCTGCGCAAGGGCAACTGGGGCGTCACCGCCGCCATCCACCGCGACATGGATTCCTCGCGCCCCTTCATCGTCGCCCTTTATCCCGGCCTGAAGAACGAGGCCTATGGCATCGCCTGCGACATCGGCTCGACGACCATCGCCATGCACCTCGTGTCGCTGCTGTCGGGCCGCATCGTCGCCTCTTCCGGCACGTCCAACCCGCAGATCCGCTTCGGCGAAGACCTGATGAGCCGCGTCTCCTACGTCATGATGAACCCGGACGGCCGGGAAGCCATGACCAAGGCCGTGCGCGAAGCCGTCAACAGCCTGATCGGCAAGGTCTGCGGCGAAGGCGAGGTCGACCGGCACGACATCCTCGACATGGTGTTCGTGGCAAACCCGATCATGCACCACCTCTTCCTCGGCATCGATCCGACAGAGCTCGGCCAGGCGCCCTTCGCGCTCGCCGTGTCGGGCGCATTGCAATACTGGGCGCACGAACTCGACATCGACGTGAACCGCGGTGCGCGGCTCTACACGCTGCCCTGCATCGCCGGCCATGTCGGCGCGGATGCGGCGGGCGCGACACTTTCCGAAGGCCCCTACCGGCAGGATCGGATGATGCTGCTCGTCGATGTCGGCACCAATGCGGAAATCGTGCTCGGCAACAAGGACCGTGTCGTCGCCGCATCCTCGCCCACCGGGCCTGCCTTCGAAGGCGCGGAAATCTCCTCCGGCCAGCGCGCTGCACCAGGCGCGATCGAGCGCGTGCGCATCGATCCCGCGACCCTGGAGCCGCGCTTCCGCGTCATCGGCGTCGACAAGTGGTCGGACGAAGAGGGGTTTGCCGAAGCCGCCAAGAGCGTCGGCGTCACCGGCATCTGCGGCTCGGCGATCATCGAGGTCGTCGCGGAGATGTACCTCGCCGGCGTCATCTCCGAGGACGGCGTGGTCGATGGCTCCATGGTGGAAAAAAGCCCGCGCATCCTGCAGAACGGGCGCACCTTCTCCTACCTGCTGCATGACGGCGAGCCGCGCATCACGGTGACGCAGAACGATATCCGCGCCATCCAGCTCGCCAAGTCGGCGCTCTATGCCGGCATCAAGCTCCTGATGGAAAAGCTTGGCATCGAGCATGTCGACACGATCCGCTTTGCCGGCGCCTTCGGTTCCTTCATCGATCCGAAATACGCCATGGTGCTCGGCCTCATCCCGGATTGCGACCTTGCCGAGGTGAAGGCCGTCGGCAACGCCGCCGGCACGGGCGCGCTCATGGCGCTTCTCAACCGCGACCATCGCCGCGAGATCGAAAGGACGGTCGCCCATATCGAGAAGATCGAGACGGCGCTGGAGCCCAACTTCCAGCAGCTTTTCGTCAACGCCATGGCGCTGCCGAACAAGGTGGATCCCTTCCCGGAACTCGCCAAGGTCGTCACCCTGCCGGAGCGCAAGGTGTTGGCCGACGATGGCGGCGGCGAAGGTGGCGGACGACGGCGGCGGCGCAGCCGGGAGTAAGGGGGCGCCCGGCATCTCCGCATCCAGGCAGGGCGCCGCACAAGCCACCCCACCACTGCCGAACCGCTCCCCCTAAACCACCCCGCAAAAAATCCGTTTTGTTTTCGGCGGTTTATCGGCATGATCCGAGAATAGGGCGACGGTCTCGCCCGTTGATTGCCATATCGACCACGTAACCTCCCGCAATCCCCAGCGTGTGAAAGCCTCGTCCATGACGCTTGCCCGCCTCGTCGCCGCCAGCCTTCTTCTTGTCGCCAGCAGCCTGCCGGCGCGCGCCCAGGAGGACTACCCTTTCACCGGCGAATGGGAATGCGACGGCGCGCCCTTCGTCTTCACCGCCACGGCCTACAGCATCGGCGACGACACCTACGACGTCCAGGAGGTGCAGGAGGGGTCGGACGGCTCCTACACGCTGTTCCTCTCCGACGAGGTCTACATCTACCTGTCCGCGATCACCGCGGACACGCTCGATTTCTCCTCTTCCGAAAGCAGCCGTACGCTGAGCTGCCGCCGCTACTGACAGAAAGTGTTCCGATGAACCGCGCCCGCCTTCTCGCCCTTGCCCTTTGCCTCGGCATCGCCTCGCCTGCCCTTGCCGATACCTATGCGGCGATCAGCAACACGGCGATGGCCATTACCGGGGATATCGAGTTCGACGATTTCGGCATCACCTTCGAGAACGGCAAGCAGATCACCTTCGACGAACTTGTCGGCGATACGTTCGTGGTGGGCGGCGAGACGGTGGCAGCGTCGGTCTACAGCCTCAAGGAGGCATCGGATCCGGTCCTCAACAACGGCAACCGGCTGTGCGGCGAGCCCGTCACCTATGTCGCGTCCTGGGGCGATGCCGACACGACGACCGTCGCCGTCTTCGCAACGCAGGACATGCCGGAAAGCGACGCGCAGATGTGCGCGTCCTATACCTACGAGTAGGCGGCCGGTAGGCCGGGCACCGCCCGGCCCGCCGTGGTTCAGCAGGCGACCTGCAGCATATCCATCGGCCGGCGCTCCATACGGGCGAAGGCGGCGCGGATATATTCCGCGACGGCAAGCGCCGGCGTTTCCGCCTCCTCGTTGACGACGAGGCCGATCAGGTAATGACCGAGATCCGGCAGGCCGTCCTTCTCGCCGAGCGCCACCATGTCGTCCCCCACCAGGAAGCGCGCGAGTGGCGCAACCGCAAGGTCCGCCCGGATGGCGGCGCGCTGGCCCATGTGATGGGCGCAGAAATAGGCGACGCGGAAATCACGACCCGACCGGCTCAGCTCCTCGAGCGCCCGCGCCCGCCAGATGCAGCCTTCTTCCCAGACCGATACCGGCAGAGGGTTCTTCAGATGCGCATTGCCGCAATTCTTGCCGGCCCAGACGAGCTGCTCCTTGAGCAGGATTTCTCCGGGAACGGGAATGGTGCCGTCCGTGGCATTGAAGATGGCAAGGTCGAGCCGGCGTTCGGCGACGGCGCGGCGCAGATTGCCGCTCGTCTCGATCGATACATTGACGGCGATCGACGGATAGGTCTCGGCAAAGCGGCGCAGCACTTCCGGCAGGATGAGCTCGCCGACATCGTCAGGCGCACCGAGCCGCACCACGCCGTTCATTTCCGGCATCATGAAGCGTGACACCGCCTCGTTGCTGAGCGCGATCAGCCGGCGCGCATAGGACAGCAGCACTTCACCATGATGCGTCAGCACCACGGAACGCGCATCGCGGCGGAACAGCGTGCAGCCGAGCAGTTCCTCCAGCTTCTTGATCTGCATGGAAACAGCAGACGGCGTGCGGTGCACCGTTTCGGCGGCCGTGGTGAAATTGCCGGTCTCGGCGATCGCCACGAAGGTTCTGAGGATGTCGAGTTCCAGCAAGGGGAGCGTCTGGCGCATCAGTAGGTTCATGCCTACCTCCATGGATCAGAAAATCTGAAGCAAACTGTCACTTCATTTCGTTTGATTGAAAACCGAGATGGGCGGATAGTCAACCTCACAAGCCACCGAGTGGAAGGAAAAACGCCATGGATACGCAGAAATCGTACGCAGGCGGCGCCGATCTCGCCGTTGCGGTTCGTGGAAACGGATTTTACTACGCAATACGGCGCTTCGTGGGCGACGCGATAGAAGCCCGCCGCCGGCGCAATGCCGCCCGCCACACAGCCGAAGAACTGGCACAGCTGCCATCCTACCTCAAGGACGACATCAACTGGCCGGCCGCCATCAATCATGAAGAACGCTGATAAATCCAATCAAATATATTCGTTTGATTGATGCATAAGGTTGCGACATAGTCACGATCAAGGTCGCGACCTTTCGAAACCTCCCAAGCTCGAAAGGACCCTGAAATGGCAATAGCATTGGAACATCGTCCGGTACGGCGTGCGTCTGGCACCCGTCACACCGGCAACCTGTCTCATCCCCTCCGGGATGCCTTCGAACGGATCGTATCCGCCTGGCGGCGGTATCGCACCGAGCGGGAGCTGGAAGGCCTGTCCTTCGACCAGCGCAAGGATATCGGCTTCCGTTCGTGGGACAAGACGACACGATGACGGATGACTGTAGCGGCAATCCGCCGAAGAAAGACGACGCCGAACACCGCCGGAGCTGACCGTCAAACGTCCCTCCGGCGGTTTTCTTTTATAACATGCCGCGCCTCAGGGCCGCAGGATCGGCACCGCCGGCGCCACCGTTTCCGGCAGGACGCCCGTCACCCGCGGATCGTCGAAGACCTCCACCTGGCGCTTGACCGGCGTGAATCCCGAGCGAATGTAGAAGGACAGAGCCTGCGGCGCGTCGAGCGTGCAGGTATGCACCCAGAAGCGGCGGATCGGCGGATGCCCGTCCCGCGACCAGGCACGTGCGATCGCCCGGTTCATCAGCCAGCGCCCCGTTCCGTTGCCGATCGTCGCCGGCGTCAGGCCGAAGAAGGCAAGTTCGCAGACACCCTCCTCGCGAAAATCCAGTTCCAGCAGGCCCTCGCCCTGCCCGTCCTTCATCACGGCATAAACCTCGACGTCGGGATGATGGAGAATCGCCTTGAGATCGGCCTCCGCCATGGCGAGGCGCGAGGCCCAGAGCCATTCGGCACCGATGCGGCCATAGAGGTCGCGATACCAGGCGACCTCCGGCCGGGCGATGTGCTGGAGCACGATTCCAGCCTGTTCGGGATCGGCGCGTCCGGGTGGCGGTGCCCGCATTTCAAGACAGGTCACCACGGCAGCAAGCTTTCCAGCCGGCACGTCCGAATATCCATCTGGCAGCATCGATTTCACCTTGCAAGAGTTCACTCCCCTATGTCGCGTGGCGGGGACACTTGTCAAACGGAACGGCGCGGCCTCCTTGCATCGGCCCATGCTGTCGCAATCGGACGATGCCGGCGGCAGGGTCGCAAATGTGCAAGTGCGGAGGCAAAGACACAATTCCGCCGGAAGACACTGGCATTTCAGCGATACGCAGCGTGCCTCAGTCGTAACCATCCCTTTCGGTGTCGCAAAAATACTAGCGCACCTGCCGGCCTGCCTGCGACGATTGCGACATCGCGCCCCCAGCATGGACACTCCGATGAACAAGCAAAACGTCAAGAAGCGCTCTCTCGTTTTCTTCCTGGTGCCCAACTTCTCCATGCTGCCCTTCTCAGCGGCGATCGAGACCCTGCGCATCGCCAACCGCATGCTCGGCTACGAGGCCTATACTTGGCGCCTCGCCTCGACGGACGGCCAACAGGTTCTGTCCTCCAGCGGCATCGGCATCGAGGTGAATTCCTCGCTCACCGACGAGCGCAAGCACCTCGGCGGCGAGAGCCGCCCCTCCATGGTGCTGGTCTGTTCCGGCATCTATGTGGAGGATTTCTCCAACAAATCGGTCAATGCGTGGCTGCGTGAGGTCTACAACCGCGGCATCGCCGTCGGTTCGCTGTGCACCGGCGCCCATGTTCTCGCCCAGGCCGGCCTCCTCTCGGGCAAGCGCTGCGCCATCCACTGGGAAAACCTGCCGGGCTTTGCCGAGGCCTTTCCGCAGGTCGATGTCTACGCCGACCTCTACGAGATCGACGGCAACATCTATACCTGCGCGGGCGGCACTGCTTCGCTCGACATGATGCTGAACCTCATTGACCAGGATTTTGGCGAGAACCTCGTCAACCGCGTCTGCGAACAGGCGCTGACCGACCGCGTGCGCGGGCCGCACGACCGCCAGCGCCTGCCGCTGCGCGCCCGCCTCGGCGTGCAGAACGCCAAGGTTCTGTCGATCATCGAACTGATGGAAAGCAATCTCTCCGAGCCGCTGTCCCTGCTGGAGATCGCCGACAGCGCCGATCTCTCGCGCCGCCAGATCGAGCGCCTGTTCCGCCAGGAGATGGGCCGTTCGCCCGCCCGTTACTATCTCGAAATCCGGCTCGACCGCGCGCGCCATCTGCTGGTGCAGTCCTCGATGCCGGTGGTGGAGGTCGCGGTCGCCTGCGGCTTCGTTTCCGCCTCACACTTCTCCAAGTGTTATCGCGAACTCTACAACCGCTCGCCCCAGCAGGAACGTGCCGAGCGCAAGCTGACGCTTTCGGCCATCGCCCGCTGAACCGGAAAATGCTGGCTCCGGCCCCGCCTCGGCGTGGCTCAGCTTGCCAAGGCGCTCATCAGCGACAGCTCTGAGAAGACCCGGTTCCGGCCGGCATGCTTGGCCATGTAGAGGAACTGGTCGGCAGCGTTCAGGTAGTTGTCGAAGGTCTCCCGGCCGGAAATCGCCGCAAGGCCGGCGGAAACGGTGATCGTCAGGGGTTCGCCGTCCGCGTTGATCGGCTGGGCCGCCAGTTCCTGGCGAAGCCGCTCGCAGTAATCCAGCGCTTCCTCCAGCGGCAAGCCGTTGAAAATGATGCCGAACTCCTCGCCCCCGAGTCGCGCCAGAAGATGGCGATCGCCGACCCTGTGCTTGAGCCGGCGCGAGATGGCCTTCAGCACGATATCGCCGACCTCGTGGCCATAGGTGTCATTGAGGCGCTTGAAATGGTCGATGTCGAGGATGGCGATCGACATGGGTTCGCCCCGGCGCAGCGCCTGGTCGACGAGCCGTGGCCCCGCCTCGAAAAAGTAACGCCGGTTGTAGATGTCGGTGAGATAGTCCCGCGCCGCGATACGGTGCAGCGACTGCACGCGCTTCTGGATCGCGGCGACGTGGAAGATCCGGCTGTTGAACTCTTCGACAAGAAAGGGTTTCTGGATGTATTCATCGCCGCCGGCACGCAGGAAGCGGGCGGCGACCATGCGGTCCTCGGAGGTCGACAGGCCGACGACCCGCACGGCATCGTCGCCGTGGCGCTGGCGGATCTCGCCCAGGAGATCGAAACCGTTCATGTCGGAGAGCGCGAGATCACAGACCACCATGTCGATGCCGCCGTGCGAATCGAGCGCATCGAGCGCCGCCGCACCACTTTCGACCGCAATGATCTGGAAGCGCTGCTTGGCGATCAGGCTCACCTGCCGCTGCAGGCTTTCCGGATCGGAATCGACGACGAGCACCTGCGTCTTGCCGCTCGTCAGGATGCGGTCGACGGCCAGCACCAGCTGCTGGATCGCCGCCGGATTGTCCTTGACGACATAGTCGAGCACGTTCTTGGCGAGGATATGATCGCGGGTTGCATCGCTGAAGGAACCCGTGAAGACCAGCGGCGCGATCCCCTTCGAGATCACATAGTCGAGCGCTTCGCAGTTCGGCGCATCGGGAAGATTGAGGTCGAGCACGGCCAGCACGAATTCCGGCGCATCGCCCTGGAAGATCGCCCGGACGGCAGCCATGCTGGAGCAATGGGTAACGGCAAGCCCAAGCTCCCGCTCAAGCCTGTACCTGAGCGCGGTGGAGAACATGCGCGAGTCTTCCACAAGCAGCACCTGCTGGCCAGAATGGCGCAGAAATGCAGGCCCTCGCTGCGGATTTGGATCCACTCCCACGTCGTCCAGTACCCTGATGATGTTCCGGTCTGAAACGCATTACAAACCACCGGTTTTACCAACTGGTTAATCCGGAAAGAAATATCTTACGCTACGTAAGGGACATATCCGGGTGGATCACGGAAATGTCAGGAAAATCAGGCCGTAAGGCGCTGCTGAGCCGTCTTGATCTGGGTCAGTGTGTCCAGATTCTGATTAACGCGGCAGTAGAATTCCTCATCGATGAACGGACGCATGATGAAGTCGTTCCCGCCGGCCTTCAGGAAGCGCGCGGAAAGCAGGCGATCGGTCGAGGACGACACGCCGATGATGCGCAGCTTGTGCGATCCGATCGTACCGCGAATGCGCCGCGTCAGCTCGAAACCGTCGATGTCGGGCATGTTGTAGTCGGTGATCATCAGGCCGATATCGGGATTGGCTTTCAGCAGCGCAAGCGCAGCCGAGCCGTTCTCCGCTGTGCTGACGCGAAAATTGTAGCGCTTGAGGCGCGTCGTCAGCAGCGCCCGGGCCGTCGCGCTGTCATCGACGATCAGGACGTGGTGATTGTGATTGGTCAGGAAGCGGCAGACCGATTCGGCCAGCATATCGACGGCGAAGATGTTGTCCTTCAGGATATAATCGACGATTTCCTTGGAGAGCAGCTGGTCGCGCGTCTTCTGCTGAAACGTGCCGGTGAAGACGATCGTCGGAATGCTGAGATCGACGAGATAGTTCAACGCCTCGCCGTTCTCGGCGCCCGGCAGGTTGATGTTCGAGATCGCGAGCGTGATCTTGTCACTGGACTTGTCATAGGCAAGCTCCAGCTCCTCGAAGCTGCGGCATATCTCGACATCGATGTCGAAAAGTTCCTTCAGGCGCTTTGAGATCATGGATGTGAAGACATTCGAGTCCTCGGCAACAAGAATACGGTGATGCGAGAGAGACGCGCCGGAATACTGCATCCCGGAAATGCCGATAAATGCCATGATATGCCTTCGTGGTATGAATGTTCCCCAGGTTAAGACCTAGCGGCAACCCTTTGCGAAAGCGTTAAATTTAGAGGGCATCAAAAAGCGGGAAGCGATTCTCCGCCTCACCGCGCAAAACCCGTCGCCCTAAAGCAAAGCGGCGCGGTTCATCTTCCGCGCCGCAGCAAAGACCCATCCGGAAGCTTACTTGACCGAGGCCGAGCCGCCCTGGATCTCGACATTCTCGCCGCCGTTCAGCGCGATACGGTCGCCGTTCGGCAGGGTGACGAAACAGCCGGTCGGGCAGATCGTTTCCGTCGCTCCGGGCTCGAGCGCGACCTCCATACGGCTGCCGCCCTCGACGATGACGAGCACCTGGGTGTCACCGTCCTTGTTGGTCACCGAGGCAGCCATGGCCGGAGCGGACATCGCAGCCGATACCAGCAGCATCATGATCATTCGCTTCATCATTGCCCGGCGCCGCAGCGCCGCCCCTGTTTCACAAGCCCTGGAGGAACACTATCGCTCCTCGTCGGGATTTGCATGTGTTTTATGGGGAAACGGCTGAATGCAGCGTGAATGCGGCGTTCATGTGCCGCAAATCAGGCGCTCCGATCAGGTTTCGGGCACCTCGTCCGCGGTCTTGCCGCGCCGGCCCGCCACCTGCGGGCGCATCTTCTGCGTGGCCTGATCGAGCAGCGTGGTGATGAGATCGGCCCCTTCCGGCGAGATCTTGATCGGCACCTCCGCCGACGCCGGCGCGCCGATGGCGACGCCCTCGGTCCGGAACCGTTCGAGCACGGCGGCGCGCAGATCGGATTTCACGCCCGTGCCATTGAGGATATCCGCAAGGAAGGCACGGACCTCGAAATCCAGCGTCGAAGACGAAAAGGCCTGGAAGACCACCATCGGCTCCGGATTGCGCAAAAGCCCCAGCTGTGCACGCACGACCTCGACGAGGATTTCCTGCACCCTGCGCGGGTCGTTGCTGCCATGCACGCTGATCATCAGATCGACACGGCCGAGCTTGTTGCGATGCGTCCAGTTGCCGACCTGCCCGTTGATCAGCACCGAATTTGGCACGATCACCGTCTGGCGCTGGAAGGTCTCGATCTCGGTGGCACGTACGGAAATGCGGCGCACGAAGCCCTCGGTCGTGCCTGCCACCACCCAGTCGCCCACCTTGAACGGGCGTTCCGCCAGCAAAATGAGGCCCGAAACGAAGTTCGAGACGATGTTCTGCAGGCCGAAACCGATACCGAGCGAGAGGGCACCGGCGACGAGCGCGAGGCTGGACAGGTTGATACCTGCCGCCGATATGCCGACAAGGCCGGCCAGCGCCACGCCGGCATAGCCGACGGCGGTGCGTACGGAGTTGCGCACGCCCGCATCGACCTGACTGCGCGCCAGGACGTTGCCGTCCACCCATTTCTGGAACCAGCGCGTGATGACGAGGCCGGCGACGAAGAGCAGGATGCCCGCAAGGATGCCGATCAGCGAGATCGTGATGCTGCCGATACGAATCTCCGTGAAGATGCGGTAGGCCCAGGATTCGATGTCGGCGATCTGGAAGCCCCATTGCAGGAGAACCAGCGGCACGAAGAAGACGAAAATCAGCAGATAGATGCTCAGGCCCGCGGCAAGCCCCACCTGGTCGAGCGACACCTGCCCGAGGCCGAAGCGCGCTTCCAGCCGCTTGCCCACCGCCGTTTCGGCAAAGGCGTTGGGCGCGGAAACGGCGCGGCCGGAAAGGAAGCCGATATACATGGTTACGATGATCGCGCCGGTGACGACGATCTGCGTGGCGATGAAGCGCGCCATGCCGACATAGCCGAACAGCGAGGCGAAGATGAGCCCGAGACCGGTCAGCATCAGGAGGATGAAGATCGATCGCGGCCAGGGGCGCCCCTGCGAATCGGGCGTTTCCCCCTGGTGCAGCACCGGCTTGATGAAGGCAGTGACGACGAGCAACGCACCGATGACGATCGAGGCGAAGAAGCTCTTCACCACCGTTAGCACGACCGGAGAGCCCAGTGTTTCACTGATCGTGCCGAGGAAATAGTCGGCGCCGTTGACGAGGGCCATGCTGAAGATCAGCAGCCACAGAAGCTGCGCGCCACGATCGGAGACCCGCACCAGTCGCCAGTGGCCGTCGCCGGGCGACAGGACCGCATTGGCAAGCTGCGCCACGAAGAAGATCGCCACCATGACCCCAAGCGCCACCGACGCGATCGGCGCGATGTCGGAGCGCAGCACGTTGAACGTGTCGAGGAAGAAGTAGCTGGTACCGGCAAAGGCGCCGACGGCGATGCTCGGCAGGATCGTCGACCAGAAGGCGACGGAAAGCCGGGTGATATAGTGCGGCTTCTGCTGCTGCACGGCGCGCGTGATGAAGGGTGAGAACAGCCGGTAGCCGCCGGACAGCAACACCAGCGCCGCCATCAGGGAGAGCCCGACGGCGCCCAGAAGCTGCATGCGCTTGAACTTCCAGACGAACTGCAGCCAGGCCGTTACCGTACGCCCGAGCGTCGCCGTCTCGTTGCTGAGCGCACCGGTGGCCTCTGTGAAGAGCGCGGTGTTGACATCCGTACGCTTCAGGATCGCGTCGGTGAAAAGCTGCCGGCGGATTTCCGTGATACGGTTGGAGAGCTTCGTCGCCTCGATGGAAAGGTTCTCCGCCTCCCCGGTCAACGCATTGATCTCGTTGCGCTCCCCGGCAAGCTTCTTGCGCTCCTCCACCACGACGGCAGCTTCGGCCGGTGCCCCCTCGGCCGGTGGATCGCCCAGCTCGGTCTGGCGCGCCTTGATCGCCTCCAGCCGCGGCCGCGTCGCGACGGAGATGGCAAGGATCGTCCGGTTCAGCGCCTCGGCCTCGACCTTCAGTTCGACGAGCCGCGCATCGTCGTCCTTGAAACGGTCCACCCGCTCGCGAATCGCATTGAGCTGACCGGCTGCACGATCGAGGTCGTTGCTCGCCTGCTCGAGCTGGGTCGCATCGACAATGGCGGGCGCGGCGGGCGTCTGCGCGCGGGCGGGCACCGCCGCGAGCAGGAGAACGGTGAAAAGGACGGAAAGAAGGCGGAAGGTCGGCAACAGGCCATCCTCAATTGAACGGAAACAGACGACGCAGCGCAGGCATGCGATTGCGCCCCTTCTACCCACGAATGCGGCCATTTTAAACCGGCCCGCCCGCGATGCTAGAATCCGGCACCCGGCTCGGCGAGATAGGCCTCCTCCTCCCGCGTGGAGACGCGGCCGAGGAAAGCGTTGCGATGCGGAAAGCGGCCATATTCAGCAATGACGTCCCGGTGGCGGACGGCATAGTCGAGATACATCTCGTCGCCATGCGCCTCGAACAGTTCGACGGAGAGGTCCTGGTCGGCCAGCGCTTCGGAATGCTCGAGCGGCATATAGAAGAAATGGCGCCGGTCATAGGGAACCGCCTTGTCGGCGCCCGCCTCCAGCGCAAGGCGCGCTTCGCGCCGGGCGATCCAGTCGGTGGCGAAGGCCAACGGCGAGGCGCGGTACATATTGCGGGGAAACTGATCGAGAACGATGATGGCGGCAAGCCGCGCCTCCGGGCTCGCCCGCCATAACGCCGTCACCGTCTGCGAGAGGGCGAAATGCGTCTCGACGAAGGTTTCGCGCACATGCGCGTCGAGCCCCGGCGTCGATTGCCACCAGTCCTTTGCCGTCAGCGTCTCGCACCAGAAGTCGACGACCTCCTGCGGTGTCCTGATCCTGTTCTCGCTCATGCCGTCTGTCTCCGTTCGTCTTCGCCGCAATATGGCGGGGTGCGCCCGGGTTGCAAGGGGGCGGCGTTAGCAAAGCGTTTGCCCTTTTCGTGAGCGCCGCCTTTACCTCGCCCGCGCTAGCCTGCGCACACGCGACGAAAGCAGGGCCAACAATGCTGAAATTCACCGGTCTTTCCACCTCCGCCTACCGGAAGACGGGTTTCGACCTGCTGCTCGCCCTGGAGGGCTCGACGCGGCGCGCCTATCTCGACACGGCGGCCGATCCGGCGCCGACGATCGGCATCGGCTTCAACTTGCGCTACAATCTCGAACCCGTGCTGAAGGCAATCGCCGGCAGCGGCTGGAGCACGGCGCTGCAGGCCAAATTGAAGGCCGTCATCGACCAGAGCTATTCCAGGGGAGAGACCGCACTGCTCAACGGCCGGCTCGACAAGGTCATGGCCGACTGGAATGCGACGCGCGATCCAGCCGTGCCGAAAACCTTCGCCTTCTCGTCCGATGCCGAAATCCAGGCGGCGCTGACCGCGCTTTCGCCTCGCTACGAGAGGGCGATCGACACGTGGCTCGCCGGCATTCCCAATTCCACCGAGCGCGCCGTACTCTTCAGCATGGCCTACAACGCACCGTCCCTGCTCGGGCCGAAGCTGAAGGCTGCCATCCTGGCCGGCGACCGGGCGGAGGCCTGGTACGAGATCCGCTACAATTCCAATGGCAGCGGCCATGCCGGCATCGCCAACCGGCGTTATGTCGAGGCCGAACAATTCAAGCTCTTCGCCAGGGAGGGCACGGCAACGACCGAGGAAGCGCTCGATACGGGCCGCATGTATGCCGCGCACCGGGAAAAGATTCTCTCCTATGAAGGCCGCTTCGATGCCGATACCGCCGGCCGCATCAAGGGATTTTCGGGCATCGACGCGATCTTCGAGGAATATGCCCCCGCCATCGTCAGGCTGAAGGCCGCCTATGGCATAGCCAAGGGTATGGCGCTGGAGGAACTGCAGGTCGCCTCCGCCACTCTCCGCAATCTCTCGGGCGACGGGACGGCCCACGACACGGCCTCCAACGATGCCGATCTCCTTGTTGGATCCTCGCACGCCAACACGCTTTCCGGCGGCCGCGGCAACGACGCGCTGGTCGGCCTTGCCGGAAATGACAGGCTCGATGGCGGTGCGGGAAACGACTGGCTGAGCGGCGGCACCGGCGCGGACATGCTGACGGGCGGCGCTGGCGCCGACACCTTCGTCTTCCACAGCGCCGCCGATATCGGCCTTGCGACACGCGACCGCATCGCGGATTTCGAGCCCGGCCGCGACCGCATCGACCTTTCGGCCATCGACGCCAACGGCTCTGAGGCGGGCCACAGCTTCACCCTTCTTGCGCGGGGCAAGTCCTTCACGGGCGAGGCCGGCGAGTTGCGCTGGCATACGACGACAGCGAAGGGCAAGGCCGTCACCATCGTCGAAGGGGATATCGACGGCGACAAGACCGCCGATTTCCGCCTCGACCTCGACGGCAAGCTGGCACTGAGCAAGGGCGACTTCCTGCTCTGACAATCGCTCGCCACCGCAGCGGACGCAAAACCGCCTTGCAGCTTTGCCACAGCGTCACACCGGCGCCGCTTTTTCATTGAAACACTGCAATGGCCGGCGCTCAAACGCGGGTGCACCGGAAGGCGCGCTGCAGCGAATCTACGGGACGCAAACACGAGCCGAGGCGAGCAACCTGTTCCCCAGGGAACAGCGCGGCGCAGATGGTGCAATAAAACAACGGTTCACCCCGCCGATCGCATGGAACCCCGGCCGCCGGCGGCACGACCATAACGCCCAACCTGCACAGTTCATTCGATGACGAACGAAATTTTGACCATGGGTCTGCTGTTGTGCGCCGGGCATTGGCTCGCCGACTATCCCCTGCAATCCGACTTCCTGGTGAGGGCCAAGGTCGAGGGCCCCCTGCGGGCCTATCATCTCATCGCCCATGCCGGCATCCACGGCGCCGTGGTGCTGCTGGTGACGGGAAGCGCCCTGCTCGGCCTTGCCGAATGGGTCGTGCATGTCGTGATCGACGAGGCGAAGATCCGCGGGAAGATCAGCTTTGGGCAGGACCAGACCCTGCACCTGCTGTGCAAGCTCATCTGGCTGATCATCAGCGTGGTGCTGATCATGCCGTGAAGGGACGGGATCCCGTTCCGCGCCCATTCACCCCTGCTTCTTCAGGCCGGCATCGCGCACGATTTCCGCGATCGTGGCGAACTGGGCCGAAAGTGGATTGCTCTTGCGCCAGACCATGCCGATCGTTCGTGTCGGCCGGGGCTCGGCCAGCGACGATATGCAGACCGAGGCGGACCGGGTTTCCGTATCGACGGCCATCTGCGGAATAAGCGTCACGCCGATGCCCGCCCCGACCATCTGCACCAGCGTCGACAGCGAGCTTCCCTCCATCAGGTCACGCACCGACGACGCCCCGATATTGCAGACTGAAAGGGCCTGGTCGCGGAAGCAATGCCCCTCCTCCAGCAGCAGCAGCCGCATTTCATGGAGCCGGTCGGAACTCGGCACCGGCTTTCCGGCGTCCTCCAGAGGACGCACCAGCACGAACTCCTCGTCGAAGAGCGCGATTTCCTTGAGGGCCGGCTCCGAAATCGGCAGGGCGACGATGGCCGCGTCGAGCTTGGCTTCCGTCAGGTCCTCGATCAGCCGCTGCGTGATCGCCTCGCGCGGCCGGGGATCGATGCCGGGATAGAGCGTCGCCAGCGCCTTGATGATGTCGGGCAGAAGATAGGGCGCGACCGTCGGGATGACGCCGAGACGGAGGCGGCCGGCAATCGGCCCATGCGCTGCCCGGCCGAGATCCTCCAATTCGTCAACCGAACGCAGGATCGCCCGCGTCCGCTCGGCAAATTCCTCGCCCAGCCCCGTCAGCCGGATGCGCCGCCCGCCGCGCTCGACGAGCGGCACGCCCACCAGGTCCTCCAGCTCGCGGATCTGCACGGAGAGCGCCGGCTGCGATATCGCGCAGCTCTCCGCCGCCCGGCCGAAATGACCGATGCGGGCAAGCGCCTCGAAATAACGCAAATGTTTCATGGTCAGGCCATTCATAACCTGAGCATATCGGAGCATTTAGTTTTTACAATTGGAGTTTATGACTGGCCTTTGCTACGCCTTGGCAACCCGGAAGACGCTTCGCTGCGGCGCCGACCCAAGAGGCGCGCCTGCAAGTACCCTTCCGGTGTCCTGTCGAATCAAGAAAATCCGTTGGAGGACCAAATGGATACGAAGACGACGACGACCGGCAAGTGTCCGGTCATGCACGGCGGCGCCACCGCCCTCAACAATTCCGTCATGGAATGGTGGCCCAACGCGCTCAACCTCGACATCCTGCACCAGCACGACGCGAAGACCAATCCGCTGGGCAAGGGCTTCAACTACCGCGAAGAACTCAAGAAGCTGGACGTGGAAGCGCTGAAGGCGGACCTGCGCGCCCTGATGACCGACAGCCAGGAATGGTGGCCGGCCGACTGGGGCAGCTATGTCGGCATGATGGCGCGCGTCACCTGGCATGCCGCCGGCTCCTATCGCGCCGCGGACGGCCGCGGCGGCGCCAACACCGGCAACCAGCGTTTCGCCCCGCTTAACTCCTGGCCGGACAACGTCAACACCGACAAGGGCCGCCGCCTGCTCTGGCCGGTCAAGAAGAAGTACGGCAACAAGATCTCCTGGGCCGACCTGATCGCGCTCGCCGGCACCATCGCCTATGACGTCGCGGGCCTGAAGACCTTCGGCTTCGCCTTCGGCCGCGAAGACATCTGGGCGCCGGAAAAGGACGTCTACTGGGGTGACGAAAAGCAGTGGCTCGCCCCGAGCGACGGCCGCTATGGCGACGTCTCCAAGCCAGAGACGCTGGAAAACCCGCTCGCCGCCGTGCAGATGGGTCTCATCTACGTCAATCCGGAAGGCGTGAACGGCAAGTCCGATCCGCTGGCGACGGCCGCGCAGATGCGCGAGACCTTCGCCCGCATGGGCATGGACGACGAGGAAACCGTCGCGCTGACCGCCGGCGGCCACACGATCGGCAAGTCGCACGGCAATGGCAACGCGGGTGATCTCAGCGCGGATCCGGAAGCCGCCGGCCCGGAATTCCAGGGCCTTGGCTGGATGAACACGAAGGGCCGCGGCATCGGCCGCAACACGGTCGTCTCCGGCATCGAAGGTGCCTGGACCTCCGAACCGACGAAGTGGGACAACGGCTTCTTCGAAATGCTGTTCAAGCACGAGTGGACGCTGACCCACAGCCCCGCCGGTGCGTCCCAGTGGGCGCCGATCACCATCGCCGAGGAAGACAAGCCGGTCGACGTGGAGGATTCCTCCATCCGCACCATCCCGATGATGACGGACGCGGACATGGCGCTCAAGGTGGACCCGATCTACCGCGAGATCTCGCTGCGCTTCAAGAACGACTTCGCCGCCTTCTCCGATGCCTTCGCCCGCGCCTGGTTCAAGCTGACCCACCGCGACATGGGCCCGAAGTCGCGTTACTTCGGCCCGGATGTGCCGGCGGAAGAGCTCGTCTGGCAGGATCCGATCCCGGCCGGCCGCACGGACTATGACGTCGCTGCCGTCAAGGCGAAGATCGCCGCCTCCGGCCTTCCGGCCGCAGATCTCGTCGCCACCGCCTGGGACAGCGCCCGCACCTTCCGCGGTTCCGACTTCCGTGGCGGCGCGAACGGCGCCCGCATCCGCCTTGCTCCGCAGAAGGACTGGGAAGGCAACGAGCCGGCGCGTCTCGCCCGGGTCCTCGCCGTCCTGGAGCCGATTGCGGCCGCGTCGGGCGCAAGCCTTGCGGACGTCATCGTTCTCGCCGGCAACTGGGGTGTCGAGCAGGCGGCGAAGGCCGCAGGCGTCGACGTCACGGTGCCCTTCGCACCGGGTCGCGGCGATGCGACGGCCGAGCAGACCGATGCGGACGGCTTTGCCCCGCTCGAACCGCTCGCCGACGGTTTCCGCAACTGGCAGAAGAAGGACTATGTGGTGAGCCCGGAAGAGCTGCTGCTCGACCGCGCCCAGCTCATGGGCCTGACGGCGCCGGAAATGACGGCGCTCGTCGGCGGCCTCCGCGTCATCGGCACCAATCATGCCGGCACCGCTCATGGCGTGTTCACCGACAAGGTCGGCGCACTGACGACGGACTTCTTCGTCACGCTTACCGACATGGGTTATTCGTGGGTTCCGACGGGCAACAACCTGTACGAGATCCGCGACCGCAAGACGGGTGCCGCCAAGTATACCGCGACGCGCGTCGACCTCGTCTTCGGCTCGAACTCGATCCTGCGCGCCTATGCGGAGGTCTATGCTCAGGACGACAACAAGGAGAAGTTCGTGAAGGACTTCGTTGCCGCCTGGGTCAAGGTCATGAACGCCGACCGCTTCGATCTGGCCGCCTGACCAAAAGACCAGCCCGGTATCCGGGAGCGACGCATATCCCTTCCCCCGCTTCGGCGGGGGAAGGCCTGCCGAAAGGCCCAATCGGCCTTGGCACCGTCGAACTACGAGGGATCTGCTGTTCCCTTGTAAGCCCTATCCGCGGATTTGGGCTTACGGCCAGACGGCGCTTTTCCGGCGTGCTCGCGGGCATGGGCCTCCGGTCCGGCAACGATCACGCCCGGTTTCTTTTCTTCCCGGCGCTTGTCTTCCTTCGACCTGGCAACGTCAGAGATCTTGTCCATGGCTTGCTGTTCTCCGTTGAACGATCAGAGGCCTAACGAAGCCGCCGGTCCCTGGTTCCCCGAAAATCCACATGTCACCTGCCCTGTTCCAGGGCTAGAGCCGCCATGCGGAAGCAATCGTCACGGATACGGTATCGCCCGGTGCCGGTTTCTCACGGCTGAAGGCGCGCAGGATCTGGCCGTCCGCCAGCGCCAGCGTCAGGCTGTAGCGCTCTCCCTCGTAGAGCGATGAGCGGACCTGTGCCGCGATCCCCTCGCCGCCCAGCACCACATCCTCCGGCCGAACGAGAACATCGGCCACCATGCCGCCGTCGGACACGGCCGACGCCAGCAGGGTCCGCAGCACCTCCCAGCCGAGTTTTCGCGGAATTCCCGCAGTCACCGCAAGTGAAAGAACGGCGCCGCGGCCGATCAGGCTGCCGACAAGCCGCCCCTCGGGGCGGGCATAGATCTCCTGGGGCGGCGCAACCTGCAGCAGCTCGCCCCGGGACATGACCGCAATGTCGGTGGCGAGCGCCATGGCCTCGCTCTGGTCGTGCGTGACATAGACCATCGTCGCGCCGGAGCGCTGGTGGAACTCGCGAAAGGTCTCCTCCATCTCCTGTCGCAGGTGCCTGTCGAGATTGGCCAGCGGCTCGTCGAGCAGCACGACATCCGGCTGGGTAACGAGGCAGCGTGCAAGCGCGACACGCTGGCGTTGGCCGCCGGAGAGGTCCGCCGGACGGCGCTCGGCGAGATCGGCAAGGCGCACGGTCTCGAGCGCCTCGACGATCCCGCGGCGATAGGCATCCTTCGAAACGCCGCGCACCTTCAGCGGATAGCCGACATTGTCGGCGACGCTCATATGCGGCCACAGCGCATAGGACTGGAACACCATCGCCATGTTGCGCCGCTCGGGCGGCAGGGACTGCGCGGGATCGGCCAGAAGCCGCTCGCCGAGGAAGATCGCGCCGTCGCTCGGCGCTTCGAAACCGGCGATCATCCGCAGCACCGTCGTCTTGCCGCAGCCGGACGGGCCGAGCAGCGCAAGGAAGCCCCCGTCGCGCACATCGAGCGAGACGCCCTTCACCGCCGGCCGGCCGGTGCCGAAATCCTTGCTGACATTGTTGAGGATCAGCTTCGCCACGGCACCACTCCTTTCGGCAGGTGCTTCGCCATCGTTTCCAGTAGCAGCATCATGGCGACGACCATGAACACCACGAGCACCGAGAGGGCGGAAGCGAGATCCGAGCCACCGCTGTCGTCGAGATTGTAGATCACGACGCCGAGCGTCTGCGTACCCGCGGACCAGAGCAACGCCGAAACCGTCAGCTCATTGCAGGCGATGAGGAAGACGAGGATGACGGAGGCGCCGGCGGCGGGCGCCACCAGCGGGATCATAATATCCCTCAGACGCGCGAAAAAGCTGGCGCCGGCCAGGCGCGCCGCCTCCTCGAGCGCCGGATCGAGCTGGCGGTAGACGCTGACGACGGGTTTCAGACTGACCGCGAAGAAGCTCGCGAAATAGGCAATGAGGATGATCCAGATCGTGCCGTAGAGCGACACGTTGAAGACCGGCAGGGGCGCTGCGAAAACGAGGATGAAGGCGACGGCGATGACGATGCCGGGCAGCGCATAGGGAATCTCGATCAGGTTCGCCAGGACGCGCACCGTCGCACCCCGCCGGCGCGTCAGCAGGTAGCCTGCAAGCACCGACAGGGCGAGCAGGCCGATGGCGGTGGCGGTGGCAAGGAACAGGGAGTTGGCAAAGGCGGTCCGGGTGATCGCCTGCCGCAGCAGGACCTCCTCGAAAGCATGGAAGGACAGGGTGTCGATTGTCAGCGGCACGCCATAGGCCGGCACGAGCGCACCGGCCACGAGTGCGAGAAAGGGCGCGACCAGCATGACGAAGAGGAGGACCACCAGCAGGGGCAGGAAGACGAAGCGCCATCGGCCAACGGGAAGGCATGCCGCCGTACCGGCCTGGCCGAGAATGCGATAGTCCCGGCCGCCGAGTGCACGCTCCTGCACGGCAAGCCCGGCCACCGAAATCAGCACGATGACACCCGAAAGCAGTGCGACCTCGCCGAAGGTGCGATCCGTGAAGGCGGCGAACTTGGTGAAGACAAGGGTCGAGAGAGTGTAGATCGATGCCGGGATGCCGAGGATCGCAGGAATGCCGAAATTGCCGATACAGGAGACGAAGGCGATGGCGGCGCCGGCGATCATGCCAGGCAACGCAAGCGGCAGGACGATATCCCGGAACGTGCGCAGGGCCGAGGCGCCGGAAAGGCGCGCCGCCTCCATCCCGTCGCGGGGCATGTTCATCAGCCCGGCCCGCAGGGCCAGATAGACGAGCGGCGCATGCTGCACCCCGTAGAGCAGCGCAATCCCGCCGACCGAATAAAGCGGCTGCGGCGAGCCGAGCGGCGGCGCGATGTGCAAGGCCTTCAGGAGCGGGCTTGCGGGGCCGGACATCTGCACCCAGGCCAGCGCCGTCACCTGCGGCGGGATCATCATCGGCAGCACGAAGAGAAAGCTGAGCGTTCCCCGGGCCGGCATGTCGGTCAAGGTCAGCAGGAAAGCGAAGAGCGAGCCGATCGCCAGCGAGATGACCGTGCCCAGAACGGCGGTGACGAGCGTGAAGTACGTCGCCGACCAGAGCGCGCGATCGGTGAGCACGTCAAAGGCGCCGCCATCGGCGAAGGCGATGATGCCGGTCACCGCCAGCCGCGCCAGGGGCAGCACGCTGAGGACGACAACCACGCCTGCGATAAGCGGAAGCAGCCAGATCGGCTGGCTGCTTCCCGGACGAACATAACCGTACATGAACGTCGCGGCGCGCCTCAGTTCGAGCCGAAGGAACCGGAGAACGTCTTCAGGTCCGCATCCGCGTTCTTCAGCGCGGTCGCCGCATCGAGCGGCAGAACGCGGATGGTCTCGCGTGCGGGAAACCCTTCGGGCATGGCGATGCCATTGCGTGCCGGGATGTAGCCGAGCTTGACGAAGCCTTCCTGCCCCTCGACCGAAAGAACGTAGTCGACGAACTTCCTGGCCGCCTCGGCATTCTTCGAGGATGCGAGGATGCCGACAGGCTCGGTCACGGCGGAGACGCCCTCGGCCGGGAAGACGAACGCGACGGGTGCCCCTTTCGCCTTCTCGCGGATCGGCATGTAGTCGACGACCATGCCATAGGCCTTTTCGCCCGAAGCGACCGCCTTCAGCACCGCACCGTTGCCACCCGCCGCCGTGACGCCGTTTTCGGCGAGCGCCTTGTAGTAATCCCAGCCGAGGCCATCGACGGCCGCCAGCGTCTGGGTGTGGATGAGGGCGGCGCCCGACGTCAGCGGGCTCGGCATGGTGGCAAGCCCCTTGGCCTCCGGCTTCGTGAGATCCTGCCAGCGTGCCGGCTTCATGGCGGCCGCGGTGTTGTAGACGATGCCGGTGGTGATCAGCTTGGTCGAATAGTAATAGCCGTCCTTGTCATAGAGGCTGGCATCGTAGTTGCCGGCTTCCGGCGAGGCATAGGCGAGCAGTTTGCCGTCCTGCTTCAGCCGTTCGAGCGTGACGGTATCGGCGATCAGCAGCACGTCGGCAACCGGATTGCCGGCTGCGATCTCGGCCTGGAGCTTGGCCATGATCTTCGGCGTGCCATCGCGCACCCAGTCGACCTTGATATCGGGATTGGCAGCCATGAAGCCATCGACGGTCGCCTGCGCGTCCTCGTTCGGCTGGCTGGTGTAGAGTACGAGATTTGCGGCGGAGGCCGGCAGGGCGGAGAAACTGGCGGCGAGGAGGGCGGCGGCGGAAACAAGGGTTTTCATGGGAGCATCCTTCCGGGAACGTCATCGCTCCCTACCCCGGTCGCTTGACACCTATGTGACACCGCCGCCTGCACCGTGGCGACGGCCGGCATCCTGCGAACACGCCGCATGATGATGGAGCGTTGCCCTGCCCTAACTGACGGACGACCTGCCTATGTTCAGCGGCACATCCAGGAGAAAAATAGCCAGCTAAGGATTTTCCATCATTGCAGAACACCTTGAACCTGCGCCCTTCGACCACCGGAAGACCTTCCATCGATGGCACAGCGCGCCGGGCTTGCCGCTGGAGGTCGTGCCGATCGCACCGGAACCGAAAGTCCCTGTTGACGGATGCAAGCAGCGCTGGACGAAGGCCGTCCGATCCCGCTTTAACGTCCCGGCACGACATGTAGCGATCGGAAGACGATGCCAATCCACGAACTTGCAGCACTCGGCGCGGCAACCTGCTGGGCCCTGACGGGATTGATCTCGGCAGGCCCCGCCGGGCATCTCGGCGCTCCAGCCTTCAACCGGGCGCGCCAGATCTTCGTCACCGCGCTCCTGGTATGTTACGTCCTCGCCACCGGGGTCTGGCGCGACCTGGACATGGCAAGCGCCGGCCCGCTGCTCCTGTCCGGCCTGATCGGCATTTTCATCGGCGATACGCTGCTCTTCGAAACGCTCAACCGCCTCGGCCCGCGCCGATCCGGCATCCTCTTCGCGCTGAATGCGCCGATTGCCGCGCTGCTCGGGTGGCTGGTTCTCGGCGAGACCCTGTCGCTCTTCGCAGTGGCCGGCATCCTGCTGACCGCGTCGGGCGTGCTGCTCGCCATCGTCTTCGGCAAGCGCCGGGCGCAGATGCATCAATGGGAAACGATCAAGGGACCGCTTTCCATCGGCGTGCTGCTCGGTATCGGCGCTGCGACAGGTCAGGCTATCGGCTCCATCCTCGCCCGACCGGTCATGGCGACCGGGATCGATCCCTTCCTGGCCTCGCTGCTGCGCGTCGGCGTCGCCGCCTTCTGCCTCAGCATCCTGATCCAGCTACCGATTCCCTCCGTCAAGCCGAAGGGACCGCTGACGCTGAAGGTCGCTGCGCTCACCGCCCTGACCGGCATCCTCGCGCTCGCCATCGGCATGACGCTGCTGCTGTTTGCCCTTTCCGGCGGAAAGGTCGGCATCGTCTCTACCCTGTCGGCCACCTCGCCGGTGATGATCCTGCCCATGCTTTGGCTGAAGACCGGCGAAAGGCCCGCCGGCGGCGCCTGGGCCGGCGCCCTCCTGGTGGTCGCCGGCATGGCTCTGATCTTCATGTAGGAGCAGCGTGCGCCGTCGCGGGAACACTTCGGGATGTCACCGCCGATACCGCCAGAGCCGGCCCCGCTCATCGCCGAAGGCTTCGAGCCAAAAATCCCCGAGCCTGTTCATTTCTGCCGAGACGGCACGACGAGCAGTCGCGACCAGGAGAGACCTTCCCCTTCACAGGTGATGCGCAGGACCTGCATGGAGCCGGCCCCGACGGGAAGGCTCCATGTTGCGGGATCCGCGAGCGTGCATGCGGAAAGATCGAGCGCTCCGTCATCGATCAGGTCCACCGCCGCAAGCGGGCCAAGCCGGTCATAGGGCTCCATCGCCGCGGCCAGCTGGTCGGCTGCAATCTCCCACCGCCGGCGCAGTTCCCCGGCCGTCAGCCCGTAGCGGGTTCCGTCCAGGTAGCGGACATCGATGCCGGCCTGCATGGAATAGGTCATGACATCCGGCGTTTCGTCCCGGGCCGATACGCCGCCCGCCGGCAGGGCCTTTCGCTCGGACAGAAGGTCGAAGGCATCCCGGCGCTGGGCCAGCGCCTCGTTCCGGATGCTCGGCGTCAGGCCGGATGGATCGCTCTCATAGTCCGGCACCAGCCGTGTCCTGTAGACCGGCCAAAGTGCCTCCTGCGCCGTAGCCGCATCGATGAGCACGACGAAAACCGTGCTGACGGTCGCGTTGTAGGATCCGAGATTGTCGCTGACGGTGCGCAGGACGAGAATTTCGCGGGCACCGACCCCAAACACCTCGTCGCGCACCGAGAGCGCGTCCGGCGGCGTTGCCATCGCCGTTGCGGCGGACCAGGTGAAAACCATCCCCGACACGAAGCCCGCCTTGCCCATCGATGTCATGCCCGGCCTCCTCGCGGTTCGGCTGCAATCCGTGCCGGCCGGCCTACCTCCCCCGCCTGGCACCGACCGAAGGTAAAAATACGGGGGCCCGCGGAACCGGCACCTGCGGCCTCAGTCTTCAGGACCGTAGCCCGGCATCCGGTAGATCCTGCCGGGTTGCCTCTGGATATCCGGCACATAGACCTTGGCCATCCATTCCTCGTCCTTGACGTCCTCGATCGCGACCGACACGAGGTCCTCGCCGCAACCAAGCGTCGTCGTGACGGCCAGGGTAAGGGCGTCGGAAAGTGCCTTCTTCTGCTCTTCCGTGCGCCCTTCGACCATCTTGAGTATCACATGCGGCATCGCTGCCTCCCTGTCGCGTTTCGCAGGCCGTGCTTCGCAGTGCCTACGGCCATTGTTTTGCCCATTCCTTCAGCTCCGCTCTTGCCTTCTCCGGCCAGCCCGTCACCGGGGCGGGAAAGACAGCGATCTTTTCGCCGTCCGGCTTCCAGGCCACATAGGCGCGACGGTCGCTCGAGGAGAGGAAGACCAGCCCCGCCTCGTCAAGGCATGCATGCGGGCGGCACGCAGTGCCGACGAAGTCGTCTCCCTTGAACTCACCGCTTCCCACGCCGCTCATCAATTGCTGGAACTGCGAGAAATCCGAGCCGAGCACCATCTTCAGGCTGGCGGCGATCTCGGCATTGGCAAAGGCGTCAGAGGGATGTGCGAAGGTGCGCTCCCGCAGATTGCCCCAGCCGCGCGTTTCGTCCGGCTGGAAGGCCACCGGCGCAAGCGGCGTCATGCCCCGGTCGGCGGTCCATTGCCAGCGCTCGGTATCCCGCCCGGGAACGCTCGCCGTCGAGAACAGCAGTGCCGGGCCATCCACCGAATGCGACACGGGCGTGCAGCTGTCGAGGGGACCGTCTATGCGCGGCGCCCCCTTTTCGGGAAAGGACAGCACGAAGGGGGAACCTTCACAGGCATTGCCCCCGACCGAACTTGTGCCCACGACCACGGCCGTGCCGCCGAAGGCGTAGACGTCGTCCAGAAAGATGAGCGCATTGGTGTGCAGTTCCCGACCGTCGACGGTGAGCACCTTCTCGAAATCCCGCTCCTTGATCTCGATCGTGCGGCCCGCGATCTTTTCCAGCTCCACCGCGCCGGCGGATGGGGCAAGGCCGGCAAGGCAGCCAATGAGGGAAGCCGTGAGAATCAACCGTCGCGTCATGAAAATCTCCTGCACCGTGCCTGCAGGCTAGCCCGGCGCGGCCGTCTATCGCAACCGGGCAATCCCTTTTCAGGCAGGCAGCAACGGCGGCTGCCGCGAAGACGTCACGCCTAACCAGCGGCCAGATAGGGCATCACCTCCAGCGCGCCGCGATAGATCATGTCGAGCGCGACATAGAGGATGATCGCAAGGCCGACATAGGCGATCCAGCGGTGCCTGTTGAGCAGATTGGCGATGAAATTGGCCGCGATGCCCATCAGCGCGATCGAGAGCGCAAGGCCGATGATCAGCACGCTCGGATGCTCGCGCGCGGCGCCGGCGACGGCAAGCACATTGTCGAGCGACATGGAAACGTCGGCAACGACGATCTGCGTGGCGGCCTGAAGGAAGGTCTTTTTCGGCGTGTCCTGCAGGCTCGCCTCCTCTTCCCCGCCATGGCCGGCATGCAGCTCGCGCCACATCTTCCAGCACACCCAGAGCAGCAGCAGGCCACCTGCGAGCAGGAGGCCGATGATCGCAAGCAGATGCACCGCGACCGTCGCAAAGGCGATGCGCAGCACGGTCGCCGCCAGGATGCCGACGAGGATCGCCTTCTTGCGCTGCTCGGCCGGAAGACCCGCCGCCGCAAGACCGATGACCACCGCATTGTCGCCCGCGAGGACGAGATCGATTGCAATGACCTGCAAGAGCGCCGTCAGTCCGGCCGCTGTCAGAATTTCCATGCTCCGTCACCTATTGGTATGCGCCGGCTGACGAACGTCTCGAAGGCACCGGCGATTGATGTGTTGCCCTGCGCGACCGGATCGGGTGCCCGCCGCGTCCCGCATGCCCATTCATCGCCGAAAGCCGGCGTGAGGTCAAAGTGCCACACCAACAATCCCCCGCCGCTTTTTGCCGCCGTCGGGCGCCGGCCCTGCGGCTCCCTCATGCGCAAACCGCCAGTTCTCAGGCCGCCGCAATCGCCAAGACGCAGGGTCGACGATCACAGGAAGGAGCCGGCCGAAAAGGGTGGCCGGAGCATGCGGCATCATCCCGATTGCAGGCGAGCGGTTGCTCGCCTATTGCATCTTCGAGGACGTCTCATCGGGAGGACACCGTTTGGCCCTGTCTCGCAATCTCATCAGCCGCCTGAAGAACCCGGCATTGTTCGAAGCGATCGGCGATCCCGCCTGGCTCGGCCTTGCCGCCGACAACCCCATCTTCGCGGTCTTCAATCCCGCCACCGGCGCACATCTGGCCGACATCCCCGACATGGGCGTCGTCGAAGCACGCACGGCGATCGAGCGGGCCGGCGAAGCCCAGACCGAATGGGCCGCGCGCACCGCGCGCGAGCGGTCCGACACGCTGTGGCGCTGGCACCAGCTGATCGTGCAGCACACGGACGACCTTGCGACGATTCTGACCGCAGAGATGGGCAAGCCGTTTGCCGAGGCGAAGTCCGAGGTCTCGCATGCCGCGGCCTATCTGCAATGGTATGCGGAGGAAGCGAACCGGGTCTATGGCGAAACGATCCCCGCCCCCTCCCGCGACCGGCGCATGATCGTCATCAAGCAGCCGATCGGCGTCGTCGGCGCCATCACGCCCTGGAACTTTCCTGCCTCGATGGTCGCGCGAAAGATCTCGCCGGCGCTTGCCGCCGGCTGCACGGTCGTTCTCAAGCCGGCAGAACAGACACCCCTCGTGGCTGGCGCGATGTTCGCGCTGGCGGAAAAGGCCGGCTTTCCGCCGGGCGTCGTCAACCTGATCTATGCCGCCGAGGGCGACGCCATCGGCCGCGAACTCTGTTCCAATGCGACGGTGCGCAAGATCAGCTTCACCGGCTCCACGGAAGTGGGACGGCTGCTGATGCGGCAATGCGCCGACCAGGTGAAGAAGCTCAGCCTGGAGCTCGGCGGCAACGCCCCCTTCATCGTCTTCGACGACGCGGATGTCGATGCTGCCGTCGACGGAGCCATCCAGGCGAAGTTCCGCAATGCCGGCCAGACCTGCGTTTCCGCGAACCGGCTCTATGTGCAGGCCGGCGTGCACGACGAATTCGCACGGAAATTCACCGAGCGGGTGCGCACGCTCTCCGTCGGCGACGGTTTCGACCCCGATGTCGCGATCGGCCCGCTGATCGACACCCGGGCGCTCTCCAAGATCGAGGCCCATGTCGCCGATGCGGTCGACCGTGGCGGCAGCATCCATTGCGGCGGGAAACGCATCGAGGGCGCCGGCACCTTTTTTGCACCGACCGTGCTCACCGGCATCTCGCGCGACATGCGCATCGCACAGGAGGAGACCTTCGGCCCGCTCGCCCCGATCATCCGCTTCACGGATGCCGATGCGGTGGTGCGCGAGGCGAACGACACGATCTACGGCCTCGCCGCCTATTTCTACGCCTCCAATCTCAGCCGCGTCTGGCGGGTGGCGGAGGCCCTGGAATACGGCATGGTCGGCATCAACACTGGCCGCATGTCCTCGGAAGCCGCCCCCTTCGGCGGTGTCAAGCAGTCCGGCATGGGACGGGAGGGCTCCCGCCATGGCCTGGAGGACTATCTGGAGATGAAATATCTCTGCATGGGCGGCATCTGACGGCAAGCCCCGGCGAACCCGCCGGGGCCGCTCATCCCTTCCCGATCCACCGGCATGCCCTGCGCGCGCGCAGAATTCGGCCAGCTTAGCGGCCGCCTAATCAGCGCTGAATCAAACGCTCATGTCGGCGCTTTCCGCCTTCCACTACACATCGACCCCGATACAGCAGCAGGGGCCGGTGCTCCGGAAACGGGAAGGAAAGCGGCATGGCAGTGGAAAAAGTGGATACGCTCGTCATCGGTGCCGGTCAGGCGGGCGTTGCGATGAGCGAGCACCTCGGCAGACGCGGCCTTGCCCATCTCGTTCTCGAAAAAGCCCGTATCGCCGAAAGCTGGCGCACCGCCCGCTGGGACAGCCTCGTTGCCAACGGCCCGGCCTGGCACGACCGCTTCCCCGGCCTGACTTTTCCCGGCCTCGAGGACGACGCCTTCGCCCCCAAGGAGCAGGTGGCCGACTACTTCGTCACCTATTCGGAGAAGATCAAGGCGCCGATCCGCTGCGGCGTCGAGGTCAGGTCCGTGCGCAAGGAGGGAGACATCTTCCGCGTCGAGACCTCCGACGGCGTGATCGAGGCGAAAAACGTCGTCTCCGCAACGGGTGCCTTCCAGCGCCCGGTCATGCCCGCCCTGGTGCCGGCGCAACAGGGCCTCACGCAGATCCATTCCAACACCTACCGCAATCCGGGTCAGCTGCCCGAGGGCGCAGTGCTGGTGATCGGAGCCGGCTCTTCCGGCACGCAGATCGCCGATGAGCTGCTGCGGGCCGGCCGACGCGTCTATCTTTCCATCGGCCCGCACGACCGGCCGCCGCGGCGCTACCGCGGCAAGGATTTCTGCTGGTGGCTCGGCGTGCTCGGCATCTGGGACCTCAAGGTGCCCGCGCCGAACACCGAGCACGTCACCATCGCCGTCAGCGGTGCCTATGGCGGCAACACCGTCGATTTCCGTCGCCTCGGCAATCGAGGCATGACCCTGCTCGGCCGGGCCGAAAGCTTTTCCGGCGGCGTGCTGCATGTCGCCCCAGACCTTGCCGACAATATTGCACGGGGTGATGCCAACCACCTCTCCCTGCTCGATCGCGCCGACGCCTATGCCGCCGAAAACCATCTCGACCTGCCGGAGGATCCCGAAGCGCGCCATCGTGAGACGGATCCGGCCTGCCTGACCGATCCGATCCTCGCGCTCGACCTCAAGGAAGCCGGGATCAGCACCATCATCTGGGCGACGGGTTATGCGGTCGATTACGGCTGGCTGAAGCTCGACGCCCTCGACGAAAAGGGCCGCCCCGTCCACGACCGCGGCGTCTCCAGGGTGCCGGGCCTCTTCTTCGTCGGCCTGCCGTGGCTCTCTCGCCGCGCCTCCTCCTTCATCTGGGGCTGCTGGCACGATGCGGATTACCTTGCCGGCTACATCGCCGAGCACCGCGGTACGGAGCGGATCGCCGCGGCCTCCTGAAATCCGACGGCGCCAAAAGCCCGCAAGGAGGAAGCGAGCATGCCATGAACCGACATTCCGCCCCCGAAGACGAGCCCGTCATTCACAATCCCGAGGAGCGTGCCCTTTCCGCGCGTGCGAATCTGTTCCTTAATTGGCGCCTCAACAGGGGAACAGACATGGTGTTGCGCTTCACGCTCCGGCAACTGGAATATCTCGTCGCGGTCGGGGAATTCGGCTCGGTCACCGAGGCGGCCGAACGGGTCAACGTCTCGGCCCCATCCGTCTCGGCCGCGATCTCGCAGCTCGAGAAGGAATTCGGCATCAACCTCTTCGTGCGCCGTCACGCGCATGGCTTGTCGTTGACCCAGGCCGGCCACAGCTTCGTCGCGCAGGCACGGCAGATCCTCTCAGAGGCCGCAAAGCTCAACGCCCTTTCCAACGAACTGACGGGCCAGGTGCGCGGGCCGCTGCATGTCGCCTGCCTCGTCACCTTTGCGCAGGCCGTCATCCCCTCGCTGCGCCGCGCCTTTTCCGACGCCTATCCCGACGTCGATTTCTTCCAGTACGAGCGCGACCAGGCGCGCATTCTCGAAGGCTTGCGCATGGCGCGCTTCGACATCGCACTCAGCTACGACCTCGACATTCCCGCCGACGTGACCTTCCACGAGCTTGCGGTCCTGCCGCCCTATGCGGTGCTGCACGAGGATCATCCGCTGGCCGGCCGCAGCGGTGTCACGGTGGAGGATCTTGCGTCCCATCCGATGATCCTGCTCGACCTGCCGCACAGCTCGGCCTACTTCCTGTCGCTCTTCCGCGAGGCCGGCCTCACACCGCATATCGCCGAGCGCACACGCGACATGTCCGTGATGCGCGCCATGGTCGCCAACCGCTTCGGCTATTCCATCGCCAATATCCGGCCAGTCTCCACCTATGCGCTGGATGGCGGCCGGCTGACTTTCGTACCGCTGACGGGAAACCTGCGTCCGATGCGCATGGGCATCCTGTCGATGGCCGGTTCGACCCCGGCACTCACCGTCCGGCGCTTCATCGATTTCTGCGGCGAGACGATCCGCGGCATGGGCATGGACCTGCCGGTTTGCGCCGATGCCGCCCAGCAAGAGAAAGGCAATTCATGACGACGACGACCGAATGGCGCGAGCGCGCCGCGCGCCTGAAGCTCCGCAACGGCCTCTACATCGACGGAAGCTTTCGCGAGGCGGCGAAGGGCGGCCGGTTCGAGACCGTGAACCCGGCCAATGCCGAAGTGCTGACGGCAGTTTCCCGCGGCACCGCTGACGATATCGACGCCGCCGTGGCCTCTGCCCGCCGCGCCTTCAACGACGGCCGCTGGTCGGGCAAGTCGCCGGCCGAGCGCAAGGAGGTGTTGCTGCGCCTCGCCGTCCTCATCCGCGACAACATCCCGGAACTCGCCCTTCTCGAAACACTCGACGTCGGCAAGCCGATCACCGACAGTTCGACCATCGATGCGCCCGGCTCCGCCCACTTCTTCCAGTGGCATGCGGAGGCCATCGACAAGCTCTACGACGAGATCGCGCCCACCGGCCGCGGCGATCTCGCCCTGATCCGCCGCGTGCCGCTCGGCGTCATCGGCGCCGTCGTGCCGTGGAACTTCCCGCTCGACATGGCGACGTGGAAGCTCGCGCCGGCACTCGCCACGGGCAATTCCGTGGTGCTGAAACCGGCCGAACAATCGCCGCTCTCCGCCTTGATGCTGGCCGAACTCGCCTCCGAGGCCGGCCTGCCGGACGGGGTGCTGAATGTCGTGCCCGGTTATGGCGAGGATGCCGGCCGGGCGCTCGGCCTGCATGGCGATGTCGACGCGCTCGTCTTTACCGGCTCGACCAAGGTCGGCAAGCTCTTCATGACCTATGCCGGGCAAAGCAACATGAAGCAGGTCTGGCTGGAGACCGGTGGCAAGTCGCCCAGTCTGGTCTTCGCCGATGCCGATCTCGACAAGGCGGCCGAGATGGCGGCCTTCGGCATCCTGTTCAACTCCGGCGAGGTGTGCTCGGCCAACTCGCGCCTGCTGGTGCACCGCTCCGTGCAGGAGGAGTTCACGCAGAAGGTCATCGCCGCCACCGCCGCCTGGCCACTCGGCGATCCGCTCGATCCCGCAACCCGCATGGGCCCGCTCGTCGAAAAGGCCCATGCCGACCGCGTCGCCTCCTATATCGACATCGGCCGCAAGGAAGCCCGCCTCGCCCATGGCGGCGAACGCGAGACACGCAACGGCTCGGATTGCTACATCCAGCCGACGATCTTCAACGACGTCGCGCCGGATGCCCGCATCGCCCGCGAGGAGATTTTTGGTCCCGTCCTCGCCATCACGCCCTTCGACAGCGACGAAGAGGCGCTGCGCATGGCGAACAACAGCGAATACGGGCTTGCCGCATCCGTCTGGACGAAGGACCTTTCGCGTGCGCTCTCCCTCTCCGACCGTCTCCACGCTGGGACGGTTTCGGTCAACACGGTCGACGCGCTCTCGGCGATGACACCCTTCGGCGGCATGAAGCAGTCCGGTTTCGGTCGCGATCTCTCCCTTCACAGCTTCGACAAGTACTGCGCGCTCAAAACCGTGTGGGTGAAATACTAGGCATCGGCCGCCCGGCCATCGACCATCAGGGCGCCGGCTCCCGCCGCGATCACATGCATTGCGGGGGGGCCGGCGCCAAATTTTTCATAATTGACTGAAATCAAAAGATATTTTCCAAGAGACTGAATATCCTCGCATCGATCGAGGATATCGGGCCGTCCGGCAAACAGTCTCGATTAGCCTGAACCTAATCCATGCTTCCGGAACGCATCATTTACCCGAAGCCCTTCCCCCAATCCTATAGCCTCACAAACCCCGAGGATTGCCATGCGTGACGCCAAATACGACATCCTGTTCGAACCCCGCGCGATCGGCCCGCACGTCGCCAAAAACCGGTTCTACCAGGTGCCGCATTGCAACGGCGGCGGCTACCGGGACCCCTCGGCGGCGGCGGCGATGCGCGGCATCAAGTCCGAGGGCGGCTGGGGCGTCATCTTCACCGAGCAGACCGAGATGCACCACACCTCGGAAATCACGCCTTTCATCGAGCTGCGCCTGTGGGAGGACAAGGACATTCCCGGCCTTCGCCGCATGTCCGACGCGATGAAGGTGCACGGCGCGCTCGCCGGCATCCAGCTCGCCTATTCCGGCATCAACGGCCCGAACTTTTATACCAAGGAAGTGCCGCTCGCCCCCTCCGCGCTGCCGATCCGCACCTTCACCAACGATCCGGTGCAGGCCCGCGCGCTCGACCTCACCGACATCAAGAATCTCCGCCGCTGGTTCGTCAACGCCGCCAAGCGCTCGAAGGTCGCCGGCTTCGACCTGATCTGTCTTTACGGCGCGCACGGGTTCGGCATCTTCCAGCACTTCCTGTCGCGCGCCACCAACCAGCGCACCGACGACTATGGCGGGAGCCTGGAAAACCGCTCGCGCTTCGCCCGCGAGGTGGTGGCCGATATCCGCGATGCCGTCGGCGACACGACGGCGATCACCATGCGTGTCAGCCTGGACGAGACCATCGGCGAACTCGGCTTCTCCAATGCGGAGGTGCGCGAATTCGTCGAGATGAACGCAGACCTGCCGGACCTCTGGGACCTCGCGCACGGCGCATGGGAAGACTGTTCCGGACCCTCCCGCTTCAAGGAGGAGGGCGCGCAGGAAATTCTGGTGAAAGGCATCCGCGAACTGTCCTCGAAACCCGTCGTCGGCGTCGGCCGCTTCACCTCGCCGGATGTGATGGCGCGCATGATCCGCCAGGGCGTGCTCGATTTCATCGGCTGCGCCCGCCCCTCCATCGCCGATCCCTTCCTGCCGAAGAAGATCGAGGAAGGCCGCATCGACGACATCCGCGAGTGCATCGGCTGCAACATGTGCATCACCGGCGACATGACCATGTCGATCAGCCGCTGCACCCAGAACCCGACCTTCATGGAGGAATGGCGCAAGGGCTGGCACCCCGAGCGCATGAACGAGAAGGGCGAGAGCCAGACCGTGCTCGTCGTCGGCGCAGGCCCGGCCGGGCTGGAGGCCACCCGCGCCCTCTCGCTGCGCGGCTATGACGTGACGCTCGCCGAAGCCACCACGACGCTCGGCGGCCGCGTCTCGCGGGAACGGCTGCTGCCCGGCCTTTCCGCCTGGGGCCGCGTGGTCGATTACCGCCAGTACCAGATTTCCCAGCGCACCAATGTCGAGACCTATTTCGACAGCCGCCTCACCGCCGAGGACGTGCTCGGCTTCGGCTTCGAACATGTCGCCATCGCGACCGGCTCGCGCTGGCGCCACGACGGCGTCGCCCGCCAGCATGTCGTGCCGATGCCGATCGATCCCGCCATGACCGTCTGGACGCCCGATGACATCATGGGGAAGGTGCACCCGGAAAACCTCGCCGGCAAAACCGTCGTGGTCTATGACGACGACCACTATTACATGGGCGGCGTGATGGCCGAGGTGATGGCCAAGGCCGGCGCGAGCGTCATCCTCACCACGCCCTCGGCCTACGTCTCCGACTGGACGCGCAACACGCTGGAACAGGGCGCGATCCATATGCGCCTCGACGATCTCGGCGTCGACATCCGCCTCAACCGCGGCGTCACCGCCATCCGCGCCGGCGAGGTCGAGACCAACTGCACCTATACCGGCCGCCGGAAAACCATCGGCTGCGACGCCGTGGTCATGGTCGCCTCGCGCCTTGCCGAGGATGCGCTCTACAACGACCTTCTCGCCCACAAGGACGACTGGGCCGACGCCGGCATCAAGAGCATAAAGATCATCGGCGACGCCAGCGCCCCGGCCCCCATCGCCTGGGCGACCTATGCCGGCCATCGCTACGCGCGGGAACTGGACACGCCCGATATCGGCGACGACCTGCCCTTCCGCCGCGAAGTCACCCAGCTCGAACCGGCGTGAGGAGCACGGCATGACCCAGCAGCCCAAGGCCATCGAAGTGAAATCGGTCTCGAAGTCCTTCGGGGCCTATCAGGCGCTGAAATCCGTCAGCTTCGACATCGGCAGCAACGAGTTCTTTACCATGCTCGGCCCCTCCGGCTGCGGCAAGACCACGTTGCTGCGCATGCTGGCCGGCTTCGAAAGCCCGGACACCGGCTCGATACTGCTCAACGGCAAGGAGGTCGTCGCCATCCCGCCGCACAAGCGCCGCGTCAACACCGTCTTCCAGAGCTACGCCCTCTTCCCGCACATGACGCTGGAGCAGAACGTCGCCTACGGTCTCGAAAACCTCAGCTGGGACAAGGCGCGTATCAAGAGCCGCGTCGGCGAGATGCTGGAACGCGTGCACATGGGCGCGATGGCGAAACGCAAGCCCGCCCAGCTTTCCGGCGGCCAGCGCCAGCGCATCGCGCTTGCCCGCGCGCTTGCGCCCGAGCCCGAAGTGCTGCTGCTCGACGAACCGCTCTCCGCCCTCGACCTTAAACTGCGCCAGGCGATGCGCGACGAATTGCGCACCCTGCAACGCGACACCGGCATCACCTTCGTCTTCGTCACCCACGACCAGGAAGAAGCGCTCGACATGTCCGATCGTATCGCCGTTCTCGGTGGCGGCGAGGTGCAGCAGATCGGCACGCCGACGGAAATCTACGAGGAGCCCGTCAACCGCTTCGTTGCCGATTTTGTCGGCGAGACGAACTTTCTGGAGGTCGAAGTGCTGGAAACCGCGGCCGGGGAAGCGACCGTCCGCACGCCCTTCGGCCTGTCGATCACCGTACCGGCCACCGGCCCCACGGCCCGGGGGCGTGCGACGCTTTCCGTGCGTCCGGAAAAGATCAACCTCGGCAATCAGGCCCAGGGGGCGGCGGACGGTGTCACCTTCGAGGGGCGCATCACCAACAAGAACTATATGGGCGGCTACACCCACTACACGCTCGACGTCGCGGGCACCGAACTGCGCGCCTCGCGCCGCAACGCCTCGCGCGAGGGGGACACGATCCCGCTCGGCGCAAAGGTTCCGGTCGGTTTCGTCGTGGCTTCGGCGCGAGTGCTGACGGCATGAGCGACACCGCCCTCCACGCCCCCGCCGGAACGGAGCGCGCCCCACGCGCCCGCTTCTGGCACGACCTCTCCTTCTGGGGCCTGCTGCCGTCACGGCTGCTAATGGGCTTTGCGCTGATCCTGCCGATCTTCATCATCGCCGCCGTCTCGCTCTCCACGCGCGGCGCCCATGGCGGCTTTGCCTGGGACCTCAACCTCGCGGGCTATCGCCAGATCCTCTTCAACGAGGGCTGGACGGGCGAGCTGGAGTTCACCCCGCAATACCTTCTGATCATCGGCCGCACCTTCCTGCTGGCCGGCGCGACGACGCTGATCTGCCTTCTCTTCGCCGTGCCGGTCGCCTATTTCATCTCGCGCCAGCCGCCCGGCCGCAAGGCAATCCTCGTCTATCTCGTGACGCTGCCGTTCTGGGTCTCGATGATCCTGCGCGTCTATGCCTGGATGATCATTCTCGGCAAGGACGGCACCCTGCCGCGCCTCTTCGAAGCCTTCGGGTTCTCTTCCGGCATGAGCTTCATGTTCAACGACGGCGCGACGCTGACGGCGATGGTCTATACTGCCATGCCGCTGATGGTCCTACCGGTCTTCGCCTCCATCGAAAAGCTCGACGGCACACTGATCGAGGCGTCGCACGATCTCTACGGCGACCGCTGGGTGACGCTGCGCCGGGTGATCCTGCCGCTGACCGCCCCGGGCCTTACGGCCGGCGCCATCCTCGTCTTCGTGCCCTCGCTCGGCGCGGTGCTGGAACCGACGCTGATGGGCGGCGGCAAGCAGATGATGATGGGCTCGCTGATCCAGCTGCAGTTCGGCGGCGGCCGCAACTGGCCTTTCGGCGCGGCGATCGCCATGGCGCTGATGGCGCTCGTCATGGTCTTCCTGATCGTCACCGCGCTGCGCGCCGCCCGCCGGGAGGTGACGCCATGAACATTCGCCACGACGTCAAGCACTACCCGGGCCTCGGGCCCCTCACCGCTGTCTTCTTCCTCTATCTCTACGCCCCGCTCGCCATCATCGTCGTCTACTCCTTCAACGCCAACCGCGTTGCGGGTGTCTGGACGGGCTTTTCCCTCGACTGGTACGGCTCGGCACTCAACAATGCCGCCCTGATGAACGCACTCAGGACCTCGCTGACGGTGGCCGCCATCGCGACCGCCGTCTCCACCCTCATCGCGCTTTCCGCCGCGCTCGCGATCATCCGCGGCAAGGACCTGCGCTTCCGCAAGCTTTCCGAGACGATCGTCAACCTGCCGCTGCTCCTGCCGGAAATCGTGCTCGCCGTCGCCACGCTCATCCTGTTCTCGCTGCTCGACATCCAGAACGGCATGCTGCGGCTTGTCGTCGCTCATTCCGCCTTCTGCACGCCCTTCGCCTTCCTGCCGATCCGCGCCCGCCTGCAGGGCATGTCGCTCGATCTCGAGGAGGCGAGCGCCGATCTCTATGCGGATAACTGGACGACCTTCCGCCGGGTGACGCTGCCGCTGATCTTCCCCGGCGTCTTCTCCGGCGCGATGCTCGCCTTCCTCATCTCGATGGACGACTTCATCACCTCGAACCTGCTTGCCACGGGCGGCTCGACGACGTTGCCCGTCTACATCTTCTCGCTGATCCGCGCCGGTACATCGCCGGAGCTGAACGCCATCGCGACCCTGCTGATCCTTGCCTCGCTCATCCTTGCCACCGTTGCGCTCCTGGTCGCGGCGCGCGGCGCCCGTGAGAACGCCGAACCATAATCAAAGAGAGGAACAGACAATGAAGACCTATCTTGCAGCCACGGCCCTTGCCCTCTGCTTCGCCACCGGCGCACAGGCCGCGGGAGAACTGAACATCTATGCCTGGGCCGAATCCATCTCGCCGGCCCTCATCGAAAAGTTCTCCAAGGAGAACGACGTCAAGGTGAATGTCGACAGCTTCACCTCCAACGAGGACCTTCTCACCAAGCTGCAGGCCGGCTCTTCCGGCTACGACATCGCCACGCCGTCGCAGCATTTCCTGCGCGTCATGATCGACGAGGGCCTTATCGAGAATTTCGAGGCCAGCAAGCTGAAGGCCTTCGAGAACATCGAGGAGAAATGGCGCAACCAGTGGTGGGACGAGCAACAGGCCTATTCGATCCCCCTCGCCTACGGCACTGCCGGCTTCGTGGTGAACACCGATCAGTACAAGGGACCGACCGACAGCTTCAAATACTTCTTTGAGCCGGACGGTGAGCTGAAGGGCAAGATCGCCCTGCTCTCCTATCCTGACGAGGTGATCGGCGCGGCCCAGCTCTATCTCGGCGTGCCCTTCTGCTCGGAGGACCAGGCGGAGATGAAGAAGGTTCTGGATCTGCTGATGGCCCAGAAGCCGGCTGTCGCCGCCTACTCCTCCGACAATATCGCAAGCCGTCTCGCCTCCGGCGAGGTCTCGGCCCATTTCTGGTGGGACGGGGATTCGCTGAAGGCGCGCAAGGCCGGTTCGCCCGTCAGCCTCGCCATGACCAAGGAAGGTCTTGTCGGCTGGATGGACAGCCTCGTCATCCCCAAGGGCGCGCCAAACCGCGACAATGCGGTAAAGTTCATCGAGTTCCTCTCCACACAGGAAAACGCCACCGAGCAGATGAACTTCTACGCCCATTCCTCGCCGATGAAGGTCGTGCAGGAGAAGGTCACCTACACCAAGGACAAGGCACCCGAGCTCTATCCCGACGTGCCGATCACCTTCTCGCGCACCTGCTCGGCCGCCGCGCAGGACCTCGTGACCCGCGTCTGGACACAGCTTCTGCAATAGTTCGCCATGGCGCCGCGGGTAACCGCGGCGCTCCCCGCCATCGTCAAGGAGACATCCATGCCCGTGCACACCCGCATCCGCCCCTTCAACACCAAGGAAACCTACCCCGAGCAAAAGCTGAACAACGACCTCTGCCAGGCGGTGGTGGCGCGCGGGGCGACGGTGTTCGTGCGCGGGCAGATCGCGCAGGATCTCGACACGCGCGAGAGCCTGCATATCGGCGATGCCGGCGCGCAGGCCCGCAAGGCCATGGAAAACATCAAGATGCTGCTCGAGGAGGCGGGCTCCGACCTCAGCCATATCTGCCGCGTCGTCGTCTATCTCATCGACATCCGCTATCGCGAGGCCGTCTATACGGAGATGGGCAAGTATCTCCAGGGCGTGTTCCCCGTCTCCACCGGCCTCGTGGTCTCGGCGCTCGCCCGTCCGGAATGGCTGGTCGAGATCGAGGCGACCGCCGTCATTCCCGACGAAGCGTGAGGGAGGACCGCATGACCTTTTCCATCTCGGGCCGCTGCGCCGATACCGGCATGTTCGGCATCGCCGTGTCCTCGTCCTCGCCGAGCGTTGCGGCGCGCTGCGCCCATCTGCGCGCCGGCGTCGGCGCCGTCTCGACTCAGAACGTCACCGATCCCCGGCTCGGCCCGAAGGGGCTTGAGCTGATGGCGGGTGGACTGTCGGCTGAGGCCGCACTCGAACGCCTCGTTGCGGAAGCCCCGCATATCGAATATCGCCAGCTCGCCCTCGTCGATGCGGCGGGCCGCACGGCCGCCTACTCGGGCGCGAGAACCCTCGGCACCCATGCGACGGCGCGCGGCAACAACGTGGTCGCCGCCGGCAACATGCTGACGACGACGGCTATCCCGCAGACGATGGTCGAGGCCTTCGAAGCCGCCGCCGGGAAGCATCTCGGCGACCGGCTGATTGCCGCGATGCGTGCGGCAGTCGCCGCCGGCGGCGAGGAAGGACCGGTCCATTCCATGGGCCTCGTCATGGTCGACAAGGTTTCCTGGAACGTTGCGGACCTGCGCGTCGACTGGACCGACGGCGACCCGATCGAAGATTGCGCTGCGCTGTGGGAGCGCTGGCGCGGCGAGATGGACGCCTATGTGACGCGTGCCCTCAATCCCTCGGGGGCGCCGAGCTACGGCGTGCCGGGCGATCTTTGAACCATGATCCCCTCGACGCCCGACATTCTCGCCCGCCTCGTCGCAGACCCGACGATCTCGCGCCGCTCGAACCTTGCGCTGCTCGACCATGTGGAAGGGCTTCTGCGCCCGGCAGGCGCGCGCATCGAGCGTTTCACCCATCCGGACGGCAGCCGCGCCAACCTCTGGGCCAGCATCGGTCCCGAGGGGCCGGGCGGCGTTGTCCTGTCGGGCCATACGGACGTCGTGCCGGTGGAGGGACAGGCCTGGAGCAGCGATCCCTTTACGCTGACCGAGCGCAATGGGCTCCTCTACGGCCGCGGTACGGCGGACATGAAGGGTTTCGTCGCGGCAAGCCTTCGCGCCGCGCTCCTTGCCGCCGGCCGGCCGCTGAAACGCCCCCTGCATCTCGCGCTTTCCTATGACGAGGAGATCGGTTGCATGGGCGTGCGCGGCATGATCGAGGCGTTGGCGGGGCGCGCCGAGCGGCCGGCGCTCTGCATCGTCGGGGAGCCGACGGAGATGCGCATCGCCACCGGCCACAAGGGCAAGCAGGCGCTCCGCGCCTGCTGCCACGGACAGGAAGGCCATTCCGCCCTCGCCCCGAACGCCCTCAACGCGCTGCATCTCGGCGCTGCCTTCATAAAGGCGCTGCAGACGCGGCAAGAGGCGCTTGCGGAAAACGGTGCGCGCGACCCCGACTATGATATCCCCTATTCGACCATCCACGCGGGCATGATGCATGGCGGCACCGCGCTCAACATCGTGCCGAACCGCTGCGAGATCGACTTCGAGATCCGCACCATCGCCGAGGACGACCCGCACGCCATCCTCGCCGCCATCGCGGCCGATGCCGAGGCCATCGCGAGCCCCTATCGCAATCGGTTTCCCATGGCCTGTATCGAGATCGAGCCCGTCTCGGACTATCCCGGTCTCAACACCCGAACCGACGCGCCCGCCGTAGGTCTCCTGAAGAGGATCCTCGACGACGAGAGCACGCACAAGGTCGCCTTCGGCACCGAGGGCGGCCTCTTCGAACAGGGGCTTGGCCTTTCCACCGCGATCTGCGGCCCCGGCTCGATGGAGCAGGGCCACAAGCCGGACGAATTCGTCAGCCGCGCCCAGCTCGAGCGTTGCGATACGGCACTGGCGCGTCTCGTGGCCGAGCTTGAAACCACGTTCTAGGAGTACAGACTTATGGCCGCCATCACCTGTCCGCCACCTTTCCGGGGCTGACAGGCCCCGTAGGTCGGGGCAGACGCACCCGGCCGTTCAGCACGCCATAGGCAAGAAGTCCGATGACCAGCCCCCAGAAGGCCCCGCCGATGCCGAGCAGGTTGATGTTCGCGGCGGAGGCGAGAAAGGTGACGAGCGAAGCCTCGCGGGAGGACGGATCGGCCATCGCCCCCGCAAGGCTGCCGCCGATCGTGCCGAGCAGGGCGAGACCGGCAAGCGTGGTGATGAAGGTTGCGGGAAAGGCCATGAAGACGGCCGCGAGCGTCACGCCGAACACCCCGACGAGCACGTAGAAGCAGCCTGCGGCAATCCCGGCGATCCAGCGTTTGCGACCATCCTCATGGGCCTCCCGGCCGGTGGCGATGGCAGCCGTGATCGCCGCGATGTTGAAGGCGTGGGATCCGAAGGGCGCCATGACGAGGGAACCGAGCCCCGTCACGGTAAGGATCGGATTGGCGCTCGTCCTGAAGCCATCGTTGCGGAGCACCAGCATTCCGGGCATGTACTGGCCGGTCAATGTGATGAGGAACATCGGCAACGCGACCGACAGCAGCGCATTCAGCGAGAATTCCGGCATGGTAAAGACCGGTGCGGCAAATTTCAGCGCAAGGCCTGACAGCTCGACCCTGCCCTGCGCAAGCAGGAAGACCAGCCCGAGCCCGAGGATGCCGACCACGGCATAACGGGCGCAGAACCGCTTCAACACGACATAGGCGAGAATGAGCAGACCGACCAGCAACGGATCGACGCTCGCGCCGCTGAACGCGCCGATGCCGAACTGCAGCAGGATACCGGCGAGCAGGCCGGATGCGATGCCCGGCGGGATCAGCCGGATGACCTTCTCAAAGCAACCCGAAAGACCGAGCGCGACGAAGGCAGCCGCCGAAACCATATAGGCACCGACCGCTTCCGCATGGGGCGTGGTGGCGAGCGCGGTGACGAGGAACGCCGCCGCCGGTGTCGACCAGGCGGTGATGATCGGTTCGCGATAGTGCCAGCTCAAAACAAGCCCGGTCACGCCGACGCCGATGGAAACGGACCAGACCCAGGACGCCGTCAGGTCCGGGCCGAGGCCCGCGACCTTGGCGGCCTGAAAGACGAGAATGAAGGTGCCGCCATAATTGACGATGACGGAGATCAGCCCGGCAACGACGGGATGCGTCAGATCATGGAGGCGGATGGGCAATGGTACGGGGGACATGTTGTGACGAAGCTCCTGGACGCGACGGCGCATGGCCGACGAAGGGCTTGACATCTAGCCGGCAAATGGCCGGATTATCCCATCCATTTCGTCAAGAAGGCTCAGACCAATTGTTCAAGCATTCCCAACTGGAAACCGTAAAGGCCTGGCTTGCCCAGCCCGCCCATGCGGCCCTGCCGCTTCACGCGCGGATCCAGCGGGCGATTCGGCAGTTGATTCTCGACGGCGCACTTGGCGCGGGAAAGCCCCTGCCCGCCTCGCGGGCGCTTGCCGGGTCGCTCGGTGTCTCGCGCGACACTGTCGAGGCGGCCTACGCCCAGCTTCACGCCGAGGGCTTCATCGAGCGCCGGGTCGGCAGCGGCAGCTTCGTATCCGAGATGACCGAGTTCTCGCCACCGCGCCGGCCCGCACCGCGCGACCGGCGGGTGCGCAAACAGGCGCCCGCCCTCAGCAAGCGCGGCGAAGCCATGTTCCGCAGCGGCGGCGTTCGCGAACCGCTCGCACCGAGACCTTTCGCACCCGGCGTGCCGGAGACGCGCACATTCCCGCTGCACCTGTGGGAACGCCTCGAGCGGCAGGTGTTGAAGGAGGTCGGCACGGGCGCGCTGCTTCACGGCGATCCGCAGGGAACCGAACCGTTGCGACGCGCCATTGCCGACTACATCAACCTCGAGCGCGGTGCCCGCGCCACCGCCGACCGGGTGCTGGTTCTCACCAGTTCGCAACAGGCCCTGACGCTGTGCGCGACGATGCTCTTCGATCCCGAGGACCGCATTTTCATCGAAGACCCGGCCTACTATGGCGCGCGCAGGGCCTTCGAAGCAGCGGCACTTGACTGCGTGCCCGTCCGCCTCGATCGCCAGGGGCTGATGGTCGGACAGATCATGGCCGAGCCCCGGGGTGCCAGGGCTGTCTTCCTGACGCCCTCCCACCAGTTCCCGACGGGCGCCACGCTGGCGCTCGACCGCCGCCTCGCCCTCATCGAATGGGCGGCCCGCCACGAGGGCTGGATCATCGAGGACGACTATGACAGCGAGTTTCACTATGCCGGCAAACCGACCGCCTGCGTGCAGGGCCTCGATCCGCACGAGCGGACCATCTATATCGGCACCTTCACCAAATCGCTCTTTCCGGGACTGAGGATCGGCTATGCACTGCTGCCGCCCGCGCTCGTGCAGCCGATGACCGTCGCGCGCACCTTGCTCGACGGGCATTCGGCGCCGCTTGCGCAGCTGACGCTCGCCCGCTTCATGGAGGGTGGGCATTTTGGCGCGCATGTCCGCACGATGCGCAGCGTCTATGCCGCACGCCTGGAGGTGCTGGTCGGTCTCGTTCGGACACATCTGTCCGAGTTCGTGGAACCGCGCGTTCCCATCGGCGGCCTGCAGATGCCGTGCGTGCTGACCGGCAACCTCTCCGAACATGCCGCTGTCGAGGCAGCCCGCCGGACCGGTATCGAGTTGCTGGGCCTGTCGTCGCTTCACGCAGGCGGCCATGGCAAGGCGGGCTTCCTGATGGGCTTTGCCGCCTATACGCCGGCGGAGATGGACGTCGCAGTCCGGAAACTCGCCCAGGCGTTTCGCACGGTGGTGAATTCGTAACCCCACGGGCGAGCACTGCCGGCACCCCGATGACAACCACTCGCGGTGACCGGGCGGTTGATGGCGCGTCGCTACCCCTCTATCTCGACCCGCCCGCCCGTCGCGCGGTCGAAGAGGTGCAGCTTGTCCGTTGCAAAATGCGCATCGACACGCTCGCCAACCGCATGGCTGACCCCATCGGGCGTACGGGCGATGATGCGGCCTTCCGGGGTGGACAGGAACCAGAGTTTTTCGTGCCCGAGGTTTTCGACGCCCTCGACCGTGCCGGTGATGGACGCCCCCTCGCCCGCGCCAAGGCGAACGTGTTCCGGGCGGACACCGACGGTCAGTACGGCGGGAAGATGGCGCGCGCCGGGAAGGGTCAGACCGCCGATACGGATGTCGCCGCCGTCCGCCCGGCCCTCGAAGAAATTCATCGGCGGCGAGCCGATGAACTTGGCGACGAAAAGGTTGGCGGGGCGATGATAGACCTCTTCCGGCGTGCCGAACTGCATGAGGTTCGAACGACCCGCCTGCTTCAGCGGGGCGAGAACGGCGATGCGGTCGCCCATCGTCATCGCCTCGACCTGGTCGTGGGTCACGTAGATCATGGTTGAGCCGAGCTCGCGGTGCAGCTTGCTCAGCTCGTGGCGCATGGCAGCACGGAATTCGGCGTCGAGATTGGAGAGCGGCTCGTCGAACAGGAAGACCGCGGGCTTGCGCACGATGGCGCGGGCGAGCGCCACGCGCTGGCGCTGGCCGCCGGAAAGCGCGCCCGGCCGCTTGTGCAGGTGATCCTGAAGGCCGACCATGCGCGCCACGTCCGCAACGCTTACCGCGATCTTGTCTTTCGCCTCGCCGCGCAGCCGCATGCCGAAGGAGATGTTGTCGGCAACCGACATATGCGGGAAGAGCGCATAGTTCTGGAACACCATGGCGACGTCGCGCCGGGCCGGATCGACCTCGTTGACGACGCGGCCGCCGATGGAGATGTTGCCGGAGCGGCCCTCCTCCAGCCCGGCGATCAGGCGCAGCGTCGTCGACTTGCCGCAGCCGGAGGGGCCGACGAAGACGACGAACTCGCCCGATTTGATGTCGAGATCGAGATTGCGCACGACATCGACGGAGCCGTAGGAGATATCGATGCCTTCCAGGGAAACGGCGGACATGGCTTTTTTCCTTGATTGATCGGGGGCTTACTTGACCGCGCCGAGGCTGAGGCCCTGGACGATGCGCCGTTGCGCCAGAATGGCGAACAGCGCCATGGGCAGGATGATGATGATGGAGGCAGCCGACATCGCGCCCCAGTCGATGGAGGCGTAGCCACGGAAACCGGCGACGGCGAGCGTCACGGTCTGCGCCTTCTCGAAAGTGAGCGCGAGCGCGATGGTCAGCTCGTTCCACATCTTGATGGAATTGAGGATGACGGTGGCGGCGATGCCGGGGGCAGCGATCGGCACGTAGATCGTCCAGACGATGCGCAACGTGCTCGCGCCCTCCAGCCGCGCCGCTTCGGCAAGCGCTTCGGGAATATCGGCGAAGAAGGCGCGCAGCAGCCAGATCGTGAAGGGCAGCGTGAAGACCTGGTAGATCAGCGCCAGCCCGATCACCGTGTCGTAGAGCCCGATGGACTGGAAGAGCACATACATCGGCACGATGAACAGGAATTCCGGCAGCATGTAGGAAATGAGCAGCCAGATCAGGATCGTACGACGTCCCGGCACATGCTTCTTGTTGAGATAATAGGCGGCCGGAATGCCGGCGGCGAGCGCCAGCACGTTGCCGATGACGCAGACGATCAGGCTGTTGAGGAACGCGCCGGAAAACCCCGTCGAGAACCACGCCTTGGCGAAGTTCTCCCAGACCGGCGTGAAGAACCAGACCGGCGGCATGGCGAAGGCGTCGACCTGCGTCTTCAGCGCGATGGTCAGGATCCAGAAGATCGGAAACAGCGAGACGGCGACGGCGAGGACGGCGACCGCATAGGGCCAGAGGGCGCGGCGGGTGGAAGCGCTCATGCCTTTTCTCCTTCATCGGTGTCGATCATCAGGTAGATGATGCAAAGCGTCAGGATGATCAGCGAGAAGACGACCGCAATGGCCGCGGACTCGCCGAACTTGTAGGACTTGAAGGCCGTCTGGTAGGCGAGTGTCTGCACGCTTTCGGTGGCCCTGAGCGGCCCGCCGCCGGTCGTGCCGAAAATGATGTCGAAGACTTTCAGCGTGTCGATGGTGCGGAAGATGACGATGGTGATCAGCACCGGTTTGAGCATCGGCAACGTGACGTGGCGGAAGGTCTGGAAGGGTGTCGCCCCCTCCAGCCGCGCTGCCTCGAAGGGCTCGGCCGGCAGGCTTTTCAGCGCGGAGGACAGAATGATGAAGGTGAAGGCCGTCTGCCACCAGGTATCGATCATGATGATCGAGGGCATGGCGGTCGGCACCGTGCCGAGCCAGGCGGGACCGGGAATGCCGACGAGCGACAGAAGGTAGTTGACGATGCCGAGCGTCGGATCGAGCATGACCTTCCAGATCAGCGACACGGCGATGCCCGAAACCATCAGAGGCAGGATCATCAGCGTGCGGATCAGGCCCGCGCCGATGCGGATACGGTTGATGGCGAGCGCCAGACCGAGGCCGAGCAGGGTCTCTATGACCACGGCGAAGACAGCGAAATAGAAGGTGTTGAACAGCGCCTTCGGAAAACCGCTGCCCGACAGGATACGCACGAAATTCCGCAGCCCGACGAATTTCGCCTCCGAACCCCAGTTCCATTGGAGCAAAGAGAGATAGCCGGCATAGACGACCGGGTAGAGCGTTCCGGCGGCCAGAAGCACGAGGGCCGGCGCGATCAGCCAGCGGATATGTTTGTCTCGGCGCATGGTCGATACGATCCTGCTTTCGGGAAAAATGGGGCCGGACAGGCCGGCCCCGCGGGAGAAACGGTCTATTCGAGCGTGTCCTGAACGTTGGTCTGGAGTTCGGCCACCGCATCCTCCGGCGACGTGCCCTGGTAGATCTGGTGGATGGCGTCGACGATCATGAGCACGACGTCGTTCCAGCCCTGGCGGAACACCGAGGTGGGGCGGGTGTGCTGCATCTGGGTCTTCACGGCCGCGACATAGCCGGCATCAAGTGCCTTGACGTAGTCGGCATCGGCCCATGCGGAATCGCGCGGCGCACCGCCTGTCGCCACACCCAGCGCCGCCGTCATCTTCTTGTTCGTCGCCCATTGCACGAAGAGCCAGGCGGCATCCTTCTTCGGCGAGTTCTTGGCGATGGAAATGCCCCAGGACCAGTGGCCGCTGTAGCCGATATCACCCGTCGAGGCCGGCAGCGGCGCATAGCCGACCTTGCCCGCGATGGCCGAGGTCTTCGCATCCTCGAAGCTCGGACCGAAGACCGAGGCATCGACGAAGAAGGCGGCATTGCCCTGCGAGAAGAAGCGGCTGGCATCCTCCCAGCCATAGGACAAAGCACTCGGCGGACCAGCCTTCAGGAGGCCTGCATAGTAGGAAAGGCCCTTGGCGATGCGCGGATCGTCGAAGCGCGGCTTCGACCAGTCTCCGTCGAACCAGATGTTGTAGGGAAGGTCGGCCGGCTCGTTGCCCCATGCGTCGAGCACGATGCCCGTCATCGTATCGACCAGTTCGGCCGAGCGCTTGCCGCGCATCGAGGCGCCGAAAATCTTGCCCTCACCCTTGGCGCTGATCTCGTTCGCGGCAGCGATCAATTCGTCCATCGTCGCCGGCACCTTGCCGCCGAGATATGTATCGATCAGCGCCTTGTTGTAGAAAAGCGTATAGGCCTCGAACGAGATCGGGATCGCATAGAGCTGCGGATCGGGCTTGCCGACCGGGAAAGACGCACCGGCGCGAAAACCTTCCGGGTAGTCGGCGAGATTGTAGTCGGCATCCGTCTTGGCGGCATCGTTCAGATAGGGCGTCAGCGGCTCGACGACACCGGCTTCCCATTGCGTATAGAGCGCCGAGTCCATCTGGATCATGTAGACGTCGGCAACGGAATTGGCCGAGCGGACGGCAAGGTTCATGCGGTCCGAATAAAGGTCCTCCGCAAAGGCATCGATCTTCACCTTGATGCCGGTCTCCGCCTCGAATTCCCCGACATGCTTGCGCAGCTCGGCCGTCCACGGGTGCTCGCTGAGCAGCACCGTGATTTCCTTGCCGGACTGCTGCTTCCAGTCAATGGCGTGCGCGCTGGTGGACAGCGTGAAGGCGACGGATGCGGCCGTCAGCGCGAGAAATGCCCTTCGTTTCATGATCATGCTCCCGGTTGGTTTTGATCCCCACGCAGTAAGTTGTTCACTTGACAACTTGTTACTACATGTTAAAGACCAGCTAACACAGGCTTGAAGCCCTGTCTAGTGCCCGAGCAGACGCATCGAACGGCGGAAACCCCACCATCGATGGATTTGCCAGCGGACGAGAACGGTCAGACTATCCGGCGACAGGCCGAGACGAAGAGGATGCGATGCGCAAGAGCCCCCAGGAATTCGACTATGTCATCGTCGGCGCCGGTTCGGCGGGCTGCGTGCTGGCCAACCGGCTGAGCGCCGACCCGGCCGTTTCCGTCTGCCTCGTCGAGGCTGGGCCGAGCGACCGCAGCCTCTTCATCCGGATGCCCGCGGCGCTGACCTTCCCCATCGAAAGCGACCGCTACAACTGGAAATTCGAAAGCGAGCCGGAGCCGGAACTGCATGGCCGCAGCATCGGTCAGGCGCGCGGACGCGGCCTCGGCGGCAGCTCCTCGATCAACGGCATGGTTTTCGTGCGCGGCGCGAAAGAGGACTACGACGGCTGGCGCGAACTCGGCGTCGAAGGCTGGGATTTCGAGGATTGCCTGCCCTTCTTCAAGAGGCTGGAAAACTTCGAGGGCGGCCGCGACCCGATGCGCGGTGGTGCAGGCCCCATCGATGTCGTGCGCAGCAAGGCCGACCATCCGCTCTACCGCACCTTCCTGAAAGCTGGGCAGGAGTTCGGCCTGCGTGAAGCCGGCGACTATAACAGCGGCGCGCAAGACGGCGTCCACATCACACAGGCGACCATCCGCGACGGCGTGCGCTGCAGCACCAGCCTCGCCTATCTCACCCCGGCAAAAAATCGCCCCAACCTCACCGTGATGACAGGCTGCCTCGTCGAAAAGATCCTTCTCGACGGCCGCACAGCGACGGGCGTCACGCTCTTGCAGCGCGGCGAGCGCAAGACGCTACGCGCCGCCCGCGAAACCATCCTGTCGGCCGGCACGGTCGGCTCGCCGCATCTGCTGATGCTCTCCGGCATCGGCGACCGTGAGGCCCTGAAGGAGCACGGCATCGCCAGCGCCGCCCACCTGCCCGGCGTCGGGGCCGATCTACAGGACCATGTCGTTGCCCCGTTGCGTTTCACCTCGCCGGGCGGCGTCTCGATCCGCCGGCAGCTCAACATGCTCGGCCGGCTGAAGCTCGGCATCGAATGGCTTTTGTTCAAGCGCGGTCTCGGCGCGACCAATTTCTTCGAGGTCGGCGCTTTCTTCAAGAGCAGCGAGACCGTGCCCTATTTCAACATGCAGCACGAATTCCTGCCGTTCCTCGCCGATTTCCAATCCGGCAAGGTGACGATCTCCGATGGTTTCCAGTATTTCGTCAGCCAGATGCGGCCCTACAGCCGCGGCCGGATCGCGCTGAAATCCGCCGCCCCCGCCGCAAAACCCTCCATCCGCTTCAACTATCTCACCGACCGACGCGACACGCTCGAAATGATCGACGGCATCCGCAAGACGCTGGACCTGGCGCACCAGCCGTCCTGGGATCGTTATCGCGGCCAGCCGGTCGATACGCCCGGCCTCAAGGCTTCGGACGCCGAGATCGAAGGGTGGCTGCGCACCGTCGCCAACACCGAACACCACCCGACCAGCACCTGCCGCATGGGCGCGGACGACCATGCCGTCACCGACGCCGCCGGCCGGGTGCACGGGCTGGAAAAGCTGCGCATCGTCGACGGCTCCATCCTGCCACGCGTGCCCTCCGCCAACATCAACGCCCCGATCATCATGGCCGCGGAAAAGATCGCCGCAACCATGACGCGGCGCTGACGGCGAAGGGAACATTCTCAAGGTGCGCTTGCCGACTTGTCTCGACATGTTAGAGACTGTTGGTTTGACCGCCTCACGAGAAAGGAAAACCGATGACCGAGACATGGCTGAAAAAGAAACCGATCCGCAAGAGCGGCGCTGTCCCGATGTATGCGCAGGTGGCCGAAATCCTCGACGGCGCGGTGAAGGCGCGCAACGGTGCGCATTTCGCCCTGCCCTCGGAAGGTGAACTGTCGCGGGAATTCGGCGTCTCCCGTGTCACCATCCGCCAGGCGCTCAAGCAGCTCGAAACCCGTGGCGTCATCTATAGCGAGCACGGCCGCGGCTACTTCAGCACCGCCTCGCGCATGAAGGGCGTCTCGGGCTTCCACAGTTTCACGACGGAAGTGCGCAAGCTTGGCGCCGAGCCCGGCTCTGTGGTCGTCGCCTTCGAGGAAGGACAGCCTCTGTCGCCCGCCTTCCGCAAGCATCTCCAGACCGAGAGCGAAAGCGGCCCGGATTTCCTCTTTCTGCGCCGGGTGCGCAGCATCGACGGCGATCCGGTGGCGCTGGAGGACGCATACCTGCCTGCCGCGCTCTATCCTTCGGCAACGCGGGCAATGTTCGAGGGTGCTTCGCTTTATGCCGAGATGGCATCGACCTGGGGCATCGTGCCCACCTGGACGGACGCGTTGTTCGAGCCGGCAGCGGCCACGGACGAAGAGGCCGCCCACCTGAAGATTGCGCCCGGCGCACCGGTTCTCACCGTCTGGCGTGTCACGGTCACCGATACGGACCAGGCCGTCGAATATGTGAAGTCCGTCTACAAGGGCGACGGCTTCATGCTGAACGTCAATCGATATCGCCTCTAGGAGCACCCGTGTCGCAACAGGATTTCGCAATCGGCATCGACATCGGCGGCGGCAGCACGAAGATCGGCCTCGTCTCGACTGGGGGCGAGATCATCGAGCGACGGCGCGTGGTCGTCGGCGATACCGACGATGCGGACACGATCGTCGCGCAGTATGCCGAAACGGTTCGCGACATCCTGGGCGCACATCCGGCGGCGAGGGTGCTGGGGATCGGCATCGGCTTCCCGGGCCGCATCCATCCGGACAACCTGTCCGGCGATCTCGGCAACATCCCTGCCCTCGACGACTTCCCGCTGGCCGAGCGGATCGGCGGGCTGTTTTCCCTTCCGGCACGGATGGAGAACGACGGAACCGCAGCCGGTCTTGCGGAAGCGATGTTCGGCAAGGATCGCGCTGCCCGCCGCCTTCTCCTGATCGCGGCAGGGACCGGCATCGGCGTTGCGCTCACCATCGACGGAAAGCCGTTCATCACGTCGGGCGGAGGCCTCGGCAATGCCGGGCAGCTCATCATCCACGGCAGCGACGGCCGCCCCTGCCGCCAGGGATGCGTCGGTTGCCTGGAATCGCTGGCGTCCGGCGACGCCCTGAACGGCATCGCGCGGCGCTATTGCGTCGAGGTGCCGGACAGTCCACTCGCCAGAAGAGCAAGTGACCACGGACGGGAGGCCGATGCGTCCGATGTCATCGCAACAGCGCTTGCCGGCGATGCGGCCGCAAAGGCGATGCTCTCGGATGTCGGGCGATGGCTCGGCCGCGGTGCGGCGACCTGGGCGCAGATCTTCGCGCCCGACGTCATTCTGCTCGGCGGCGGGTTGAGCGCGGCCGGCAACCTGCTGCTCGCCCCGCTGGAGCGGGAAGCGCGGCTCTCGGGCCTCGACCTCTATCTCGCGCCGGTCCGTTTCGCGCTTGCCTCGCTCGGCAACGACGCCGGCATCATCGGTGCGGCAGCGCAGATCTTTCCCACCCCCAAGCCATGATGGAGTTTCCGTGTCCCAGTCCTATCTCGACGAAATCGCCGAACAGCCGGCGGCAATCCGCAAGCTCGGCCGGCTCGTCACGCCCGACCTGATTGCCAAGGCCAAGGCGATCCGCACCGCGATCGACAACGGCGATGTGCGGCATGTCCTTCTCACCGGCATGGGCGGCTCCCTGTTCAGCGCCTACGGCACCTGGCTGCGGCTGAGCCAGGCACTGCCGGTCCCGGTCTCGCTCTGGGATACGTCCGAACTGATCCAGCAGGCGCCGGCGCTGCTGCGGGCCGGCACCATGGTCATCGCCATCTCGCAGTCGGGCGAAAGCGTCGAACTGCGCCGCATGACGGAACTGGACGCCGGCGTCACCGTCAAGGTTGCGATCACCAATCCCAGCGACAACACCCTCGCCCGCTGGGCCACGCTGGCGCTGGCGACGGAGGTCGGCCCCGAACAGACCGTATCGACCAAGACCTATTCCGCCGGCCTTGCCACCCTCTACATCCTGGAGCGCCTGCTGACCGGCGACGGCGACACCCTGGCAGCAGACATCGCCACGCTCGCCGATGCCGCCGAAACCCTGCTCTCCACCCTGCCCGCCCAGATGGACGAAACGCTGGCCTCGCTCGGTCACGACAGGCCGCTGACCTTCATCGGCCGCGGCGCAAGCTATGCCAGCGCCCAGATGGCCGCGCTGGTGACGGCTGAGGCTGCAAAGGCCCCGACACAGGCGCTGTCCGGCGGCCAGTTCCGACACGGTCCGCTGGAACTGGTGCGCGACGGGTTCCGCAGCCTGCTGTTCCTCGGCGGCTCCGGTGCGACGCTCGACCTCAACCTGAAGACCGTCGCCGACATCACCCGCTTCGGCGGCCGGTGCCTCGTCGTCGCGCCGGAAGCCACGGCAGCGGCCGTTGCGGGGAACGAACCGGTCCTGTCCCTGCCCGATGTTGCGGAAGGGCTTCTGCCTGTGCTGGAAATCCTCCCCATCCAGCTCCTGATGGTCCCGATGGCCGTCGCGCGCGGCTTCGAGCCTGCAAAATTCCTCAACGGCTCGAAGATCACCGTCATCGAGTAGCAACGCGAACACCACCCCGGCCCAGAAGCGGGGGTGGTGTTTTCCATGCTGAAGAGCACGACGGATTTCCTTGCGCCGGAAAATCGATCTATCGGTTGCCGGCGGCGGCGTAGGCGGCGAGCGTTTGCGCAATCCGCCAGATGACGACGGCCTCCGGGTCCAGCGGCCTGTCGGCGAACCGGCCCGCCGGAGACATGTGCTGCCAGAACAGCGGGAGCGGCACGGTGCGGTCCTTCAAGGCAGTAAACAGCCGCCCGACGGCGGCCTCCGCCTCCGGGGTCGCCCAGTAGTAGCGAATGCGGTCGGAAAGCGAATAGTGCCGCAGCAGCCGCTCCTCCTCCTTCGCGCCATGATAGTGCCGGCACCAGTGCTCGGGGTGATGCAGCATGACGGCCTCCATGGCCGCCATGAGGGGGCGCTCCCCGTAGTCGGGGACCAGGTCCGACGCGATAGCATCCAGTGCATAGAGCGCTTCGCGAAGCACGAATGTCAGTTCCGGGCCGACCTTCAGAATGGGGAAGCCATCCTCGACAAGCGCGGCGAGCGAACCGGTTCCCTGGTAGTCGGTCGAATGCGCCTCGAAGACGAATTGCGGTTCCGCGTCGAGAACCTGCGCAAGCCCGGCGATCTTTGTCCGGTCGTAGAAGATCACATTGTGGTTGCCGAATTCGACGCCCGGCTGCACGACGAGGCCGATTGCGCGCTCGAAGGCCGCCGACAGCCCGGCTTCGGCGAAGACCCGTCGATGGATTTCGATGGTCTTGCGGGCAGAGACCCCGTCCGTCGGCTCGATCGACGTCAGGGCGTGATCGGCACCGCCCGGTGGCGGCACCTCCGTTCCGATGACATAGACAGGCATGGCGCCGCCGGCAGCGGCCGCACGCGCTTCCGCAACGGCTGCAAGCCGGCAGGCACGACGCGCCGTCGTTTCGTCATCCAGCGCCGCCGGCTCGCCGCGGCACCCCATGGAGGCATCGAGGTGGATCTTGCGGAAGCCGGCATCGATATAGGCCGCGACCATCGCCTCCGCCTCGGCCATCGCCTCTTCGGCCGGCTGCTCGCGCCATGGATTGGGGCCGAGATGATCTCCCCCGAGGACGACAAGCTCCCGTGGGCAGGCCTCCTCCACGGCCAGTTTGTGCACAAGGCGGGCAAAATCCGCCGGCCGCATGCCGGTATAGCCGCCCAGATGGTTGACCTGATTGCACGTCGCCTCGATCAGCACGGTACGTCCGGTCTTTGCGCCATGCCGCAGCGCCGCCCGCAGGACCAGCGGATGGGCCGAGCAGACCGATGTGACGCCCTTCGGCGTGCCCTGGCGCCGCAGCGCCGCAAGTTCCCCCAGCGCGACCCCCATCACGAATATCTCCCCGTCGAAGCGATGAAAGCGTCGAGTTCGCCCCGCGTCCCCGCGCCCTCCATCGGGCCGAGGCGGGTCACGTTGCGGGCACCTGCGGCGGCGGCATAGGTCAGGGCGTGTTGCGGCGTCAGGCCAAGGCGGCGGCCAGCGACATAGGCACCGCCGAAACAATCGCCGGCCCCCGTGGGATCGACCTCCTCGACGACGAAGGACGGCACGTCGACCCGCGTTCCGTCACGGTTGAAATAGCTGGCTCCATCAGCGCCGCGCTTCAGGACGACCTCCTTCACGCCGCGCTCGAACAGGCGGCGAACCGCAGCCGTTTCGCCATCCACGCCGGCCGCCCGCTCCAGCTCCTCCCCCGACGGCAGGAGCAGATCGGCGGCGGAGACGAGGCGATCGAAACGGCGCTCGGTTTCCGCGTCGAGTTTCAGCTCCTTGCGGATGTTCGGATCGACGGACAACGTACCGCCACGGGCCTTGATGATATCGACCGCCTTGTCGATGACGGCGATGGCACTGGGCATCGACAGCGCCGAGCCCATGACGTGCAGGTGCCCGCCCCGCCCGACAAGGTCGCTCACAGGTACGCTCCATCCGAAACGCGCCGCGGCAGACCGCGCGATGTTGAACACGAAGTCGCGCGAGCCGTTGTCCCGATAGCGGACGAAGGCGCTGCCCGTCGGGAATTCGGGATCGATGGAAATGGCCGAGACATCGACGCCATCGCGCTTTAGGCGCTCGACGTTCACGCGCCCGAAATCGTCATCGCCCACGGCACCGATCATCGCGGCCTGGCCGCCGAAGCGCCCGCATTGGGAGATGAAGATCGCCGGAGCACCGCTGGCAAAGGGGCCGATCAGCGGCTGGGCCTCGACAAATCCCGTGCCGACCGTCGTCGCGACGATCTCGACAAGGATCTCGCCCACGCAGATCGTGGGGCCGAGCGCATCCGGTGCCAGTGCAGACGTCATGAGGGATACCTCGCTTTGATGCTGGGGGCCACGCCTAGGTGGCGGTTGAGCGTTGCAGCGCCGGATCATCGGCACCGAGGTCTTCATTTTCGAGCGACAGGAAGCGCTGATGCAGCATGCAGGCCGCCCCGAAGGCGGGGCCGATTTCCGTGTCGTCGACGGAAATCTCCGGCGCGGGGAACAGCGTGCTCTGCCCCTCCGCCATATGCGCGGCTACGCGGGCCGCAACCAGCGGATAGAGCCCGGCCACCGATCCCCCGAGCACAATCCGCTCGGGATCGATGAGGCGGCATGCCTGCAGCAGGGCGCAGGCGAGATGCCGCGACCAGTCTTCGGCAATGTTCACGGCGGCGGGAACACGGTCGCGCACATCCGCGATGAAAGCGTGCAGTCCGGGCGCCGCCGAACCGGTCGCCGCGCGATACCGTGCCACGAGTGCCTCACGCCCGATCAGCTGCTCGAACTTCTGCCCGCCGCTGCCGGGCACCAGGATGTGACCGATCTCGCCCGCAAGGCCATGGCCGCCGCGAAAGAGCTTGCCATCGATCATGATCCCGCCGCCGATACCGGTCTCCATCGAAAGGAAGAGCGTGACGCCCGCCCGGCCGTTCCGGTAGCTGTCGCCGATCGCAAAGGCATTGGCATCGTTCTCGACCGCAACGGGCATGGGCACGGGAACGGCATCGCGTGCAATCTGCCCGAGCGGCACGTTTCGCCATCCGATGATCGGCGCCAGCGCAACGACCCCGTCCGGTCCGATATGCGCGGGGGTCGATATCCCGAGCCCCCTGCACCGGGCAAGCATGCCCGGGTCCATGGCACCGACGACCATCTCGATCGCCTGCTGCATCGCAGCCTCGACGGTCGAGGAGACCGTGTCAAACGCCTCGCTCCGATAGAGCCGAACCTGGGCGGCAAGGTCGATGACGGTCGTCGAAATGTGCTCGACACCGATTTCGACGCCGATGAAGAAGGCGGCATCGGGCACGAGCTGGAGCATGATCCCCGGCCGCCCGGCACGGGCCTGGCCGGCGCGGTCGGGGCCGTCGCCATCGATCTCCTCGACGAAACCGCTTCCCGTCAGCTCCGCCACGATCTGCCCCGAGGACGAGCGGTTCATGGCAAGTTGCCGCGCCAGCTCCGCCCGGCTCATGCAGCGGTTGCTGTAGATCGCCTGCAGCGCGGCCACGATGTTGTTCTGCCGAATGCGGCGCGGCGTGCTGCCGATGGAAACGATGTCGCTCATCTCCCGATCCCCCCGAATGAACCCGCCTCGACCCTACACGGACAAAGCACGTTGCTAGAAGAGCCTTTAGGGCCGGGCGTTCGTTGCCCGGCGGCGTTTGGCCTCTTCGAGCTTCATCTCGATAAAACCCTTGGCATGAGCCGCCAGCGGGTCGTTCTGTGTCCAGGTATCACGCCAGATGGCGCAGACGAGCGACAGCCCCTCATCGACCACCGCTGTGGAAAAACTCTCGAACACGATGTCGCGCTTGTAATCGATGTCGAGGAGCGCGTCGAAGATCGCATCGAAATCGATGACACCGTCCCCAAGATAGCCGCGATTGCTTTCGCCGATGTGGAAGTACCCGATCTTGTCGCCTGCAAGCCGGATGGCTGCGGCGGGATTGGCCTCCTCGATGTTCATGTGGAACGTGTCGAGATGCAGGCGCACATGATCCGAGCCGGTGTCCGCGATGAACTTCAGGCCCTGGGCGGTCGTGTTGAGAAGGTTGGTCTCGAAGCGGTTGACAATCTCGAGAACGATATCGACGCCTGCGGCCTTGCCTGTCTCGGCCGTTCCGGCAATCGCCGCGACGCTGTTGTCCCAGCCGCGCTTCGTCGGCTGTCGACCGTATTTGGTGTGCGCGGAATAGAGAATACCGCCAAGCTTGGTGCCGCCGATGTCGCGCACGGCGCGCACGGCGTCCGCCAGCATCGCCTTGCCGCCGGCAACGACGGCCTGATCCTCACTCGAAACGTCGCGATCGATCGGAAGCCCCATCGTCACGCCGATCTCGACATCGAGGGACTGGGCGAGCTTCGCCAGGTGATCGAGATCGAACTTCTCCGGTCGCAGATAGGCGAATTCGATCGCGCGATAGCCGTGCTCGGCGGTCTTGCGCAGGGCCATCTCAAGCCCCTCCTGGGTTTGGCCGCCCGTCCAAACAAATGAATGAATACCCAGTCGACGCATCACAATTTCCTCCACAAAGTCGCTTCTCTGGCGACATGGCTATCTCTATTAGTATTTTTACACAACAAATATTTTTGGGATGAAAATCCCTAAAAGCGGTTCAATATCGTGGAAAGTGCGTAAAAATCATAAAATCCACCTTCATGATCGAGAAAGACCACCCGACGCAACAACCAAAAAGGTCATTCATCCGATATAATTTGCATGTTTAAGCAACAAACATTGCGTCGCCATTTTTTTTGCGTTAGGTGGTGTGCATGGCGAGCGCGATTTCGCCGGCTGCCGGGAGGGCTGACATCATCAGCGGGCGCGTTAAAGCGCCCCCGCTTCTGCCGCCCGAAGGCCGGCCTCTCCCCACACATCGACAAATTCCCGCCCTTGAGGCGGGCGACCATGCAGGAGGAGCGCAATGGTTGCGAATGAACCGACTTTGCAAGACGGGGGCGACACACCGCCGCCCTTGCTGCAGGCCCTGAACCTCTCAAAAACCTTCAACAAGGTTCCCGCCCTCATCGATGGGCGGATCACGCTGCGGGCCGGCACCGTGAACGCGCTCTGCGGGGGCAACGGCGCCGGCAAATCGACCTTCCTCGGCATTCTGATGGGGCTGCTGCGACGCGATTCGGGAAGGGTCTCCATCCGCGGCAGGGAGGTCGAATTCGGATCGCCGGCCGACGCGCTCGATGCAGGCGTCGCCATCATCACACAGGAGCTCAGCCCGTTTCTCGACATGACCGTGGCCGAGAACCTCTATCTCGGCAGGGAGCAGCGGCGCGGCCGTTTCTTCGTCGACGACCGGCGCATGCGCGCGGAGGCCGAGGATATCCTCGCGCGCCTCAAGTTTGACATCCCGGTCAGCGCCCGGCTGCGCGATCTCTCCGTTGCCCAGTCGCAACTCGTCGAGATCACCAAGGCGATCAGCCGGCGCAGCGACATCCTGATCATGGACGAGCCGACATCGGCCATCGGCGAACGCGAAACGCAGATGCTCTTCGACGCGATCCGTACCCTGACGGCCGAGGGCGTCGGCATCATCTACGTTTCCCATCGCCTGACGGAAATCTTCGAAATCTCTGATGACTATACCGTCTTCCGCGACGGCCGCTTCGTCGAGGGCGGAGCCATATCGAATATCGACCGCAAGGGTCTCATCCGGTCGATCGTCGGCCGGGACCTGCTGGATCACCGCCGCGAGCCAAAATCCTTCGACACCGAAAAACCTTTGCTGGAGGCCCGCGGTTTTTCGGCAAAGAATCGGAACGCTGATCGCCCGCTACGGCATCGTGATCTCGTTCGTGTTGCTCTTCATCATCCTGTCCCTTGCCTCGTCCAACTTCCTGTCGACGAACAATCTGCTCAACGTCCTTCGGCAGGTGTCGATCAACGGCGTGCTGGCGGTCGGAATGACCTATGTCATCCTCACCGCGGGGATCGACCTGTCGATCGGTTCGCTGCTGGCCTTGGCCGGCGCGGTGGCCGCAAGCCTGGTTACCGGCGCGGATGCGTTCAACCCGGCAATCGCGGTGCTTGCCGGCATCGCCACCGGCGCCGCCTGCGGCGTCGTCAACGGCGGCATCATCGCCTATTTCAAGGTGCCGGCATTCGTCACCACGCTCGGCATGCTGAGCGTGGCGCGCGGCGCGACGCTGCTCTACAGCGGCGGCCGCCCCATCCCCAATCTCAGCCCGGAATTCCGCTGGCTCGGCCAGGGCCTGGTCTTCGGCATTCCCGTGCCGGTCATCATCTTCGCCATCGTCTTCGCCATTGCCGCGATCGTGCTTCGCTACACGGTCTACGGGCGCCGGATCTATGCGGTCGGCGGCAATCCGCGCAGCGCCAAGACCAGCGGCATCAACACGAACGGCATCGTCTTCTCGGTCTACGTGATCATGGGTGCACTCGCAGGTCTTGCCGGCGTCATGCTGACCGCACGCACCACCTCGGCCCTGCCGCAAGCCGGCATCGGCTACGAACTCGATGCCATCGCCGCCGTCGTCATCGGCGGAACAAGTCTCACCGGGGGCATCGGCCGTATCGGCTACACGCTCGTCGGGGTGCTGATCATCGGCATGATCAGCAACGGTCTCGATCTGATGGGGGTGTCCTCATACTACCAGCAGATCATCAAGGGTTCGATCATCGTCCTCGCGGTGCTGATCGACCGCTCCCGCGCGCGGAGCGAATGACACCTGGAACGCGGCCATCGCCGCCTGCAACTGGAGGAATTGCACTATGAAAATGACCCGACGTTCGCTTTTTGGCGCCGCAGCAGGCCTTTGCCTTGCCACCGGCTTTTCCAGTTCGGCCGCTCACGCCGAAGCCTTGAAGATCGCCGCCATCGTTCAGAGCCTCAACACCGAATACAACGTGCTCTGGGCCGACGCCGCCAAGGCGCATCCCGCCCTTTCCGACGGCACGGCGACGCTGACGATCCTCGACGGCCGCCAGGACGTGCTGACGCAGTCCAACCTGTTCGACACGGCGATTACGGAAAAGTACGACGCCATCGTCTTCATCCCCGTCGACATCGATGCCGGCAACGAACCGATCGAGCGCGCGAAGGCCGCCGGAATTCCGGTGTTCGGCTCGAGCACCGTCGTCTCCAACACCGCGCTCTACGACGCCTATATCAACTCGAACGACGTCGAGGCGGGCGAGCTTCTGGCAAAGGCCGTGATCGACAAGGCCGGACCGGACGCCAAGATCGTCATCCTGGAAGGCATGCTTGGCCAGTCTGCACAGGTCCAGCGCCTCGAAGGCATCCAGAAGGTGCTGAAGGACAATCCGGGCGTCACCGTCCTGGAGCAGAACACGGCCAACTGGTCGCGCGCGGAGGCCATCACGCTCATGGAAAACGTGCTCACCGCGCACGGCAAGGATGTACAGGGCGTTCTGGCGGAAAATGACGAGATGGCCGTCGGCGCCATCGAAGGCATCCGCAACCATGGCCTCGATCCCAAGAGCGTCCCCGTTGCCGGCGTCGACGGCATCAAGGACGCGCTGGAGGCCGTGAAGCGCGGCGAACAGCAGATGTCCATCCTTCAGGATGCCAGCGGTCAGGCCCAGGGTGCCATCGACCTCGCCCTCAGCAAGCTGGCCGGGGAAAGCTACAAGCCCCGCGCCGCCGTCTGGGATCTGAATGGCGGAAAGCTCGCCTGGAACGGCGGCAAGGAGCAGCACTATTATGTGCCGTGGCTCGCCGTCACCGCGGAGAATGTCGACGCGGTTCTCGGCGCGAACAAGTAGGCCCGAACCACCGGGACCGGACGCGCGCGTGCCCCTGACGGGGCACGCGTTGGTGTCGGTCGCCGGACGCGTTTCCCCTCCGGCATATCCCCGATCAGGCAGGAACGTAGGTCAGCCGGATCACATCCTCGCAAATCCTCTCGCTCGCCACGAAATGGAGCGCTGGCCGGGGACCGGCGAAATAGGGCGTGCCGCGACCGAGCACGACGGGATGCAGGTAGATACGGTATTCGTCGATCAGACCAAGGTCGCCGAGGCTCTTTGCAAGATGCGGACCGGCCACCTCGATCTCCCCTTCATGTTCGGCCTTCAAGGCACGGATCGCCGCCTCAAGGTCATCGCCGAGAAGTGCAGCATTGGGCCCGACAGACTGCAGCGACTGCGAGGCGACCCATTTCGGCTGCCTCCGCCATGCCACGGCGAAGGCATGCTCGTCCGCGCCCCATTCGGGGTGTTCGTCATCCCAGTAGCGCATGATCTCGTATATGCGGCGGCCGTAGATGCTGCCGGTCTGCCCGCGGGCCTCTTCGATGAAGTGCCGGAAGAGCGTTGGGCTTGGCGCGAAGGCCGTATGATCGACATAACCGTCCAGGGACTGGTTCATTCCAAACACCAGCTTCGCCACTGCCGCCTCCTCTGCCGATCGGCACGTTCGCCTGTTTCCGATCGCACTGGCAATCAACGACAGACTAGGCTAACCGGTTTCATATCACAACCAGTTTATCGCTGCGCGCGGCAACCCCACTTGCCGATGGAAAGAGGCAGGGTTGTGCAAAGTTTGGGTTGACCGCTTTCGACGGCGCAGCGACACTTCAGTCCTTGATAAGGCAGGAGGAAAACCAATGGACGAACCAGACCGGTGGCGCCACATGGCAAGCGCGCCGCGAGACGGTAGCCGGATTCTCGTCACCGTGCGCTCGTCCGAACAGGGACCGGCGGAAGTCGACGTCGCCTACTGGGCGAATGGCGACCGCTTCGGCGCAGAAGGCTGGCGCGCCTCCGACTCCTCCCCCGGCCGCGTCATCGAATATGCCGAACCGGAGCTGAAGTGTTGGATGCCGATGCCCTCGGCCAGCCTCAGCCGGGCCTCCGCACCCGCGCCCTGGGAGGGCGAAGACGCCCAACAGCTCGACGGATCTGGGATCTAGAGCAATTCCAGCAAAAGTGCGTAGCATTCTTGCGTCAGGAATTGCGTAAAAACAAAGAGATAGAGCGTTTTCGCAATTCGAAGAAAAGCGGAAACGCTCTAGCGTGGCAGGCTCCGCCTCCTCTCAGATCCCGCCCGTGCGGCTCTGCCACGCGGCCAGGCTTCCCGGCTTTTCTCCGAAAAGGAAGAGACGTTTCCTACGGCGTGAAAGCACACCATCTCACTGACCATCGTCAGCACCGGCTGCCGTGTCGCCCTGCCCGTCACCGCCAATGTCGGCGAATGCTTCGAGCCGGTCTGGCGCATGCCGGCACTACGGAAGATCTTGCAAAAGCTCAGCCTTGTCGGCTCGAAGCGCTGATCAACCGCCATCGCCCTGATAGCGGTTGATGGCAATGTCCATCCCCGTCGCCCTGCGATGGATTTCGGCCATGACAGGTTCGAAGACCGCGTTGCGACGCTCGAGCTCGGCATGCTCGGCAAGATAGGCCGGCACCAGCGCGGCAACCTCGTCAAAGACGGCCGTTTCATCCACCGTGGTCAGGCGTCCGCCTTGCATGACGATCCGCCCGGCGACCATCACCGTTTCGATCGAGGATCCGTTTTCCGAATAGACCAGATGTTTGGCGACATCGTTGAGCGGCATGAAGGGGTAGGTCTTCAGATCGAGAATCAGGAGATCGGCTGCCTTGCCGACCTCCAGCGACCCCGTCACCTCCTCCAGCATGGCCGTCTTCGCGCCACCGATCGTCGCCATGGTCAGGATTTCATGCGCCGCCACCCATTTCTCGTGGTCGGGTCCGGCGGCACTGTGCACGAGGCCGGCAACGCGCATGACGTCGAAGATGCGCGACGTGTCGTTCGAGGAAACACCATCGGTGCCGAGCCCGACCGTCACACCGGCATCGAGCAGACGGCGGATCGGGGCAATGCCTGCGCCGAGCTTCAGGTTCGACACGGCATTGTGCGCGACGGAAACGCCCGCGTCCCCCATCAGCCGCATGTCCTCGTCGCTGACCCAGACGGAGTGCGCAATGGTCGTGTTGCGCTTCAGGAGACCGAGATCGTGCATGTAGGCGATGAGAGACTTGCCGTGCAGCACCGGGCCCGTCACGGCCTGCGTCTTCGTCTCGAGAATATGGGTATGGAAGGGCACATGCCGTGCGACCGCAAGGTCCATGCAGGCGGCCATGAGATCGGGCGTGCAGCGCTGCGGCGCCGAGGGGGCAATCATGAAGTTCAATCGACCCGCCTTGCCGTGCAGGCTGGAGAAGGCGGAACGACAGTAATCCATATAGGCGCCCGCAGTCATCGGGGGCCCGAAACCGAGACGCGCCTGCAGTTCGGGGGGCATCACCTCGCGCGCGAAGGGCAAGGCGTCGAGCGTGTGCACATTCATCACGGCGCTCGAGACGTTGGCGCGAATGCCGGCATATTCATAGGCCCGGAACACCGTGGCAAGCCGGTCTAGGTCGTGCCTTGGCGGGTCGAAGAAGTCGTCGCAGAAGGTGGTGACGCCGTTGCGCAGCGATTCCATCGCCAGCAGCAGGCTGCGCAGATAGAGCAGCCGCTCGCCGATCGGGTCGTTCATCAGCAACGGATAGGCATAGAGCAGCCAGATCTCGAGCGGCATGCGCTCGTAGCGACCGCGAAGGAAAGTCTCGCTGGAATGGGTGTGCGCGTTGACGAGCCCGGGCATGACCAGCTTGCCGCGCCCCTCGATGATGCGTGCGCCCGGCCCAGCGGCGATCGTGCCGCCGACCGCCTTGATGGTCGCACCGTCGATGAGGACATCGCCGGAAAAGGGAGCCGAACCATGCTCTGCGTCCATGGCGACGATCGTCGCGTTGCGGATCAGCGTCTCGCTCATGGCAGGTTTCCGAGGGATTGCAGCAGGAGATCGTAGTAGGCGGCGGGATCGCCGTCGCGGACATAGAACACGTTTTTCGGCCGGTCGGTGATCTGCCACCAGTCGGCGACCGTCATGCCGGCCGTCAAAGTGCCGTTGAGTTCGACGGAGACATTGATCTGGCGCCCCGAAAACATCTCCGGCGCCAGCATGAAGGCAGGCACGCAGGGCCCATGCAGCGGCGCGCCCTCCCAGCCATATTTTTTCAGATCGAAGGTCTCGGAGAATTCCAGCATCTCCGCCGTCGCCACCCCGCAGCGGTTGGCAAGCGCCCGCATCGCATCGAGCCGCGCACGCGTCGAGCGCATCCGGTGCGTCACGTCGAGCGGCAGCAGCGTTGTCCTGATGCCGGCCCTCAGCACGATGTCGGCGGCTTCGGGGTCGACATAGCAGTTGAACTCCGCGGTCGGGGTTATGTTGCCGACCTCGAAGTAAGCGCCGAGCATCGCGACGACCTCGCGGATCTTTCCGGCAATGTCAGGCGCCTTGCGCAGAGCCATCGCGAGGTTCGTCACGGGCGAGAGCGCACAGATGGTGATCTCCCCGGGATGGGCGCGGACGGTATCGATGATGAAATCGACACCGTGTTTCTCCCGGGCTTTGATGGATGGCGGCGGCAGGTCCGGGCCATCAAGACCCGTCGGACCATGCACATGCTCGGCCATGACCAGCGGGCGGATGATCGGATGCGGGCAACCGGCGAAGACAGGAACATCCGGCCGACCGGCCAGTTCCATCAGCTTCAGGCAATTGGTGACCGTATGCTCCAGATTGATGTTGCCGGCCGTCGCGACGAGGCCGAGCACGTCGAAGGCCTGCCGCTGGCCGAGAATCATCAGGATTGCAGCGGCCTGGTCTTGCCCGGGATCGGTGAGGATGATGAGCTTGCGCATCATGCCGCCACCTTGCCCGGCGCGTCGCCTTCCAGCCACGCGTAAAGCTCCCAGGTCTCGCCGTCCGGCCCGTGGAAATAGAGGCAGCGAGCATTCCAGGGATAGTCGGCCGGCGGCCCGACGAAGACCACGCCCTCCGTCGCAAGGTCCGCATGGAGCGCATCGATATCGGCCGGGCTGTCGAGCCTTACCGCGACGAGCACGGCCGAGGCCGACCCTTTCGGCACGCACACATTGGCATGCGTCTCGATATGCGCCCGGTCCCACACCGCAAGCGTCAGGCCCGCACCGATGAAGTCGGCGAAGCCCGGCGCGCGATGCTGGAGCTTGAAGCCGAGTTTCTGCGTGTAGAAGCGGATGGATGCCTCGAGATCGGTGACCAGGATACAGACGTCCCGGATCGGATGGCGTTGTGCGAACATCATGATGCCTCCTATTGGTCCCGCAGTTCGGCGAAGGAACTTGCCGCTTTCGCCCCGCCGCGCAGCTTGCCGGAAAGCCAGACGCCGAAGACGGTGGCGAGATAGGGCAGCGCCTGCAGAAGATCGTGCGGGATCCTGTCGCCGAACATGAGCTGGGCGCGGATGCCGATCGCCCCGACCACCGCGAAGAAGAGCGCGGCGAAGGTCGCGCCCACCGGATGAGCGGCTCCGAAGATGACCGCGGCGAAGGCCATGAATCCACGCCCGGCGGTCATGCCCTGGGCGAAGAACTGCAGGCTCCCGGCGGCAAGTTCCGCACCGCCGATCGCGCACAGAACCCCGCCGATCGAAAGCGCCACGAGCCGCATGCGCGACGGGTTGGCGCCGACCCCACGGGCGGCAAAGGGGTGCTCGCCGCAAGCTGCGAGCCGAAGGCCGAAACGTGTTCGCCGCAGCAGGACCCACATGGCGAAGACGACGAAGGGCATGGCGGCCACAGAGATCGACAGCACTCCGTAGGTGCCGAAGGCCGGCCCGAGCTTGGGAATGCCGAACGGGGCCGTAACGGTCGCCTGGCTGCCGAAGATCGACTGGACGGCGAGTGCCGTGCCGCCGACACCGAGCCCCGTCAACCCGAGGCCGGCGATGATGGGGTTGGCCTTCAGCCTGTCGATGACGAACCAGAGAAGCACCGACGCCAGCACACAGGCAAGGATGGCGATGAGGATGGCCGCCGCCACGGATTTGGTAAGCATGATGCCGAGGATCGTGGCACAGGCGCCGATGATCATCAGGCCTTCAAGGCCGAGGTTCCAGACCCCTGCCCGCTGGGCGATGACGCCGGCGAGCGTGACGTAGATCAGCGGCGTTCCGGAACGCAGGATGGCGATGATGATCTCGTTCATGACGAACGCCCTCCAAAACGCAGCACCCTGTCGACAAGCTTCGACCGTGCCGTAATGAACAGCGCGATCGCTGCATTGATGATGTCGATGGCCGCCGCTGGCAGCCCCGCCATGATCGGCAGGTAGAGCGCCGCGGAAGCAAGGCCGCCGAAGAACACGGCTGCCACCGCCGTTCCGACAACGGAGAGATTGGCGACGAGCGCGATGAGGATCGCCGTGAAGCCATGCGCCGGCAGGAAGCCCGAAGCGATACGGCCGTTCGGCCCCATGAATTCGATCGTGCCGGCAAGGCCCGCCAGCGCCCCGGAAATGAGGAAGCTGGACAGGCCGAGCTTCCAGAGCCGTGCCCCCTGCCACTCGACCATCGTGCCGTTGCGGCCGGCAAGGCTCGCCAGCACCCCGAAGGCGGTCCGGTTCACCAGCAGCCACATCAGGATGCCGACGATGGCCGCGATGGCAATGATGGTCGGGGAGAGGCCGAGGGAATCGGAAATGCGGTAGGCCGCATCGAGCGGCCGGCTCGATGCCTGTTGGCCGGAGCCCGAGGGATCCTTGAGCGGTCCCGCGGTGACATAGACCAGAAGCAGGCCTGCCATGAAGTTGCCCATCAGCGTGGTGATGACCTCGTCGGTGCCGGAGCGAAGGCGCAGCAGACCCGGCCAGAGAGCCCAGAGGGCGCCGCCCAGCATGCCGGCGAGCAGCAGTGCGGGAATGACCAGGACGGCAGGCCCGCCCTTCAGCGCCTCGGCCGCAAACGCGGCGCAGATCGCGCCGACATAGAACTGGCCCTGCGCGCCGATGTTGAAGAACCCCGCCCGGAAGGAAATGCCGACGCCGACTGCCGTGATGAACAGCGGCAGCGCCCACCGGAGGCTTTGTTCGATCGCGCCACTGCGCAGGAACGCCCCGTCGAGCACCGCCCAGAGCATGACGGGTGCGTTGTAGCCGGCAAGCTGGAAGACGAGTGCGCAGAGCACGAGCGCGAAGATGACGAAGACCAGACTGCGGAGGACGGTGATAAGGCTGTCTTTCATGCGTTTGCCCTCACAGCAGCGCCGGTCATGGCAGCCCCCACCGACCCGATGTCGAAGGGCGCGCGGAACTCCCCATTCAGCCGTCCCGACAACATCACCACGACGCGGTCGGAAATATCGAACAGCTCATCGAGATCCGACGAGATGAGCAGGATGGCGGCACCGCGGTCGCGGGCCTGCCTCAGCGCCTGCCACACGAAGGCGGTCGCGCCGATGTCGAGGCCGCGTGTCGGCTGGGCGGCGATGATCAGCCGCGCGGCCGGATCGACCTCGCGCGCGAGGATCACCTTCTGTGCGTTGCCGCCGGAGAGCGAGCCGGCCCTCTGCCCGCAATTGTGGTAGTGCACGCTCCATGCCTTGAGCGAGCGGTCGCACGCCTCGCGGATGACCGCGGGCCGGATGACCTTGAGCAGACTGCCCTGCAGCAGGTCCCGCGCGCTCCAGTTCTGCCAGAGCGAACTGGTAAGGCTGAGGCCTTCCACGTTGCGCTCGAAGGGAATGATCCTGAGACCGATCGCACGGCGGGCGGCAAGCGGCTGGCGGGTCACGTCCTGCCCGGCGAGAGCGATCGAGCCGCCGTCGAGGTCCGCGAGGGCGGAAATCGCCCGGACCAGTGTCTTCTGCCCGTTGCCTTCAACACCGGCGATGCCGACGATTTCGCCCGGACGGATATCAAGGTCGATCGTGTCGAGTGCGATGCCCTCGCTGTCCGGCCGGGTGGAAACGGCCTTCATCGACAAGACGGCAGGGCCTTTTGCCTGGGACGGCTGGTCGGCATCCCCGCCGGCCGGGGATTTCGTTCCGACCAGGGCGTCGCGGTCGTGCCCATCGAGCGTCCTGGCCACCGCATCGCCGACGATCAGGTTGGCCAGCCGCTCGGCCGGGACCTCGGCGATCGGAAGCGGCCCCTCCACCTTCCGGCCGCCGCGCAGCACCGTGACCGTATCCGCGATACCAAGCACCTCACGGATCTTGTGCAGAATGAGGATGACGGTGACACCACGCGCCTTGAGGCGTCGAACGCGGGAAAACAGCATGTCGATGCCCGCCGGCGACAGCACCGCCGTCGGCTCGTCGAGAATGAGGACGCACGCATCCGTCACCAGCGCACGCGCGATCTCGATGCCCTGCTGCGTCTCGATCGGCAGGTCGCGGATCCGCCGGTTGAGATCGACCTGAACGTCGAGCCCGGCAAGATGCGGCCGCCATTTCTCCGCAAGCGCCTTGCGGCTGTAGATGCCGCCCTTGTCCGTCGCCCCGAACTCCATGGTCTCGGCAACGGTGAAGGACGGCGGCAGGGCAAAACTCTGGTGGACGAGTTCCACGCCCGCGGCGCGGCTTTCCCTGACCTGCCCCGTGCGGATTTCATGCCCCATCACGTCGACGGCACCGAAAGTCGGCCGCACGAGGCCGGCGGCGACACGGGCGAAGGTCGTCTTGCCGGCGCCGTTCTGGCCCACGACGGCATGGATCTGGCCCGGAGCGAAGGAGGCTGAAACCTCCGACAGAGCCGTCACGTCACCGAACTTCACGGTGACATCGCGGCACTCCAGGGCCGACTTTGGAAGATTGGGCATGATACGGTTCCCAACGAGAGCAGAGGTTCACGTCCGTCAACAGGGCTGGAGACGAGCCGCGAACCTCCCGCGACCATCCCTCGGGGACGGCCGATGCCGATTGTCCGTCAAGCCTCCACGCCGGCCCGATGGGCCGGCGTGGAGGCTCAAAGCGTTGTGTTGAACGGGACCTTGATGGATCCGTCCAGAATGCCCGCCCGAACCTTGTCGACCTCGACGAGCGCTTCCTTCGCCTTCGCATTGAGATCTGCCGGTCCCTGCTCGGCGAAAACAGGCGAAGGAATGAAATCGATGACGCCGGTGCCGAGGCCCGTATGCTCATGCGTACCGCCCTTCCAGTCGGAGCCGACGGCCTTGGTGACCTCGTTGTAGAGCGAGACGCCGAAATCGAGGCTGACGATGGAGATGAGCGACTTCGGACCGAGCTCGTACTGCCCGGGCGCAAGGCAGCTCACCATGCGACCTTCCTTTTCATTGGCCGCAGCGATGATGCCGCCGTCGGTGGCCGCCGCATCGGTCTGGATGTAGTCGATGCCGTCATTGTACATCTGGGTGGCGATTTCCTGCCCCTTGGCGGGATCCTGGAACGAGCCCGCAAAGGCGGCGACGACGCTGGCATCCGGCCGGATGGAGTGCACGCCGGCCTTGAACGCGTTGAAATCGGCATTGAGCGGGGGAATCGAGACGCCGCCGATGAAGCCGGTCTTTCCGGTCGAGGTCATCCTGGCGGCAAAGACGCCCGAAAGATAGCAACCGAGATAGTAGTCGTAGGAAACGGTCACCACGTTCGGGATCGCCGGTTCGAAGGGGTCGCCGAAAAGCTGGATCCACTTGGTGTTGGGATAGGACGGCGCCAGCGCCTTGAAGGGCTCGGCCACTTCGTTGAAGGTCGAGACGATGATCGCAGCGCCCGCATCGCCAAGCGTGCGGTAGATGGTCTCGTAGGTCGCCGGATCCTGCGCGTAGATGGCGCGGTACTCGAAGCCCTTTTCCTCCGAAAGCTGCTTGAGCTTGGCGATCATCTGGTCCACCGGACCGTTGTCGCCGGCCGCCTGCGTGTGAACGAGCGCGACCAGCCCGCCGGAGGCGCGGGCGAATTCGGGCACGATGCTGGCTGCAAAGCCAAGCGCCGCGGCGCCTGCGCTCGCCTGCAGGAATGTGCGGCGATGCATCCTGTGCTGTGCATTGGTCCCAGTCTTGTCTGTCATGATGGTTCCCTCTTTTATCGATTGTCGTTTCGCATGCGCATTCGCCGACACGCAGGCCCTGCTGCGCGTCGGTTGCCGCCTCAAAGAGGAGGCGAATAGGAGGCCGGGTTCATGATCATCACCTCCTGCTTCTGGATCGCGTCCAGCGCCCAGACCTCGGAGATGAACGTCTGCCAGTCGGGGTCGGCATACATCGCCGTCCGGCGCGCCTCACGGTCGGCGAGACTGTCGTAGGCCCACATCAGAACCGTGGTGTGAAGGGTGCCGAGTTCCGAGGAATAGAGGCCGACAAAGGTGTTGAGGTGGCGCTTCTGCACGGGCAGGCCGTCAGCCTCGTATTTCTTCATCCACTTATCGACCGTACCGGGCTTGAAGGTATAGGTGCGGTGTTCGAGGATCATCGGATCGCTCCTTCTGCGTTCAGGATGAACTCGGCGCATTTCTCGCCGATCATGATGGCCGGTGCATTGGTGTTGCCGCTCGAGATGATCGGCATGATCGAGGCGTCGGCGACGCGCAGCCCCTCGATGCCGCGGACCTTGAGCCGCGCGTCCACCACGGCCATGGGATCGTTGCCCATCTTCGCCGTTCCCACCGGATGGAAGGTCGTCATGGCCGTTGCACGAAGCCAGCGTGTCAGCGCCGCATCGTCAAGCGCCTCCGGCCCGGGCGCGAGCTCCTTGCCGCGGTATCGGTCGAAAGCCTTCTGGCCGACGATGTCCCGGGTCAGCCGGATGGCGTCGATCATCGTGCGAATGTCGAACTCGTCGCGCAGGTAGTTGGCCAGGATCTTCGGCTTGTCGGCGGGATTGGCCGACCGCAGCGTGATCTCGCCGCGGCTCACCGGATTGACGGGGCCGACACGGATCGTGAACCCGTGGTTGGCTTCCACCGCCTGTTTCTTGCGGAACGGATTGGGGAAGTGCAGGTTGGCCGTCTTTTCCAGCGCCGGCATGAAATGCAGCTGGATGTCCGGCGCGACGAGACCATCGTTCGAGCGGATGAAGGCGCCGGCCTCGTAGGGAAAGGTCGTCGTGATGCCTTCCCCGAACAGCATGCCCTGGGCAACGGCCGGTATGAGCTTGTCGGCACGCAGGTCGCCGAACAGGGTGATCGGCTCCCGGCATTCCCAGCTCATGACGCAGTCGACATGATCCTGAAGGTTCTTGCCGACACCCGGAAGATCGAGCACGGGCTTGATGCCGAGTGCGCGCAGCTCGTCGGCCGGCCCGATGCCCGAGAGGAGCAAGGCCTTGGGGGAATTGACGACGCCCGCGGACAGGATGACCTCACGCCCAGCATGGGCGCGCCCCGACCGACCGTCCCTGACATAGTCGACGCCGCATGCCCGGCCGTCTTCGATGACGAGGCGCGTCGTTTCCGCCCCCGTCAGCACGGTCAGGTTCTTGCGATCGAGCGCGGGGCGCAGGAAGGCCCAGGACGTCGACCAGCGCTTTCCCTTGCGGATGGTGAAGTCGTAGCGGCCGAACCCTTCCTGGGTGGCGCCGTTGAAATCGTCGTTGTCCGGGTAGCCGGCCTGCAGGCCCGCCTCGCAGAACACGTCCATCAGCGGATTGTGGCCACGGGCCCGGCAGACGGTCAGTTCGCCGTCTGCGCTGTGGAACGCATCCTTGCGCTGGATATGGGCCTCGGAGCGCCGGAATGCCGGCAGCACCTCGTCATAGGACCAGCCGGGCAAGCCGAGCTGCGACCAGCGGTCATAATCGTGGCGATTGCCGCGCACGTAGATCATGCCGTTGATGGTCGAGGTCCCGCCCAGCACCTTGCCGCGCGGCCAGTAGAGCGAGCGGCCGTTGAGATGGGGCTCGGGCTCCGTGTGATAATGCCAGTTGTAGATGCCCGAATGGAACAGCTTGCCCATCAGCATCGGCAGCCGGAACAGCGGATTGCGATCCTTGCCGCCCGCCTCGATCAGCAGCACACGGTTCGCCGGGTTCTTCGACAGGCGGTTCGCAAGAACGCAGCCCGCCGACCCCGCGCCGACGATGATGAAATCATATTCCGGGGCAGACGCCATGGATCACCATGCGACAGGCTGGCCGCCCATCGCCTCCAGATAGGAATTGCACAGAAGGAACGGATTTTCCCGGCCCAGCACATCATCGGCAAAAGCGGGATGCGCGCGCTGGACATAGGCGACATGGCCCTCACGCCCCTCACCGACACCGGCCGCAGCAAAGATATCGGCGGCAGCCGCGCCGAAACCCAGGAAGACGACGGGCGCGTCCCGCGCCAGAAGCGTTTCGACCACGCGCAGCATGAGCGGCCGCCAGAAGGGCAGATGCCCGCGCGACTGGTGCGGATCGATATCGACGCGAAAACGGGAGAGCGTCAGCGATGCGTTGAGCAGGAGGACACCCTCCCTCACCCAGCGGTCGGCAATCAGGCTGGGCGCCTCGAACACCCCCGCCGGATCACACAGCAGATGGCGCACATCCGGCCATCGGCCGAAATCCCGCGCGAGGCTTTCATCGCCGAGGCGCGCGGCCGCGATGAGCTGCATATAGGCGCGGATGCTCTTCGAGAACATCTTGTCCAGCTCACCCCAGCCAGCAAGATTGCCGGCCTCGAAGGCGCGGCCCGTTGCGAAACCGGGTTCAGGATAGGGATCCTGCCCGAGGATCAGGCAGCGCACATCCCGCGGCGCAATGCCGTCAAAGGCGGCGAGCATATGCGCCCCCGGCGGCTGGCCGGGAAAAACCTTGCCACGGCGGGCCGGAAAGATCGGCTCCCACGCCTCCAGCTCGAGATCGCCGCCGACACGATCGAAATCCGCGCCGACGGAGCCGAGCGCGGCACGCCAGAGCTGCGGCAGGTCGCCTTCCCAGCCGGCAAGCGTCTGCGCCATCGCCTCCCTCAACCGCATCGACATCCCGGCCTCCCCTTCCGTCCACTGAAGGGAAGACTAGACAAAACTTGACCAAAGTGTCAACTTTCCAAAAGACAAAAAATGACGACTCGGTCAATTTTTCCTGACAAATACGTCAGCTTTTGGCAAAGATCGAAACGCTTGCATTTCGCCGGAAAACGCGGCAATTGCGCAGACGATCCCGCCACCACGCACGATTGCCTGGTACGAAGCGACGGCGAGATGGAGGCGGAACCACATGGCAAGGGCAGCTAAAGATCCCGAGGAGCGCATCCGCGAACGCAACATGCGCCTCATCATCAAGGCGGGGATCGAAATCTTCGCGCGCAAGGGCTTCGACGGCACACGCATCGCCGAGATCGCGGAGGCTTCAGGCCTGCCGAAGGCCAATGTCTACTACTACTTCTCCTCCAAGGAAGAGATCTACACCGCGATCATCGCGCATCTCATCGCCAGCTGGGACGATGCGCTGAAATACATCTCGCCCGAACGCGAGCCCGCGGAGGCCTTCCGGCTCTACATCAAGGCAAAGCTCGAATACACGCGCAAGAACATCGCGGAATCCCGCCTCTTCGCCAGCGAGATCATCCAGGGCGCGCGGTTCCTGAAGAAGAAGGATCGCGACCACATGCGCCAGATCACGGATGCGCATGTGGCCGTCGTCGAGGGCTGGATTGCCGCCGGCAAGATGCTGCCGGTCGATCCCCGCCACCTCTTCGTCATGCTGTGGGCATCGACGCAGTTCTACGCGGACTTCGAACCCGTCGCCGCCGACGCCCTGAAGAAGTCGCGCCTGAAAGCAGAGGACTACGAAAAGGCAGCCACCACCATCACCGAAACGATCCTGCGGGGCATTCTCCGCAATCCCTGAGCGTTTGCGCTGAGCCAGGACGCCGTGAGGGTCTCGCGCGGCCGTCCCGGATAGTCAGCTACGTCTCGGCGGAGGCGGACAGCACCGAACCGATCAATCCCGGAAACCGCGCCTCCAGGTCGTCGTGCCGGAGGCTGAGGCGGCGGCCGCGGCCCAATGGCTCATTGCGGATGATACCGGCCTCGCGCAGCACCTTCATCAGATGCGACTTGGTCGACTTCGGCATCGAAGGGTCGGAAAGATGACATTGGGCCATCTCGAGCGGGCCGTCGGCGAGCTGGCGCACGATGGCCAGCCGCTCGGGATCACTCAACGCGAAGAGCACGTCGGTCAACCGCATATCCATGCGGGCGGGATGCGGGAGTTCTGGTATCTCGGGCGCCATGGTTCGAATTTAGTTGAACCATGGTGGAAATGATAGTAGATATTGGTTCGAAATTATTCGAACAATCAGGTGCCCCGTGACAGATGCGACGCTCTTCACGCCGCTACGCAGCCGAACCGGCTTCCGCATCACGCTTGCCGGCATGGCGGTGATGATGGCCGGCGCCAGCGCGCCCTCGCCGTTTTATCCGCTGCTGCAGCAGGAGATCGGTTTTTCGGCGGCCACGCTGACCGGCATCTTCGCCGTCTACACCGTCGCGCTGCTGGCCTCGCTGCTCGTCACGGGATCGCTGTCCGACCATGTCGGCCGGCGGCCGGTGATCTCCGGCGGCTTTGCGCTGATGGCGCTGAGCCTGCTGCTGTTCTGGCAGGCGGGCGACGTGGGCGGATTGATCCTGGCGCGCGCCTTGCAGGGCATCGCGGCGGGACTGTTGCTCTCCGCGCTGTCGGCAACCGTCGTCGATCTCGAACCGAGGGACAGGCCGGGCAGCGCCGCGGTCTGGAACTCGGTTATTCCGCTGGGCGGGCTCGCCGTGGGGGCTCTTGCGGCCGGCATTCTGATGGATGCGACGGACATGGCGGAGGCGGATGTGTTTGGCACGCTGGTCGTCGCCTATGCGCTGTTTGCCGCTGCGATCTGGCTCATCCCGGAAACCGCGCCACGGCATGAAGGTGTCTGGGCCTCGCTTCGCCCGCGGGTCGGCATACCCGCCGCCGCCGCCAGGGCGTTCTGGCGGAGCGCCCCCGCCGTTATCGCGGGCTGGGCGACGGGCGGGCTCTATCTCTCGCTCGGCGCACCGATCGTCCGGCACGTCTTCGGCGCGAAGGATCATGTGACGCAGGCGAGCGTGATCGTGCTGCTCTGCGCCGCCGGCGCGGTTGCCTGCTACATCGCACGCGGACATTCCTCACGGCGGGTCACGCTTTACGGAACCTCGGCGCTTTCGATCGGAACGGCGCTGACGCTTGCGGCGATCGGCTGGCAGTCGCTGCCCGCCTATCTTGTGGCTCTGGTGATCGCCGGAACGGGTTTCGGAACCTGCTTCTACGGCGTGCTGCGGTCGATCGTCCCGGTCGTGCGGCCGGACGAGCGCGGTGAGCTCTTCGCCGCACTGTTCACGCTGAGCTATCTCGCCTTCGGCCTCCCCACCCTGCTCGCCGGCATCGCCGTCGGCATGTTCGGGCTGACGGCGACGACGCTGGGCTACGGCACGCTGATCGTTCTGTTCTCCGCGACGGCAGGTCTGCTGCGCAGATTCGGCACGTCGGATTGACGTTCTCCGCGAGAGGCCGAGGTCAAACGGTCCCTGGACCTGGATTCCACGCAAATCCCGACGGAGGCCCGCGTTCTCAAAGCGCCTCGCAAAAACGACGAAGACGCCCCAGCCCCTTCGCAATCAGGTCCTCTGATCCGGAAAAGGAGAGGCGAATGAAGCTGTGCATGTTGGGCCCGAATGCGACGCCGGGCACGACAGCAAGGCCTTCCGCAGCGAACAGGCGTTCAGCAAATTGCGTCCCCGAAAGCCCGGTCGCAGAGACATCGACGAAACAGAACATTCCGCCCACGGGCCGGACGAAACGCAGCTGCGGCAGCCGCGAAAGTTCGGCACTCATGAGGTCGCGACGGCGGCGCAGTTCGTTGGAGAAAAACAACATTTCCTCATCGCCCGCCTCTTCCAGCGCGACCGCCGCCGCATCCTGGACGAAGGTCGGCGAGCCGAACAGCATGCATTGGGCCATGTTCTGGAGATGGGCGGCGGCCGAGGGTGGGCCCAGCGTCCACCCCACGCGCCAGCCGGTCATCGCATGGGATTTCGACAGGCTGTTCACGATGATCGTGCGCTCCCGGATCCCCGGCAACGACGCGGCGGAAAGGAACGCACCGTCGAAGACGGCATTCCGGTAGACCTCGTCGCTGATGATCCAAAGGTTGTGCCGTTCCGCAACGGAGGCGACGGTTTCGAGTTCGGCGCGATCGAGCACGTAACCGCCGGGATTGTTGGGAGAATTGAGGAGGATCGCCCGGGTCCGCTCCGTCACCTGGGCCAGGATCGATTCCAGCGAAAGCCGTGCGCCGCCGGCGTCCATGGATAGTTTGACCGGGCGTGCCACGGCGCCACCGGCACGGATGGTTGCCTCGTAGGTCGCATACCAGGGCTCCAGGTAGAGCACTTCGTCCCCCGCCCCCGCGACGGTCATCATGGCGGCGAAAAGCGCGTTCTGGGCGCCGGCGAAAACCGTCACCTGATCGGCCGACCAATCCTGAAGGTCGAAACGGTTTTGGGCACGGGCGACGTTCCTGCGAAGCTCCGGCGTCCCCGGAACCGGTGCATAGTGCGTCCGCCCCGCCCGAAGGCTTCGGATCGCGGCATCGGTAATCCTGACGGGCGTGTCGAAGGAGGTGTCGCCGAGACAAAGACTGACCACATCTTCTCCGCGGTCCAACGCATCCGCCGCGGCATCGGCGATGACCCAGCCGGCCGCCCCTTCGCTGGCGATTGCCCTCGTATGCGCCGAAAACCGCAAGCTCCCGTCAAGCGTATCTGTGTTTTGAGACAGTTCCATCAATACCTTCTCCCCTCGCGGCGCCTCTGGCGAACGCATCACCCGCTGAGTTCACCCGGGCATTTTCCGTCGTCTCACTCCCGAAGACCTCCGCCGCGACACGAACCGTGCGGATGGCAGAGGATCGTTTTCGCATGGGACCCAGCCCTTTCTTCATCGATCTCGGCGCCCTCAACCCGACCGCGACCCGATGGTCGCGACAAAGGCTCCGGCGACGATGAGGGCGGAGGCGATGATCACGGAAAAGCCGATCCGATCGCCCAGCAGGGCGGCAGACAGCGTCAATCCGGATACGGGCTGAAGAAACTGCATGAGGCTCATGCGGCCGACGCCGCCCTGGCCGAGTGCCCAATACCAGAGAACATAGCCGAGGGTGGTGACGCCGAAGGCGAGATAGGCCAACGCCATCCAGGTTGCCGTCTTCCACAGGGTGGGATCGACCGGTCCGAGCAGCCAGGGTGTCAGCGGCAGAAGGAGGCAGGCCGACAGGCCCGCCCCCCAGAAGGTGATCGCGCGCGCCGGATACCCGCGCTTCTGCAGGTTCCCGCCGATGACATATCCCCCGCAGGCGAACAGCGTCGACGAGAGGACAAGCAGATCGCCACCCAGCGTCGCGTCGCCATCCGTGGCGCCCCCGCGCCCAAACACCAGCAGGCTTTCTCCGCCGAGGGCCACGGCACATCCGATCCACCAAAGACCGGGCGGCAATCGCCCTTCCGACGCATAGGCGATCGCCGACGTCGTCACCGGCATGCATGCAAGGATCATCGCGCCGTGCGTGGCGGACGTTGACTGCATTCCCCAGGAAAAAAGCGTTGGAAAGGCGACCATGCCGCAAAATCCCGCAAGCGCGACCTGGGCGACCTCCCGGTTCGTCGGCGGAAGTCTGATACCAAGCAAGAGGGCAAGCACCAGCCCAACGAGACCACCCGCAACCGTGCGGATCGCCATCACGCCGAGCGGTGAAACTTCGCCGAGCGCGAGTTTGGTGCCGACCGGAGAGGCGCCCCACAACAACACCGCCAGCAAGGCAACCCCATAGACCCCGATCAACGCCGCACCATCCGATCTCACGACATTCCCGCCTTCCACTCCCCGAGAAACCTCCGCCCCGAAACAAGGCGCTTCCCCGTACAGAGGGAACGACAGACCGGTCAGATCTCGAAATGCCAGACTTTCGCGACGATCTGCCACTTGCCGTCGATGAGGACGAAGGTCAGCTCGTCAACGAACCTTTTCGGCAGGTAGACGTCCTTCACGCGGGCATGCGCGGTCGTGGGGCTGGAAACCGTGATCGAGAGGATCTCGTCCTGGCGCACATCGCCCTTCCCTTCAGGAGACGGCCGATTGGCCACCAGATCGAGATAGGCATCGACATCCAGGTTCACGAGCTTCCCCTCCGTCGCGGAATAGAGTTGCGCGCGGGGATGAAAGACCGAGCGGAACCCCTCCACATCACCGAAATACAGTGCGTCCAGATATGCCTGGACTGCCGCGTGGATGCCTTCAGCCGCAGAATTGTCAGTCATGTTGATATCTTCCTCTTTTCAAGCTGCGCCGCGTTCGAATTCGGCATCCGCCAGGTTCAGACCATGGTCGAGAGCCGCCAGCAGCGTATCGAGTTCAGCATCCGAGATGATGAACGACGGCGCAAGGAAAAGGGACGTCTGTTCGCCGCTGGTACCGATGATCGCCCCCGCCTCGATTGCCCGGGCCGCCACACGTGACGCGACGGGGGACACAGCCGTGTCGGCATACCAGTCGCGCCAGTCGGGGCCGTGGAGTTCGACGGTCCAATGCAGGCCAAATCCGTCGACCCGCGCAACGCTCGGATGCCGCCGTGCGATATCCACCAGCCCCTGCTGCATTCGCCCTTCCAGCGCCTTGACGCGGCGGATGATGTCACCGTCCTTCATGACAGAAAGGTAGGCACGGATCGCGGCAACAGCACTCGGATGTGCCCGGAAGGTGCTGTAGGTCTGCCAGCTCTTGTCCTTCATCTCATCGACGATGTCCTTCGACATGACGACCGCACCGGCAGGAGCAGAACCGCCGGCAAGGCACTTGCCCAATGTGACGATATCCGGGCGGGTCTCGCCGCCCTGGAAAGCGAACCAGCGACCACTGCGGCCAAGACCGGTCACGACCTCGTCGGCGATCCAGAGGGATCCGGCCTTGCGTGCGGCCCTCGCCACATAGTCCTGATAGTCCGCGTCGTAGTAGGTGCCGCCCTGCGTGTAGTCGATGATCGTGGCGGCGACAGAAGAGAGTGCCTCCTCGGTGCCCGCCATGCGATCGGCGAGCGGCCGGTTGTCGGAAACACCGCCATATCTGGCATTGACCGGGCCGGGGATGATCCGCACGGGGACCTGCGCGGGAACCGGCTTGCTGCCGCCGCCCTGGATGGCAAGGCCACCGTGCCAGTGCGGCTGCACGGTCATCTGCCGGGCAAGCCCTGCCATGCCGTGATACGCGCGCTCGCGGGTCGCCAGCTCCGTTCGGCCGGTAAGCGCCTGGGAAAAGGTCAGCGCGAGATCGTTCGCTTCACTTCCCGACAGGAAGAAGCGGACGGCGCCCACCCAGCTCTTCTCCTCGCCGAAGGCGATGTCGATCAGATCCTCGGCAGCCGCCTCACGCTCGGCCCAGAACCAGCCTTCGTTGATGACCGGGTTGGATGCCGCCTTGACCATCGCCTCGACCATCGCCGGATGTTTGTGGCCGAGCGGCCCGCCGGTGTTGCTCCCGTCGATCAGGCGCCGACCGTCCGCCAGGATGAAATATACGCCCTCGCCATCGACGACCTTGATGACCGGGTCCTTGCCCGCGTTGAGACCGGTTTGAAGAAGTCTGCTCATGAGAGCCTCCATTTAGAGATGAATGAGTGATTTGGTCGCGTCAGTCCGCCGAAGCGACCCCGCACAGATCGACGATCATGCGGCTCCAGATGCCGCAGGCTTCGACGAGATCCGCAACCAGGATGTGTTCGTCGGGCGTGTGTGCCCATTTTTCATTGCCGGGCCCGAGGCCGACCGTCGGGATGCCCGCCGCGCACATGAACGTGCCGTTGACGCCAAACCGCCAGGAGGCGACCGTGTCGGGCCGTCCGGTCATGGCTTCCCGCGCACGAAGCGCAGCCGAGACGACCGGGCTTTCCGGATCGACCCACATCAAGGGGTAGTGCACGATGACGGCAAGGTCGTAGGTGAAGCCCGCATTGCCGGAAGCGATCCGCTCGAGAATGTCGCGAAGCTCCCGCTCGCAGCTTTCGGCCGTCTCGCCGCGTACATATCGCCTGTCGACCCGGATGATACAGCGGTCGGGCACCACCGCCGTCCCGTTGTCCGGCGAGGATTTCATGGAAATCAACGTCACCGTGGCCGGTCCGAGAACGGCGTCGTCCTTCATGGCTGCCGCATAGCGTTGCAGTTCGTCAAGGAACGGAGCAGCTTCGAACACCGCATTGACGCCATTGCCGGGTTCCGACGCATGGGAGGTGCGGCCGTGGACCGTGATCTCCACATCGATCTTGCCGCGATGACCGATGTGAACGCAGCCACGGCTGGATTCGGTGTTCAGTCCGAAATCCGTGCGCACACCCCGGGCGATGACCGATGGCACACCCAGCGGCGAATCCACTTCCTCCCCCACATCGGCGACGAAAACCACATCGCCGCAAAGTCTCACCCCGGCCTTTTTGATCGCCGCGATCGCATAGGCGCTTGCCATGACGTTGCATTTCATGTCGCAGGTACCGCGGCCGTAAATCGCGGTCCCCTCCTCGCCCCAACGGCGCGCATCGACCAGCGCGCCGCTGAAAGGGTCCTTCATCTCCCCGGTCGGGACATGATCGATATGGCCGTTGACCATCAGGGACGGTCCATTGCCTGCACCGCGCAGCACCGCGATCACATTGCCGTTCGCATCGGTTTCGACGGTATCGAAGCCGAGCTCCCGCAGATGCCTGGCATAGATTGCCGCCACGGCACCTTCCTCGAAGGAGAGGCTGGGCGTCCGGACGACCTCCTGGCACGCCGCGACCATTTTGTCGGCGTCAAGGCACCCGTCTATTGCTGCAAGGATCATGTCGTTCGTCATTCTCGTCACACCCCTTTCGGTCCGGCGGCCGTTGGTCTTCCCGGCGATGTCCGGGTTGGTCCTGGCGGTGTCCATCCGGTTACCTGGCCTTCTCGACCGCCTTCGCCATCACGCACAGCATCTCGAACATCATGTTCGCGGCGGTGACGCAGGTGATGCCGGTCGGATCGTAAACCGGAGCGACTTCGCTGATGTCGGCGCCGACGAGGTCCTTGCCCTGCAGCGAGCGGATGATCACCTGGAGGTCGCGGGGCAGAAGGCCACCGATTTCCGGCACGGCGGTGCCCGGCGCATAGGCGGGGTCGATGCTGTCGATATCGAGGGAGATGTAGAAGGGGCCATCGCCGAGAACGCTGTTGATCTTCTCGATCACCGCGGCGCGCCCCATCTCCTCGTACTCGTCGAGGGTGATAATGCTGTACCCCTTGTCATAGCCGAACTGGACATCGTCATCGCCGAACCGGCTGCCGCGCAGGCCGAGCTGCACGACGCGCCGGGGATCGATGAGGTTCTCCTCATAGGCGCGGCGCATGAACGTGGCGTGGTTCACCTTCGTGCCGCACATCGTGTCCATGACGTCGGCATGGGCATCGATATGCAGGATGCCGACCGGCCGGTCGGAGGCAAGCGCACGCAGGATCGGCGTCGGGATGGTGTGGTCGCCGCCGATGGCAATGGGCCGGATGCCCGCGTCCTTGACCTCCTGGAAATACGCCTGGATCTGATCGATCGACGCGTCCTTGTTCAAGGGATTGATCGGCGCGTCGCCGATATCGGCGACGGTGCACAGGTCATACGGGCGAACGCCCGTCACGGGGTGGATACGGCGGATGATGCGCGAGGCCTCGCGCACACCGGCGGGTCCCTGGCGGGGGCCGGAGCGATAGTTCAGGCCGAGATCGAAGGGAACGCCGCACAGTCCGATATCGATGCCGCACACGATGTCGTGGCGCCGCGTCCGCAGGAACGTCGCAACATCGGAAAAGCGCGGCGTTACGGCCGCATCGACGGGTTGGAAGTCGCTCTTGTCAAGCATGGGTGTCTCCTGAATTTTATTGTTTGAGATTGTGCTGGATCAGGCGGCGACGCCGCGCATCCGGTCCGATCGCCGTCTGAGCAGTTCGACCGCCGTAAGAAGACCGAGAGAGAGGAAAACGAGGATGGTCGCCATCGCCAGGATCGTGGGGCTGATCTGCTCCCGGATGCCGGCCCACATCTGTCTCGGAACGGTGCGCTGGTCGTAGTCGGCGAGGAAGATGACCGTCACGACCTCATCGAAGGACGTCGCGAAGGCAAAGACGCCACCCGAGATCACGCCGGGCAGGATCAGCGGCACGATGACCTTGAAAAACACGCGGACCGGAGAGGCACCGAGGCTGAGCCCGGCCCTGATCAGGTTGCGGTCGAAACCTTCGAGGGTCGCGGCAACGGTGATCAGGACGAAGGGCGTGCCCAGAACGGTGTGAGCGATGATGAGGCCTGCGAACGTGCCCGTCAGCCCCAGCTGGGAGAAGACGAAATACATGCCGGCGGAGGTGATCACGAGCGGAACGACCATCGGCGAGATGAGCGCACTCATGACGAGGCCACGCGCCGGCATGTTCGGGCTCGTCAGCCCCAATGCCGCCAGCGTGCCGAGCAGCATCGACAGAAGCGTCGTCGCGACGGCGATGACGAAGCTGTTCTTCAGCGAATGGATCCACTGTGCATTGTTCCAGCTGTCGACCAGATAGCCCCAGCCGAATGGCGCATTCGGATCGTTCATTCCGTTCTGGATGATGTCCCGATACCACCGCAGCGAAAACGCCGACGGATCGAGCTGAAGCATGTCGCGCGAGAAGGTGAAGTAGGGCGCGGCGTTGAACGACAGCGGAATGATCACCAGGATCGGGGCGATGAGAAAGAGGAGAACGAGGCCGCAGAACGCCAGATAGCTGTAATGGGCGATGCGGCCGGCGACGGAAGTATGTGCGGGAAGCGCCATGGTCAGCTCCTAACCCATCCTGAGGCCGTTGCCGCCGGTGAGGCGGTTGAACAGCCAGTAAACGAGGAGAACGCCCACGAGCAGGATCGAACCGAGGGCAGCAGCAAGACCCCAGTTCAGCGACTGCTGCATGTGATAGGCGATGACATTGGAAATGAGCTGGCCGCTCTGCCCGCCGACGAGTGCCGGCGTGATGTAGTAGCCAACGGCGAGCACGAAGACGAGAAGGGAACCGGCAAGGACACCGGGAACGGTTTGCGGGAGATAGACCCTGCGGAAGGCGGTGACAGGCGATGCACCGAGCGAGAGCGCAGCGCGGACATAGGACGGCGGAATCGATTTCATCACGCTGTAGAGCGGAAGGATCATGAACGGCAGCAGCACATGCGTCATGGCGATGAGCGTGCCCGTGACGTTGAAGATGAGCGGCAGCCGGTTCGCGTCGTTCACCGCGCCGACGAAGACGAGGATGTCGTTGATCACACCCTGCCCCTGAAGAAGGACGATCCAGGACGTCGTGCGGACGAGCAGAGACGTCCAGAACGGCAGGAGGACGAGCATCATCAGCAGGTTGGATGTCTTCAGCGGCAGCCTTGCCAGCAGCGCAGCGACGGGATAGCCCAGCACGAGGCAGAGACCCGCCACGGCGGCGCTGACCCAGAGCGTGCGCAGGAAGAGCGTCTGGTAGATCGCCATGTTCGCATCGACGCGCTCGACCGAGCCGTCGGCAGCATGTTGCAGGTCGAGCGCTGCAAGGAAATGCCGCGACGTGTACGGCTGGCTCAAGCGCTTGATGAGTGCCCAAAGCCCGGGATTTCCCCAGTCCGGGGCCGCCGCGACGAGCGTTTGCTTCCAGCCGTTCGCGGGCTCGGACGACAGTTGCCTGACCGTCCGCATCACCAGCGGCCGGGCCCCTGCCCAGTCGAAATTGAGCGCCGACGTGACCTGCCCCAGCTTTTGCTCGTCGTTCGCCTGCCTGAGATCGGCGGCGAGATCCGCGTAGACATTTTCCGGAGGCGTGTCGTTGCCGTCCCATTCCGCAAGCGAAAGGGAGGTACGGTGCAGAACCGCCCCGAATTCATCATTGCTGACGGCCCGCTGCAACATGGTTGCCAGCGGCCACGCGAACATGACCAGGAGAAAAATGCAGAGTGGCGCAACGAGGGCCAGCGCCCGCAACTGGGCTTGTCTCTTCGAGCGTCGGTGCTGTTTCATGACCGAGGTGGCGGGCAGAACAGCAGGCTCCGGAGCCGGCCATCCCGCGGTGGCGGTGCTTCCCCTCATCACGCCGCCTCCCGACCGCGGCCGGATGCCTCGTCGAGAGCCCGGCAGTCGCCGACCTGCCAGCCAAGCCGGATGGGTTCGCCCTTCCTGAAGGTCCGCCGGAGCGAGGCGTTCTGAACCTTCACCACGAATTCGTGTTTGCCGAACACACGCACCTGGATGCGCGAGTGGTCGCCGACATAGACCTGATCGACCACCTCCCCGCCCACCACGGTTTGCCCAGGCCCCTCTGTCGCCGGTTCGACGACGATGCGTTCGGGCCGAAGGGAAAGCAGGGTCGCCCCACCGACCGCAGCCTTTGTAACGGCAAGCGCACTGAGGACGTCGCCATTGTCGATCCTGACCCGGCACACGTCCCCGTCCCGCTCCGTCACGGTTCCAGGCAGGACATTGTTCTCGCCGATGAACTGGGCCACGAAGCTGTTGCTTGGCGTCTCGTACACCGCGTCCGGCTTCGCCAGCTGCTGGATCTTGCCGAAATTGAACACCGCGATCGTATCCGACATCGTCAGGGCTTCGGCCTGGTCGTGGGTGACATAGACGATGGTGACGCCGAGCCGCTCGTGGATGCGCTTGATCTCGTATTGCATCTGCTCGCGCAGCTGCTTGTCGAGCGCGCCGAGCGGCTCGTCCATCAGCACGAGTTTCGGATCGAAGACGAGGGCGCGCGCGACCGCGACGCGCTGCTGCTGGCCGCCCGAAAGCTGTGCCGGCCGGCGGTTGCCGAGATGCGGCAGTTCGACCATGTCCAGCGCCCGCTTCACCTTCTCGGCCGTATCGGCCTTGGAAATGTTCCGGACCTGCAGGGGAAAGGCGAGGTTTTCCGCAACCGTCATATGTGGGAACAGAGCGTAGTTCTGGAACACCATGCCGATGTTTCGGCGCTGGGGAGCCACCCGGTTGATGGGCCGGCCGTCGAGGAAGATTTCGCCGGATGTCGCGGTCTCGAAACCGGCAAGCATCATCAGGCATGTCGTCTTGCCGGAGCCGGAAGGCCCGAGCATGCTCAGGAACTCCCCTTCCCGCACATCGAGATTCAGATTGTCGACCACCGATACAGTGCCATCGTAGGTCTTGCTAACGTTCGCAAAATTGACTGACGCCAACGTCCTGTCTCCACCCAATCGTTCACCGGCTGCCGGCAGCCACGGCTGCCAGCAGGTAAAATCTCGCAGGTTGAAGGGACGGCTACTTAGCCAGCCACGAATTGAACCGGGCAAACAGCTCGTCGCGGTAGGTCGACCAGAACTCGCTGTCGGACTCGATGGCGTTTTCGAGATGCGCGGTCGGGACGAAGTCCTTCATCTCGACGCCGGTCTTGTCGTTCTTGCCGATCAGGGCGATGGCGGATTTGCGGACAGGCCCGTAGGAGCTGGAATTCGTGATTGCGGCCTGCTGCGTGGTCTCGCTGACGAAATGGACGAATTTCGTTGCAGCCTCGAGGTTCGGTGTTCCCTTCGGGATCATCCAGACATCCCTGTCCCAGACCTGCCCGTCCCAGACGATGGTGAACGGTTGCTTTTCATCGTTGATGGCGTTGAAGATACGGCTGCTGTAGGCGGAGGTCATGACGACCTCGCCATCCGCCAGAAGCTGCGGCGGTTGCGAGCCCGCCTCCCACCAGACGACGGCGGACTTGATCGTATCGAGTTTCGCGAAGGCGCGGTCGACCCCCTCCTTGGTCTCCAGAACCTTGTAGACATCGGAAGCCGGCACGCCATCCGCCAGCAAGGCCCATTCGAGATTCACATCCGCCGATTTGCGCAGACCCCGTTTGCCGGGAAACTTCTCCAGATCAAAGAAGTCCGCGATGGTTTTCGGACCATCGGCCAGCTTCGACGTGTTGTAAGCCATGGATGTCGACCAGATCACCGACCCGATACCGCAGTCGCTGAGCGTCCCCTCGACGAAATCCTCGCTGGCCGCCGTGCCGTCCGTAGCGGCCGGAAGCCCCCCGGCATCCTGCTTTTCGAGGATGTTGTCGAAGCAGCCCGTTTCCGCAAGCGCCTTCTCCCCGACAACCACGTCCCAGGTGACGTTCCTGGCTTCGACCTGCGCTTTGATCTGGCCGAGGCCGCCATTGTAATCGACGGAGTTGACGGCGATCCCGGTCGCCTTGGTGAAAGGCTCGTAGAACGCCTTCTTCTGGGCTTCGGTATAGGCGCCACCCCAGGAGACGACGGTGATCGCCTCCGCGGCAAACACCGGCACGGAAAGGCCACCGGCGGCAATGGCGATGACGGCGACGGACGTCAAAAATCGTTTCATGTTCCGAGTTCCCACTCTTTGTTGATAAAATTCCGAATTACGGAAGTTATTTTCATTTTTCAGAATGAGTAGGGGGTTGCCGGAACCTTGTCAACAGCATATTCAGTATAACAGAAATTGCTTCCGAAAAACGGAATTGGAGGACCCATGAAAAATACCGGCGGAAGAGAACTCGTCGCGCAACTCGAGGGATACGGCGTCGATACGGTCTTCGGCATGCCCGGCGTGCACACCCTGGCCTTCTTCGCCCCCCTGGCAAAAAGCACGATCCGCCATATCGGCGCACGACACGAACAGGGCGCCGGCTTCATGGCCGACGGCTATGCCCGTGCCACCGGAAAGCCCGGTGTCTGCCTCATCATCAGCGGCCCGGGGGTCACCAATGCCGCCACGCCGATCGGGCAAGCCTATTCCGATTCCATTCCCGTTCTGGCGGTAACGAGTGCGATCGCCCGCGACGACATGGGCCTCGGGCGCGGCATGCTGCACGAGATCACCAACCAGCAGGCCGTGACCGCGCCGATCACCGGCTTCAGCGCCACGGCGTTGACGGGCCGGCAGATCAGCGAGCATCTGGCGAGGGCGATGACATCGTTCCGGACGGAACGGCCGCGCCCGGTTCACATCTCGATCCCCCTCGACATTCTCGACGAGGACGTTGCGCCGCGCCCAGTCCGAACATTCCTTCCCCGCCAGCCCGGCCCGAACCCCGAGGACGTAAAGGCAGCGGCAGACCTGTTGCGCGCGGCGAAACGGCCGATTGTCCTGGCCGGCGGCGGCTGCCGCAACGCGGGGGCCGCCCTGACGCGCCTCGTGGAAAGCCTGCAGGCACCCATCGTCACCACGGTCGCCGGCAAGGGCGTGGTTGCGGAATCGCATCCCCTCTCGCTGGGATCCACGCTCCAGAGGGCAAGAATCCGCAGGCTCGTCGAGCTCGAGGCCGATCTTGTGATCGCGATCGGCACCGAGATCTCGGAGCCGGACCTCTATGTCACCGCAGACAGCGAGGCGGCTTCCGATGGGCCGGCGCGCACGGACACGACCCGCCTCGCCATTTCCGGAAGGTTCGTCCGGATCGACATCGATCCCGCGGCAACGGTCAGGGACTACACGCCCGACGCGGCAATCGTTTCGGATGCGGGGCTTGCCGCTGCGGCGCTTGCCGATGAGATGAGCCGGCGGCCCCTCGCCTCGACATGGGATTTGGATTTCGAGACCATCCGGCAACAGGTCGGGCAGGAGATATCGCCGCTGGAGCGCCAGCACGTCGCCGTGCTCGGCGCCATCAGGAATGCGCTTCCCCCGGATGCACTGGTCTACGCCGACATGACGCAGATCGCCTACACGGGATGCGTCTATTTCCCCGTCGACGTTCCCGGCACATGGCACTTTCCAGTCGGGTACGGAACGCTGGGATACGCCCTGCCCGCGTCGATCGGCGGTGCCGCCGGATCGCCCGGACGCGCCTGTCTCGCGCTTGTCGGCGATGGCGGCCTTCTCTTCACCGTTCAGGAGCTCGCGACCGCGGTCGAACAAAAACTACCCCTGCCGATCGTTCTCTGGGACAATGACGGCCTCGGCGAGATCGCCGATTTCATGCGGGCAAGAAATATCCCGGAAGTGAGCGTCCGCCCGCTGAACCCCGATTTCATGGCCCTTGCCGACGCCTTCGGCTGCCGCACGGCGACGCCCCGATCGCTGGAAGAGATCGAAGATGCGATTCGCGGCGCCCTTTCTGCCGACCGCCCGACGGTCATCCTCGTCAGGCAGGATGCCGAGTATCTTCGATGAAGCCCGAAGCGCGCGCCAGAAAGGTCGATTTCGAGGCCGCCGCCGGCGAACTGGACGCCCGGTTTGCCTCCAGGTTCACTGTCGCTCTCGCCACCAGGGACCATCACGGCCACGACGAAGGGTGGCATCCGGCAGCGGCACCCGATGGCGTGCTGTTTGCAACGACGACCGAGGATGTCGTCGATGCCGTGCGCATCTGTGCAGCATACGGGGTTCCGGTCATTCCCTACGGGAGCGGCAGCGCCATGGAAGGCAGCGTCAACGCCGTTTTTGGCGGGCTCTGCATCAACCTCTCCGGCATGACCGCCGTGCTGTCGGTGAATGCATCCGACATGGATTGCACCGTCGAGGCGGGGTGCACCCGCTCGGTGCTGAATTCGTTTCTCCGGGACACCGGCCTTGCCTTTCCCGTCGATCCCGGCGCCGATGCGACCCTCGGCGGCATGGCCGCCACCCGCGCATCCGGAACGATGACCGTGAAATACGGCTCCATGCGCGACAACGTCATCGGCCTGGAAGTCGTTCTGGCGGATGGAACGGTCGTGCAGACGGGAGGGCGTGCAAGGAAATCGTCATCCGGCTACGATCTGACAAAACTCTTCGTCGGCTCGGAGGGGACATTGGGGATCATCACGAAATTGACCCTGCGGCTTCATCCCATCCCGGAACATGTCGTCGCCCTGCGCGCGGTTTTCGAAGAAGTAGGGCTGGCGGTGGAGTTCGTCGTTCTCCTGATGCAGCTCGGCTACCCCGTGGCGAGAGCCTAATTCATGGACGAGCTGGCGCTGGAAGCGGTGTGCAGATACGAGAGGCTCGACTATGAGCGCCGCCCCACCCTGTTCCTCGAATTTCATTCGGGTGTCGGCCCGCTCGACGGAACGGCCGAGGCTGTCGAGGATCTTCTGAGGCAGTGCGGTGCGAAATCCGTTCACTGGGCCTCGACGGCCCGTGAGCGGGCGGAAATCTGGAGGGCCCGGCACAATGCGGCCCATGCGGAGCCACTGCTACGGCCGGGCGCCAAGGCGATGGTGACGGATGTGTGCGTGCCGCTATCGAACCTGGCGGCCTGTATCGCCGAGACGCAGGCCGATTTGACATCCACCGGGCTCTGCGCCCCGATCGTCGGCCATGTCGGCGACGGAAACTTCCATCTGGCGATCCTGATCGATCCAGCCGCGAAATCAGAGATTGACGAAGCCGAGCGCCTTCACGCAAGGCTGGTTGCACGCGCGCTCGGCTTTGGCGGAACCGTCAGCGGCGAACACGGCGTCGGCCTTGGAAAGCGTCCGTATCTGGAAGCCGAGCATGGCGCAGGCCTTGCAGTCATGAAGTCGATCAAACAGGCACTGGACCCACAGGGGCTGATGAACCCGGGAAAGATCTTCCTTCCGGACCACCCTTGAGGGAGCAACAGAATTCTCACATGCGAGCATGGATCAAGTGAATGAGCAAAACGAAGGAAAATGGGTCTGAAAAGGGATCGAACCCGCTGCGGCGGATCGCGACCGTCCTGGACGCCGTTGCGTTTTCGTCGTCCGGCCTGACCCTTCAGGATATCGCCAACGCGGCGCAGATCCCGGTCTCGTCGGCCCACCGCATTACCAATACCCTGCTGGATGTCGGGTATCTCGAGGCGGCGCCGAACAAGAAGGTCTATCTCACCGGCCCACGCCTGCGGCGCCTCCTCAACCTGAGCTTCGGGGATGCCCCGATCGAGAAGATCGCCTCGCCGCTCCTGACCGAACTGGCCAACAAGCTGCAGGAAGTGGCTTTCATTTGTCGGCTGGTGGCCGGCAAGATCAAGCTGGAGGCCTTTGCCTTCCCGCAGGAAGCGCCATCCTCGCTGATCCACCCCGGATATGAATTCCCCTTTCACGCAACCGCGAGCGGCAAGGCCATGCTGGCATTCCAGAACGAGGATTTCATCGCGGACGTGCTCAGCGCGGATATCCCCCGGTTTCAGGCCGGCACGACCGTCGACCGGGCCGAGATCCGGCAGCAACTGGATGCGGCGCGCCAGCGGGGATATGCCGTGAACGACATGGAGTTCGACCCGGGCGTCTTCGCGCTCGCGGCCCCCGTCACCTTCGAACACGGAGACGTGTTCCTCACCGTCGGCATCGTGGGCATGAGCGCGAGGATGCATAGCCGCTTCGAGGAAACCGAGATGGCGACGTTCGTGAAGTCGACCGCGGGCAAGCTATCTCACCTGCTCTCAAGTCATCGCTGACGGCGATGCACTGCGCCGTCACGGCTTTCGAACCCGTTCCGCAGCAGAAGCCGCTCTGCCGCTTCAGACAACAGGAAGTCCCGGAAGGTGGCGGCGTCCTCTGCCGCGCCTTTGCGTAGCGCCAGGCCATAGGCGATATCCGGCGCATAGGCGGGCGGGATCGCCACGATGCCGAAAGCAGGGTCCTTTGCGTGGAGGCGGGCATTCGATGCATAGCCGAGGAAAAGATCGACTATGCCCTCGGCGATCAGACCCGCGGCACTACGCCCCGGCGGCGAATGACGCCCGCCGACCAGTTGCAGGGCCCGGGCCTTGAGCGTTTCGCCGAGGCCGCGATGATGGGCCTCCAGACGATCGAACATGTCGAACGCATAGTCGCCCGACGGATCGTCGCCCGGCGTCGACATGCCGATCCGGGTCGAAGGGGCCGAAAGCACCGTCACGAGATTTTCCGCGGTCAGCCCGAGGCCGGTGCGGGCGAGAACGACGAGCCGGTTGCGCGTAAAACAGACCGCTTCCTCCGTCAGCCCGGTCGACGCAAGATGCTGCGGATGGGCCATGTTGGCGGAGGCAAAGAGATCGAAGGGCTCGCCCGCCTCGATCCGTTCGCGCAACAGCCCGGCCGGCCCCAGCGATACGGAAACCGGAACGCCGGCGGCCTCCCGGAAGGCATCGGCAATGTCCGGCAGGGCGTGCCGCAGGCTGCCGGCGGCGAGGATGCGGATCCCCTCAGTCATCCTGCTTTCTCCTGCGCACCCTCTGCCGGAAAAGCGGTACGAAAGCGGTCTCCTCCCGATCCCCGCCACCGAGCCGAACGCCGCGGACGGGAACGCCGTAGAGCGCCTCGAGGCTCGCTTCCGTCATGACCGTCGCGGTCGGGCCGAACAGGGTCTGGGTTTCCGGCAGCATCAGGAGGACCTTGTCGGCGATCGCGGTCGCATGGTTCGGCTGATGGGTCGTGAAGGCGATCGCCAGTTTCTCGCTGTCGGCCAGCCGTCCGAGCAGCGAAAGCACGATGTCCTGATTCTTCAAATCGAGCGCGGAGGCGGGTTCGTCGAGCAGCAGCACATCGTTCTCCCCGGCCAGCGCCCGGGCGATCAGGACGAGCTGGCGCTCCCCGCCCGACAGGGAGCCGATGCTGCGCGCCGCATAGCCGGCCATGCCGGTCGCCTCCAGCGCCGTCATCGCCTTCTCGACGTCGGCCGCACCCGGCGTGCCGAACAGGGCAACGTGCCGGGCGCGCCCCATCAGCACGATATCCAGTACGGAATAAGGGAAGGCACCGGAAAACTCCTGCGGCACGACACCGGTTCGCGGATTGGTTTCGACTGTGCCGGAGGTCGGCGTCAGCAGCCCCGCGAGCACACGCAGCAGGGTGGATTTGCCACGACCATTCGGGCCGAGGATCGCGGTGATCTCCCCGGCGCGGAGATCGAGATCGAGTGCGCGGAACTGCCAGCGGTCGCCGTCATAGGAGTGACCAGCCGTGTCGAGATGCAGCATGACGAGATCAGAGGCCATGACCGCCTTTCTGGGTCTGCCGCAGCACCAGAGCAAAGACTGGCGTGCCGATCAGCGCCGTCAGGATACCGAGCGGGATTTCCGTCGATGTGACCGTACGCGCGACCGTGTCGATCGCGAGGAGATAGAGGGCACCGAGAAGGAGCGAGGCCGGCATCATGACACGATGATCCGGCCCGACCAGCAAACGCGCCATATGCGGCACGACCAGCCCGACCCAGCCGATGACCCCGCTGACGGCGACCTGCGCGGCGACGATGCACGAGACCAGAACGAGCACCAGCCAGCGCAGCGGCTCGACGGAAACACCGAGGGTGCGGGCGTCCTCATCGCCCATCGACAGGAGATTGATGCGCCAGCGAAGGCCGATGAGCAGCACACCGCCCAACACGACCGGCGCGGCAACCAGGAGAAGCTTGTCCCGGTTCGCGGTGGCAAAACTGCCGAGCAGCCAGAACACCATGGCCGGCAGCTTGTCCTCGGCATCGGCAAGGTATTGCAGCAGGCTGACGAGAGCGCTGAAGAAGCCGGTTATGACGACCCCGGCGAGAACCAGCGCGAGAATGTTGCGGCGGGCGACGATGCCGTTGAGGGCGTAGACGAGAACGAGGGCCGACAGCCCGAAGGCGAAGGCCGAGGCGAGGAGCCCATAACGCGGGAGGCTGAAGAGGATCGCGAGCGTCCCGCCGAAGGCAGCCCCCGAGGAGACGCCGACCACTTGCGGCCCGACCAGCGGATTGCGGAACACGCCCTGCAGTGCCGCCCCGGACAGGGCAAGCCCCGCCCCCGCCAGCACGGCGAGGAGAATACGCGGCAAACGCACCGTGAAGACGACATTCGCCTCCATCGGCGTGACGGGAACCTCCGGCGGGCTGATCGGCGCCAGCAGAATGGCGATCACACGCGCAAAGGGAATGTCGTAACGACCGATGCCGAGCGCGGCGATGGCGGCGACCACCAGCACGATCAGCAGCACTGCCACCGTTGCCCCGGCCGGCCGTCGCACAGCCGCCCCACCGCTCATTGGCCGGCGCGATAATCGGTGCGGTAGAATTCCTTGTAGTAGGCGTCCGCTTCCTTCTGCATGTCGATATCCGCGAAACGTTCCGGATAGAGTTCCTTCGCCATCCAGAGTTCGCCGAGCGCCATGGCTTCCGGCATCGGATACCCCCACGCCTTGGCATATTGCGGCATCAGATAGATACGGCCGTTCCTGACGGCGTCGATCGTCTGCCAGGAGGCCGCCGCCTTGATCTCGTCGACCACGGCCGGGTAGCGCTCCTGCACGAAGATGACGGAGGGGTTCCATTTCAACACATCCTCCATCGTCACCTGCTTGAAGCCGGCGATCTCGTTGGCGACGTTGCGGGCGCCGGCGCGCTCCATCATCAGGCCGGTGTATTTGCCGCGGCCATAGGTCGAAAGTTCGGGGTTGGCCATGTAGACGGGGACACGCTTGTCCTCGGGAATGTCGGCAAGGCGCTCGGCAACAAGGGCACGGGTCTTCCTTGTGGCCGCGATCATCGCCTCGCCCTTCTCCTCGCGGTCGAGGATATCGGCAATCAGCCGCACGCCGGCCGCAAACCCTGCATCGATCGCCGCCGGCTCATCCGCGACATCAGGGTTCATCTTGACGGCTTCTTCCGGCGGTACATCGAGCAGCGATATGGCGACGACGGCAAGCCCGGCCTCCTCGATCTGCTTGACCATGTCGGCCGGCGTGTAGTTCGTGACGAACACCACGTCGGGCTTCAGCGTCAGCAGCTCCTCGATGTTTACCTTGGTCAGGCCGCCCGGCATGGCAAGGTCGGGAAGGTTCGGCACCAGCCGCACGTACTTGGCGCCGAGCTGCTTCTTCCACTCGTCGAGCACGCCGACGACCTTGTCCATCGCATCGAGCTGCACGGCGATGTTGAGGGTCTGGTGCTGCAGGATGACGACGCGGTTCACCACGTCGGGAACGTGCACCTGCCGGCCGATCTGGTCGGTGACGACGCGATCCGCCCAGGCAGGCGCGGCGAAGAGAAGGCCGGCGATCGCGAGCGCGATCTTCGGGGCAGTGGCAAGACGTGCGAGCATGAAGGAATCCTCCGATCGGAAGCGAAGGGATAGCAGCTATCCCCCGTCGGCAACAACGTTATATTTTTAGAAATATTACGTGCGGCGTTTTTTGAGAAGCGCCGGCAAATCTGGAGGTGTTCTCCCGGTTTGCGTGGTAGTCACCGGGTAACGCGGCGTATTATGGCGCGCCGTCAAACACACGAGCACAGGAGAGCCCAATGAAAATCAGCGCCCGCAACCGCCTCAAGGGCAAGATCATCGAAGTGACGAAGGGTGCGACCACCGCCCATGTCCGTATCGAGGTCGCCGGCGGCGCCGTCGTCACCGCGTCGATCACCAACGAATCCGTCGACGAACTGGGCCTTGCCGTCGGCGGCGAAGCCTATGCGGTCGTCAAGGCGTCCGACGTGATGGTCGCGGTCGACTAACATCCCGATTGAACACCGCTTGCCGCGACGACGCGCGCGGCAAGCGCCTCGTTACCAGCCCCGCTTTCCGGCGATCAGCAGCCACAGGAAAAAGGGCGCGCCGACGGTTGCCGTCAGGATACCGAGCGGCACCTCGATGTCCGCGATGGAGCGCGCCAGCATGTCGACGACGAGGAGATAGGCCGCGCCGAAGAGCATGGCGGCCGGCAGCAGGCGCCGGAAATCCGGCCCGACGAGCATGCGGGCGATATGCGGGATGACGAGGCCGATCCAGCCGATGATGCCGGTCACGGAGACCGTCGCGGCCGTCACCAGCGTCGCACCGGCGATAAGGGCGATGCGCGTCTTCACCGTATCGATGCCCAGCGTGCGCGCCTCCTCCTCGCCGAGCGTCAGGATGTTCATCCGCCAGCGCAGCAGCAGCAGCGGCACGAGGCCGAGGACGACGGCGGGCAGGATGGAGAGCACGTCGAAGCGGGTGATCGCCGTCATGCTGCCGAGCAGCCAATAGGTGATGGCCGGGAGCTGGTCGTAGGGGTCGGCCAAGACCTTGATCAGCGAAATGCCGGCGCCGATCAGCGCTTGGATGGCGATGCCGGCAAGCACCAGCGTCAGCACCGGATCGCGCTCGCGCACCAGCGCGCCGATACCGGTGACGACAAACACCGCCATGAGCCCGCCGGCAAAAGCGGCGAGCTGGATGGCGAGCACAGGCAGGGAGAGGAAGATGCCGAGTACCGCCCCGAGACTGGCGCCGACCGAGACGCCGAGCAGGTCCGGCGAGACGAGCGGATTGCGGAACAGGCCCTGATAGGTCGCGCCCGCCGCCGCCAGTCCCGCGCCGACGACGACGGCCGCCATGACGCGCGGCAGGCGCACGTTCCAGAGGACGGTGGCGAGCAGCGGATCTGTCGTCTCGCCCGTCACGAGCTGCCTGAGGGCGGTAAAAAGCGGCTGCGGCCCGTCGCCGTATTTGCCGACCATCATCGAGAGGGCCGCCAACCCAACGAGGCCGGCAAGACCGAGCATCACGGCAAGCCGGCCCGGTGGGGCAGCGCGTAGCCGCATCTACTTCGCCGCACCTTTCAGCAGCGTTGCAATCTGCTCGTCGCTGAGCTCCACCTGGTAGAACAGCTTGAAGAAGGTACGCACCTCCTCATCGAGCGCCGCGGGAAACGCGTCCGGATAGAGCGTGTGTTCCAGCCAGGCGATGCCGATCAGGCGATTGATGCCGGGCGGCGAATCGATCCAGCCGAAGGGTAGCGTCGGCGTTGCATGGATGCGGCCGGCCTTCACCGCCTCCAGCCCCGCCCAGAGCGGGTCGTCCTTCAGGGTTTTCGCAAATTTCGGCAAGGCGGCGAGAATGACGTCCGGCTTCCAGGATAGGATCTGTTCCAGCGAGACCTGGGTGAGGCCGCCCTTGCCCGCAGCCGCCGCGACATTGCGGGCGCCGACCGCTTCGAGGATCTCCATGTTGATCGAGCCGGCAAGGCCCGTCTCCAGCCCTTCCGCGCCGCGGCCGTAGTAGACGGCGGGGCGCTTGTCCTCAGGAATGTCGGCAAGACCCTTTTCCAGCGCGGCCAGCCTCTCATCGGCATAGGCGGCAAGCGTCTCCGCCCGCGCCGCGACGCCGAGTATCGCCCCGGTCTCGCGCAGCATCGCGCCGGTTCGGGCAAAGGCACCGTCGACAAGCACATAGGGTATGCCGGTCTGCGCCTGCACCTTGTCGGCAAGCGAGGCATAGGTCGGGTTCACCGTGCCGACATCGATGATGATGTCAGGCTTTGCCGCCAGCACCGCCTCGATATTGGCCGTGCCACCCTTGCCGGTGAGCTGGCCGAACGTGGGAAGGTCCCGGGTCGCCGGCAGCAGAAAGACCTTTTCCTCCGCCTTCGGCTCGCGCACCCAGCCGGCGAGCTTTTCCGGCGCCAGCACATAGACCAGCACCGAGGCCGGTGGGCCTGCGGCGAGCACCCGCTCCACCTTGTCGGGAATGTCCACGACGCGCCCGGCCGCATCGGTGATCGAACGCGCCGCAGCGGGCAAGGCCGAGAGGAACAGGGCAAAAAGAACGACAAGGCAGCGCAAGGCCGGCATGAATCTCTCCCACGATATATTTTGAGGGATATATCCGTGCTTTGCATCGACATGGCAACAGGCAGGAGCGCCGATCAGCCGGGAAATCCCTGCCAGACCGGCAGCGTGTCGACATTCTCCCCCGCGTCGATCATCCCCTCCCCGGGTTCGAGAACAATCATGACATCCGCAAGCGCGAGATGGCGCAAGCTTGCGGATCCGCCATAGGGTAGCGGCTCCACGGCCGTTGCGCGGCTCCTGGAATCGAGCCGGAGCCGCCCCAAATGCACCTCGATCCGCCCGGCGGATCTTGCGAGCGGGCGATCGACCGGCAGGCGCAGGACGCTGGCATTTAACGGCCGCCCCTCCAGCCGCGCGAGAACCGCCCGGCCGAGAAGTGCGAAGCCGACAGCCGCAGCCAGCGGGTTTCCCGGCAGGAGCAGGATCGGGCAGTCATCGATATCGCCGAAGCCGACCGGCTTGCCCGGCCGCATGTCCAGCTTCCAGAACTCGAGGAAGCCGCGACGGGAAACAACCCTCGCCAGATGATCGGCAAAGCCGACGGACGCGCCGCCTGACGAGATCAGAAGGTCGTGATCCGCCGCCGCCTCGACGAGACGTTCAAGGATCACCTCCGGATCGTCATGCGCCATGCCGAGATCCGTCACCGCGGCGCCGGCTGCAAGCAGCATATGCGACAGCATCGGACGATTGCTGTCAAAAACCTGGCCAGCCGCCAGCGAACCGGGACTGTCCACCAGTTCGTCACCGGTGGACAGCAGCGCCACCTTCGGCCGCGGCGCCACCAGCACGGAGCGTAGACCGAGGGCAGCAAGCAGCGCCATCTGGCCGGGGCCGATGCGTGCACCCGCCTCAAGCAGAGTATCACCCCGCGAAACGTCCTCGCCGACGCGGCGGATATGCGGCTTGGTTCCGTCCCGGACACGAAGGCGCACCTCGCCACCCTTGATCTCCGCAGCCTCCTGCACGACGATGCGGTCGGCGCCGGGCGGAACCGGCGCACCCGTCATGATGCGCACCGCCTCGCCGGGGCACAGCGCCGGCACGACAATCTGGCCCGCGGTGATCGTCTGCACGATCCTGAGAACCGCAGTTCCGTCCGGGCCAATATCGGACGAGCGGATGGCAAAACCGTCCATCGCGGCATTATCGAAGCGCGGCAGGCAGGTGGATGCGACGATATCCTCGGCAAGGACATGGCCGAAGGCTGCGGAGAGCGCCATGCGCACCGGCGGAAGCGGTGTTTCGATGTAGCCGGCTATGAAAGCCAGCGCATCCCGGAGCGATTTCGGCACCTCCTCGTTCATCGCCGCGCCCGTCCCCTATGCCTTGACGTAGACGAAAGCGTGCCGGCCCGATTTCAGGAAGACCTGGACCCGCTTGTAATCCGAGACTTCATAGGCGTCCGCCGCGGCGAGTTCCTTTGCGGTGATGCGGAGGACCTTGCCCGGCACCTCGTCCTCCGCCTTCTCCGAGGGAACGACGATCAGATGAAAGCGCTCGCCGCTCTTGCGCAACACCTCCGGATCGGTGATCTCGACCTTGTCCGTGCGATAGCCCGTCATCGCATCGTCCTCGCCATCCAGCAGGCGGCCGAAGGACGAGAGCTGAACGCTTGCCAACCGGAGCGTGCCGTAGGAAAACAAGAGGATATCGGCGGGTTCGGTCATTCAAGGGTCCTTTGCACGGCAGGGCGTTCCGGGCGCCGGAAGCGTCCTTCCGTCGACAAGACGGCCACCTCCGGCCCTCCGGCGGCACGATGTATTTTCAAAGATATAGCGACGGCCATGCTTCTACAAACCGAATCCTCTCTCCATAGCCGAACGGACGATCGCCGCCCATGATCATTCGCCCTCGCCCCAGCCTGCTCATGCTGTTCTTCGTTCTGAAGGGGTCGGTGATCCTGCGCACATGGCCGCAGCTCGCCGCAGTCGGCGTGCTCTCCGCCGCCGTCGTCACCGCACACCGCTATGCGCCAAACCTCGTTCCCGGCGTCAATCCTGCGCCCCTGACACTGATCGGCATCGCCCTCTCCATTTTCCTCAGCTTTCGCAACAGCGCCTGCTACGATCGCTGGTGGGAAGCACGCAAGCTCTGGGGGCAGATCCTTCACACCGCCCGCGATATCGCGCGGCAGACGGTCGTGCTCGACGACGGCTCCGGCACACCGTCGCAGGAGCGGCGGGAGATCCTCGCCGCGATCATCGCCTTCGGCCACGCTGCCGTCCGGCAACTGCGCCGGGAAACGACCAGCCAGGCGACAGGCGAGGCCGCGCTGCCCGCCCATCCGGCGGACGCGATCCTGCACAGCGTGGCGGCATTGATCGGCCGCATGCTGCGCCAGAACCGCCTCGCGCCCGTCGAGGCCCTTGCCCTCAACGAAAGCCTCGGGCGACTGACGCAGGCGCTGGTCGGTTGCGAACGCCTCGCCAACACGCCTCTGCCCTTCGCCTATACCCTGCTCCTGCACCGCACCGCCTATCTCTTCTGCTTCATCCTGCCCTTCGGTTTCGCCGACATGCTGGGCTGGGCGACGCCGCTCGCCGTCATGCTCGTCGCCTATACGTTCTTCGGCCTCGATGCGCTCGGCGAGGAACTGGAAGAGCCTTTTGGCCTGATGCCGAACGACCTGCCGATCTCGGCCTATGCCACGACGATCGAAACCCATCTGCGCTCCGCACTCGGCGAAACCGACCTGCCGCCCATGCCCGTCCCGGTCGACTACGTCCTCACCTGAGGCCAGGCGCTCCCGGTTCGCGAGGCGATCGGGCAGAGACGCGCAACGCGCCCTCTTCCCTATCGTTATATTTCGTGAAATATAACGATAGGGATAATCCACGGGGCGGCGCCTTTAAGCGGCGAAACACCGGCCGAAGGGTCCCCTGATGAAAGAGGCCGACGGATACCATGCAGGAAGAAATTCGCATCGCTGTCGCCCTCGTCGTTCGCGAAAACGGCGAGACGCTCCTGCTGCGCAAGCGCGGCATGCCCCTGTTCATGCAGGCGGGCGGCACCATACGGGATGGGGAAGCGCCCAAGGCGGCCCTAGCCCGCCGGCTGCATGCGGAGCTCGGCCTTGTCATCCCGCCCTCGCGGATGGCACCCTTCGGCTGCTTCGAAGCCGAGGCGGCCGATGCGCCGGACCACCTCATCATCGCCTATGTGTTTCTGGTCAGGTTGCAGGATGAAACGGTCGCACCGACGACGGAGATCGACGAGGCGATATGGACCCCGGTCCAGGACACCCCCGCCCTGCCGCTCGCCCCGCTGACGCGCAACTACATCCTGACCCTCTATTGGCAGATGCAGTTTGGCACCGACCTCCCGGAGAGGTTCGACCCAAAACCGATCCCCGCCCAGACCCGCGCCGGCCAGCAATACGCCTGAAAAGGACGCAGCAGAACAGGCCCAGCCAACACCTTCAGCAGCGAGCACCTGCACGGCAGAAAACGTCCCGGACCAGCGGAGAGGCCCCTAGGGCCTAGTTTATGTTTTACAGGAAGAAATCAGCGCAACCATTTCTCTCTTAAGAGAAAAATGGTGGGTGATCACGGGCTCGAACCGTGGACCCGCTGATTAAGAGTCAGCTGCTCTACCAACTGAGCTAATCACCCACTTGACCGCTCCAGCGGTCTGACCGGGCGTATAAAGGCGTTCGCGGAGCTTGTCTATAGCCATCCCGAAAAAAGATGCGTCTGCGGATAAATTTCTTCCGCACCGCAAAATATCCGTCACAAATCCAGCGTTCCCCACGCGATGCGAACCGCCTCGCCGCCGATGCGCGCGCCGGCGATCGCCCCGCCCGCAATATCGAGGTGCAGGTGAATGAACGAGGGACGGCCCATTTCGACACCCTGTTCGATCAGCAGCGGATGGTGGCCGTCCACCAGCTTGTCGAAGAAGTGGATGGCACCGGACATGGCGGCGACCGCGGCGCCCGTCGCCGGGTCCTCGGCGATGCCCATATCGGGCGCGAACATGCGGGTATGGAAGCGCGCGAGATGATTGACGCCGCCGCGGCAATAAAGATAGGCCGAGGCAAGCCGCCCTTCCGCGAAGGGCGCACAGCGCTCCCAGAGCGTCGGATCGAACTCGACCGCCGCGGCGGCCGCAAGATCGTGCACCGGGATCATCACGAAGGCGACGCCGGCACTCCACAGCGAGGGAACGTGATTCTCGAAGCCGATCTGGCCGGGTTTCAGGCTGAACGCATCGGCGAGCGCCTGCCGGTCGAACGTCGCCTCCAGACGTGCCGCCTTGCGCGGCAGGTCGAATTCGGCGAAGGCCGCCTTCTGGATGCCGAGCTTCACCGCGCAGCGCACCGGGCCGACATTCTCCTCCAGCACGCTGACGAGATCACGCGGGCCGGCCTCGCCGCCCTCGCCCGCCTCGGCAATGGCGATTGCCGCGCCGACCGTCGGATGGCCGGCAAACGGCAGCTCCCGGCCCGGCGTGAAAATGCGCAGGCGCGCGCTGTGCGCCGGGTTTTCCGGTGTCTTCACGAAGACGGTCTCGGAAAGATTGAACTCGCCGGCAATGCGCTGCATCGTGCCGTCGTCGAGATCATCGGCATCGAAGACGACGGCCAGCGGATTGCCCGCAAGCCGCGTGTCGGTGAAGACGTCATAGATGGCGTAGCGACGGGGCAAGGTATTCTCCCTGTTCAGTTTTTGCCCGAAGGCATTGTGCTAGAATTGCCCGAGGCACAGGCAGCGGGCAAGGGAAAATCATGCCATGCGCGCCGCTGGGACTTTCTGCTTCCCGCACGCCCGGGCGCCTACAGATCGAGCGTCATCACGACGGGGCAATGGTCCGAGGCCTTCGGCCGGTCCCAGCCGACGCGCGGATACCGTTCCACCTCTTGCCCCGGCGGGAAGGGTGTTCGAAAAGGTTGGCCGGCGCGGATGATTTCGGGCATGCGCTGTGCATTGCGCTCGGCCAGCGAGGGCGAAAGCCAGATATAGTCGAGCTGGCAGAGGTGGCGCTCCTCCGGCCCCCGGCTGTGATAGAGCGTCCAGCGATCGTCCACCGGCCGGCGCAGCATCGGGTTGACGGCAAAACCATCCACCGTGAAGGCGTCAAGCGCGCTCACCGGCTCCCTGCGGGGGATAAAACGATAGCCGTTGCGCTTGTCGCCCTCGACCGCCAGCTTCTCCTGATAGTCGTTCATGTCGCCGCAGATCGCGAAGGCCTTGTCCGCCGTGTGGCCGGCACCGAAGCGTTTCTCGATGATCCGGCGCACCGCCCGCACCTCGGCCATGCGCACCGGCATGGTCGATTGGCGCCCGTCGATACCGTCCCTGCTCGACCCCATCGACTTGAAATGCACCACATAGAGCGTCAGCGGCCGGCCGCCAATGCGCAGGTCCATCTCCAGGCAATCACGCTTGAAGATCCTGTCATCCGGATTGTGACCCTGCCCGAGATCCGGCGTGTAGAGGTCGAAATCGCGATAGGTGACCGCCGCATGGCTGCGAATATCGACACATTCGATGCGCTGGCCGTCACGCGTCTCCTCACGCATCAGCACGGACACGTCGATGCCCCGGCTGTCATTGCCCTCGATCAGGTATTTCTGCCGATAGCCATTGCCGACCATGCGGAAGAGATAGCCGTATTCGAACGCCTGCAGAGCCGCCATGTTGTCGGTTTCCTGCAGGCAGAGAATGTCGGCATCCGCGTCTGCGATGGCGAGCGCCGAATGCTGACGGGCATCGTCGGTATGCGCGATGGTGCGCGCCTCCTCCAGCCGCTGGTATTCCGCCTCGTTGCGGATGTCGAAGAGGCGCAGCACGCGGTCCTGGCGAAGCTGGTTGCGAAAACCCGTGAAATCGAAACGGGTCATGAGGTTTTCGATGTTGAACGTGGCGAGGCGCAGCGACATGGGGGCTTTCGAGGTTTTCCGGCAATGCCGGGCAAGTGTAACCGGCTGACCGGCAATGGAAAGCCGCTTTTCGTCGCTCGCGGAATAAACCGGCTTGCCACACCGTTACCCAGTGCGGATGATGCGCATTCCGGTCGCGGGCGGAGGATCGCTCATGGGTGTTGTTTCCTGCACAGTACGGGCATTCCTGGCCGCCTGGTTCGCGCTGTTCCTCCTTGCCTTTTCGCCCGCCGGCGCCGCGGAAAGCTACATTACCGGCCCCGGCGAAGCCGCCCGCGCGGCAGGGCGGGTCGCCGAAGCGCTCGGCAAGACGCCGCGGGTGCACACGATCCGAATCACCGAAAAGGAAGTGAACCTCGTCGTCGAGGGTGCCGGAACCGGCGACGTGGATGAGTGGCGGGTGCGTCAGGCGACCCGCCTCCTCTTCTTCCAGGCCGAGATCGTCGGCGGCCCGTCCGCGCGATCGGCGCCAGCCATGGTGTCCGATCTTGCAAGCGGCCTCTTTCCGCTCGATGCGGTTCCCCTTGCCAAGGCCGACCAGGTCGCCACCCGCGCCATCGGCTATGCCAAGCTCGAAGGCGGCGGCGCGGTGCAGTCGATCGAGATATCGCGGCGCGTGAACCTTCTGCCGACGCCCTCCTATGGCGATATCCGCTGGGCGATCTACGTCGCTTCGCCGCGTGAAAGCGCCACCGTCTATGCGGATGCCGAGGGCACGATCATCGGCGGCGACCTCTCCAACACCAACCGCGCCCGCCAGATGGATTTCTTCAGGGACGAGGACTGGCCGAAGGAGGCCGCGCTGGAAAGCCTCGCCTCCGTCATTGGCAGCAAGCCCACTGTCCGCGATCTGACGGTCTATCCGAAATCCGTGCAGGTGAAGGCCGACCATCCCAGCCTGCCGGAAACCACGGTCGGCTATTCCTGGGACATTTCCGGCGTCACGCGCTCGCCCATCACGTCGCCGATGTTCCCCGGCACATCGGCTCTGCCCGGCTTTTCGATCGGGGATGTCGACCTCTCGAAACTCTCGATGATCCGCGACAAGGCGAAGGCTGCCTGGCAGAACGATAAGTCGACGATGAGTTACATGATGCTGAAGCTCTCGACAGACGGCCCCGGCAAGCCGGAGCTGCGCTGGGTGGTGCATTTCACCGATCTCGGCCAGCCGGGAGAAATGACGCTGTTCAGCGCCAGCGGCACCGTGGAGGTGACCACGGACGGCACCGTGCGCGCCGCCAACCTGCCCGATGCCCGCAAGCCGAAGCGCAACTGGCTGGATCCGGCCACGGCATGGCAGACGCTCGACACGATCGGCGAGCAGTTCGGCAAGAACGCGCGCTTTGCCGAAATCATCATCAGCAAGGATTCGATGAGCCTGCTCGCCGAAGTGCCCGATACGCCCGGCACCATGCGCGACTACAACGCCAACGATCGCGGCATCACCGCCTCGAGCATGATGATGCCGTGGGATGCGGAGTTCCGGCCGGAGCGGCTCTTCCGCATGCAGGACCTCGCCTTCTTCTCCACCGAAAAGCTCCGCGCACTGACAGCCCGCACCTTTACCCGCCTGCAGGTGGGCTCGGAAATGGCCGTGGCGCGCTACACCTTCTCGATCGGCCAGCTGATGTCGCCGGACGGCAGCTTCATGGTGCCTTCGCCGGACGGCAAGGTAACGCTGGAAATCCGGCTGGAGGCGGCCGATGGCTGGAAGGGTGGACGCATCACCTATTCCTCGACCGGCGAGGAAATCGACATCGTGATGCCGTAGGCCTGCACGCCCTCACAAGGTCGTCAGCAGCAGGCTGGTCTCCGATTTCGAAACGCCATCCATCGCGCGGACGCCACGCAGCACGCGCTCGAACTCCACGAGATTGTCCGCGTGGATTTCCGCCACGAGATCCCAGGCGCCGTTGGTCGTGTGCAGCGCCCGGACTTCCGGGAGACCGCGCAGCGCCTGGATGGCGGCCAGCGTCTTCTGGCCGGTGATCTCGATCATCATGATGGCACGCACGGCATGCGGGTCGTCCGCCTCGGTCACGCGCACGGAAAAGCCGGCAATGACCCCGCCGCGCGTCAGCCGCTCCATCCGGTTCTGCACCGTGCCGCGCGAGACCTTCAGCTCTTCCGCGAGAGCGGAAAGCGAGGCGCGCCCATCCTTGCGCAGCAGGGCAAGGAGCTTGCGGTCGATCGTATCCATCACACCTGCCGAATTGTCAGTTTATTCTGTCGAAACGACAATACGACCCGCAATTTTTCCAAAAAATTGCCGTTTCGCCTGCCGTTGTCCTTGGCTAGCCTTGTGCTTCCTTCAATGCAACCGCTTTCGGCAGGTCCCATGACAAACGACACCGCACATGCCATCGCAACCGAGCGAACCCGCGCGCTCTCGCTTCTGATGACCCGCTGGCCGAGCGTGACGGGTTCGCCGGACGAGGCGGATTTTTCGCAGAAGTTGCGGGCGCATCTTGCCGAAACACCCTATTTCAGCCGCCACCCGGAGCAGCTCTTTACCGTGGACAGCCATGGCGAACCGCTGACGCGAAGCGTCGGCGCGCTGGTGCGCGGCAGCGGGCGGCGCACGGTGGTGCTCGCCGGCCATTTCGATACGGTCTCGATCGCCAATTACGGCACGCTCGCGCCGCTCGCCTGCGATCCTGAGCCGCTGACCGAGGCGCTGGTGAAGGAACTCGAAAGCCGGCCGCTGAATGCCGCGGAAACCAAGGCGCTGAAGGATTTCAAAAGCGGCGATTTTATCGCCGGGCGCGGCCTGCTCGACATGAAAAGCGGCCTTGCCACCGGCATCGCAGCGCTGGAGCGCTTTGCCGGATTGGAGATCAAGGAAGGCAACATTCTCTTCGTCGCGACGCCCGACGAGGAGAACCGTTCGCGCGGCATGCGCAGCCTGCGCAACGCGCTGCCGGAGATCAGCCGGCGCTTCGACCTCGATATCGTCGGCGGCATCAATCTCGATGCCTCGAGCTGCGAGCGCGACGGCGAGGAGGGCCGCGCGGTCTATCTCGGTTCGATCGGCAAGTTCGCGCCCTTCGCCTTCGTCATCGGCCGGCCGACCCATGCCGGCTATCCGTTCAACGGCACGAGCGCCCACCGCATCAGCGCCGAGATCGTGCGCGCCATGGACACCGTGCCGGAACTCAGTGACGAGGCCTTCGGCGAGCGCTCGCCGCCACCCGTCTGCCTCGAGGCGCGCGACATCCGCGACGGCTACGACGTCACGACGCCGGACCGCGTCTGGCTCTCCTTCAACTGGCTGACCCACCGGCGCAGCGCCCGCGACATCATCGGCGACTTCCGGACACTCGTTTCCGGCGCGCTGGAGATCGCGCTTCGCACGCAGGACGCCCACGCGGCGCGCTATCGCGGGCGCGACGCGGGCAGGACCGACGGCCTCGTGCTCGACTATGCCGAACTGCAGGAGCGGGTGACGGCGCGCGGCGGCAGTGCGGCGCTCGCCCGGCTGAAAGCCCTCGACGCCTCGCTTGCCGGCAGCACCGATCCCCTGAAGGTCAGCCGCGAGATCGTGTCGGCAGCAGTGACCGAGGCCGGCATCGAGGGCCCGGCGGTGATCATCGGCTTCGGCAGCCTGCATTATCCGCTGGTGCATCTCGACCAGTCCGAGGCCGGCCGCCGGATGCAGGCCCGGCTTCAGCCGGTGATGGAGGAGGCCGCAGCGCGGCACGGCACCTCGATCAAGTTCAAGCAGATCTTTGCCGGCATTTCCGACATGAGCTTCTTCGGCCATCGGCCGGAGGCCGGCGAAACCGGCCTGCTCGCCGCCAACACACCATCGGCGGCCTTTACCGACGATGCGCCGGACGGCCTGATCACCTTCCCGACGGTCAATATCGGCCCGTGGGGACGGGACTATCACCAGAAATGGGAGCGCGTGCATGCACCCTATACGTTCGGGGTCTTGCCGGATCTGGTGTTCGAATCGGCGCTGGCCTGCCTGGAGGAATAGGCCCCTCATCCGGCCTGCCGGCCACCTTCTCCCCGCAAGCGGGGCGAAGGGATATGGAGTGCCGGCTTCCCAACCAATGACCGGTTCGTGGACCACGTCCCCTCTCCCCGTTTACCGGGAGAGGGTTAGGGTGAGGGGCAAACCCTACCGCATCCGAAGCGGATCAGGCCGCAAGCCGCTCGCTGGCGAGCAACCGGCCGAGGCGGGAAATACCTTCCTCGATGGTCGCAGCGTCGGCACAGGAGAAGCTGAGACGCAGCGTGTTCGCGCCGCTGCCATCTGCATGGAAGGCCTGACCGGGCACGAAGGCGACCTTCTCCGTCTCGATGGAACGGGCGAGCAGCTTAGCGCCGTCCATGCCGGCCGGCAGCGTGACCCAGACGAACATGCCGCCTTCCGGCTTCGTCCAGGTGACGCCCTCGGGCATGTATTTCTGCAGGGCGGCGAGCATGGCGTTGCGGCGCGCGCTATAGGCCGCCTTGATCTTCGCAACCTGTGCATCGAAACCGCGCTCGGCGACGTGGGCGATGGCCATCTGGTTGATGGTCGAGGAATGCAGGTCGGCCGCCTGCTTCATCAGAACGAGCTTGCGGATGACGGGCGCTGCGGCGACGATGTAGCCGACGCGCAGGCCAGGCGCGAGCGTCTTGGAGAAGCTGCCGCAATAGATGGTGCGTGCCGCATCGATGCTGCCCTTGCGGGCGATTTCCAGCGCCAGGATCGGCGGGATGGCCTCACCGTCATACCGCAGCGACTGGTAGGCGGCGTCCTCGATGACAGGGATTTCCAGCTCTTCGGCGAGCTCGAGCAGCTTTTCGCGGCCCGCCCGGTCGACCGTCTCGCCGGTCGGGTTGGCGAAATCGGCGGAGAGATAGGCGAACTTCACCCGGCCGCCGGCTTCCGTCGCCGTCGCACGATAGGCCTCCGGCGTGCGGTTGCCGGAAAGGTTCAGCCGGTCGTAGGTCGGCTCATAGGCATTGAAGGCCTGCAGCGCGCCGAGATAGGTCGGCCAGGTGACAAGCGCCGTGTCCTTCGGCGACAGGAAGAGCTTTCCGAGATAATCGAGGCCCTGCTGCGAACCGGAAACGATGAAGACGTTTTCCGCCGAACAGGTGATGCCGATCTTGCCCATCTCACCGGCGAGCCAGTCGCGCAGCGGCTTGTAGCCCTCGCTGACGGAATATTGCAGGCCCGCCGCCGCGCCCTCGCCGGCCAGCACATCGGTGTAGGCGGCGGAGAAGGCTTCCTTCGGAAACAGGGCCGGATCCGGAATGCCACCTGCAAACGAAATGATGTCAGGTCGTTCCAGGAGTTTCAGCAGTTCACGGATTTCGGATGCCTTCATGCGCGACGCACGCGTCGCGAAGGCTTGTTCCCATTTGAACATAGGGGTTTCCTCGGGCTTGTTGTTTGAACCCACCTCATCACGGCGCAGTATTTATGTCAATAATGCTGACCTAAATATTCGCACCAATAGAACATGCCCGCGACCCGAGGTTTCGCGCGGGTCTAATCTGGCCGCAGCATCCCTGCCCCGGCACCCGTTTCAGCGGAACACAACGCTCAGGTGGCGCGGTCGCTGTAAAGGCCGAGCAGGATAAGCATGGCTATACTGCTCAGGATAAAGAGATCGAACCAGGCGAAGTATTGCATGATGGTGGACATCGCATTTTCCTCCCGACAGCGGAACGAAACACGCGCGTATTTTGTTCCTGTTCGCGCCTCGTGGCAAGTTTATTACTTGCTGCGCCGCAAAGAAGGAAAAGGATGCACTGCATTATTTCAGGTTGCCTGAAATAGAAAGCCGGGCGGAAAACCGCCCGGCCGGTATCGTCCTGCCTGAAGCAGAAGCGATTAGTTGACGGTCTTGTCGACCAGCTTGTTCTTGCCGATCCATGGCATCATGCCGCGCAGCTTGGCGCCGACTTCCTCGATCTGGTGCGAGTCGTTGTTGCGGCGGATACCCTTGAAGCGGGCGCCGCCGGCCTTCCATTCCTGCATCCACTCGGAGGTGAACTTGCCGGTCTGGATGTCGGCGAGGACGCGCTTCATCTCGGCCTTGGTCTCGGCGGTGATGATGCGCGGGCCCGTGACGTATTCGCCCCACTCGGCCGTGTTGGAGATCGAGTAGTTCATGTTGGCGATGCCGCCTTCATAGATCAGGTCGACGATCAGCTTCACTTCGTGCAGGCACTCGAAATAGGCCATTTCCGGTGCGTAACCGGCTTCGACCAGCGTTTCGAAGCCGGCGCGGATGAGCTCGACGAGACCACCGCACAGAACGACCTGTTCGCCGAAGAGGTCGGTTTCGCACTCTTCCTTGAAGTTGGTCTCGATGATGCCCGAACGGCCGCCGCCAACGCCGCAGGCGTAGGAGAGCGCGAGGTCGAGGGCGTTACCGGAAGCGTTCTGGTGAACGGCGACGAGGCAGGGAACGCCGCCGCCCTTCTGGTATTCGCCGCGAACCGTGTGGCCCGGGCCCTTCGGCGCGATCATGACGACGTCGACCGAAGCCTTCGGCTCGATGAGGCCGAAATGCACGTTCAGGCCGTGTGCGAAGGCGATGGCGGCGCCGTCACGGATGTTGCCGGCGATTTCGCCCTTGTAGATGTCGGCCTGGAGTTCGTCCGGGGTCGCCATCATCAGGAGGTCGGCCCACTTTGCGGCTTCGGCGACGGTCATGACCTTGAAGCCGTCGGCTTCGGCCTTCTTGATGGTCGGCGAGCCGGCCTTGAGGGCGATCACGAGGTTCTTCGCGCCGGAATCCTTGAGATTCAGGGCGTGCGCACGGCCCTGCGAGCCGTAGCCGACGACGGCGACGTTCTTCGCCTTGATGAGGTTGAGATCGGCATCACGATCGTAATAGACGCGCATGGATGGTTCCTTCCCTTAGCTAGTCTGTTTCCATTGAACCGGCGGGTTCGCCTGCCGGCTTATCCTTTCACGCCATGAAGCGTCAGGAAGGCATCGACCGCCTTCTCCGCGCGCGGCGAGAATTCCTTTTTGAGCGCTGCGGCATTCTCGCCGAGCAGCATGCGCAGATGCATGTCCGAGACGATCAGGCCGTAGAGCGTGCCGTATGCCTCGTCCGCACTGTCGAAGGCAAGCAGCTTCGCCTTGCGGCCCGCCTCCAGAAGGGCCGCAGCGCGCTTGCTGATCTGCCGGCGGCCGCGCTCCTGCAGGAGGCGGCCGAGACCGGCGCCCTCGCGGCTCGCCTGGCCGATGGCAAGACGGTTCAACGCCAGCGACACATCGCCCGAGAGCACATCGATCAGGTCACGGGCAAAGGCGATGAGATGCGTGCGCAGCGTTTCGGCCGTCAGGGCGCCCGCCCCCACCTCGACCGTACGCACCTTGCCGGCCTGATAGGTGATCATCGCCGAGATCAGCCCGTCGCGATCGCCGAACCACTTGTAGAGGCTCTCTTTCGAACAGTTCGCCGCGCGGGCGACACCGGCCGTCGTCAACGCCCGCTCGCCACCCTCCACCAGCAGGCCGAGCGCACGCTCCAGCACCGCGCCCTGACGTTCCGTCAGTCCCGCGGCCGCAGCCCCCGCCTTTGCCTGCTCGAACACCTGCAAGATATCCACCCGATCGATTGCGTACCGTACCGTACGGTTCTGCGTTTTCTAGCGATCTGCGCGCCGAAGGTCAACAGCCTTCTGACAAAGAAGAAAAGAAGGGTGATTTGCCCTGCCGAATCTCTTTTCAACCGGGCCATGCGACATGCAACAATCGCTGCAACGCACAATGAGATCGAAATTTTCTTTCCGCTATGTCGCTGATTTGAAACATAACTCCCCATCAAACGAGCAAACGGCCCGCCCAGGACAAAATTTTTCGCTTCCCAATCCGTTTCCGCTCGTTAAGATTTGTGAGACCTGCGGTGCAGCAGGGCCGATCGCGTCGCGCATCGGCAAGCCGGCATCCAGGCTTTCAGTCAGGAGTACGACGCCAACCGCCCTTACGCCAAGGAGACAGAAAATGATGAATTTCCTGCCAGACCTTCACGAAGGACATGCTCCCATCACTCTGCAACAGCTGTTCGGCGCCGCCCTTGAAGCGCTCGACGCCTGGGAGGACGAGCGCGCCGAACCGATGGTGATCTACGAGGACCAGATCGTGCCCATCGGCACCGTCTTCGAAAGCATGCGCACGTGCACCGATATCCTGCCGCGCACCCTGGTGGACATCGTTTCCGACACGCTCGCCCGCAATCCGGCAACAGCCGAAGCGGAGATCAGCACGTTCGGCGACGCCGCCCAGTTGGCCGGCGCCCTTGTCGAGCAACGCCGCCTGTGCGGCGAGGCCGCGATCGCCGCCTTCCTCGATCATCACCGGGTCGACAAGCGCCGTCCGGCGTGATTCCCACCGGTCCCGCCAAAGGCGGGACTTTTTCTTGCATGGGCCGATCAACACGCGAATAAGAGGCAGGCGCTGCGCGTTATAGCTGCGCCTGCTCTCCTGCGACGGATCCGCCCCATGCTTCGTCTCCTTGCCTCAGCTCTGCTTCTCTCCACCCTGTCGGCTCACGCCGCCGAGGAGCCACCCTATGTCGGCACCTGGGATTGTGAGGTCTCGACCTTCACCTTCACCGCCGAAACCTATGATTCCGGCGAAGGACCGATGCCGATCCTGAAAAGCGAACAGGACGGCGGCGCCTACACGCTGACCTTCGCCGACGACTACCGCATCGGCCTAGCCAACATCACCGCCAGCGAGATGGACTGGGCCTCCGAGGCCAGCGGCGACACGTTCCATTGCAAGAAAATCAAGAATTGAGGATGCGACGATGAAGAAGCCGATCCTTTGCACCCTGCTCGCCCTGCTGGCCACCGCCCCTCTTGCCCAGGCAGCCGAGACCCGCTGCGGCTGGCTGCAGAACCCGACCCCCGCCAACTGGTGGCTGGACGACAGTGAGGGAACCTGGACGCTCATGACGCAGGGTGCCGGCGACGAGCCTGCCGGTTTCGACCGGATTCCCGACATTTCCGCCGGCGACTATGTGCGAACCAACGGCAACTACGGTTATGCCTGCGCCTGCATGAAGGTGGAGACCGACGCCTCCGAAGGCCGGATCGTCGCCATTCACAGCTTCCGGCAGCTGCCGATTTCACAATGCTCGAACGATACGGCGCTGCCGGCGGCCGAATGAAAACCATAGGCGATCCGGCCCGCACACATCTTGACCCGGAACGCCGAACCACCTATTTCTCTCGCATCGAGATTTGAACGTTGACTTCTGCATTTGCAGGCGCTCGCGCCTGCAGTTACGAACCTACCCTTCAAATTCGACCTCCCATGGTCGCCATCCCGGCGGCCGAAGATTGATTTGACGGCTTAGGAAAGGTTTCGTCATGGCAACTGGTACCGTAAAATGGTTCAACACGACCAAGGGTTACGGCTTCATTCAGCAGGACAGCGGTGAGCCGGACGTTTTCGTCCACATCTCCGCCGTTCAGCGCGCTGGCCTCGCAGCGCTCAACGAAGGTCAGAAGGTCAGCTTCGAGCTGATCCGCGACCGTAAGTCCGGCAAGATGTCGGCTGACCAGCTCGTCGCAGCCTGATAGGCCGCTACAGCATTGGAATTGGAAAGGCCGGAGCAATCCGGCCTTTTTTGCATCTGCTCTCCAGCTCTCCCAGGCGACCACACAAATTACTTGACA
>NZ_KQ410726.1 GCF_001262505.1 Shinella sp. SUS2
ATCTCGACGGCGTCGTTCGCTGGCGTCTGTGCGATCTGGCGCAATGGCTGTGGGAGGAGTTTCGCGTTTCGGTGAGCGAGCAGACGCTCAGCCGCGAAGTCCGGGCCATGGGCTATCGCAAGCTCGCTGTTCGGCCCAAACATCACGCGCAAGACCCTCAACCCATTGAGGGTTTTAAAAAAGCTTCCCTGCCGCAGTGGCAGAGATTGCCGCTGGAGCGGCCCGAGGAAAACGCATAGAGATTTGGTTTCAGGATGAGGCCCGTATCGGGCAAAAGAACAAGATCACCCGCCGATGGGCCAGGCGAGGAACACGGCCTTCAGCACCGCACGATCAGCGCACAAGGTCGGCCTACATCTTCGGCGCAATCTGCCCCAAGCTCGGCAAGGCGGCGGCGCTGGTCATGCCATGGTGCGACACCTACGCCATGACCCAGCATCTGGCCGAAATCGCCCGACACGTCGATGCCGACGCGCACGCTATCCTCATCATGGATCAGGCAGGCTGGCACATGTCCAACAATCTCGTCGTGCCCGAAAACATCACCATTCTGCCACTCCCGCCGAAATCGCCGGAGCTGAACCCGGTCGAAAACCTCTGGCATTTCATGCGCGACAACTGGTTATCAAACCGCGTGTTCAAATCATACGACGACATCGTCGATCATTGCTGCGATGCCTGGCGGCGGCTCGAAAGCCAGCCATGGCGCGTCATGTCGATCGGACGCAGAGAATGGGCCAATGGGTTTTGATCAGTGAGGGGCCGTATAAGACGCTTGTGAGGGCGGATTTCTTCGGGGCCTTGTGGCCCCGATACCACAGAATCAGATCACGATGACCTTGGTGCCCACCTTCACGCGCTCGTAGAGATCGACGACATCTTCGTTGCGCATGCGGATGCAGCCCGAGGAAACGGCATAACCGATCGTCCAGGGCGCGTTGGTGCCGTGGATGCGGTAGAGCGTCGAGCCGAGATACATGGCACGCGAGCCGAGCGGGTTTTCCGGTCCGCCTTCCATGAAGGCCGGCAGGTAGTGGCCCTTGGCGGCTTCGCGGGCGACCATTTCCTTCGGCGGCGTCCAGCTCGGCCACTCGGCCTTGCGGGTGATCTTGTGGGCGCCGGCCCATTCGAAGCCCGGCTTGCCGACGCCGACGCCGTAGCGCCGCGCCTTGCCGCCGTCGAGGACGAGGTAGAGGAATCGGTTGTTGGTATCGATGACGATGGTGCCCGGCTTGTGCTCGCTGCCATAGTCGACGAGCTGCGGCAGATATGTCGGGTCGAATTTCGACTTGATCGGATTGCGCGCCGTGCCGGTCGCCGAGACCTGCTGGACACGGGCCGCCCCTTCGCGGCGCAGGACGCGGCGCTGCTGCACCTTCTGGCGCTGGATGATGCGGCGTGTGTTGACGGCGGGCTGCACGCCCCCGCCGGTAAGCTGCATCAGCCAGGGTGCGGTGAGGTCGGGGCTGACGATGATCGGCGGCTGGCTCATGTAGCGCTCGTTCGCCTGGGCCACCGTGGTCGTGCACAGAAGGGTCGTTGCAAGGAGGATTCGTATCAACATCGGACGTACTCGCTACTGATCGTGCCGGGATGCGCCGCGGGAACTGGAATGCAGCGCCGGTTCGACGGGGATGCTTGCACCCTGCGATGAAGGGAATGGTAAACGGGCGTTCATTCGATATCGACGTTGGCGATAAAGCTTTGAGTAGGGTTATTACCCGCTTTCCAAATGTGGTTGATGAGTGGTAAAGCGGAACAAAAAGGCAACGGAGAGCGCGTATGACAAAGGGACTTCTGGACGGCGATGACGGGCGGGTGCGGTGCGCATGGCCCGGCAATCTGGATGACTACCGCCGTTACCATGATACGGAGTGGGGCTATCCCGTCGTCAGCGACCAGCGTCTCTTCGAGAAGATCTGCCTCGAAGGCTTCCAGTCGGGCCTCTCCTGGCTCACCATCCTGCGCAAGCGCGAGGGGTTCCGCGCCGCCTTTGCCGGCTTCGATTTCGACAAGGTTGCCAATTTCGGCGATGACGACATCGCCCGTTGCCTTGCCGATGCCGGCATCGTGCGCCACCGCGGCAAGATCGTCTCGACGATCAACAATGCCCGCCGGGCGCAGGCGCTGCGCGATGAGTTCGGCACGCTCGCCCGCTACTTCTGGAGCTTCGAGCCGGGCCCGGACGAACGGCCGGCACGGGTGGACTGGGAGACGATCGTCGCCAATCCGACGACACCCACCTCCGTCCGGCTTTCAAAGGACCTGAAGAAGCGCGGCTGGACCTTCGTCGGCCCCACCACCGTCTATGCCTTCATGCAGGCCATGGGCCTCGTCAACGATCACGTGGAAGGTTGTTTTTGCCGCGCGGAAGTCGAAGAGAAGAGAAATCAGCTGCAACGGCCATAATTCAGGACTTGCCGCCACAAATATATCTTTGATTCTACAGCGAATCATGTAGCTTGAGGTTGAGCGGCAAAATCATACATCGCAAGTTCTGGGGTCGGCGTACGCGTGCGTAGTAGCGACGTGCCGCTTTGTGCTGAATGATTTGGCATGAGGGGACAAATGGCGGCGAGCACACCTGCAATGGACGATTCTCGACTCGAGGGCTGGGCCTGTGACAAGGCGCAGGAGATCATGCTCCGGGAGGGCTTTCGCCTGATCCGGTCGGCAAGAAGCGGCACCAACACCGAAATTCGCGAAACAACGCTGCTGATGGCCCGGGCCATCGCTGCCTCGCTGGTCGAGGCCTCGGCGGCGCATCGCAATCCGGCAGCCGAGTGACGCATCAATCCATGGAACCGTAGAGAGGCCCGCCAGGAAATCGGCGGGCCTCTGCCGTTTTTCGACGTGCTTGCCGGGGGCTTGTCGCCGGCCGGCCGTTGGTGCGAGAACCCGCCTCGTCAGACGCGCGGCGTTGAGACGGGCGCCGAAACCAGGATCAGTTCAGCAGGTTCGGGCGCTCCGCGTTCATCTCGACGCACAGCCGCGCCACCGCGAACGTGCCGTTGATCGTGCCGCCCGCTTCTTCCGACTGGCCGAAGCAGAAAACGGGCCGGTAGAGGCCGGGACCGGGGCGGATCGTCGTGGCGAAGCTGAACGTGACCGGTGGCGTCGCCGCGTCCTCAAGCGCCTGCAGCACCTTCGCCCAGTCGGCGGGATCATAGAGGCGGATGAGATCCATGACGCCGCAGGGCGGGCCGGCTATGCCGTGCAGGAGCGCCGTCTCGGTCCCGAGCCGGAGCAGGCCGGTCGACAGTTCCGCGCTCCACTCCTCGCAGACGAAGGCGGTTTCGATCTCCCGGCAGTCCATGCCGGCAAGCTCCGCCACCTGGGCGAGGCGAGAGGCGGTCAGAGGCGATTTCAAGCTCATGCGGTCCGGTCCGAGAGGGTGTTGCCGCCGGCGGGCACCAGGTGCCGACGGGAAGGCACCGGTGCGGCTCGGTCGTTGCCGGTTGGAAAACATTCATGCGATCGCCGCTGGCCGCTTGCCAAACGGTCATGATGATCGTTTACCTAGGCTCAAGGGTAATCGACATCGGGCTCATCAGAAAGCAGGCTCGCTGGTCGTTTGCTCGACTGAGGGATGCGGAAATCTATGCTTGCTTCCATGGGTTGAGTATGTCCGATTTCGTCCTCTCCACGGGCCATGACCTTATCGACCAGCTGCGCGCGTATCGCCTCAAGGTTGCGTTGACGCAGGACGACATTGCCTGGAAGCTCGGCTTCTCGCCGACGACCGTCTCGCGCTGGGAGCGCGGCGTCGCGGTGCCGGATCTGCGCGCCACCGGCGCCATCGTCGATTTCCTGCGCCGTGCCGACGCGCAGACCGAGCGTCGCCTGCTGAAGGCGATCCTCAACGCACGCGACAGCCGCAATCTCTGGGAGGGCCGCGACATCCGTTATCTCGGCGGCTCGCAGCAGGAGTATCGCGAAAGCCCGGAGATGCGTGCCGTCGTCGGAACCAGCATCCGCCGCTACATCACCGGCTCCTACCGCGACTGTCTGGAGGACCGGGCATTGGTGGCGGGCCTTTATGCCCGCGAGATCGCCAGCATCGAGATCTACGGCGGCACGGCACTGTCCGTCACCTCCATCCCGGAGGGCCATGTGCAGATGAAGCGGCTTTCCTTTCAGTCGGAAATGCGCGGCATCATTCGCGGCGACACCCATTCCATCCTCATCCCCGCCGCCGAAGCGCCGACGGCTTCTGCCGTCATCGTGCACAGTTGGGACGCGCTGTCGCGCCGACCGTGACGCCACCGGGCGCTTCCGCCCTTGCCGCTGCCCGCCCAATCCGCTAGGGAAACCGCAACGGAAATACAGGAATTTCGGGTATCCCGATGAGCGAAAAGCAGAAAAAACCGCAGAAGCTGAAAGCCCGCCTGCCGCGCGGCTTCGTCGACCGTGACGCCGCGGACATCCGCGCCCTCACCGAAATGACCGCGAAGATCCGCGCGGTCTACGAGCACTACGGCTTCGATCCGGTCGAAACCCCGCTTTTCGAATATACCGACGCGCTCGGCAAGTTCCTGCCGGACAGCGACCGCCCGAACGAGGGCGTCTTCTCGCTGCAGGACGACGACGACCAGTGGATGAGCTTGCGCTACGACCTGACGGCGCCGCTCGCCCGCCATGTCGCGGAGAACTTCAACGAGATCCAGCTGCCCTACCGCACCTATCGCGCCGGCTACGTCTTCCGCAACGAGAAGCCGGGTCCGGGCCGCTTCCGCCAGTTCATGCAGTTCGATGCCGATACGGTCGGCGCTGCCGGCGTGCAGGCGGATGCCGAAATGTGCATGATGTTTGCCGACACGATGGAAGCCCTCGGCATCGCCCGCGGCGACTACGTCATCCGCGTCAACAACCGCAAGGTTCTCGACGGCATGCTGGAGGTCGTGGGCCTTGGCGGCGAGGAAAACACGGCGCGCCGTCTCAATGCCCTGCGCGCGCTCGACAAGTTCGACAAGTTCGGCATTCCCGGCGTCCGCGAGCTTCTCGGCGCGGGGCGCAAGGACGAAAGCGGCGACTTCACCAAGGGCGTCGGCCTCGACCCTGCCGGGATCGAGCTGCTGGTCGGCGTGCTCGACACCGCGTCCTTCGGCGACAACCTCGAGACCGTCGCCTCGCTCGATAGCCGTTTCGGGCAGAACGAGCGCGCCCGCGAGGGCGTGGAGGAACTCGAGCAGATCGCAAAGCTCGTCGCGAGCGCCGGCTACGATGCCGGCCGCATCAAGGTCGATCCCTCCTGCGTGCGCGGCCTCGAATATTACACCGGTCCCGTCTTCGAGGCCGAGCTGCAGTTCGCTGTCACCAACGAGAAGGGCGAGAAGGTCGTCTTCGGCTCCGTCGGCGGCGGTGGCCGGTATGACGGCCTCGTGTCGCGCTTCATGGGGCAGCCGGTGCCGGCCACCGGCTTCTCCATCGGCGTTTCCCGCCTGATGACGGCCTTGAAGAACCTCGGCAAGCTCGGCCAGGACGAGGTCGTCGCCCCCGTGCTCGTCACGGTCATGGACGGCGACATCGAGAGCATGGGCCGCTACCAGCGCTTCACACAGGAACTGCGCGCTGCCGGCATCCGCGCCGAAATGTACCAGGGCAACTGGAAGAAGTTCGGCAACCAGCTGAAATATGCCGACCGCCGCGGCGCCCCCGTTGCGATTATCCAGGGCGGCGACGAACGCGCCGAAGGCCTCGTGCAGATCAAGGACCTGATCGAGGGCAAGCGCCTTTCCGGCGAGATCGAGGACAACATCGCTTGGCGCGAGGCCCGCGTGGCGCAGGTCTCCGTCCCGGAGGCCGAGCTCGTCGCCAGGGTTCGTGAAATCCTCGATGCACAGGCCGAAGACCGGGCGCGGGTCGGCTGATATGCCCCTCGTCAACCTCCCTGCTTTCGCGCCCGATCTCATCGCCGATCTCGAAGGGCTTGGCACGGAGCGTGTGGACACGCCGGTCATCCAGCCGGCGGAGCCCTTTCTCGACATGGCGGGCGAGGACCTCAGGCGGCGCATCTTCCTGACGGAGAGCGAGACCGGCAGGAGTCTGTGCCTCCGGCCCGAATTCACCATCCCGGTCTGCCTTCGCCACATCGAGACGGCGACCGGCACGCCCAAGCGCTATGCCTATCTCGGCGAGGTGTTCCGCCAGCGCCGCGAGGGCTCGAACGAGTTCTACCAGGCCGGCATCGAGGATCTCGGCGAGCCTGATGTCGCGAAGGCCGATGCGCGCGCGGTGCATGACGCCTTGGCCGTTCTCATGAACCGCCTGCCGGGCGTTGCATTCTCCGTGGTGCTCGGCGACCAGGCGGTCTTCGAGGCTGTCGTGGCGGCCTGCGGCCTGCCGGGCGGGTGGCAGAAGCGGCTCGTTCATGCCTTTGGCAACCAGGCACAGCTGCAGCGGCTGATGGCCGACCTTTCCAATCCGGCACGCGACGGCGTCTTCGGCCCGGAGGTTGACCGCCTCGCCATTCTCGGCAAGCTCGACGACGAGGCGACGCTGATCGCCCATATCGACGCGACGATGGAGGCGACCGGCTATTCCACCAATGCCAGCCGCAGCCCCGCCGATATCGCCCGGCGCCTGCGTGAGAAGATGGAACTGGCCAACACACGGCTCGATGCCCGCACGCTGGCGCTTCTCAAGGAGTTCCTGGCGCTGGAACTGAACCTTTCCGAGGCCCCGGGCGCACTCGCCGCCTTCGCGGAAAAGGCCGGCCTTTCGCTCGGCGCGGCGCTCGAGCCGTTCGAAAGCCGCGTCGCGGCGCTCCGCGCCACCGGTGTCGATCCCGCGACGATCACCTATCGCGCCGCCTTCGGCCGCCCGCTCGACTATTATACCGGTCTCGTCTTCGAGATCGCGCCGGCCGGAGAAGCCCTGGTGCTTGCCGGCGGCGGTCGCTTCGACCGGCTGCTGACCCTGCTCGGGGCGAAGGAGCGCATTCCGGCCGTCGGCTTCTCGCTCTGGCTCGACCGTATCGCGGGCGTGAAGGGGGCTGCCGCATGACCATCACCATCGGCCTTCCCTCCAAGGGGCGTATGAAGGAAGACAGCTCCGCCGTGCTCGCCCGCGCCGGTTTCTCCGTTGTCGCCGTCGGCAACGACCGCTCCTATCGCGGCCGCATCGAGGGACGCGACGATATCGAGATTGCCTTCCTCTCGGCCTCCGAAATCTCCCGCGAGATCGCCAACGGCACCGTCGATTTCGGCGTGACCGGTGAGGATCTGGTGCGCGAGGGGCTGGCGGAGGCGGATGCCCGCGTCGAATTCTGCGCCCGCCTCGGCTTCGGCCATGCGGATGTCGTCGTCGCCGTGCCGGAAATCTGGCTCGACGTCGATACGATGGCCGATCTCGGCGACGTCGCGCAGGATTTTCGTGCCCGCCATGGCCGGCGTCTCACCATCGCAACGAAATACTGGCGCCTCACGCAGCAGTTCTTTTCCGGCAATCACGGCATCCAGCTCTACCGCATCGTCGAGAGCCTGGGAGCGACCGAGGGGGCGCCTGCCTCGGGCTCGGCCGACATCATCGTCGATATCACCTCGACCGGCTCGACGCTGACGGCCAACCATCTGAAGATCCTCTCTGACGGCGTGATCCTCAAGTCGGAAGCCTGCCTCGTGCGCGCCCGCAAGGCAGAGCACGAGGGCGATGCGGTGATCGCCGAAATCATCACGCGGGTGCGCGGCGCACTCTGAAGGCTCGGCATGCGGCGAGAGGCGGCCGGCTGCTGCTGGCCCTCTTTCCTCGACCGGAAAATTCCCGCACCACCCTGACATCGTTCGGCGATCTGTCCTATCTATGAGGTCCCATCGCAAGGAGTCCTCCATGGCAGACCTGTCGTCCTTCCCCATCACCAAGACGTGGCCCGCAAAGAACCCCGACATCATCCAGCTCTATTCCCTGCCGACGCCGAACGGCGTGAAGGTATCGATCGCGCTGGAGGAGCTTGGTCTGCCCTATGAGGCGCACCGCATCGAGTTCGGGCCGGAGGGCGTCAAGTCGGCGGACTTCATCTCGCTGAACCCGAACGGCCGCATCCCCGCGATCATCGATCCGAACGGCCCGGACGGCAAGCCGATCGGCCTCTTCGAATCGGGCGCGATCCTCGTCTACCTCGCCGAGAAGACCGGCAAGCTCATTCCGGCCGATGCCGCCGGACGCTACGAGACGCTTGCCTGGGTCATGTTCCAGATGAGTGGCGTCGGGCCGATGTTCGGCCAGTTCGGTCATTTCTACAAGTTTGCCGCCGACAAGGTGGCCAACAATTCTTATCCTGCCGAGCGTTACCGCGACGAAGCCAAGCGCCTGCTTTCTATCCTCGAAGACCGCCTGAAGGATCGCCAGTGGATCATGGGCGACGAATACACCATCGCCGACATCACGACCTTCCCGTGGATCCGCGGCGCTGATGTCTTCTATGGCGGTCGCGCGGCGCTGGACTATGCAGGCTTCCCGGCCGTGATGGCCTGGCTGGAGCGCTGCCTGGCCCGCCCGGCGGCCATCAAGGGCCTGGAGATTCCGGCAAAAGCCTGACGCAAACGAAAAATCGGGCGGCGCGGCGGTGCGTTGACGCCATCCGCCGCGCCGGGCTACCTCTGCCGGAGGCAAAAACAGAATGAAAACGGGACGGAAGACATCGTGACGGGAAGACTGGTTGTTGCGGGTGGCGGTCAGGCCGCCTTTGCCCTGGTTGCTAAACTGCGTGCGCTGAAGGACGAGCGACCGATCAGCATCATCGCCGCCGAGGCGAGCCATCCCTATCAGCGCCCGCCGCTCTCCAAGAAATACCTGCTCGGCGAGGCGGACCTCGGCCGGCTGATGTTCCGGCCGGAGAGCTGGTACCCGGACAACAATGTCGAGATCCGCCTTTCGACCGAAATCACCGCCATCGACCGTGCCGCAAAGACGGTGACGCTCAGCGACGGCTCGACGCTGCACTACGGCGTGCTGGCGCTCGCCACCGGCGCGACGCCACGCCGCCTGCCGGCCGAGATCGGCGGCGACCTCGACGGCGTCTTCACCGTGCGCGACTACCGTGATGCCGACCGCCTCGGCCTCGAAATGCAGGAGGGTCGCCGGGCGCTCGTCGTCGGCGGTGGCTATATCGGCCTTGAAGCGGCGGCGGTCGCACGGGGCAGGGGGCTGCACGTCACCGTCATCGAGATGGCCGACCGCATCCTCGCCCGCGTCGCCTCGCCGGCAACCGCCACGATCCTCAAGGCGATCCATACGGCGCGCGGCGTCGATGTGCGGGAAAAGACCGGCCTCGTCCGGCTGCTCGGCGAAAACGGACGGGTCACCGGTGCGGAGCTTTCCGATGGCTTCGTCCTGCCCGTCGACGTGGTGATCGCCGGCATCGGCGTTGCCGCGAATGACCAGCTGGCGCGCGATGCCGGGCTGGAGGTCGCGAACGGCATCGTCGTCGATGCCCAGGCCCGCACCTCGGATCCGGCGATCTTCGCCATGGGCGACTGCGCGGTGCTGCCCTTCAAGGGCAGCCGGGTTCGGCTCGAATCCGTGCAGAACGCGGTTGACCAGGCCGAGGCCGCTGCCGCGGTCATTGCCGGTGGCGAGGAGCCTTACGAGCCGAAACCGTGGTTCTGGTCCGACCAGTATGACGTCAAGCTGCAGATCGCCGGCTTCTGCATGGGGTTCGACGACACCTTTGTGCGTCCCGGTGCGCGCGAGGGCAGTGTCTCCGTCTGGTACTTCCGTGCGGGCAGGTTGATCGCCGTCGATGCGGTCAACGATGCCAAGGCCTATGTGGTCGGCAAGAAGCTGATCGAGATGGAGCGCACGCCCGAGCGTGCAGTCCTGGAGGATCCCGCGACGGATCTCAAGGCCCTGACGCTCTGAAGGCCGGTGTACGCGCAGGTTGAGCGAAATGCTTGTTCCCTGTTGGAACAGTTGTGCCGGTTTGATTTTTATTAAGTATGAACTAACGTAAGGGAGGCCGGATTTTGCCCGGCTCCCACAATTCATTGATTTTTTAGGGTTGTCCGGCTGATTGGAGCGATCTTGCCTCCCCTCGGTGACCTTTATGCTCCGCATCTTGACCTGCATTACCGTCGAGCACGACTTGAGACTTGTCCTGCTCGCTGCTCTGATCTGCTTCCTGTCCTGCTATGTTGCCGTGACGCTGATGCAAAGGGCGGGGGTGGCCAAGGGGACCGCGCGTACCCTGTGGCTGGGCGTTGCCGGTGCGTCGAGCGGCTTCGGCATCTGGGCGACCCATTTCATCGCGATGCTGGCTTATGATCCCGGCGTGCTCATGGGCTTCGATATGGAGCTCACGATGGCTTCGCTGGCTATCGCGATCGTCGTCACGACGATCGGCCTTGCCGTCGCCGCCTACTTTGCCGGTACGGTCGCGGCTGTCGCCGGTGGGCTCCTGCTCGGTGCAGGCATCACCTCCATGCACTATATCGGCATGGCTGCAATGGAGGTACCGGGGACCATTCATTGGGATACGGCCTATGTCGTGGCGTCCATCATATGTGCGGGTCTCTTCGGCGCGCTTGCACTTGTCTTCTGCATGCGCCCGCAGGCGCGCTTGCGCGACCGCGCGCTTGCCACCGTGCTGATGGCCCTCGGCGTCGTTTCGCTGCATTTCACCGCCATGGCGGCCGTGACCATCGAGCCCGGCCTGATGCCGGCGCCCGACGACACGATGCTGTCGACCAGCCTGATGGTGCCGCTGATCGCCGCCGTGGCCCTATCGTTGCTCTTCACCGGCCTGACGGCCGCCGTTTTCGCCCGGCAGGCCGAGCTTGCCGCCAACGAGAGCACGCGCCAGTTCGCGATGCTCGTGCAGGGCGTCAAGGACTACGCCATCTACATGCTCGACCCGGAAGGCCGCGTCGCCAACTGGAACGAGGGGGCGGAGCGCAACAAGGGCTACAAGGCGCATGAGGTCGTCGGCCAGCATTTCTCCCGCTTCTACGGCGAGGAAGACCGCGCGGCCGGCGTGCCGGAGCGGGCTTTGACCACCGCACGGGAAGAGGGCAAGTACGAGAGCGAAGGTTGGCGCTATCGCAAGGACGGCTCGCGCTTCTGGGCAAATGTGGTGCTGGACGCGATCTACGACACGGGCGGCGCACTCGTCGGCTATGCCAAGATCACCAAGGACGTGACGAAGGAAAAGGCCGATGCCGACCGTCTCGCCGAGGTGACGAAGAACCTTGACCTCGCACTGGAGAACATGTCGCAGGGCCTTTGCCTGTTCGACAAGGACGAGCGCCTGCTGCTTGCCAACAAGCGCTACAGCGAACTCTTCGGCTTCCCGGAAGGCCGTATCCGCCCCGGCATGACGCTGCGCGAGATCGTCGACCAGGGCGTCGCCGACGTCTTCGTCGATCCGGCAATCTGGAAGCCGCGGGCGCGCGACATGTACGCCCGACGCCGGGCGGCCATTCTGGCCAATGATGGCGGCGTTCTTGTCGAGAAGCTGTCGAATGGCGTTTCCGTGCAGCTGCGCTACCGCACGCTGCCGGATGGCGCCTGGGTTGCCACCTATGAGGACATTTCCGAACGGCTGCGCTCGGAGGAGCAGATCTCCTTCCTCGCCCGCCACGACAGCCTCACGGGCCTGCCAAACCGCGCGAACTTCAACAACCGCCTCGAGGCCGATCTGGATTCGGCGCGCCGGTCCGGCAGCAAGGTGGCGGTGATCGGTATCGACCTCGACAAGTTCAAGGAAATCAACGACACGCGTGGCCATGCGGCCGGCGACGAGGTGCTGATGACGCTGTCGAAGCGCATGCAGGCCTGCCTCGAGGCAGATGAAACCGTCGCCCGTTTCGGCGGCGACGAATTTGCCGCCGCCAAGCGTTTCGAGGATATCGCCGAACTCCACGACTTCATCCAGCGGCTGGAAGCCTGCCTGCATGAGGAAATCCGCATCGACGGCTACGACATCAAGCCGGGTGCGAGCCTCGGCGTCGCGATCTATCCGCAGGATGCCGATAATCTCGAAGCTCTCCTCAACAATGCCGACCTTGCCATGTACCGCGCCAAGGACGCGCTGACCGAGCGGGTCTGCTTTTACGAGGTCTCGATGGACGAGGCCGCCCGCAGCCGTCGCCTCATCGCCAACGATCTCTGGCAGGCGGTCGAGCGCAATGAGCTGCAACTGCACTACCAGGTGCAGAAGGCGGTCAATTCCGGCGATACGATCGGCTACGAGGTGCTGCTGCGCTGGCACCATCCCGTGCGCGGCACCATACCGCCGAGCGACTTCATCCCGATCGCGGAAGAATGGGGGCCATCCTGCCGATCGGCGAATGGGTGCTGCGCGAAGCCTGCCGCGAGGCGGCGACCTGGAACAACGGGCACAAGATCGCCGTCAACCTGTCGCCGGTACAGCTCGGCAATGCCGACGTCGCCGACCTCGTGCACCGGGTGCTGCTGGACACCGGCCTCAGCCCGCACCGGCTGGAGCTGGAAATCACGGAATCGACCATTATCGGCGACAAGGAGCGCGCCCTCCAGACGCTCCGCCGCATCAAGGCCTTCGGCGTCACCATCGCCATCGACGATTTCGGCACGGGCTATTCCTCGCTGGAAACCCTGCGCGCCTTCCCCTTCGACAAGATCAAGCTCGACCGCAGCTTCATGAGCGAGGTGGAGGCGAGCCCCGAAGCGAAGGCCATCATCCGCGCCATCCTGGCGCTCGGCCAGACGCTGCGCGTGCCGGTTCTGGCGGAAGGCGTGGAAACGCGCAGCCAGCTCGACATCCTGCTCGACGAGGGCTGCGACGAGGCGCAGGGCTACTTCCTCGGCCGGCCGGTTCCGGTGGAGCGCATCCGTCCGGATCTCGACGCGAGCGAGGCGGCCTGAGCCGCCTTACTGTCGCTTGAAGCGGCGGCCGGCGAGGTCGATCTGGAAGCGGGGGAAGATGAAGACGCCGATGATGGAGCCGGCGTACTTTTCCTCGAGGCCTGTCGATTCCCCGACGCAGAACACCGGCTGGCGCGGCGCGCCGTCGAGATGAATGGTCGTGGAGAAGCAGAAGGACGAGGAGGACGCCGCTGCCTGCTCGAAGAGCTCCAGCACGCGCGTGCGATCCAGCGGCTCGTAGCAGCGGATGAGGTTCAGAAGGCCGCAGGCGCGCTGCGGCAGGCCATGCGCCATCGCCGCCTTGTCACCCAGCGTGAAGAGGCCGTTGGAAAGATCACCGGTCCAGCGCTCCGTCACGCAATATTGCGTGAGCAGTTCATTGTCCGTCTCGTCGAACTCCATCGAGCCCGGCAGAAAGGGCGACGAGAGATCAGTCTTGATTATTTTGAACACCTACGACCTCAGGCAGTTGCTCGAATTTGGCCGACATGTCTCGCCCTTGATGGCGCAAAACACGCTAAAAAGTAGTGCCGGCTGACAACCATCGAAGCCCGCCGAACCACTTTCTCATGTACAGAACTGCGCCCGGCTCCGTCTTTGCTATCGGATCGGACGTACGCGTGAAGACCGCCGCTGACCTTCATGCAGGTCCCCCGGCGGTTTCTTTCCAATGCTTGGGGACATCCGGCTGCACGACAAATCGACTGCAATACCGTCGATTTTCAGCGCCTGAACCCCGGTGAATCTTTAAAGTTCACTTGGTGCGTCTTTATAGTTGGTTTTTTGATACCATCAACGACTTTTTGATAATTATTGTACAAATGGAAAAATTCTTTTCACGGTAACGATGCAGCTCCTCTGCCGCCCCAAAAGCAAAAAGGGCGGCCCGAAGACCGCCCTTTCCGAACTGAACCGGATGGCTCAGATGCAGGACCCGAAGGTCTTACATCATGTCCATGCTGCCAGTTCAGCGCGCTTGACGCGCTGAACCAACTTTAATGCATGGGCGAAGCTTGATGGTCACGCTGTAATAGGCTTTCGCCTATCACATCATGTCCATACCGCCCATGCCGCCCATGCCGCCAGGCATACCGCCCGGTGCATCCTTCTTCGGCAGTTCGGCGATCATGGCTTCCGTCGTGATCAGCAGCGAGGCAACCGAAGCGGCGTTCTGCAGAGCCGTGCGGACAACCTTGACCGGATCGACGATGCCGAGCGAGATCAGGTCGCCGTATTCGCCGGTCTGGGCATTGTAGCCGTAGTTGTCTTCGTTCTTGTCGAGGATCTTGCCGACGACGATCGAAGCTTCGTCACCAGCGTTCTCGGCGATCTGGCGAACCAGGGCCTGGAGCGCCTTGCGAACGATGTTGATGCCAGCTTCCTGGTCATCGTTTTCGCCCTTGGCGGAGATCTTCGTGGAAGAACGGAGCAGGGCAACGCCGCCGCCCGGTACGATGCCTTCCTGAACGGCAGCGCGCGTCGCGTTGAGGGCGTCGTCGATGCGGTCCTTCTTTTCCTTCACTTCGACTTCCGTCGAGCCGCCGACGCGGATGACGGCAACGCCGCCAGCGAGCTTGGCAAGACGTTCCTGCAGCTTCTCGCGGTCGTAGTCGGAGGTGGTTTCTTCGATCTGGGCCTTGATCTGCGCGACGCGGCCTTCGATTTCAGCCTTCTGGCCGGCACCGTCGACGATCGTCGTGTTTTCCTTGGAGATCGAAACCTTCTTCGAACGGCCGAGCATGTCGAGCGTTACGTTTTCGAGCTTGATGCCGAGGTCTTCGGAGATGACCGTGCCGCCCGTCAGGATGGCGATGTCTTCCAGCATGGCCTTGCGGCGGTCGCCGAAGCCCGGAGCCTTGACGGCAGCGATCTTGAGGCCGCCACGCAGCTTGTTGACGACGAGCGTAGCAAGGGCTTCGCCTTCGACGTCTTCAGCGATGATAACCAGCGGCTTGCCGGTCTGGACGACGGCTTCGAGAACCGGGAGCATCGCCTGGAGGTTCGAGAGCTTCTTCTCGTGCAGGAGAATGAAAGCGTCTTCGAGGTCGGCGACCATCTTTTCCGGGTTGGTCACGAAGTAGGGCGACAGGTAGCCGCGGTCGAACTGCATGCCTTCGACGACTTCGAGTTCGGTTTCGGCGGTCTTGGCTTCTTCAACCGTGATGACGCCTTCGTTGCCGACCTTCTGCATGGCTTCGGCAATGTCGAGACCGACCTGCTTGTCGCCGTTTGCGGAGATCGTGCCGACCTGGGCGACTTCTTCCGAGGTGTTGATCTTCTTGGCCTTGGCCTGGAGATCCTTGACGACTTCGGCGACGGCGAGATCGATGCCGCGCTTCAGGTCCATCGGGTTCATGCCGGCGGCAACGGCCTTGTGGCCTTCGCGAACGATAGCCTGGGCAAGAACGGTTGCGGTCGTCGTGCCGTCGCCGGCGATGTCGTTGGTCTTGGAAGCAACTTCACGGACGAGCTGGGCGCCCATGTTCTCGAACTTGTCTTCCAGTTCGATTTCCTTGGCGACGGAAACGCCGTCCTTGGTGATGCGCGGTGCGCCGAAGGACTTGTCGATAACGACGTTGCGACCCTTCGGGCCGAGCGTTACCTTCACTGCGTCTGCGAGGACGTCGACGCCACGCAGCATCTTTTCGCGCGCGGTGCGGCCGAATTTGACTTCTTTGGCTGCCATTGTGAGAACTCCTGAAGAGGTGTCAGCTGAATTGGAAAGGGATTACCGGCAGATCAGCCGATGATGCCCATGATGTCGGCTTCCTTCATGATCAGAAGGTCTTCGCCGTCGAGCTTGACTTCGGTGCCCGACCACTTGCCGAACAGAACGCGGTCGCCAGCCTTGACGTCGAGTGCGACGACCTTGCCGGAGTCATCACGGGCGCCGGAGCCGACGGCGACGACTTCGCCTTCCTGCGGCTTTTCCTTGGCGGTGTCCGGAATGATGATGCCGCCCTTGGTCTTGGCTTCGGACTCGACGCGACGAACGACGACGCGGTCGTGAAGCGGGCGGAAGGTGGTGCTTGCCATTGTCTTATCCCTCGATCAAATGACATTGCGGATCGCGAGATGGATCCGGTGGATTGATGTTAGCACTCGTCTTTCATGAGTGCTAGCGATGCCGAGATAGGCGGCGGGGCGGTTGGAGTCAAGAACGGCGCCTCCAAAATATTTCGCCCGGAATGGTTACCCAGCCGCCAGATGGGAGCGCCATCGCACGCCATCAAGACGCCGCGATGAATTTTCGGCAGTTTGCCGGTGGATGGGGCAAAATTGTGTGGAGAGGCTTGTTTTCTTGCCCCCGCTTTGCGATGTCAGCCGGGCTCGACCTTGATACGGGAATCCCCTGATGGCTCAACGCATCCAATCCTTCAGCGACATCACGCAGCATTACGACGTGGCCCTCTGCGACGTCTGGGGTGTCCTGCACAATGGCGTCGAAGCCTTCTCCTATGCATCGGAAGCCCTTGCTGCGGCCCGCGCCGCTGGCCTTGCCGTCGTGCTGATCACCAACTCGCCGCGCCCGCATCCCGGTGTAAAGGTGCAAATCCGCGGCCTCGGCGTCACCGACGACGCCTATGACCGCATCGTCACCTCGGGCGACGTCACCCGTGCGCTGATCGCGGAAGGGCCGAAGAAGATCTATTTCATCGGTGCCGAAAAGGACCTGCCTCTGCTCGACGGCCTCGATGTCGAACCGGTCGGGCTGGACGAAGCGGGCATCGTGGTTTGCGCAGGCTTGCGCAGCGACGAGACGGAGACCGTCGAGGATTACCGCGCCGAGCTGACGGCGCTTGCGGCGCGGAAGCTGCCCTTCATCTGCGCCAATCCCGATCTCGTCGTCGAGCGCGGCCACCGGCTCATCCCCTGTGCCGGTGCGATCGCCAAGCTCTTCGAGGAGCTGGGCGGCACGAGCCAGATCGCCGGCAAGCCGCATCGGCCGATCTACGAGAAATCGATTGCCGAGGCGCGCGACGTGCATGGCGATTTCGATCTCTCACGGGTGATCGCCATCGGCGACGGCATGCCGACGGACGTGCGCGGCGCGGAAGCCTTCGGGCTCGATGTGCTCTATATTTCGGGCGGCATCCACGCGCAGCATTATGTCGAGGCCGGCCGCACCGACGAGGCGAAGCTTTCGGCCTTCCTGAAGGAGGAGGGCACTCACCCGAAATGGTGGATGCCCCGGCTGCAGTGACGGAGACGGTCGTCATGACGGTTTTTCACAGGAACGAGACGAAGGAGCCGCTGCCGGAGCATCTGCGCGGCGGCGTCATCGCCATCGGCAATTTCGACGGCGTGCACCGCGGCCACCAGGCCGTGCTGCAACGCGCGCTCGACATTGCGAAAGACCGCGGTATCCCCGCGCTGGTGCTGACCTTCGAGCCGCATCCGCGCACGGTCTTCCGCCCGGAGCGCCCGGTCTTCCGGCTGACGCCTGCGCCGTTGAAGGCCCGCATCCTTGAAGGCATGGGCTTTTCCGCCGTCATCGAATATCCGTTCGATCGCAGCTTCTCCGAAATGTCGGCGAACGACTTCATCAACGCCGTGCTGCTGGACTGGCTGCACGCCTCCGAAGTCGTCACCGGCTTCGACTTCCACTTCGGCAAGGGCAGGGAGGGTGGTCCGGCCTTCCTGATGAACGCCGGCGAGGGCAACGGGTTCGGCGTCACACTGGTCGATGCTTTTCGCGACGAAAACGCCTCGGTCATCTCCTCCAGTTTCATCCGCGCACTGCTTGGCGAAGGCGCCGTCACCGAGGCCGCCGGCCAGCTCGGCTATCGCTATACGGTGGAGGCCGAGGTCATCGACGGCAAGAAGCTCGGCCGCACGCTCGGCTATCCGACCGCCAACATGCAGCTTCCGCCGGAAGTGGAGCTGCGCAACGGCATCTACGCCGTGCGCTTCCGCCGCCCCGACGGCAGCCTCCACGACGGCGTCGCCAGCTACGGCCGCCGCCCGACGGTCACCTCGAACGGCGTTCCGCTGCTCGAAACCTTCCTCTTCGATTTCTCCGGCGATCTCTACGGCGAAGTCTCTGCCGTCTCCTTCTTCGGTCATCTGCGCGACGAACTGAAGTTCGATGGCCTCGATGCGCTGGTCGTGCAGATGAAGCGCGACGAGGAGGAGGCGCGGGCGCTGTTGTCGGGCGTCACGCCGCTCGGGGTCGTCGACCAGCGGCTCTGTTTCTGAGCGCAAACTTTGCCCCTCACCCTAACCCTCTCCCCGCAAGCGGGGAGAGGGGACTTGCCCAACAAACTGGTATTGGTTGGGGAAAACGGTACGACATATCCCCTTCGCCCCGCTTGCGGGGAGAAGGTGGCCGGCAGGCCGGATGAGGGGCCGTTCCTCCGGCGGGGCGGCGGGGGACCCAAATATAAGCCACCCGTCTTTTCAAACGACCGAAAACGCCGTAAGACCGCGCGCATGATGCTCAACCGGCTGACCATCGATCTGCGAATTAGTGGCCCGGCCTTCCGCGCGCTCTGAGCGAGGCCGGAAGGTCCGGGATTTCGGGCGTTTCCTGAACGCCCCCGCCGTCAGAACCTGACAATATCCCCGCATGCGCAAACGCGCGCGTAAAAAGACGATAGCCATATCCATGACCGATACGCCCGAAAAAGTCGATTATTCGTCCACCCTCTACCTGCCGCAGACGGACTTTCCGATGCGCGCCGGCCTGCCGCAGAAGGAGCCGGAAACGGTGGCCCGCTGGCAGACGATGGGCCTCTACAAGAAGCTGCGCGCTTCGGCCGCCGGCCGCGAAAAATTCGTGCTGCACGACGGCCCGCCCTATGCCAACGGCAACATCCACATCGGCCACGCGCTGAACAAGATCCTCAAGGACGTCATCAACCGCTCGTTCCAGATGCGCGGCTACGACGCCAACTACGTGCCCGGCTGGGACTGCCACGGCCTTCCGATCGAGTGGAAGATCGAGGAGAAGTACCGCGAGAAGGGCAAGAACAAGGACGAGGTTCCGGTCAACGAATTCCGCCGCGAATGCCGCGACTTCGCCAGCGGCTGGATCAAGATCCAGGCCGACGAGTTCAAGCGCCTCGGCATCGAGGGCGACTTCGACAATCCCTATACGACGATGGCCTTCCACGCGGAATCGCGCATCGCTGGCGAACTCCTGAAGATTGCCAAGTCCGGCCAGCTCTACCGCGGCTCCAAGCCCGTCATGTGGTCGGTGGTCGAGCGCACCGCGCTGGCCGAAGCCGAAGTCGAATATGCGGATGTCGAGAGCGATGCGATCTGGGTGAAGTTCCCGGTGACCGAAGGTCCGGCCGATCTGCTTGGCAATTCCATCGTCATCTGGACGACCACGCCCTGGACGATCCCCGGCAACCGCGGCATCGCCTTCTCGTCGCGCTATCCCTATGGCCTCTACGAGGTCGAGAGCGCGCAGAACGATTTCGGCCCGCAGCCCGGCGAGAAGCTGGTTTTCGCCACCCGTCTTGCCGATGAATCGGCCGCCAAGGCAAAGCTCACCTTCAGGTTCCTCCGCGATATCGCGCCGGAAGAACTGGCGGCGGTCGTCTGCGCCCATCCGCTGGCTGCTCTCGGCTACGACTTCAAGGTCCCGCTGCTGGATGGTGACCACGTCACCGACGACGCCGGCACCGGCTTCGTGCACACCGCGCCGAGCCATGGCCGCGAGGACTTTGACGCCTGGACGGCCAATGCCCGCCAGCTGGAAGCGCGCGGTATCTCGTCCAAAATCCCGTTCCCGGTCGACGACGCCGGCTTCTACACCGCCGACGCTCCCGGTTTCGACGGCGCGCGCGTCATGGACGACAACGGCAAGAAGGGCGATGCCAACGAGCGCGTCATAAAGGCGCTGATCGCCGCGAACTGCCTGTTCGCCCGCGGCCGTATCAAGCACTCCTATCCGCATTCCTGGCGCTCCAAGAAGCCGGTCATCTTCCGCAACACGCCGCAGTGGTTCGTCTACATGGACAAGGAGCTCGGCGACGGCACCACGCTGCGCTCGCGCTCGCTTTCGGCGATCGACGACACCCGCTTCGTGCCCGCCAGCGGCCAGAACCGCCTGCGCGCCATGATCGAGGGCCGCCCGGACTGGGTTCTGTCGCGCCAGCGTGCCTGGGGCGTGCCGATCGCCATCTTCGCCGACGAGAACGGCGAGGTGCTGGTCGATGACGCCGTCAACGCCCGCATCCTCGACGCCTTCGAAGGAGAGGGCGCCGACGCCTGGTTTGCCGAAGGCGCCAAGGAGCGGTTCCTCGGCAACGACCATGACCCGGCCAAGTGGACGCAGGTCATGGACATCCTTGATGTCTGGTTCGACTCGGGCTCGACGCATACCTTCACGCTTGAAGACCGCCCGGACCTGAAATGGCCAGCCGACGTCTATCTGGAAGGCTCTGACCAGCATCGCGGCTGGTTCCATTCCTCGCTGCTCGAAAGCTGCGCGACGCGCGGCCGCGCGCCCTACAACGCCGTCGTCACCCATGGCTTCACCATGGACGAGAAGGGCGAGAAGATGTCGAAGTCGAAGGGCAACGTCGTCTCGCCGCAGGACGTGATGAAGGAATCGGGCGCCGACATCCTGCGCCTCTGGGTGATGACGACCGACTACTGGGAAGACCAGCGCCTCGGCAAGACGATCATCCAGACCAACATCGACGCCTACCGCAAGCTGCGCAACACGGTGCGCTGGATGCTGGGCACGCTGGCGCACGATACGGGCGAGGAGATCGCCTATGCCGATATGCCGGAGCTGGAAAAGCTGATGCTGCACCGGCTGTCGGAACTCGATGCGCTGGTGCGCGAAGGCTACGATGCCTTCGACTTCAAGAAGATCGCCCGCGCGCTCATCGATTTCTCGAATGTCGAGCTCTCGGCCTTCTACTTCGACGTGCGCAAGGACGCGCTCTACTGCGACGCGCCGTCCTCGCTGAAGCGTCGGGCCAGCCTCTGCGTCATCCGCAAGCTGTTCGAATGCCTCGTCACCTGGCTCGCCCCCATGCTGCCCTTCACGATGGAAGAGGCCTGGCTGTCGCGCAAGCCCGATGCCGTCTCGGTGCATCTCGAACAGTTCCCGGTCGTTCCGGCCGAATGGCGCGACGACGCGCTCGAAGCCAAGTGGGAGAAGATCCGCGCCGTGCGTTCGGTCGTCACCGGCGCGCTGGAAATCGAACGTCGCGAAAAGCGCATCGGCGCCTCGCTGGAGGCCGCCCCGGTCGTCTCCATCGCCGATCCGGAGCTGCTTGCCGCGCTGGAAGGCCAGGATTTCGCGGAGATCTGCATCACCTCGGCGATCACCGTGGTTGCCGGCGAGGGCCCGGCCGACGCGTTCCGCCTGGCGGATGTCGCCAAGGTCGCGGTCGAGCCGAAGCTCGCGGATGGTCAGAAATGCGCCCGCTCCTGGCGCATCACGACGGATGTCGGGTCCGATGCCGAGTACCCGGACGTCTCGGCCCGCGATGCGGCCGCGCTGCGTGAAATCGGCTTTCGCCGCGCTGCGTAAAGAATGAAGCTCTGTTGACGGCCGGCGCTTTCCGGCCGTCGATATCCCCGGATGAATTGCACTTACGGTTTTCATCCGGTAAAGCTGCCTGAAATTGGCCGGATTTTTCCGCCATGGGACGGCGGCCGTGCCCGGGCCTTGGGGCGCCGGCCCTGCTGGAAGGGTATTCATGGGAATGACGCGAAATATTCGGGTGCGTACCGGCCTGATCGGTCTCTTGGGCGCAAGCTTCGTTCTGACCGGCTGCATGGGACCGACCTACGGCACCGGCAAGACTGCCGGTGAGCAGTTGGTGGACGACGTGGGCAACGCCATCATGATTCGTCCCAACAACGAGGAAGCGAAAAAAATCCGCTACCAGCCGCGTGGTGGCCTCGTCGTGCCGAAGGATGAGGTCGCGCTGACGACGCCGCAGCAGTCCGTTGCCAGCAAGGACAATCCCGAGTGGCTGGAAAGCCCTGAGGATATGCGCGCGCGCTTGCGCGCCGAGGCGGATGAAAACAGCAACAGCACGACCTTCCGCTCGCCGCTTGCCGGACAGAACGCGACGAACCGCAAGCTGTCCGCATCGGAACAGACGGCGGCCTATCGCGACGCGCGTCGCCTGCAGATGGGCGCCTATGGCGACAAGCGTCGTTACCTGAGCGATCCGCCGCTGGATTATCGCCGCCTTCCCGAAGAGGCTCAGGCCGATCTTGGCGAGCCGGAGAAGACGAAGGAACGTCGCCGCAAGAAGGAAGCCAAGGCGGCCAAGCAGAGCGGTTCTTCCTGGTGGCCGTTCTAAGCCATGACGGGCTATGGCATTCGTCCGGCGTCGGCCAGCGACGCCGCGACCATCCTGCGGTTCATCCGCGAACTCGCCGATTACGAAAAGGCCCTCGACGCTGTCGAGGCGACGGAAGAGACCATCAGGTCCTCGCTGTTCGGCGAAGGGTCCGTCACGCGCGCAGTGATCTGCGAGACGGCAGCGGGCGAGCCCGCCGGTTCCGCCATCTTCTTCAAGACCTATTCCACCTGGCAGGCGAAGAACGGCCTCTATCTCGAGGATCTCTATGTCACGCCCGCCCATCGCGGCACGGGCGTCGGCAAGATGCTGCTGCGTCATCTCGCACGCATCGCGGTGGAAGAGGGCTGCGGGCGCTTCGAATGGAGCGTGCTCGACTGGAATACGCCGGCCATCCGCGTCTATGATGCGCTCGGCGCCGAGCCGCAAACGGAATGGATCCGCTATCGCCTCGACGGCGACAAGCTGAAGACGTTCGCCGCGGGCTGATCAGCGCCGCTCGGCAAAAAACTCCTTGAGGATCTCCGCCGCCTCCACACCGCTGATGCCGGAATAGACATCCGGCGCGTGGTGGCAGGTCGGCTGGGCGAAGAAACGCACGCCATTGTCCACCGCGCCGCCCTTCGGGTCCTCCGCGCCGTAGTAGAGGCGGCGGATGCGGGCAAACGAGATGGCGGCGGCGCAGAGCGTGCAGGGCTCCAGCGTCACGTAGAGATCGGCGCCGGTGAGGCGTTCCTGCCCGAGTTTTCCGGCGGCCTCGCGGATGACGGCGACCTCGGCATGCGCGGTCACGTCATTCTCCGCCCGGGTGCGGTTGCCGGCGCTGGCAATGACCGTGCCGTCCATGACCAGCACCGCCCCGACAGGCACTTCACCGCGCGCGCCGGCTGCCCGGGCTTCCTCGAGCGCGATCCCCATGAAGCGATTTGTCATCGACGGCACGAATTCCTCTTAACCCCGGACGCCTGACCTGATAGGACACGGCAAAACGCAGGCAACACAAATGACATCCAAAGACAAGTCAAAACGGCCGGGCACCAAGCCCGCGGGCCGCGATCACAAGCCGCGTGGCGCCGCATCGGCCGCTGCGGACAAGAAACCGTTTTCCGCCGGAAAGCCGTCGGGCGCCAAGAAGCCGTTCGCGGGCAAGCCCGCACCGCGCGATGGCAAGCCCGCCCGGGCCGCCAAACCCGCGCCGGCCGCATCCGCCAGTGCCGAGCTGGCGCCCGAGCGCATCTCCAAGCTGCTGGCGCGCGCAGGCGTCGCCTCGCGCCGCGATGTCGAGCGCATGATCATGGAGGGCCGTGTCCGCGTGAACGGCACGGTGCTGGATACGCCCGTGCTCAACGCCACGCTTGCCGACCATATCGAGGTGGACGGCGTGCCGATCCGCGGCATCGAGCGCACACGCCTCTGGCTCTACCATAAGCCCGCCGGCCTGGTGACGACGAATGCCGATCCCGAGGGCCGTCCCACGGTCTTCGAGAACCTTCCCGAGGACCTGCCGCGTGTCATGTCCGTCGGCCGTCTCGACATCAACACCGAAGGCCTTCTGCTGTTGACCAATGACGGCGGCCTCGCCCGTATGCTGGAGCTGCCGACCACCGGCTGGCTGCGCCGTTACCGCGTGCGCGCCCATGGCAAGATCGAGCAGGCCGATCTCGACAAGCTGAAGGAAGGCATTGCCGTCGACGGCGTGCTCTATGGCGCGATCGATGCGACGCTGGACAAGACGCAGGGCACCAATGTCTGGCTGACGCTGGGCCTTCGCGAGGGCAAGAACCGCGAAGTCAAGAACGTGCTCGGTGCGCTCGGCCTCGACGTGAACCGCCTGATCCGCATCTCCTACGGCCCGTTCCAGCTCGGCGAACTGCCGGAAGGCCATGCCCAGGAAATCCGCGGCCGCACGCTGCGCGACCAGCTCGGCCCGCGCCTTATCGAGGAATCCAAGGCGAATTTCGACGCGCCGCTGTTCGATCATGCCTCTGTCGATGCCGAGGAGAAGCCGGCACCGAAGAGCCGGAGCGAGGCTCCGGCCTGGGGCGACAAGCCGGCCGGCCGGCGCGAGAAGCCGGAAGACCGTCGCGAGCAGGCCCGTGCCCGGCTCGATACCCGCCGTGACGACCGTTTCGGCGACAAGCCGCGTGACGGTGGCCGTGGCAGAGACCGCGACCGAGACGAGGACCGTTTCGACAGCAAGCCGAAGCGCGAACCGGCGGTTCGTGCGCGCAAGTCGAATGTCTGGATGGCGCCCGGTGCCCGTCCCGTTGCCGAAAAGAAGGCGGAAGCCGCCGAGAGCGTGAAGCGCGAGCCGCGCGAACGTCCCGAAGGCGCGCCGAAGACCAAACGCTATGGCCGCACCGCCGAGGGTGCGCTGACGCGCTCGGCGAAGAAGTTCGATCCCGATCGCAAGGGGCCGGCCCGTGGCCGTCCCGGCGACGACCGGGCGGAAAAGCCGCGCATCCTGAAGACGCGCGACGAGGACGGCGAATGGATCCGCGCCAGCGAGCCGGAAGCAGGCGATCGTGGTGACGGTGGCCGTGGTGGTTTCGGCCGCCCGCGCTCCGGCGCCGGCGATGCCCGTCCCGGCCGCGATTTCGGTGACCGCCCGCCGCGTGGCGATCGTCGTCCGCGCGCGGAAGGCGAACGCTCCTTCGGGGACCGTCCGGCTCGCGGCGATCGCAAGCCCCGCGCTGAGGGTGAGCGCTCTTTTGGGGATCGCCCGGCCCGTGGTGATCGCAAACCCCGTGCGGAGGGGGAGCGTTCGTTCGGCGACCGCAAGCCCCGTGCAGAGGGTGAGCGGTCCTTCTCGGATCGCCCGCCGCGCCGCGATGGCGGCAAGCCGTTTGGCGGAAAGCCCGGCGGCAAGTCCTTCGGCGGCAAACCGGGCGGGCGCCCCTCGGGCGGCAAGCCTGGTGGTGGCCGTCCGGCAGGCGGCAGCCGTCCGCGCGGCAAGGGGAAGTAAGCGACCGTGCGCATCGTCGGCGGTGAATTCCGCGGCCGTTCGCTTGCGACGCCGAAATCGGACGACATCCGCCCGACGACGGACCGCATGCGCGAAAGCCTGTTCAATATCCTCTCGCACGCCTATCCCGAGGCGCTCGACGGCACGCGCGTGCTCGATCTCTTCGCAGGCACCGGCGCCGTCGGCCTCGAGGCGCTGTCACGCGGTGCGCGTGCGGCGCTTTTCGTCGAGCAGGGCGTCGAGGGCAGGGGGCTTCTGCATTCCAACATCGAGGCGCTCGGCGTGATCGGCCGTGCGAAGATCTTCCGGCGCGATGCGACGTCGCTCGGCGGCGTCGGCACGATGGAACCGTTCCACCTGCTCTTCGCCGATCCGCCCTATGCAAAAGGCCTTGGCGAGCGGGCGCTGGATGCGGCCGCCCGTGGCGGCTGGCTGGTGGAGGGCGCCCTTGCGATCCTCGAGGAGCGCGCCGATATTCAGCCTGCCGTCGTCGATTGTTACGAACTCCTGGAGGTCCGCACCTTCGGTGAGACGCGCATGCATTTCTACCGCTATCGCCCCGGCTGATCCTTTCGCCGGCGCTGCCGCAACGAACCGGAGACCTGAGCCATGACCGATGCCCTCGTTTCCGCAAGCCAGCCACAAGCGCACGGCCCGACCGTCGCCGTCGCGCTGGGCGGGGGCGGCGCGCGCGGGCTCGCCCATATCCATGTCATCGAGGTGCTGGACGAACTCGGCATCCGGCCGGTGCTGATATCGGGCGCCTCGATCGGCGCCGTCATGGGGGCGGCCATGGCGGCCGGCATGACGGGCCGGGAGATCCGCGAGCACACGCTCGCCGCCATCGGCCATCCGAGCCGCATCATGAACCGCCTCTGGAGCCTCCGGCCCACCCGGTTTTCCGATGTGGTCGCCGGCGGCTTCCGCGTCGGCCAGTTCAATCTGGAGCGCATCCTCAAGGCCTTCCTGCCGGAGACCCTGCCGGAGACCTTCGAGGACCTGTCGATCCCGCTGAAGGTCGTCACGGCGGATTATTACGCCCAGTGCGAATGCGTCTGCGACAGCGGTCCGCTCTTTCCGGCCATCGCCGCCTCCGCTGCGCTGCCCGCTGTCTTCCGCCCGGTGGTGATAAGCGGCCGGGTGATGATCGACGGTGGCCTGTGGAACCCCGTGCCCTTCGATCACCTGCTCGGCAAGGCCGACATCACTATCGGAGTCGATGTCATCGGCCACCCGCCTGCCGGCACGGCCGACGTGCCCAACAGCATCGACAGCCTCTACGGTGCCACCCAGCTCACCATGCGCTCCATCGTGACGCTGAAACTGGAAAAGGGCGCACCGGACATCTTTCTCCGTCCCGATGTCGGCCGCTTCCGCGTGCTCGATTTCGTCAAGGCCGAGGAAGTGCTGGCCGCCTCCGCCGGCATCCGTGACGAGCTGAAGCGGGCGTTGGACGAGAAGTTGTCGGCGGTTTGAGATCGTCGTCTGCGGTGGGCATACCTCTCGTTGTCCTGCCGGGCGGAGGGAGGATTCCCGGGTGAATGGCCCGCCCTCACGCGCTTTCCTCTTCGTCCACATCGCTCAGTGCCAGTTTCTTCGGCTTGACCAGCGGCTCCGGCTTCACCGGCTTCGTGTGCAGCATGTGCCGGCCGGCGGTGAGGCCTTCGGCGGCTTGCAGTTCCAGCCGGGCGATGTCGCGGCGGCGGATGTCGTCGCCGATCGCCTGGGCGTCATCCGGCTCCACGCCAAGCTCCTCCAGCGTTTCCCGCCCGAAGACGAGGGCGGATTCGAAGGTTTCGCGCACGTCGTGCTGCACGCCGCGCCCGCGCAGCGACAGCGTGTGCACGCGGTCGTAGGAGCGCACGAAGAGCGTGGCGTTGGGATATTCCGATTGCACGAGATCGACGATGCGGTCCGTCGTCGCCTTGCCCTGGGTGCAGATGGCGACGATCTTGGCGCGCTCGATGCCGGCGGCGCGCAGCACGTCCTTGCGCGTGCCGTCGCCGAAATAGATGCGGAAGCCAAAGCTTGCCGCCTGGCGCACGCGGTCGGTCGAATGGTCGATGACGGTGACCTCGCGTCCGCCGGCAAGAAGGATCTGCGCGGCGATCTGGCCGAAACGCGAAAAGCCGATCATCAAGACGTCTGCGCCCGCCCCCTCGAAATCCTCCTCCATCTCTTCCTCGATGTCCTCGACGAGCAGGAAGCGCGAAAGCGCCGCGGCGATCGGCGTCAGCGCCATCGAGATGGTGACGATGGCGACGAGCAGCGAGGCGAGGCCGCCGGAAAAGATGCCGGCGGCGGCAGCCGCGGTGAACAGCACGAAGCCGAATTCGCCGCCCTGCGGCAGCACGAGCGCGATGCGCACCGCGTCATTGTGCGGGGATCCGGTGAGGCGGCAGAGGCCGTAGATGACGAGGCTCTTCACCAGCATCACGATGGGCGTGGCGACAAGGACCGTCAGCCAGCTGGAAAAGATCACGTCCAGTTGCAGCGACAGGCCGACCGCCATGAAGAACAGGCCGAGCAGGATACCGCGGAACGGCTCCACATCCGCCTGCAGTTCATGGCGATAGGAGGAATCGGCAAGCAGAACGCCAGCGAGGAAGGCGCCCATGGCCATGGAGAGCCCGGCCATCTGAAGGAGCATGGCGGCGGCCAGCACGACGAAGAGCGCGGCGGCGATCATCGCCTCGCGCGCGCCGGTGCGGGCGATCACCTGGAACAGCGGGTTGAGCAGATAGCGGCCGGCGGCAAACAGCGCCGCGATGGCGCCGATGGCGATGAGGAAGTCCTGGAAGGCCGTCGTCGTGTCTTCCGGCGCCTGTTCGGCCAGCAGCGGGATCAGCGCCAGCAACGGCACGATGGCGAGATCCTGCAGGAGCAGCATGGAAAAGGCCCGCTGGCCGTAGCGCGTGTTGGTGTCGCCCCGCTCGTCGAGGATCTGCATGGCAAAGGCCGTGGAGGAGAGCGCGAGGCCGAAGCCGATGATCAGCGCCCCGTCCCATCGCTCGAGGCCGAAGGCGAGGGTCAGGCTGGCGAGCGCCAGGCCCGTGAGCACGACCTGCGCCATGCCGAGTCCGAAGATGTCGTGCCGCATCGCCCAGAGCCGCGAGGGTTTCAGTTCCAGCCCGATCAGAAAGAGCAGGAAGACGACGCCGAGTTCGGCGACCCCCAGCAATTCCTCGCCGTCGCGGATCTGGTGCAGGATCGGGCCGATCACCACGCCGGCGGCGAGATAGCCGAGAATGGTGCCGAGACCGAGCCGCTTGAAGATCGGCGCGGCCAGCAGCGCCCCTCCGAGCATCAGCAGAACCTCGTTGTACGGGCTGTGGGTATAGGGCATGCGGAGGGCTTTCTTCTGAAGGAGCGCCGGCAACGCGGCAAAAAAGGAGCGGCCTCCCTTGATGCCCGTGCGACTGCACAATAAATGGGGCAGCAAAGAAAGGCCAAGTCATGTCAGAGACGATCGATTCCGCAAGCCTTCTCGCGCGTGCCGGTGAACTCATCGACCGCGCCATTCAAGCGGGGGCGGATGCGGCCGATGCCGTCGTCGTCCGGGGCCGCTCCTCCTCCGTCAGTGTACGGCTCGGCAAGGTCGAGGGCACCGAAGCCTCCGAGAGCGATGATTTCTCGCTGCGCGTCTTCGTCGGCCGGCGCGTCGCCAGCGTCTCGGCCAATCCCGGCTTCGACCTGAAGGTGCTCGCCGAGCGGGCCGTCGCCATGGCCAAGGCCTCGCCGGAAGACCCCTATGCGACGCTCGCCGACAAGGCCGATCTTGCGAAGGACTGGCCAGATCTCGAGCTCTTCGATCCGACCGAGGTTTCTGCCGAGCAGCTGACCGAGGCCGCGCTTGCCGCGGAGGCCGCCGCGCTCGCGGTCCCCGGCATCACCAATTCCGGTGGCGGCGGGGCCTCCGCCGGCATGGGCGGCCTGGTGCTCGCCACCTCGCACGGCTTTTCCGGCGCCTACAGCGCCAGCCGCTTCGGCCGCTCCGTCAGCGTCATCGCGGGCGAGGGCACGAAGATGGAGCGTGACTACGACTTCGATTCGAGCCTCTATTTCGCCGACTTGCGCGACGCCGGGGAGATCGGCCGCGAGGCGGCCGCCCGCGCGGTGCGCCGGCTCAATCCGCGTCAGGTGCCGACGGCCAAGAACGTCACCGTCGTTTACGATCCGCGCGTGTCGCGCGGCATAACCGGCCACATTGCCGGCGCGCTCAACGGCGCGTCGGTCGCCCGCAAGACGAGTTTCCTGCGCGACCGCATGGGCCAGCAGGTGCTGAAGGCGGGCCTTTCCGTCACCGATGATCCGCTGATCGTGCGCGGTTCGTCCTCGCGCCCCTTCGACGGCGAGGGCGTGCGTGGCGAGCGGCTCGCGATGATCGAGGACGGCGTGCTCCGGCACTGGTTCCTGTCCACCTCCACCGCCAACGAGCTCGGCCTTAAGACCAACGGTCGCGGCGTGCGCGGCGGCACGGCGGTCAACCCCGCCTCGACGAACCTTGCGCTCGAACCGGGCGACATCTCGCCGGAGGACCTGATCCGCTCCGTCGGCACCGGCTTTTACGTCACCGAGCTGATCGGCCAGGGCGTCAACATGGTGACGGGCGAATACTCGCGCGGGGCCTCCGGCTACTGGATCGAGAATGGCGAACTCACCTTCGCGGTATCGGAGGTGACGATCGCCTCCAACCTCGTCGACATGTTCCTGCGCATCACGCCGGCAAGCGACATCGACCGCTCCTTCGGCGTCGCCGCGCCGACGCTTGCCATCGAAGGCATGACGCTTGCCGGGACGTGAGACCATGCCGAGCCCCGCCACCGCCTGGACCGCCGACCTTGATCTCCTGGTCGGTGCCGCGCGGCTTGCAGGGGCCAGGGCGCTCGATTTTTTCCGCAAGGGACCGGAGGTCTGGTGGAAGAACGGTGGCCGTTCGCCGGTCAGCGCGGCCGACTTTGCGGCCAACGATATCCTCAAGACGGAATTGCTCTCCGCCCGGCCGAACTACGGCTGGCTCTCGGAGGAGACCGATGACGATGCCGGCAGGCTCAACCGCGAGACCGTCTTCGTCATCGACCCGATCGACGGCACACGCGCCTTCATTGCCGGCAAGGACGTCTGGTGTGTCAGCGCCGCCGTCGTGCATCGGGGCCGCCCCGTCGCCGGCGTGCTCTTCGCGCCGGCGCTCGACGAGCTTTTTACCGCGGCCGCCGGCGGCGCTGCGCTGAAGAACGGCGCGCCGATCCACGCGACCGATCCGGATGCGGCCCGCCCGACACGCATCGCCGCGCCGGAGGACATGGCGCACGGCATCGACCGCCACATGATCGGCGGCGTGCAGCGCATCTCGCATGTGCCCTCGCTCGCCTACCGCCTCGCCATGGTGGCGGACGGGCGCATCGATGCGACATTGGTGAAGCGCAATGCGCACGACTGGGATCTGGCGGCCGCCGACCTCATCCTTGAACAGGCCGGCGGAGCGCTTGTCACGCTCGACGGCGCGGCGCTGTCCTACAACCGGCCGGCCGTCAGCCACGAGACGCTGGCTGCGGCCGGATTGTCCAGGCTTTCCGGGCTTGTCGAGGCCTCCAGGCATCTTGCCGGCCATTGACCTTTGATGCGGAATACCGCAAACCCATTGCCGAAATCGGCATCATAAAAAGAGAGAAAACATGACCGACAGCAAAGAACCGAAACAGCTCCTGCATCTGGTCTTCGGCGGCGAACTGACGACGCTGGCAGATATGCAGTTCCGTGATCTCAACGCTCTCGATATCGTCGGAATCTTCCCTGATTATGCCTCCGCACTTGCCGCCTGGAAGTCGAAGGCACAGCAGACCGTGGACAATGCGCATATGCGCTATTTCATCGTGCACATGCACCGGCTTCTGGATCCGCAGCAGAACTGAGGCGCGTTTCCCGACACCGTTCCGCGCGGCAGAAGGCCGCGCCGAACCAGAGACCGGACCTTCCATGATCCCGAACAAGACGAAAGCCGCAACCAAGGGCGCTCGCGCATGAGCCGGCGCCTCGCCCGTTTCGCGCTTTCGCTTTATCGCTGGGGCGGCGTCGCGCTCTATCCGATCGTTGGCCCCTATCTCACCTTCCGCGCCGCCAAGGGCAAGGAAGACCGTTCCCGCCGCCGCGAGCGCTACGGCTATGCCGGCGTGCCGCGCCCGGCGGGGCCGCTCGTCTGGTTCCATGCGGCCAGCGTCGGTGAGACCAATGCGGTCATCCCGCTCATCAAGGAAGTGCGCCGTCGCGGCATCGCGGTGCTCCTGACGACGGGCACGATCACCTCGGCGAAGGTCGTGCGCGACCGCCTGGGCACGGACGTCATCCACCAATATGTGCCGCTCGACCTGAAGCCGGCGATCAGCCGCTTCCTGGAATACTGGCATCCCGATCTCGCCATCATGGCGGAGTCGGAGATCTGGCCGATGACCATCCTGGAACTCGGCAAGCGTCACATCCCGCAGGTCCTGGTCAACGGCCGCATCTCGGATCGCTCCTTCCCGCGCTGGAAGCGGCGCCATGCCGTCGCCGACGCCATCTTCGAGAATTTCGCGCTCGTCATCGCCCAGTCGGATCTCGACGCCGACCGTTTCAGCACGCTCGGCGCCCTGCCGGTGCTCGTTTCCGGCAATCTCAAGGTGGATACGGATGCGCCGCCGGTCGATTCCGCCGTGCTGCGCGGCTATCTCGACCAGATTCAGGGCCGTCGCACCTGGGCGGCGATCTCCACCTTCGAGGGAGAGGAGGCGGCCGCCGGCGACGTGCACCGCGTGCTGAAGGAACGCACGGGCCTGCTCACCATCATCGTGCCGCGCCATCCCGAGCGCAGCGACGCCATCGCCGACATGCTGGAGGCGCGGGGCCTGAAGGTTGCCCGGCGCACGCGCGGCGACGTTCTGACGCCGGAGACCGACATCTTCCTCGGCGACACGATCGGCGAGATGGGGCTCTATCTGCGCATGACGGAGATCGCCTTCGTCGGCCGCTCGCTGTTTGCCGAAGGCGGGCAGAACCCGCTGGAGCCGGCCATGCTCGGCTGCGCGATCCTGTCGGGCGGCAATGTGCAGAATTTCCGCGAGGCCTATCAGCAGCTCGCCCGCAACGGCAGCGCCAAGATGGTGCGCGACACGGAGATGCTGGCCAAGGGCGTGCACTACCTGCTCGTCAACGACGAGATGCGCAAGCAGATGATCGAGGCGGGGCAGGAAACCGTGCAGGAGATGCGCGGTGCGCTGCGCGCCACCATCAAGGGGCTGGAGCCCTACATCAACCCGCTCACTGTGAAGGCACGGTTGCATCCGCGCCAGACGTCCTGACGAAAGGCGTGTCATGTCCAAGACCGAGACCATTTCCGGCATCCTCTTCGACAAGGACGGGACGCTGCTCGACTATGCCAAGAGTTGGGTGCCGGTGAACTACGAACTCGCCCGCATCGCTGCCGCCGGCGACGAGGCGCTAGCCCGCAAGCTGCTCGTGGCGGGCGGCATGGATCCCGACACCGGCTACGTCACGCCCGACAGCCTGCTGGCCGCCGGCAACACGGTGGAGATCGCCGAGGGCATGGTCGCGGCCGGTGCGCCCTTCACGGTGGAGGCGCTGGCCACCCATTTCGACAGCCTCTTCGCCAATTCGGCGCAGCTTGCCGTCGCCGTCACCGACCTTGCCCAGTTCTTCGCCACCATGCATGCCCGCGGCTACTGGCTCGGGGTTGCCTCCAGCGACAACGAGGCCTCGATCCGCGCGACGGCAAAACGCTTCGGCTTCGAGGACTACCTGCACTATGTCGCGGGTTACGACAGCGGCTTCGGCACCAAGCCGCAGCCGGGCATGGTGCTCGGCTTCTGTGCGGCGACGGGTCTTGCGCCGCACCAGGTCGCCGTCGTCGGCGACAACAATCACGACATGCATATGGGCCGCAATGCCGGTGCGGGCCTCAACGTCGCGGTGCTGACGGGCACCGGCTCGCGGGAATCGCTGGCGGATGCCTCCGACTATTGCCTCGCCGACATCACCGAACTCGTCCCGCTCCTCCCGGAGGCGGCCGTCGCGCGACCGGTGGCGTGAGCGGTGAGGGCAGCCCCTCATCCCGCTGCCGCGACCTTCTCCCCGCAGGCGGGGAGAAGGGACTTGTGGCAAGGCCGTGCAAAGCCGTCCTTCTCCCCGCTTGCGGGGAGAAGGTGCCGGCAGGCGGATGAGGGGCAGGCCACGCTCCCGCAACGCCGATGCAAATCCCCCCGGTTGATTTTCCGCAACTTCTCGCGTTTGCTGCAAGAGACCGGGCCGGGACGCCCGCGGGGGACGGAATGGTAAGTGAAGCGCCGCCTTTCTGGTGGACGAAGCCGGACTGGCGGGCCTATGCGCTCTGGCCGGTCTCCCGCCTCTACGGCCTGATCGCCGGCCGCCGCATGCGCAAGGGTCGGCGCGCCGAGGTGGCCGTGCCCGTCATCTGCGTCGGCAATTTCACCGTGGGCGGGGCCGGCAAGACGCCGACGGCGATCGCGCTCGCCCGCGCCGCCAAGGCGCGCGGCCTCAAGCCCGGCTTCCTGTCACGCGGTTATGGCGGCTCGCTCGACGTCACCACCGTCGTCGATCCTCAGCACCACCGTGCCCGTGCGGTTGGCGACGAGCCGCTGCTGCTCGCCCGCGAGGCGCTGACCGTGATTGCCCGCCGGCGCGTCAAGGGTGCGCGCAAGCTGGTGGAGGAGGGCGCAGACCTCATCATCATGGACGATGGTTTCCAGAGCGCGCAGCTGACCTTCGACTATGCGCTGCTCGTCATCGACAGCCGCCGCGGCATCGGCAACGGCCATCTGGTGCCGGGCGGGCCGGTGCGCGCGCCGCTCGACGAGCAGATGCGCCAGGCGAATGCGCTTCTGGCGATCGGCAACGGCAACGCCGCCGATGCGCTGATCCGTCAGGCGGCACGCGCCGGCAAGGCGATCCATTCGGCCACCCTCGTCACCGTCGGTGCCGAGGACCTCGTCGAAAAGGTCGTCATGGCCTGGTCGGGCATCGCCGACAACGAGAAATTCTTCCGTACCGTCACCGAGACGGGCGCGCATCTCTACGTGACGCGCAGTTTCCCCGATCACCATCATCTTTCCGAGGACGAGGTATCGGAGATTCTCGACCATGCCGAGGGTGTCGGATACCAGCTCGTCACCACCGCCAAGGACAGCGTTCGCCTCGCCGGCGAGCATGGCCGCGCGGAGGAGTTGAAGGAGAAGAGCCGTGTGATCGAGGTGGAGATCCGTTTCGACGACCCCAAGGGGCTGGACGCGATCATCGACGCGGCGATCGTCGGCGCAAGGCGGCGCAAGCTGCACCGGCTGGCCGCGAAGTAGCGGAAGAGGGCAGGGACAGGCAGAGACCGACAGGGGATCCGCCCCTTCAGACAGTCTCTACGGTCTATTGCTTCTTCTGCGTGGGCAGGGCGCCGGCGCGCTTTTCGGCCTCGAGCGAGGCCTCGGCGGTGGCATAGGGTTCCTGCCGCGCGACGCTCCAGTAGCGCAGCTCGTCGACGGGCACCGTCTCACCGGTCATCGCGCAGATGACGTGCGAGCCGGGCATCAGGATCTGGAAATCGCCGTCGAGATAGCGGATCTTCGCTTCGCGGCTGCCGCGTCCTTCAAAACGGTTCATCATCGATTTCAATATCCGTCTCATCAAGGGGCACGCGCCGGCTGCGCGGTCGATACCGTGCCATATCCCGGCCGCGGCGAAATTTCCAGCCTTTTCGCTGTCGCACCCGTGAAGGGGCAGGCGTTGGAAGAACGGGCCACGCCTTCCGCCCAGAGCATTTCCGGTGAACTCCGGTTCACCGGAAATACTCTGGATTCTTGTTTTACCGCGTTATCCGACGCCGAAGCGATTTCGCTTCGGCTGGAAATGCTCTAGCTCCGCCCGAACAGGCGCTCGATATCGGAAAGCTTGAGCTCGATATAGGTCGGCCGGCCGTGGTTGCACTGGCCGGAGCCGGGCGTCGCCTCCATCTGGCGCAGGAGCGCGTTCATCTCCTCCGGCCGCATGCGCCGGCCCGAGCGCACGGAGCCGTGGCAGGCCATGGTGGCGGCAAGGTATTCCAGCTTGTTCTTCAGCCCGCTCGCCGTGTCCCATTCGGCAAGTTCGTCGGCAAGCTGGCGCACGAGCCCGACGGCGTCCATCTCGCCGAGCATGGCCGGCGTCTCGCGGATGGCGACGGCGCCCGGTCCGAAGCGCTCGATGCCGAGGCCGAGGCGGGAGAATTCCTCCGCATGGGACACCAGCCGGTCGCAATCGTCCTCGGAAAGATCGACGATCTCGGGGATGAGCAGGGCCTGCGCCGGTACCGCCCGGGCATGGAGGGCGTTGCGCATCGCCTCGAAGACCAGCCGCTCATGCGCGGCATGCTGGTCGACGATGACGAGCCCATCCTCGGTCTGGGCGACGATGTAGTTCTCGTGCAATTGCGCGCGTGCTGCGCCGAGCGGGTGGCGCTGCGGCGGTTCCTCTTCCCGCGGCGTTGCCGGGGAAGGGGCGAAGACCGGTTCGCTGCGTGCCGACGGCGCGGCGAAATCGGCAAAACCGGTCTGCCTCTCGCTGAAATGCGGCGCGGGAGCGCTTGCCGCCTCGAAGGGGCGGTAGGGCGAGGCGGCCGGGCTCCAGGGCGTCTGCGGGCGCTGCGCCTCCGGCCGGAAGGCGCGCATGAGGCCGCTTGCGCCCGTGGTGGAGGCCCGGTCGCCCTCGCGGGCGAGCGCCTCGCGGATCGCGCCGATGATGAGGCCGCGCACCAGGCCCGGGTCACGGAAGCGCACGTCGGATTTCGCCGGATGCACGTTGACGTCGACGAGTGCCGGGTCGATGTCGATCGCCAGGACCGCCACCGGATAGCGCCCGTGCGGAATGGTCTCGGCATAGGCCGCGCGCAGCGCCGACCAGATCAGCTTGTCCTGCACCGGCCGGCCGTTGACGAAGGCGAACTGGTTGAGGCTGTTGCCGCGGTTGAAGGTCGGCACGCCGGCAAAGCCGGTCAATCCGACACCCTCGCGCGCCGCGTCGATCTCGATGGCGTTGTCGCGGAAATCGCGGCCGAGCACCTGCGCGATGCGGGCGAGCCTGTCGGTGCCTGTCGCTGGAAATTCCAGCGTCGTGCGGTCGGAGCCCGACAACACGAAGCGCACATGCGGAAAGGCGATCGCCATGCGCCGCACGACGTCAGAAATGGCGGAGGCTTCCGCCTTCTCGCTCTTCAGGAATTTCAGCCGGGCGGGCGTGGCGAAAAAGAGGTCGCGCACCTCGACAACCGTGCCGCGATTGGCCGCGGCTGGCCGCACGGGCGCCACCTTGCCGCCGGTCACGCTGATCTCGGCGCCCTCGCCGGCCTCGGCCGTGCGGCTGAGCAGCGAGAGCTTGGCCACCGAGCCGATGGAGGGCAACGCCTCGCCGCGGAAGCCGAGCGTGCGGATGTCGGTAAGGTCCTTGTCGAGTTTCGAGGTACAATGCCGGCGGATGGCCAGTTCCAGATCCGCAGGCGCCATGCCGCCGCCATTGTCGGTGACACGCAGCAGCGTCTTTCCGCCGCCGGCCGTTGCGATCTCGATGCGCGTCGCCCCCGCATCCAGCGCGTTCTCGATCAGCTCCTTGGCGGCGCTTGCCGGCCGTTCGATCACCTCGCCTGCGGCAATCTGGTTGATGAGAGTTTCGGAAAGCTGCCTGATCGTCATGCTGCCATTTTCGCGGATTCGGCGAGGCCTTGGAAGGGGCAAGTTGGCTTATCCCGCCCCGCGGCGCCCGGCGACCTGAAATCGTTTAATCAGGCTTTAATAAAAAGCTGCCAACGTGCGCGCAGGTTTGTATGAACACAAGCCGGCCGGTTTCCCGGTGGACAATTTCAGCGTCGCTGGCCGCTGTCATTCCCCTCTGTCCGAAGGTGCAGGATGCACCGATCAGCATGCGTCCGGGAATGCCAGACAGGCGAGGTCTGCCACTATGAATGATGTAGCGTCGCCAGACGCGAACATCCGGCTGGGTATGTTTGAAGCCGCGTGCGATATCCTCGCCGCCGCCGTGATCGTCTACGACAAGAACGATTGCCTCGTCTTCGCCAGCCGCCAGGTCCTGCGCTACTTCCCCATTCCCGCCGATACGCTGAAGCCGGGCACGCGGCTGCGCGATGTGCTGAGCGCCATTTTCGACAGCGGCGTGCGCTACGGCATTCCGCCCGAGCAGCGCCACAAGGCCGTCAACCGCGAGGAGTGGATTTCCAACCGCATCTCGGCCCACTGGCGCGAGCAGTACGACGCCGTGGAACGGCTCGGCCGCGACCGCTGGATCCATTTCCGCAAGCGCCGCCTGCCGAGCGGCTACAATGTCACCACGCTGGTCGACGTCTCCGAGCAGAAGAAGCAGGAGGAGCAGTGGCGCTCGGATCTCGAGCGCATCGCGCTCACCGAGGAGATCCTCGAGACCCTGCCGTCGCCGGTCGTCATCAAGGATCGCAATTTCACCTATATCGCGGCCAACAAAGCCTTCTGCGCGATCTACAATGCCAATGCCGACGGCATTCTCGGCCGCTCTGTCTGGGATCTGGCGGATGCGGAGAATGCCGAGCGCATCGAGCGCTCCGACCGCATGGTGCTGGAAACGGGCGAGCCCTACAGCGTGCCGGAGCACGTCATCCGCGCCGACGGTACCGATCTCTACGCCATCACCCGGAAGTACCGCATCGGCGCCCCGGGGCACCATGCCATCGTCACGGTGATGGAAGACGTGACGGCGCTCGCTGCCGGCAACAGGGCCGTGTCGGATGACGGCGACGTGCTGCTCAGCGTGCCCGGCGGCTTCGTCGAGGCGCAGAACTGCTTCGATCCGGTGCGCGACGCCGAGCGGCGCTTGCTCCTCGAACAGTTGAACGGCGACGAACTGCGGGCGCTTTCCGGCAAGCGTGCCCTGGTCGCCACGCCCAATCCCCGCATCGAGGAGATCCTGGTCGGCGAGTTCCGGGCACGCGGGGCGGATTGCTGCGCGGTGCACAGCGTCTACGAACACGATGCCTTCCTCGCCCTTGCGGCCCGCGAGGGCCTGTCGGTCGATCTCGTGGTGATCGACAACAACCTGCCGGACCACGAGCGAATCCTTTCCAACGACCGGGGCATTGCAACGCGGGTTATCGTACCGGACGGCATCGGCCCGGATTTCATGCGCACGCTCGTCGAAGAGCACGAACTTCTCTCGGAGAACGCATCGCCGCTCGGCGACATCCTCACACCGGTGTCGCTATCGGACGACTGGTACATAGCAACGGACATTTCCGTCATGCTGCCGGGTGCCGTCGGCGACATCGAGGTGCTCGTCGCCGAGGACAACCAGATCAACCAGTTCGTCTTCTCGCAGATCCTCGAGGGCATGGGCATTTCGCACCGCATCGCCGAGAATGGCGAGGAGGCGGTGATGCTCTGGCGCAAGCACCAGCCTCGCCTCGTGCTGATGGACATTTCCATGCCCGTGATGAACGGCATAGATGCCGCGATGGAGATCCGCGAGGCGGAGAAGCTGACGGGCACCCACACGCCCATCGTTGCCGTCACCGCCCAGGCGCTCAATGTCGACATGCAGAACTGCATGGATGCCGGCATGGACGACTATATCACCAAGCCGGTCAGCCCCGACATGATCGAGGCGATCTACCGCCGCTATGTCTCCTCTGGCAGGGAGAAGGCGGTCGCGTGAGGCGACCGCCCGCGAGGGCGTTCAGAGAATGAAATCGGCCTTGGTGAAATCGATGAGGCCGGAGAAGCCGATCGCGAAATCAGCCTTGCCGTCGCCGTTCGTATCCCCGTAGACGTAGGTTTCGCTCTCATACTGCTTGAAGCGCAGTTCGCCAGCCTTCTTGTGAAAACCGCCGTCGCCGACGAACTTGAACGTCTGGTTGCCGCCGGATTTCGTGCTGGCGTCGATCGCCGAGAGGTCGATCTTGTCGCCCGACCCCTCCGAGAAGTCGGAGATCATGTCGCGGCCGGCTTCCTTGACGGTGGAATCCGTGACGGACTTGAACACGAAGACATCCCGGCCGGAGCCGCCACGCATCATGTCGGCGCCCTTGCCCCCTTCGATCGTATCCCGTCCGCTGTCGCCGTTCATCCAGTCGTTGCCGGTGCCGCCCTTGAGAAGATCGTTGCCGGAGCCGCCGTAAAGCTCGTCATTGCCGCTTTCTCCGTTGAGGACATCCTTGCCATCCTCGCCGTACAGCGTGTCCAGACCCGCGCCGCCGGCGAGCGAATCGTTGCCTCTGCCGCCCGAGAGCATGTCCGCGTCGTTGCCGCCGCCGAGGAAGTCGTCGCCGCCATAGCCCCAGATGTTGTCGTCGCCGTCATATCCGCGGATGACGTCGTCGCCGTCGTCACCGCTGATATAGTCGTCTTCGAGGAAAAGCAGGTCGAGGGCCGTCGCGGTCGTGGTGTGCTGCTTGAAGTCGTTGAGGCTCAGGTCGGCGAGGCTGATCTCCAGCGTCAATGCGTTGCCGGCATTGCGGAACTGGATGAGGCTGAAGTCGGCATCCAATCCGTCGACCGTGCCCGAGGGGTTGGAGAAGATGGCCTTCACCGTCTGGCCGTTGACGGTGACGGACACGCTTGCGGTGCCGTCCGTGTTGAAGCTGACCGTGCTTGGAGAAATGCGTTTGGCAAGCAGGGCGACCGTTTCCGCGAGCGTGCTCGTGGAGAAATTGCCGATGGTGGAATAGGTGCTGATGGTCGACATTGCCTGTTCTCCTCGCAAAACAGCCGCATCCGGACGATGCCGACGGCCCGGGTCGCAAATTTTTCGCGACTTCAAGTCCGTGCCGTCTGAAACCAGAAATTGCGTTACCTCTGCTTGCCTGTCAATATGGGTGTCCTGCGCCCGCAAAAATACAACGCAGGCGCGTCAACTCCCCAGATTTGGGGAGGCCGGTGGGCAGGAGTGACGATTGTTTGCTATGTTTTTGTTAACGGTCATGCCTCATCGTGGAACCATCCTCGGAGGTCGCGTGCAAGTACGGGAAATCATTGATGAAGTCTGCTGATCCTGCAGCGCTGGATGTTTCCCAGACTGACCTCCACGCCATGGCCTATACGGACCCGTTGACCGGGCTCGGCAACCTTTACCGGCTGCGCGACAAGGTGCGCCAGATCGCCAAGGAGCGTGAAGAGGACCCGGCACCGTTTGCCATCGGCATCGCCAATCTCGATGGTTTCAAGCCGATCAACGACCTTTTCGGCCCGCGTGCGGGGGACGAGATCCTCTGCCAGGTCGCCCATCGCCTGAAAGCCTGCATTCCCGACGGCGCCACCGTCACGCGCCATGGCGGCGACGAGTTCGCCTTCGTGCTGCCGCTGGTCTTCGAGCGCAAGGGCGCGGAGAAGATCGGCCAGATGCTGCGCGAGGTGCTTTCGGCCCCCTTCGACCTCGGCGACCGCAACGTGCGCCTTTCGGCCTCCTTCGGCTTTGCCATCTTTCCCTTTGCCGGCGAGGACTTCACGGAGCTGCTGAAGAGCGCGGACACGGCCCTCTACCGTTCCAAGCGCCGCGGCCGTGGCCAGATCACCGTCTATTCGCAGGAAATCGCCCAGGAGATGAAGCGCGCCACGCAGCTCGAGCAGGCGCTGCGCAATGCCATCATCGCCAATGAGGTGGACGTGCATTTCCAGCCGATCGTCAGCCTGCGTGACGACACGGTCGTCGGCTTCGAGGCCCTGGCGCGCTGGTGCGATGCCGACCTCGGCTACGTTTCTCCCGCCACCTTCGTGCCGCTCGCCGAAGAGCGCGGCTTCATCGATGCGCTGTCCGACACGCTCCTGCGCAAGGCCGCCGAGACGGCGCTGTCCTGGCCGAAGGAGCTGTTCCTCTCGTTCAACCTCTCCTCCGCCCAGCTGATGGACCCGAAGACGGCCTTCAACACGCTGGCGATCCTCAACCGCGCCGGGCTCGATCCGCGCCGGCTGGAGCTGGAGATCACCGAGACCGCGGTGATGACGGATGCCGACACCGCACAGAAGATCGTCGGGGAACTGCGTGCGGCGGGCGTGCGCATCTCGCTCGACGATTTCGGCACGGGCCAGTCGAGCCTCGGGCGCCTGCGTGACTTCGCCTTCGACAAGGTGAAGATCGACCGCGCCTTCGTCTCGCGCATTTCCAACGACAAGGCCTCCGAACACATCATCAAGGCGATCGTCGCCATGTGCGAGGGTCTCGATCTTGCCGTCGTCGCCGAGGGCATCGAGGATTTTTCCGAGGCGCTGAAGCTGAAGGCACTCGGTTGCGGCATGGGGCAGGGCTATTTCTACGGCAAGCCGCAGGATGCCGTCGCAACCATGCGTTTCCTCTCCGATCGCTATGTCAGCGTCGAGGGCCGTGCCGCCTCCTGAGGCGTCGTCCCGAAACAGGTCGCTTCGATAAAATTGCAGGCATTTGTTTAGCCGGATGGCAAACAACCTGCGGTATGGTTGGTTCCAGAGTGAATGTTCGTGAGTGGAGCCACGGATGACGACCATCAAGGATATGCCCGTCAGGGCGAACAGCCGTTCCAAGGTCCGGATTTTCGCGACGGTGCGGGTGATGCATCAATCGACGCGGGCGCGGGTCATCGACCTTTCCCCGACGGGCATGGCCTTCGATGTGGAAAAACCCATCCAGGCAATGGCCGGCCAGCTGGTAACGGTCGAGAGCGAGGAGCTGGGTCGCCTCAGCGGCACGGTACGCTGGTACACCAACGGCCGCCTCGGCATCGAGTACAAGCTGTCGACCAATGCGCTTGCGCAGATCACCTCCTATTTCCGCTTCTTCCATGAAGAGGTACAGCCGGTCCTGCGCCGCTGATCTTCAGGCTTCGCCGCTGCGGCCCAGCCGGCCTTCCTCGAGAAGCCAGTCCCGCACCCGCCGGGCTGGCCCGTTGAGTTCGCGCGAGCGCGGCCAGACGACGTGGAAGGCATCGTTCGTCCTCAGCACATGGCCGCCGACGGTGACGAGCGCGCCCGAGCGCACCTGCCCGTCGATGAGGTGCCGCCAGCCGAGGGCGACGCCTTCTCCCGCCAGCACGGCCTGGATCACCAGCACATAGTCGTTGATGGCAAGCCGCCGCGCCTGCGCGGGATAGCGCACACCCGCGCTGGCGAACCATTCCGGCCAGTCGCAGGCCGCCCGCACCGGCTCCTCCAGGTGGATGAGCGGCAGCTTCAAGAGTTCTTCCGGCGTCGTCGCATGCCCGCGGCTCTCCACGAAGGCCGGGCTTGCGACGGCCGTGATCACTTCCGGCGCCAGCAGCGCGGCATGATAGCGTGGCCACTTCGCCGGATCGCCGCCACGAATGCCGAGCGGGATCGGCTCCTCGTCGAGGTCGAGATCGCGCACGCTGGTCTGGATGCGCAGGTCGATGTCGGGAAGATCGGCGCGCAGCTTGGCGAGCCGCGGCAGCATCCACATCGAGGCGAAGGCGGTGGAGGCGGCAAGCGTCACATTCGCCTCCCGCCCCTTGGCGCGGATGTCTTCCGCCGATTTCTGGATGCGCGACAGGCCAAGCGTCACGTCCGCATGGAAGCGCTCGCCGGCATCGGTCAGCTCCACGGCGCGGTGGACGCGGTGGAAGAGCGCGACACCCAGCTGCTCCTCGAGATTGCGCACCGCATAGGAGACGGCCGCCTGCGTCATGCCGAGTTCGGCGGCGGCGCGGGTGAAGTTCTGGTGCCGCCCGGCAGCCTCGAAGATGATGAGACTGGAGGCGGAGGGAAGCAGGCGGCGCAAGGTTTCCATAAATGGAGCTTATAGTCTTCGTAAGTTTTTTCCAGCGTCACAAGGCGTCGTTTCACGCCTAGCCTCGTCCAGGATTATGGAGGCGACAATGGCAGACGCAGCGACGATCGAAGCACCGGCACGCAGGGGGAGGGCGCGACCTGCCCGGCGGGATGGCGCCGCCAAGGCGCTCGGCGTGCCCTATATCGTGCGGGGCATCCCGACCTATGATGTGCTGTCCGAGGAGAACCTGCAGAAGATCGAGCGGGCAGCGGACCGCATCCTCGCCGAAGTCGGCATCGAGTTCCGCGACGATCCTGCCGCCATCGACCACTGGAAGCGGGCCGGTGCGAAGGTCGAGGGTCTGCTCGTGCGCTTCGAGCCCGGCATGCTGCGTGAGATCGTTTCCTCGGCGCCCGCCGAATTCACCCAGCATGCCCGCAACCCGGCCAACAATGTCCAGATCGGCGGCAACAAGGTGGTCTTCTCGCCGGCCTATGGCTCGCCCTTTGTCATGGACCTCGACAAGGGGCGGCGCTACGGCACGCTGGAGGACTTCCGCAATTTCATCAAGCTCGCCCAGTCGAGCCCCTGGCTGCACCATTCCGGCGGCACGATCTGCGAGCCGGTCGACATCCCCGTCAACAAGCGCCATCTCGACATGGTCTACAGCCATATCAAGTATTCCGACCGCGCCTTCATGGGCTCGATCACCGCGGAGGAGCGCGCGGAGGATTCCATCGATATGGCGCGCATCCTGTTCGGTGCCGATTTCGTCGACCGGAACTGTGTCATCCTCGGCAATGTCAACGTCAATTCGCCGCTCGTCTGGGACGGCACCATGACGAAGTCCCTGCGCGCCTACGCCCGCGCCAACCAGGCCGCCGTCATCGTGCCCTTCATTCTCGGCGGCGCGATGGGGCCGGTCACCAATGCCGGCGCCATCGCCCAGTCCTTTGCCGAAACACTTGCCGGCTGCGCGCTCACCCAGCTGGAGCGCAAGGGGTCGCCGGTCATCTTCGGCAACTTCCTCTCCTCCATGTCGCTGCGGTCAGGCTCGCCCACCTTCGGCACGCCGGAGCCCGCCATCGGCTCGATGGTCGTCGGCCAGCTCGCCCGGCGCCTGAAACTGCCATTGCGCTGTGCCGGCAATTTTTCCAACTCCAAGCTGCCGGACGGCCAGGCCATGCAGGAAGGGCTGATGTCTATGCTGTCGGCGGTGCATTGCGGCGCGAACTTCATCCTGCATTCCGCCGGCTTCCTCGACGGTCTGCTTTCCATGTCCTACGAGAAGTTCGTGATGGATGCGGATCTGTGCGGCGCGCTGCATTCCTATCTCGCCGGCGTCACCGTCGACGACAACACGCTCGCCATGGACGCCTTCCTTCAGGTCGGCCCCGGCAGCCACTTCCTCGGCTGCGACCACACGATGCGCAACTACCAGACCGCCTTCTGGGATTCGGCGCTGTCCGACAACGAGCCCTTCGAGAAATGGAGCGAGGAGGGCGGCTCGACCGACATGGCGACCCGTGCCAACCGCCAATGGAAGAAGATGCTCGCCGAATACGAAGCGCCGCCGCTGGATGCTGCGATCGACGAGGCGCTCCGCGACTACATGGACCGCAAGAAGGCCGCCATGGCCGACGCCTGGTATTGAGGCCTCTGGGCCGCGCACGAAAAACCCGGTGGCGCAGGGATGTGCCACCGGGCTGGAGATCAGACGGAGCCTGCCGGATTATTCGACCGGCTGGGTGGTGGCCGGAGCCGTGCCCGTATCGGTTGTCGACGAGGTCGTCGATGTGTCGACCGGGGTATTGGCCTGGCGTTCGGCAACCTGCTGCGCCGTGGTCTTGAATTCCGGCGCGGCCTGCAGGCTTTCGGCGGTTTCGGTCGTCGTCAGCTTGACGTCGTCCGTGTCGGGGACCTGCGTGATCGAGATCTTCTCGAACGGAACCGCGACCCATTTTTCACCGATGCCCAGGAAGCCACCGACACCGACGACGGCTGCGGTAATGCCGCCGTCCTTCTCCATGATCAGGTCGGAGATCTTGCCGATGCTTTCGTCGGCGCTGTTGTAGACGGCCTGGCCGAGATAGGTGTTGGCGCTGATCTGCTCCGGCGACTGGGCCGTCAGATAGTCACCGCCGGCAGCCGGAGCCTGGGCCGTGTCCTCGGTCGGGGTCGTTGCCGGCGTCTGGGCCGTATCCTCGGTTGCAGGCGTGGTCGGGTTTGCAGCGGTGTCTCCGGGCGTGGTGCCCGTTGCGTCATCGCCGGTCATGCCCGGCTGCTGCTCCATCGTCTGGGTCTGGCCGGCGGCGGGCTGGTTGGTGTCCTGGGCATAGGCTGCCGGGGCAATGGCCGCGCCGAGGAAAAGGGCACCAGCGGCAACGGAAGTGAGAAATTTCTTGGTCATTTTGAACCTGCCTTTCGTCTCGTTGGCATCAAGGCGGGGCGGTCTTGAAAAGGGGCCGTCCACACCGGTTGATGGACAAGGAACGACGACCCCGGGCTTTGGTTCCGATAAAAATTGCCTTCTTTTTGATGGCTGCCATGCATTTTTGATGCAGGAAGCGGCCGCGGGATCGCAGGCCGCTCCCGGCTTGATGAGCCCTTAGAGCGTGAATGCCGGCTCGAAACGCCCCTTCACCGCAACGCCCAGTTCGAAGGTCTGGCCGGCATGCGGATCGGCAAGGCGACCGGCCGCCTCCAGGCCCTGCCAGGCCGATGTCACCATGAGCCGATCGGCTTTGTCGCCGATGAAGGCCGGGCAGCTGGCCTGCGACGCCGGCACCAGATGGCGGGCGATCTTCGTGCCGTCGGGCGTGTAGACGTCGACGGCGTTCGCACCCCAGCGGGCGTTCCAGATGAGCCCGTCCGCATCGCAGACCGCTCCGTCGATGTCGCCCGGCGTGCCGGTCTCGTCGCTGAGCACTTCGGGCGTGCCGGTGGGCAGGCCGGTTTTCGGGTCGAGCGCGACGCGCATGAGGTGGTTGACATGCGAATCGGTGAAGTAGCCGGTGCTGCCGTCCGGCGAGAAGCAGATGCCGTTCGGGATCGTGACGTTGGAGAACAGCTTCGTCACCGTCGTGCCGGCGATGTGGTAGATCGCGCCCGAATGTTTTTCCGCCGTGCGGCCCATCGTGCTCGCCCAGAGCGCGCCGGACGGGTGGACGCGCCCGTCATTGGAGCGGTTCTGCGGCTTGTCTTCCAGCGTGAGATAGGGGCTGAGCGCTCCATCGGCGACCTTGCGCAGGAAAAGCCCCCGGTCGGAGACGATGAGCTGGCGCTCCGGATCGACGACGGCCAGCACGCTGCCGAGGAACGGCAGCGCATGGGTCGCCTTGGTCATGGTCGCAAGATGCAGTTCATGCAGCATCTGGCCCGTAATGTCGAACCAGTAGGCCTTGCCCGTCGCCGGATCGTAGGTCGGGCCTTCGCCGAGCTGCGAGGCCGTCTCGCAGAGGGTGCGGCCGGTAAAGGAATGGATCTCGGTCATTTCTTGCCTCCATAGACGGCGTCATAGGCTACGACCGTCGCGCGGGCGCGGCTGCGCACCTCGTCGGCGCCCATGCCGACCTTGTAAAGGCTGGAGCCGAGGCCGAAGCTGCGGATGCCGATGGCGGCATAGTCGGCAAAGTTCTTTTCAGAGACGCCGCCGACGGCCGCGATCTCCAGTTCGGCCGGCAGCACGGCGCGGATCGCCTGGATGCCGGCCGGACCGAGCACGCTGGCGGGAAAGAACTTGAGGCCCGTTGCCCCGGCGCGTGCGGCGGCGAGCGCTTCCGTCGGGGTGAAGACGCCGGGCATCGTCACCATGCCCTTGGCGGCGGCGGTGGAGATGACGTCGGGCTCGACATTCGGGCTCACCATCAGCCGTCCGCCCACGTCGGCGAGCCGGTTGACATCGGCGACGGTGAGCACGGTGCCGGCGCCGATCAGGCAGCCCTCCGGTGCCATCTTCACGGCCGTCTCGATCGAGGTGAAGGGATCGGGCGAATTCAACGGGATTTCGATCGCGGTGAAGCCCGTCTCGATCAGGGCGCCGACGACGGCTTCGGTCTCGCTCGGCTTCAAGCCGCGCAGGATGGCGATCAGCGGGTACTTCATCGGGGGGAAGGGGATGCGGTTCATCGGTTCAGCTTTCTCGGAGAGCGCGTCCGGGATGGGCGGATGCGCGTTGCAGTTCATGTTCAGAGGGACCAGAGCGCCCTTGCGCCCGCGGCAAGGCCGTTGCGCACGGCGGCGTCGGCGTCGATGACGGACGGGGAGATGCCGGCGGCGGCAAGGGCGTCCTTGTAGAGTGCGCCGAGCCCGCCGGACACGACCAGCGCAACGGGCGTGCCCTCGGCGACGAGCGAGAGAGCGCCGGCGATCTCCAGGCCGATCAGCGTGCCGGAAAGGCGCGCCTTGGCATCCACGGGCGAAAGCCCCGCGATCAGCGAGCCGGCGCGCACGGAGAAGATCTGGCTCGTCGCCAGCGCCGGATTGGCGACCATGCGCGTGACGGCGGCGTGGAAGGCCGCGTTGTCGCCGGCAACCGGTCCCGCCTCGGCGATGGCGTGGCTGAGGATGGTGTTCTTGGCAATCGCCTCGAAGAGTTCGCCGGTCATGAAGGTGGAGAAGCCCGCCACCTTGCCGCCGGAAAGGCGCACCCATTTGCTGTGCGTGCCGGGCATGCAGACGAGGTGGTCACCGTCGCCGAGTGCGCCGGCCGCGCCGAGCAGCTGGGTCTCCTCGCCGCGCATGACATCGGGTGCGGCCGCATCGCGCTGGGCAAGGCCGGGAAGGATGCGGATGTCGGCGGAAACGCCGGGAATGCGCACGGCCGCGGCGGGAATGTCGGTAAGCGCGGCGGGCGTATCGAGATAACCGGCCTCGACCCAGCCCTGCTTGGCGCCGGCCATGCCGCAGATGAGGGCCGGCAGGTCCGCGGGGGCCGAGACGGCGGCAAGATGGCCTTGCAGCACCGCGGCAAAGCCGGTGCGGGCGGCGGTTGTCATGCCTTCGCCGCTGCGGCGCTCGGCGATCACGCCGCCGTCCCTGCCGACGAGCCAGAGGCGGAAGCTGGAAGTTCCCCAGTCGACCGCGGCATAGGCGGCGTCGGGGGCGGTATCGGGTGTGGTCATCAGAGCATGCCTCCGTCGACGATGAGCGTTTGTGCGGTTATGGCGGCCGAGGCGTCCGACGCCAGGAAGAGGCAGGGGCCGACCATGTCGTCGGCGATCAGCGAGCGCTTCAGGCACTGGCGGGCGATGCCGCCGGCCACCGCGTTCTCGTCGATCCACAGGCGCTTCTGCCGCTCGGTCAGCACCATGCCGGGCAGTATGGCGTTGACGCGGATATTGTCCGGCCCGAGCCGGCCGGCAAGCGACTTGGTGAGGCCGACAATGCCGGCCTTGGCGGTGGCATAGCCGGGAAATTCGCCCATGTTGAGCAGGTAGGCGATCGAGGAGAAGTTGACGATCGCTCCGCCACCGGCCGCGCGCATATGCGGCGCCACGGCCTGGGCGGCGAAGAAATGATGGCGCAGGTTCACCGCCTGGTTCTCGTCCCAATAGTCGGGTTCGACGGTATCGAGGTCGTGCCGGTCGTCGCGCGCTGCATTGTTGACGAGCACGCGAAGGCCGCCGAACACGGTGGCGGCCCGTTCGACCGCTCCACGCAGTGCATCGATGTCGCGCAGATCTGCCTTAATATAGAGGGGGAGATGCTCGACCGTTCCGTCGAGTTCCGAGACGAGGTTGCGGCTTTCAACCTCGGCGATGTCGAGAAAGGCGACACGGGCGCCAGCGGCGGCAAAGCCCTTCACCAGCGCCGCGCCGATACCCGAGCCGCCGCCGGTGACGAGAACGCCCTGTCCTGCAAGATCCGGATAGCGGCCTGTCATCGGCACTCTCCCGTAAATTCCATTATTTGGAACTGAGTTTGATTATTCGGAATTATTCCGCTACGATGCCGGCCTGTCAAGGGATGGCCGGGGGCTGCGACAATGACGAACGAACGGGACGAGGAGGGAAGCACCGGCACGCTCGGCAAGGCGATGGCGGTGCTGGAGACGGTGGCGCTCGCCGAGCGCCCCATGCGTTTCACCGATGTGCTCGCGGTCAGCGGTCAGCCGCGCGGCACGCTGCATCGCCAGCTCACCCATCTCGTGCAGGAGGGGTTGCTGGAGCTGCGCCCCGATCATGCCTATGTGCCGGGCCTGCGGCTCCTCAAGCTCGCATCCGCCAGCTGGGCACGCAACGAGTTCCGCGCCGTCGCCGCGCCCTTCCTCGAGGCGCTGCACCGGGAGACCGGCGAGACCGTGCATCTCGGCGTCCTGCGCGGCCGGGAAATCATCTATCTCGACAAGGTCGAGAGCCGGCAGGCCGTGCGCATGAACTCGCAGATCGGCAACGCCTCGCCGGTCTATTGTACCGGTGTCGGCAAGGCGGCGCTCGCCGCACTCGATGCCCAAGCGCTCGACGCTCTCCTGTCGCAGCTGGAATTCCGCCGCTTCACGCCGCAGACGATTACCAGCCGGGCTGTGCTTGTCGACGAACTAGCAACGATTCGTTCAAGCGGAATTGCTTTCGACCGGGAGGAGCACGAGCCGGGCATCCGTTGCGTCGCCGCACCGGTTTTCGATGCCGGCCGTGCGCTCGTCGCCGGTGTTTCCGTAACGGGGCCGGCCTACCGCGTCGGCGAGGCGCAGCTTGACGACTGGGCGCCGCGCGTGCGTCATGCGGCCGGCGCCATCATGGCGGAATTGACCGCTCGTCTCGGTCCGCAACGGTAAGTCGAGAAAGAAAGTCCGCGGATGATGGCATGGTTGTCTTCTGGCACCATTTTACGGTAAATTAGAAAATCGCGCTGGACGCGGAGTAGGGGCATCATTAGCTTCCGTCACGACCAGCTCACGAGTTGCGTCGCTCACCGCGAACTTGAGGCGCGGTTCATCGAACATACTTGCATTGGGATACGGGGGTTCCTGAGGCAAGCAGTGCATTGTGACGGCAGTTTCTTGCCGCACGGGCGCGTGCGTGCTGAAGGAAGATGGATATGGCCGATCGATTTCATACGGCATCTGCACAGTTCCGGCACCGCTGGGACCCGGGGCCTGCGGCGTTGGGCTCGCAGGCGGACGTGGCCGAAACACTGGATGGCCTTGCCAAGCACTACGGCCTTCGCGGCTATCTCCTGATCAACGTGCCGTCGGAAACCTCGACCGACTTCTCTTCGAATGTGCTGCTGACGTCCTGGCCGGACGAAATGCTCAAGACCTACGACCATGCCGGTCTGATCTTCGGCAGCCCCGTCATCGAGCGCCTGCGCCAGAGCACCAATCCCTTCACCTACGACGCCGACCGCACGAACCATCGCCGGCCCGACGGCAAGGCGGCGATCGCGGCCGGCCTTTTCGAACGGCACGGCCTGTCGCGCGGGGCTTACTTCCCGGCCCACAATTCGGCCGGTCTGCGCGGAGCGCTTGCCTTCGGCGGCACGCGCGAAGCGCTCAATCCGCGGGAAATGGCGGAGCTCAACGCCGTCGCGAACCTCATTTTCACCGAGGTTGTCGAACTGCGGGCCGGCCGCCGGCAGAACGTCTCGCTCTCACGCCGCGAGATCGAGTGCCTGTCCTGGGCCTCCGCCGGCAAGACGAGCGTGGAAATGTCTGAAATCCTCGGCCTTTCGGAATATACGGTCAATCATTATCTCAACCGGGCGACGCGCAAGCTTGATGCCGTCAACCGTGTCCAGGCGGTCGCCAAGGCGATTCGCGCTGGGCTTTTGAACTGATGTATAAAAAAACCTTGCGACTTTCTGGAATGCGCGCGGTTCCGCTCCAAATGCCCAAGGCTAAGAATAAAATTGCGGGGAACCATGACGGCTGACGAAACGAGCAGCACCGACAACCAGCTACGGGACGAAGGCAGCGAGATCGCCGCTCTCGAAACGCAGTTCGACATCGTGCGCTATATGCGGCGCAAGTGCGAAGAATACGGGCTCAAATTTTTCATTGTCTTCAACCTGCCGGGTTTCGAGGCGGAAAAGCTGTCGGCTTACTCCATCGTCAGCAACTGGCCGCAGGAAATCCTGGCGAAATACGATGCCCTGCGCATGGTTCGCCACAGCGCCGGCATCCGCAAGCTGCGGCTCACCACGGTGCCGTTTTCCTATGACATGCGGGAATGGATCGGCGACGCCTCCGAGTCGCTGGACTTTACCGAACTGCTCGACGTCATGACCGGCCACGGCATGCTGGTCGGCCATTTTTTCCCGGTGCACGATGCGCTCGGCAATCGCGGCGCCATCGTCTGGGGCGGCGAGAACCCGGCGCTCGGCCGCGACGAGCGGTTGATGCTGCAGATGATCTCCATCCACCTCTTCAACCGTCTGGCAGAGATCGGCGCAGCCTGGAAATCCGGCCAGGTCGTCCTCACCGAACGCGAGATCCAGTGCCTCAGCTGGACGGCGGCGGGCAAGACCAGCCTGGAGATTGCCGAAATCCTCGGCCTTTCCGAGCACACGGTGAACCATTACCTCAACCAGGTCACCCGCAAGCTGGAAGCGGTCAACCGCACCCAGGCTGTGGTCAAGGCCATCCGCCGCGGGCTGATCGCCTGAAGGGGCGCCGAGGCTTTCGGTCGCGGGCGAAAACGTTTGGCGCGCGCCTTCCCGTGCACTATCTACGGGAAAGAGGGCCGCGGCCTGATGCCGCGACGGGTCGATCGAGGGTTTCATGACTGACGTAAGCAAGGAACAGGTGCTGGAACGGCTGCGCTCGGTGCGCGGCCCCGACATGGACGGCAACATCGTCGACCTCGGCCTCGTCTCCGATGTTTTCATCTCCGATGGCAAGGCCTATTTCTCCATCACCGTGCCGGCCGAACGCGCCCGCGAGCTCGACCCGATGCGTGCCGCCGCCGAGCGCGTCGTGAAAGAAATCCCCGGCATCAAGGCCGCCATGGTGGCGCTGACGGCGGACAAGCGCGCCGCTTCCGGCCCCGCCGCCGCGCGCGCGCCCACGCCGCCGGGCCGCGGCGATGCCCACAGCCATGCCGGCCATGCCCATGCCGCATCCGGCCAGCCGCAGCAGCGCGCGAAATCGGGCATTCCCGGCGTCGGCACCATCATCGCGGTCGCCTCGGGCAAGGGCGGTGTCGGCAAGTCCACCACCTCCGTCAACCTCGCTTTGGCGCTGAAGGCGAACGGCCTTCGCGTCGGCATCCTCGATGCCGATATCTACGGCCCCTCCATGCCGCGGCTCCTGAAGATCTCCGGCCGACCGCAGCAGCTCGAAGGCCGCACCATCAAGCCGATGGAGAATTACGGCATCAAGGTCATGTCCATGGGCTTCCTCGTCGACGAGGAGGTGGCGATGATCTGGCGCGGCCCGATGATCCAGTCGGCGCTGATGCAGATGCTGCGCGAGGTCGCCTGGGGCGATCTCGACGTGCTCGTCGTCGACATGCCGCCGGGCACGGGGGATGCGCAGCTCACCATGGCCCAGCAGGTGCCGCTTGCCGGTGCCGTCATCGTCTCCACGCCGCAGGACCTCGCCCTCATCGATGCGCGCAAGGGCCTCAACATGTTCAACAAGGTCGAGGTGCCGGTGCTCGGTCTCGTCGAGAACATGAGCTATTTCATCGCGCCGGATACGGGTAACCGCTACGACATCTTCGGCCACGGCGGTGCACGCAAGGAGGCCGAGCGCATCGGCGTGCCCTTCCTCGGCGAGGTGCCGCTGACCATGGACATCCGCGAGACGTCGGATGCCGGAACGCCCGTCGTCGTCTCCAATCCGGAGGGCGCGGCCGCCAAGACCTATCGCGCCATCGCCACCCGGGTCTGGCAGGAGTTGCAGGCAATCGAAGGCAAGGGCGCCCGCGGTGCGCCGTCCATCGTCTTCGAATAACCGAACCTTTCGCGTCCCGGGAGGTTGCCGGGGACGGCCTTGCTTTTTATGTTGCGCCGCGCAATATGCGCGGCCGACCGCTGAAAGGTGGCGTCCAATCAGGAGTGTGAGCGATGGTCCTTCCCGGAGCCACTCGCCGGTGATCACGGTTTTCCGTCCCAACGGCGAGGCGCGCACTCTGCCGGTAGCAACCGATTCTGAGGTCGCCGAAGCGCTTGCCGGCGCCGTCTGGGTCGACCTGCTCGAACCCAGCCGCGACGAGGAGGCGCTGATCGAGCGGATCCTGTCGATCGAGGTGCCGACCCGCGATGAGCTGAAGGACATCGAGCCGTCGAGCCGCCTCTACACGGACGGCAGCGCGGCCTACATGACCGCCTCGCTGATGGTGAAGGCGGAAAGCAGCCTGCCGCACCTCACCGACGTCGCCTTCATCCTCATGCCCGACCGGCTGCTGACGGTGCGCTATGCCGAGCCGCGCTCGTTCTCCCTGTTCAAGAGCGCCATGCACCGCATTCCGGGCGGCTGCAGCTCGCCGACGGTGATGATCACGCGGCTGCTCGAGACCGTCGCGGACCGCACCGCCGAAATTCTCGAAACAGCGGTTGCGCGTGCCGACAAGCTCTCGCTCGAAGTGTTCGGCGACAAGCGGCATCTCAGCCGCCGCCCGCCGCGTTATCTGGAAGACCGTGTCGTGCAGGTCTCCGCGCTCCATCGCCTCGTCGCCAAGACGCGCGACAGCCTGATGTCGCTCTCGCGCGTCCTGACCTTCCTGCACGGCCTGCCGGGGCTGCAGTCCGATCGCGACAGCCTGGAACTCTGCCGCACCGTGACGCGGGACGTGCAGTCGCTGTCCGAGCACGCCAATTTCGTCGCCGGCAACATCACTTTCCTGCTCGATGCTTCGCTCGGCCTCATCAGCCTCGAGCAGAACGCCATCATCAAGATCTTCTCGATCGCTTCCGTGGTGCTGCTGCCGCCGACGCTGATCGCTTCCATCTACGGCATGAATTTCGAGTTCATGCCGGAACTGCGCATCGCTGCCGCCTATCCGCTGACGCTGGCGGCCATGGTCCTGTCGGCAATCGTTCCCTTCTTCTTCTTCCGCTGGAAAGGCTGGCTCTAGGCCTGATCGTCCCATGCAAGCACATGCCGCTAGCGCTCCGCATTCCCGCAGCAGGGCGCGCACGCTGTTTCTCCTCGCCCTTGGTTCCGTCGGTGTCGTCTATGGCGACATCGGCACCAGCCCGCTCTACGCCTTTCGCGAGGCGCTGCGTCCGGTCGCCGATGACGGTCTCGTGCGCGAGGAGGTCGTCGGCCTCATCTCGCTGATGATCTGGACGCTGACGATCATCGTCACATTGAAATACGTGCTCTTCCTGCTGCGTGCCGACAACCATGGCGAGGGCGGCACGCTCTCCCTGCTGGCGCTGCTCACCAAGACGGCGGGTGGCCACGCCACCGTGCTCTTCTTCATGGGCGCTGCCGGTGCTGCGCTCTTCATCGGCGATGCGATGATCACGCCGGCGCTATCCGTCCTGTCGGCCGTCGAGGGCCTGAAGCTGGTGACGCCGACGCTCGGCGACTATGTGGTTCCGATCTCCGTCGTTATCCTCGTCCTGCTCTTTGCCGTACAGTCCTGGGGCACGGCGGCGGTGTCGAAGTTCTTCGGTCCCATCACCGCCCTCTGGTTCATCGTCATGGGCGTCGGCGGCATCAACCATATCAGCGACGACCTCGGCATCCTCGCCGCCTTCAACCCGTATTACGCCGTGCTGTTCATGTATAACGAAGGCTATGTCGGCCTCGTCGTTCTGGGCGCGGTCTTCCTGACGGTGACGGGCGCGGAAGCGCTTTACGCCGATCTCGGCCATTTCGGCCGCCGGCCGATCCAGTGGGCCTGGTTCTGTCTGGTCTTCCCCGCGCTGACGCTGAATTATCTCGGCCAGGGCGCTCTGGTGCTCGCCCATCCCGAGACGATCGCCAATCCGTTCTTCCTGATGTTCCCGAAATGGGCGCTGCTGCCGGTCGTCGTCCTTGCGACCTTCGCGACGATCATCGCCAGCCAGGCCGTCATAACGGGGGCCTTCTCGCTGACGCGCCAGGCGATCCATCTCGGCTTCCTGCCGCGCATGGAGATCTTCCACACATCGGAAACCCAGACCGGCCAGATCTACCTGCCGGGCGTCAATACGGTGCTGCTCTTCGGCGTCATGATGCTGGTCTTCATCTTCGGCTCCTCCGAAGCGCTGGCGACCGCCTATGGCATTTCCGTCACCGGCGCGATGGTGGTGACGACCGTGCTCGCCTTCGAGTTCCTGCGCAAGCGCTGGCGCTGGTCGCTGCTGGCCACCGCCACCGTGCTGTTGCCGCTCTTCCTGCTCGAACTCACCTTCCTCGGCGCCAACCTGCTCAAGGTGCATGACGGCGGTTATGTGCCGGTCATGATCGCCGGCGTCGTCGTCGTCCTGATGTGGACCTGGACACGCGGCACGAAGATCCTGCGCGAAAAGACCCGGCGCATCGAGGTGCCGCTGCCGGCCTTCGTCAAGTCGGTGGAAAAGCAGAGCGCGCATGCCCCGGTGCAGGTCACCGGCACGGCAATCTTCCTCACCAGCGATCCGGATTTCGCCCCTGCCGCGCTCCTGCACAACATCAAGCACAACCATGTCCTGCACGAGCGCAACTTCATCCTGACGATCAAGACCGCCAACACGCCGCGCGTCATTCCGGCAGAGCGATTCTCGGTCGAGAAGGTCTCCGAGCGCTTTTCGCGCATCGAGATGCATTTCGGCTTCATGGAAACGCAGAACGTTTCCCACGCCCTCGGCCTGATGCGCAAGGCGGGGCACAAGTTCGACATCATGTCGACCTCGTTCTATCTCGGCCGCCGCAAGCTGGTGCCCGATGCCGAATCGGGCATGCCCATGTGGCAAGACAGGCTCTTCATCGCGCTCGCCAACATCGCCACCGACCCTTCCGACTACTTCCGCCTGCCGACCAACCGCGTGGTCGAGCTCGGCTCGCATGTGGTGATCTGACGAAAACGTGAAGGGGAGGCGGGCGCCTCCCCGAAAGCCGTTTATCAGCATTAACCAACCATCAAGGTTAATGCTTCATTTTACCCTGACAACGAGCCGCTTCGGGCCCGTGCTTCGGTGCGGCAGGGCTCCCATACAGTCAGTTTCGGGCAGGAGACACGCCACAGACAGGGGCGGCGCGCCTGCGCATGCGTGCGGAGTAAAAAGTTGCGTAAGCGTAGCATTCGTCATGCAGGGGCAGGCCGTTTCCTCGCCTATCTGAAGCGGGAATGGAAAATCCCCCTGGCCGTCGGCCTCGGCCTCGTCGCCACCTTTCCGACGCCCATCGCCCATACGGACCTTGCCACCTACCTCGCCGGCCTCAACCGCAAGGGCGGCAACCAGACCATGGTGCTCCCCCGTTCGCCCGCCGGTTCCGTCCATGAGATCGAGATCGACTTTGCCGACGCCATGACGACGGGCGGTGTCGAAAGCGGTGCCGGCGTCGAGCTTCCGGGCGGCGTGACGGCGGCGCTGCGCAGCGAGCACAAGGGTGCGGGCGGCATTCCCGACGAGGATCGCGTCAACCGCCGCGACAAGAAGGGCCGCATCATCGCCGTCCTGCCTGTCCTGCCGCCGAAGGGGTTCGCCGCCGGCTCCATCCTCGAGCGCACCAGTTTCCTGTTGTCCCCGGCCTTTGACAGCGGCCAGCGCATGGCGTTCGACAAGCCCAGGATCAAGGGCAAGGAAATCGAGATCGCCACCGCCTTCTATAAAAAGGAGCCCGTGCGCAAGGACCCCGGCGTCTCGCCGATGATCGCGAGCCTCGTCACCAACGACAAGGCCGACGTTCTCGCGACTGCCTATGCCCGCGTCGAGCCGGATTATGCCCGGGAATCGCCCTTCGATTCGATTCTCAAGCCGAAGAAGGAGCTTGGCCGCTTCGTGCCCGATATCTCGCCGGACGACCACGCCTGGGCCGCCACCCCGCTGCCGGCGGAAGTCTTCACCGCCAAGGAGCAGAAATGCCTGGCCGAGGGCATCTATTTCGAGGCGCGCGGCGAGGAGCTGAAGGGCCAGGCCGCCGTCGCGCAGGTCATCCTCAACCGCGTGCGCAATCCTGCCTATCCGAACACGATCTGTGGCGTCGTCTACCAGAACGAAAACTGGCGCAACCGCTGCCAGTTCTCCTTCGCCTGCGACCGCATTCCCGACCTGATCCTCTCGCCCTGGCACTGGAAGACCGCCAAGGAGATCGCTATGGCGGTCACCGCGGGAAAGATCTGGTTTGATGACGTGGGCTCTTCCACCCACTACCACGCGACCTATGTGAAGCCGCCGTGGGGCCGCACGATGAAGCGGGTGGCCAAGATCGGCAAGCACATCTTCTACCGCACCTATGGCGGCGGCTGGAGCTGAGGGCGGCGTGTGGTGAGTCCGTGCCACAGCCTTCGCGATTCCCGGGGCGATCGGTCACACCTGATGTGCGATTCCGGCTAATCTATTGATTTTCCTCAAAATATTTGCTGTTGCGCAAAGCTTCGCCATGCCTTGACTATACTGGCACCTAAAACTATGTTGCGGCCGACTTCGAAAGGGGTCGGATATGGCTTGAATCCTAGCCTGCAATATGTCCGCAATGGGGCGAAAGCCCCGCGGAAGGGTATGAGGAACGCGCCATGGCCGACGATCAAAAGACAAGTCTGGAAGACCGGCTGAAGCGCCTGGACGCGGAACTCGCGGAACGGCGCAAGGATGACGGGGCGGAAGCAGCCGCCGAGGCACGGGCATCGGAGAGCCGCAAGGGCTATGCGGTGGCTATGAAGCTCTCGAGCGAGTTCGTCGCTGCCGTCATCGTCGGGGCGCTTCTGGGCTATCTTTTGGACCATTTTGCGGGTACAGGGCCGTGGGGGATGATCGTACTCCTGCTCCTCGGTTTCTGTGCCGGCGTTCTGAACGTCATGCGCGCGGCTGGCATGGTGGCGGCGCCCCATCCGGTCGACAGGCTGGCGGGGCGAGAGCCCGGCAAGGCCGGCAGCGGACGGGACGAGAAAGACACGAAGGACGGCGCCTGACGGCGTTGTCCCATTCACGGGTGACTTCCGCTGCAAGGCGGGCAAGCGAGAGAGATACACGGTGGCAAACGATCCGACCCATCAGTTCCTGGTCAACAAGATTGTTCCGATCGAAATCGGCGGTATCGATTTCTCGTTCACCAACGCTTCGCTGTTCATGGTCGCCACCGTCGCGGCCGCTGTGGGCTTCCTCTATTTCACGACCGGTCAGCGCGGCCTCGTTCCGAGCCGCATGCAGTCCGTCTCGGAAATGTCCTACGAGTTCATCGCCTCGATGCTCCGCGAAGGGGCGGGCAGCCACGGGATGAAGTTCTTCCCGCTGGTCTTCTCGCTTTTCATGTTCGTGCTGACGGCGAACCTGCTCGGCATGGTTCCCTACTTCTTCACGGTCACCAGCCAGATCATCGTCACCTTCGCCCTTGCCATCCTGGTCATCGGCACCGTGGTGGTTTACGGCTTTTACAAGCATGGCTTCGGCTTCCTGAAGCTCTTCGTGCCGTCGGGCGTTCCCGGCGCGCTGCTGCCGCTGGTCGTCTCGATCGAGGTCATCTCGTTCCTCTCGCGTCCGATCAGCCTCTCGATCCGTCTCTTCGCCAACATGCTGGCGGGTCACATCACGCTGAAGGTCTTCGCCGGCTTCGTCACCTCGCTCGGCGCGCTCGGCGCCGTCGGTGTCGCCGGTGCGATCCTGCCTCTTCTCATGACCGTCGCCCTGACCGGTCTCGAATTCCTCGTGTCGTTCCTGCAGGCCTACGTCTTCGCAGTTCTGACATGCATGTACCTCAACGATGCCGTGCATCCGGGTGGTCACTAAGGAAACAGTCGTCGGCGCCTTCGGGCGTCGCTCATAAGCCGCAACAACCCATTCAAGGAGTTCAACATGGAAGCGGAAGCAGCAAAGTTCATCGGCGCAGGTCTTGCCACGTTCGGTCTCGCCGGCACGGCTCTCGGCCTCGGCAACATCTTCGGCAACTACCTGGCCGGCGCTCTTCGCAATCCGTCTGCTGCTGACAGCCAGTTCGGCCGTCTCGTATTCGGCTTCGCCGTTACGGAAGCTCTGGGCATCTTCTCGCTGCTCATCGCTCTCCTCCTCCTCTTCGCCGTCTGATATCGGCCGAGGACTGGACCATGGCCTTCGGGCCGTGGTCCATCGTACGTTCCGTACAAGATCTGAGAGTGCCCCCTGGAGGTGAGCATGTCCGTGACCCCGGCATCGGCCGAGTCCGCCCCTTTCGAAATCGCCCAGGTGGAAACCCCTGCGACGTCGCATGAGACCCCTGCGGATGCGCATGCGGCTCAGCCGGCAGGCGAAGTCAACACCGAAACGGGTGTTGCCCATGGTGAAGAAGCCGGTTCCGGCGTTTTCCCGCCTTTCGACCAGACCACGTTCGCATCGCAGCTCCTGTGGCTGGCGATTACCTTTGGTCTGTTCTACCTTCTCATGTCGAAGGTCGTCATTCCGCGCATCGGCTCGATCCTCGAGACGCGTCATGACCGTATCGCGCAGGATCTCGACGAGGCCTCGCGCCTGAAGGCGGAAGCCGACGCCGCGATTGCTTCCTACGAGCAGGACCTTGCCAGCGCCCGCACCAAGGGCAATGCGATCGCCTCGACCGCCCGCGAAGAAGCCAAGGCCAAGGCCGACGCCGAGCGCGCCAAGATCGAAGCCTCGCTGCAGGAAAAGATTGCCGGTGCCGAGACCCGTATCGCCGAGATCAAGGCCAAGGCCCTCGCCGATGTCGGCTCGATCGCCGAGGACACCACGGCAGCCCTCGTCGAGCAGCTGCTCGGTGCCAAGGCCACCAAAGCCGAGATCGCTTCCGCCGTGAAGACGGCAGCGGGCGAATAAGGAGGACATCATGGCATTCGACGCAACATTTTATGCCTTTGTCGGCCTCCTTCTGTTCCTTGCCCTCATCGCCTACCTCAAGGTTCCCGGCATGATGGCAAAGGGTCTCGACGCCCGCGCCGAGAAGATCCAGAACGAGCTGGCGGAAGCCAAGCGTCTTCGCGAGGAGGCCCAGCACCTGCTCGCCGAATACCAGCGCAAGCGTAAGGATGCCGAGGCGGAAGCCGCAAGCATCGTTGCCGCCGCTGAACGCGAGGCAAGCGCCCTGACGGCCGACGCCAAGCAGAAGACCGAGGAATACGTCGCCCGTCGCACGACGCTGTCCGAGCAGAAGATCCGCCAGGCCGAAGCCGACGCGATCAATGCCGTGCGCGCCGCCGCCGTCGACCTCGCCGTCGCCGCCGCCGAAAAGGTGATCGCTGCCAAGGCTGATGCCACGACCGGCAAGGCGCTCTTCGACAACGCCATCAGCGAAGTCAAGACCCGCCTCAACTGAGGCTGCCGGACGACCAATTTCAAAAAAGGCCGGAGCGATCCGGCCTTTTTCTTTGCCTGAAGACCCCGGCGGATATCATTGCGCCGCTATGACGGCGCGTCTCTGGCGCCACGACTTCGCCAGCACATCCAGCACCACCGCCCCCATGACCAGCCCGCCGCCGATGAAGGTCGCCGGCAGCGGGCGTTCCCCGAAGGCAAGCCACACCCAGAGCGGGGCGAGCGGATTTTCCATGCTGCCGATGAGGGCCGAGCGGGTGGCCGAGATCAACCGCGTTCCGATTGTCATCAGCAAAAGGCCAAGGCCGAACTGTACGGTGCCGAAGAGCACGAGATCCGGCATGTCCGCCAGGGGAACCTGCAACGGCCGGGAGAAGGGTAGGGCGATGGCCGCGCAGAGAAACGCCGAGAGCGCGGCGGCCGGCAGCATGGAGACATGCCGGTTCTGGCGGATGAGCACCATCATCGCCGCATAGGCGAGGGCCTTCACCGTTGCGGAGGCATAACCCACGCGATGGCCGCCGGAGGCGCCCGGATCGACGATGATGACCACGCCGATGAGCGCGACGATGCTGGCGCCCCATGTCGCCCAGTCCTCCCGCTCGCCGGTGGCAAGCAGGGCGAGAATGGCGGTCATGAACGTGATCGCCGCATGGATCGTCATGACATCGGCGACCGGCGCGAGGCGCAGGGCATTGATGAAGCAGATCGTCGCAAGGGTGGAGAGCAGTGTCACCCACAGGCCGGGCAGCCCCATGGCGCGGATGGCGGCCCACCCCTCGTGCCGATGGCGCCAGGCGAGGAAGGCGGCGATGAAGAGCCCGCCGAAAAGGCCGCGCCAGAACAGGATCGTCCAGACGTCGAATGTGATCAGCCGGGTAAAGTAGCCCGACAGGCTGTAGGCCACCGCCGATCCGACGATCAGGACCGTGCCCAGCCAGGTGTTTTGTTCGTCGCGCATAACGCCCTCCCTTGTCTCGGGATGTCTATAGGCCCATGCTGCTGACAGCGTTTTGTCAGTGGTGTTCGGGAGTTTCGCATGCGCCGCGCCGATCGCCTGTTCGACATCATCCAGACGCTGCGCGGCCGCGCCAAGCCGATGACGGCGGCGGCGCTGGCGGAGCGGCTGGAGGTGACGGCCCGCACCATCTATCGCGACATAGCCACCCTTCAGGCCCGGCGCGTGCCGATCGAGGGCGCGCCGGGGCTCGGTTATGTGCTGCGCAAGGGGTTCGACCTGCCACCCCTGATGTTCACGATGGAGGAGGTGGAGGCCATCTCCATCGGCGCGCACCTCGTTCACCGCATTCGGGATCCCAAGTTGCAGGATGCGGCGGAAAGCGTGCTGAGCAAGCTCCAGCACGCCATTCCGGCGGAACTCTGTGCGCAGTTGCAGGCCCCGCGCTTTCTGGTCTCCGAAGGCGACACCGTGCGCCCCGAGGGCATCGCTCTGCTCGACGTGCGCAACGCCATTCGTGCCTGCCGGAAGATCCGCATCACCTATCGCGACGAACAGGATCGCCGCACGCAGCGGACGATCTGGCCGATCGCCACGGTCTATTATGTCGATGTCACGCTGATTGCGGCCTGGTGCGAATTGCGCGGAGACTTCCGGCATTTCCGGGCCGAACGCATCGTCAGGTCCACGGTGCTCGAGGCGACGTTTGCCGTGGACAGCCGTCAGATCATGGCGGAGTGGATGGCAAAACGGGCCATGCCGTCGTGAGACGGGTGGCGCCTATCGATCGCCGAAGCGCCGCTCACGGACCGGCGTGCTGTATCTCAAGAACGTCACGCTCGGTGAGGATGCGGTCGATCAGGCCCCAGTCCTGCGCCTCCTCGGCTGTCATGAACCGGTCGCGATCCATAGCCAGTTCGAATTCCTCGTAGCTGCGCCCGCAATGGCGGGCATAAAGCCGCGTCATGCGCTGCTTGGTCTTCAGGATCTCCTCGGCATGGATGAGCATGTCGGAGGCCTGACCCTGGAATCCGCCGGAGGGCTGGTGGACGAGGATGCTGGCATTGGGCAGGGCGGCCCGCATGCCGGGGGTGCCGGCCATAAGCAGGAACGAGCCCATCGAGCGGGCCGTGCCCATGCAGAGCGTGTGAACGGGCGCGCGGATGTAGCGCATGGTGTCGTACATCGCAAAGCCGCTGGTCACCATGCCGCCGGGCGAATTGATGTAGAGCTGGATCGGTTTCTGCGGGTTCTCGGCCTCCAGGAACAGCAGCTGTGCACAGACGAGTGCGGACACAGTGTCGTTCACCTCGCCGTTGAGGAAGATGATCCTCTCGCGCAGAAGGCGGGAATAGATGTCGAAGGAGCGTTCTCCCCGGCTGGACTGTTCGACGACCATAGGGACGAGTTGCATCGTTTCGCGCATGGGCGAACTCCTGTCTTCCGGATTGTTTCGGGGAGGGGGTAGGTCAGGCGGCGCGCATCAGCGTGCGCCCGTTGTCGTTGCCATTGTCGTTGAGGGGCCGCGGCGCGACGCGCGCGTCCGCAAGGCCGTGGACGATCCGGAGCGTGGTGCCGCCCTGTTCATTCGGGCGTAGCTGGAACGCCACGACGCTTTCGAGATGGGGCGGTTCCCGGTCCCGCATCCTGAAGCGGATTTCCTCGCCGGGCGCCGCCAGGATCGGCTCGGCATCGGTAAGCGCGCCGTCGGGCAGCCACCGCTCGCGGAAGGCCGGAATGCTGATCGCCCGCCACACTTTTTCGGTCGGTGCGTCGAGGTCGTATTCGAGCACGAGATCCGTTGCCTGCCCGGCCTGCCTGTCGCTCATTGGTCCATGTCCTTCAGCAAATCCTTGAGGGCGTCGATCCGTGCCGGCCAGTAGGCCCGGTACCTCGCGAGCCATCCGGCGATGAGCGCAAGCCCGTCCGGATCGACCTCGTAGTTGATGAAACGCCCCTGCCGCTCCTCGCGCACCAGCCCTGCATTGCGCAGCGCCGCCAGATGCTGGGACATGGCGGGTTGGCTGATCTCCATGCCTTCGCGCAGGGCGCTGGCATTCATGGCGCCGTCCGCCAGCTTCTCGAAGATCGTGCGGCGCGTAGGATCGGCAAGGGCCTTGAATATCTCGTTCTCGATCATGAGAATGAGATAAGCATAGACTTATCTGATTTGCAATGGCCCTTCATGCCGGCAGGAGCGGCTGGTTTTCGCCGGGTTCAGTCCTGGCGGAGCGGGCGGAAGCTCATGCGGTGCAGCCGGCAGGGGCCGATCGTGGTGATGGCCTTGCGGTGCACCTCGGTGGCATAGCCGGCATGGATGGCAAAGCCGTAGCCGGGATAGGTGTCCTCGGCGCGTGCCATCATGCGGTCGCGCATCACCTTGGCGATGATGGAGGCGGCGGCGATGGAGAGCGAGCGGGCATCGCCCTTGACGACGGCGCGGCCCTCGCAGGCAAGGCCCGGCGGCACGTCGCGGCCGTCGGCAAGCACGAGTTTCGGCGCAACCTCCAGGCCGGCCACGGCGCGGCGCATGGCGTCGAGGCTCGCCTTGCGGATGTCGCTGGTATCGATGTGGCGCGATGAGCTGGAGGCGACGGAGACGAAGGCTGACTGCAGGATCAGCGTGAAGAGCGCCTCGCGCCTTGCGGCATTGAGCTGCTTGGAATCGTTGAGCCCAGCGGGAATGTTGTCCGGGTCGAGCACCACGGCAGCGGCGACGACGGGGCCTGCCAAAGGCCCGCGGCCGGCCTCGTCCGTGCCGGCCACCGGCCAGATCCCGCGCTTGCGGGCGGCGATCTCCATCTGGAAATCCGGCCCTTCGGGGAGGTCGAAAAGAAGGCGGGAATCGGAGGATGCGGTACGGGACATGCGGCGAACCTCGCACATCCATCCGATTCCCTGCAAGTCCTCCGGCAGGAGGCGGACGCCGGAGGAGCGCCGGTGTGCCCCGGGGAAAGGCAAACCGGAAGAAGAGGCCGGGCGCGGACGCCCGGCGAGATTTCGTTTTGCAGTCCGTCCGCCTCGGGCCGAACCGGATCTCCCCGCGCTGTCAGTCCCTTCGGGAGGGCGGCGCGATTTGCCCTGCCAAACGCTTTGGGGAACGCGGGCGGAAAACTTTCCGCCTCACAGCAGCGAGAGCTGCACGCCGCTGCCCGAGGGCGGCACGAACTGGTCGCAGGCAAGGCTGCGGCGGGTGCGGGTCAACTCCAGCCGCTTGGCCGCCATCTCGAAACGGCGGGCGATCTGCCAGGCATAGGGACCGGCGCCCTTCATGCGCTTGCCGAACTCGGCGTCGTAGTCCTTGCCGCCGCGCATGGAGCGCACCAGCGACATGACATGGCGGTAGCGGTCCGGGTAGTGGCGCAGCAGCCAGTCGCGGAAGAGGGGGCTCACCTCCAGCGGCAGGCGGAGCAGCACATAGCTCGCCTCCAGCGCCCCGGCGGCCTTGCCCGAATCGAGCACGCGCTCGATCTCATGGTCGTTGAGGCCGGGAATGATCGGCGCCATCATGATGGCGACGGGAATACCGGCCTCCGAAAGCGTGCGGATGGCCTCCAGCCGGCGCGGCGGCGTTGCAGCGCGCGGCTCCATGGTGCGGGCGAGCTTGCGGTCGAGCGTGGTGACGGATAGCCCGACCCAGGCAAGGCCGCGTGCCGCCATGCGCGAGAGGATGTCGATGTCGCGCAGCACGAGCGCCGACTTGGTGACGATCGAGACCGGATGATTGGCGGCATCCAGCACTTCGAGGATCTGCCGCATGATGCGCCATTCCTTCTCGATCGGCTGGTACGGATCGGTGTTGGTGCCGATCGCGATGACGCGCGGCTTATAGCCGGGCTTGGAAAGCTCCCGCTCCAGCAGCTTCGGCGCATCCGGCTTGGCAAACAGCCGCGCCTCGAAATCGAGGCCGGCGGACAGACCCATGAAGGCATGGGTCGGCCGTGCGAAGCAGTAGATGCAGCCGTGTTCGCAGCCGCGATAGGGGTTGATCGACCGGTCGAAGGGGATGTCGGGCGATTCGTTGCGTGTGATGATGGTGCGCGGCTTCTCCACCTGCACCTCGGTGCGGAAGGGCGGCAGCTCCTCCAGCGTCTGCCAGCCGTCGTCGAAGGTCTCCCGCGTCATCGGTTCGAAGCGGCCGGTGAAATTGAGACCCGCACCCCGGCCGCGCCGGCGCTCGCTCTCGACGCGCATGCCCGTCTCGGCCATCAGCGCTTCGGCAACGTCTTTCGCATGGCCGGGCGCAAGGGCGCCCTGCCTGAGGCTGGCCAGATCGTTCATGGGTGTCTCCGCCGGGGACAGGCCCCGATTCAATGACTATATTCCTATCGCGCGAATGAGAACAATGCAAGAACAAATTTCAGGGTGCCGCTAACCATGCTGCCTAACCATGCAGGAAACATCACGGAAGCCTGCGGTGGAAATCGATGCTGCAATGCGGTATGGGAGGACATGCTGACCATCATCATGGAATGCCGGGACAATGAGGCCGAGCTTGCGCAGACGCTGTCGGCGCTGGTTTCCGGCGCCGTCGAGGGGGTCGTTCGCGACGTGATCGTGCTCGATCACGGCTCGCGCGACGGTTCCTCTGAGGTGGCGGACGCCGCCGGTTGCCACTTCCTGACAAGCTGGGACATGAAGGATGTGGTGGGCTCCGCCCGTGGCGACTGGCTGCTGCTGCTGGAGCCGGGTGCCCGGCCGATGTCGGGCTGGGTGGACGCCGTCGTCGACCATGTGGCGGTCAACCGCAATCCGGCGCAGTTCCTGGGCTCGCGCAGCCATCGCCGGCCGTTCTTCCAGCGCCTTGCGCGCCGCCGCGCGCCGCTGGAGCAGGGGTATCTCGTCAGCAAGCGCCAGGCCTCGGCCGCCGTGCGCACCGGCATGACGCTCGCCGACATCGCCACGGGCGCCGGCGTTCGCCGCCTCGCCGTGGAACTGGTGCCGGCCTGGGTCGCAAAGGCCATGCGGGCGGAGATCGGTTGAGCAACCCCGGCTGACGGCGGCCGTGCCGTGCCTTTCTCAGAGCAGGAAATCACCGCGGAAGACGCTGCCGACGCCGGAAAGCTCGATTTCGAAATCGGCCTCGCCGTCGCCATTGGTGTCGCCGGCAACGATCCCGCCGGAAAAGCGCAGCTCTCCGGCCGTTCCGGAAAAGCTGTTCCCCCCGATGAAATCGAAGGCCTGGTTGCCGCCGCGGCCGGCATCGGCATCGATGTCGCGCAGGTCGATGCGGTCGCCTTCGCCGCTGTTGAAATCGAGGATGACGTCGCGTCGCGCGCCGGACGCCGTATCGAGCACGCCGTTGAAGTCGAACCGGTCGGCACCGCTGTCGCCTTGCAGCAGGTCCCGGCCGCGGCCGCCGACGAGCACGTCGTTGCCGCCGCGCCCGGCAATCTCGTCGTCGCCACCAAGGCCCCTCAGGACGTTTCCGACGCTGGAGCCGGCGATGGCGTCGGCGACGCCCGTGCCGGCGGCATTCTCGATGCTGATGAGGCGTTCGAAGCGATTGGCGACAGTCTGCGCCAGGCCTGCGCCGAGATCGATGGCGACGCCGGAACCGCCGAGCACGGTGTCGTCGTCGCGCGCGATGTAGCTGATCGAATCGGTGCCCGAGCCGCCGTGGAAGGTGTTCTGCTGGCCGACGGAGAAGAAACTGTCCTTGCCGCTCTCGCCGAAATAGCTGCTCTTGAAGGTGCTGACGACGATCTTGTCGTTGCCGGAGCCCCCCTTGACGATATCGGCACGCTCGTTGACGAAGGAGCCGAAGCCGGTGCCCACATAGGTGTCGTTGCCGGCGCCGAGCAGGATGACGTTGCCGTCTTCCTTCATGTTGACGACGCTGTCGTTGCCCTTGCCGGCATCGACCTGGTTGCGGCCGCCGAAATCGTCGGTGCGGTTGAGGATGATGGTGTCCGCGCCGCCGCGGGCGAAGATCGTCAGTTCGGTGTTGTTGATGTTGCCGCCCTGGACGATGCGGTCTGCGCCGTTGGTTCCGGTGATCGTGCGTGCCATTTGTCTCTCCTCAGCTCCGTGATGCCGGGAAAGTCATAGGGGTGCGGCGGGAGGCGCGCAGTCCCCCGGGGAACAGGTCAGCCGGCCGTGCGCTTCAGGTGCTCGTCGAGCCGCGGCATGATTTCCACGAAGTTGCAGGGCATGTGGCGATAGTCGAGCTGCGCCTTCAGGATGCCGTCCCAGGCGTCCTTGCAGGCGCCGGGCGAGCCCGGCAGCGCGAAGATGAAGGTGGCGTTGAGAACGCCGCCGGTCGCGCGCGACTGGATCGTCGAGGTGCCGATCTTGTCGTAGGAGATACGGTGGAAGACTTCTGAAAATCCGTCCATGCGCTTTTCGAACAACGGTTCCAGTGCCTCCGGCGTCACGTCGCGGCCGGTAAAGCCCGTGCCGCCCGTGGTGATGACCACGTCCACCGCGTCGTCGCGCGTCCAGGCTTCCACCTTGGCGCGGATCGCGGCCACGTCGTCCGTCACGATGGCGCGGTCGGCAAGGCGGTGCCCGGCCTCGGTGATGCGTGCGACCAGCGTGTCGCCGGAACGGTCCGTGTCGAGCGTGCGCGTGTCGGAGACGGTGAGCACGGCGATGCCGACGGGAATGAAGGGTCTCGTCTCGTCAACATGCGCCATCGTCGGCTCCTTTGCCTTTCGCTTCAAGCGTGCGCGTGGCGGTGAAAAACCAGTGCGGATGCCGGCGCGCGAGTGCCGCTGCCGCGCCTCTTGCGGCCGCGTCCGTATCGTATAGCGCAAAGCAGGTCGCGCCGGAACCGGACATGCGCACCAGGCCGGGACCTGTTGTCGCAAGGCTTTCGGAGAGCGCGACGATCTCCGGGCAGAGCGTGCGGGCAGGGGGCTCCAGGTCGTTGCGCAGGCCCGCAAGCGCCTCCGCCCAGCCAGCGGCGCCCGCAAGGGCAAGCGGCGGGTTGTTCCGCGAGGCGAGTGCCTTGAAGACGGCAGGCGTCGAAACGCCGACGAGCGGATTGGCCAGCACCATGGGAAGGGCCGGCAGGGCGACGGGGGTGATTGCCTCGCCGATGCCGCGCGCGAGCAGCGGACGGCTGGCAAGGCACATCGGCACGTCGGCGCCAAGGCCGAGGGCAAGCGCCTCCAGCGTGTCGCCAGGCAGAACCGCCCGCCACAGCGAGAGGAGGCCGCGCAGCGTCGCGGCCGCGTCCGCCGAGCCGCCGCCGATGCCCGACGCGATGGGCAGGTTCTTCTCGAGATGAATGTGCACGGGCGGGGTCGCCTGGCCTATCGGGGCGAGCGCCGCGCGCAGCCGGTCGCGGGCGCGGGTCACGAGGTTGTCGGCGTCGGCCGAAAGCGCTTCGCCAAAACGGCCGGACAGGGTGAAGCGGTCCTCGGCGGCCGGCGCAAGGCCGATGCGGTCGCCGAAGGCGGTGAAGGTCACGAGACTGTCGAGGAGGTGGTAGCCATCCTCGCGCCGGCCGGTGACGGCAAGCGCGAGGTTGATCTTGGCCGGGGCCGGCTCGACCACCGCAAACCCCGACAAGGCGTCGGCGTCAGCCATAGGGCGCGTCAGGACTTGCGGTCGGCCGCCGTGCCCTCGGGCGAGGGGTTCTGCACCGGCTTTTCGTCCTTGGCTTCGGCGGAGGCCGGCTCGGTCTTCTTCAGCTCCGGCAGGCCGTTCTCGATCTTCAGCTTGATCTTCGGGATTTCCGCCTCTTCCGGCTTCAGGCCGAGTGCGCGGTTCCACTGGAAGGTGGCTTCCAGCTTGCGGCCGACGCGCCAGTAGGCGTCACCCAGATGGTCGTTGATCGTCGGGTCGCCGGCCTTCAGTTCCGCCGCCCGCTCCAGCTCCGCCACGGCGTCGGAGAAGCGGTCGAGGCGGTAGTAGGCCCAGCCGAGCGAATCGACGATATAGCCGTCATCCGGCTTGATGCTGACGGCCCGGCGGATCATGTCCAAGCCTTCGTCGAGGTTCATGTTCATGTCGACCCAGGAATAGCCGAGATAGTTCAGCACCTGCGGCTGCTCCGGGTTCAGCTCCAGCGCCTTGCGGAAGCTCGGCTCGGCCTTCTCCCATTCCTTCAGGCGCTCATAGGCGATGCCGCGCTGGAAGAAGATGCTCCAGTGGTTGCGCGTCGGAACGGGGCCGATGGCGGCGACAGCGCGATCGTAAAGCGCGGCCATGTCCTTGTAGTCCTTGGCATCCGACAGCACGCTGCCGAGCGCGAGGTAGGAACGAAGGTCCGACGGATCGGCCTCGATCAGTGCCTGAAGGTGCTTCTTCGCCTCGGGAACCTTGCCGGTATCGGCGAGGTTGAGGCCGAGCTGCAGCTCGGAAATGCGCCGCATCGGCGATTTTTCCGGCACGGCGCGGTAATATTCGATCGCCCGCTCCGGCTTCTTCTGGTTCTCGGCCAGCCCGCCGAGCAGCACCAGCATGTCGTCGCTGTCGGGGTCGAGCGCGCGGGCGGCCTGGAGATAGAGCGAGACGATGTCTTCCGCGCCGTCGCGGTTGAGCGCGCCGCCGATAGAGAAGAGCACGGCGGCAGCGCCCTGTGCAGCGTTGCGGACCTGCTGCTCCTGCTTTTCGCCGGCTTCGATGCTCTGGCGCAGCGCCTTCAGCGGCGCATAGCTGGTGATGAAGTTGTCGCCGACCGAGATGGCATCGAGCGCCTTCTGCTTGTTGCCCTCATGAGCCTCGAGACGGGCAAGCGCCATCACGGCGCGGATGAAGGTGTCCGGCGCGGCGCTGGCGCCGTTGCGGTCGAGAATGGCGTCGTTGAGGCGCGCACGCGCCGTCGCCTTGTCGCCGGCCGCGGCGGCCAGCGCCCCGGCATGGTAGTTCTTGAAGATGGCCAGCCAGTCCGGTCCCTCCATGCCGCCGATCAGCTTGATTGCTTCCTTCGACTTGCCGTCGCCGAACTTGGCCCAGGCGAGCAGGAGGTCGTTCATCATGCGGTCGAGGTCGTTCGGTCCCTTGTAGACGAGGATTTTTTCGGCGCTCTTGTATTCGCGCTTGCGAATCGCCTCCATGCCGCGCACCACGGCGGTGATGCGCTCGACGGCCGGGTCGTTGCGCAGCGCGTCGGCCAGCTTGACGCCCTCTTCGAACTCGCCGTTCATCAGCTGCGTCACCATCAGGCGCTGCTTGACGTCCTTGTTGGTGGGGTCGAACTGCAGGGCGATCTTGTAGAGCGCGACGGCGGTTTCGTATTCCTTGTCATAGTCGGCCGTGCGGGCGGCAAGGAAGGCGCCGGAGAACGTATTGACGCTCAAGGGGTCGAACGGCGTTTCCTCTGCGGCCGCGGCTGCGGGCTTTTCCTCCGCGTATGCCGCCAGAGGACCGGTGAACGCTATGCTGGCCGCAAGCGCCACGCCGGAGAAAAGCCGAAGGAAAAGGGAATGCCGCATCAAAATGCCTTTCGCCAGAATCTATGGAGTCCGCCCCGTGCGGCATCCTCGCAAGGACGCCGCAACCCTCATATAGGACCTGCCGCGGCAAATTCAGCCACGATGGCGCCCAAATCAGTCACGGACTCATGACGGTAGAGAATGGCTTTTTTGGCGCGGTGCGGCAAGAAAATCCTGCTGGATCGTTTTCGTCTTGCGCGAGATGGAACGGCGCGCTTCGAGCACCGACGTTGCCGCTATGAAAGCGTCACAAGAGGGCGGCCGTTCCGCCACGGCCGCCTCTGATGGCAACAGGCCTGGGTGGCCGCCGATCAGCTCACGCGGGCGATGGAGAAGTCGATGACTTCGAGCAGGGCGTTCTTCCACGGCGAGGCCGGCAGAGGCGCCAGCGCATCGCGGGCGATCATGCCGTAGTGCTGCGCACGGGCGATGGTGTCCGTCAGCCCGCCATAACGGGTGATGAGGCCGAAGGCGCGCTCGAGGTTCGCCTCGTCGCTCTTTCCGCCCTCGATGGCCTCGCGCCAGAAGGCGCGGTCTTCCGCCGTGCCACGCCGCCAGGCGAGGATGACCGGCAGGGTGATCTTGCCCTCGCGGAAATCGTCGCCGGTGTTCTTGCCAAGATCGGCCGCCTTGCCGCCGTAGTCGAGCGCATCGTCGACGAGCTGGAAGGCGAGGCCGAGATTCATGCCGTAGGATTTCAGCGCATTGCGCTCGGCCCGGCTGGTATTGGCGATGATGGGGCCCACTTCCGCGGCCGCGGCGAAGAGCGCCGCCGTCTTGGCGCGGATGACCTGGAGGTAGTCGTCCTCGGTCGTCTCCATGTTCTTGGCGACGGAGAGCTGCAGCACCTCGCCTTCCGCAATCACGGTGGCGGCTGTGGAGAGCACATCAAGCGCCTCCAGCGACCCCACTTCCACCATCATCTTGAAGGCCTGGCCGAGCAGGAAGTCGCCGACGAGCACGCTCGCCTGGTTGCCCCAGATCATGCGAGCGGTGGATTTGCCGCGGCGCATGTCGCTCTCGTCCACCACGTCGTCATGCAGCAGCGTCGCCGTGTGCATGAACTCGACGCTGGTCGCGAGCTTGATATGCTGGTCGCCGTCGTAGCCGAACATTGCGGCGGAGGCGAGGGTCAGCATCGGGCGCAGACGCTTGCCGCCGGACGAAATCAGGTGATTGGCGACCTCCGGGATCATCGCGACGTCGGAGCCGGCTTTCGACAGGATGAGCTGGTTCACCCGCTCCATGTCGGCCTTTGTCAGATCGACGAGCGGCTTCACCGATGCCTGTTTGTTTTTGCCTTCTTCAAGCGGTATCACGACGCCCAAATGCCCGGACTCCTGTTCATTTTTGTTGAAAGACAATAGAAAGCGGGGCTTCCTGCGGCAAGAGGCGAATTGTCCCGCCTCCCCAATTATGGCTGGAAAACGACCGGAATGATCGAATTGATCCGCACCAACGACGCCGTCCTGCTCTCCTTTGCGGAAAGCCTGATGAAGGAGGCCGGAATCCATTGCCTGATCGCCGATCAGGCGATGAGCATCCTCGAAGGTTCGCTCGGGATGTTGCCGCGCCGCTTCCTGGTTGAAAGCGACCGGGAGGACGAGGCCCGGCAGATCCTGACGGATGCGGGTCTGGTGGCGGAGCTGCGGGCGTGAGCGAAGCCGACCCGGCGCCGGAAAAACCGGCCACCGAGACCATCGACGCCTTCCATCGCGGCCGCTTCCACGTCGTCCAGCCGAAGGGCATAGGCCATCGTTCCGGCATGGATGCCATGCTGCTCGCCGCGCTGGTGGACGACGAGGGGCCGACGCGCGTCGCCGATCTCGGTGCGGGGGCGGGGGCTGCCGGCCTTGCCGTTGCCGCCTGCAACGAAAAGGCGGAGGTGCTGCTTGTCGAGCGCTCGCCGCTGATGGCAGGTTTTGCCCGCAAGTCGATAGCGCTTGCGGCAAACGCCGCGTTTTCCGCCCGTGTCGGCGTGCTGGAGGCCGATGTCGGGCTCGCGGGCACGGCGCGTGTCGCGGCGGGCCTTGCCGACGAGGCCTTCGATCAGGTCATCATGAACCCGCCCTTCAACGACCGCATCGGCAGCCGCACGCCGGATGCGCTGAAGGCCGAGGCCCATGCCATGGAGCAGAACCTCTTCGAACGCTGGATCCGGACGGCGGGCGCGATCCTGAAGCCGGGCGGCCAGCTTTCCCTCATCGCCCGGCCGGAATCGATCGCCGATATTGTCGCCGCTTGTGGCCGTCGCTTCGGCGGCATCGAGATCACGGCGCTCCATCCCCGCCCCGGCGAGCCGGCCCTGCGCATCCTCGTCACCGCCATCAAGGGCTCGCGCGCCAGACTGACGCTGCGCATGCCGTTCGTCATGCACGAGCCCGGCCGGCACGCCTTCACCCCCTTCGTCGACGATCTCAACAACGGTCGAACAAGCTATCCACGCCTGTCGAAGCCCTGAATATTCCGTGATTGTCTTGCGTTTTCGCTCGTCGTGCATACATCAGCCGGGCAAACGAACAGGAGACAGGATCGCGCGATGGCCGGATTTTTGAAGACGCTGGTGCCGAAGAGGTTCCGCAAGGAGGGTGTCGCGATCCCGGTCGTCCGGTTGCACGGGGCGATCATGGCGTCGGGCAGCCAGTTCCGGCCGCCGCTCAATCTGGCCACCGCCGCGCCGGCGCTCGAAAAGGCCTTCGCCTACAAGGACGCACCCGCTGTCGCGATCTCCATCAATTCGCCGGGCGGTTCGCCCGTGCAGTCGCGACTGATCTTCCAGCGCATCCGCGAGCTCGCGGCGGAGAAGAACAAGCGTGTGCTCGTCTTCGTCGAGGACGTGGCGGCCTCCGGCGGCTACATGATCGCGCTCGCTGGCGACGAGATCTATGCCGACCCGACCTCCATCGTTGGTTCGATCGGCGTCGTCTCGGGTGGTTTCGGCTTTCCGGAAATGCTGAAGAAGATCGGCGTCGAGCGCCGCGTCTATACGGCCGGCACGAACAAGGCGATCCTCGATCCGTTCCAGCCCGAGCGTGAAAACGAGATCGAATACCTCAAATCCCTGCAGCTCGAGATCCATCAGGTGTTCATCGACATGGTGAAGGAGCGCCGCGGTGCGAAACTCGCCGACGATCCCGATCTCTTCTCCGGCCTGTTCTGGACTGGCGGGCGCGGCGTGACGCTCGGCCTCGTCGACGGCCTTGCCGACATGCGTTCGGAATTGAAGAAGCGGTATGGCGACAAGACGCGGCTGGAGCTGGTCTCCGCGCCCAAGGGGCTGTTTGGTCGCAAGGCGCCGGGCATCGGGGGGCTTTCATCGGATGTGGCGGAGCGTATAGGCTCTGCGGGCGTGGCCGCCGTGGCGGGCCTCGCGGAAGAAAAGGCGCTGTGGGGCCGCTTCGGCCTTTCCGGATAAGGCGCCGGGAAAACGAGGGGAGGGGCGATGGCCCAGATCATCTTTCTGCTGCTGGTCGTCGGCCTTGCCTGGTTCGGCTATCGCAAGTTCGTGGCCGATGCCGAGCGCCTCAGCAAGGCACGCAAGCGTTCCGAGGAGGAGCGCCGCACCGGCGCCAACGGCACGCTCGTCAAGGATCCGGAAACCGGCGAATACCGCCTGCGCCGTGACGACGACTAGGGCTGTGTCAGCCCGGCTTCCAAGCATTTTACACCTTCGGTTCGCGGGCACGTTGAAAAAACCGGTCGCCGCGATACGACTGTGTGCCAGCGCGGGACTGGAGCAGAAGGCCTGCCGTGCGGCTCCGGCACATTAACCACGCTCCGTAAGGTTAACGCGGGATTTATGCTTTTGCGTCTGCCGGCCGGCGTTGCCCCCGCGCGCAGGAAGGCCGATCTAGCGGTCAGGGCCGCCATGAGGGAGGCCCGGCAGTGAACGGAGAATGCGCATGGCCTCGCTCGACCTCGATTGGATTCGCACCATCGTTGTAACGGGCGGTGCCGGCTTCGTCGGCTCGCACATCGTCGATGATCTGCTCGCCCATTGCCCGAATGCGCGCATCCGCGTGCTCGATGCCTTCACCTATGCCGCCGACATGTCGCATCTCGATGCCGCCTTCCGCACCGGCCGCGTGACGCTGCAGGATGGCGATGTCGGCAATCTCGATCTCGTCACCGAAATGCTGAAGGATGCCGACCTCGTCGTGCATGCGGCGGGCGAAAGCCATGTCGAGCGCGCCTTCTCGGTGCCGGAGCGGTTCACGCTGGCCAATGCGCTCGGCACGCAGGTGCTGGTCGAGGCGATGGGGCGCCGCCGCGTGCCGCTGATGATCCATGTCAGCTCCGCCGAGGTCTACGGCGCCGGCAATGGCCAGCCGATGGGCGAGCTTGCGCCGCTCCTGCCGGACAACCCGCACGGCGCTTCCAAGGCCGCCGCCGAAATGCTGATCGCCGGCCTGCGCCGCTCGTTCGATCTCGATATCCGCGTGCTGCGCCCCGTCAACATCGTCGGCACGCGCCAGAACACGGAAAAACTGCTGCCACGCTTCCTCGAGCTTGCCGCCGTCGGCCGTCCGCTTCCGGTGCATGGCGACGGCCTGCAGACGCGCGGCTTCGTCACCATGGCGGATTTCTGTTCGGCGCTGCGGGCAGTGGTGACGCGCGGGGCGGAGAACGCCACCTACAATGTCGCCGGCGACGATTTCCTCGACATTCTTGCAATCACCCGCCTTGTCCTCGATGCCGTGCAGGACCCGGTTTCCGGCGTCAGCTTCACGGCTGGCCGGCCGGACAATGTCAGCCGTCCGCCGCTCGACACGCGGGCGCTGAAGGCGCTCGGCTGGCAGGCGAAGGGCACACTGCGCCGCGAGTTACCCATGCTTGCCGCCTGGTATGGCGCACGCATTCCGGTCGGCCTGCGCCGTCAGGTGCGGCATGTGCCGGATCTCGCCCCGCAGCGCGTGCAGGCCGTCACTCAGGCGGCCGGCTCCGGGCTCTTTCGTTCGCTCGAACGGCATTGATGCATGCGGGGCCGGGGGCCGAAACCCTTGACCCCCAAGGCGCATCGTGGCACCAGTCCGGCACCTTTTTCCAGAATGCCCGGACGAAACCGATGACCCCTGCCGCCCTGCCTGACCACATGAACCCGACGCGCTCCTTCCAGGGGCTGATCCTGACGCTGCACAACTACTGGGCGGACAAGGGCTGCGCGGTGCTTCAGCCCTATGACATGGAAGTGGGCGCCGGCACGTTCCACCCGGCAACGACGTTGCGTGCGCTCGGTCCGCGCCCGTGGCGCGCCGCCTATGTGCAGCCCTCGCGCCGCCCGTCCGACGGGCGTTACGGCGAGAATCCGAACCGCCTGCAGCACTATTACCAGTACCAGGTCATCCTGAAACCGAACCCGTCGAACCTGCAGGAGCTCTATCTCGGCTCGCTGGCCGCCATCGGCCTCGATCCGCTGCTGCACGATGTGCGCTTCGTCGAGGACGACTGGGAAAGCCCGACGCTCGGCGCCTGGGGCCTCGGCTGGGAATGCTGGTGCGACGGCATGGAAGTCTCGCAGTTCACCTATTTCCAGCAGGTCTGCGGCATCGAGTGCTCCCCCGTTGCGGGCGAACTGACCTACGGTCTCGAGCGCCTCGCCATGTATGTTCAGGGCGTCGACAATGTCTACGACCTCAATTTCAACGGCCGCGAGGGCGCTGAAAAGATCACCTATGGCGACGTCTTCCTGCAGGCCGAGCAGGAATATTCCCGCCACAATTTCGAATTCGCCGATACGGCCATGCTGCACCGCCATTTCATCGATGCGGAGAAGGAATGCCAGGCGCTGCTCGCGGCCGGCGCGCCGGGCGATGCGGAAAACCAGCGCCTGCACAAATGCGTGCTGCCGGCCTATGACCAGTGCATCAAGGCCAGCCACGTCTTTAACCTGCTCGATGCGCGCGGCGTGATCTCCGTCACCGAACGCCAGAGCTATATCCTGCGCGTGCGCACGCTGGCAAAGGCCTGCGGCGAGGCCTTCCTGCTGACGGATGCCGGCGGCGTGAACTGGACGAAGGACGCGGCCTGAGCCTGTTTTTCCGCGCGTTTCCGTCTTTCAGCGGAAACGCGGGCTCCGAAAGGCCTGGCCGCCGGTGGTGGCCAGCCAGGCGCGAACCGCTGCGACGGATGCGGCGTGGCGCGGCTTGCGGGGCGAGACGGCATAGAAGTCCGCCCCCGCACGCATGTCGCCTGCAAACAGGCGAACCAGCCGCCCGGTGCGGATATCCTCCTCGACGAAGAACTGGCTCGCCAGCACCATGCCCTGGCCGGCGATCGCGGCCTCGATGGCATGGGCGGTCTGGTTGAAGCGGATGTTCTTCGCTGCCGCGGGCGTGCCATCCGGAAAGACCGTTTCGAGATATTGCGGCCAGAAGTCATGCGCATCGTGCAGCAGCGCGTAGCGGGCGAAGGTCTCCGGGTGTGTCGGGTTCCCCAGCTTCTCGATGAGCAGCGGGCTGGCGACGGCTACCAGCACCTGCTCGAACAGGAGGTCCACATCGAGCCCCGGGCCGAAGGGCGGGCGGCCGTAACGCACGGCGAGATCCACCGCATCCGTCTGGAAATTGGAGATCCGGTCCGTCGCCAGGATGCGCAGGTCGATGTCCGGATGGGCTGCGGTGAATTCGGGCAGGCGCGGGATCAGCCATTTCGAGGCGAAGGTCGGCGTCACGCTGATCGTCAGGTGCTGCGGCTCCGGTCGCAGGGCCTCCGTCGCCTCGGCGATCAGCTCGAAGGCGCGGCGGACGTTGGCGACATAGCTGCGCCCGGCCTCGGTGAGCGCGAGCATGCGCGGCTGGCGGTCGAACAGTTTTAGCCCCAGTTCGGCCTCCAGCCCGCGGATCTGCTGGGCCACCGCGCCCTGGGTGACGCCGAGCTCCTCGGCAGCCAGCCGGAAATTGAGATGCCGTGTCACCACCTCGAAAACACGCAGGCCGTTGAGTGGGGGGAGGCGTCGTATGGCGTCTGTCATGGAGTAGATTTTCTACTGGATGATGAGAGTGGAACTGGCTCGCACTCCTGCTGGAGCAATGATATCACTTGGCGGAAAATGAAGAAAGGCGGCTTGCCCGCAACTGGTTCTCAAGAGGGAGACAAGCGATGGCAGTAGAAAAAGTGGCAATCATCACGGCTGGCGGCAGCGGCATGGGTGCGGCGGCGGCAAAGCGGCTGGCGGCGGATGGCTTCAAGATCGCCGTCCTCTCTTCCTCCGGCAAGGGCGAGGCGCTGGCCGCCGAGACCGGTGGCTTCGGCGTCACCGGCTCGAACCAGTCGATTGACGACCTGAAGCGGCTCGTCGATGGGGCGCTGGAACGCTGGGGCCGTATCGACGTCCTCGTCAACAGCGCCGGCCACGGCCCGCGCAAGCCGATCCTCGATCTGACGGACGAGGACTGGCACGCTGGCATCGACGTTTATTTCCTCAACGCCGTGCGCCCGACGCGCCTCGTCACCCCGGTCATGCAGAAGCAGAAGTCCGGCGTGATCATCAACATCTCCACCGCCTGGGCCTTCGAGCCGAGCGCGATGTTCCCGACATCGGCCGTCGCCCGCGCGGGTCTTGCCTCCTTCACCAAGATCTTCGCCGATACCTATGCGGCCGACAACATCCGCATGAACAACGTGCTGCCCGGCTGGATCGACAGCCTGCCGGCGACCGAGGAGCGGCGCGACGGTGTGCCGATGAAGCGTTACGGCACGAGCGAGGAGATCGCCGCGACGGTGGCCTTCCTCGCCTCCGATGGCGCCGCCTACATCACCGGCCAGAACATCCGCGTCGATGGCGGCATCACGCGCGCGATCTGAGGCGGAAAGCAGGATGCCTCGTTGTGCCTCTCCGGTCCGGCCGGGGAGGCATTTTCTTCAGGCGAGGGTCGAAACCTTCACGCCGAGTTCCCAGACGGGCTTCAGCGTCGGCATCGCGCCGGTGGGAAGCTGGCCGGCATAGGTCTGGAGCGCCCGGCGTACACCCTTCGGACGGTCGACCGCAGCGCCCATCGTGTAGGCGAGGAAGAGGGCGGTGAAACCGAGAACGTTGATGGGGAGGACGAGGGCTTTCATGGCGGTTGCTTCAGGGTTCGTGTGGTTGGTGAAGCGACTATCGGCCAAAGCGCGCCGTGGCGCGGTTCCCGGGGTGACAGGGTTTGCGGGCGCTCGCCTGCTTTGAGGAAGAGGAGACGGCGCCAGGCCCCTTGGGGGGCTTTTCTGCGGCGATGCGGATGCTAAGGTCGTGCCCGAGACAAAGAACGAGCGGAGACTTTCATGATCGGTCTGGCAATCGCGGCGGTGGTCGTCCTCTACGCCATCATTCTCTACAACGGCCTCGTCAAAGCCCGTCAGGTGAAGGAGGAGGCCTGGTCCGGCATCGACGTGCAGCTGAAGCGCCGCGCCGACCTCATCCCCAACCTGATCGAAACCGTGAAAGGCTACGCCGCGCACGAGAAGGACACGCTGGAAAAGGTGGTGGAGCTGCGCAACCGGGCGCAGGCCGTGCCGGCCGGGGACGTCGCAGGCAGGGCGCAGGCGGAAGGCCTGCTCAGCCAGGCGCTGGGCCGCATCTTCGCGCTGGCCGAAGCCTATCCGGACCTCAAGGCCAACCAGAACTTCGCCGAGCTGCAGGAGACGCTGGAGACACTGGAAAACGAGATCCAGATGTCCCGCCGCTACTACAACGGCGCCGCCCGCGATCTCAACGTCAAGGTCGAAAGCTTCCCCTCGAATCTCGTCGCCAGCCTCTTCAAATTCCTGAAGGCGCCCTATTTCGAGATCGAGAACCCGGCCGACCGGGTCGTGCCGACCGTCAAGTTCTAATACCGGAGCCCTTCATGATGCGGATTGCCGTTGTCCTGACGCTGTGGCTCTGCCTTCTGGCTGGCAACGCGGCGCGGGCGGAGGAGTATTTCGACCGCTATCATTCCGACATCGCTGTCGCGAAGAACGGCACCTTGACCGTGACGGAAACGATCCGCGTCTACGCCGAGGGCAACCAGATCCGCCGCGGCATCTATCGCGATTTTCCGCTGACCTTCGTCGACGCCGGCGGGCGGGAGCGGGAGGTGGGCTTCAAGATCCTCAGCGTCGAGCGGGACGGCCGGCCGGAGCCCTACCGCACGGAAACCATCCGCCGCGGCATCCGCATCTATTTCGGCTCGGCCGACGTGCTCCTCGATCCCGGCTTCCACCAGTATCGCCTGACCTACGAGACGACGCGGCAGATCCGTTTCTTCAACACGCATGACGAACTCTTCTGGAACGTCACCGGCACCGAATGGGCCTTTCCGATAGACAAGGCCACGGCGACGGTGACCCTGCCCGAGGGGGTGCGGGCGGAGGAACTGACCGTCTTCACCGGACCGCTCGGCGCCACGGGCAAGGACGCGCGCAGCGAAAACCAGGGCAACCGCGCAACCTTCGAGACGACGCGCGAACTCGGCCCGAACGAGGGGCTGACGATCGGCGTGAAAATGCCGGCCGGCAGCATCGATCGCCCGACGGCGGCGGAAGAGCGGACCCTGTTCCTCAAGGACAACCGCAACCTTTTCCTCGCCTTCGGCGGGCTCGTGCTGGTCGTCGGCTATTACCTTTGGGCCTGGCTTTCCGTGGGCCGCGATCCGGCGCGTGGCGTCATCGTGCCGCGCTGGGATGCGCCGGAGGGCCTGTCGCCGGCGCTCGTCAACTATATCGACGAGAAAGGCTTCGGCGGGCAGGGCTGGACGGCGATTTCCGCCGCCTTCCTCAACCTTGCGGTCAAGGGGCTCGTCGAACTGAAGGACCTGAAGACCTCGATCACCGTTACCCGGACGGAAAAGCCGGTCGAAGGCGCGCTGCCGACCGGCGAGGCGACCCTGCTGAAGACCGTCGGCTCGGCGGGCAGCACCTTCATCATCGACAAGTCGAACGGCAAGCGGGTGCAGACGCTCGGCCTGGACTTCAGCGAGGCGATGGAGAAGGAGCACCGCTACAAATATTACCTTGCCAACTGGCCGCAGGTGATCTGCGGCATTCTCCTGTCGCTCGTCTGCCTTGCGGCTCTCCTCATCTTCGGCTCGCTGCCGGAGGAGGGCATCGCGCTCGTCATCCTGCCGGTCTTCGCCTCGGTCTTCATCTCCATCTTCGCGCTGGCGCTCGGGCAGAATTTCCGGCGGGCGAAGTCGCTCGGCGCGCGCATCCTCGCCGTCGTTATGATCGCCTTCGTCGGCTTCGTCTTCCTCACGGTCTTCGGCAGCATCATCCTCGCGCTGTTCGTCACCAGCGCCGCCGCCGGCCAGATGCCGCTCTTTGCCGCCGTCGGCGGCATCGTCGTCACCAATCTCGTCTTCTTCTTCCTGATGGGCGCGCCGACGCCGCTCGGCCGCAGGATGATGGACGGCATCGAGGGCCTGCGCCAGTATCTGACGCTTGCCGAGAAGGACCGCATGAACATGGCCGGCGCGCCGGACATGTCGCCGCGCCACTACGAGACCCTCTTGCCCTATGCCGTGGCGCTGGGCGTCGAGAAACCCTGGTCTGAAACCTTCGACCGCTGGCTCGTCGCCGCCGCGGCAGCCGGTGCCGCCGCTGCCGCCTACCAGCCCGCCTGGTACCGTGGCGACGGCTTCTCCTCCGGCCGGTTTTCCGATCGCATGGGCGGCTTTGCCGGCTCCATGGCGAGCACCATGACCTCCTCCCTGCCGGATCCGCCGAAAAGCTCCTCTTCCGGCTTCTCCTCGGGCGGCGGTGGCGGCTCGTCCGGGGGCGGCGGCGGTGGCGGTGGAGGTGGCGGCTGGTAGCCGGCCGGCTCAGGCAGAATCATTTGCAGCTGGCTTGCTCCGTCGATGGCACATGCCGCAGGAGCGCGTTTCTCAAACACTTAAGTCGCGGCTGAAGTTTTTTGTTGACAGGGAAGGTTGCCTTCCAATACTTAAGCGTATGCCTAACTATTCAGACCCGATAGACATCCTGCTCAACGCCCTTTCCGAGCCCGTGCGCCGACGTATCGTCGAGCGGCTGGCCAAGGGGCCGTGCTCCGTCAGCGGCCTTACGCAGGTCGCGCCGATCTCGCTGCCCGCGGTGATGCAGCATCTCGGCGTGCTCGAAGAGGCGAAGCTGATCGTGTCGGAAAAGGTCGGCCGCGTGCGGACCGTGTCGTTGAAGCCGGGGGCCTTGAAGGATCTGGAACGCTGGGCTGCCGCGCAAAGCCGGCCGTGGGAGCGCAAGCTCGACCATCTCGATGCCTATCTGAAAGAAACCAAGGAAGAGGAATGAACATGACCGATCCGAAGATCATTCACGGCAGCTTCACGCTCGACCGTCTCTACGATGCGCCCGTGGCAAAGGTCTTTGCCGCCTATGTGGAAGCCGAGGCGCGTTACCGCTGGCTCATCAGCTCTGACGGCTGGACGGTGCACGAATATCGGCCCGCCGGGAGCGTCGCTGCCGGCGCGCAGGAATTCAGCAAGTTCAGCCCGCCCGGCGCGGATGTCGTGCTGACCAACGAGACGACCTTCCTGGAGGTGCGCGAGGGGGAATGCGTCATCCTCGCCTATGCAATGACGCTGGACGGGGCACCGCTCTCCGCCTCGCTGCTGACGGCCGAGTTTCAGGCGGAGGGTGGCGGAACGCGTCTTCTCCTCACCGAGCAGGGCGCCTATCGCGACGGCAACATCGACGGCCGCAAGGAGGGAACGCGGGGGCTGCTCGAGCAGCTGGCGAGGGAAGTGGCGGCCAGCGTCGCCGCCTGAACGGCAAGCGCGGGCCGGCGGGAACGCCGTCCGGTCCGCCTATTCGGCGCGATTGGCCGGCGGGGCGCACATTTGCCGTTGAACAGCACCGCCGAACTTTGCTAGCAGAGGCGCACGATTTTGACCCCACTCCGGCCGCTGCGCCGGCCCTCTCCGGCGAAGGGGAGGGCGAGGAAAGCTGACATGCCCGATCTTCTGCTTGAACTCCGCTCCGAGGAAATCCCCGCCCGCATGCAGCGGAAGGCCGCGGGCGATCTGAAGAAGCTCGTCACGGACGCGCTGGTGGATGCGGGCCTGACCTATGAGGGTGCGCGCGAATACTGGACGCCGCGCCGCCTGACGCTCGATATCCGCGGCCTCAATGCCCGCTCGAGCGACGTGCGCGAGGACATCAAGGGCCCGGCGACCTCGGCCCCCGAACAGGCGATCCAGGGCTTCCTGCGCAAGGCGGGCCTCGCATCGGTTTCCGAAGCCCATGTGCATTCGGACCCGAAGAAGGGCGATTTCTACGTCGCCCACATCGTCAAGCCGGGCCGCCCGGCCGACGAGATCATCGCCGAGGTGATGCCGGGCATCATCCGCAACTTCCCCTGGCCGAAATCGATGCGCTCCGGCGCCGCCTCGGCCAAGCCCGGTGCGCTGCGCTGGGTGCGCCCGCTGCAGTCGATCGTCTGCACCTTCGGCTCGGAAACGGAGGAAACCCGCATCGTGCCCTTCGAGGTCGACGGGCTCGTCGCCGGCAATGTTACCTATGGCCACCGGTTCCATGCGCCGGGCGCGATCACCGTGCGGCGCTTCGAGGATTATGTCGCCAATCTGGAGAAGGCGAAGGTCGTGCTCGATGCCGAACGCCGCAAGCAGATCATCGCGACGGATGCGGGCAACATCGCCTTTGCGAATGGCCTCGAACTGGTCGAGGACGAGGGCCTGCTGGAGGAGGTCTCCGGCCTCGTCGAATGGCCGCAGGTGCTGATGGGCACCTTCGAGGAGGAGTTCCTGGCGATCCCCTCGGAAATCATCCGCCTCACCATCAAGACGAACCAGAAATGCTTCGTCACCCGCAAGCCGGGCGCTGAAACACTTTCCAACCACTTCATCCTCATTTCGAACATCGAGGCGAAGGACGGCGGCAAGGAGATCGTGCACGGCAACGGCAAGGTCGTTCGGGCCCGTCTTTCCGATGCAAAGCACTTCTGGCTGCGCGACCAGCGCGACCTGCCGGACCTCGACACGCTGAAGGCATCGGCCGAAAAGTTCGGCCTCGACCTGAAGAAGCCGCTCGACCAGCGCATGGCCAAGCTCGACGCGCTGAACGTCACCTTCCATGCCAAGCTGGGCACCCAGGGCGCCCGCGTCGAGCGCATCCGCACGCTTGCAGGCGAACTTGCCCCCGTCATCGGCGCCGATGCGGCGCTCGTCGACCGGGCCGTGGTGCTCGCCAAGGCGGACCTGCGCACCGAGGCCGTCGGCGAGTTTCCGGAGCTGCAGGGCATCATGGGCCGGAAATACGCCGCGCTCCAGGGCGAGGACGCCGCGGTGGCCGAGGCGATCGAGGATCACTACAAGCCGCAGGGCCCCTCGGACCGCGTACCGGCCGGCAAGGTCGGTCTTACCGTCGCACTCGCCGACAAGCTCGACACGTTGATCGGCTTCTGGGCGATCGACGAGAAGCCGACCGGCTCGAAGGACCCCTACGCGCTGCGCCGCGCCGCCCTCGGCGTCATCCGCATGCTGCTCGAAAAGAACATCCGCCTGCCGCTCGCCTCCGTCGCGAAGGATCCGGACCTCGTTGCCTTCTTCCACGATCGCCTCAAGGTCTATCTCCGCGACATGGGCGCGCGCCACGATCTCATCGATGCCGTGCTGACGCCCGAAGCCGATGATCTCTTGATGGTCGCCCGCCGCGTCGAGGCGCTGACGGCCTTCATCACCTCGGAAGAGGGGCAGAACCTGCTCGCCGGCACCAAACGCGCCACGCAGCTTCTCGCCGCCGAAGAGAAGAAAGGCACCGTCGTCGAAGGCGCCGTCTCGGCCGACCTTCTCCTGCTCGATGCCGAAAAGGCCCTCCACGCCGCCGTCGAGACCGCGACGAAGGACGCCGCTGCCGCCGTTTCGAAGGAAGATTTCCGTTCCGCCATGGAAGCTCTTTCGGCGCTGCGTGCCCCGGTCGACCAGTTCTTCAACGACGTGCTCGTCAACGACGAGGACCCCGCCATCCGCGCCAACCGCCTCGCCCTGCTCTCCGCCATCCGCGCCGCAACCGGCACAGTCGCGGATTTCTCCAAGATCGCGGGATGAGGGAAGGGCGCTGATGTCGGCGAAGATCCTCATCAGCGCCTGTCTTGCCGGTCTGCCGGTGCGGTACAACGGGTCGGCCAAGCCGCTTGTCCATGGCGCGGTCGAGCGCTGGCGAGTGGAGGGGCGGCTGGTGACGCTCTGTCCGGAGCTTTCCGGCGGCTTCCAGGTGCCGCGGCCGCCAGCGGAGATCGAGAACGGGCTTGACGGCGAGGATGTGCTCGACGGCCGGGCGCGGGTATTGGAAGTGTCCGGTGGGGATGTTTCCGCCGCCTACATCGCGGGCGCGCGCATTGCGCTCGACGTGGCGCGGGAGAATGGCTGCCGGCATGCGCTGCTCATCGACGGCAGCCCGTCCTGCGGGTCCGGCTTCGTCTATGACGGCACGTTTTCAGGTATCCGGCATGCGGGGCAGGGAGTGACGGCGGCGCTGCTGCGGCGCGGCGGCATCGCGGTCTATTCCGACCGGGAGGTCGATCGGCTGGTCGGCGATCTCGGAGAGAGGGGCTGATACGCCTGCGCCCCCGCTTGAGGTCAGGGGCGCAAAACGTCCGCTTCCGCGGATTCCTGTCAGCCTGGAGGGACTGAGAGGCAGGGCGTGCCCACTATGGGGTCAGTTGACCCGAAGTTCAAACCCTGACGGATCAAACTCCTGTGAAGTTGCCATGCCGGCCGCCGCCGTCTTGCGGGCGGCGGTCTCGTCGAGCGCGCTGGTATGGGCGCCGGCATCGACGGTTTCCACGGCCGTGGCCTTCTCGTCCACCGTCGTTTCGACAGCGGCCGCCTGCCGGACTTCCGCCGGGGCCTTGCTGACGAAGAGCACGGGCGAGCCGCCCATCCAGGCTTCGGTGCGGAAGATCTTGCGTTCGCCGTTCTCCTCGCGGATCTCCACCTTCTGCGTGCCGGGGTCGATGGCATCGACCTGGTAGGTGGCGTGTTTGGGCTTCGGCTTCAGCGCCGGGCAGTCGCCGCAGCGGACCGCCGAAATGCTCGACCCCTCGGACGATGCGCCGGAAACGGGCTCGATCGAACCCGCAAGGGCGGGGGTGGCGAGAAGCATGAAAGCAAAGGTCGGCAGCAGGGTGCGCATCAACGGTTCTCCCTTATGGTTGTAGGGAGAATAGCGCCCGCCGGTTACGGTCCCGTCAGGGGAAATGGTAAAATTTGAGCGATCCGGCGTTTTTCGTGCCGGACCTCACGCCTTTTCGCGCGCGACGGCGCGCCAGCCGATGTCGCGGCGGCAGAAGCCGTTGTCCCATTCCACCTGGTCGAGCGCCTGATAGGCGGCCTTTTGCGCCTCCGCGACAGTCGCGGCGACGGCCGTGACGTTGAGCACGCGCCCGCCGGTCGCCACCAGCTGGCCGTCCTTCAGGGCTGTGCCGGCATGAAACACCTTGCTGGCTGCGTCGTCGGCCGGTAGCGCCCGGATCGGCGTGTTCTTCTCGTAGGCGCCGGGATAGCCCTTCGAGGCCATGACGACGGTGAGCGCCGGGGCATCGCGCCAGCTGGCGGAAACCGTGTCGAGCCGGCCGGTCGCGGCCGCATGCAGGATCGGGAGCAGGTCGCTTTCGAGCCGCATCATCAGCACCTGGCATTCCGGGTCGCCGAACCGCACATTGTATTCGATGAGCTCAGGGCCCTTGGCGGTGATCATCAGCCCGGCGAAGAGCACGCCCTGGAAGGGGTGGCCGTCTGCCGCCATGCCGCGGATCGTCGGCTCGATGATCTCCTTCATGGTGCGCGCGACCATGTCGGGCGTCATGACGGGGGCGGGCGAGTAGGCGCCCATGCCGCCGGTGTTGGGGCCGGTGTCGCCGTCGCCGACGCGCTTGTGGTCCTGCGCCGAAGCGAGCGGCAGGGCGTTCACGCCGTCGCACAGGCAGAAGAAGCTCGCCTCCTCGCCATCGAGGAAGGCCTCCACCACGACTTCCGCGCCCGCCGCACCGAAGGCGCCGTCGAAGCAGTCGTCCACGGCGGCCAGCGCTTCGTCGAGCGTCATGGCGACCGTCACGCCCTTGCCGGCGGCAAGTCCGTCCGCCTTGATAACGATCGGCGCGCCTTCGCGCTCCACATAGGCCCTGGCGGCCGCGGCATCGGTGAAGCGCTGGTAGGCGCCGGTGGGAATGTCGTATTTCGCGCAGAGATCCTTGGTGAAGCCCTTGGATCCCTCGAGCTGCGCGGCGGCGGCCGAGGGGCCGAAGACGTCGATGCCGGCGGTGCGCAGCACGTCGGCCATGCCCGCGACCAGCGGGGCTTCCGGTCCGACCACCACGAAGGTGACACCGTTTTCCTTGCAGAAGGCCGCGACGGCCGCATGATCCTCGATGTCGAGCGCGACGAGCGTGGCGCAGTCGGCGATGCCGGGATTGCCGGGGGCGGCGTAGAGCGTTTCGAGGAGGGGAGATTGCGCCAGCTTCCAGGCAAGGGCGTGTTCGCGTCCGCCCGATCCGATCAACAGAACCTTCATGCCCATATCCTCGATCCGTCCTTCGTTGCTGGCGGGTTAAGGGGATGGGGCTGAAAGGTCAAGGGCTGCGGGGACCGGGAGCGCGCGCGGGCAGGAGAATGTCAGGTTTGCCCCTCATCCCGCTGCCGCGACTGTACGGTACCGCCCCTATAGGGTCGCCGCACCCTTTTCCTCCACGGTACGGCCGAGCGCCTCCAGCTCCGTGTCGATCAGGTGCACGTCCTCGTACCAGCCATCATCCTCCACCATGGCGCTTTCGGTGGCGGCGCGCTGGAGAGCGCGGGCTTCGGTGCGCAGCTTTTCCAGCCTGGCGATCTTCTCCTTGCGGGAAAGGCCGCTGTCGTTGCGGATCGCCTGCAGCTTAAGTTCCATCGTGCTGACGGTCATCGGGAAACTCCTTGTTCGTTCCCCGCAAAAACGTCGGCACGGCCGAATCGTTCCGCGCGCCGCCAGGCGGGATGGTTAGCAAAGCGGTAATGAAACGCAGCTAATGTTCACGCAATCAAAGGTTTCGGCAGCCCGCGGCGGGTCTGCCGGTGAAGCGAGGATTGTGTCTTGAGTATCCGTGTTTCGACCGCAATGACTGCGGCCGCTCTCCTTTTTGCGCCCGTTTCCGCCCTTGCCGGCGAAGGCGGCTATTTCTGGTCCGGCGACTGGTATCTGAAGGTCGGCGCCGCCGGCTTTGCCGCGCCGCGCTACGAGGGGGCGAAAAAATACCTGTTCCAGGTCACGCCGATGATCTCGCTCGGCAAGGCGGGCAGCACCGTCCGCTTCTCCTCGCGCAATGACAACCCGTCCTTCGCGCTGATCGACAATGGCGGCTTTCGTGCCGGTGCGACGGGTAAACTCGTCATGCCGCGTGACGACGACGATTCGAAGGATCTGCGCGGCCTGACCCCGGTGAAGTTCGGCGGCGAACTCGGCGCCTTCGCCGAAGCCTATCCTACGGACTGGCTGCGCGTGCGCGGCGAGGTGCGCCACGGCATCCGCAGCCATGACGGTATCGTTGCTGATATCGCGGCCGACGCCTTCGTCGACGTGCGCCCGGATGTGCGCATCTCGGCCGGCCCGCGTGTGACGCTTGCCTCGAACGACTATATGGACACCTATTATGGCGTGAAACCGAACCAGGTCGCCAAGTCCGGTCTTTCCGCCTACGATCCCGACGGCGGCATCCACTCGGTGGGCGCGGGCGCGGCGATCACCTGGCAGGTCAACGAGAAGATCGAGACGAGCGCCTTTGCCGAATACAAGCGCCTCGTTGGCGATGCGGCCAAGTCGAGCCTCGTCAAGGAGCGCGGCAGCCGCGATCAGGTGCTGATCGGCCTTTCCGCCACCTACCGGTTCGATTTCACGCTGCCGTAACCTTTTCGGCGCGCGCGACCTGCCCTGCGGCGCGGTGCCGGCTTGACCGGCGCCGGGCGGCTTGCGATCTAGGGGAATGATCAGCTCTCCCTCCGATTCCGGCCGCGTCGCCGATGCGCCGTCCCGAAACTGGGTCTACCGCGTGCTGCCGCGCGCGGCCTGGCCCTATGCGCAGCTCGCCCGCTGGGACCGGCCGATCGGCTGGCAGCTTCTCCTCCTGCCGTGCCTCTGGTCGGCGGCGCTGGCGGCCAATGTCTCGGCGGCGATCGGCACCTTCGATCTTGCGCGCTTCGTCACGCAGCTCTTCCTCTTCTTCGTCGGGGCCGTCGCGATGCGCGGCGCCGGCTGCACCTACAACGACCTCGTCGACCACGAGATCGACCAGGCGGTGGCCCGCACCCGCTCGCGTCCGCTGCCCTCCGGCCGCGTCACGCGCCGGCAGGCGAAGATCTTCATGGCATTGCAGGCGCTTGTCGGCCTCGTCGTGCTGTTGCAGTTCAATCTTTTCACCATCGTGCTCGGCATCGCCTCGCTGGCGATCGTCGCCATCTACCCCTTCGCGAAGCGCTTCACCGACTGGCCGCAATTCTTCCTCGGCATGGCCTTCTCCTGGGGGGCGCTGATGGGCTGGGCGGCGGAATTTTCCGAAGTGTCGGCCGCCTCGCTGGCGCTCTACGTCGCCGCCATCGCCTGGACCATCGGTTACGACACGATCTATGCCCACCAGGACAAGGAGGACGATGCACTGATCGGCGTGCGTTCCACCGCGCGCCTCTTCGGCGAGAAGACCGCGGGATGGCTCATCGGCCTCTACGGCCTGACGGTCGTGCTGGTCGCGCTTTCCTTCTGGCTTGCCGGCATCGGCATCGTCGCCTGGCTCGGCCTCGGCGTGGCTGCCGCCATGCTCGCCTGGCAGATCGCCACGCTCGACATCGACGACCCGGAACAGTGCCTCGCACTCTTCAAGTTCAACGGCGTCGTCGGCCTCTGCCTCTTCCTTGCGCTCACCGTCGCCATCCCGTTCGCCTGATCAGCGGTGCCGCGGCCCGCGCGAGCCGGTCTGCGGGCGGTCTTCGCCGCGCCGCAGCGTTGTCGGATGAAGGGCGATCTCGAAACCGCGGCGTGGCGGGCGAACGCGATCGACGGTCGCGCTGTCGACGGTGCGGATGCGGCCGAGGAGGGTGGTGAAGAACTTTGCCATCGTGATCTGTCCCTTGCTTCGCGTTCCCCGGTACGAACCCGGTGTGTTGAACGCTGTTTCCCACGCCGGGCACGGGAAAAGTGTTCCGGAGGGAACAGGCAAGGGCGCACGAAAAAGCCGGCCGCAGGGAACGGCCGGCTTTTCTGGAGGTCATGCGGCTGTCTCAGGCTCAACGCCGGGCAATGATTTCCCGGCCGTCGATCTTCATCTGCACGCCGAGCTTGCCGGTGGTGCGGCGCACCAGGAAGCGGGGGCGGCGGTCGGCGAAGTAGGAGTGGCGGCGACGCTGCTTGGCGGGGCGGCTGCCGACCGTCAGGTTGTCGTCGAGCGGCCGGGCGATGCCGTCGGCCTCGACCATCAGCATGGGGATGCGGTAGGCCTCGGCCCAGCTGCGCCAGTCGGCGGCGATATCGCACAGGTCGTGCGCCACCAGGAGCGGGATGCAGAGGTCCGGATCGTCGTGGTGCAGTTCGAGGGTGACGGTCACGTCGCCGTTGCCGTGGTCGATGGCGCGGGCGGCGACGCCCTTGAAGGCGCGGGCCGGCAGGGCGATCGAGAGCGGCAGGCCGCTGGACGGCAGGACCTTGCGCAGCACGGCACCGCGTTCGTCAAGCGTGATGGTGGCGTCGGTTCCCTCGGCGCGCAGCTCGAAGGTCACCTGCTGCGGAAAGCGCTTGGGATCGAGCCGGAGCGTGGTGCCGGCCCAGGCCGGCTTGGAAACGGTATTCAGCATGTCTTTCGCCCTTGTTTTCCTTGAGAGCCGGTGTCCGGTCTTCTCATCGGGACTTTTCGTCCTCTGAGGGCGAGAATAGGCGCACCCCCTTCCGAGCCGCTTAAAAATCGCGGTTAAGAAAACTTTGCAGTTCCTGATGGTTAGCAAAACCGCACGGGCTAGGGTTTAGGAGAGGTGAACGCGTGCGACAGGTCGGGACAAGCCCCGCGCGCGAGAGTGGCCCTTGATCGGCCCGCCCGCATTGTCGAAAGAGATCCCTCCGATGCTGTCCACCTATACGAGCTACAACCTCATCGCGCGTGACATGCTGGTGTCGCTGGACCGCACGGCGAGCGAGACGGTCACCGCGCGCGAGGCCGAGTACTACAAGGAAAACATCGGCAAGGTGACCAGCGTCGACGCGTTCCTCGACGACTACCAGCTCTATTCCTATGCCATGAAGGCCTATGGCCTGGAGGAGATGACCTATGCCACCGCCTTCATGCGCAAGGTGCTGGAAAGCGATACGTCGGATGCGAACAGCTTCGTCAACCTCCTGACGGATTCGCGCTACCGGGAATTCGCAACCGCCTTCAGTTTCGAGGCGTCGACCGCCTCGGCGCAGACCGAGGTGCAGCTCGACGAGATCATCGGCCTCTATTCGGCGACGGCGGCCAATGCCGGCGCGGCGATCAAGGAGGAGACGCGCTACTACAATGCCGTCATCGACACGGTCACGAGCGTCGACCAGCTGCTCAACAACGACCGGCTGCGCAGCTACGTCTTCACGGCCTTCGGCATCGATCCGTCGACCTGGTCGCGCCAGACGATCCGCGGGGTGCTGACCAGCGACCTCGACGATCCCGCCAGCTACTTCAACACGGAGTTCGGCGCCAAGGCGACCGCCGCGCAGGCAGCCATGCAGGCGGCCAATGACGAGCTGGCGACACTCGAACCCAACGACGCCAACGCGGCCCGCATCGCCCAGCTCAAGGCCGAGATCGTCCGCCAGAACGCCATCATCGCCAATGCCGAGAAATACGGCACGCTCGCCAGCGCCTTCAATTTCGCCGCCGATGGCACGGCGGTCGCCGGCACGGTGCAGAACGCCAGCCAGAAGACCAGCACGACCGAGCTCTACACGCTCTCCAATCCGCGCGCGACATCGGCCGCCGCGCTGATCCACAAGGAGTATTTCGAAAGCCGGATCGGCAGCGTCACGACGGCAAGCGAGGTTGCCGGCAATCCGCGCATGGTCAATTATCTCAAGGTGGCCTTCGGCCTCGACAAGCTGTCGATCGTCAGCTCGACCATCGCCAACATCCTGACCAGCGATCCTGACCCGAACAACGCCAACAGCTACATCAACAAGTTCGGCGGATCGGACAAGGAAGCCTATTTCGCCCTGCGCGCCGCCTTCAATTTCCAGGAGGACGGCACGCTGGCCGCCGGCGATGCGGCGCAGACCGCGACCCAGACCGCAACGGTCGCCTCCGGTTACATGAGCCGCTACAATGACAAGGACGACGAGGCGGACGAGCTGGCCATCCGGCGGTTCAAGAGCCAGATCGGCGCGGTGAAGACCGTCAACGAGTTCGTCGGCGAGGCGAGCCTCTACGACTTCGCGTTGAAGGCCTTCGGTTTCGATCCGGCCAAGGTCTCGGCCCTGACGGTCAAGAACGTGCTGAAGAGCGATCTCAACGATCCGAAGAGCTACGTGTACCAGCTCGGCGACCCGCGCTTCGTCGAATTCGCCAAGGCGTTCAATTTCGGGTCGGACGGCAATATCACCGCGCCGAAGCTGGCACAGTCCGAATCCGAGATCCTCGTCATGTCGCGCGCCTATGTGACGGCCAAATCCCGTTTCGGAACGGAAGATGACAAGAAACTGGCGGAGGAGGAGGCGAAATATTACTCCCTCCAGATGCAGAAGATCGACAGCGTCAAGGAATTCCTGTCCGATCCGCGTCTCGTCGCCTTCGTGCTGACGGCCAACGGCATCGATACGAAGAGCGTCGATGCGGAGTTCATGGCGAAGATCTTCACCTCCGACCTCGACGACCCCGACAGTTTTGCCAACCAGCAGCCCGACCGCGCCTATCGCCAGATCGTGGCCTCGTTCAACTTCAATGCCGAGGGCCAGGTCGAGCGGCAGGACGATGCCGAGATTCAGTCGCGCCGCGGCATCTACCAGACGATCGACGGCTACGTGCGCCAGAAGCTGGAGGCGGATGCTGGCAACGACAATGCCGGCGTGCGCCTCGCGCTCTATTTCGAGCGCAAGGCGGAAACGGTTTCGAACCCTTACGACCTTCTGGCCGACGACGCGCTCTTCGAAGTCTTCAAGGTGCTCTACCAGCTGCCCGACGAGATCGCGAGCGCCGATGTCGACGCCCAGGCCGACATGGTCGAGCGCTATCTCGAGCTGAAGGACCTGCAGGATCCGGAGAAGGTCTCCAAGATGATCGTGAAGTTCTCCGTGCTCTACGATCTCGAGAACCAGAGCACGACGGATCCGGCGCTCTCCGTGCTCACCAGTTCGGGTTCGGCCGGCATCAGTGCCGATCTCATGATGTCGCTGGCGCAGCTGCGCACCGGCGGCTGATCGCCTGGCGCAATTCCAGCAGAAGCGCGGCGCGGTTTTACGCCCGGAACGGCATCAAACAGATAGAGAGAGCGTTTTCGCTGTTCGAAGAAAAGCGGAAATAGGCTAGCCCCTGACGACCTTGCCGGGGTTCATGATGCCGGCGGGGTCGAAGGCGTGCTTGATCCTTGCCATCAGGTCCATCTCGATCGGCGCGCGCACCGCCGCGAGCTCGTCGCGCTTCAGCTGGCCGATGCCGTGCTCGGCGGAAATCGACCCGCCATAGCTCAGCACGATGGCGTGCACGAGGTCGTTGATCTCGCGCCAGCGGCCGAGGAAGGCGTCCCTGTCGGCGCCGACGGGCTGGGAAATGTTGTAGTGGATGTTGCCGTCGCCCATATGGCCGAAGGAGCAGATGCGCGCGCCGTCGATGGCTTTCATGACCGCCGCATCCGCTTCCGCCATGAAGGCCGGGATGGCCGAGACCGGCACGGAGACGTCGTGCTTGATCGAGCCGCCCTCCGGCTTTTGCGCCGGCGACATGCTCTCGCGCATGTGCCACAGCGCCCGGCGCTGCTCCTCGCTGGCGGCGATCACCGCGTCCTCGACGAGCCCGGCCTCGATGCCCTCGGCCAGCAGGGCCTCCATCATGCGCGCGGCGGTCTCCGCCGCGTCGGATGTCGAGATATCGACGAGCACGTACCAGTCATGCCGGCTGGCAAGCGGGTCGCGCACGCCCGGAATGTGCCGCGTGGTGAAATCGACGCCGAGACGCGGCATCAGCTCGAAGCCGGTCAGCGCGGTGCCGCAGCGGCTGGAGGCACGTTCGAAGAGGGCGAGCGCATCCGCGACGGATTTCAGCCCGGCAAAGGCCACCTCGTGGCCGAGCGGCCGCGGGAAGAGTTTCAGCACCGCGCCGGTGATGACGCCGAGCGTGCCTTCCGCCCCGATGAAGAGGTCGCGCAGGTCGTAGCCCGTATTGTCCTTCTTCAGCCGGCGCAGGCCGTTCCAGACCTCGCCGGTCGGCAGAACGACTTCGAGGCCGAGGCAGAGCTGGCGCATGTTGCCATAGGCGAGCACCGCGGTGCCGCCGGCATTGGTGGACAGGTTGCCGCCGATCTGGCAGGAGCCTTCCGAGCCGAGCGACAGCGGAAACAACCGGTTCGCGGCCTCGGCCGCCTTCTGGATCTCCGCGAGGACGCAGCCGCCGTCGGCGACGACGACATTGCCGACCGGATCGACATCGCGGATGCGGTTGAGCCGGGAGAGCGACAGCACGACATCCGTCGCCCCTTCACGCGGCGCCGCGCCCCCGACATGGCCGGTATTGCCGCCCTGCGGGACGATGGCCGTGCGCGTTTCCGTGGCGAGCGCGAGGATTTTCGAGACCTCCTCGACGGAGCCCGGCCGCAGCACGAGCGGCGAGGTGCCGTGATAGAGCCCCCGGCTTTCGACGAGATAGGGCGCGATGTCGCGCTCCGCCGTCAGGGCGTGGGCCGGGCCTGTGATGGTGGCGAAGCGGTCGATGAGATCTGGGGCAAGCGTCGCCTGGGTCATGGCTCTGTCCTCGTTGGCACCGCCTCGCACAGGGCTGGTGCGCTTGGATCGGTTCGCAGCGGTCAGCCGCGCGGGGCAGCCGCGCGTTGCAGTCGGTCGTTGATCGCCTCGCCGAGGCCGCGGGAGGGGATCGGCGCGAAGGCGATCGCGCGCGCGCCGGCCGCATCCGCCCGTTTCATGTAGCCGAAGAGATTGGCGGCGGCCTCCGCAAGGTCGCCGCTGGGGCTGAGGTCCAGCACCAGTGCGGCATCGGCCTCGCCGGGCAATGCCGCGCCGCCGAAGCGGATCAGCACCTCGCCGGGCGCCACGTCGCGTGCATTGAGCCGCACCGGCGCATCGGGCGCGTAATGCGAGGCAAGCATGCCCGGCGCCTCGATCGCGGCCCCCGCCTTTTCGTTGCGCACCACCTTCAGGCCGGTGACGCGCTCGACCTCGGCGGCATCCAGCCCGCCCGGCCTCAACAGGCGGATCGTGTCACCCTCGACCTTGAGGATGGTGGATTCCAGCCCCACGACGGCCGGCCCGGCATCCAGAACCAGCTCGAGCTTTGCGCCAAAATCCTCGGCGACATGCCGGGCGGTGGTCGGGCTGATGCGGCCGGACGTGTTGGCGCTCGGCGCTGCAAGAGGTCGGCCGAAGGCCGACAGCAGGCGGCTGGCAAAGCCCTTGGGCACGCGGATGCCGATCGTGTCGAGCCCGGCGCGGGCGAGCGGATGGATGGCGCTTTCCGGGCGGATCGGCAACACGAGCGTCAGAGGCCCCGGCCAGAAGGCCTCGGCGATCGCGCGCGACAGCGGATCGAAGACCGCATGCTCCTCTGCCATGGCGAGGTCGGCCATGTGGCAGATCAGCGGATTGAAGCGTGGCCGTCCCTTCATCTCGTAGATGCGCGTGATGGCCAGCGGATTGGTGGCGTCGGCGGCAAGGCCGTAGACCGTCTCGGTGGGAATGGCGACCGGCACGCCCCGGCCGAGCGCTTCGCAGGCCCGGGCCAGCGCCGTCTCCGCATCCGTCCGCGTATCCACGATATCAGCCATGTCGCCCTTCCTTGTCCGGGCTTCCTTTACAGGGCTTTTCCCGCAAAAGCCAAGGGTTGCCCATTGCCTAAAATGCGAGCGACCGGATTAGATCGGCCGAAAGTGGTGGCTGCTATGGAGGGTTGAAAAATCAAGCAGCAGGTCCGCATTGATGGCGCATAAGAAATCCTCGACGACCGATATCGCCCTGCGCGTCGCAACGGCGATGAAGCAGATGGGCATCGACGGCCTGCCGCGCAATTATGAACTGGTCTACGAGGCCTATGCGGGGTGCAATCCCGATCTGGTGCGCGATTTCATCGCGCTCGGCAAATACAAGACGCAGGGCGCGCTCGACGAACTCGGCCGCAAGTATCTGCCGCACCAGCATGAGGCGGGCGTGCTGCAGCGCTCGGCCGGCGCCATCAGCAACGAGATGGCAAATTTCATGGATCTGCTCAGCCAGGAACGCACCTCGCTGTCGGATTACGGCCGCCTGATCGGCGAGGCCTCGCAGGTCATCCGTGATGCCGGCAGCCTCGGAGAGGGCGCACTCGGCTCCTCGCTCGAGGCGCTGCAGCGCGCGACCGAACTGCGCGTCACCCATACGGCGGAGATGGCGGAGAAGGTCGCCGCGCAATCGGTCGTCATGGACGGCATCCAGAAGGAGATGGCGGAATTCGAGGCGATGAAGTTCGTCGATCCGCCGACGAAGCTCGGCAACCGCCGTGCCTTCAACAAGGCGCTCGCCCGGGTCTATGCCAATCCGGACCTGCCGATGCTCTGCGGCGTCGCGATCGCCGAGGTGGATGCCGAGCGGCGGTTCTCCGCCGGCCAGATCGAGGCCCTGTCCGATCATCTCGTCACCTTCTACGGCGGCCTTATCCGCCAGGCTTTTCCCGCCGGCGAGCTGGCCGTGCGTTTCGACGGCCTGCGCTTCGGCTTCCTGTTTCGCACCGCTGACGAAGGGGAGGTGACGCGGCTGATCGACCTGCTGCGGGCCGCCTTCCAGACGGTGGCGCTGCGCGATCCGCGCACCGGGCGCAATCTGGGTCACCTCACCTTGTCTGCCGGCGTGTGCATGGCGGACCGTGCCGACAGCGCGCTCGACCTTTCGGCGGCCTGCGAGCGGGCACTGGCGGAGGCGCGGGGCGCGGGCGGCGACCAGATCGTCGTCTATGGCCGCGGCGACGAGGTGCCGGCCGGCAAGGAATGGCTGATCTACCGGCCGTCCGGGGTGGCCTGACGCAGCGGGGTAGGGGTTAGAGCGCCCGGATGATCTTGCGCAGCGCCTCGTTGTGCGCGCCTAGCATCAGCACGTTCTTCATGGCAAGCTTCGGATCGTCGGTGCGGAAGAGCACGCCGTTGCCGCGCACCTTGCGGTCGATCTGCAGACGGCCTTCCTCTTCGGCCGGCGTGATGGCGACGGCGAAATACATCCGCCCGGCCTTCTTCGAGATGTCGGCGAAGAACTGCTCCTCCTCACCGATCTCGGCGAAGAAATTGGCCATGTAGAAGGCCCATTGCACATTCTCGAATTCCGCGAAGCGGGAATTGGCGACGGTGATGTGGCAATAGCCGAGATGCGGCGTCTGGGCGAGCGTGCGGTGGAAGATCAGCTTGGGAAAGCGGATCGACTGGTGGAAGCCGTTGATGCGGTCATGCGTGACGCTGCCGGCATTTTCCAGCTTGCGGCCGGTACGCTCGGCCACTTCCTGGTAGCTGAGGTAGCGCTTCTCGTTCGGGCTCCAGCTGACATTCCGGTCGATGCGGCCGGTGCGCAGGAACTCGGTATGGGCGGCCGATTTCGGCTGATTCGCGCGCTTGTAGGCGACTGCGTCGTAGTAACGGAACTTGGTTTGCTGCACGCGTCGGCACTCCATCCTCGCGCCCCGATGCGATGAAGTTTATGGAAACGGCGTTAAGCATTCCTTGCCAATCCGCCCCCGCTTTTTCCAAAGGTTCCGGAGGGGTCGCAATATGACAATTGTGTCACCGGGCAGGCCAGGTGGCCAAAAGGGTATTCATGCTGCTCGTTTCTTTTGCATAATTGATTGAAATATATGCAATTAGGCCTGAGGTTGGCTTGCCTCTGCCCATTTTATCTCTGTCGCCAAATCGGAATGGCATGTCGCTAACTGACATGTCGTTTGCCGGGTCTTGCGTTTAGATAAGAACACTCGAGGTGCCGTTCTGACGAAGAGCGGAGAATTGGGAAGCCGGTTGAAATCCGGCGCTGCCCCCGCAACGGTGTAGGAGAAACGCGCGGCGAGACGCCACTGGACAGAAAGTCCGGGAAGGCGCCGCGACGGTCCTGACGGACGCTCCTGAGCCCGGAAACCAGCCTTGGGAATGATCGTGACTGGCTGCGGCGGGCGGCCGGGAAGCGTGCAGTCCGGCGCCCCCGCGCCCGGATGCCGTCTCCTTCCGTGCGCCTCATCCCCAACAGGATATCGAGGATCCGGCATGGACATCAGCAGCGACGTGCTCCGCAAGCTCAAGAACCGGCGCGAGGGCCACAGCCTCGAGCAGGCCTTCTACATCGACCCCGATCACTACAGGCTCGATCTCGAGACGATTTGGTATCGCGACTGGCTGTTCATCGGCCATGACTGCGAGATCCCGAAGGCCGGCAACTATTTTACCGTGCAGGTCGGCGACTATCCCGTGGTCATCACCCGCGACCGCACGGGGACCGTGCGCGCCCTGCACAATTCCTGCCGTCACCGCGGCTCGCGCGTCTGCACGCAGCACAAGGGGTCCTCGGCCAAGCTCGTCTGTCCCTACCACCAGTGGACCTACGAGCTGGATGGCTCGCTGCTCTTCGCCCGCCACATGGCCGAGGATTTCGACAAGAGCCAGCACGGTTTGAAGCGCGTGCACTGCGAGACCGTCGGCGGATACATCTTCATCTGCCTTGCAAACGAGGCGCCGGATTTTTCCGCTTTCCGCAACCTGGTCGAGCCCTATCTTGCCCGTCACCGCCTCGGGGAGACCAAGGTCGCCTTCGAAAGCACGATCGTCGAGAAGGGCAACTGGAAGCTCGTCTGGGAAAACAACCGCGAGTGCTATCACTGCGCCGCCAACCATCCCGAGCTTTGCCGCACCTATCCCGAGGCGCCGAGCGCCACCGGCGTGCAGGGCGCCAAGGACGATCCCGTCATCGCCGCGCACTGGGAGAAATGCGAGGCGGCGGGCCTGCCGAGCGAATTCCGCATGTCGTCGACCGGCCAGTTCCGCGCGGCCCGCATGCCGCTCATCCAGGATGCCGAGAGCTACACGATGTCCGGCGCCCGCGCCGTCAACCGCCCGCTGTCGAACGATGTGCTGGAAAACCACATCGGCACGCTGCTGCTCTTCCACTATCCGACGACCTGGAACCATGTGCTCGCCGACCATGCCATCACCTTCCGCGTTCTGCCGCTTGGGCCGGAGCTGACGCAGGTCACGACGAAATGGCTGGTGAACAAGGACGCGGTCGAGGGCGTCGATTACCGCCTTGACGAGCTCACCCATGTCTGGACCGAGACCAACGACCAGGACCGCCGCATCGTCGAGGAAAACGCCTTCGGCATCCGCTCGCCGGCCTACCAGCCCGGCCCCTATTCGCCGGAAGACGAGGGGGGCGTCATGCAGTTCGTCGAATGGTACGTGAACTTCATGGTCGATCGGCTCGACGGCGCCAAGAAGCCGCTCTCGCGGGTGGCATGACATGACGATCGCAAGCCATTTCCGCCATTTCGACGAGCTTCATCCGTGGAACGATCGCCAGCACATGCTGGAATGCATTGCCGTAACGGTGGAGACATCAGACGTGATGACCTTCACCTTCCGGTCCGACCGCGACAACTGGTTCCGATACCTGCCCGGCCAGTTCGTCACGCTGGAAATTCCGGTTGCGCAGGACGATCCCGTCCTGCGCACCTATACGCTCTCCTCGACGCCCTCGCGGCCCTTCTCCGTTTCCGTGACGGTGAAGGCGCAGAAGAGCTCGATCGGCACGCGCTGGATGTTCGACAACCTGAAGCCCGGCATGAAGCTGAAGGCCTTCGGCCCGCTCGGCGACTTCTCCCTCGTGCGCTATCCCGCCGAAAAGTATCTCTTCATCTCGGCCGGCTCCGGCGTCACGCCGATGATGTCGATGACGCGCTGGATGTCGGATTGCGCGCCGCAGTCCGACGTCGCCTTCGTCACCTGCGCGCGCAAGCCGGAGGATCTGCTGTTCAAGGCGGAGCTTGAATGTCTTGCCGCGCAGATGCCGAACCTGACGCTCGGCTTCGTCGTCGAGGGGCACAATCCGCGCGACGGCTGGCACGGATTGCGCGGCCGCATCGATGCCGCCCGTCTCTCGCTGCTCGCGCCGGATTTTCGCGAGCGCACCGTCTTCTGCTGCGGCCCGGAACCTTTCATGCGCGGCGTCAGAGACCTTCTCAAGGTTTGCGGCTTCAACATGGAGCGCTACCACGAGGAGAGCTTCCAGCCGGCCGCAGCGCCTGCCCCGGAGGAGATCGCCATCCGCGCCGGCGCCGGTGAGCACGACGTCGATGCCAATGCCGTTGCGACCGTCACCTTCACCATGGCCGGCAAGGATGCGAAATGCCCGCCCGGCCAGACGATCCTCCAGACCGCCCGGGCGGCCGGCGTGCGCATCGGCGCGGCCTGCGAAGGCGGCCTGTGCGGCACCTGCCGGGTGATGAAGCTCTCTGGCGAGGTGGACATGCGCCACAACGGCGGCATCCTCGACGACGAGATCGAGGAAGGCTACATCCTTGCCTGCTGCTCGCGACCGGTCGGCGACGTGCAGATCGAGGCGTAGGGGCGGGCCTGCGCCCGCCGCAAGCGTTTCAGAAATCCTGATAGTTCAGCGGCGTCACCTCGACCAGGCGGCGGCCGACCGTGGTGGTCGCGGTGCCCTTGGCCATGATGCCGGCGCGGACTTCGGCCGTCACGGCGACGGGGAAGGATGCTGTCGCGCCCGAGGCGAGCGTGACGGCGCCGGCCGTCTGTGCGCCGGTGCCGGCTTCGGCCTCGGCCCTTACCGTTGCCTTGAAGCTGCCGCCCGACGGGATGGAGGCGGTGAGCATGGTGTCGACGGGCTCGAAGGGCTTTTCCGGCAGGAGTTCGCCGAAGGCCCAGGCCCTGCCGAGCGCCGCCTTGGTCATCGGTGCGACGTTGACGTCGATATCGGTCAGCGCGCCCTTCACCCGGTAGGGGCAGCGCCGTTTCGAGCAGTTGACGCCGGCGGAGAACTGCCAGAGCGCGTAATTGTCCCAGTTGCCCATCGGGAAGGCGTCCTCGATGCCCGGCTTGTAGCGGGCATACCAGAGCGGCAGGCGCGAGAGGATGCGATACCTGTCACGGTTGAGGGCGATGAACCGGGCGGTCGAATGGTTGGTGTAGAGCACGGGATAGCGGCCCGTGCGCGTCTTGATGTGTCCGGCAAAGACCTGCGCATCCTCCAGCGACATGTAGTTGTCGGGATCGATGCCTTCGATATCGAGCACCATCATCTCGTCGTCCTGGGGATTGGCATAGTCGAGGAAATGGTTGGCCTGATCGATCGGATTGCCCGGCCGGGCGAGGTGATAGGCGCCCCAGAGCAGCCCTTTCGAGCGGGCGAGCAGCCGGCGGGTCTCGTAGAGTTCGCGGCTCACCGCATATTTGCGCCACATGGTCTTGCAATGCGCCACCGTGTCGCCGCTGTGCTCGCCCTTGCAGCTGAAGCTTTCCGGCAGGCCGTCGGACGCCTTGGAGATGAAGCCGGCAATGCGCGTGTCGGACAGCATCTCCGACCAGTCGATCTCGTTCAGCTCATAGGCATCGATGACGATGGCGTTTTCCGGCTTCTTCCACGGTTCGACGTTCGCGGCGCTTGCTGAAAAGGGCAGGGCGGCCAGCAGGAGAAGGGCGGCCAGGCCGGAAAGATGCTTCGGGTTCATGGACGCTCCTGTTCGATATCGCGCCGGCGCAAGTGCGCATGGTGCGCGAAACATGGTTAACGGATGGCTAACATGCACAAAACCCGGCGTTGAACATTGAATCGCGCGCGAGAAGATCGCATATGGAACGAAAGGGACTTTGGTGCGTTTCGCGTTCAAATTGCCGTTCGAGCAACAGTCGAAAGGCCCTCTCAGGGAGAAGTGTCATGAGATTTCTCAACAAATGCCTGGCGGTCGCCATGTCGGCGCTCTTTGCCGCCACCCCGGTCGTGCCGGCCAGCGCCATGCCGCTTGGGGTTCCGAAGGTGCAGACGACCGCGGCCGGCGGCAACGATGTGCAGCTCGTTCGCGACCATGACCGCCGTATCTGGGTGCGCCGGAATTCCGATCGTGGCTGGCGCGCTGACCGCGGGCGGGGCGACGACGGCTGGCGCCGCGGGCGCAGCTGGAACGACGATCGGGGCTGGCGCGATATCCGCCGCTACCGTGGTCCCGACTACCGTTATCGCGACCGGGATGTGGGCTGGCGTGACCGCGGTGACCGCTACGGCTGGTACCGCGGCCATCGCGGCTACCGCTACCAGCGCCCGGGCTATCGTTATTATGACGGTTACTGGTTCCCGCTTGCCGCCTTCGGCATCGGCACCATCATCGGCGGCGCGATTGCCAACGACCGGACCTATGTCGGCGGTGGTGGTTCGCATGTGAACTGGTGCGCAAACCGCTATCGTTCGTACAGGGCCTACGACAACACGTTCCAGCCCTACAACGGTCCGCGCCGCCAGTGCATCTCGCCCTATAGCTGATAGGGCAATCCTCTCCGAGCCGGCGGTCCCCCGGCTCCTGGAACGGGCTGACCGGTCGTTGAGACCGGCCGGCCCGTTTCCGTTTCTGGGGCCTCATCGCAAGTTGACGTTTACGTAAAAATCAATAATCTGTGCGCCAGCGGATCGCCCCGCCGAAGCGGGCAGGCGGCCGGAGGAGGATAGAGATGTACAAGGCGCCGGTCGAGGAGATTGCGTTCACGCTGAAGCATGTGGCGGGCCTTGCGCCCGCGCTCGAAGGCGGCCATCTCGGCGATCTCTCGGACGACCTCGTCGATGCCATCCTCTCCGAAGCCGGCCGGTTCGCCACGGAAGCCGTGGCGCCGCTTGCCGAGATCGGCGACAGACAGGGTGCCCGCCTCGCCGATGGCGCGGTGACGATGCCCGACGGCTGGCCGGCGCTCTACAAGGCCTGGGCGGAAGGCGGCTGGAACTCGCTGACGGCTTCGCCCGATTTCGGCGGGCAGGGCCTGCCGCACATGCTGCACGTCGCCGCGCTCGAAATGTGGAACAGCGGCTCCATGGCCTTTGCGATCGGCCCGACGCTGACGATCGGCGCCATCGAGGCGCTGACGGCGCACGGCTCGGACCACCTGAAATCCACCTATCTGCCGAAGATGGTGTCGGGCGAATGGATGGGCTCGATGAACCTCACCGAGCCCCATGCCGGCTCGGATCTCGGCGTGATGAAGACCCGCGCGGAACGCCGTGACGACGGCACCTATCGCCTCTTCGGCCAGAAGATCTTCATCACCTATGGCGAGCATGATTTCACCGACAACATCGTGCATCTGGTGCTTGCCCGTCTGCCGGATGCGCCGGCCGGCACGCGCGGCATTTCGCTCTTCCTCGTGCCGAAGTTCCTGGTCGGCGTGGATGGATCGCTCGGCGCCCGCAACGATGCCTATTGCCATTCCATCGAGCACAAGCTCGGCATCCATGCGTCGCCCACCTGCACGATGATCTACGGCGACGGCCGCTTCGGTGACGAGCCGGGCGCCATCGGCTGGCTGGTTGGCGAGGAGAACCGGGGTCTCGCCTGTATGTTCACCATGATGAACAACGCACGCCTCGCTGTCGGCATGCAGGGCGTGGCGATCGCGGAGGCCGCGATGCAGAAGGCGATCGCCTATGCGAAGGAGCGCACGCAGGGCAAGGCGCCGGGCTGGCACGGTGGCGACCAGGGTTCGGGCATGAGTCCGATCATCGAGCATCCAGATGTCGCCCGCATGCTCCTGACCATGAAGGTGCTGACCCAGGGCGCCCGCGCCATCACCTATGCCTGCGCCCACGCGGTGGATATGAGTCATGGCGCGGAGGCACGGCACTGGGCCGAGCGCGCCAGCCTGCTCACCCCCATCGCCAAGAGTTTCGCCACCGATGCCGGCGTCGACGTCGCCTCGCTCGGCGTTCAGGTGCATGGCGGCATGGGCTTCATCGAGGAGACGGGCGCCGCCCGCCTCTATCGCGATGCCCGCATCGCGCCGATCTACGAGGGCACCAACGGCATTCAGGCCATCGACCTCGTCACGCGCAAGCTGCCGCTGTCGGATGGTGGCCATGTGCGGGGTTTTGTCGGCGAACTGCGCGAGATCGCCGAAAAGGCCCGTCTTCGTGCGGGCACGGCAAATACGCCGGATCTCGGCGAAACCGGCGAGCGCCTCGATATTGCCATCGCTGATCTCGAAGCCGCCACCGAATGGTTGCTCGCCACGCTCGCCGCGGGCAGGCAGGCCGAAGCGCTTGCCGGTGCCACGCCCTACCAGCGCCTCTTCGGCCTGGTGCTGACGGGGGCCTATCTCGCCAAGGGCGCGCTTGCCGATGGCGGTGACGGTCGCAACGGCGAACGGGCCGCCCTGTGCCGCTTCGCCGCGGAAAACATCATCGGCGAGACGGCGGCGCTGCGCGACCGGGTGATCTCCGGTGCCGGGAGCCTTGAAGCCGCACGTGTGGTGCTGGGATAGGATGCCGCGATCGAACCGATAGGACTACGGCAGAGGGGGCCGGCCCCGTACGATTGCCATCCGGCGAAGGAAACCGATACCCATGACCGACCACATCCTGATCGAGCACCCGGAAAACGCGCCGGGCGTCCAGGTGATCCGCCTCAACCGCCCCGACAAGAAGAACGCCATCACCCGCGCCATGTACCAGGCGATGACCGACGCGCTGAAGGCCGGCGATGCGGATGACAGCGTGCGCGCCACCGTCTTCCTCGGCTCGGAAGGCTGCTTTTCCGCCGGCAACGATCTCAACGATTTCCTCGCCTTCGCAATGGGCGGCACGATGGGGCGCGAGGTGGTCGATTTTCTCCATGCGCTCGCTGCGCACGGCAAGCCGCTGGTCTCCGGCGTCGACGGTCTGGCGATCGGCATCGGTACGACGATCCATCTGCACTGCGACCTCACCTATGCCTCGATCCGCACGGAGTTCCGCACGCCCTTCGTCGACCTGGCGCTGGTGCCGGAGGCGGCGTCCAGCCTTCTCGCCCCCCGCCTGATGGGCCACCAGCGGGCCTTCGCGCTGCTGGCTGCGGGGGAGGGCTTCTCCGCCACCGCAGCGCGGGAGGCGGGCCTCGTCTATGCCGTCGTCGAGCCCGCCGCGGTGGAGCGCGACACGCTCGCCGCCGCCGTGCGTCTTGCCGCCAAGCCGCCGAGGGCGCTCGCCATCGCCCGCACCCTTATCCGGGGCGACGGCGCGGATGTGGCACGGCGGATCGACGAGGAGGCCGAACATTTCGCGGCGCAGTTGAAGAGCCCGGAAGCTCGCGCCGCCTTCGAAGCCTTCATGGCCCGTCGCTAGAACCGGTCCTGAAAGCGGGAACCGCTCTTCCGCCGGGAAAACCGGCAGATTGGTGGGTTGGAGCGCCTTTCGGCGCCTCCCGATCCGGTCGATTTTCCGCACCCCGTTCCGCAGGCACCGGTTACACCCCATTTGTGGTCTGTCAATTTTAACGGTGCCTTAAACACGTTTTCCTATTGTGCGGCATTCTCCGGCGTCCAGCCGGCGGCCGCATGATGCGCCCGATTTTTCGCCTTTCGGCATGCCGTTCAGCATCGCGTCCCCGCCGTTTCCGGCGCGGCGCCCCAGAGAACATCGCCCATGGCCAAGCGCTCCAATCTGATGACGCGCATTCTCGTTGTCGCGTCCCTCGTCGTCGTTGCCGCCTTCACCGGCTTTTCCCTCTATATCGACAGCCTGCAGCGCAGCGTCCTGACGAATTCCGTCGAGGAAAGCATCGACAGTTCCGGCAAGCAGGCCGCCCAGAGCATCGCCAACTGGCTGAATGCCCGCGTCTCGCTGACCGAGATGGCCGGCAATGCCGCCGGCAAGGCCGTGGATGCGACGGGCATCGAAGCCGTGTTGCAGAATGACGTTCTCGTCAGCCAGTTCATGACCACCTATGTCGGCGACGAGACGGGCCTCTTCACCCAGTGGCCGAAATCGGAGATGCCCGAGGGGTACGATCCGCGCAAGCGCCCGTGGTATCAGGATGCCGTCAAGGCAAACGGCAGCGTGCTGACCGAGCCCTATATCGACGCTTCCACCAACGACCTGATCATCAGCGCCGCGACACCCGTCAAGCACGACGGCAAGCTGCTGGGCGTCGCCGGCAGCGACTTCTCGCTGAAGTCCCTCGTCGACATGGTCAATTCGGTCGATCTCGGCGGCACGGGCTTCGCCTTCCTCGTCAGCAAGAACGGCCAGATCCTCGTGCACCAGGACAAGGCGCTCGTCACCAAGACGCTCACCGATGCTTTCCCCGAGACAACGCCGGCCATCGGCGGCGGCATCACGCACACGACCTATGCCGGCAAGCCGGTGCTCGTCTCCTTCGTGCCGGTCACCGGTCTGCCGTCGGTCGAATGGTATCTCGGTTTCACCATCGACAGCGGCATGGCCTATGCGGCGATCGACCAGTTCCGCATCGCCGCGACGATCGCCACGATCCTTGCCGTCGTCGTCATGATGGGCTTCCTTGCCACCGTGCTCTCCCGCCTCGTCGTGCGCCCGGTCAAGGATATGACATCGGCCATGGACAAGCTCGCCGCGGGTGACGTCCGCACGGATATTCCCGGTGAGAACCGCACCGACGAGATCGGCCGCATGGCTGCTGCCGTCGCGGTCTTCCGCGACAATGCCATCGAGCGCACCCGTCTTGAAAACGCTGCGGAAGAAGGCCGCGTGCTCTCCGAAAGCGAGCGCCGCGAGCGCGAAGCCGTCAAGGCGCGCGAAGCCGGCGAGATCCAGCACGCCGTCGAGGCGCTTGCGGACGGCCTCGGCCGTCTTGCCGAGGGCGATCTTGCCCACCGTATCGAAAAGCCCTTCGTCGGCCATCTCGATCGCCTGCGCACCGACTTCAACCACTCGCTCACCAAGCTCCACACGGCAATGACGACGGTCGGCCAGAACGCCCGCGCCATCGATGCCGGCGCCACGGAAATCCGCTCGGCCGCCGACGATCTCGCCCGGCGCACCGAACAGCAGGCCGCCTCCGTGGAGGAAACCGCCGCCGCACTGGAAGAGATCACCACGACGGTGAAGGATTCCACGCGCCGCGCGGAAGAAGTCGGCTCGCTCGTCTCGCGCACCCGTCAGGGCGCGGAGAAGTCGGGCGATGTCGTCCGCCGCGCCGTCTCGGCCATGCAGGGCATCGAAAAGTCCTCGCACGAGATTTCCAACATCATCGGCGTCATCGACGACATCGCCTTCCAGACCAACCTTCTCGCGCTCAATGCCGGCGTGGAAGCGGCCCGGGCAGGCGAGGCGGGCAAGGGCTTTGCCGTCGTCGCACAGGAGGTGCGTGAGCTTGCCCAGCGCTCGGCCAACGCGGCCAAGGAGATCAAGGCGCTAATCACCGCCTCCGGCGAGCAGGTCCGCTCCGGCGTTTCCCTTGTCGACGAGACGGGCGCCGCACTGGAAGCCATCGTGCGCGAGGTGCAGGAGATCAACGGCCATGTGAACGCCATCGTGCTTGCCGCGCGCGAACAGTCGACGGGCCTGCAGGAGATCAACACTGCGGTCAACACGATGGACCAGGGCACGCAGCAGAATGCCGCCATGGTGGAGGAGCAGACCGCCGCCAGCCACGGCCTTGCCGGCGAGGCAGCCGCACTCTCCGCGCTGCTCGCCCAGTTCAAGCTTGGCTCGGGCGGTGCCGGCTACGCCGCAACACCGGCACGCCGCGCGGCTTGAGGCATAGGGAACCATGGAAAGGCCCGGGAGCGATCCCGGGCCTTTCTCTTTTCTGGCCACTTCTTGCCGTGCGGCCGATGGCGCTCCATCTATAGGCGACCCGAACGCAGTTCAGATAGCAGAGGCAGAAAATGGTTGAATTACAGGGACGTACGGCCGTCATCACCGGCGCGGGCCGCGGCTTGGGAGCGGCGCTTGCAATGTCCCTTGCGCAAGCGGGGTGCGAGCTCATCCTGTGCGGTCGCACCCTGGCGGCGGTTGAGCGCGTCGCGGAGACCGTCTGGCAGGCAACGGGCGCCCGTCCGACCTGCATCGAGGTCGACCTTGCCAGCAGCGAAAGCGTGCAGCGCGGCGTCGAGGCGATCAACCGGTTGCAGCGTGGTGTCGATCTCCTCGTGAACAACGGCGCGATGTGGCTGGGGGCGAGCGACGAGCCGCACAGGGCGGAAGACGTGCTGAGCACCGTCAATTCCGCCGTTACCGGTACGTTTCTGTTCACGCAGGGCCTCTTGCCGCTGCTGCGGCAGTCCAGCCATCCGGACATCGTGACGATCGGCTCGATCAGCGGCTTGCCGAATGCGCTCATGCGGGATGTGTCCGTGCCCTTCTACGCCGCAAAGCGTGCCCAGGCTGCCATCGCGGAGGGGCTGCAGCAGATGCTGGCGGGAACGCCCCTGCGCTCCATCGTGGTGCACCCGCCCTATCTCGATGACGTTCAGCCGGGTTCGCCGGAATGGGCTGCGGTGGCCGAGCGGGCGAAGGGCGCGCGCGGCACCACGCGGGATGTGGTCGAAGCCGTGCTCTTCGCCGTCACGCGCCCGCGCCACGTTTCCCTCTCCATCGTGCTGGACGCGGACGATGGCGGGGTGTTCGCCACGCAGGTCGATTGAACGAGGCCTACTTCTCCAGCACCGCCACCGCCTCGACATGGGCCGACCAGAGGAACTGGTCGATCGGTGTCACGAGGCGGATGCGGTAGCCGGCGGCGGTGAGGATCGCGAGGTCGCGGGCAAGGCTCACGGGATTGCACGAGACGGCGACAATGGTCTTGACGCCGGAGCGGGCAAGCTCCTTGCACTGGTCCTCCGCCCCGGCGCGCGGCGGATCGAAGACCACGGCGTCGAACACCTTCAGCTCGGAGGCCATCAGCGGGCGGCGGAAGAGATCGCGCCGCTCCACCGTCACCGGCTTCAGGCCCTGCGTGTTGCGTGCGGCCTGGTCGAGCGCCTTCAGCGCCTTTTCCTCGCCTTCCACCGCATGCACCTTGGCCTGCCGGGCGATACGCAGCGCGAAGGTGCCGGAGCCGGCGAAGAGATCGGCGACGCGCTTGGCCTTGCCGAGCGCGTCCAGCACCAGCTCGGCCATGGCGTCCTCGGCCGGTTTCGTCGCCTGGGTGAAGCCGCCGGCGGGCGGGAAGACGCGCACGCCGGAGAAATCGATCACCGGCTTCTGCGGCTCGATGAGGATTTCGCCGTCGCTGGAAACCCGGGCAATGCCGCGCAGTGACAGGACGCATTGGGTAACGGCGCGCCGCTCCTTGTCGCCCACCTTCTTCACGCCCTCGAAGGCAAGGTCGAGGCCGGAAAGGGTTTCGAGCACGGTTACGCGGAAGGGCTCGGCCGAGGTGGCGATGGCGGCGGCCACCCGGCGGATCGCCTCCAGCATGGACATGATGCCGTCGCTCGAAATCGGACAGTGGTCGATGGAGACGATGTGGTGGCTGCCGGCCTGGTTGAAGCCGAGCAGCATCTCCTTTTCCGTCCGGCGTGCGGTGAAGACGACGCGGCGGCGTTCACCCGGCCGGGCGATGACGAGCGGGGCGACCTCGGACGTCAGGCCCTTGCTCTTCAAAGCATGAACGACGAGGTCGCGCTTGAAGTCGTGGTAGAGCGCATCGGAGGCGTGTTGCAGCGTGCAGCCGCCGCAGGTGCCGTTCTTGCCGTCGGGGCCGAAATGTGCGCAGGCCGGTTCCACCCGCTCGGGCGAGGCGACCGACATGGACATGACCGTGCCGTGGTTCTTGACGCGCGCGACGGCGACCGTCTCGCCCGGCAGGGTGAAGGGCACGTAGACCGGGCCACCGGCTGCCTCCGCAATGCCGTCGCCGCCGCTGCCGAGCCGGGCGATGGTGAGCGTTTCCGTCGTCATGGCTTGCGGCCTCCCAGAAGAAACTCCACATTTCCGTCGCCGCCGGCGATCGGTGAGGGAATGAGGCCGAGGCTCTGCCAGCCCATGTCCTCGACGAGCCAGCGCTCCAGTTCGGCCGCAACAGCCGGCGCGCTGTCCGGGTCTTTCAGCAGGCCCGCCTTGCTGATCGCCTCGCGCCCAGCCTCGAACTGCGGCTTGACGAGCAGCACGCAGAAGGCGCCGGGCTCGGCGAGCGAGAGGGCCGGCGGCAGCGCCAGTTTCAGCGAGATGAAGGAAACGTCGGAGACGACGCCGCCGATGGTACGATCGTCGAGATGGTCCGCGTCGAGCACGCGGGCGTTGAGGCCCTCGTGGCTGGTGACGCGGGCATCCGCCATGAGCCGCGGGTGAAGCTGGTCGTGGCCTACGTCGACCGCGACGACGTGGCTTGCGCCGCGCTCCAGCAGGATCTCGGTGAAGCCGCCGGTGGAGGCGCCGATGTCGAGGCAGTCAAGGCCCGCGGGATCGAACCCGAAGGTCTCCAGCGCGGCCTTCAGTTTCAGCGCCGCGCGCGAGACATAGGCCTGGGCGGGATCGTCGATCTCGATGGTGACGGAGGGGGAAAAGCTCGAACTCGGCTTGGTGACGACGCGGCCGTTGACGCGCACGGTGCCGCGCGTGATGGCGTCGCGCGCCCGCGAGCGGCTGGCGACAAGGCCGGCATTCAGCAGGAGCTGGTCGAGGCGGATGGTTTCTGTAGTTTGGGACATCGCCTCTCATGACGCCTCACGCCCCGGGTGGCAAGCCCCATACGGTGTGTTGCGCCCGGCAAGGCTCGCTGGAACAGATGAAAACCCTAAAACTGTTGAGCTATATTCATCGCTCCTTAAATTATGACAATTAGCATTTGTTAAGCATAAGCCGGCATGACGACGGCGCTTTGCCCTATGACTCCCGAGCAGGGGGCATCCACAAAATCCCATGAACGAGCGGCCCGCCCGGTGCGGGCGCAAGGAGCATGCATGACCTTTCGTCTGTCACACCGCATCGGCCTGATGGCGCCGATTGCTGTCGCGGGCATCCTTCTCATCGTCGGCATTTTCGAAGTCGAAAAGCGCATCTCCGACGACTACCGCGTTACCGTCGAGCGCCATCGCAGCGCCGACGCGCAGCTGCTGGTGCTGGAGACCGAGTTCCTGCAGAACCGGCGGGCGGAGAAGGATTTCCTGCTGCGACGGGACGAGAAATACACCGCCGCCCACAAGGAGATTTCCGCGCGGGCGGAGAAGACGCTTGCCACGCTCGACGGCCTCATCGAAGCGCCGGCGACCCGTGCTGACCTCCAGGCGATCTCGGAAGGGTATGCGGCCTACCGCAAGAGTTTCGCAACGCTCGCCGATGCGAGCATTGCGCTCGGGCTTGATCCGTCGTCCGGGCGGGAAGGCGCCATGCGGTCGGCCGTGCATTCGATCGAGGAGCTGCTGAAGACCGTCGACGACAAGGGCCTCCAGGTCAGCATGCTGATGATGCGCCGCCACGAGAAGGACTTCATCATGCGCCGCGACGCGAAGTACGTCGCCAGGCATGCCGAGGAGCGCGCGGCTTTTGCCAGCGCGCCGGTGGACAGGTTCGGTGGTGCCGCAAACCAGGCGACCATCCTCAAGGCGCTGGACACCTACGGCAAGGCTTTCGAGGACTATGCGGCGATTGCCGAGACCGAGGCTGCAGCCAGCGCCGGTGTCTCCGGGGCCTTTGCCGCCGTCGAGCCGTTCTTCGACCGGGTATCGGCCGCCATCGCCTCGGACAAGGCGAAGGCCGAGTCGGAAAGCGCAAGCGCCCTGGAGATGGCGCACAGGATCGCGATCGCCGCGATCCTTGCGGCCATCGCGGCGATCGCCGCCACGGTCCTTCTCATCGGCCGTTCGATTTCCCGCCCGATCGTCGCCACCACAAAGGCGATGACGCAACTTGCCGGCGGTGACACCGCCTCGGCCATCCCTTTCGCCAGCCGCCGGGATGAAATCGGCCAGATGGCCAGCGCGGTCGAGGTTTTCCGTCAGGCGGCCATCGCCAATCGCCGTCTGGAAGCGGAAGCCGCGGAGAACCGTTCTCGTGCCGAGGCCGAGCGTGTCCGCCTGCAGGACGAGGCCGAAGCTTCGGCGCAGGCGCGTCTGCAGCAGGCCACCTCGGGGCTTGCCGGCGGCCTGCGCCGCCTTGCGTCCGGCGATCTCAGCTTCCAGCTGACCGAACCCTTCGCGCCCGATTTCGAACAGCTGCGCCATGACCTGAACTCGGCCGTCGCACAGCTTGGCGAAACGCTCGGCTCCGTCGCGCTCTCCAGCACCTCCATCGACGACGGTTCGCGCGAGATCAGCGAGAGCGCCGACGATCTCTCCAAGCGTACGGAGCAACAGGCCGCCTCGCTGGAGGAAACGGCCGCGGCACTCGACGAGATCACGGCCAATGTGGCGAGTTCGACGAAGCGGGCGGAAGAGGCGCGCAGCGTCGCCAGCGAAGCGAACCGCAGCGCTCTGAAATCCGGCGAGATCGTTGCCGGCGCGGTCGAGGCGATGAAGCGCATCGAGACGTCGTCCAGCAGGATTTCCAACATTCTCGGTGTCATCGACGAGATCGCCTTCCAGACCAACCTGCTCGCCCTCAATGCGGGTGTCGAGGCGGCGCGCGCGGGCGAGGCCGGTAAGGGTTTCGCCGTCGTGGCGCAGGAGGTGCGGGAACTTGCACAGCGCTCGGCGCAGGCAGCACGCGAGATCAAGGAGCTGATCCGCAATTCGGCCGCCGAAGTGCAGGGCGGCGTGCGGTTGGTACAGGATACGGGTGCTTCGCTGGAGGCGATCGGCATGCATGTCGCCACCATCAACCAGCACATGGATGCCATTGCGATTTCCGCCCGCGAGCAGTCCGTCGGCCTCAGCGAGGTGAACACGGCCGTCAACCAGATGGACCAGGTCACGCAGCGCAATGCCGCCATGGTCGAGGAGGCGAATGCTGCCAGCGCATCGCTTGCCAACGAGGCGGTGCGCCTGCGCGATCAGATTTCTCGCTTCGTCCTGCCTGGCGCGGCGCGCGAACTCCGGGCCATGCACCGCACGATGGAGACGGCCGCGCGCCCAGGTCACTGGCCGGTGGCGGTCTCCCGCGGCAACACGGCCCTCGCGCAGGAATGGACGGAATTCTGATCTCCACCTGAACGACAGGAAAGCGCCCCGGCCCATCCGCCGGGGCGTTTTGTTTTCAGCGGGAGACTGAGGGCGGAGATGCGACTATTCGCGGCGCCCACCCTGACAGCCGTCCGGCGGAGGGTCTGAAAGATGGTGGAGGCAATGCCGGAAACGGGGGCCGGTATCCTGCTCCTGAAGCCAAGCCGCACATAGCCGGCATCTCCTGCGTCAACCTTGGTTGACGGATGTCGAATCGTCAACTAAAGTTGACATATGGTCGATCTCGAAAAGCTGCCCGATCCCGAAGATCCGGAAAACGCCTTTGCGGCGGTGATTGCGCTTCGTCGCCTCGCGGACGGGCTGGAGCGGCGGGCGGTGCGATCGGCCTTGAAGCAGGGCTGGTCGTGGGCGCGGATCGCGCAGGCGCTCGGCGTCACCAAACAGGCCGCCCACAAGCGGCTTTCGGATATCGCCGCGGGCGACGATCCCGCATAGGAGGTTTTGTGTTCGACCGGATCAAGGAACGCTTTCAAAGCATGGGCACGATCAAGGCCCTTTGTGAACAGGCGGAACAGCATGCAAGGCAGGACCAGCAGAAGGAGCCCGGCGCGGAGCATTTCCTGCTCGCGGCGCTCGATCTGCCGGATGGCACCGCCCGCCGCGCCTTCGAGGCGATCGGCGCCGATCCCGATGCGTTTCGTCCCGCCATCGCGCGCCAATATGCGGATGCGCTGAAAATGCTGGGGCTTCCCGCCGGGCTTGCCGCGGGTCTGACGGAACCGGAGCCGGCACCCGCGCAGCGTGCCGTCTTCGACGCTGCACCCTCCGGCAAGGCGGTCATGCAGACGCTGGCGGAAGGGCGGGGCAGCCACAACCCACTGCTTGGCGCCCATGTCGTTGCGATCGTTGCCGCCATGCCGCATGGCGTTGCGGCCCGTGCCTTGCGGGCGATGGACATCGACGCCAAGGCCCTTCAGGCTGCGGCGGACCGCATCCTGGGCAGCCAATAGGGCAATCCCCGCAAACGCGCGACGCAGATTGCGCCGCACTTTCTTTAAAACAGTGAGGGAGAGCGTTTTGCGCTGCCGGAAACAGCGGAAACGCCGCGGAGATCAGCCGGCGACGCCCACGCCGACAGCCTTCTGGCCGAGGGCCTGGAAGACCGTGGAGACGATGCCGGCACGGTCGAGGCCCGCCTTGGCATACATCGCCTCGGGCTTGGCCTGTTCCATCCAGATATCCGGCAGCACCATCGGGCGCACCTTCAGGCCGTGGTCGAGCAGGCCTTCGAGCGCCAGGAACTGCAGCACATGGCTGCCGAAACCGCCGATGGCGCCTTCCTCGATGGTGATCAGCACCTCGTGGTGGCGGGCAAGCTGGCGGATCAGGTCGTGGTCGAGCGGCTTGGCGAAGCGCGCATCGGCGACCGTCGTGGACAGGCCGGCCGCATCGAGGTCCTCGGCGGCGAGCAAACAGTCGGCCAGTCGCGTGCCGAAGGAGAGGAGAGCCACCTTGGAGCCCTGCTTGACGACGCGGCCCTTGCCGATCTGAAGGATCTCGCCGCGAACAGGCATGTCGACGCCGACGCCCTCGCCGCGCGGATAGCGGAAGGAGAGCGGGCCCTCGTCATAGGCGGCGGCGGTGCGCACCATATGCTTCAGTTCCGCCTCGTCGGCGGCTGCCATCACCACGAAGCCGGGCAGGGTGGCGAGATAGGTCGTGTCGAACGAGCCGGCATGGGTCGGCCCGTCGGCGCCGACGAAACCGGCGCGGTCGATCGGGAAGCGCACGGGCAGGCCCTGGATGGCGACGTCATGCACCACCTGGTCGTAGCCGCGCTGCAGGAAGGTGGAATAGAGCGCGCAGAACGGCTTGTAGCCTTCGGAGGCAAGGCCGGCCGCAAAGGTCACGGCATGCTGCTCGGCAATGCCGACATCGAAGATGCGGGCCGGATAGGCCTTGGCGAACTTGTCGAGCCCGGTGCCGGACGGCATGGCGGCGGTGATGGCGAGGATCTTCTCGTCGAAGCCCGCCTCCTGCACCAGCGCCTCGGCGAAGACGGAGGTATAGGCGGGGGCGTTCGGCTTTGCCTTCGCCTGCGTGCCGGTGATGACGTCGAAGGTGTTGACGCCGTGATACTTGTCGGCGGCAGCTTCCGCCGGCGGATAGCCCTTGCCCTTCTGGGTAACGACGTGGATCAGCACCGGGCCCTTGGAATTGTCGCGCACATTGCGCAGCACGGGCAGAAGATGCTCGAAGGAATGGCCGTCGATCGGGCCGATATGGTAGAAGCCCATCTCCTCGAACAGCGTGCCGCCGGTGACATAACCGCGCGCGTGCTCCACGGCGCGGGTGATCGCCCGGTCGACCTTCTTGCCGAGATAGGCCGTCAGTTTCTTGCCGAGATCGCGGAAGCCCATATAGGTGCGCCCGGAGGCGAGGCGTGCGAGATAGGCGCTCATCGCGCCGGTGGGCGGGGCGATCGACATGTCGTTGTCGTTGAGGATGACGATGAGGCGGGCATCGAGCGCACCGGCATTGTTCAGCGCTTCATAGGCCATGCCGGCGGACATCGCGCCGTCGCCGATGACGGCGATAACGTTGCGGTGCTCGACGGAAAGGTCGGCCGCGACGGCCATGCCGAGGCCGGCGGAAATCGACGTCGAGGAATGCGCCGCGCCGAAGGGGTCGTATTCGCTCTCTGCGCGTCGGGTGAAGCCGGACAGGCCGTCCTCCTGGCGCAGCGTGCGGATGCGCTCGCGCCGGCCGGTAAGGATCTTGTGCGGATAGCACTGGTGGCCGACGTCGAAGATCAGCCGGTCCTTCGGCGTGTCGAAGACCTTGTGGATGGCGATGGTCAGCTCCACCACGCCAAGGCCAGCACCCAGATGTCCACCGGTGCGCGAGACGGCATCGACCATTTCGGCGCGCAGTTCGCTGGCAAGCTGCGGCAGGTCACGGTCGTCCACGGCCTTCAGGTCCGCGGGAATGCGAACCTTGTCGAGCAGGGGGGTGGCGGGTGCTTGGGTCACTCTCATGCCTCGTGTTCTCGCCCGTGTGCCCTGGCTCCGTTGCGGAACCCGGCCCGGACATGCGGTCTCATGCCGCGCTCACCTGTCACATGCAGAATGCGGCGCGCGATTTCAACCGTTTCAGCAAGTCTAGAGCGTATTTCGCCGGATTGATACCGCGCAAACCGACGCATTCCCGCGTTCTCCCGGGCAATTGGGGCATTTTGCGGACACGAGGTGCCCGCAGTCACGCTGTCGTGATTCCCCTAGGCCTTTTTCGCCCGCGGCTTGGCGCGGGAAGCCTGGTTCAGCGCCACCGCGGCGCGGATGAGCGCCTTCAGGGCGTCCTCGCGGATGGCCTCGCCCTCGCGGAAGTCGATGGCGCGACGGGTATTGCCCTCCAGGCTGGAATTGAAGAGGCCTGCCGGGTCCTCCAGTGCGGCGCCCTTGGCAAAGGTCATCTTCACGACGGCCTTGTAGGTCTCCCCGGTGCAGACGATGCCGTCATGCTCCCAGACCGGCACGCCGCGCCATTTCCATTCCTCGACGACATCGGGGTCGGCCGCCTTGACCAGCGCGCGCAGCCGGGCGAGCGTTTCGCCCCGCCAGTCGGCAAGTTCGGCAATGCGCGCGTCGATCAGCGCGGAAGGGGTGGCCGTCTCGCTTTTCGTCTCGTCCATGGTCGTCGTCTCCTTCGTCACAGGCGCTCGCCCGGCAGCCGGCTCGCCTGCGCGATCCAGTCGGCAAGCGGCGTCTTGTCGAGATCGTCGCCCTCCTGGATATGGAAATAGCGCGTTTCAGGGGTTTTCGAGGCGACCGGCGGCACCGGATCGAGTGACGTGCCGCGAAAGAAGGTCAGCTTGATGTATTTCGCAAAGCAATGGTAGCTGAGAAACCAGCCGTCTCCCTCGATGCCATAGAACGGCGAGTTCCATTTCACGGCCTTGTGGACATCGGGCACTGCCTTCGCGATCAGCGCGTCGAGCTTGCGGCCGACATCGCTCTTCCAGCCCGGCATCGCCGCGATATAGGCCTGGATCGGGCCGTCACCATAACCTTTGGCGATCTGCGGATTGCCGCCGGAAAGGAGTTTGGGTTCCTCCGGTGCCCCGGTCATTGCAGGCCCTCCGGGCTGCGTCGCCGCGCCAGATAGGGCAGGGCGAAGAGATAGAGCCCGCTTGCGAGCAGCAGGATGAGCGGAAAGAGCGCGAGAAGGCCGATCCAGAGGGCCGGGTTCTCCTGCGTCATGGCCGCGATGTTGATCAGCACGGCGACGGTGAAGACGATCGAGAGCCAGCGGTGTATCTGCCGGATCCGTATGTTCCAGTTCATGGTTGCCTCCTCGCAACGGTGAAGGGGGTGCCCGCCGATCAGTCCAGATCGCTCAGGACACGGTCGAGATTGTCGAGGAACCGCGGCCAGCCGGCCTGCGCGCCCTGGAAGTAACGTGGCTGGTCCGGTTTGAAGCCGGTCTGTTCCATGCGCAGGGTCGTGCCCGCGCCGACCGGCGTCAGCGTCCAGGTGACGACGCTCTTCAGGCGCGAATCGCCCCAGGTGTAGGAAAGGCTGCGGTGCGGCTCGACCTCCAGCACCTCGCAGTTCACCGAGCCCCATTCCGCCCGGAAATCGAAGCGGTGACCGACACTGGCCGCAAAATCGGTCTCCATCAGCCATTCGGCGATGAGATGGGGCTGGGTCAGCGCGCGCCAGATCTTTTCCGGCGGATGGGGAATTTGCCGTTCCAGGACGACGGAAAGCGTTTCTGTCATTGATCCATTCTCTTCAGGAGGTCTTCCAGGCGATCGAACCGGCTCTGCCAGAAGCCGGCCATCTGGCTCGTCCAGTCGACGAGCGGGGCGAGCGCATCGAGCTGTGCGCTGTAATGCGTCTGCCGGCCCTCGTGCCGGTCGCGCACCAGGCCCGCCTGCTTGAGTAAAGCGAGATGTTTGGAAACGACCGGCTGGGAAACGCCGGCCTGCGCCGTCAGCGCCCCCACCGTCTTCTCCCCCTCGCGGCACAGCCGCTCGAACAGCGCCCGGCGGGTGGGATCCGCAAGCGTGCGGAAGAGCGCGTCGTGTACTTCGGCCACGTTGATCCATACCTCAATAGCTATGGATTTTCTATAGCCATACGGCTATGAATAAGTCAAGATGGGCAGGAGGAGCCGAAAACCATCGGCTCGGCTCACTCGAACATATGCCCGCTCATCTATAGGTCAGCTGGCCGGCAGCGGTGTGAACTCCTCCTCGTCACCGGGTACTATGTCGAAGCGGCCGGTGCGCCATTCCTCCTTGGCCTGCTCGATTCGCTCCTTGGAGGAAGAGACGAAGTTCCACCAGATAAAGCGTTTCGAGCCGAGCGCCGCGCCGCCGAAGAGCATGATGTGACAGCCCTGCGGGCCGGCCTTCAGCGTGATCGCATCGCCGGGACGGAAGACGAGCAGTTGGTCGGGTGCAAAGACGTCGCCGGCGACATCCAGCGTGCCGGACAGTACGTAGACCGCCCGCTCCTCCCAGTCTGCCGCAAGCGGTGCGGCGGCGCCGGGCGCCAGCGTCAGGTCGGTGTAGAGCGTCTGCGTCGGCACGGCGACCGGCGATGCATAGCCCTCGTAGGAGCCGATGATGGTGCGTCCGGTGATGCCGTCCGCCGAAAAGGCCGGAAGCTCCGCCTTGGTCGTGTGGGCGAAGACGGGGGCGATCTCCTCGTGGCTGTCCGGCAGCGCAAGCCAGGTCTGCAGGCCGGAGATCGACTGCGGCTTGCCGCGCAGGTTCTCCGGCGAGCGCTCCGAATGCACGATGCCGCGCCCTGCCGTCATCAGGTTCACGTCGCCGGGCGCGATGACCATTTCGGTGCCGAGGCTGTCGCGGTGCTTGATCTCGCCGTCGAAGAGATAGGTGACGGTGGACAGCCCGATATGCGGATGCGGCTTGACGTCGATGGCCTCACCCGCGCGCAGCAGCGCCGGGCCCATGCGGTCGAAGAAGATGAACGGCCCGACGAGCCGGCGCTTGGCCGTCGGCAGCGCCCGCCGCACTTCCAGCCCGCCGATATCGCTCGTGCGCGGAATGATCAGATGCTCCAGCGCATCGCACGCCGCCGCATCGCCGGCCTCCGGGTCCTTTCCGGGAAAGAAACTCATGGCGCCCTCCTGTCGTTGCCGTGTGACCCACATGCTAGCGGGCGGGGAGGGGCGTGGATAGGGCGGCGGGCGTTGACGGTGTGTCGCCGGGTTCGGTTGCTTGCCGATGTCGGGGAGCACCGCTCCGCCTCGCGAGCGGCGCAATGCGCCTCCCTGCTCACGGGGATTTTTCCAGAGGCAGGGACGGCGCCGGACTAGAGGCTCATGCCCCGTCGAGCGGCTCGGTGCCCTGCGGCTTGCCGGCGCGGTCGAGGCGGATCTTTTCGATGCGGTTCTCGGCGGCCGAGAGCAGCGTCTCGCAATGCTTCTTCAGCGCCTCGCCGCGCTCGTAGATCTCGATGGAGCGGTCGAGCGGCACGTCGCCGCGCTCGAGGGCGGCGACGATCTTTTCCAGCTCCTCCACGGCCTGTTCGAAGGAGAGGGCGGAGACGTCGGGGGTGGTGGCGTTGGTCATGGTCAGCCTCTCATCAGGCGGTAGATATGGGTGGCGGCGGATTCGGCGAGGCCCGTGAGGTCGTAGCCGCCTTCCAGCAGGCTGACCACCCGGTTGTTCGCCGATTTTTCGGAAAGTTCCATCAGCTTGGCGGTCGCCCAGTCGAAATCGTCGGCAACGAGGTTGATCTGCGCCAGGGGGTCACGGTGGTGGGCGTCGAAGCCGGCGGAGATGATGATGACATCCGGCCGGAAATCGGCGACGCGCGGCAGGACGCGCGACCTGAAGGCATCGCGGAAATGGTCGCTGCCGTCGTTCATCGAAAGGGGCGCGTTGACGATGTTGCCGGCGCCCGTCTCGTCCTTCGCGCCGCTGCCGGGATAGAGCGGCATCTGGTGCGTCGAGCAGAACAGCACGGACGGATCGTCGAAGAAGATGTCCTGCGTGCCGTTGCCGTGATGCACGTCCCAGTCGACGATGGCGACGCGCTCGGCGCCGTGCGCCTTCTGGGCATGGCGGGCGGCGATGGCGGCGTTGTTGAAGAAACAGAAGCCCATCGCCTTGTCGCGTTCGGCGTGGTGGCCGGGCGGGCGGGCGGCGACGAAGGCGTTGTCGGCCTTGCCGGTGAAGACGGCGTCGACCGCCGCGATGGCGCCGCCGATGCCGGTCAGTGCCGCCTGCAGCGTCGCGGGGCTCGCATAGGTATCGGCCTCGACCTGGGCGATGTCCTCCTCGGGCATGGCGGACATGACGGCGGTGAGGTGCCGCTCGGGATGGGCGAGCAGGACGAAATCCTCGTTCGCCTGCGGCGCCTTCTCGCGCAGGAGCGGCGAAAAGCGCTCGTGCTCCAGCGCAAGATTGATCGCCCGGATGCGGTCCGACCGCTCCGGGTGGCCCTCCGGCGTATGGTGCTCGAGGAAGATCGGGTTCTCGAAGAGACACGTCGTCATGGCCGGAAGCTACCCATTGCGGTTCGCGAGGTCCACGGGAAATGGGCCGGTGTCCACGGCTTTTCAACCGTCAGGGCGCAAGAAGCAGTTTTCCGGCGCGCGCGGGATCGTCCTGCCGGGCGAGTGCGGCGGAAAGGTCGGAAAGCGCGAAGACGCGGTCGACGGCCGAGCCGAGAAAGCCGGCGCGGATACCCGCAAAGCTGCGTTCGAAGGCTGCTTCGATCGCCGCGCGCGGCGCCGAATGCACCCAGCCGCGCAGCCAGAGGAAGGAGAAGGCCACCGCCTCGCGCCGGTTCGCCACCAGCGCCGGGTCGAGCTGTGCGCCGCTCAGCGCGCCATACTGGATGAAGGCGCCGCCGTCGCGGATCTGCCGGAACAGCGCATTGCCGGGCTCTCCGCCGACTGCGTCGAGCACCGCATCGAGCGGCGGGGCGGCATGGGGAACGATCTCGCCGGCAAACGTCTCCGCCAGCCGCGTCGCGCTCGCCGGGCTGCGCACGAGGGCGACAGGCCGGAAGCCGGCCTCGGCCAGCAGCACCAGCAGCATGCGCCCGATGGCGGAGGCGGCGGCCGTCACGCCGACGCGCTGGCCCTCCACCGCGCCGAAATGCGTCCTGGCGGCCTCGACCAGCTGGAAGGCGGTGAGCGGGTTCACATAGGCCATCGCGGCGGCCTCGTCGGAAAGGTCGTCCGGCACGGCAAAACACCAGTCGGCCGGGCGCAGCAGGAAGGGTTGCCACAACCCGCTCGCGCCGATCGGCAGCACGCGCTGGCCGATGGAAAACCCGGTGACGCCCGCGCCGAGGGCGGCGACCTCCCCGACGCCCTCGAAGCCGGGCACGAAGGGCAGCGTCGTGCGGCTGCGATAGGCGCCGGTGACGGGAATGAGGTCGGACGGGTTGATGGCCGCGCGGCGGATGCGGATCTCCACGTCGCCGGGACCGGGCGACGTGCGCTCGGCCTCCTCGAGGCGGATCACTTGCCGGGGATCGCCGAACGCTCTAACAACGGCACGAAGCATGGTTTACCCCGGGACAAGACGTGGAACAGGCGGCAGACATCACGGTCAGCGAAGTCCGGATACCCTTCCGCGATATAGACATGCACGGCCACATGCACAATGCCGCATACTATGCCCATGCCGAGGCAGCCGTCGCCGGGCTCTGGCGGCACCGGCCGGAAGGCGCCGGTGATCCGGTCTATTTCGTGCGCAAGTCCGGCTGCACCTTTCACCGCGGCCTGAGGCTTGACGACCGCGCCCGCTTCGAGGTGTCCGTCACGCGCATCGGCGCGACCTCGCTGAGCTTTGCCGTGGCGATCTCCGCGGAGGGCGCACCGGTCGCCGACCTGGAGGTCGTCTGGGTCGCCGTCGATCCCGCAAGCCGCCAGCCCGTCAACGTGCCGCAGCCGGTGCGCGACTGGCTGAAGTCATTCCTCGCCTGACGCGGTCTCGACCTTCAGCCAGCCGGGCCGGCAATCCTCGAAGGAATGGTATTGCGGCATGAGCGCGGGATCGGCCGGATCGTCGAAGCCGCCGATCAGCAGCGCCACGACAGGCTCGTCGTCGATCGCCCCGATGGAGCTGCCGCAGGCCGGGCAGAAGGCGCGGCTGGAATAGTCGGAGGAGCGCCAGGTGGCAGGCTTGCCGCCGCTGCCGGTCCAGGCGAGGCGCCCGGCGGGAAACTCCACCCAGGCGGCGGTCGGGGCCCCCGTGTGCTGCTGGCAGAAGCGGCAGGAGCAGGTATGCGGCTTTTCCGCCACGCCCGTCGCCTCGAAACGGATGGCGCCGCACAGGCAGCCGCCGGAATAGATCTTCTCGCCCATAATCCCCCTCACAATTTCCGGAAAAGTGTCACGATTCCCATGCCGCCGCCAATGCCCATCATGGCGAGCCCCTCCGTGCCCGCGTCCGCCGTCCGCATCTGCGTGAACAGCCGCGTGGCGAGGATGGCGCCGGAGGCTCCATAGGGGTGGCCGAGCGCCAGCGCCCCGCCCTCGCGGTTGACGGCGGCAGGATCGATGCCCAGCGCATCGAGGCTGGCAAGCACCTGGGAGGCGAAGGCCTCGTTGAATTCGATGAAGGGGACCCGCGCCGCGTCAAGGCCGGGATGGCGCGCGGCGAGCTTCTGCATCGCCGGCACGGGGCCAAGGCCGAGCAGGTTCGGATCGACGCCGGCGACCGCGCTGTCGACGATCTCCAGCAGCACCGTCAGGCCCAGCCTTTGCGCCTCGGCGCGTGACGTGACGAGCACGACGGCGGCCCCGTCATTGACCGGGCACGCATTGCCCGCCGTCACCGTTCCGTCGGGACGGAAGACGGGTTTCAGGGCGGCGAGTTTTTCCAGCGAGGTATTTTCGCGCGGGCATTCATCGTCAGGGACCGGGCCGGTGGGTGTGACGATCGGCACGATCTCGCCGGCAAAGCGCCCGGCCTTGCGCGCCGCCACGGCGCGGCGGTGGCTTTCGAGCGCGAAGCGATCCTGCCGCTCCCGGCTGATGCCGGCATGGGCGGCGACGTTTTCGGCGGCGATGCCCATGTCCGGATCGCCCACCGTATCCGGCGCCATGCGGGCGCGGCGGAGAGGCTCGGGCGCGCCGCCCGGCGTTGAGGGCGGGCGGAAGCGCAGATGCGCGCGGCTGGTGCTCTCGGTGCCGCCGGCAAGATAGATGCGCCCGGCGCCCGCCTGCACCAGTCGCGCTGCCAGCGTAATCGCCTCCAGCCCGGAGCCGCATTGCCGGTCGATCGTCATGCCGGGCACGCAAACCGGAAGGCCCGCCTCCAGCGCGGCAAGGCGCGCAAGATTGCCGGCGCTGTTGGCGGCATTGCCGAGGATGACGTCGTCAACGGCATCCGGCGGCAGTCCCGTCTCCTCGAGGATTTTTCGGATGAGCGGCGCGGCGAGGCTGGCTGGCTCGATGGCCGAAAGCCACCCGCCGATGCGGCCGATCGGCGTGCGGAAGGCCGCGGCGACGACGGGAATGCGGTCAGAGGAAACGGTCGAGTGCATCGCTCTCCTCCGCCACCCATTGCCGGACTGTCTTTGCTGCCACCTTGCCGGAGGGCGTCATGGGCATGGCACGGCACAGCCAGATGCGGCGCGGCTGCTTGTAGCGCGGCAGAAGCGCCGAGAGCGCCGCCGTCAGTGCCTTTGGGGTCAGGCCCGGCTGTTCCGGTTCGATCACGGCAACGAGCTCGCTGCCGAGATCGGCATGCTGGATGCCGAAGACATGGGCGGCACGCACCAGGGCCGTATCGCGCAGCGCCGTCTCCACTTCGGAAGGATAGATGTTGTTGCCGCCCGACAGCACCATGCCGCCGGAGCGGCCGAGGAGGTGCAGCGTGCCGTCCGCCTCCAGGAAGCCGAGGTCGCCGACCGTCGCCAATGTGCCGAAGCGGGAGAGTCCCGCCCCGTCGCCCTGTACGAGATAGCCGGTGGCGACCAGCGGGCTTTCGACGAAGACCGTGCCCGTCTCGCCCGCCGGCAGCGGGTTACCGGCATCGTCCAGCACGGCAATGTTCACACCCGGAAAGGCCTTGCCGACCGCGGTGGAGGAGGCGGCATCGCCCGGTGCGGCGACAGTGACGAAGCCGAGTTCGGAGGCGCCGTAATATTCGCGCAGCGCCGCGGCGGGAAAGTGCGCCGCGCACAGGGCGTGGTCCGTCGCCGTCAGCTTCGCGCCGGCAATCGTGATGGCGGCAACGCCGGTTGCCGGGGGCTCTGCGGCGAGCCGGCGCAGCATGGTGGGCACCAGGACGAGGCGGCGGATGGCGTTGGCCCGGATCGTTGCCAGCGTTGCATCCGGATCGAAATGCGCGGCGGAATGAAAGGCGCCGCCGGCAAGCAGCGTCTCGGTCATCGCATAGAGCGCAAGGCCATGGGCGAGGGGGCCGGGGGCACAGGTGTCCAGCGCCCGGTCGATGCCGAAGAAGGGCGCGCCCGTGGCAAGGCTGACGCGCCAGGAGCGCCGGTCGCGGATGATCGGCTTCGGATCGGCCGTCGTGCCCGAGGTGAAGACGATGAGGAACGGGTCGTCGTCGGCCCCTTCCGGCAGCACGGGCGTGTCCAGCGCGGCGCTTTCGGCGATGACCCGCCGCGCACCGTCGCGCCGGCTCTCGATGGCAAGATCGGCGCCGTGGGCGGTGACGACGAGGTCGGGGTCGATCTTGCCGATCAGGCGTGTACGCTGGGCTTCCGGCAGGTGCGGGTCGATCAGGGCGGCGCAATGGATGCCGGCCGTTGCGGCCGCAAAGGCGGCGGGAAAGAGCGCGTGGTTGCCGGTCATGATCGCGACCAGCCGGGTTTTCGGCCCGATGGTGCTGCGGCCTTCGGGCGCGAGATCGCGGAAGGCCGCAAGGAACTGCCGGGCCGTTGCCGCCAGTGCACCATAGGAAAGAACCCGGTCCTCCAGGTGGAAGGCCGGGTTCGAGGGGCTTTCGGCGGCGTGCCGTTCGAGGGCGCCGGAAAGCGGCATCGGCTCAGGCGCGCTGCGGCAGCAGCGGATAGCCGGCAAGCACCGCGCGGCCGGCCAGCATGGCGACGCAGGCCTTGATGATGTCGCCGGGCACGAAGACCATCGAGGCGAGGGCCGTCTCGAAGAAGACCTTGCCGCTCATATAGGCCAGCCACGGAATGCCGAAGAGGTAGACGACCGCGATGCCGCCGACGATCGAGGCGCCGAGGAAGGCGGCGAACTGGGTCAGCTCCGGCTGGTCTTCCTTCACGAAGCGCTCGGCGATGAGGCCGCAGACATAGGCGCCGAAGAACCAGCCGACGAGGTAGCCGGCGGTCGGGCCGGCAAAGACGGCTAGGCCGCCGCGCCCGCCCGACAGGACCGGCAGGCCGATGGCCACGAGCAGCAGCACGAGCAGCACGGCGGCCGCGCCGCGCTTTGCGCCGAGAATGCAGCCGGCGAGCATGACGCCGAGCGTCTGCGCGGTGATCGGCACCGGAATGAAGCCGAGCGTGATCGGCGGCAGCAGGCCCAGCACCACGATGATCGCGGCGAAGAGGGCGACGAGGACGATGTCTCTGGTGGTCATGTCAGGTTCCCCGGTGGACAAAATTGGGTCGAATGCTTAGTGCCGCCGAAAGCCGCGCGCGTCAATCGCCATGGCGATCGTATCGGCGTCCTTCAGCGTCAGGATGATGAGCGGCACGAGAGTGGTCAAGGGCCGGACCGGCAGGCCGCGCGCCCGGTGGGCGTCGGTGATCTCGCCGTAGCGCGCGAAGATCTCCGGCACGAAGCGGATGACGAGGCCGACCGCGAGGCTCACATCGGCCGCGCGCACGAAGCCGAAGCGTTCGAGCGGTGTCAGGAGCCGGGTGATCTCGTCCATGAAGGCGGAAATGGAGGTCGTGGCGGTGACGGCGGCAGCCAGCAGAACCAGTGCGCTCAGCCGGGAGAAGACAACCAGCGCCTCGTGCAGCGAATGGAAGGCATAGTTCGCGATTGCGACGAGGAGCACCGTGAAGAGCACGAAACGCACGCGCCGGAAGGCCTCGCGAAGACCAATGCCGGTCGAAAGGCAGAGGACGGCCGAAAGCCCGAGCGCCGGCACGAGGATGCGCAGGTCGGCAACGATAAAGAGCCCGATCGCGGCGGCGAAGAGCGTGAGCAGCTTGCCGCGCACCGGCATGCGGTGCAGCAGCGAGTCGCCCTCGATGTCGAGCCCGTTCAGCATGCCGCGATCCCCCGATAGGCGCGGATCGCCTCGGCTGGCCGGTCGTCGGCCGCAAGCCGGCCCTCGTGGAACACCAGCACCCGGTCGAACCCCTCCAGCAAGGCGAGATCGTGCGTGATGACGAGCACCTGTTCCGGCAGGCCCGCAACGGTGCGCTCGATGAGCGCGCGGTTCTTCAGGTCGAGCTGGTTGGTCGGCTCGTCGAGGATCAGGAGGTCCGGACCGGTGACGAGCACGCTGGCGATGGCGCCGAGCTGCGTCTCGCCGCCGGAAAGCTCGTGCACGCGCCGCCGTGCGAGATGGGATATGCCGAAGCGCGCGAGCACCGCCTCCGTCCGCGCCGCGATCTCTGCCTTGTCGAAGCCGCGGTTCTTGAGGCCGAAGGCGATGTCTTCGGCCAGGATCGGCAGGATCATCTGGTGCTGCGGGTTCTGGAAGATGAACCCGGTTTTCCCGCGCGCAGCCGCTTCGTCGGCCACCGTGTCCAGCCCGGCGACCGTCACCGTGCCGCCCGTCGGCTTGACGAGGCCGTTGATCAGCCGCGCCATGGTGGTCTTGCCCGAACCGTTGAGCCCGACGACGCCGATGCGCGGCTCGCTCAGGGCAAGCGTCAGCGGGTGCAGCGCGGTGCGTCCGGCATAGGTCACCGTTGCGGCGGAAAAGACGATATCCAAAAGCGGGGTCCCGTTTCGTGGATGGTGGGGGAGCTATAGGCAATTCTACCGCATGTGCGAAGAGGTTTTCCGCGCCGGTCTGTTCGAAAAGCGACACTCGTGTGACGGGCACAGCGGCCCGATCCCGCTTGGCCATCGAAAATATGTAGAACAAACCGAGAATATGTGTCTATCATCCACCATGACGATTCTTCTCTCCAATGCCGAGGCCCGGCGCATCTTTCTCGCCCGCCAGGGTCTGAGCGCTCCGCCCGGCCGCCTGCTCGGCAAGGCGGACCTGCTGAACCTCATCCACGACATCGGCTTCGTGCAGGTCGACAGCATCGCCACCGTGGAGCGGGCGCATCACCAGATCCTGTTCTCGCGCAACCAGACCTATCGCCGCGAGCATCTGACGGCGCTGCTGGAGAAGGACGGCGACCTCTTCGAACACTGGACCCATGATGCCTCGGTCATCCCGAGCAGCTTCTTCCGCTACTGGAAACACCGGTTCCGCCGCAAGGAGGCCTCGATGGCCGAGCGGTGGCGCCGATGGCAGGGCGAGGGCTTCGACAAGGCGTTCGGCGAGACCTACGAGCGCATCGCCTCCGGCGGCGCGGTCCTTTCGCGGGACCTCAAGGCCGACGACCACAAATCCGGCGGCTGGTGGAACTGGCATCCGAACAAGACGGCGCTGGAATATCTCTGGCACACGGGCAAGCTGGCGATCGCCCGGCGCGAGAACTTCCAGAAGGTCTACGATCTCGTCGAGCGCGTGGTGCCGGCCCATCACCATGCGCCGGACGTCGAGCACGATGCCTTTGTCGACTGGGCCTGCCGCAGCGCGCTGGAGCGGTTGGGTTTTGCCACCCATGGCGAGATCGCCGCCTTCTGGGACCTCATCTCGCCGGAGGAGGCGAAGGCCTGGGTGGAGGACCATCGCGAGGAGCTGCGCCCGGTCTCGATCGAGCCGGCGGACGGCGGCAAGCCGCGCGCCTCGCACGCCTTTGCCGATTTCCCGGCCTGCCTTGGCAATGTGCCCGAACCGCCCGCCCGCCTGCGCGTGCTCTCGCCCTTCGATCCGCTGATCCGCGACCGAAACCGCACCGAACGGCTGTTCGGCTATTTCTACCGCATCGAGATCTTCGTGCCGGAGCCCAAGCGGCAATATGGCTACTACGTCTTCCCGCTGCTCGAGGGCGACCGCCTTGTCGGCCGCATCGACATGAAGGCCGACCGCAAGGCCGGTACGCTCGACGTCAAGCGGCTGTGGTGGGAGCCGAAGGTCCGCGCCTCCGCCGGCAGGCAGGAGAAGCTTGAGGCAGAGCTGGCCCGCATTGCGAAGTTCGCGGGCGTGGAGACGGTGCGGTATCTGGACGGCTGGCGCGGGGACGCGGGTTAGGCCGTCACCGGCCGCCCGCCGAAGGCGGCTTTGCCCTTTTCCGCAAGCGCACGGAATTTTTCGGAGGCGCCCGTCAGCTTGGCGTCCCATTCCGGGTCGGGCACCTGGCCGCGGATCGTGTCGAAATACACGGCCATCAGCGCGGCGATCGCGAAGGGCTCCAGCACGGCGGCCTTGAAGGCCCAGGCGAAGACGATGGCGACGACGAAGCTGTAGCCCGCGATCTCGCCCGGAAAGGCGTAGAGGACCGCACCGGCGGGGGCGAGGGCGAGGAGGAAGACGACGATCGACAGCACCCAGAGGAAGACGGCGAGCCAGACGGCGTTCTTCACCATCTTCAGGCCGTTCTGCGCGTAGAGCACGAGGCCGCGGCGGGCGCCGTCCCAGGCATTGTCGCTGTTCGTGCGGATGTTGTAGCCGAGGATGATCTCGTCGACATAGGTCAGTGACAGGCGGATGACCGTGTTGGCGAAGCGGGCGATGGCGTCGAGCCCGGGGATCGGCAGGAAGGCGGCGACGCCGCCGATCAGCCCGGTAATGGCGGCGATGACGCCCTTGACGAGCTGGTCGAGTGCAAAGAGCACGTTGGCCTCGCCGAAACGGGCCGTGACGACCTCGCGGCCATAGGTAACCTGGCCCTTGCCGTCCGGCAGCGCCTCGCCGTCGATCAGTTTGACGATGACGGCGATATGGGCGGCCTTGACCATGTAGAGCAGCCATTCGCGCGCCCAGTAGACGGCGGCGGCAATGAAGCCCATGCCGATGAAGCCGCCCCAGGCGGCGTAGGATTCCGGGCTTTCGCTGAGCGAGCCGACGCCGTAGCCGATGCCGGCTCCCGCGCCGGTTGCGAGGATGAAGGCGAGCGTGATGACGAAGTAGATCACCATCCGCAGGAGGATGAACGGCATGGTCCTGGCAAGGATACCGATGGTCCTGCCGATGCTGAAATCCCACATGCCCCGCCATCCCCCGAGAAAATCCCGCGATCCCCGATTGCCGCGTGAAACTCAGACGTTTCGGGGAAGCGGGATATTCGGTTTCAGCAGAGGTCGGTGGCGCTGATCTGGATGCCAAACCCTTCGAGGCCGACATAGTGGCGCTCGCGCGAGGCCATCAGGCGGATCGACGTGATGCCGAGATCCTTCAGGATCTGCGCACCGAGGCCGATTTCCAGCCATTCGCTTTCGCGCGCCTGCGCCTCGTCGTGGCCCTCGCGGTCGTGTTTGCCCTTGCGCGCGGTGGAGGACTGGCCGACGCCGACGGACCCCTCGCGCAGATAGACGATCACGCCGCGGCCCTGTTCGGCGATGCGCTTCATGATCGCGTCGATCTGGCGGCTCGCACCAAAGACGTCACCGCCGACATTTTCGAGATGCAGGCGCACCGGAATGTCGACGCCGTCCCTGATGTCGCCGAAGACGACGGCAAGGTGCTGCATCGGGTCCCAGGGCAGGGTGTAGGTCAGGGCCTTCGCCTTGCCGTAGGGCGTATCGATGTCGAAACCGTCGACCTGCTCGATCAGTGTTTCCTTGCGCTGGCGATAGGCGATGAGGTCGGCGACGGAGACCTGCTTGAGGCCGTGCTGCTCGGCAAAGCCTGCCACCTGCGGCCCGCGCATGACGGTGCCGTCGTCGTTGACGAGCTCGCTGATCACGCCGATCGGCGGCAGGCTTGCGAGCTTGCAGAGGTCGACCGCGGCTTCCGTGTGGCCGGAGCGCATGAGGACGCCGCCTTCGCGGGCGACGAGCGGGAAGATGTGGCCGGGGCGCACGAAGTCGGCGGCGCCGACATTGGGATTGGCGAGGTTGCGCACCGTCAGCGTGCGGTCGTCGGCCGAAATGCCCGTCGTCGTGCCGTGCTTGAAGTCGACCGAGACGGTGAAGGCGGTGGTGTGCGCCGAATCGTTTTCCGCCACCATGGCGTTGAGGTTGAGGCGCTTGGCCTCCTCGCGCGGCATGGGGGTGCAGACGATGCCGGAGGTGTGGCGCACGATGAAGGCCATCTTTTCGGGCGTGCAGTGCACGGCGGCGACGATGAGGTCGCCCTCGTTCTCGCGGCCGTCGTCATCCATGACGACGACGATCTCGCCGGCCTCGAAGGCGCGGATGGCATCGACGACACGCTTCTGATCGTAGCTCATGGCAGGCTCCTATTCAGCCGATTATTTCAGGCGGCCGGTCTGGCCGCGATCGCGCAGGTAGTGGTCGGCAACGGCGCAGGCGACCATTGCCTCGCCGATCGGCACGGCACGGATGCCGACGCAGGGATCGTGCCGGCCCTTGGTGCGCACGTCGACATTGTTGCCGTCCGAATCGATCGAGCGGCGCTCGGTGAGGATCGAGGAGGTCGGCTTGATGGCGAAGCGGGCGACGACCGGCTGGCCGGTGGAAATGCCGCCGAGAATACCGCCGGCGTGGTTGGACAGGAAGATCGGATTGCCGTCATTGCCCATGCGCATCTCGTCGGCGTTGTCCTCGCCGGTGAGTTCGGCAGACGCAAATCCTTCGCCGATCTCGACGCCCTTGACGGCGTTGATCGACATGAGGAGGGAGGCGATGTCCTGGTCGAGCTTGCCGTAGATCGGTGCGCCGATGCCGGCGGGAACGCCCTCGGCGATCACTTCGACGACCGCGCCGATCGAGGAGCCCGCCTTGCGGATGCCGTCGAGATAGTCCTCCCACACGGGCACGATGGCAGGGTCGGGCGCGAAGAACGGGTTGTTGTTCACCTCGTTCCAGTCCCAGTTGCTGCGGTCGATCTTGTGTTTGCCGATCTGCACCAGCGCGGCGCGGACGGTGAGCCCCGGCACGACCTTGCGGGCAAGGCCGCCGGCGGCGACGCGGGCCGCCGTCTCGCGGGCGGAGGAGCGCCCGCCGCCGCGATAGTCACGGATGCCGTATTTGACGTCATAGGTGTAGTCGGCATGGCCGGGGCGGTAGCGTTTCGCGATCTCGCCGTAGTCCTTGGAGCGCTGGTCGGTGTTCTCGATCAGCATGGAGACGGGCGTGCCCGTCGTGATCATCGTCTCGCCGTCGTCGTCCAGCATCACGCCGGAGAGCACCTTGACGAGGTCGTCCTCGCGGCGCTGCGTCACGAAGCGCGACTGGCCCGGCTTTCGCTTGTCGAGCCAGGCCTGCAGTTCGGCCAGCGTGAAGCGGATGCCGGGCGGGCAGCCGTCCACCACGCAGCCAAGCGCCGGCCCGTGGCTTTCGCCCCAGGTGGTGACGCGGAAGAGATGACCGAAGGTATTGTGCGACATGAGCGGAACCGGACCCCACAGGAAAGTGCGACCTCTCTTAGTGGAAAAGGCGGGGTAGGGACAAGGGTTTCGCGCTTTTACCGTCAGGATGCCCAGTGATTGCCCCTCATTCCGCTGCCGCGACCTTCTCCCCGCAGGCGGGGAGAAGGGGCAAGGGGCGATGTTCTCCCCCACAACGATGCCGCTGTCTGGGGAGACCGGCGCGACACCCCCTTCGCCCCGCCTGCGGGGAGAAGGGGCCGGCAGGCGGATGAGGGGCGATCCAGGCCCTTACGACGCCAGCTTCCACCGCATCTCGCTGCCGAAGGCGAGGAAGGCGTCGCGGGAGAGCGGCTTGGCGAAGGCGTAGCCCTGCAGGAGATCGCAGCCGAGCAGGCCCAGCATCTCGGCATGCTCCATCGTCTCCACGCCTTCGGCGACGATCTCGATGCCGAGCGAGCGGCCGATCTCGATGATCGAGCGCACCAGCGCCTGTTCGTTGCGGGCGGTGAGAATGGGGGCGACAAGCTGGCGGTCGATCTTCAGCCGCTTCGGCTTCAGCTTCAGGAGGCTGACGATGGAGGTGTGGCCGGTGCCGAAATCGTCGATCTCGATGTCGATGCCGAGTGCCTTGATGCGTTCCAGGTTGGTGAGAACGACGTCGTCGCTCTCGTCGAGGAAGATCGATTCGACCAGTTCGAAGGCGATCTGGCCGGGCTGGATGGAGAGGCCGGTGAGGCTGTCGATCAGGCTCTCGTCCCGGAGGCGCCGGGCCGACACGTTGACCGAGATCTTCGGCATGATCAGGCCCTGCGCCGCCCAGCGGGCGCAGTCGAGCAGCGCCTTTTCCAGGACGATGCGGTCGAGCGTGGCCATGACGTTGAGGTCTTCGGCGATCTTCAGGAAGTGGTCGGGCGTCAGCAGGCCTTCGCGCGGATGGTTCCAGCGGATCAGCGCTTCGGCGCCGGCGAGCTTCAGTGTGCCTGCGTCGATCTGCGGCTGGTAGTAGGGCACGAATTCGTTGTTCTCGATGCCGGCCAGGATATCGTCGGCGATGCGCTTGTTCGAGATGATCTCGGCCTGCAGCGCCTCGGTGAAGAATTCATGCCGGTTCCGCCCGAGCGCCTTGGCCCGGTAGAGCGCGATATCGGCATTGACGAGCAGCCTGGCCGTGTCGATCGACCGGCCCTCGGCAAGGGCGATGCCGATGCTGACGCCGAAGCGGCAGAGATGGCCCTCATATTCGACGGGCTGCTGCATCAGGCTGATGATGCGCCGCGACAGCGCGCTGAGATAGACCTGATCGGTCGTGTTGGTCACCACCACGACGAATTCGTCGCCGCCGATGCGTGCCACGAGGTCGCCGGTGTGCACGCAGGCGCGCAGCACCTGCGAGGCATGCACGAGAAGCGCATCGCCCGCGGCATGACCGAGCGTGTCGTTGATCTGCTTGAAGCGGTCGAGGTCGATATGCAGGATGCCGACGCGCGCATCCTTCGTCTCGCTGCGCGTGGCGATGTCCGTCAGCTCGTCGTCGAGCTTGCGGCGGTTGCCGAGCCCGGTCAGCGGGTCGTGCAGCGCGTTGTGCTCGATGCGGACCTTGGCCTGTTCCAGCTCGATGTTCTTGGCGTCCGCCTGTTCCTTGGCCGCCTTCAGGTTTTCCTTCAGGATCACGTCTTCCGTGACGTCGAAGGCAAGGCCGATCAGCTTGCGGCCGCCGTCCTGAGCGTGGTGGACCTTGCCGACGGAGCGCACATGGCGGATCTCGCCGTCCGGCATCAGGATGCGGGCCTCGCGCACATAGGGCAAATCGTGTTCGACGCAGTGATTGACGGTCTGGACCGTTTCTTCCCGGTCGTCCGGGTGCATTGCGGCGAGCCATTCCTCGTGCGTCACGGTGCCGTCGGTGAAGACCAGGCCGTAAAGCTGGTGCATGCGCTCGTCCCAGTAGGTCCGGCGGAGGTCGAGATCGGCTTCCCAGAGGCCGCACTGGTAGGAATCGAGTGCGAGGTCGAGGCGGCGGCTGGTCTGTTCCAGTTCGGTATTCTGCCGTTCGGACTGTTCCTTGGCCTGGCGCAGGCGGGCGGTCATCTGCATGTCGTCGGTGACGTCGAAGGCGAGCCCGACCAGCTTGCGGCGGCCGTCCTGCCCGGTATGCAGCTTGCCGACCGACTGGATATGGCGAATGGATCCGTCCGAATGCACGACGCGCGAGGTGCGCGAATAGGGCACGTTCTCGTCGATGGTCCGGCTGGCCTTGCCTTCCGCCTCGGCACGGTCGTCGGGATGGATGGCGTTGATCCAGGTGTCGTGGGTGATGCGCTTGCCGGTGTTGGTGATCCCGTAGAGCTGGTGCATGCGGTCGTCCCACAGCGTCAGCCCATCCTCCAGATCGGCCTCCCACAGGCCGCATTCGTAGGAATCGAGCGCGAGGTCGAGGCGCTGCGTCAGCTTGGCGAGCTCGGCGTTCTGCACCTCGGCATGGTCCTTGGCACTCTTCAGCGCCTCGTTCAGCAGCACGTCCTCGGTCACGTCCCAGCTGATGCCGGTCAGCTTGTCCTCGCCGTTGGGACCGGTGAGGCGTGAACCGACATTGCGGATATGGTGCCAGTTGCCGTCGGGCATGAGGATGCGGTACTGCGACTTGTAGTCGTTGCCGCCGGCGCGGATCCGGTCCATCTCGCCCCTGGCGATGGCGACGTCGTCGGGGTGGAGAACGGAACGCCATTCGTGGTCGTTCGGCGTCTCGTTTTCCGGGAAGCCGTGCAGACGGTGCATCTGTTCGTCCCAGTTGCGCGCGCCGGTCGACAGCTCGACTTCCCAGATGCCGATCTTGGAGGCGTCGAGCGCGATGTCGAGGCGCTGGGAGAGTGACTGCACCTGCCGCTCGCGCGCCCGCAGCCGGGCGATGTTGCGCTGGCGTTCGCTGACGAGGCCGCCGGTCAGAAAGATCGGCACGATGATGACGAGTGCCGCCGCGGCGATGATCAGCCGGATCTGGGTGAGGTTTTCAGGCGGGTGCTGCCAGCCTTTGGAGGGGATGGCCGCCAGTTGCCAGCGCCCGCCGGGAAAATCCAGCGCCTGGAGGACGGGTTCCTTCTCGAAGACCTCCGCATCGCCGAAGAACGGATCGACGATATTGTCGGGCACGCTGACGTCGCGGATGGCGAGCTGGATATCGGTTTCGTGCCGTTGCGCGCTGTGCCGCGTGGGCTGGTCGGCATCGAACAGGCCGGCGTCGGTAAAGAGCTTGCGCTCGTCGATCAGCCCGTCGATGTAGCCCCAGAAATAGTGCCGCGCATCCACATTGGTGAAGACCGGTATGAAGAGGTTGAAGCCGCGGCCGCCCTTGGCGAACTGCACCGGCCCGAACATTAGCGGGCGCCCGCGCGAACGGTCCATCTGGGCGGCCCGGCGGAAGGAGGGGAAGCGGTTGAAATTGGTGCCGAGGTAATGCTGGTTGCCGTCGAGCGGGAAGGCCTGCCGGACCGTCCCCTCCGGCGCGACGCCGACCCGGCGGAAATGGGTGTTCTGCAGCATCAGCTTGCGGGCGAAGACGTTGAACTGCAGCGTCGCCTGCTCCGGCGCCACCGCGAACATGTTGGCGACGCTGCGCAGGGCCGCGACATTGCCGTTCACCTGGCTCTGCAGCCGGGCTGCGACCAGCGCGAGGTCGCCCGCCACATGGTTCTGCAGCTCGTTGCGGTAGATATGCTCGTTCTGCCGCTCGTAGACGATGCCCGCCGTCAGGATGACGCAACCGGCGATCGCCGCCGGAATGAGCGACGGTTTCGCCCATTCTGCTATGGACGCCAGAGCGTGGCGAAAGGCGGCTGGAACGCGCAAAAAGAGAATCCCCGGTGGTCGCAAAACGGTAAGGGAGGCTTCCTTAAGATTGCATTTATAAACAGCTGAAATACTTGCATTTCCGTCCCGATACGGGAGAGTGTTGCCAAGCCGCTTTCCGGGCCCTCCGCCGCCCTTGTCCGACAATTCCGGGGATGAGCGGGCAGCCTGCCTTGCTTCGTATGATCTTTCCGGCCATCCATTTCACCAGCGCACGCGGGGGCGGGCGAATTTCGCCATATTTGGGGGGCATCTGACATGGCCAGCAAAAAGACTGATTCATTCCCAGGGGTTCGCAAGATGCGCTTTCTGATCGCCGCGCTGATGGCCACGGCCGTTTTCCTTTCGCCGCTCGCAGCTTCTGCCGAAAGCGCCGACGTGGAGGCCGTGATCACGAATGTCGACACGACGAACCTCAGCCTCTCGCTCGATGACGGCAAGAAGTACCAGGCGCCGGAAGAGTTCAATTTCGAAGGGCTGGAACCGGGCGTGAAGGTGCTGGTGTTCTACACCGAAGTCGACGGCAAGCGCGTCATCAACGATCTCGAAATCATCCAGTAAGGCTTTGCCTTTCATTCCGCCACGGCCGTCCGGCTTTTCCAGGCGGGCTCTTGTCCCTTAGAGCCAGTGCATGCCCGTCGCATCGATGCGCAGCAGGCGATCCTGGTGGATCGGCGTGTTGGCCGCTTCTTCCTCGTCCATGCCGTTCAGCCGGAAGGCCGCGCGGAAAACACCGCCATGGCTGACGCAGACGGTCGGACCACGGACATCGGCAAGCCAGGACGCGATGCGCCAGGAGAGAATCTCGTAGCTTTCCGCCGCATCGCCGGGCGGAATGAAGTTCCATTTCGCGTGGCTGCGTTCTTCGACCCGTGCCGGCGCTTCGGCCATCAGCTCGGGCAGGGTATGGCCTTCCCAGTCGCCGAAGGACAATTCGACGAGACGGTCGTCGGTGCGGTAGGCGAGGGGATCGAGCCCCATGGCGCGGCGCAGGATTTCCATCGTCTCGCGCGTGCGGCCCAGCGGGCTTGCGACGAAATCGAAATCGGCGGCCGCGGCGCCGAGAATGCCTTTGAGGGCGGCGCCGTTGCCGGCCGCCTGGCGGCGGCCGGTCTCGTTCAGCGGAATGTCCTTCTGCCCCTGCAGCCTGCCCTCTGCATTCCACGCGGTCTGGCCGTGACGGATCATGTAGATGAGCAAGGCGAAAACCCCGGGGCGGACGTTCGTATCAGTCCTTGATGACGGAGATGTCGGGCGCGTCGACGGCCTTCATGCCGACGACGTGGTAGCCACTGTCCGCATGATGGGTTTCGCCGGTTACCGAGCGCGACAGGTCGGACAGCATGTAGAGGCCGACATCGCCGACTTCTTCGATCGTGACGGTCCGGCGCAGCGGCGCATTGTACTCGTTCCACTTGAGAATATAGCGGAAGTCACCGATGCCGGAGGCTGCGAGCGTCTTGATCGGGCCGGCGGAAATCGCGTTGACGCGGATGTTCTTCGGGCCGAGGTCGACGGCGAGATACTTCACGCTCGCCTCGAGCGCGGCCTTGGCGACGCCCATGACGTTGTAGTTCGGCATGACCTTCTCTGCGCCGTAATAGGTCAGCGTCAGCATCGAGCCGCCGTCGGTCATCAGCTTTTCCGCGCGACGGGCGACCGACGTGAAGGAATAGACCGAGATCTGCATGGTCTTGGCGAAATTCGCCGGTGTGGTGTCCACGTAGCGGCCGGTCAGCTCGTCCTTGTCGGAAAAGCCGATCGCATGCACGAGGAAGTCGATCTTGCCCCAGGTCTTCTCGATATTCTCGAAGACGGCGTCGATCGATGCCTCGTCGGAAACGTCGCAATCGCCGGCCAGCACGGCGCCGATTTCGACGGCCAGCGGCTCCACACGCTTCTTCAGCGCATCGCCCTGATAGGTCAGGGCAATCTCGCCGCCCTGTGCGTGGATAGCCTTGGCGATGCCCCAGGCGATGGAACGGTTGTTGGCGACGCCCATGATGACGCCGCGCTTGCCCTTCATCAGACCAGATGCCTGAACCATGGTTTGCCCCCTGATACTTAAGTCAGATTTGCCTATGGCATAGGCGGCATTGGGGTTCAAGCGCGGGAGGGTTCAGGAACTGTTAGCACTCGTAACAATGGGTGCATGTTTTATGAAAGCGTCACAAAGGGCTCAAAGATAAAGCCCTTCGCGCAGGCTGCGCATCAGGTCGATCATCTTGTCATCCGGTTTTTCCCACAGGAGAAGGCGGATTTCGGCGACGAGATCGCCCCGTTCGCCGTTTTCCATGAGCAGACCTTCGCCGGGAATACGGATCTGGTGGTCGGAGCCCGACCAGGCCGGAACCGTTACCGGCAGCGGTCCGAGCGGGCCGTCGATGGTCGTCTCGCAGCCGAGCACGGCATTCTCGATCGTCACCGGCAGATCGACCTTCAGGTCGAAACCATCGACCCGGAAGCGACCGGGGGCAACGCGCAAGGTGATGACGGCATCGCCGCGCTTCAGGTTCTCGATGCGGTAACCGGCCTCCTTGAGGCGGATCACCTGGCCATCCGTCGATCCGGCGCCGACAGGCACGCGCAGCGTCTGCCCGTCCGGGGTCTCGATTGTCGGGCGCACCTTGTTGAGGATGTCCTCGACGCTGACGGTGACGTCGGCAACGAAGTCCGGTGCCGTCTCCACCTTGACGCGGCTTCCGCGGATGCGGCGGATGATGGCGGAGATGAGGCTGCTTGCCGGGGCGACGCCGCGGCCCTGCGGCGCCTCTTCGATCTCAGGCTCGTCGGCCGCCTTGCGGGCGTCCTGTGCGGCGGCGCCGGCGGCCTGTGCCTGCTGCTGGGCGCGCGGCTGGGGCTGCGCTTGCCCCTGGACTTTTGCTTCTGCCGGCTGTCCGCGCGAATCGACGCCGAAGATGCGGGCGATCATGTCCTCGGCATCCTCGTTCGACACGCGCGGCGGCGCTTCGCTCCTTGCCTTGCGCTCGGCCTGCTGGCGGCGCATCTGCTCCATGCGGCGCAGTTCGGCCTCGCGCTGCTGGCGGTCGTAGCGGCTGCGTTTGTCGGGGTCGCGCAGGATGTCGTAGGCGCGGCCGGCCTCCGTGAAGCGCACTGTGGCATTGGGGTCGTCATGGTTCTGGTCGGGATGCACGGCCTTCGCCAGCGAGCGCCAGGCTGCCTTGATTTCCTCCTGCCCGGCGTTTCGCTTCACGCCGAGCACCGAATAGGGGTCACGCATAACTTCCACCCGTTGCCGTTTTGCCGGCCATGATAGCGATGAACGTCCTAATCACTGGTTACGGGCCAGAGTTGAAAAAGTGCAAAGATCGCGTGTCCTCAACCTTGCAGATCAAAGGCGAGCAGCAGCCATTCGCCGGAATTGCCAAGGCAGGTGCGGCCGGAATAGTTGGCGATGCCCTGGTAGGAATGGCGTGTCGTTACGAAGTCGCGGCACGGCCGCCCGGTCGTGTCGCGATTTTCCGCAATGCTGCTGATGACGCCGGCGCTGCCCGAGGCGGAGTTCGCCCACGGAATGGCGCTGCCGCCGGTGCGGGCAAGATCGGCGGAGGAGACGGCGTTGCGCACGGTGATCTCGTCGGTCAGGCGTTCGGTGCCCGAGGGCACGGAACTGGTGCGCAGGGTATCGACCTTGCTGCCGTCGAAGATGTCGAGACCGCCCATGCAGCCGGAGAGAGAGGCGCCGCACAGGGTCACGACAACAACCGCAAGGCAATGTGCCCTGTATGGCTTTGTCTGCGCGCGCGACTTTGCTATGACGTCCACTCCAACCTGCCTCATGCAGTTAATAGATCGGCATTGAATCGAATATGAGCGAAAATGCGTTAACAAGCGGTGACTTCACCGAGGAAAACGAACCCTACGCCCTCTTCGGCACATGGCTGGAGGAGGCGGCGAAGACCGAGCCGAACGACCCGAACGCGGTGGCGCTCGCCACCGTCGACGAGGCGGGCCTGCCGAATGTGCGCATGGTCCTGCTCAAGGGGTTCGATGCACGCGGCTTCGTCTTCTATACGAATTTCGAGAGCCAGAAGGGTGTGGAAATCCTTGGCGCGCTGAAGGCCGCCATGTGCTTCCACTGGAAGTCGCTGCGCCGTCAGGTGCGCATCCGCGGCGAGGTGGAGATCGTCACCGATGCCGAGGCGGACGAATACTACGCCTCGCGCCCACGGGGCAGCCGCATCGGCGCCTGGGCATCGAAGCAGTCGCGCCCGCTGGAAGGCCGTTTCGCGCTGGAGAAGGCGGTTGCCGAATACACGGCCCGCTACGCCATCGGCGAGATTCCCCGCCCGCCGCACTGGTCCGGCTTCCGCATCAAGCCCGTCTCGATCGAGTTCTGGCACGACCGCCCCTTCCGCCTGCACGACCGCATGGAATTCCGCCGCACGGCGGACGGTGCCGGCTGGACGAAGGTCAGGATGTATCCGTGAATGGTCAGCGGTAGACGGATTTCCGGTCGCCGATGCGAATGATGAAGATCGTGACGACCGAATCCTCGATCCGCGCAATGATGCGATAGTCGCCGACGCGGTACTTCCAGAAGGCGCCGAGTTCGGATCCTTTCAGCGCCTGCCCGATCGCACGAGGATCCTCGAGCGGGGCGATGCGATCACTGAGGAAGCGGAGGATACGCCGGGCGGCCGCGGTGCCGAGTTTTTCGAGCTCCTTGTCCGCGCCGGGGTGAAATTCAATTTTCCACGCCATGGGCCTTCATCATCTCGGCAAGAGAGATGGTGCCTGCCTGCCCCTTTTTCAGTTCGGCAAGCCGCTGCTCGGCAAGGTGGAGATCTTCTAGGTCGTCCAGATGCTCGACGATGGCCTCGAGTGCGTGTTCGCTCGGGCTGCGCCCGGTTTTCCGGGCAAGCTCTTCAAGGCGCTTTTCGATATCGGCAGGCAGGCGCAGGGCTAGCATGGAACGGTCTCCGAGTGTGCGCCAGCATATCACGGAGAAGGCGCATGCCCAAGCTCAGCGCCGCATCAGCCGGAAGGGAATGCCTGAAGCCAGTGCCCCGACATATTTGGCTTTCTGGTAGTGCCCGTTCAGCGAGATGCGCGGGAGCGTCGTCGGCGCGTCGAAGGAGCGGGCCGAGATCGTGCCCGGATCCGTCGTGACGGCGACGCGGAAGCCGAGGTCCCTGGCAAGTCGATGCTCGCGGGGCGAGACGGAGGCGCGGCCGCCATAGGGATAGGCGAGCGTGTCCGGCCGGTGGCCGATGATGGCGGCGATGCGCTCGGCCGACTGCTCCATCTCCTGGCGTGCTTCCGCGTCGCCAAGGCGGGCGAGAGCCCGGTGGCTTACGGTATGCGCGCCGATCGAGGCGAGGGGGTTGACGACGAGGCTTTTCAGCTCCGGCTCGCGCATGACGAGCCGTTCGGTGATCATCAGAGGATCGATGCCGTGGGCCCTTGCGGCGGCATCGAGCCGCTCGATTGCCGTAGCCTCATCCATCTCCGCCTGGATGAAATGGGCGAGCCGGACATAGGCGGTCTGCTTCTGGAAGAGGGTTGCGAGCGGCAGGGCGATCGCGCCGGAGCCGAAATCGAACTCCAGATGCGGGGCGACGCGCAAAAGCTCCGTCAGCGTCTCCCACCAGATGCCGTGCGTCTTGCAGGCAAAGCCCGGCGAGACGAAGACGGTGAAGGGCACCTTGTGCCGTGTGAAGACCGGCTGGGCATGAACCGCATTGTTGCGATAGCCGTCGTCCAATGTGAAGGCTGCGAAACGCTCGCCACCGCGTGCGATGGCCAGTCGTGCCGGCATGTCGGCCAGCGCCACGAACTGGTAGCCTTCTTCCGCCAGGTGTTCGATCGCCGCGTCGAGAAAGTCCGGCGTGATCTCCAGATGCGCATTCGGATCGAAGGTCTGCGGCGTCTTCGGCCGCACATGATGCAGCGTGAAGATCGCACCCATGCCGCGCGCGGACGCCATCAGCCCGACGCGCTCGGCCAGATGCGCGAACTCCAGCCCGCCGGTGATCACGGCGCGCCTCAGCCCCTGTCGCATGACGCTGCGAATCGGCATGTCGTCTTCGTCGTCCCTTTTCGTCTCTCGCGGCCGTTATCGCACCCGGTCGGTATCCGAGTGGTTAACAACGGCTTTCCTGTGGCGCGGCGGCGCCGGCCGCCCGGCCTGGAAGGTGAGGATGCGGATCACATCCATGAAGATGCGCGTGATGGGGTCGAACATCGTGGTTCTCCGTGTTTTCTGTCTGCACGGATTGTCCGCCTGCTTGCCCTTTTTGCTCAAACGAGTTTATCGTCGATTTCGGATGACTTGAGGTTATGCGATGAAACGCGGACGGCTGCCGCTCACGGCGCTCAGGAGTTTCGAGGCGGCGGGCCGGCTTGGCAGCTTCACGCTGGCGGCCGAGGAGCTGCTCGTCTCGCAGGCCGCCGTCAGCCGGCAGGTCAAGGAGCTGGAGGCCGAGCTTGGCAAACCGCTCTTCGAGCGCCGTCACCGCAGCGTCCGCCTCACCTCCGCCGGCGAAGCGCTGCTCGACGTCCTGTCGCGCGCCTTCGATGCGATGGATGCAAGCCTGTCGGAGATTCGCGGCCGGCGTGGCGGCGGGCTGCTGGAGATCAGCTCCGAACCCTCCTTCGCGGCGAGCTGGCTCGTGCCGCATCTCGACGATTTCCACGCCGACCATCCCGAGATCGACGTCGTGGTCGAATCCGACATGCGGCTCATCGAGTTTCGCGCGCACGAGCCGGAAATCGCCATCCGGCATGGCATGGACGCCAGAGCCTGGCCGCGCGTTGCAGCCGAGCACCTGGCGGATGTGGAGCTGGTGCCCGTCGTCATGCCCTGCCTGATGGAGGAGGGGGCGCCGCTGCGCACGCCGGCCGACATCCTCGCCTACACGCTGCTGCACGAGGAGAACCGCAGCGCCTGGCAGCGCTGGTTTGCCGCCGCCGGCCTGGCGGATGTGCCGCCCGGGCGCGCGCAGATCTTTACCGAAGGCAATCTCGTCTTGCAGGCGGCGCTGCGCGGCCACGGCGTCGCGCTGGTCGACCGCGCCTTCGCGGCCGAGGACATCGCCGAAGGGCGCCTTGTGCAGCTCTTCGACATATCCATTCACTATGGCGCCTACTGGCTCGTCGCCCGTGACTTCAAGCGCCTCTCCCCGGAAGCGCGCGCCTTCCGGGAATGGCTGTTGCTGCGCTTTGCGGTCTCTGGTTCTTGAAGTCGAGGCTCGGTAGAGCGATTTCGGGATCAGGCCTTGGTGCCGCCGACCGTCACCTGGTCCATGCGCAGATGCGGCTGGCCGACGCCGACCGGGACCCATTGGCCGGCCTTGCCGCAATTGCCGATACCGGTGTCGAGCTTCGTGTCGTTGCCGACCATCGAGACGCGGCGCATGGCGTCCGGCCCGTTGCCGATCAGCATGGCGCCCTTGACGGGGGCCGTCACCTTGCCGTTCTCGATGAGGTAGGCCTCGGTGCAGCCGAAGACGAACTTGCCCGAGGTGATGTCCACCTGTCCGCCGCCGAAGGAGACGGCGTAGAGGCCGTTCTTCACCGAGGCGATGATTTCCTCCGGCGTCCTGTCGCCGGAGAGCATGTAGGTGTTGGTCATGCGCGGCATGGGGCGATAGGCATAACCTTGCCGGCGGCCGTTGCCGGTCGCCTTCATGCCCATCAGGCGAGCGTTCTGCCGGTCCTGCATGTAGCCGACCAGCTTGCCGTCCTCGATCAGCACATTGTAGGCGGACGGCGTGCCCTCGTCGTCGACCGTGATCGAGCCGCGGCGGTCGTCGATCGTGCCGTCGTCGACGACGGTGACGCCCTTGGCCGCGACCTGCTCGCCGAGCAGACCGGCGAAGGCCGACGTCTTCTTGCGGTTGAAGTCGCCTTCCAGCCCGTGGCCGACCGCTTCATGCAGCATGACGCCCGGCCAGCCGGAGGAGAGCACGATGTCCATCGTCCCGGCCGGTGCCTCGACGGCCTCGAGATTGACCAGCGCCTGCCGCAGCGCCTCGTCGGCGCCGAAACGCCAGCTTTCCTCGGTGAGGAATGCGTCGAAGGTGGTGCGACCGCCGACGCCGTAGCTGCCGGTCTCCTGCCGGTCGCCTTCACCGGCGACGACGGAGATGTTGACGCGCGTCATCGGGCGGATGTCGGTAACGCGGTGCCCGTCGGCGCGCAGGATGTTGACGACCTGCCAGCTTGCGGCGATCGAGGCGGTCACCTGCCGCACCTTGGGATCCTTGGCGCGGAGATACGCGTCGATCTCGGTTAGGAGGGCGACCTTCTGCTCGAAGCTTGGTGTGCCGATCGGGTTGTCCGGCGTATAGAGCTGCCGGTTTGTGCCCTGCGGGGCGGCGGCGTAGTCGCCGGAAAAGCCGCGCGTGACGGCGCCTGCAGCGTCGGCCGCGCGCTTCAGCGCCGACAGGGTCATCTCGCCGGAATGCGCATAGCCGACGGCTTCGCCGGCAACGGCGCGGAGGCCGAAACCCTGGTCGGTGTTGAAGCTGCCGCCCTTGAGGCGGCCATTGTCGAAGGAAAGGGATTCGGCCTGGGCGTGTTCGAGGAAGAGCTCGCCGTCGTCGGCGTTCTTCAACGTCTCCTTGAGCACCGCCTGTACGGACGCCTCGTCGGCATCGAAGAGGGAGAGAAGGTCGGTGTTCATGGGAGGCTCCGCAAGCATTGGACTTGGGGCCTCATGTAAGTCCCCGGAAGGCGGGCGGCAAGCCCGCCCGGGGGCGGGGCTTACGGCAGTGCGTCGTAGCCTTCGCCGAAACCCTTGAGATCGACGGGAATGCCGATGCCTTCCTCGGGCGACTGGAAGACGATGAAGGTTGCCGTCGCGCCGGAGCGGAAGGTCTTCAGGAGTTCGTCCTCGAGCACGACCTCGGCATAGCAGCCGTCCGAGAAGCAACGCACGAAATAGGCGCGGCCGATATCCTTGCCGTCGACATTGAGGCCGAGCCCGTTCGGCAGGAGCACGCCGAGCGGCGCGAGCACGCGAAGGATCTTCGCCTTGCGGTCGGCGGTCTTCAGCACGACGACGGACAGGCCGAGCTCGGGCCGGTCCTCGGCGAGCACGTTCTGCATCAGCGCGCACTGTTCGCCGGAGGCGCCGGCCGGCTGGTCGCAGACGATCGACCAGGCGCCGTGGTTCGACTTCACCGTGCCGGGCTGCTGGGCTGCCGAAAGGGAAGGAAGCGCGAGAGCGCCGAACCCGAGCGCGGCAAGGCCAAGTGCCGTGCGGGACAGCCGGGAAAGGGGAGCAAAACCCATGAAAACCTCGGAATCTCGAATCAGTCGGGCTATCTTTGAAGGGGCAGGGGTGAAATGAAAAGCCCCGGGCGCTCATTTCCAATTGATTGAAGGCGGAAATTGGACCGGTTCTCCACTCATTATAATAGGGGCCTTGCCCGGGGCCGAACCGCCGGTGCGGGCGGTGGATGAGGGGAAGCAAGGGGGCTTTGCGCAGGATCGCCGCGGCCAAACCTTTCATGCTATAGGGAATTATGAAGAAACTGTGGGGAGCGGGCCCATGCTTTTGCTTTTGCGCAAAAATGCCGCACGGGGTGTCCCCCATGGCTGTTGCGGCGAGCATGAAACTGTGGTTTTAAGCACTCAGTATAGCAGGGATTCTGCGCGTCTGTTTGATCCCGATCAAACGCCTTGGGGAGATACGTTGTGAAAAACAAAGCTTTTGCAGTTCTGGCCGCGATCGGCTGTCTGCTCTTTGCTTCGACCGCCTTCGCTGATCAGCCGTTCGACTGGCAGAAGGGCCTTCAGCCCGCCGCGACCTCGATCATGGAAGAGATCCGCTGGTTCGAGCAGTACACTCTGTGGTTCATCGTCCCGATCACCCTGTTCGTTCTCGTCCTGCTCATCGTCGTCGTCGTGAAGTTCCGCGAGAGCAAGAACCCGGTTCCGTCCAAGACCAGCCACAACACGGCGATCGAAGTCGTCTGGACGCTCGGCCCGGTCATCGTTCTCCTGTTCCTCGCCGTTCCGTCCTTCCAGCTTCTGACCAGGCAGCTCGCCCCGACGGAAGAGCCGGAGCTGACGATCAAGGCCACCGGTTACCAGTGGTACTGGGGTTATGAGTATCAGGTCGGCGAGAGCCCGCTCTCCTTCGACAGCATCCTGCTGCAGGACGGCGATCGCGCTGCTGCCGGCAAGGAAGACAGGGGCGTCTATCCGCGCCTTCTGGCTGTCGACAACGAAGTCGTCGTCCCCGTCGGCAAGCATGTCCGTCTCCTCGTCACCGCTGCCGACGTGATCCACGCCTTCGCGATGCCCTCCTTCGGCGTGAAGATCGATGCCGTCCCGGGCCGCCTCAACGAAACCTGGTTCAAGGCCGACCGTGAAGGCCTGTTCTACGGCCAGTGTTCCGAGCTGTGCGGCAAGGACCACGCGTTCATGCCGATCGCCATCCGCGTCGTCTCGCAGGAGAAGTACGATACGTGGCTCGCAGCCGCCGCGACGAACCTCGGCGATGCAAACAAAGCCCTGATGGCGTCGGTCGACGGTGCGGCAAAGTCCGTCAACGTTGCCGCAAACGCCGCGCAGTAATTCCAAGGGAGAGAGACCATGGCCGGAACATCCGCTGCCCACGGCGATCACCACGATCACCACGAACACAAGCCGCTCACATTCTTCCAGCGTTGGTTCCTGTCGACCAACCACAAGGACATCGGCACCCTCTACCTGATCTTCGCGATCTGTGCGGGCATCATCGGCGGCACGCTGTCGGTGGTGATGCGCATGGAGCTGCAGGAGCCGGGCATCCAGATCTTCCACGGTCTTGCCTCGATGGTCTACGGTTTCGAGGGCGATGCTGCCATCGACGGCGGCAAGCACATGTTCAACGTCTTCACGACGGCGCATGCGCTCATCATGATCTTCTTCATGGTTATGCCCGCGCTCATCGGCGGTTTTGCCAACTGGATGGTGCCGATCATGATCGGCGCGCCGGATATGGCCTTCCCGCGCATGAACAACATCTCGTTCTGGCTGATCATTCCGGCCTTCCTGCTCGTCCTGCTCTCGATGTTCGTCGAAGGCCCGGCGGGCGGCTACGGCGCGGGCGGCGGCTGGACGATCTATCCGCCGTTCTCGACGTCGGGTCAGCCGGGTCCTGCCATGGACTTCGTGATCCTCGGCCTGCACATCGCCGGCGCCTCCTCGATCCTCGGCGCGATCAACTTCATCACGACGATCCTCAACATGCGCGCTCCGGGCATGACGCTGCACAAGATGCCGCTCTTCGCCTGGTCGGTGCTGATCACCGCCTTCCTGCTCTTGCTCTCGCTGCCGGTTCTGGCAGGCGGCATCACCATGCTGCTGACGGACCGCAACTTCGGCACAGCCTTCTTCGCGCCGGAAAACGGTGGTGACCCGATCCTCTTCCAGCACCTGTTCTGGTTCTTCGGTCACCCGGAAGTGTACATCCTGATCCTGCCCGGTTTCGGCATCGTCAGCCACATCGTCTCGACCTTCTCGCGCAAGCCGATCTTCGGTTACCTCGGCATGGCCTACGCCATGGTCGCGATCGGCGCCGTCGGCTTCATCGTGTGGGCGCACCACATGTACACGGTCGGCATGTCGCTCCAGACCCAGCGCTACTTCGTCTTCGCCACGATGGTCATCGCGGTTCCGACGGGCGTGAAGATCTTCTCGTGGATCGCGACGATGTGGGGTGGTTCGATCCGCTTCACGACGCCGATGATCTGGGCGATCGGCTTCATCTTCCTGTTCACCGTCGGCGGCGTTACGGGCGTTCAGCTCGCCAATGCCGGCCTCGACCGCGCCATGCACGACACCTACTACGTGGTCGCCCACTTCCACTACGTTCTGTCGCTCGGCGCCGTCTTCGCGATCTTCGCTGCCTGGTACTACTGGTTCCCGAAGATGACCGGCTACATGTACTCGGAATTCCTCGGCAAGCTGCACTTCTGGGTTATGTTCGTCGGCGTGAACCTGATCTTCTTCCCGCAGCACTTCCTCGGCCTTGCCGGTATGCCGCGCCGCTACATCGATTACCCGGACGCCTTTGCCGGCTGGAACGCGGTGTCGTCCTACGGTTCGTACATCTCGGCCTTCGCCGTCCTGATCTTCCTCTTCGGCGTCTTTGAAGCCTTCGCCAAGAAGCGCGTCGCCGGCGACAACCCGTGGGGTGAAGGTGCGAACACGCTGGAATGGCAGCTCTCTTCGCCGCCGCCGTTCCACCAGTGGGAACAGCTTCCGAAGGTCAAGTAAGACCCTTGAGATCGGAGCCGCCGGAAACGGCGGCTCCGCCAGTAGAAAAGGCCGAATGAATCGGCCGAACGCGACGGAAAGAACATGGCGGTCATCGAGCATCACGAAACGGTTCCGGGCGGCGGCGAGGTCTACCTCTCCGAAGCGTCGCCGCGTGATTTCTTCGAGCTCCTGAAGCCGCGGGTCATGTCGCTCGTCGTCTTCACGGCCTTCGCCGGCCTCATTCTTGCTCCGGGCGAGATCAACCCGTTCATCGCCGCCATCGCGATCCTCTGTATCGCCGTGGGCGCGGGAGCATCCGGCGCCCTCAACATGTGGTACGACGCCGACATCGATGCGGTCATGACCCGCACCGCCAAGCGTCCCATTCCCTCCGGCCGCATCCGCCCGGAAGAAGCGCTCGCCTTCGGCCTGACGCTCTCCGCCTTCTCGGTCGCGATCCTCGGCCTTGCGGTCAACTGGCTTTCGGCCGGTCTGCTTGCCTTCACCATCTTCTTCTACGCCGTCATCTACACGATGTGGCTCAAGCGCTCGACGCCGCAGAACATCGTCATCGGTGGCGCGGCCGGCGCCTTTCCGCCGATGATCGGCTGGGCCTGCGTCACCGGCGGCGTTTCCATCGAGAGCGTCGTGCTCTTCCTCATCACCTTCCTGTGGACCCCGGCGCATTTCTGGGCGCTCGCTCTGTTCAAGATGCGCGACTACGGCGCCGTCGGCGTGCCGATGCTGCCGAATGTCGCCGGTGAGCGGACCACCAAGGTGCAGATCCTCATCTATGCGGTGCTGACCGCCGTGATCGCCGTCGTGCCGACCCTTCTCGGGTTCGCCAGCCTCGGCTACGGTCTCTTTGCCGCAGCCCTCGGCCTCGGCTTCGTGTGGTACTCTGTCGGCGTGTTGCGCATGCCGGAGGGCGACGTCGCGATGGTGCCGGCCAAGAAGCTCTTCGCCTTCTCCATCGTCTATCTGTTCGCGGTCTTCTCCGGCCTGATGGTCGACCACATGATCGCGTCATTCGGATGGGTGCTGTAATGGAAACGGTAAATCTCACGGAAAATCAGAAGAAGGCGCGCCGCGGCCGCAACATCGCGCTCGGCGCGGTGCTTCTGGGCCTCGTCGTGCTGTTCTACATCGTCACGCTCGTGAAGTTCTCCGGCGGAATGGCGGGCTGACGATGAGCGAGATGCAAAAGACCGAAAAGAGCAGGATGGGAAATGGCACGATCGTCGCCATATGCTGCTCCTTCGTCATCGGTATGGTCGGCATGGCCTATGCGGCCGTGCCGCTCTACGAGATGTTCTGCAAGGTGACGGGGTACGGCGGCACGACGCAGCGCGTCGAGCAGGCCTCCGACATCATCCTCGACAAGACGATCAAGGTGCGCTTCGACGCCAATGTCGGCCCGGGCCTTGCCTGGAGCTTCGAGCCGGTGCAGCGCGAGGTCGAGCTGAAGATCGGCGAGACCGTGCAGATCATGTACAAGGCGCGCAATCTCGCCTCCACACCGACGACCGGCCAGGCGACGTTCAACGTCACGCCGCAGGCGGCCGGCGCCTATTTCAACAAGGTCCAGTGCTTCTGCTTCACCGAAACGACGCTGAAGCCCGGCGAGGAACTGATCATGCCCGTCGTCTTCTTCGTCGATCCCGCGATCGTCGAGCCGGTCGAGACGAAGGGCATCCACACGCTCACGCTGTCCTATACCTTCTATCCGCATGAGGCGTCGAAGCCGGTGGCTTCGGCTGCGGAGGTGAAGGCGGACGACGCGAACAAGCTTTGAATACCAAGCGTTTCCGGCTATGCCGGGAACGGAACGCGATACATTGGGGATAAGTCAGATGGCCGATGCGCATCAGAAGAAACACGACTACCACATCATCGACCCCAGCCCGTGGCCGCTGCTTGCCTCCATCGGCGCCTTCGTCCTGGCGCTCGGCGGCATCGGCTACATGCGCTACCTGTCGGGCGGTACCTTCCACCTGTTCGGCCTGAACCTGGCCAATCCGTGGATCTTCTACATCGGCCTGCTGATCACGCTCTACACCATGTACGCCTGGTGGGCGGACACGGTGAAGGAAGCGCATGAGGGCCACCATACCCGCGTCGTCTCGCTGCACCTGCGCTACGGCATGATCATGTTCATCGCCTCCGAGGTGATGTTCTTCGTCGCCTGGTTCTGGGCCTTCTTCGATGCCAGCCTTTTCCCGGCCGAAGCCATCCAGGCCGCGCGCGTCGAGCACACCGGTGGCGTCTGGCCGCCGAAGGGCATCGAGGTTCTCGACCCCTGGCACCTGCCGCTCTACAACACCGTCATCCTGCTGCTTTCGGGCACCTGCGTGACCTGGGCGCACCATGCGCTGCTGCACAACGACCGCAAGGGCCTCATCAACGGCCTCGCCCTGACGGTCGTCCTCGGCGTGCTGTTCTCCTTCGTCCAGGGCTATGAGTATGCCCACGCACCGTTCGCCTTCAAGGAATCCATCTACGGCGCGACCTTCTTCATGGCGACCGGTTTCCACGGCTTCCACGTTCTGGTCGGCACGATCTTCCTGATCGTCTGCCTCATCCGCGCCATGCGCGGCGACTTCACTCCGAAGCAGCATTTCGGCTTCGAGGCGGCCGCCTGGTACTGGCACTTCGTCGACGTCGTCTGGCTCTTCCTGTTCTTCTCCATCTACATCTGGGGTGGCTGGGGCGCGCCGATCGCGCACATGTAAGCGAGCCTTGCTCGATTTGTCGAAACGGCCGCAGCGATGCGGCCGTTTCCCGTTTCGGGCCCCTTTGTCGCGGCCTTTCGGTTGGACGGGCGGCGGGCAGGACGGTATAGGAGCATATGCGCCGCTTTGGCCCCTCATCCCCCTGCGGGGAGAGGATGCCGGCAGGCAGGTGATGGGCCTTGCCGCCTGAAGCAAGAGCCCGCGGCAGCCCACCCGGGCGTGAACATACGGATACGAGCATGGACGAGGACAAGGCACTTTATCCCCCCGTCGACCCTTTCAGCACCGGGCTGCGTGGCTGTTGCCCACGCTGTGGCCAGGGCAAGCTGTTCGACGGCCTGCTCAAGGTGAAGCCGTCCTGCACAAGCTGCGGGCTCGACTATTCCTTCGCCGATTCGGGCGATGGCCCGGTCGTCTTCGTGCTGCTCATCGTCGGCTTCATCGTCGTCGGTGCAGCGCTGTGGATGGAGGTCAACGTCAATCCGCCGCTCTGGGTGCATTTCCTTCTGTGGATCCCGCTCGTCATCATTCTCGGCCTCGGGCTGACGCGCGTGCTCAAGGGCCTGCTGATCACGCTGCAATACCGCAACAATGCCCGGCCGGGCGAGATCGACCGTGGCTGAGGTCCCGGCCGGCGCGATGCCGCGAAAGAGCAGGGGCGTGGCGATCCTCATGGGAACCGCCTTCGTCGTCGCTCTCGCCATCCTCCTGTCGCTCGGCACCTGGCAGCTGCAGCGCCTCTACTGGAAGGAGCAGCTTCTTTCCGACATGGCGGCGCGCCGCAACGCCGCGCCGGTGTCGTTGGCCGATATCGAGGTGATGGCGGCGCGGGGCGAGGATATCGAATACAGCCCCGTGACTGTCTCGGGCGTTTTCGCCAACAACAAGGAGCGGCACTTCTTTGCCACCTGGCGCGGCCAGACCGGCTATCACGTCTATACGCCGCTCCAGCTGGCCGACGGGCGCTTCCTCTTCGTCAACCGGGGCTTTACACCCTTCGAGGCGAAGGAGCCGGAAATGCGCAAGCAGGGCCAGCTCACTGGCCTGCAGAGCGTGACCGGTCTTGCCCGTGCCCGCCTTGCCGAAAAACCGTCCTCCATCGTGCCAGACAACGACCTGTCGAAGAACATCTTCTACTGGAAGGACCTCGACGCGATGGCGGCGACGACCGGTATTCCCGCAGACAGGCTCGTGCCTTTCTTCGTCGATGCCGGGGATGCGCCGAACCCCAAGGGGCTGCCGATCGGCGCCGTTACCCAGTTCGACCTGCCCAACAACCATCTGCAATATGCCGTCACCTGGTATGGCCTGGCGGCCGCACTGGTCGGCGTCGGCCTCTTTGCCGTGCTGCGGCGGAGGACCGCTCGTCCAGGGGCCTGAATGCGGGCGATCAAGTTGTTTTTTCTTGGCGCGGCGGCGCTTGCCGGCCTATATGGGGCGCAAGGCCCCGACCATTGCCGGATACAGTGAAGCATGATTGATACCCGACCGGACTTGACCATCAGGCTGTGTGGCCCGCGCGGCTTCTGCGCCGGCGTCGATCGCGCCATCCAGATCGTCGTGCTGGCGCTGAAGGCCTATGGTGCGCCGGTCTATGTGCGCCACGAGATCGTGCACAACCGCTATGTCGTCGAGGGGCTGGAGGCCAAGGGCGCGATCTTCGTCGAAGAGCTCGACGAGATCCCGGAAGAGCACCGCCAGCAGCCTGTCGTCTTTTCCGCCCATGGCGTGCCGAAATCCGTGCCCGCCGATGCCGAGGCGCGCAATCTCTTCTATCTCGATGCGACCTGCCCGCTCGTCTCCAAGGTCCACAAGCAGGCGATGCGCCACCAGCGCCTTGGCCGCCACGTCGTTCTGATCGGCCATGCCGGGCATCCCGAGGTGATCGGCACCATGGGCCAGCTGCCGGAAGGCTCCGTCTCGCTGGTCGAGACCGTCGAGGACGCGGACAGATACGTTCCGCCGGACGAAAACAATCTCGGCTTCGTCACCCAGACGACGCTCTCGGTGGACGACACGGCCGGCGTCATCAAGCGCCTGCACGAGCGCTTCCCGAACCTGACGGCCCCGGCCGCCGATTCCATCTGCTACGCCACCACCAACCGGCAGGAAGCGGTCAAGCAGGCGGCGCCGGGCTGCGATCTCTTCCTCGTCGTCGGCGCGCCGAACTCCTCCAATTCCAAGCGCCTCGTCGAAGTGGCGCTGCGGGCCGGGGCGACGAAATCCGTGCTCGTGCAGCGCGCCGCCGAGATCGACTGGGAAACCATCGGCGATATCAGGACCGTCGGTCTCTCGGCCGGCGCATCGGCGCCCGAGGTCATCGTCAACGAGATCATCGAGGCTTTCCGCGCGCGCTACAACGCCGTCGTGGAGCTTGCCGACACGGTCGAGGAAAACGAGCACTTCCTCGTCAACCGCGAGCTTCGCACCATCGAACTCACCTCCGCCGACATGGCCTTCGTCAATGGGGAATAAAATCTTGCAGGCCCTGCCGTCTATTGCCCCTCATCCCCCTGCCGGGACCTTCTCCCCGCAAGCGGGGCGAAGGAGCAGAGCGGTGCGCCCATCGCTCCTCGCCCCGCTTGCGGGGAGAGGATGCCGGCAGGCAGGTGAGGGGCGGCCGTCCATGCCATCCCGTCCCGTCGATCCTACCACCCCGCAAGCCTGAGACCCGCCGTGGCCGTTTATACCGATATCACCGAAGACGATCTCGCCCGCTTCCTCACTGCCTATGACGCGGGCACGCTGCTGTCCTACAAGGGCATTGCCGAGGGCGTGGAGAATTCCAATTTCCTGCTGCACACGACGGCAGGCGCCTTCATCCTGACGCTCTACGAGAAGCGCGTCGACCGAAACGACCTGCCGTTCTTCCTCGGTCTGATGCATCACCTGGCCGAGCGGGGTCTTTCCTGCCCGCTGCCACTGCCGCGCAACGACGGCGCGCTGCTTGGCGAGCTTTCGGGCCGCCCTGCCGCGATGATCTCCTTCCTCGAGGGCATGTGGCTGCGCAAGCCTGCGGCGAAACATTGCCGCGAGGTCGGCCGCGCGCTGGCCGAAATGCATCTGGCCGGCGAAGGGTTCGACATCACCCGCGCCAACGCGCTCTCCGTCGGTGGCTGGCGGCCACTGTGGGAAAAGTCGGCGGACCGCGCCGACGAGGTGGAGACCGGCCTGCAGGATGAGATCGCCGGCGAACTCGCCTTCCTGGAGACGAACTGGCCGAAGGGCCTGCCGTCGGGCGTCATCCATGCCGATCTCTTCCAGGACAATGTGTTCTTCATCGGCGACGCCCTGTCGGGTCTCATCGATTTCTATTTCGCCTGCAACGACCTGCTCGCCTACGACGTCTCCATCTGCCTCAACGCGTGGTGCTTCGAGAAGGACGGTGCGTTCAACCTGACCAAGGGCATGGCGCTGCTTGAAGGCTACGAAAGCGTGCGCCCGCTTTCGCAGGAGGAGGCCGCGGCCCTGCCGCTGCTGGCGCGCGGCTCGGCGCTGCGCTTCTTCCTGACGCGGCTCTACGACTGGCTGATGACGCCGCCCGGCGCGCTTGTCGTCAAGAAGGATCCGCTGGAATATCTGCGCAAGCTGCGCTTCCACCGCCAGATCCAAAACCCTGCGGAATACGGTCTGTCGCGATGAAGCATGTCGATATTTTCACGGATGGCGCCTGCTCGGGCAATCCCGGCCCCGGCGGCTGGGGCGCAGTGCTGCGTTACGGTACGGTCGAGAAGGACCTGTGCGGCGGCGAGGCCGAGACCACCAACAACCGCATGGAGCTGACGGCGGCGATGAGTGCGCTTGCCGCGCTCAAGACGCCCTGCGAGGTCGATCTCTACACGGATTCGAAATACGTCATGGACGGCATTTCGAAATGGATCTTCGGTTGGAAGAAGAACGGCTGGAAGACCGCCGACAAGAAGCCCGTGAAGAACGGCGACCTCTGGCAGGCGCTGGATGCCGAACGCCTGCGCCACAAGGTGGAATGGCACTGGGTCAAGGGCCATGCCGGCCACCCGGAAAACGAACGTGCCGACGAGCTCGCCCGCAAGGGCATGGCGCCGTTCAAGAAGGGGTAGGGCGCTCAGGCTGATTGCCGCTCATTCCCCTGCCGGGACCTTCTCCCCGCGCGCGGGGAGAAGGGGCGGTAGCCGGATGAGGGGCCTAGCCCCCTTTGATCTCAAAGCTGCTCGATCATCGCCGCCGCGCCGGAAACGGTCGCCTGGCCGGGGCTTTCCTCGATGTTCAGCGCCTTCACCACGCCGTCCTCGACCAGCATGGAATAGCGCTTGGAGCGCACGCCGAGCGTGCCGGCGGAGAGATCGATGTCCATGCCGAGCGCTTTGGTGAAGCCGGCATCCCAGTCGGCGAGGAAGCGCAGCTTGCCGGCGCCGCCCGTGGAGGTCGCCCAGGCGCCCATCACATGGTGGTCGTTGACTGCGACGACGGCGATGTCGTCCACGCCCTTGGCGAGGATCGCGTCGCGGTTTTCGAGATAGCCCGGAAGATGGTTCAGCGAGCAGGTCGGCGTGAAGGCACCCGGCACGGCAAAGAGCACGACGCGCTTGCCCGCGAAAAGGTCTGCGGTCGAGATGTCGGCGGGACCGTCCGGCGTGCGCTCCTTGATCTTGAGCTCGGGCAGCTTGTCTCCAACGGAAATGGTCACGGCTTCTCTCCTGTCTGATAGGGAATGGCGAAGGCCGGAAGGGGCCTGCCGGCGGCACTATAAGCAGCGCCGGCAAAAGTGCGAAGCGGTTTTCCGCCCGAAACGCCGCGGGTTCACTCGACGGCGAGCGGGGCTTCCATCGTCTTCTCGCCGGAGCGGAGCGTCAGCTGGATCGGGTTCTTCGCAAGGTCGAACACCTTCGGCCGGTGCAGCACCGGAATGTCGGCGACGAAGGCATTGCCGTCCCGCCGCACGGGGCCGGCCGCGCCGAATTCGAACGGGGCGCCCGAGAGGAAGACATCCGCGGGTGCCGCGTCCGCCGGTGCCTCGAAACGCACGGAAATCGTCTTGCCGTCCGCCGACCATTGGCCGTCGAGTGGCCGGAAGCCGTCGCCCGCCATCCCGGGAAGGGTCGCCTCGGCGGCGGCGATCGCCGTCTCCTCCAGCGGGTTGGTGAAGCCGTCGCCGCCCGGCTCGACTGTCAGCTCGGCCTGCACGGGGATACAGATATCCTTGCACACGCCGAGGAAAACCGTGGCGGTGACAGTGCCGCGTGCCGCCGTAGCGAGCTTCATCGGCAGGCGCACCGGCGCGTCATAGCCGATATAGTGGTTCGCCTCGTCGCCGAGCCGGCGCGGCGCAGGAAAGCCGATCGAGGTCAGCGTTGCGCCGGAGACGGTGATGGACGGCGGAATGCCGCTGCCGCCGGGGTCGCGCCAGTAGGTCTTCCAGCCGTCATGCAGGCGGATGTCCAGCATGGCGCGCGCCGAACCGTCGGTTTCCGCCGGAAGCACCACGAGGCGCACGTCGCCGCCCGGCGTCTCCACCCAGGGCGAGGTTGCCGCCGAGGCGGCGGAGGACAGGAAAAGCAGCGCGATTGCAGCAGTTTGCAGGCGTTTCATGGGTCAACATCTAGCGCTGCGGCGGAATGCTTTCCAGCAACAAAAATGCACGGACCGATCATAAAAGCTTGATCGCCTGCCGGGACACCATACCTTTCTTGCAGGGCTGGCGTTCCGCGCCGGCGAAAAGAACGCTTTTCATTTGATGGCGAATTGGTAGGCTACATCCATTATGGCTATGTCGGTTCTGAAAAACAGGCGAGAACGCGGCTTCCTTGACGGTCAGTTCCTGATCGCCATGCCGGGCATGGCCGACGCCAATTTTACCCGCACCGTCGTCTATATCTGCGCCCATTCGGACGATGGCGCCATGGGCTTCGTCATCAACCGCCCGCAGCAGCTGAACTTCTCCGATGTGCTGCTGCATCTCGACCTGCTCGGCGAGGACGAGGTGATCCGCCTGCCCGGCGCGACGCTGGATTTTCCCATCCGCTGCGGCGGGCCGGTGGAGAGCGGGCGCGGTTTCGTGCTGCATTCGGACGACTACATGTCCGAATCCTCCATTCCCGTCAGCGACGACATCTGCCTCACGGCGACGCTGGATATCGTGCGTGCCATTTCCCGCGGCCGCGGGCCGGAGAAGGGCCTGATGATGCTCGGCTATGCCGGCTGGGGCGCAGGCCAGATCGAAAACGAGATCGGCGCCAATGGCTGGCTGTCCTGCCCGGCCCAGGAGGAGCTGATCTTCGACACCAATCTTGACAGCAAATACGAGCGGGCGCTCGCCCTGATGGGCATCTCGCCCGCCATGCTCTCCGCCGAGGCCGGCCACGCCTGAGCGGCGCGGCAAATTTTCTCCAATGCTGCCGGAACCTGTCGCAACGCCTGCCGTTTATGGAGCGCGTCAACAATTGCGCCTCTAACAAGGAGTACGATGGTGGGTAGCACGAGCGACAAGATTAAAGGCACGGCCAACGAGTTGGCCGGCAAGGCAAAGCAGGCCGCAGGCAGCCCGAAACTGCGCGTTGAAGGCGCCGTCCAGGAAGCCAAGGGCAAGACCCAGAAAGCGGTCGGCAAGGCCAAGGATGCAGTCAAGGGCGCCGTCGATCGCCTCTGACCGACGACTTGCGGGACGGCGCGCCGCGTCATCCCGCCACCGCAAAGCCTAAATACCCGTATCGCCAACGGCCGATGCGGGTATTTTGTCGAAGGGCCATCGCCGGATCGAGGCATCATGAAACTTTTCACCTGCGCGACATGCGGCCAGACCACCTATTTCGACAACCGCGTCTGCGTGCGTTGCGGCTCCACGCTCGGGTTTCTTGCCGAGGACATGACATTGCATGCCCTGGTGCCGGAGGGCGAGGGGTTCTGGAAGATCGCGCCGGGCGAGGGCGTCTACCGCTTCTGCGACAACGCCGCGCAGGATGTCTGCAACTGGTTGCTGCCGGCCGACAGCGCGCACGCCTTCTGCGAGGCCTGCCGCCACAACCGCATCGTGCCCACCACGGACCCGAAGGGGCTGGAGCGCTGGCGGCGTATCGGCGCAGCCCAGCGCCATCTCTTCTATTCCATCCTGCGCTGGAAGCTGCCGCACCCGACGCGCGAGGACGACCCTGCCGGCGGCCTCGTCTTCGATTTTCTGGCCGACGAGCTGGATGCCGGCGGCAATGTCGTCCAGGCCGCCATGACCGGTCACGAGGACGGCCTCGTCAGTCTGCGCGCGGCCGAGGCCGACGATGAGGTGCGCGAGGGCGTGCGCGTGTCGATGGACGAACCTTACCGCACGCTGCTTGGCCATTTCCGCCATGAGATCGGCCACTTCTACTGGACCCGGCTCATCCGCGAGGAGGCGACGCTGGAAGAGGCCCGCCGCCTCTTCGGCGACGAGCGCGCGGACTACGCCGCCGCCCTCCGGCGCAACTACGAACAGGGGCCGCCCGCCGACTGGCCGCAACATTTCATCAGCGCCTATGCCAGCTGCCACCCGGCGGAGGATTTCGCCGAGTGCTGGGCACATTTCTTCCACATCGTCGATACGCTGGAAACCGCCCGCGCCTTCGGCCTCAACACCGATCCGAAGGGCCACGAGGAGCTGGAGGCCGAGGTCACCTTCGATCCCTACCGTGCCCCCGATGCCGGTCGCCTCGTCGAAGCCTGGATCCCGCTCAGCGTCGCCATGAACGCCATCCAGCGTTCGATGGGCCAGCCCGACAGCTACCCCTTCGTCCTGCCGCCACCGGTCGTGCAGAAGCTGGATTTCATCAACAGGCTGGTGAGGCGTTCGTAGCGGGCGTCTATGCCCGCTTCATCAGCGGAAAGCGCTCCTTCAGCAGCCGCAGCACGGAATCGTAGCCGATCGGCGGGCCGAAGAGGTAGCTCTGGCCGAATTCGCAGCCCATATTGCCGAGCTCGATCGCGTCCTCTTCGGACTCGATGCCTTCGGCGACGACCTGCATTTCCAGTTCCCGCGCCATGGAGATGACGGAGCGGAGCAGCACGGTGCGCTTGTCGGAACCGTCGCGCACCAGCGCCTTGTCGATCTTGATCGTGTCGAAGGGGAAGCGGGTGAGATAGGAGAGCGAGGAATGGCCCGTGCCGAAATCGTCGAGCGCGAGGCCGAGGCCGACGTCCTTCAGCTTGGTGAGGATCAGGCGGGCCTGCTCGGGATTCTCCATCACCACGGATTCGGTGAGTTCCAGCTTGAGCTTTTCCGGCGCACAGCGCGTCTTGGCGAGCGCGGCGCGCACGTCGTTGTAGAGCTCGTTGTTGAGGAGCTGGGCGCTGGAGAGGTTGACCGAGACGAAGACGGGCAGGTCGCCGGTCTGGAGCTGCCAGTCCATCAGGTCGCTCGCCGCCTTGTCGAAGGCGAAGAGGCCGAGCTGGTTGATAAGGTCGGAGCTTTCCGCGATCGGGATGAATTCCGTCGGCGAGATGTTGCCGCGTTTGGGATGGTCCCAGCGCATCAGCGCTTCGAAGCCGGCGATCTCGGCATCGGAAAGGCGGACGATCGGCTGATAGACGAGCGAGAGTTCCTTGCGCTCGATGGCGCGGCGCAGGTCCGTCTCGATCTGCAGGCGATCCGCGCCGAAGGTGCGGAAGGCGGGACGGAAGGGTTCGACGCGGTTGCCGCCGCCCTTCTTGGCCCGGTACATGGCCAGTTCCGCATCGTTGAGCAGGCCCGGCGCGTCCTCCTGCTGGTCGACCCAGGAGACGAGGCCGATCGAGGCGGTCAGGATGATCTCGCGACCGCCGAAATTGATCGGCACCATGATCGCCTTGCTGACCGCATCGGCGAAATCCGCGACCTTGGCAGGGTCGCGCTCCGACATCAGGATAAGGCCGAACTGGTCGCCGGCAAGCCGTGCCAGCGTGTCCTGCGGCTTCAGGAGGCGGCGCAGACGCCGGGTGAGGGCGATGAGGATGTTGTCGCCGGCGGCAATGCCGAGCGCGTCGTTGACCTGCTTGTAGCGGTCGATGTCGATGGTCAGCACCGTCGGGCGCACAGTGTCCGAGCTTGCGGTGAGTGACAGGATCGATTGCAGCCGGTCGAGGAAGACCTGGCGGTTCGGCAGGCCCGTCAGGTTGTCGTGCAGGGCGTCCTGCAGCAGGCGATCGACGGAGTTCTTCTGTTCGGTGATGTCGATGATCGTGCCGACGCAGCGGATGATCTCGCCGTTCGCGCCGAGCACCGGCCGGGCGCGGATGGCGAGCCAATGATAGTGGCCGTCCTCGGCGCGCACGCGGAACTGATGGTTGAGTCGGCCCTTGCGGTGCTCCAGGAGCACGTCCAGCGTCGCGCGAAAACGGTCGCGGTCGTCCGGATGCAGACGCGGCAGCCAGTTGCGCGCCGGGCCGTGCATGACGCCAGGGGCAAGGCCGAGCTGGATGGAGATGTCGGGGATGGTGACGACGCGGTCGCGTGCCACGTCCCAGTCCCAGACCGTGTCGCCGGAGCCCGTCAGCGCCAGCGATTGGCGCTCGAGATCGGAGAACAGCCCCTGGCTGTAGGCGCCGCCGGCAAAGGCGTGCTGCATCACCGTGAAGCCGATGAGCAGCACGATCAGCACGAGGCCGCCGCCGAGCGCCGGCTGGATGATGTCGTTGTTGAGCTGTCCCGTCACCGTCAGCCAGGCGCCGAACAGCCAGACGAGGATGAGGGCCCAGGCGGGCACGAGCAGGATGGCGCGGTCGTAGCGGTTGAAGCCGAGATAGGCGATCAGCACGATGCCGACCGTGCCGGTCAGGGCGAAGGAGAGACGGGCGATGCCGGAAGCGATCGGCGGATCGTAGATCGCGACGCCGAAGAGCAGGCCGAGGCCAAGAATCCAGGCGAGCGTCGCATAGGAAAGATGCGCATGCCAGCGGTTGAGGTTCAGGTATGTGAAGAGGAAGACGACGAGGCCTGCGGCGAGGAACACCTCCGTGCCGGCGCGCCAGATGCGCTCGTCCCCCGCGGTGATGCTGATGAGCTTGGACAGGAAGCCGAAGTCGACGCAGATATAGCCGAGCACGGCCCAGGCGAGCGCGGCCGTCGCCGGCAGCATGGAGGTGCCCTTCACCACGAAGAGGATGGTGAGGAAGACGGCGAGCAGGCCCGCAATGCCGAGCACGATGCCGCGATAGAGCGTGAAGGCGTTGACCGTGTCCTTGTAGGAATCCGGCGCCCAGAGATAGATCTGCGGCAGATCGGGCGTCGCCAGCTCCGCGACGAAGGTGACGACCGTGCCGGGGTTGAGCGTGATGCGGAAGACGTCCGCCTCGTCGCTCGGCTGGCGGTCGAGCGCGAAGCCTTCGCTCGGGGTGATCGAGATGATGCGCTTTGCCCCAAGGTCCGGCCAGAAGAGTTTCGACTGCACGAGGCGGAAATGCGGGGCGACGATCAGGCGGTCGATTTGCTCTTCAGAGACGTTGGCGAGCGCGAAGACGGCCCAGTCGCCCTGATGGTCCTGCGAGGTGGCGCGCACCTCGATGCGGCGCACGATGCCGTCCGTTCCGGGTGCCGTGGAGACCTGGAAGGCCTCGCCCCGGCCGGTATAGATTTCCGTGGTGGCGGTGAGGTCGAGCGCGGTGTCGTCACGGGAGATCTTGACGGGTTCGACGGCAAAGGCGCGTCCCGTCATCATGCCGGAAAGGAGCATCGTGGCCAGAAGGATGAGAGCGAGCAACCGGCTGGCATGCAGCGTTTGCGGCACGGATAGAGGCTTCATTGAAACTGCATGGTCCTTAGGTCTGCCCAGTCCTGTCGCGCCCCGGGTGCCGCCTACGGCCGCCTGTCGGCCGCCAGAAGCGAAAACATCACGTGGTCGCGCCACTCCCCGTTTATCTTCAGATACTCCCGAAGGTAGCCTTCCTGCCGAAAGCCGGCCTTTTCAAGGAGACGGATGCTTCTCTGATTGTCTGGAATACAGGCTGCCTCGATACGGTGCAACTGAAGGCTCGAAAAGATATACGGTATGACCAGTTTCAGGGCACCATGCATATGGCCCTGGCCGGCATGCCGCTCGCCCATCCAGTAGCCGATCATGCAGCATTGTGCCGCGCCGCGCCTGATATAGCCGATGGTCAGCCCGCCGAGCAGCGCCTTTTCCTCGCGCGCGAACACGAAGAGCGGCACGGCCTGGCCGGAGGAAAATTCCTGTTCATTTCTGAGAACACGGGCGCGAAACGCGCTCTCCGTCAACTCGTCGTTGCGCCAGGTCGGTTCCCACGGCTCAAGGAAGCGGCGGCTTTCCGAACGCAGCTGATACCATTGCCGGTAGTCCTGGAAGCGGGGCAGGCGCAGGAGGTGCCGATCGTCGGCAAGTTCCACGGTGTCGGACTGCCGGGACAGAAACCGAAAAACCGACCGTGCCATTCGCCCTCCGCGCGCGCCGATGCGTGGCGTGCCTTGTCGGACAAGATTATGCCGAGAGGCTCACCGGCGTCAAATGGTCCGGGGGGACTGGGGCCTCGGCGTGGCGGGAAAAGTCCCGAAAAAACAAAACCCGCCTTGCGGCGGGTTGCGTCTTCAAAGCCATCGGCGCTCCACCTTCCGGTGAGGGCGGGACGACCGGTTCGAGCGCTTCATCAAGCGCGCCCCGTCATCAGGCCTGGCGCCCGGCTTTCCTGCCGGATGGCTCAGCCGAAAACAACGAGGCCCTTGACGGCGGACTGGATGTTCGAGCGCGAGATGCCGAGGTCCTGGAGCGCGCGGTCGTCGAGGGCGTTGAGTTCACGGACGGCACGGCGGTCGGCGGCGTTCTTCTTGAGCTTTGCGAAGATGTTCATTGGTCAACTCCTTTGTGTTGCCAATGATATAAACAATCGCGTGCCCGGAAAAAATGCATATGCTTGCAGCGTAGGCATGCGTTTTTTGCATGGCGTCGTGAATGCCTGCTATTCGAGGTCCTCCTGGGCGAACACCGCCGTCACATGCAGGTCCGTCGTCTCCAGCCGGCCGGGGCCGAGATTGACGAACTTGTGCGGCACATTGGCCGGCCCGAAGACGATCTGCCCGGCGCTTGCCTCAAGCTGCCGGTCGCCCACCGTGAAGAGCGCACGGCCCTGGCGCACGATGAAGATCTCGTCATAGGGATGCCGGTGGAGCGGCGGGCCGCGCCCGATCTCGTCCGTGGTGTAGAACACGACGGAGACGTCGGTGCCGAAGGCCTGGCCTTCGAACTCGCCCTGCCAGACGTCGGGCTTTTCAGCCCATTGGGCGCGTTCGAGCATCGCGGCGATTTTCTGCATGGTTTTCCCGTCTTTCCGATTTCAGCCGGTTGGATCGAAGCCGTCCATCAAGATATAGGTACCCTTTTCCCGCTGGTGGGCGTCGATCTGCGGGACGAGACGGCGGAAGTGTTCGGTGGCGCAGTGCACATCCAGCGCCGCGCGGTCCGGCCAGGTTTCGATGAAGACGAAGTGGCCGGGATCCTTCTGGTCCGTGAAGAGATCGTAGCTGATGCACAGCGGCTCCCGGCGGGTGAGCTCGACGAGCTCCCGGTAGAGCGGCCGGACGATATCGACAGCCTCGGGGTGAATGAAATCCTGTGCGATGACCTTGAGCATGCTGATCCCTGTATCCTGACGTGCCCCGCCACTCAGTCCGCCGCCGCGAAATGCGCCATCTGGTCGGCATGGGCCTTGGCAAAGGCAGGACGGGCGGTGGCGTGGGTCATGTAGGTATGGCAGGCCGGATACTCCACCAGCCCGCCGAAGCGTTCGACGAGGCGAAGCACGTCCGCCATCACGATGTCGGCGATGGAGAAGCGGCCGGCCAGCCACTCACGTTCCGAAAGGACCGCTTCCATGCGCTGCAGCCGCAGCGTGAGAAAGCTGTCGAGCGGCTTGCGCGAGGGTGAACCTGTGGGAACGCTCGCGAACATCAGCAAGGCCCAGGGCAGGCTCGCCATCTCGACGGAATTGAGTGCCGCGAAAAGCCACTTGATGGCGTCGCTCCGGCCGCGCGGATCGGTGGGCATCAGGGCCGCGCTGCGTTCGCCGAGATGGAGCAGGATCGCACCGGTCTCGAAGATCGAGATGTCGCCATCCACGAGCCAGGGCACCTGGCCGAAGGGCTGGTGTGCGAGGTGCCCGGCCTTGCGGTCGCCAAAGGGCACGCTCTCGACACGGTAGGGCAATCCGACCTCCTCCAGTGCCCAGCGCACGCGCAGGTCGCGCACGAAGCCGCGCGGCATTTCGGGCACCCAGTCGAAGGTCGTGAGAACGAGGTCGTCCATGGTCCATCTCCTTTCCGTTTCAGGACAAGGACGGACACGCGATCTCCGTTCCGACACCGCTGCCGGAAGTTTTCCCGGCAGTTGTGGGAGATGGTCTCCTCAGCTCGCCGCGCGGTCTGGAAGGGCCTGGCGCGACAGCGAACGCGTGATGTCGCCGGTCGAGACGAGATGCTCCAGCGGGCCGATGGCCGAGATGGTCGGCACGGTATCGAAGAACAGGCGGCCGGCAAGGTCCGTCAGGCGCTCGATGGTGATGCCGGCAAGGCGCTCCATCAGCTCCTCGTTGGGGATCGGGCGGCCGTAGAGCATCATCTGGCGGGCGATCTGGCCGGCGCGGGCTGCAGGGCTTTCCTGACCCATCAGAAGCTGGGCGCGGATCTGTGCGCGGGCACGCTCGATCTCCTGCTGGTGGATCGTCTCGGAGGACTTCTTCAGCTCATCAAAGATGACGGGCATCAGTTCCGGCAGGTTCTCGCCGCCGGTCGCGGCATGGATGCCGAAGATGCCGGTGTCCGAAAAGCCCCAGTGGAAGGCGTAGATCGAGTAACACAGGCCCCGGTGCTCGCGCACCTCCTGGAAGAGGCGCGAGGACATGCCCCCGCCGAGGATGTTGGCGAGGATCTGCGAACAGTAGAAGTCGCGGGCATGGTAGGCCTTGCCCTCGAAGCCGAGCAGCACCTGCGCATCCATCAGGTCGCGCGTCTCGCGGATGTCGCCGCCGGTATAGCGGGCCGGTTCGAAGACAGGCGAGATTTTCGGTGCGGTCGGAAGCGAGGAAAAGCGGTCCTCGACCTGGCGCACGAAGTCTTCGTGGTTAACGGCGCCGGCCGCCACGACGAACATGCGGTCCGTCGTATAGTTGCGGTCGAGATAGGAGCGGATCTCGCCGGGCGAGAAGGACAGCACCGAGTCCGGCGTGCCCAGAATGGCGCGTCCGATGATCTGGTCGCGATAGGCGACCTCGGAGAACTTGTCGAAGACCACGTCGTCGGGCGTGTCGTTCGCCGCGCCGATTTCCTGCAGGATGACGTGTTTCTCGCGGCGGAGCTCTTCCTCGTCGAAGACGGATTCCGTCAGGATGTCGGCAAGGATGTCGACCGCGAGCGGGACGTGGTCCTTCAGCACGCGGGCGTAGTAGGAGGTGGTTTCCGTCGAGGTGGCAGCGTTGACCTCGCCGCCGACATTCTCGATTTCCTCGGCGATCTGGCGGGCGGAGCGACGCTCCGTCCCCTTGAAGGCCATGTGTTCCAGAAGATGGGCGATGCCGTGCTCGTCCGTGGTTTCGTTGCGTGACCCCGACTTGATCCACACGCCGAGAGCGACACTCTCGAGATGCGGCATGTTTTCGGTCACCACGGTCAACCCGGATTGAAGCCGGGTGCACTCAACTTTCATCCTGCGCACTTTCTGCGTTTCTAGCCTCGAACCCGCGTGTGTTTCCCGATGAAGTCTTCCACCGCATCGAGCTCCGCATCGAGGACGTCGAACCGCTCCTCCCTTTGCATGAGGTCAGCAAGCCACGTCGGAAGCGCCGGGTCAATACCGCTGGCCGATTTTACTGCGGCGGGGAATTTCGCGGGATGGGCGGTGGCGAGCGTCACCATGGGCGCGCCGGGCTTCTCGTGCTTGGCGGCGACGAAGACGCCGATCGCCGAATGCGGATCGAGCAGATAGCCGGTCTCGGCAAGCGTATCCTTGATCGTCGCAGCCACCTGCTTTTCGGACGCGCGGCCGGCGCGGAAATCCTTGCGGATCGCCTTCAGCGCCTTTTCTCCGATGTCGAAGGCGCTGGATTGCTTGAGGCTTTCCATGGCGCGGCGCACCGCGCCGGCATCCCGGCCATGGGTCTCGAACAAGAGGCGCTCGAAGTTGGACGAGATCTGGATGTCCATCGATGGCGAGGTGGTGGCCTTCACCTCCTTCATCTCGTAGCGCCCGGTCTTCAGCGTGCGCGCGAGGATGTCGTTCTCGTTGGTGGCGATGATCAGCTTGTCGATCGGCAGGCCCATGCGCTTGGCGGCATAGCCGGCAAAGATGTCGCCGAAATTGCCTGTCGGTACGGTGTAGGAGATCTTCCGGTCCGGGCCGCCCAGCGCCACGGCGCTGGTGAAGTAGTAGACGATCTGGGCCATGATGCGCGCCCAGTTGATCGAGTTGACACCCGAGAGCTGTACCCGGTCGCGGAATTTCACGTCGTTGAACATCGCCTTGACGAGGTTCTGGCAGTCGTCGAAATTGCCCTTGATGGCAAGCGCGTGGACGTTCTTTTCCTTGGAGGTCGTCATCTGGCGCTGCTGCACCGGCGAGACCTTGCCCTCGGGGAAGAGGATGAAGATGTCGGTGCGCTCGCGGCCGGCAAAGGCGTCGATCGCCGCCCCGCCGGTATCGCCCGAGGTGGCGCCGACGATGGTGGCGCGCGCGCCGCGGGTCGCCAGCGCGTGGTCCATCAGCCGGGCGAGCAGCTGCATCGCCACGTCCTTGAAGGCGAGCGTCGTGCCGTGGAAGAGCTCCATGACGAAGGAGTTCGGCCCCGTCTGCACCAGCGGCGCGATCGCCGGATGGCGGAAGGTCGCATAGGCCTCGTCGATCATCGTGCGGAACGTGTCTGCGGGGATGTCGCCCTTGACGAAGGGCGAGAGCACCGTGAAGGCGATCTCCTGGTAGGACTTGCCGCGCAGCGCCCGGATCTCCTTCTTGGAGAAGCTCGGCCATTCACGCGGCACATAGAGGCCACCGTCGCGGGCTAGACCCGCCAGAAGCGCATCGGAGAAGCCGAGGGAAGGGGCCTCGCCCCGCGTCGAAACATAGTCCACGTTCATACGTCCTTGGGAAGGTTGATGATTTCGAGCGACGAAAATCGCAGGAACCGACTGTCGCTTCGTACCAATGCTCTGTCGCCCAGTCTAGCGAAAGGCCACGCAAGACCGCGGGTCACTTTGCGGCAGATCGTGGCAATGCCGTTGCATTCTGCCCGCTCCGGCGTGAAACGGGCCGTGTCGAAATTCTGCGGGCGGTTTCAATCGACAATCGATTTTTCGCCACGTCGCTGCTATAGACCATCGCCTAGGGTCGTGAAAAGGCCCGTAAAAGAGTTCCGAAAGGCTTGCACGCCGGGGGCGGGGCCTGATCGCAGGGGTTACAGTATCGTGTTTGGAATGAATATCCGCCGCTTTCTCGGCATATCCCTTCTCGCCGTCGTCGCCGGTTGCAATCAGACCGACAAGCCCGCCGATCTCGGCGTGACGAGCGATCCGTCTGGCGTACAGACGGCCACCCAGCAGCAGACGGGCACCGCCGTCGTGCAGGGCTCGTGCCCGCAGGTCTATCTGCGCGACGGCACGGCTGTGATGCGCCGCTACGCCAAGGGCGCCAAGGACGATCCGCAGAAGCTGCTCTACCAGGTGACGCTCGCCGACTCGACCCGCCAGTGCGTGCTGAACCAGAACCAGCTCGTCATGACCGTGATGGTGCAGGGGCGCGTCGTGTCCGGCCCTGCCGGCAGCGGGGGAACGGTCAACGTGCCGATCCGCGTCGCCGCCACGGACGGCAAGACGACGCTCTATTCCGAACTCGTCCAGTATGCCGTGAACACGGACGCCGGCCAGTTCATCTTCACCAAGGGTGATGTGGCGCTGCCCGGTGGTTCCGGCGGCTTCACCAAGGTCTATGTCGGCTTCGACGAAGGCCCGTACAACACGAAATGACGGCTCCGGCCGGAGGGAATGAAAAAGGCCGCGGGAGCATGCTTCCGCGGCCTTTTTGTTCCTGGATGCAATCGGCTCAGATCGCTTCCTGCCATTCGGCAAGCGCCGCGATGACGTCCGGCAGTTCGCTCATGCGCGAGATCACGGTCTCGGCGCCGGCTTCGGTGAGGCGATCGGCGTGCGAGGGGTAGGTGTGCGAGGCGCCGGTGAAGCCGACGACGCGCATGCCGGCGGCGCGCGCACCGGCGATGCCATGCACGGAATCCTCGATGACCAGCGTGTTGGCCGGGTTCGCGCCGAACTGCTTGGCGCCGTGCAGGAAAATGTCCGGCTTCGGCTTGACGCGGTCGGCGCCGAGGTCCTTGGCCGAATAGACATAGGGGCCGAAGACCTCCCGCAGACCGACCTTCGAGAGCATCATGTCGAGGCGGGGTGCAGAGGAGTTCGAGCAGATGCAATAGGGCTTGCGGATGCGGGAGAGCATCAGCTTGACGCCGTCGATGACCTTCACCTCCTGGGCGAGGCGCGCATCGAGCAGCTTTTCCGACTTGTCGAGCAGCGAGGCGGAGAGCGGGATGTCGGCCTCGCGCTCGACGGCAAGCAGGATGTTCTGCCAGGTCATGCCGGCAAAGCGCTCGCCCATCTCCTCGACGCTGATCGGATAGCCCGCATCGGTCAGAAGCGCCGATTCAACCTCGGCAGCGATGATTTCCGAATCGACCAGAACGCCGTCGCAGTCGAAGATGATGAGATCGAAACCGTCCATGACAAACCGTCTTTCAATGGCGCAATTGCCCGCAAGGGGCGGGACGCGGATGGGCGTCGGGAATTGCGGTAGAACGATGGGGCGGGATCGCCCGTGAAGCCGCGGTCTCCCTACACGAAAGGGCGCGCGGCGACAATTGCCGATTCCGGAGACGAGCTATGCGGCGGCTAGTCCGGGAACAGTGCCAGGAAGCGTCGCTCGCCGTCCGGCGTGAAACGGATGGCGCGGCTGTCCTTTTCGCGCTTCGCCCAGCCGTCGGCGATGAAGCGGGCGAGCAGCGCCTCGCCGAGCGAGCCGGCAAGGTGCGAGCGCCGCTCGCTCCAGTCGAGGCAGGTGCGGCAGACGGGGCGGCGCTGGGTCCTCAGCGCGGCGACGTCGATGCCCATGGCGGTGATGCGTGCCTCGCCGGTGGGCGTCAGCGCCGCGTCCTCGCCGTCAAGCGCCACATCCCCGTCGGCCACCAGCCGGTCGAGCATGCGCACGCCGAAATCACCGGCAAGGTGGTTGTAGCAGACGCGCGCCTTGCGCAGTGCCGGGTCCTTCGGGCCGGGCCGGGTGCGCATCAGCCCGCGGTTCGCCGCAAAACCCATGATGTTTTCGAGCAGCAGCCCCACCTCGTCGTCGCCGAGCGCGAAATAGCGGTGCCGGCCCTGCTTGCGCTGGGCGACCAGCCCGCCGCCCTCCAGCTTCGAAAGATGGGCGCTGGCGGTCTGCAGCGTGACGCCGGCCGCGCCTGCAAGCTCGGTCGCCGTCAGCGCCTGCCCGCCCATCAGCGCGGTCAGCATGTTGGCGCGCGCGGGATCGCCGATCAGCGCGCCGATCTGGGAAATGTCGGGGCCTTCTTTCATACTTCGATGATAGACGAAGCATTCGCGTTCGGCAATGTGGGAAAAGGGCAGCGTAAACACAGGCAATTCCAGCAGGCGCGTGAGCGCTCTTGCATCCGGGACGAGGCCAGAACGAGGAGACGACCATGATCACCTGTTTCATCCGCTACCAGATCGATCCGTTCCGCAAGGACGCCTTCGCCGCCTATGCCCGCAACTGGGGCGAGGCGATCCCGCGGTGCGGCGCCGATCTCATCGGCTATTTCGCCCCGCACGAGGGCTCCGCCACCACCGCCTACGGTGTCTACAACATTGAAAGCCTAGCCGCCTACGAGGCCTATCGCGCCCGGCTTGCCGCCGACCCGCTCGGCCGCGAGAACTACGATTTCGCCCGCAGCGAGCGTTTCATCCTGAAGGAGGACCGGATCTTCCTGAAGAACGTCTCGCTGCCGCATGCGCCGCGGGTGACGCCATGATCGCCGTCATCTTCGAGGTGGTGCCGGCGCCCGGCCGCATCGACCTCTATCTCGATACCGCGCGGGACCTCCGCCCGTTGCTGGAAAGCAGCGAAGGTTTCATCTCGATCGAGCGCTTCCGCAGCCTCACCGACCCGACGCGCCTCCTGTCGCTCTCTTTCTGGCGCGACGAGGCGGCGGTGAAGGCCTGGCGCAACAGCGAGCAGCACCGTGCCGCCCAATCCCTCGGCCGCAACGGCACCTTCGACAATTATCGGCTGCGCATCGCCAGCGTCGTCAGGGACTACGGCCTCAACGACCGCAACGAGGCCCCGGACGACAACCGGGCCTTTCACGCGGCGTAGCGCGGCTGGTACGATCACGGATGCGGCGCCCGTCTCGCCCGAAAAGGGGGAGGCGGGCGCCGCTGTTTTCCCGGCAGGTTGCTTTCCGCCTACTGTACCGCCACTTCCGAGCGCTCGCCGGCCTTGACGGTCGCCTTGGCCTGCTTCGGCGCGACGTCGCCCTCGTATTTTACGGCCACGATGTAGTCCCCCGGCGGCAGCGTGTCCTGCCATTCGGCGCCGTAGTTGTAGGACATGGATTTCTGGTTGCCCTGGATGTCCTTCGCGGCGCTGAGGATCTCGATGAAGCTCGCCCCGGGCGCGGTGATCGCCAGCACGCCGGCATTGATGTTGACGGTGACCTCCTTCATCTCCCCTGCCTTGATCGTGAAGGGGATCTCGCCCGTCGCCGAGCCGAGCTTTGCCGTCAGAACGTGCTCGCCCGGCGGGACGTCCAGCTTCGTGCCGGTGCCGTAATTGTAGGCGATGCTCTTGCGGGTGCCGTCGATGTTCTTGTTGGCCGCCACCACCTCGAAGAAGACGTTGCCGGAATCCACCGCCGTCCCGCCTTCCGCATAGATCGCCTTGTTGAGCACGACGCCTGAACCGATGACGAGGTCGCGCTCGATGGTCTCGCCCGCCTTGACGGAAACCGTCTCCTCGACGATGGACGGGCCGATCTTGCCGATCAGCTTCACGTCTCCGGCCGAGGCATAGAACTTGGCCGTGCCGTAATAGGTGGTGGAGTAGCCGCCGAAGGCAATCTCCACGGCCGCGTCCGCATCGTCCTCGGCAGCCTCGGGCGTACGCTTCGGGTGGATCGTCACGTGGCCGGCGTCGAAGTTGATGAAGGGCTTGGCGACCGCGCCGTCCTTCACCTCGAACGGTACCTCGCGCTTGACCGCGCTTTGCAGCGTTGCCACGGCGATATACTTGCCCGGCGGGTAGTTGCCGGAAAACTTGCCCTTGTACTGGCTCTCCAGGTAGTCGCCCGCCGGCTTGCCGTCCGCATCCGCCTTGTAGATTTCCCAGAACACATTGTCGTTGTCGCCGAGCGAGGGGCCGCCCTCGGAAAGGACACTGTCGAACTCCGTGTTGAACGCGACGGCGGGCTCCGGCTCGGGTTCGGCTTCCGCCACTTCCTCGGCCGGCTTCGACATCGGCGCTTCCGCCACCGTCGCCGTCAGCGCGGCAACGAGCTGGGCAGCGTCGGATGCCTGGAAGTATTTGCCGCCGGTGTTTTCGGCAAGGCAGGCGACCTGCTTGCCTTCTTCTTCCGTCAGGCCGAAGCCGACGACATGGGTGGTAAAGTCGACGCCCTTGCTTTCGAGCGCGGAGGCGAGCGCACAGGGATCCGCCTCACAGGTCTCCAGCCCGTCCGTCACCAGCACCACGGTCGCCTTGTCCTCGGTGTATTTGAGAATGTCGGCGGCCTGCTCGACGGATTGCGTCAGCGGCGTCTTGCCCTTGGGGTTGAGGCCCGAGACGAAGGATGTGATCGCCTCCCCGGTGCCCGCGCCCGGCGGCACGGCCAGCTCGATGTCGCTGCACGAGCCCTTTTCGCGGTGGCCATAGACCATCAGGCCGAGTTCGGTGCCCGCGGGCACCGATTTCAGCACCGTGCCCAGCGTCTCGCGGGCGATCTCGATCTTGCTGCGTCCGCCGATCTGGCCCCACATGGAGCCGGACGCGTCGAGCACGATCATCGTCTTGTCGGCGGCAATCGTCTCTGTGGCGGCAAGAAGCCCCGCCAGAAGCATGAAGGCGGCTTTCAAACGCACGTTTTTCCTCCCCGTTTTCCCTGGAAACGCCAGCCGTCCACGCCGGCAAGGCTCAGCGATGCTGTTTCATGACGGGCGAGGCGGGGAGTCTATTCGCGGTTCCTTGAATGAAGCGCGCAAATCCCGTTGCGAAACGTATTTGGCTTTTTCTCCAGGCCCTTCAGCCTTTGGTAACCATCTTCGGTAACCATAAGCCCCAGTTCAGTTCCGAGTCAGCGTATCAGCGAGTATTCAATGCCATCTGTCCTTTCGCTTGCAGACGTCTCCCGTTCGCCCCGCAAGAGCGGCTGGCTCGACACGATCATCAAGGGGGACTGCGTCGCCGCGCTCGAGGCGCTTCCGGACCAGTCCGTCGACGTCATCTTTGCCGATCCGCCGTACAACCTGCAGCTTGGCGGTGCGCTGCACCGTCCCGACCAGAGCCTGGTCGACGCCTGCGACGACGAGTGGGACCAGTTCGCGTCCTTCGAGGCCTATGACGCCTTCACCCGCGCCTGGCTGCTCGCCTGCCGGCGCGTGCTGAAACCCGCTGGCACGATCTGGGTCATCGGCTCCTACCACAACATCTTCCGCGTCGGCGCGACCTTGCAGGATCTCAACTTCTGGATCCTCAACGACATCGTCTGGCGCAAGACCAACCCGATGCCCAACTTCAAGGGCCGCCGCTTCCAGAACGCGCACGAGACGATGATCTGGGCGACGCGCGATCCGAAGGCCAAGGGCTACACCTTCAATTACGACGCCATGAAGGCCGCCAACGACGACGTGCAGATGCGCTCGGACTGGCTGTTCCCGATCTGCAGCGGCGGTGAGCGCCTGAAGGGTGAAGACGGCAAGAAGGTGCATCCGACGCAGAAGCCTGAAGCATTGCTCGCCCGCATCCTGATGGCTTCCTCCAAGCCCGGCGACGTGGTGCTCGACCCGTTCTTCGGCTCCGGTACGACCGGCGCCGTCGCCAAGCGCCTCGGCCGCCACTTCGTCGGCATCGAGCGCGAGCAGGCTTATATCGACGCTGCCCGCGAGCGCATCGAGGCAGTCGAGCCGCTCGGCAGCGGAACCCTGTCGGTGATGAGCGGCAAGAAGGCCGAACCGCGCGTTGCCTTCAACACGCTGATCGAAAGCGGGCTGATCGCACCCGGCACGGTGCTCACCGATGCCCGTCGCCGCCACAGCGCCATCGTGCGCGCCGATGGTACGCTCGCCTCGGGCAACGACGCCGGCTCCATTCACCGCGTCGGCGCCAGGGTGCAGGGGCTCGATGCCTGCAACGGCTGGACGTTCTGGCACTATGCCGATGGCGCCGAGCTGAAGCCGATCGATGCGCTGCGTGCCGTCGTGCGCTCCGGCATGGCCGGCCTGGAATAGGCCGGCACCGAACTACCGTTTCTCCAGCTGCGGCCTCCGGTGTTCCCTGCACCGGGGGCTGTGGCTTTTTTGGGGGAGGGTCGTTCGGGTCGCGCCTCCCGATTTTCCACTGGCGCGATTCAGCGGATGTTAACCATCAATGGCTTAGTGTGATTTCGAAAGCACATCAGGCCAAGCAACGGAAATCGTTGCGGAAAGCCAGGGCCGATCAACCGGCCGGGCAGGCCGGATATCGCTTTTCCGGTTTTCGTACCTTCAGTCCCGGAAATGCGAAAACGCCCGGAGCCTTCTGGCTCCGGGCGTTTCGGTTTCTACCCTCTGCTGCTCAGAGCGCGATGCCATGCGCGGCAAGGTCTGCCTTCAGTTTTTCGGGGTCGGTGAACTGCACCGCGTTCCACCCGGCAAGGCGCGCTCCCTCGACATTGACCGGGGCGTCGTCGATGAAGAGCGTGTGGCCCGGCGAAAGACCGAAATCGCGCCTGTGTTTCTCGTAGATCGCAAGGTCGGGCTTGATGAGGCCGATTTCGCCGGAAACGGTCACGCCGCGCGGCATGTCGAGGAAGGGGAAGAGCTTGCGCGCCTCCTTGAACGTATCGGCGGCGAAATTGGTGAGCATGGTCACGTCACGGCCTTCGGCAATCAGCGTCTCCATGATCGCGACGCTCTCGACATAGGCATGCGAGACCATCTCGTGCCAGTGCTTGCGGAACGCCCGGATATGCTCTGCCCGGTCGGGATGCGCGTCGATCAGCAGGGCCTCGGCATCGCCCCAGGCGCGGCCGCGGTCCTGTTCGAGGTTCCAGTCATGGGTGCAGACATTGCTGAAGAACCAGTTGCGTTCGGCATCGTCGGGAATGAGGCGGGCATAGGGAATGTGCGGGTCGTAGTGGATCAGCACCCGGCCGATGTCGAAGACGATGTGTCGGATCTCGATGCTGCTCATGCTTTCCTCGCTGTTCGTCCAAACGCGTCGGGTATGGCCTGTTTTATTGCCTTCTTCATGACGGTCGGCAGCGCCTCGCCGTCAAGCGTTTCCCTGGCCTGCCACCATCCGTCGCCGCTCTGCGTCTGGCGCGGCAGCCTGGAGCGGTAGATGGAGAGGCGCAACTCGAAATGCGTAAAGACATGGGTGACGGTGCCACAGGCCTGCCAGTCGGCCGCAAAGGGTGCGGCGGCAAGGCCGGTCTCGCCGTCGATCCGTGCCGTCCAGCCGCTGCCCGGCACCTCCGTCATGCCGCCGAGAAGGCCGGTTTCCCCGCGCTTGCGCAGGAAGACCGCGCCCGTCTCGTCCTCGGCGACGAAGGCCGCACCGAGCCGCACGGGCTTTGCCTTCTTCGCCGTCTTGCGCGGATAGAGCTCCGGGTCGGCGTGCCCGAGCACGCGACAGCGTGCGTTCAGGGGACAGAGCGCGCAGGCCGGCCGGCGCGGGGTGCAGATCGTCGCGCCGAGGTCCATCATCGCCTGTGCGAAGTCGCCCGGCCGGTCCGCCGGCGTCATGGCGGCGACCAGCGCCCGCATCTCGGGTTTTGCCGCGGGCAGGGGCGTTTCGATGGCGTGGAGGCGGGAGATGACGCGCTCGACATTGCCGTCCAGCACCGCGCTCTTCCGGTTGAAGGCGATGGCGGCGATCGCTGCGGCCGTATAGTCGCCGATGCCGGGCAGCGCCTTCAGCCCGTCCTCGCTGTCGGGGAAGATCCCGCCATGCTGAAAGGCCACGGCTTCGGCGCATTTCTTGAGATTGCGGGCGCGGGCATAGTAGCCGAGGCCCGCCCAGGATTTCATCACGTCCTCCGTCTCGGCCTTCGCAAGGTCCGTGACCGTCGGCCAGCGGGTGGTGAAGAGCGCGAAATACGCCTTGACCGCTTGCACCGTCGTCTGCTGCAGCATCACCTCGGAAAGCCAGATGCGGTAGGGGTCGGGACGTTCGCCGCGCGCCGCCATCGGCGGGCTCACCCGCCAGGGCAAATCGCGGTGATGCCTGTCATACCAGGCAAGAACGAGATCGGCAGGCGCCGTGATGCGGGGAGCTTGGGTCATGATTGGCCTGAACGGGGTCGAAGCGACCCATGATGCGAACACAGCTCCGGACGCAAAACGCTCGCACACTTTTGCTGGAATTGCTCTATAACTGGCGAAGCAGGCGGCGATCTTCAAGTCGATTTTTCGCCGTAACAGGAATATTTTCCCGATCGGGAGCAGGCAAGTGAACACCAGCAAGGCGCCCCGGCGCGGCTATCGGCGAGGCGTCGTCCAGATCAGTGAAGTGGCCAACGGCCTCATCGACCCGGTGCTGGCAAAACGCGCCGGCATCAACACCATGCTGCTCGGCTCGTGGGACGAGATCGCGGGCGCGGAATTTGCCGAATGCACGCGACCGGAGCGTATCACCTGGCCGCGCCGCGCCTCCGAAATGGCGGGCGAGGGCGGCGGCCACCAGCCGGGCGTGCTGACGATCGCCTGCGAGGGCGCCCGCGCGCTCTTCCTCAGCCACCAGCAGGGCGAAATCATCCAGCGCATCAACGGCTTCTTCGGCTTTCCGGCCGTGAACCAGATGAAGATCGTGCAGAAGCCGGTCAGCCCCCATGCCAACCGCCGGCCGAAGCCGCGCCCTTTGACCGGCGCGGCCGCCCGCCATCTCGACGACCTCGTCGACGGCATCGAGGGCGATGCCCTGAAGGCGGCGCTGAAACGGCTCGGCACGGCCGTGCTCGGCCGGCGCCGCTAGTGCGGCCGAAAGCCTCGCTTTCGACCATCGAACGGTCACAATTCTTTGAAGTTACTTGCCTTAACTCCGCTTGTTCCCGCCCCAAAGCAGGTATAACGGGAGTGCCCATAGCAATTCCGGGGAATGCGCGAAGCAGCCTCCTTGGGACTTGCGTCAACGGATCCGAGAATTCCCATCCCCGACAGGAGAGACCATGTCCCTTTCCGAAATGAGCCTGATGAAGCGCCTCGCGACCGGCGTTGCCGTTGCGGCGCTCGCCGTGACGCTGGCTGCCTGCTCCGACGAGAAGAAGGAGGAGACCGCCAAGGCTCCTGAAACCAGCCAGACGACGACGGGCGAAAGCGCAAGCTCGACGCCGGCCACCTCCTCCGGAACGACGACGACCACGACGACCGAGACCGCCCAGGCGCCGGCCGCCGAGGCGAAGTCCGTCGAGGTGCCCACCGCCGACGGCGACGTGGACATGGCGGAAGTGATGAAGCCCGGCGCGCTGCCGGAAATGGCGCTCGGCGAAGCCAATGCCCCGGTCACCATCGTCGAATACATGTCGACGACCTGCCCGCATTGCGCTGCCTTCCACAACAACACCTTCGACGCGATCAAGACGAAGTATGTCGACAGCGGCAAGGTCCGCTTCGTCATGCGCGAGTTCCCGTTCGACCCGCGCGCGGCCGCCGCCTTCATGCTGGCGCGCTGCAAGCCGCAGAACCCGGCCGAGCTTTCGGACGCCTCGCAGTACTTCCCGATGATCTCCATGCTGATGAAGCAGCAGGAAACCTGGGCCGCAGCGCAGGATGGCCGCGAGGCGCTGCTGCAGATGTCGAAACTCGCCGGTTTTACACAGGAGAGCTTCCAGGCCTGCTTGACGAACCAGAAGCTTCTGGATGATGTGAATGCGGTGCGCGAACGCGGCGCCAAGGAATTCGGCATCGCGGCGACGCCGACCTTCCTGATCAACGGCAAGCGCTATTCGGGGGACATGTCGGTTGACACCATGTCGGCCCTCATCGACAGCATGCTCTGACCCTTCGACCGGATTTCTGGCGGGCGACGGCGGAAGCCGTGCGCCCGCTTTTTGCATTGTGATTGATCAGACTGCGTTGCCCCTCATCCCCATGTCGGGACCTTCTCCCCGCAGGCGGGGAGAAGGAGGGATACGGCGAGCCCATCGTTCCTCGCCCCGCTTGCGGGGAGAGGATGCCGGCAGGCAGGTGAGGGGCATCCCGCGCAGGTGCGCCGCATGAAATTCACCAAACTCCGCCTGCTCGGCTTCAAATCCTTCGTAGAACCCACCGAATTCATCATCGAGCGGGGCCTGACCGGCGTCGTCGGGCCGAACGGCTGCGGCAAGTCGAACCTCGTCGAGGCGCTGCGCTGGGTGATGGGGGAGAATTCCTACAAGAACATGCGCGCGTCCGGCATGGACGACGTCATCTTCTCCGGCTCCGGCAACCGCCCGGCGCGCAACACCGCCGAAGTCGGCCTCTATCTCGACAATTCCGACCGCACGGCCCCCGCCGCCTTCAACGGCGAGGACGAGATCCAGGTGTCCCGCCGTATCGAGCGCGAGAACGGCTCGATCTACCGCATCAACGGCAAGGAAGCGCGCGCCAAGGATGTGCAGCTGCTCTTTGCCGACGCCTCCACCGGTGCCCGCTCGCCCTCCATGGTCGGGCAGGGCCGCATCGGCGAACTCATACAGGCCAAGCCACAGGCGCGCCGCCAGCTGCTCGAAGAGGCGGCCGGCATTTCGGGCCTGCATTCGCGCCGCCACGAAGCGGAGCTGCGCCTGCGCGCCGCCGAAACCAACCTCGAACGGCTCGACGACGTCACCTCGCAGCTCGAAAGCCAGATCGAGAGCCTGAAGCGCCAGTCGCGCCAGGCGAACCGCTTCAAGGCGCTTTCCGCCGATATCCGCCGCCATGAGGCGATGTTGCTGCACATCCGCTGGGCGCAGGCGAAAGAAGCCGAGGCCGAGGCCGACAGCCAGCTCAACCAGGCAACCTCGCTCGTTGCCGAGCGCGCCAATGCCCAGATGCAGGCGGCCAAGGAGCAGGCTGTCGCCAGCCTCAAATTGCCGGAGCTGCGCGAGAACGAGGCAAAACTCGCCGCCGCGTTGCAGCGCCTGCAGATCGCCCGCGCGCAGCTCGAAGAGGATTCCGCCCGGCTGTTGCGCCGGCGTGACGAGCTGACACGCCGGCTTGCCCAGCTTGCCGAGGACATCATCCGCGAGGAACGCATGGTGGCCGACAATGCCGCCGTGCTGGAACGCCTGACCGCCGAGGAAGACGAGATCGCCGAGATCCTCGCCGAGGCCGACGAGCGCACCGTCGGCGCCCGCGAGACGATGGACGCTGCGGCCGCGAAACTTTCCGGCAGCGAGGCCGCGCTTGCCTCTGTCACCGCCGAGCGCGCCGAAGCGCAGGCCTCGCGCAACCAGCTTGAAAAGGCGATTCGCGACCTTGCCGAACGTCATCTGCGCCTCGGCCAGCAGCACGCCGCCCAGGCGCGTGAACTCGAGGAGATGGACGCCCGCATCGCCGCGCTGCCCGACCCGGAAGAACGCCGCGCAGCCGTGCAGTCCGCCGAGGAGGTGCTCGAGGCGGCCGGCGAAATGCTCGTCGCCGTCGAAGAGGCACTGGAGGAGGCGCGTTTTGCCGAATCCGCCCTGCGCGGTCCGGTCGATACCGCCCGCGCCCGGCTTGCCGGCATCGAGACGGAAGCCCGCACGATCCGGCGCATGCTGGAGGCCGGCAGCACCGGTGGCTCCTTCCCGCCGGTCGTCGAGGCGGTCGACGTCGACCGCGGCTATGAGACGGCGCTCGGCGCGGCGCTTGGCGACGACCTCGATTCGCCCGCTGACAACTCGGCCCCCGTTCATTGGCGCCTGTCCGGCGACGCATCCGGCGACGCGCCCCTGCCGAAGGGCGTGCCGGCGCTGATCGATCATGTCCGTGCGCCCGACGTGCTGGGCCGCCGCCTTTCCCAGATCGGTATTGCCGGCAGCGCGGAGGAGGGGCTGTCCCTGTTGCCGCAGCTCAAGGCCGGCCAGCGGCTCGTCACCCGCGAGGGCGCGGTCTTCCGCTGGGACGGCCATGTCACCGGTGCCGATGCGCCGAGCGCCGCCGCGCTCCGCCTCGAACAGAAGAACCGCCTTGCCGAGCTCGAAGCCGAGATGGAAGACGCGCGCGCCGCGCTCGGCGGTGCGGAAGCCGACCTTTCGCGTGCCGGCGAGACCATCCGTGCCGAAACGCAGCGCCAGCAGCAGGCGCGCGAGGCCCAGCGCACCGCCACCCGCGCCCTTGCCGAGGCACGCGAGGGGCTGGAGGCGGCCGAACGGGCCTCCGGTGATCTCATCCGCCGCAGGGCGGTGCTCTTCGAAACCGGCGCGCAGATCGAGGCACAGGTGGAAGAGGCCGCCGTCTCGCTGGAGGATGCCCGTGCGGCGCTGGAGGAGGCGCCCGATCTTGCCGATCTCGACCTGCGCCTTCGCGCCCACACGATGGATGTCGCGACCGACCGGGCGACGCTGGCCGAAGCGCGCGCCGGCCATGACGGGCTTGCCCGCGAAATGGCCGATCGCCGCCGGCGCCTGATGTCGATCTCTGCCGAGCGCGAGACATGGCGGAGCCGCGCCGCCAATGCCGAGAACCATATCGCCACCCTGCGCGAGCGCGAAGCCGAGGCGCATGAGGAGATGGAGGAGCTGGCCGAGGCGCCCGACGAGATCGAGGACAAGCGCCGCGAACTCCTGACCGGCCTCAGCAATGCCGAGGCTGCCCGCCGCGAGGCCGCCGATGCCCTGCAGGAGGCGGAAAACCGCCAGCGCGAGGCCGACCGCACGGCCGCCACCGCGCTCTCGCAGCTTGCCGAATCCCGCGAGATCCGGGGCCGTACGGAAGAACGCCTCGTCTCCGCCCGCGAGCGCCGCGTCGAGGGCGAGGCGCGCATCCGCGAGGCGCTGAACTGCGCCCCGCACGAGGCCCTGCGGCTGACCGGCCATCCCGCCGGCAGCCCGCTGCCCGATCCGCGCGAGCGCGAACGGGATCTCGATCGCCTGAAGATGGAGCGCGAACGGCTCGGCGCGGTGAACCTGCGTGCCGAGGAGGAGCAGCGGGAGCTGACCGAAAAGCTCGAGGCGCTCGTCGCCGAACGCGAGGACATCATCGAGGCGATCCGCAAGCTGCGCTCGGCGATCCAGAGCCTCAACCGCGAAGGCCGCGAGCGGCTTTTGGCCGCCTTCGACGTGGTCAACGTGCAGTTCCAGCGCCTCTTCACTCATCTCTTCGGCGGCGGCACGGCCGAGCTTCAGCTCATCGAGAGCGACGACCCGCTCGATGCCGGCCTCGAAATCCTCGCCCGCCCGCCGGGCAAGAAGCCGCAGACCATGACGCTGCTCTCCGGCGGTGAGCAGGCGCTGACGGCCATGGCCCTGATCTTCGCCGTCTTCCTCACCAATCCGGCGCCGATCTGCGTGCTCGACGAGGTGGACGCCCCGCTCGACGACCACAATGTCGAGCGCTACTGCAACCTCATGGACGAGATGGCGGCCTCCACCGAGACCCGTTTCGTCATCATCACGCACAATCCCATCACCATGGCCCGCATGAACCGCCTCTTCGGCGTCACCATGGCCGAACAGGGCGTCTCCCAGCTCGTCTCCGTCGACCTGCAGACGGCCGAGCAGCTGCGCGAGGCGTCGTAGCCGTTCCTCTTTTTGGACGGTGACGCAGCGGAACAAACACCCCTCTCATGCATTGAACAGCGCCTGCCGTTCCCGCAGGATCTTGTGCAATTGGGGATCAAACGTGAGCAGAGACGCACTTTACATGATCATCGGCGCCCTCGTCGTCGTGGTGGCCGGGTTTTCCTATTATGCCTGGCAGCAGGAGAAGAAGCCTGACGGCGTCGAGATCCGTCTGGACCAGCAGGGGCTTTCCATCGAGGGGAATTGAAGCCGTTTTTTCACCGGGGCTTGTCCGCCGTCTTCGAGATGCGAAAACACTCCCGCAGTTCTTTCGCCGCAGTTCCGGCAAAGGCGCCCCGCTCTTTGTTGGAATTGCTCAAGCCGTGTTCCCGCTGGGGCACGGCTTTTATTTGGCTCTCGTAATGTTGCATTGCCGTCGCAAATTTGATGCGTTGCAACAAAAAACGCGTCATGCCGCGTTTTCAACAAGATGCAGTTCATGTAGATTGTCAGGACGCATATGGGGAGGCGTGCATGAACAAGTGGGTCTATACCTTTGGGGGAGGCCGCGCCGAAGGCAGCGCGGGCGATCGCAACACGCTCGGCGGCAAGGGCGCGAACCTCGCCGAAATGTGCAATCTCGGCCTGCCGGTGCCGCCCGGGCTCACCATCGTCACCTCCGCCTGCAACCACTATTACGACAACGGCCGCCGGCTGCCGGACGATCTGAAGGACCAGGTCCGCACTGCGCTTCGCCAGATGGAGGGCATCACCGGCCGCCTCTTCGGCGACATGACGAAGCCGTTGCTGCTTTCCGTGCGCTCCGGTGCGCGCGCCTCCATGCCGGGCATGATGGACACGGTCCTTAACCTCGGTCTCAACGACCGCACGGTGGAGGCGCTTGGCCATGATGCCGGCGATGCGCGTTTTGCCTGGGACAGCTACCGCCGCTTCATCCAGATGTATGGCGACGTCGTCATGGGGCTCGACCACGAGGTCTTCGAGGAGATCCTGGAGGACGAGAAGGGCCGGCTCGGGCACGAGCAGGATACCGAGCTCTCGGCCGTCGAATGGCAGCACGTTATCGCCCGCTACAAGGAGACGATCGAGGAGGAGCTGGGCGAAGCGTTCCCGCAGGATCCTGAAGTCCAGCTTTGGGGCGCGATCGGCGCCGTCTTCGCGAGCTGGATGAACGCGCGCGCGGTGACCTATCGCACGCTGCACAACATTCCCGCCGTCTGGGGCACGGCCGTGAATGTTCAGGCCATGGTCTTCGGCAATCTCGGCAATTCCTCCGCCACGGGCGTCGCCTTCACGCGCAACCCCTCGACGGGCGAGAACAAGCTCTACGGCGAATTCCTCGTCAATGCCCAGGGCGAGGATGTCGTCGCCGGCATCCGCACGCCGCAGAACATCACCGAGGAGGCGCGCATCGCCTCCGGCTCCGACCGTCCGTCGCTTGAAAAGCTGATGCCGGAGGCCTTTGCCGAGTTCCGCGGCATCTGCGACCGGCTGGAGCGGCATTACCGCGACATGCAGGACCTCGAATTCACCATCGAGCGCGGCAAGCTCTGGATGCTGCAGACCCGCTCGGGCAAGCGCACGGCCAAGGCCGCGCTGAAGATCGCCGTCGACATGGCGACGGAAGGCCTGATCAGCGAGGGCGAAGCCGTCGCGCGCATCGATCCCGCCTCGCTCGACCAGCTTCTGCACCCGACCATCGATCCGCGCGCACGGCGCGACGTCATCGGCTCCGGCCTGCCGGCTTCGCCGGGCGCGGCGACCGGCGCGATCGTCTTCACCTCGGAAGACGCCGTCGCGGCGCAGGAGGAGGGCCGCAGGGTCATTCTCGTGCGCATCGAGACGAGCCCGGAAGACATTCACGGCATGCATGCCGCCGAAGGCATCCTCACCACCCGCGGCGGTATGACCAGCCATGCGGCCGTCGTCGCCCGCGGCATGGGCACGCCGTGCGTGTCCGGCGCGGGCACGCTGCGCGTCGATCTGCGCAACGAGCTTCTCGTCGCCCATGGCGTGACGCTGAAGAAGGGCGACGTCATCACCATCGATGGCTCCTCCGGCCAGGTGCTGAAGGGCGAGATCCCCATGCTCCAGCCGGAACTGTCGGGCGATTTCGGCCGCATCATGGAGTGGGCCGACCGCACGCGCCGCATGAAGGTGCGCACCAATGCCGAGACGCCGGCGGATGCCCGCGCGGCGCGCTCCTTCGGCGCGGAGGGCATCGGCCTCTGCCGCACCGAGCACATGTTCTTCGAAGGCAGCCGCATCAATGTGATGCGCGAGATGATTCTCGCCGAGGATGAAGCCGGTCGCCGCGCCTCGCTGGCGAAACTCCTGCCCATGCAGCGCTCCGATTTCGCCGAACTGTTCGAGATCATGCACGGTCTGCCGGTGACGATCCGCCTGCTCGATCCGCCGTTGCACGAGTTCCTGCCGAAGAGCGACGAGGAGATCGCCGAAGTGGCGACCGCCCTTGCCATCGAGGAGGCGGCGCTGCGCCGGCGCGTCGATACGCTGCACGAGTTCAATCCCATGCTCGGCCACCGCGGCTGCCGCCTCGCCATCTCCTATCCGGAAATCGCCGAGATGCAGGCGCGCGCCATCTTCGAGGCCGCCGCGGAGGCGGCCAAGACGACCGGTGCGGCCGTCGAGCCGGAGATCATGGTGCCGCTCGTCGGCCTCAAGGCGGAGCTGGATTACGTCAAGGCCCGCATCGAGGCGGTCGCCAAGGCGGTGATCGCGGAAACCGGCGTCGCCATCGACTATCTCGTCGGGACGATGATCGAGCTGCCGCGCGCCGCCCTTCGCGCCCATGTCATCGCCGAATCGGCCGAGTTCTTCTCCTTCGGCACCAACGACCTGACGCAGACGACCTTCGGCATTTCACGCGACGACGCCTCGGCGTTCCTGTCGACCTATATCCAGAAGGGCATCGTCGAGCAGGACCCGTTCGTGCAGCTTGACTTCGACGGGGTGGGCGAGCTCATCCGCATCGCCGCCGAGCGCGGCCGGAGCACGCGCAACGACCTGAAGCTCGGCATCTGCGGTGAGCATGGCGGCGACCCGGCCTCGATCCATTTCTGCGAGGAGGCCGGGCTCGACTATGTCTCCTGTTCGCCCTTCCGCGTGCCGATCGCCCGGCTTGCCGCAGCGCAGGCGGCGTTCAACGGCAAGGCCTGACGACCGCTGTGCTGTGTCTCGCTTCGGCTGGAAAGGCTCTAGCGCCGCCGAACGGGCACATAGATATAGGTCGGCCGATCCCACATCGGAGATTGCAGGCGCGCCGCGCGGAAGTCCGCGCGCCGGTCGAGCTCGATACGCTGCAGGCATTCGGCAAAGGCGTCCGTGCCCGGGCGAAAACCGTAGGACCGGCACTTGGCCTCGTCATTGGCGCGCACTTCGGCAGCCGTCTGGCAGCCGGCGAGGAAAAGGGCGGTGGCGGCGAGGGCGGCGAAACGAAGAAGCATCTTGGGCATGCGGGCTCCGGCGAACTGTTGCGCGCCATGGATAGGCCCGTCGGCGCGCCGCGGCAAGGGCTTCCGGCAATCTCCACCCGGGCGGAGGGCGCCGGGGCCGTCCCCAAGCCGGCCGTGCGCGAGGGTGCAGCCGCCTTGCGGCAATGGCAGTCGTGCAGTCAGGATCCCGAAGCGCAGTGGCGACCCGGTCGCGGCCTTGTACCTAGATGCGTTGCAGCACGTCCACGAAGGCATCGGCGAATCGCTTGAGGTCCTTCGTCGTCTCGTCGGGCGCCTCCACGCGAATGGCGGTCCCCTCCGCATCGAGCAGCGCGAAGACCACGGCGAGCGCGCCACCCTCGCCCTGCGGCACGCGCAGCGCGGCGATGCGCCGGCAATCCTCGGCAAGGCCGGAGGCGGGCAGGTCGAAAAGGAAGTCACCGCCCAGTTGGCCGGCGGCGGTGCGCACGGCCTCGGCAAAGCCAGCCTCGTCGCCGGAAAAGCCGTCGAGCGACAGTTCGAGCTCCAGAAGCTCCAGGGGGAGGGCGGGTTCGCCCGTGGGCGCGGTGATAGCGGTGTCGGCGGCCGTCTGCGTCGGCAACATCATCTTGCTCCTTGGTCTACCCCCGTTCGTAAACCGTCGTTAACGAGCGTGGCGAATTTGCGGCACGCAAGGATTTTTGCCGCTCTGCCGCATGTTGTCCCCGGCCAGGAGGTCGCATGGCGCGGTGGGCGGTGCTTCAGGTTTCCGTAGAACCTGAACGGTACGCCGCAATGTCTTAAATCGATTCCGGTTTCGGCAAATTTGCAGTAGGAAAAGGACGCGGCAGCGAGCGCCGCGCGCGCATCCGGTGAGGCCATGGCAATCACGATCCAGTACGAACGGCCCGTTTCGCATGCGGCGCACTGGGCGCGGCGCATGGCGCTGTTTTCCTGTCTGCTGTTCGTCGCCGTCGTGCTGTCGCATCGTTTCGGCCCGCTCACCACGCCGCACTTCCTGGCGCTGGCCGGCTTTTCCGCCGCCATGGCCGTCCTTGCCATGCTGCTGGCGGCGATCGGTCTCGCGCGGCTCTGGCATGTCGGCGCGCGCGGCGGCAAGGCGGCGCTGATGGCGCTGCTGCTCTGCCTGCTGCCGCTCGGTTTCACCGGTGCTGCCGCCTATGCCTATTTTTACAAGCCGGCGCTCTACGACGTGACGACGGATACGGCCGCCGCCCCGCCCTGGCTTGCCGAGCCCGCCGCCGAGCAGGACTGGCTGCCGCGCATCGGCCCGGTCGGCCCGCGCGACCGCGCGGTGCAGCTCGAGGCCTATCCCGGCCTTTCGGGCCGCCGTTACGACGGCGCGCTCGACCGTGTCTACCAGGGGGTGCGCAAGGTCGCCGCCGCCTATGGCATTACCATTACCGCCGAGGACGGGCTCGACAACATCCTCGCCGACCTCGAAGACCTCGTCGTCGATCCGGCCAAGGTGGCCAAGAGCCAGGAAGCGCTGGGTGACGTGCCGATCCCCGAGGCGCGCCCGCTGGATACGCCGCTTCTTCCCCGCATCGGCGGCCCCGGCGACGTTCTCTTGCAGGGGGAGTGGCGCTCGCCGGTCTTCGGCTTCCGCTTCGATCTTGTCATCCGCCTGCGCGAGGAGGCGGAGACGACGCTTGTCGACATGCGCGCCGCATCGCGTTACGGCCCGCACGATCTCGGCATTGGCGCGGAATTGGTCGAAGGCTACCTGAAGGCGCTCGACGCCGAGCTCCTGGGCATTGCCGGCGACTGAGGCCCTTCGATCCGCCGCTGTGTCGAAAACCTCAGAGGCCGGGGGCGGGGAAATAGAGCCCCTTCAGCGCAGGCGGGCCTTCCGTGACCACCTCGCCGCGCGCGACGAGGTCCTCTAGATGCGCCAGCACGGAAAGAGCCGCCGCGCCATGCAGGCGCGGATCGGTTTCGCGGTAGATCACCTTCACCATGTCCGCAATCAGCCGGTCGCCGGCGCGCACACGCTCGCGCACGGCCCGCTCGCGCATGCGCCGGTGGGTCCTCAGCCCACGCAGGAAGGCCGCCGGCTCGGTGACGGGGCCGCCATGGCCGGGCAGGTAGAGCCGGTCGTCGCGCTCCAGAAGCCGTTCGAGGGAGGCCATGTAGTCCGCCATGGCGCCATCCGGCGGCGCCACGATGGTGGTCGCCCAGGCCATGACATGGTCGGCGGAAAAAACGATGCCATCGGGCCCGTCGAGCGCGAAGGCGGCATGGTTGGCGGTATGGCCGGGGGTGAGCAGTGCCGTCAGCGCCCAGCCGTCGCCCGCCACGCTCTCGCCATGGCCAAGCGCGATATCGGGCACGAAGTCCACGTCCGCGCTTTCCGCAAAGGGATTGCTCTCGCCGGCATGCAGCGGCCGTGCGGCGCGGTGCGGCCCTTCCGCGACGATGATCGCGCCCGTCTCCGCCTTCAGCCGGCGGGCGAGCGGCGAGTGGTCGCGGTGCGTATGGCTGACGGCGATGTGGGTCACGTCGCGCCCGGCGAGTGCCCGCATCAGCGCCGCAAAATGCGCTTCGTCCTCGGGGCCGGGGTCGATCACCGCCACCGAGCGGTCGCCGACGATGTAGCTGTTGGTGCCGTGGAAGGTGAAGGGGCCCGGATTGTTGACGGTGATGCGCTGCACGCGCGTCGCCACGGGCACGGCCTCGCCATGGGCGGGCTTGAATTCGAGGTCGAACCGCGGCGCTTCCCGGCCAGTGTCGCTTGCCGTCGTCACTTGTATTCGATCTCGATGAAGCTCATCGGCGCGTCGCCGCCATTGACGACATTGTGTGCCACGCCCGCCTCGCGCCGGTAGACGGCGCCCGTCTTGGTGTGCACCCGCCGGTCGCCGGTCTCCTCCTCGATCAGGAAGTCGCAATCGGTCATCGGCACGACGACATAACCGAGCCCGTGCACATGATGGCCGGTATCGGCGCCCGGTTCGAAATCCCAGCGCGTGACACGCACGACGGCATCGTCGAGGAGAACGGTGGGTACGGCCGGCGGGCGGGCGCGGAACTGGGGCATGGCGGGCTCCTCACGGGAAAGGGCAGGGCGGGGAGAGCCCGGCCGGTGCCGGACGCCCGCCGAAAGGCGATCGTTCGACCGGACCCTATCGCCGCCTCGCGCCCCTGCCAAGCACCAAGCGGCAGTTCGTCGCCATTCGCACGTACCGCCCGGAGAATAATCACCCCGAACCGGAAGTTAAGCATTGTCCATGCCGCCCGCCTTTGCTATCAGGCTTGCGCCGTGTTGGGGCGTCGCCAAGCGGTAAGGCACCGGTTTTTGGTACCGGCATTCCCAGGTTCGAATCCTGGCGCCCCAGCCACGGCTTTCCCCATGGATTCATCTGCGCTGCAGGACTGGTGATAGCCAGGCCGGCGACCCGCATCGTTTCTCCCTCTCCATGCGCAGCTTTCATTGAAATGAAGAGCGGCGCCTCTATGTTGGTCTTGCCGAGTCAGAGCCGGTAGAGATCAACAGGGAGCAAGACATGGGTATCTTCAGTTCCATCAAGGAAAAGCTTTTCGGCAAGGCAGAGGAAAAGCCGGCGGAAACCATCACGGCCGAAGCCGTGAAGCCGGCAACCGCGGATGTTTCCGCCACGCCGGCGGCCGGCAGCGAAACGGTGGCGAAAACGACCGGAAGCCAGCCCGCCGTCGCCACGCCGAGCCAGCCGGTGGACGTCGCCGCGGTCCTCGACGCGGCCGTTGCCAAAAATGGCCAGAAGCTCGACTGGCGCCGCTCCATCGTTGACATGATGAAGGCCCTCGGCATGGATGCCAGCCTCAAGGAGCGCAAGGAGCTGGCCGACGAGCTCGGCTATACCGGCGACAAGAACGATTCCGCCAGCATGAACATCTGGCTGCACAAGGCCTTGCTGAAGGCCCTCGCCGAAAACGGCGGCAAGGTGCCTGCCGATCTGCTGGACTGATCGAAAGCAGACACCCGCCGGCAAAGCCTGGCGGGTGTCTTGAACAGGCCGCCTGCATCGCATGTCCCACGCAGGGCGCCGTCGTTGTCAGGCACGCGCGTCGGCCTTCCGAACGCCCACAGCCCGTCATCCCGCCCTGAACGGTGGCTAGAGCGTTGCCGGTGAACCCATGTTCACCGAAGATGCCTAGGCAAGCCCGCCCAGCGGGATCAGTTCCGGTGCGTCCGGCTGCCAGTCGTTTCCTTCCCAGTCCCCGAGCCAGCGCTCCACGCGAAGGCCTGCCCCGGCGATAAGCGTCTCCAGCTCCGCCTTTTCGGGAAAGGCGATGCGGGAGGCGGCGGAGAGGCGTTTTCGGGTGGCGCGGATCTCGTAGTGGGTGCCGTAGGTGACGATGCCCGTCGCGGCATCGTGGGCGACGTCGTTCCAGGCGGCGACGGGACCGAAGCGGGGATGATCGACGAGGCGCATCGACGCCTCCGGCCCCCACTCCTCCCATTCCCGGCAGGCGGGGTTGCGGCTGTCGAAGACGAAGCGGCCGTCGGGCGCTAGATGCGCGGCGATGGTCGCGAGGACCGCGGCGCGATCTTCCCGCGTCAGGAAGACCTGGAAGGCATGGCCGGTCAGCACGACCAGCGCGAAGCGGCGGCCGAGCCGCAGCGTACGTGCGTCGCCCTCGACGAAGTCGACGCCTTCGGCACCAGGCTTTCCGCGGGCGATGGCGAGCATGGCCGGGGCCGGATCGACACCGACCACCGTGCGGCCGCCGGCGAGTGCAACGGCAAGCGCGCCCGTGCCGCAGCCAAGATCCAGCACGCTCGCCGCCCCTTCCGCCAGTGTTTTGCAACAGGCGAAATCCGGCGAACGCTCCCAGCCGTTTTCCAGGTCGTAGAAATCGGCAAGCTCCGGGTCGTGGTAGAGGCGGTCTTCGTCCATGGTGTGCTCCAAGAAAAAGGCCGCGTTTTCGCGCGGCCTTGGAGAGGGTTGGTCGGGCCGCCGCTTACGACGCCGCGTCGAGAACCTTCTCGCAATGGGTCGGGCCGCCCTTCGGATCGACGCGGTCGCCGACGGCGCGGATGGTGTTGATCCGGTAGGCCTCGCTCACCGCCAGCTCCACGGTGCAGGACTTGCCCTTCACGAAGCCGCCGCGCCACTTGTAGAGCGTCGTGCCGCCCGCGCCGGCCGTGTCGGAGATCGGCGGGCCATAGGCCGCGAAGAAGCTGCCGGCGGTCTTGCCGTTCCAGCGGGCCTGCAACGGGTTGGACGCGACGGAGACGGTGGTGCATCCGGCGAGGGCAAGCGCGACGCCTGCCAGAATTGCAATGCGGGAGTTCATGGGTGCCATTTCCTTGGGGCTTTGGTGCGGCCGCGAATGTGAGCCTGGCACCGCCATAGCGCAGCGCGCCGAAAAGGGGAATCGCCGCCGCGCCAACTTTGCCGTCGTCCCCAGCGAAGACGTCTCAAACGTGCGGATTTGCAACAGTTTGCGGTGCGGCGGCAACCGCCTGCGAAGAGGACCCGGCGGTTTCGCACCGGGCCCCCGCGCACCGGGCCCCCGCGCAGCGGGTGTCACAGAAGGAAGTCGCCCTTGTCGAGATTGCTGAGGCTGAACTTCTTGAGGATCAGGACGTCGTTGCCGCCGAGCTCGATATGCACGTCGCTGCCGACCTGATCGGCCTTGGCCAGCACCTTGTTGACGCTGGAGAAATTGTAGGAGCGCAGGTCGATATCGTCGACATTGTTCTTGAAGTCGGTGATCGTGTCGCGGCCGTAACCCTTCTTGAAGATGAAGATGTCCGAGCCCTTGCCGCCGGTCAGCGTGTCGTTGCCCGTGCCGCCGGCAAGCTTGTCATTGCCGGCCGCGCCCTTGAGCGTGTCGCTGCCGCCATTGCCGATCAGGTAGTTCTTGCCCTGGTTGCCGAGGATCGTGTCGTTGCCCGAGCCGCCCTTGGCGTTCTCGATGAGCGAACGCAGGTCGCCGTTGAAGAGCAGCGCGTTGAAGATGTTGCCGCGGGCATAGCCGTCGTTCGGCCCGCCGCCGAGATAGCCGAGCTGGGTCTTGCTGAACATGGAATAGGCGCCAGGACGCAGATCGATCTCGACGCCCGTCTTGTAGGCGCTGAGGTCGTAGGTGTCGGTGCCGCCGCCATCCCAGACCGTGGCGAAGATGCGGTCGCCGCCGGCATCGATGGCGACCTTGCCGTTGACGAAGGTATCGCCGCTGCCCGGCTTCCACTTGTAGACGGTCGCACCCTTGTTCGTCGTGTAGTCCGCGCCATACATGTGCTGCAGCGCGTAGATATCGGCCATCATGAAGGTCTGCGGACCGCCGAACTCTTCGTACTGATAGCCGCTGGCATTGTCGCCGACGAAGGAGTTGTAGGTCATCACCGAGTATTCGGGACTGTTCCATTCGCTCTGGATCGCACCGAACGTATCGGTTTCATGGGCATGCTTCAGGCCGAGCGCATGGCCGAGTTCGTGGACGAGCGTGTGCCAGGCGTAGTTGCCGGCCTTCGGCGTGCGGTAATCGTTGATGGTGCCGGCATATTCCGTGCTGAACCAGATGTCGCCGCCGGTGGCGCCGGTGTCCGGGTAGTAGGCGTGGGCGGTCGGTTTGGCATCGTCCGACTGGGCGAAGCGCAAGATCGCGGTGCTGGTCGTGCCGGCAGAAAAATTCAGGTTGGTGAACCCTTCGACGGAGAAACCGTCATTCGCACCGCCCCCGAAGCTCTTCTCCATGATGAAGAGTGCGGCGTTCTTCTGCATGGCCGAGACGGCCCCGAAATTGTTGTCGGGCTCGCCGCTATAGGAGTAGCTGCTCGTCGATGTGGGGAAGGCATAGGTGACGCCGGTGCCGCCCCAGGCGAAGCCGCTGAGAACGGAATCGACGAATTGTGATCCCGTCGCGGTGACTGTCTTGGTGAGTTTGCCCGTTCCCGTCATTGCTGTACTCCTTCAAGCAGAGTTCGTGTGTTGTCGTTTTCGGGCGCGTATCGTCACCGCCGGCGTGCATCGTTGCAGCTTCGGATCGGCCCCCGCCGTGAGTCCATGGCATCTTATGGCGGCAAGACGTTCATGCAAGAAGCCTTATTCACGAGCGGAAGAACAAATTTGGTCGTATGTGCGCTTTTCGTGCCCGCCTTGCCTGCCCGTCGCCGGAAAAGCCCCGCCCGCAACCGCGGTGGGGTGTTTTCGGCGCTGGGGAGGGTGCGGTTGGCCGGCTGCCGTCAATGCGTCGTCGGCACGTCGTCGTCTTCGAGGAACGACTGGATGCCGTCGCGGGCGACGGTCGCGAGAAATTCGTCGAAGGCTTCCCGGTCCGTGGCGAAGGGCTCGTCCCATTCGAAGAGATCTTCCTTCTCCGTGACGACCTCCAGCTTCCAGTCCTCTTGCGTTCCGGCCGGGCGGAAGATGTCGACGAGGACCGTGACGCCGTCCTCGGTATATTCGCCGGACAGTTCGGAATGCTCGAGCTTGGGTTTCTTGGCCATGGTCTTCCTCGACGGTGAATCCGGGCAATGTTCGCGAAGCCGGACCGTTATCCTATCTTGATGAAGATCGCAAAGCCGCGCGGGATGCTGCGACCGGTCTGCTGGGCTTAGGAGGATTTTTTTTTGGGATTCGGGAGAATGTCAGAACCGCCTGAATTTCAGGGGTTCGAGCTGGTCGGAGTGGAGTGATTCGAACACTCGACCCCCACGTCCCGAACGTGGTGCGCTACCAGACTGCGCTACACTCCGTGACCAGCGGCGCCTCTATAGAACAGGCTTTTCGTTTCGACAAGCGCAAAATATCAAAAAAATTCGCACTGTTGGGGAAAGTGCCGGAAGGCCGGGAATTTTTTGTTCCGGGCATGTGGATGGTGGGAACCGGCGCTCGGTTTTTGCGTTTGCGCGCCATGGAACAGATCATCGCCGACCTCTTTCCGCGCACAGCGGTGCCCTATCCCGTGCTCCTCGCCCGCCTGACGGGGGCGATCCTGCTCGGTGCGGTGATCGGGGCGGAGCGGGAATACCGCGCCCACGCCGCGGGGCTGCGCACCCATATCCTCGTGGCGCTGGCCGCGTGCGTCTTCGCCATCCTCTCCATCGAAAGCGTGCACATGACGGGTTTTTCCGATGATCAGGTGCGCATCGATCCGCTGCGCGTCATCGAGGCCGTCACCTCGGGCGTCGCCTTCCTGGCCGCGGGCATGATCGTGTTTTCACGGGGCGAGGTGAGGGGGCTGACGACGGGGGCGGGCATGTGGCTTGCCGGTGTCGTCGGGCTTTCGGTTGGCCTCGGCTACTGGTTCGTGGCGGTCGTTGCGACCGTTGCGTGTTTCGTCGTTCTCTTCATTCTCGCCAAGATCGAGATTGGCAGCGATGCGCAGGACGAGCCGACACGGAACAAGGAAACGTGACCGTTCAGGTTATGTTTTGATCATTTCATCGGAATTCTGTTGATTTGCGAATAAATCGGGCCCTATACCGTCTTCAAACGAGGACGCGCGCAAGGATGCGGGCGGCCCCCGCATCCGGCCTGTCGCGGCGGAGCGGTCGAGTGGCCCTTCGCCGCCCGGATGATGGTCGTCCCATCGGCCAGCCTCCGGCGTCGATCTTTAAAGAGACATTGTCATGCGTCCATCGGGCAAGGCCGGTGTAGAGGAACTCAGAGCCGCGCTGAAGTCGAGCGCTGCGGGCTTCCTTGCCATAGGGCTCTTCAGCTTCTTCGTGAACCTGCTCGTGCTGACCGGGCCGCTCTTCATGCTGCAGATCTACGACCGGGTGCTCTCCTCCCGCTCGGAAGCGACGCTGGTGGCGCTGACGGGGCTGATCATCGGCCTCTATCTCGTCATGGGCGTGCTCGACCATATCCGCAGCCGCGTCGCCGCGCGCATCGGCGCCCGCTTCCAGGCCCGCTTCGACAAGCGCGTCTTCAACGCCGTGCTCGACCGCACGAACCTGCACGCCCAGGGCATTTCCACCGTCACCGGCATGCGCGATCTCGATTCGATCCAGAAGGTGCTCTCCTCGCCCGCGCTCTTTACGGTCTTCGACATTCCGTGGACGCCTTTCTTCCTCTTCGTCATCTTCACCTTCCATCCCTGGATGGGCATGCTCGGCGTCGTCGGCGGCCTCATTCTCGTCGGGCTCACCTGGCTCAACCAGAACGGCACGAAGGAAGACCAGGAGCGGGCGATGATCGCCGGCCGGCTCAGCGACGAGATGACCCAGACGCTGCAGAAAGAGAGCGACACGGTGCGCGCCCTCGGCATGCGCCGCGCGGTGGCCGGCCGCTGGCAGCTCCTGCGCGACAAGGCGCTCGAGGCCAACATCCGCTATTCGGACAGCAACGGCTTTTATTCCATCAGCTCGAAGACCTTCCGCGTCTTCCTGCAGTCGGCGATCCTCGCGCTCGGCGCCTATCTGGTGCTGCAGAACGAGATCACTGCCGGCGCGATGATCGCAAGTTCCATCATCATCGGGCGGGCACTGGCACCCATCGAGGGTGCGATTGGCCAGTGGTCGCTCATCCAGCGTGCCATGCAGGGCTGGCGCAACCTTTCCCAGCTGCTCGCGCGCGTGCCGGAGGAAGACGCGCGCACCGCGCTGCCGAAGCCGCGCGCCGTCCTCGAGGTCGAGCAGGTAACGGTCGTGCCGCCCGGCGAGCAGGTCGCAACGCTCCGCATGCTGAACCTGGAGCTGCATCCGGGCCAGGCGCTCGGCGTCATCGGCCAGAGCGCCTCCGGCAAGTCGACGCTCGCCCGCGTGCTGACCGGCATCTGGCCGCCGGCCGCCGGCAAGGTGCGCCTCGACGGCGCCTCGCTGGAACAGTACGGCACGGATGGCCTTGCCGACCATGTCGGCTACCTGCCGCAGGATGTCGTGCTGTTCGAAGGGACGGTGGCGGAAAACATCGCGCGCATGGCGCTCGATCCCGATCCGGTCAAGGTGGTGGAGGCGGCCAGGAAGGCCGGTGCGCACGACATGATCCTGCGCCTGCCCGACGGCTACGATACCAAGCTGCCGGCTATGGGCGGACGTCTTTCCGGTGGCCAGAAGCAGCGCGTCGGCCTCGCCCGCGCGCTCTATGGCGATCCGGTGCTGGTCGTGCTCGACGAGCCGAATTCCAATCTCGATGCCGAGGGCTCGATGGCGCTCAACCTTGCCATCCGCAACATGAAGGCGGAGGGCAAGTCCGTCGTCATCATGGCGCATCGCCCGGCGGCGATCGAGGAGTGCGAGCTCATCCTCATCATGGAAAACGGCCAGCGCCTGGCCTTCGGCCCGCGCGACGACGTGTTGCGGGCGCATCTGCGCAACCACACGCAGGTCGTCGCCGGCACCGGCGGCAGCAACAAGTAAGGGTTTTGAAGCCATGGTTCGGGAAACGGGTGCCAAGGACAAGAAGTGGACCAGCCGCGGTTACGCGATCGCCGGCTATGCGACGGTCTTCGTGCTGCTCGGCGGCATGGGCGCCTGGGCCGCGCTGACGCGCATCAACGGCGCGGTCGTCGCCGGCGGCATCATCGAGGTCGCCAGCAACCGCCAGATCGTGCAGCACCTGACGGGCGGCGTGGTCGGCGATATCCGCGTCAAGGAAGGTGATGCCGTGAAGGCGGGCGACGTGCTGATGCGCCTCGACGACACCTTCGACCGCTCCGAGCTTGCCGTCATCGAAGGCCAGCTCTTCAGCCTGCTCGGCACGGCGGCGCGCCTGCAGGCGGAGCAGGACGAGAAGACCGAGATCAGCTTCGATCCCGAACTGCTCAAGGCCGTTGCCACCGATCCGGAGGCGGCTGAAATCGTCGCCGGCCAGAAGCGGCTGATGGCTGCCCGCGCCGAAACGCGCGGCAAGCAGGCCGGCCAGCTTCAGGAGAAGAAGGCGCAGATCGCCAAGCAGAACGAGGGCCTGGAAAGCCGCATCAAGGCGCTGGAAACCCAGCTCGGCCTGATCGGCAAGGAGCTGGAGGCCCAGAACAAGCTGCTCGCCCAGTCGCTGACCAATGCCAGCCGCGTGCTGGCGCTGCAGCGGGAAGAGGCGGAAATCCTCGGCACGATCAGCCAGGCCCGCGCCAATATCGCGGAAAATGCCGGCCGCGTTGCCGAGATCGAGATCGCCATCCTCAACATCCATTCGACGGTGCGCGAGGAAGCGACGACAGCGCTGCGCGAGATCGAGGCGAAGGTCGCCGAGCTCAAGGAAAACCGCAACGCCAAGCTGGAGACGCTGAGCCGCATGGACATCACCGCGCCGATGGCCGGCGTCGTGCTCGGCATGCAGGTCCACGCGCTGCGCTCGGTCATCCGCCCGGCCGACCCGCTGCTCTACATCATCCCGCAGGAGCAGGACCTCATCATCACCACGCAGATCTCGCCGACGCAGATCGATCAGGTCCATATCGGCCAGAAGGCGCATATCCGCTTCGCCGCCTTCGATCACCGCTCGACGCCGGAAATCTTCGGCCATGTGACGAAGGTCGCCGCCGACGTGCTCGCCGACCAGCGCACCGGCGCCACCTACTACAAGGCGGAGATCAAGCCGGACAGCGGCGAGATGGCCAAGCTCGGCGACAAGCACGTCATGCCGGGCATGCCGGTGGAAACCTTCATTCAGACCTCCGAGCGCTCGCCGCTGGAATATCTGGTGAAGCCGCTCGCCGACTATTTCGCCAAGGCATTCCGGGAGAGATGAATCGGTCGGGAAGTGGAGAGAAGGCGTAATTTTCGGTAAATTTAGCGGGTTGAAACATTCGTCCCCGAGGCGTAGGGCGAGCGGAAGAACAATTCGTGGAGTAAAACCGTGAAAGCCATCGCCTCTCTTTCCGCCTTTGTCGGAAAGACCTTTGCCCTCTGGGTCATTCTTTTCGCCGTGCTCGGCTTCGTCCTTCCCGATACGTTCAAGCAACTGACGCCCTATATCGTCACCCTGCTTGGAATCATCATGTTCGGCATGGGCCTGACGCTGTCGCTGGATGACTTCAAGGAAGTCGCCAGGCGCCCGGTGGATGTCGGCATCGGCGTGGCCGCGCAGTTCCTTATCATGCCGATCGTCGCCGTGATCCTGACCATGATCATCCCCATGTCGCCGGAAGTCGCCGCGGGCGTCATCCTCGTCGGCTGCTGCCCGGGCGGCACGTCCAGCAATGTCATGACCTATCTGTCGAAGGGTGATGTCGCGCTCAGCGTCGCCTGCACCAGCGTGACGACGCTGGCGGCGCCGATCGTCACGCCTTTCCTCGTCTGGCTCTTCGCCAGCCAGTTCCTGCCGGTGGATGCCATGGCCATGTTCATCAGCATCGTGAAGGTCATTCTCCTGCCGCTCGCGCTCGGCTTCCTGCTGCAGAAGCTGCTGCCCGGCATGGTAAAGGCGGCGGTTCCGGCCCTGCCGCTCGTCAGCGTCGTCGGCATCGTGCTCATCGTCGCTGCCGTCGTCGGCGCCAGCAAGGCGGCAATCGCCTCGTCGGGCCTGATGATCTTCGCCGTCGTCGTGCTGCACAACGGGATCGGCTATTTGCTCGGCTACCTAGCCGCGCGCGCGTCCGGGCTTTCGGTCGCCAAGCGCAAGGCGATCGCCATCGAGGTCGGCATGCAGAACAGCGGCCTTGGCGCAGCGCTTGCCAACGCGCATTTTTCGCCGGTCGCCGCCGTTCCGAGCGCCATCTTCAGCGTCTGGCACAATATTTCCGGCGCGCTGATCGCGAACTACTTTTCGCAGGTACCGAACGACGAGGATGCCGGCCGGCTCGAGACGCAGGCGCGCTGATCGCCGAGGGAGAGAGGGCGTCCCTGACCAACCGCTGATGGAACAATTCGCTGCCTCGGCCATTTCCCGGTCAACACAACGGTTTGGGAAAGGAAACTTCGATGGCTCGGGCTTTGATCCTCTGGTTGATGGGCGTTCCGCTTTTCGTCGTGCTCCTGCTCTGGTACTTCTTCTTCTGAGCGCACGACACAGGAAAAAGGGGCCGTAGCGGCCCCTTTTTTGTTCTCGAAGCTGACGCAGTCCCTCATCCACCTGCCGGCACCTTCTCCCCGCAAGCGGGAAGAAGGGATATGCCGCGCCGCCATGGATGTCCGGGAAACCCTTGCCTCCCTTTCCTTCTCCCCGCTTGCGGGGAGAAGGTCGCGGCAGCGGGATGAGGGGTCTTGCGCTAAACCCTATTCGTCGAGATCCGCCAGGATTTCCGCCGCCCGGCCGACACTGGTGTGGCGCACGTCCACGTCCTGACGGCGGCTCGCGAAGAGTTCTGTCGCCATGATCTTTTCGGCCAGATCGGCCGGCAGGGAGAGCAGCACGCGCTGGTCGTCCTTGTGGATGCCGCCGAGTTCCGAGCGGCGTCCGGTGATCATGCCGCCGGCCACCGTGTTGTTGGTGTCGGGGTCGATCAGGATGAAGGCACCGGTCGTGCGGTTCTGCTCGTAGGTGTCGAAGATCGCCTGTTCGTCGAAGGTGAGATGCACCTTGCCGATGGCGTTCATGCCAAGCTTTTCGGCCGAACTCCACTTCGAGGTTTTGAGGTCGAGCTGGCTTATCGGATCGACGCTGACGCGCTGGCGGCGCGAGCCGCTCTTCAGCCAGTAACGCTTGCCGGGTTCGATGCCCTCGGGCTGGAGCGCGACGAGCTGCGCGTCAAAACCGCGGCCGGTCATCGGCTGGCTGTCGATGGCGACGATCATGTCGCCGCGCGAAACGTCCACCTGGCGGTCGAGCACCAGCGTGATGGCATCGCCCGCGACGGCGGCGTTGCGCACGAGGTCGAAGGTGACGATCTTGGTGACGTTCGCCACCATGCCGGAGGGCAGGATGACCACGCTGTCGCCCGGCTTCACCGAGCCGCCGGCAACCGTGCCCTGATAGCCACGAAAGCTTTCGCCGGGGCGGGAGACGCGCTGCACCGGCAGGCGGAAGCCGACCGTCTGGTTCGAGCGGGTGGTGGCCTTCTCCAGCGTCTCGACCAGCGTCGGGCCGTCATACCAGGGCATGGCGGCGCTGCCGTCATAGACGACGTTCTCGCCCTTCAGCGCCGACATCGGAATGGCGGTGATCTGCTTGACACCGAGCGTCAGCGCGAATTCCTTGAAATCGTGCGTGATCTGCTCGAAACGGGCGCGCTCGTAGTTGGTCAGGTCGATCTTGTTGACGGCGAGCACGAACTGCCGGATGCCCATCAGCGAGGCGATGGTCGCGTGGCGGCGCGTCTGTTCGAGGATGCCGGCACGGGCGTCGACCAGCAGAACGGCAAGGTCGGCCGTCGAAGCGCCGGTCGCCATGTTGCGGGTATATTGCTCGTGGCCGGGCGTGTCGGCGACGATGAACGAGCGGCGGTCCGTCGAGAAGTAGCGATAGGCGACGTCGATGGTGATGCCCTGTTCGCGCTCGGCCTGGAGGCCGTCGAGCAGCAGGGCGAAATCGGGCAGGCCGAGGTCGTTCTGCTTGCCGGAACTATCACGCTCCAGCGTCGCGGCCTGGTCTTCCTTGACGGCCTTGGTGTCCCAGAGCAGGCGGCCGATCAGCGTCGACTTGCCGTCGTCGACCGAGCCGCAGGTGATGAGGCGAAGCGGGCGGGAATCGCGGATCGCCCGAACCTGATCAATGGCCGGCTCTTCTACGGGGAGAAGCACTTCGGCGGTTGCAGTGGCGGAAACGGTCATCTCAGAAATACCCTTCGCGTTTCTTCTTTTCCATGGAGCCGGACTGGTCGCGGTCGATCGCGCGGCCCTGACGTTCGGAGACGGTGGCGGTCTCCAGTTCAGTGATGATGTCGTCGAGCGTCGTGGCTTGCGAGCGGATCGCCCCGGTCAGCGGGAAGCAGCCGAGCGTGCGGAAGCGGATGACGCCTTCCTGCTTGACTTCGCCGGGCAAGAGTTCGAGGCGCGGATCCTCGGCGAGGATCATCATGCCGTCGCGCTCCACGTAAGGCCGCTTCTCCGCGAAATAGAGCGGTACGATCGGGATGTCTTCGGCCTGGATGTAGCGCCAGATGTCGACCTCGGTCCAGTTGGACAGCGGGAAGGCGCGCACGCTTTCGCCCTGGCGGATCATGCCGTTATAGACGTTCCACAGTTCCGGGCGCTGGTTGCGCGGATCCCAGCGATGGTCCGGCGTGCGGAAGGAGTAGATGCGCTCCTTGGCGCGCGAGGCTTCCTCGTCGCGCCGCGCGCCGCCGAAGGCCGCGTCGAACTTGCCGGCGTCGAGCGCATGGCGCAGCGCCTCGGTCTTCATGATGTCCGTATAGAGCGCGGAACCATGGGTGAAGGGCGTGACGTTCTCAGCCGCGCCGCGCGGATTGACGTGCTCGATCAGGTCGAGGTCGTAGTCCTTCACGATCTTGTCGCGGAAGGTGATCATCTCGGCGAATTTCCAGCCCGTGTTGACGTGCAGCAGCGGGAAGGGCACGCGGCCGGGATAGAAGGCCTTGCGCGCCAGATGCAGGAGAACCGAGGAATCCTTGCCGATCGAGTAGAGCATCACCGGCCTTTCGAACTCGGCGGCGACTTCGCGGAAGATGTGGATCGCTTCGTTTTCCAGCGCCTTCAGATGCGGATCGAGCGGGGGCTTGGGCGTTGCGTTGTGCTTCGCTTCCGCTTCGTGACGGGTATCGGACATGAAAGGGGTAACTCCGGATAACTGTGCCTGTCGAGGCGAATGGTTTTTTAAAGGGCGCTCGATTCGAGGGAGGGGAGTGCCGATTCGGGAACGTGCAGGCCGCATTCGCGCTTTTCGTCGTTTTCCCACCACCAGCGGCCGGCCCGTTCGGGTTCGCCCGGCTTGATGGCGCGCGTACAGGGCTCGCAGCCGATCGAGGGATAACCGCGCTTGTGCATCGGGTTCACCGGAACGGCATTGTCGGCCACATAGGCGTTAATGCGCTCGATATCCCAATCCGCCAGCGGGTTGATCTTGATCAGGCCCCGTTCCGCGTCGAACTCCGCGAACGGCGTGTCGGCACGGTTGCCGGACTGGCCGCGGCGAAGGCCGGTGATCCAGAAGGATGCCCCTTCGAGTGCGCGCGCAAGCGGCTTCAGCTTGCGCACGCCACAACAGGCGTGGCGGGCTTCGACGCTCTCGTAGAAGCCGTTGAGGCCGTATTGCGCGGCATAGGCGTCGATATCCTCCTTACGGGGATGATAGCGCGTGATGGTGATGCCGTACTGGTCCTCGGTCTCGCCGATGAGATCGACGGTCTCCTTGAAGAGCCGGCCGGTCTCCAGCGTCGAAACGTCGATCGGCAGGCGTCCGGTGCCGATGGCGGCGGTGATCACCTGGTCCTCGATGCCGAGGCTGGTGGTGAACACGGCGCGCCCGCCCAGCCCGGCCACCAGCGCAAGACGGCCGGCAAGGTCGAGTTCGGCGAGTTTGTCATTCAGGGCCTGCGCGGTCCCGTTTCCGGTAAGAGCAGTCATTCGTTCGGTGCCTTTATGAGAAGTTGCCGGATTATCGCAGCCTTGTCCCCGGCGAGACAGCAAAACGGATTTCTGAAACACCGGCGCGGGAGCAAATATCTCTCCATCTCGCGCCACGGGCAGAAATCCTGCCGCCTTGGATCGACGCCGAGAGGGGCTTTAAAAAACTTGACATAAAAAATCAGATTTAATAGCTGAGTATCAAATTCAGGTATTATGCGCGCGTGCGCCCGACAGGAAGGAACGAGCAAATGGCGATCAAGATTTCGGTCAAGGATGCGAACAAGGATGGCAAGGGCATCAATTTCGGCTCTTACCTCACCAACTTCGACAAGACCTACCTCCGCGATGGCTACGGCTCCTTCAACAGCACGGACCCGATGGCCATGAGCGGCACGCAATACGCCAGCACCAATGCCAAGGACTATGGCGTCGTGCTCACCTCCGGCAAGGCGAAGTGGGACTACGATCTGGCGACCCACAAGATCTCCGGCTCGCTGAACGCAATCACCTTCGGCAACAAGGTCGAGCTCGTCGGTTCCCGCTTCAAGTCGGTCTCCGATATCGAGATCACCGGCCTCAACGTGACGGACAAGACCCTCAGCGGCAAGATTCTGAGCGACATCATGGGCGGCAAGAACACCGATGGCGGCGCGACGACCAGCCTCGAAAAGATCCTCAAGGCAAATGCCATCGAGTTCTCCGGCAGCACCGGCAGCGATACCTTCACCGGTTTCGGCAAGGCCGACAAGATCTCCGGCAACAACGGCAACGACACGCTGAAAGGCGGCGGCGGCAACGACACGATTTCCGGCGGCTCGGGCAATGACAAGCTCTATGGCGATTCCGGCAACGACAAGCTTTCGGGCGGGACCGGCAACGACACGCTCGACGGCGGTACGGGCAATGACAGGCTGACCGGCGGCTCCGGCAACGATGTCTTCATCTTCAAGAAGGGCCAGGGCAACGACACGATCACCGACTTCCAGGCCGGCAGCGCCAAGGGTGACGTGATCCGCCTCGACAAGTCGGTCCTGTCGAACTTCAACGACGTGCTTTCGCACGCCACCGAAAAGTCAGGCGATCTCGTCATCGAATACGGCAAGAACAGCATCAAGCTCGAAGGCATCGACAAGGCAGACCTTCACGCCAACGATTTCTTCTTCTTCTGAGCCTCCGGTCGGAAGCGGACAGGAAGGGCCGGGCGATTGCCCGGCCTTTTCATTTGGGTAAGGCCGTTCAACTATCCTTGAACAGCCTTACCCGGTGAGGCGTGTATCCTGTCTGTCGGGGCAGAACCGACAGAGGAAAATGCCATGCAAGCTGCAACAACCAGAATGGTCGTCCTTGCCGCTGCCGCGTCGATGACCACTTTCGCCGCCTTCGCCCATCACGGCTGGGGTTGGGCCGAAGAGGCGCAGAGCGACCTCACCGGCACGATCCGCACCGTGTCGATCGCACCGCCGCACCCCTCGCTGGACGTCGAAACGGCCTCGGACGGGGTGTGGAAGATCGAACTCGGCAATCCACGCCAGACGCAGCGGTCCGGCTTTGCCCAAGACTCGGCAAAGCCCGGCGACACGATCGTCGTCCTGGGCAACCGTTCGCTCGACCAGACGGAAAAGCGCATGAAGGCCGTGCGCATCACCGTTGCCGGAAAAGTCTTTGACATCTATCCCGAGCGCATTCAAACGAACTGACGAGGCGGACATGGAGGCGCTCGCCTGGCTCTCGACGACGCCGGTCGCCGCCGCGCTGAAGACGTCCGGCACGTTCTATCTCCTCGTTAACGCCGCCCACATCCTGGCGATCGGCCTTGTCGTCGGCGCCATCCTGCCGCTCGATCTGCGCCTCATCGGCGTCTTGCGGACACCGCCGGTCGCGACCATCGGGCCGCTGTTGTCACGCACAGCAGGGATCGGCGTTGCCGCGGCGGTCGCGACCGGCCTTTGTCTCTTCTCCGTGCGTCCGCAGGAATACGCCGAAAACCCCGCCTTCCTCGCCAAGGTCGCGCTCATCGCCCTCGGCGTCCTCAATGCGGTTGTTCTGCACGCCCGCGGCGCGTGGCGCGGGGTGATCGAGACGGACAGCGTGCCGCCTCTCGTGCGCGCGCAGGCGCTGTTGTCGCTGGCCGTCTGGATCGGTGCGGTGTTGGCAGGGCGCTGGATCGCCTTCATCTGATTGTGCGCTCGGGGTCAGGCGTCAGGGTGCCCCAGCGCTCATCCCAAAGATCCTCCTCGTCGACGACGACCAGCTCGCGCGGTGCCGGCGCGCCGGCGATCACCTGCTCTGCGCCGGCGAGCGCCTCTTCGACGGGAATGGGGATCGTGTCGCGGCCCTGCGCCGGGTCGGTGAGGAAAGCGCAGGGACCGCCAAGGCCCTCGATGAGCGTGACGACGAGGTCGGTCTCCTTGCGGATATGACGATGCGAAACCTTTTTGTAGATTGCCACAGGGTCCCCCTTTGAGGCGATTGCCCGCCTCAACCCCTTGCAACCATTAAGGTTCCGAACTTTTTACCGGTCGCTCACCGCCGCGCGCGGGTTCTTCCACGGCTCCTGGTTGGAGCGGGCGAGCGGTTGCCTGCCAAGGATGTGGTCGGCCGCCTTCTCGCCGGTCATGATCGACGGCGCGTTGAGGTTGCCGTAGGTGACATGCGGGAAGATCGAACTGTCCGCGACGCGAAGACCCTCGACGCCGATGACGCGCGTTTCCGGATCGACCACCGCCATCGGGTCGCTCGCCGCGCCCATGCGGCAGGTGCCGCAGGGGTGATAGGCGCTCTCCAGATGCTCGCGCAGGAAGGCGTCGATCTCCGCGTCCGTCTCGACCTTCGCGCCCGGCTGGATTTCCGGCCCGCGGAACTCGTCGAACGCCTGCTGGCCAAAAATTTCGCGGGTGAGGCGCACGCAGTGGCGGAACTTGATCCAGTCTTCCTCGTGGCTCATGTAGTTGAAGCGGATGACCGGATCGGCCATCGGATCTGACGAGCGCAGCGTCACGCTGCCCCGCGACTTCGACAGGTTGTAGCCGACATGGGCCTGGAAGCCGTGGCTCTTGGCCGCCGCCTTGCCGTCGTAGGAAATCGCGACGGGCAGGAAATGGTACTGGATATCCGGCTGCTTCAGGCCCGGCGCGGAGCGCAGGAAGGCGCAGGCCTCGAACTGGTTGGACGCGCCAAGGCCCCCCTTGGAGAGAAGCCACTGCGCCCCCGCCACCCCCTGCCAGAACCAGGGCAGCCAAGAATAGAGCGAGACCGGCTTGGTCGAGACCTGCTGGAAGTAGAATTCCATATGGTCCTGCAGGTTGGCGCCGACGCCCGGCCGGTCGACCTTGACCTCGATCCCCATGTCCTTGAGGTGCTGGCCGGGGCCGATGCCCGACAGCATCAGCAGTTTTGGCGAATTGAACGAGGAGGCGGAGACGACCACCTCGCGGTTCGCCTTCACGACTTCGATCTTGCCGTTCCGCTCGATCTCGACGCCGACGGCCCTGCCGTTCTCGATGACGATCTTTCGGGCAAAGCAGCGGACCAGCGAGACGTTCGGCCGCTTCATGGCGGGGCGGAGATACGCATTCGCCGCCGACCAGCGACGGCCGTCATGGATCGTCTGCTCCATCAGGCCGAAACCTTCCTGCTTGGAGCCGTTATAGTCCTCCGTCAGCTCGAAGCCCGCCTGGCTGCCGGCCTGGATGAAGGCATGGAAGAGCGGGTTCGTCACCGGCCCGCGCCGCACATGCAGCGGCCCGTCGGTGCCGCGCCAGCCGGCCTCGCCGCCGCTGGAGGTCTCCATGCGCTTGTAATAGGGCAGCACGTCCGCATAGGCCCAGCCCTGCGCGCCCAGCGCCTCCCAGCGGTTGAAGTCTTCCGCATGGCCGCGCACATAGACAAGGCCGTTGATCGACGACGAGCCGCCGATCACTTTGCCGCGCGGCGCGGTGATCCGGCGGTTGTTGAGGTGCGGCTCGGGCTCGGAAAGGTAGCCCCAGTTATAACGCTTCATGCTCATCGGCCAGGCAAGCGCTGCCGGCATCTGGATGAACGGCCCGATATCCGAGCCGCCATATTCCAGCACCATGACCGTATGCTTGCCGTCCTCCGAGAGCCGGTAGGCGATCGCCGAGCCGGCGGAGCCGGAGCCGATGATGATATAGTCTGCGTTCTGCATGGTGAACTTCGCTTTCCCCTAAAATGCCCCTCATCCGGCTGCCGCCACCTTCTCCCCGCAGGCGGGGAGAAGGGATGTGCCGCGCCGTTTTCCGTTCTCTGGACGTGCGTAAGGCACGTTCCCTCTCCCCGCTTGCGGGGAGAGGGCTAGGGTGAGGGGCAACCCCTCAATACGGCGCCTCGACCTTGCCCATCGACACGTACACCGTCTTCAGCTCGGAATAGTGCTCCAGCGCCGCCAGCGAGTTCTCGCGGCCGAAGCCGGATTGTTTGGAGCCGCCGAAGGGGATTTCCACGGGGGCGAGGTTGTAGGTGTTGATCCAGAGCGTGCCGGCTTCGAGCTGGTCGACGACGCGGTGGGCGCGGGTGATATCCGTCGTGAAGACGCCGCCGGAGAGACCGAATTCCGTGGCGTTGCCGCGCGCGATCACCTCGTCCTCGCTGTCGAAATCGAGCACGCACATGACGGGGCCGAAGATTTCCTCGCGGGCGATGGTCATCTCGTCGGTGACGTCGGCGAAAACGGTCGGCTGGATATAGGTGCCTTCGCCCGACACGTCGTTCGGAATGCCGCCGCCGGTCAGCAGCGTCGCGCCTTCGGCCTTGCCTTTTTCGATATAGTCCAGAACCTTGTCGCGCTGGGCTTTCGAGACCATCGGGCCGAGCTGCGTCGCCTCGTCCATGGGGTCGCCGATCAGGATCTTTTCCGTGCGCTCTTTCAAGCGGGACAGGAACCTGTCCTTGATGCCCTTCTGCACGAAGACGCGGGTGCCGTTCGAGCAGACCTGCCCGGTCGAATAGAAATTGCCGAGCATCGCGCCGCCGATGGCGCTTTCGAGGTCGGCATCGTCGAAGACGATGAGCGGCGACTTGCCGCCGAGTTCCATCGTGACGTGCTTGAGGTCGGAGGCCGCCGCGCCCGCCACCTTCTTGCCCGTCGGCACGGAGCCAGTCAGCGAGACCTTGGCGACGTCAGGATGGTTGACGAGCAGCGGGCCGGTCGAGCGGTCGCCCTGGATGACGTTGTAGAGCCCCTTCGGCAGGCCGGCCTCGATGAGGATTTCTGCGATCTTCAGAGCGCCGAGCGGCGTGTTTTCCGAAGGCTTGAAGACCATGGCATTGCCGCAGACGAGGGCCGGCGCGCCCTTCCAGCAGGCGATCTGCTGCGGATAGTTCCAGGCGCCGATGCCGACGCACACGCCGAGCGGCACGCGCTTGGTGAAGGCGAAATCCTGGCCGAGCGGGATATAGTCACCGTTGAGGCCGGCGGCCGCGATGCCGCCGAAGAATTCGAAGGCGTCGGCGCCCGAAGTCGGATCGGCGATGATCGTCTCCTGGATCGGCTTGCCCGTGTCGAGCGTTTCGAGTTCGGAAAGCGCGCGGTTGCGTTCGCGCATGATCTCGGCGGCCCGCTTCAGGATGCGGCCGCGCGCGGTCGGGCTCATCGCAGCCCATTCCTTCTGCGCGCGCTTGGCGGACGCGATCGCCTTTTCGACGATGGCCGGCGTTGCGGCGTGGAGGCGGGCGATCACCTCGCCGGTGGCGGGGTAGATGCTGTCGAAGGGCGTGCCGGCGGTGTCTTCCACATAGTCGCCGTCGATGAAGTGCGAGGCTTTCGGTTGGGCTTTCATCTCATTCTCCCCGCGGGTAGCGTTTGGATTCCTCGAGATTGTCGAGGTTCATGTGGTTGCGCATGTAACGTTCGGATGCCTTCTGCAGCGGCTGGTGGTCCCAGGGATAATAGGCCCCGTTCCTCAGCGCTTCGTAGACCACCCAGCGCCGCGCCTGGCTTTCGCGCACGCTCGCGTCGAAGGCCTCCATGTCCCAGCGCGCTTCGCGCATCTGCCTAAAGGCGGCGAGCGTCGCCTTGATGACGGGATCGTCGGACGTCGCAAGGTTCGTCAGCTCCAGCGGATCGGTATCGAGATCGTAAAGCTGCTCCGGATCGAGTTCGCAGTGGATGTATTTCCACTTGCCCTCGCGGATGCCGACGACGGGTGCATAGGAGGCCTCGGCCGCATATTCCATCAGCACGGGCGTGGTCCGCTCGGCGCCGTTGATGACCGGCAAGAGGCTCTCGCCGTCCGTCCAGGGCATGACCTCTTCCATGGAAATGCCGGCGAGGTCGCAGAGCGTCGGCGTGACATCGAGGTTCGACGTCGGCGCAAGGTGCAGGCCGGGCGCAACACCCGGGCCTGCAATCATCAGCGGCACGCGGGCCGAACCCTCGAAAAAGTTCATCTTGAACCACAGGCCGCGCTCGCCGAGCATGTCGCCGTGATCCGAGCAGAAGAGGATCAGCGTTTTTTCCAGCATGCGCGTGCGCGTCAGCGTATCGACGAGTTCGCCGACCTTTTCGTCGAGATAGGAGATGTTGGCGAAATAGGCCTGGCGCGAGCGGCGCACGTCCTCGCCGCTGATGGCGAATTTGGCATAGTCGCAGGAATGCAGGATGCGGGCGGAATGCGGGTCCTGGCTCTCGAGCATGCCGACCTCGGGCAGAAGGTGCGCGCAGTCCTCGTAGAGATCCCAGAATTTTCTCCGCGCCACGTAAGGGTCGTGCGGATGGGTGAAGGAGACGGTGAGGCACCAGGGGCGGCGCGCGTCGTCGTCGTTTTCGCGGGAGAGATGATAGAGCTTCTGGTTGGCGAGGAAGGCGACCTCGTCGTCATACTCCATCTGGTTCGTGATCTCGGCAACACCGGCGCCCGTCACCGACCCCATATTGTGATACCACCAGTCGATGCGTTCGCCCGGCTTGCGGTAATCCGGCGTCCAGCCGAAATCGGCGGGGTAGATGTCCGTCGTCAGCCGCTCCTCGAAGCCGTGCAGCTGGTCCGGCCCGACGAAGTGCATTTTTCCCGACAGCGCCGTGTAGTAGCCGGCGCGGCGCAGGTGATGGGCGAAGGTCGGGATCGAGGAGATGTATTCGGCGGCGTTGTCATAGACCTGCGTGCGGCTCGGAAGCTGGCCGGCCATGAAGGAGGCGCGGGCCGGCGCGCAGAGCGGGGAAGAGGTGTAGTTGTTGCGGAACCGCGCCGAGCGCGCCGCGAGCGCCTTCATGTGCGGCGCATGCAGGAAATCCGCCGGCCCGTCCGGGAAGAACTTTCCGTTGAGCTGATCGACCATGATGATCAGGATGTTCGGCTTGCTGGCGGTCACGGGCGGATCCTTGAAGGGGAAGCGAGGTTTTGACAGTTCTATCGCTGCGCGGCGACGGAAGGCCGCCGCCCTGCGGCGGGCGGGGGCGATCCTGCGACAACCCCGGCCGCACCTGATGCCGCCAGCTGCGCCTGGACATAACTCTCCGTCAGCGCGATCGAGGATTCGATGCTGACCGGCGCGGATCTCAGGCCCTGCCGCAGGTAGAGCCCGTCGATCATTGCTGCCGCCCCGTCGGCGATCTCCCCCGCGGTCCCGGCCGGGCAGAGTTGCTTGAGGCTCGACAGGAGATTGGAGTTCAGCCGCCGTGCATAGACGACGAGGAGACGGCGCACCGCTTCCGAACGCTGGGCCTCGGTATAGAAGGCAAGCCAGGCGGCGACCGTTTCCGGCGCAAACTGGTGCGCCTGGAAGTTCACGCGGATGATCGCCGAGAGCCGTTCCCGTGGCGTTTCCGCCGCCCCGAGCGCCGCCACCGCATCGGCGCGCAGCTGGCGCAGCAGGCTGCGGATCGTCTCGATGACGAGCTGTTCCTTCGAGCCGAAATAGTGATGGGCAAGGGCGGGGGACACGCCGGCATGGCGGGCGATTTCCGACATGGTGACAGCCAGCGAGCCATGATCGCCGACCGCCCTCAGCGTCGCGTCCACCAGCGCCTTGCGGCGCACCGGCTCCATTCCAACTTTCGGCATGGCGTTTTCCTGATTTTCTGCAAGGGTATTTTTAATTGATCGATCAATCAATAAAAATCTTTGCGCTTCACGCTGCGTCAATTCGCTGTCGCGAAGAGGGAGCGTTCCGTGTTAGCCTGCCTTTGTTTTCATTCTTCTTTCGAGGTGCAACATGGTCCTCTCTCCCGGAATGAACCCCCTCTCGGACGTGCGCGCAAAATGGGGCTGGTTCGTCGCGCTCGGCGTCGTCCTGCTCGTCTTCGGCGGCATCGCCGCGGCCAATCTCTTCTGGGCGACGGTCGCCTCGGTCTATTATGTCGGCATGCTGATGATCGTCGGCGGCGCGGTGCATCTCGCCCATGCCTTCCAGGTCAAGGCCTGGCGGGAGACGATCGCCTGGGCGCTGAGTGCGCTGCTCTATCTTGCCGCCGGCGTGCTCGCCTTCGTCAATCCGGTGCTGACCTCGGCCGTGCTGACCCTGCTGATGGCGGCCGCGCTCCTTGTCGCGGGGCTGTTCCGCATCTTCGCGGCCCTGCGGGTCCGGCCGGAAAAGGGCTGGGGCTGGCTGCTTGCCGGCGGCATCGTCACGGCGCTCGCAGGCCTCGTCTTCCTCATCGGCTGGCCGGTCAACAGCCTCTGGCTGCTCGGCCTGTTCCTCGCCTTCGACCTTGCCATGCAGGGCTGGGCGCTGATCGCCTTCGGCCTGGCGCTGCGGAAGTAGCCACCCGTTCAGCCGCCCCGCCGGGTGCCGGTGGGGTGGCGTTTGACAGGCGGGACGGCAAGGCCTAGAAAAATCGCGTGGGATGGGGATGGAGCTCCCCGACAACCGCCGTTTGACCGGCTGATAGCTCCTGCCAAGACCGGCCAGCGATGGCCGTCGGCGGCGGGAGCATGTTCTGCGACCGCCCGAGGGCGGTTTTTTGTTGTCCGGATGTCGCATCAACGGACTGTGAGGGCAACGCACATGAGCTATCTGATCGTCTTTCTCGGCGCGGGCATCGGCGGGGCCGGGCGCCATGGGGTGAATGTGCTGGCCGCCCGGCTGTTCGGCACGGCCTTTCCCGCCGGCACGCTCGCCATCAACGTGCTCGGTTGCCTTCTGATGGGGCTTATCGCCGGTGTCTTCGCCTTCCGCGGTCACCTGCCGCAGGAGATGCGGCTGTTCCTGACGACGGGTATCCTCGGCGGCTTCACCACCTTTTCCGCCTTCTCGCTCGATGCGGCGCTGCTCTGGGAGCGCGGCGAAGCGGGGTTGGCGGCGCTTTATGTCGGCGCATCAGTAATTTTTTCGCTGCTCGCCGTGGCGGCGGGACTTGCAGTTTCACGTCTTATGCTCGCAGGAGGTGCAATGTGAAGGCGTTCCTGACGTCCTGGCAGCTCTGGGCGCTCGGCTCGGCGGTCTTTGCCGCGCTGACGGCAGTCTTCGCCAAGATCGGCATCTCCGAGGTCAATTCCGACTTCGCGACCTTCGTGCGCACCGTCGTCATCCTCCTGGCGCTCGCCCTCATGCTGACGCTGGCCGGGAACTGGCAGGCGCCGGGCTCGCTGCCGGCAAGGAGCTGGATTTTCCTCATTCTCTCGGGCCTTGCGACCGGAGCCTCCTGGCTTTGTTACTTCCGCGCGCTGCAGATCGGCAAGGCCGCCCAGGTCGCGCCGGTCGACAAGCTTTCCGTCGTTCTGGTCGCCATCTTCGCCGTTCTGTTCCTCGGCGAACAGCTTTCCACGGCCCATTGGATCGCCGTCCTGATGATCGGCGGCGGCGCCTTGCTGCTGGCTCTGCCTATATGAGGGAATTCTTTTTCAACTCCTTGTAGTTATTGAGATTTCACCGAACTGTCACAGTACGGAAACGATTTTTTCAGGTCTCAGTGGAGAAACTTCGCGGCAACGTCCACGTCTCGGAGCCGCGCATGTCCGCCGCCGAACTGCTTGCCCTTCGCCGCTTCGGGGATGGCGAGATCGTCACGCTCGCCAAGCTGGTCATCGAAACGGCCTTCCAGCCGATCGTCGAGGCTGCGACAGGGGCGGTCTTCGGCTACGAATCGCTGATGCGCGGCTTCGATCGCCTCGGCTTCCGCTCGCCGCTCGACCTGATCGACCGGGCGCACGAGGCGGGACAACTCCTGGCGCTGGAGCACATGGTCAACAGCCGCGCCATCGCTGCCTTCGCCGCGCTGCCGGACTTCCGCTCGCGTACACTCTTCGTCAATCTCGATTCCCGTCTGGTGCCTGACGGCGCCGATCTCGTCGACCGGCTCTCCGGGCATCTCGCTCGCGCCGGCATTCCGGCTTCCTCGATCTGCTTCGAGATCTCCGAGCGCTTCGATAACGACACGCTGCCGGAATTCGCCGTGCTCGTCCGCAAGCTGCGCCTTGCCGGTTTCAAGCTTGCCATCGACGATTTCGGCGTCGGCCACAACGGCCTGAAGCTGCTCTGCGACCACCCGGTCGATTACCTGAAGATCGACCGTCATTTCATCTCCGGCATGGAGAGCGACGCGCGCCGGCGCCATCTCGTGCGCAACACCGTCAATGCCGCCCACGTGCTCGGCATCCGCGTCATCGCCGAGGGGGTGGAGAGCGAGGCGGAGTTCATCGCCTGCCGCGATGCCGGCTGCGATCTCGTGCAGGGCTGGTTCGTGTCGCGTCCGGTCACGGATTTTTCGGCGCTGAGCCCGGTCTACGCGCAGGTCGCGCGGGCCGGCGGGCGGCGCCGCTCCTCCCGCACGCTCGACAGCATCCTCATTCGCCGCGAGATCGAGCAGGTCGCGGTGCTGCGCGAGAACGAGAGCCTGGAATCGGTCTTCGAATTCTTCCGGCGCGATCCGAAACGCACCTTCTTCCCGGTGCTCAACGCCAATGACGAGCCGCGCGGCATCCTGCACGAATACCACGTCAAGGAGCTCTCCTATCACCCCTTCGGCCGCGATCTCCTGAAGAACAAGCTCTACCAGAAGAGCCTGTCGCATTTCGTCACCATGGCGCCGATCGCCGATCTCGACACGCCCGCCGAACAGCTGCTCGACGTCTTCACCGGCATGGGCGGCAACGAATGCGTGATCCTGACGGAGAACCTGCGGTATGCCGGCATCCTCTCGGCCTCCTCGCTCCTGAAGATCATCAACGAGAAGCGCCTGAAGACGGCGGAGGACCAGAACCCGCTGACCGGCCTTCCCGGCAACCGCTCGATCCGCGACTACCTGCAGGACAAGGCGCTCGACGGCGATCAGACCCGATGCCTGTGTTACTTCGATTTCGACAATTTCAAGCCGTTCAACGATCACTACGGCTTCCACAAGGGGGACCTTGCGCTCTCGCTCTTCGCCTCGCTGATGCGCCGCGATTTCGTCGGCGAGGACGTCTTCATCGGCCATGTCGGGGGGGACGATTTCTTCGCGGGCGTTTCCGGGCGTTCCGTCGAGGCGGTGCGGGAGGTATTGGAGCGGCTGCTGGCCGATTTCACCCGCGAGGTGCGCTCGCTCTATTCGCCGGAGGATCGGCTGGCCGGAGAAATTCGCGGCCGCGACCGTGCCGGCCAGGAGACGACCTTTCCGCTGATGCGCTGCTCGGCCGTCGTTCTCGTGTTGCCGGAGGGGGAGGTGATCGGCGAGGCGGGGCTGATCAGCAGCCGCATCGCCGGCCTGAAGGCGGATGCCAAGGGCAGCGACGGGGGGCTCGTGCTGTCCTCGGCATCCGCGAACGCAGGGCAGGGGGCCGCCCTCCGTTGATACAGGAGGGCAGGCCCCTTCGAGCCTGCCCCTGCCACGTTAGCGAAGGATCTTCACCGTCTTCGCCTCGTGGTTCTTGCCGGACATGTCGAAGGAGACGGACACCTTCTCGCCAGCCTTCAGCCCGGGATCGTGGAACCCTTTGGGAAGCTGGTAGACGGTGCCATCGGAAAGCGTCAGAGACATCGACGCCTTGTTGTAGTCCTTGACCGTGCCGGTCGCCGTCTGGGCGGCGAGGGCAAGCGCCGGGGTGGCGAGAACCGTGACGATGGCGAGATTGGAAAGAAGAACACGCATCTGTGTCGTCCTGAATTGGCCCCGGGCGGGGCGCTGTGAAACCGTCCGGAAGCGTCGTGTCGCAGCCCCCTGGGGGTGGAGCCGCCGGCGCTCCCCGGCTTCGAGATGGACGGTAGGCCCGGAAAAATCCGTTTTCAAATTAACAAGATTTAATTCTGACTGTCGCGAAACGGCCGGAATTTCAGGGCTTTGCGGCCGAAACTTGGCATATCCGCCGGTAACGTTTCTGTCGCACAAACCCTCGCAAGCGATTCAAAAGATTCGCGCTTTCGGCTAGAATCGCCGCAAGAGAGCGCCACCTCATGCCTGCCGGGAGATAAGCCCATGTCACTTCCCTCATCCATGACCCATGTCGGGCTCAGCGAACATGGCGGCCCCAACAATCTCATGGTGATGGAGGGCCGCACGCCACAGCCGAAGCGCGGCGAGATCCTCGTGCGCGTCGCGGCCGCCGGCATCAACCGGCCGGACGTGCTTCAGCGCAAGGGCGATTATCCGCCACCGCCCGATGCCAGCCCCATTCTCGGCCTCGAAATCGCCGGCGAAGTGGTGGCGCTCGGCGAGGACGTCACCGGCTACACGCTCGGCGACAGGGTCTGCGCGCTGGCCAATGGCGGCGGTTATGCGCAATATTGCGCGGTGCCGGCCGGCCAGGCGCTGCCGTTCCCGAAGGGTTTTGACGCGGTGCAGGCCGCGGCCCTGCCGGAAACCTTCTTCACCGTCTGGGCCAATCTCTTCATGATGGCGGGCCTGAAGCCCGGCGAGAGCGTGCTGATCCACGGCGGTTCGAGCGGCATCGGCACGACGGCGATCCAGCTCGCCAGCGCGCTCGGTTCACGCGTCTTCACGACGGCCGGTACGGCGGAGAAGTGTGCCGCCTGCGTCGATCTCGGCGCCAGCCGGGCGATCAACTACCGCAGCGAGGATTTCTGCGCCGTCATTGCCGAGGAGACCGGCCGGGCCGGCGTCGACGTCATCCTCGACATGATCGGCGCGGCCTATTTCGAGCGGAACCTGAAGTCGCTCGCCCGCGACGGGCGCCTGTCGATCATCGCCTTCCTCGGCGGCACCTTCGCGGAGAAGGTGAGCCTTGCGCCCATCCTGCAGAAGCGCCTGCACCTGATGGGCTCGGCCATGCGCCCGCGCACAGCGGCGGAAAAGCAGGAGATCCGCGACGCGCTCCTGGAGAAGGCCTGGCCGCTCTTGGAGGGGGGGCGCATCGCCCCCGTCATCCACGCCGTCATGCCGTTCAGCGAGGCGGCCGCCGGCCACCGCATGATGGAGCATGGCGATCATATCGGAAAGATCATGCTGACCTTCGAGTAGCGCGTTTCCGGTCGAAGCGGCGCCGCCTTGGCGCGGGGCGGCTCAAGGCGCCTGCTCGATGCGGTCGCGGCCGAGGCGCTTGGCGCTGTAGAGTGCGCGGTCGGCCCGCTCGAACAGGTCCTCCACCGCATTGCCGCAGAATTCCGCGACGCCCGCCGACATGGTGTAGGCGCAGCCGGGGCCGGCACGGTCTTCTGCCCGCGCCACATGGCAGCGAAGGCGCTCCATGGCGTGCATCGCCTCGCCAAGGCCGGCGCCCGGCATCAGCATGAGGAATTCCTCCCCGCCGATCCGGGCGAAGAGATCGCCGGCGCGCGATTGCTGCCGTCCCGCCGCGGCAAAATGCCGGAGCACCTCGTCACCCCGGGCATGGCCATAGCGGTCGTTGATCGCCTTGAAATGATCGAGGTCGATAAGCGCGAGCGAGAGCCGCGCACCGTCGCGAAAGGCGATCCGCATTTCCGCGTCCAGCCTAGCCATCGCCGCGCGGCGGTTGAGGAGGCCCGTCAGCGGGTCCGTGTCGGCGGCAAGCTGCGCCGCGTCGCGGGCGATCTGCAGCATGCGCTCGTTGGATTTGAGCATGGTGATGTCGGTGAAGACGCTCCACAGCCAGCCGTCGCCCAAAAGCGTCTCGTTCACCAGGAACCAGCGGTCGTCGCCGATGTCGATCTCGAAGGCGCGCTGCGGGCGGCTGCGCCGCTTGGCATGGGCCATGTCCAGGAAGGCATCGATCGGTCCGCTCATCCGCGGGCCGACACCGTTGGCATGGCAGTGGCGCATGATGTCGGCAAAGGTGCGGGCGCCCGGCTGCACGTCGAAAAGCGCGCGAAAGACCATCGAGGCATAGGAAAGCTCGTCCTCCGGCGAAAACAGCGCGAAGGCGACGCCGGACGCGTCGAGCCCGGACAGTATGAGATCCGTTGTGGCCCGGTCCCGGATGAGGGCGAGCGGCAGGATCGCATCGACATGCGTCATGCCGCTCCCGCCCGGCCACCTGTGCCCGTCGTTGCGTTTCACCCGCCGTTTCCTTCTCGTGACCGAATCGTCGGGTGTCACACCGGACGATCGCCATTGTTTGTGGCAGAAGGTGGCGGGGTCGCAACGAAGACCCTCGGTTTCCGTTAACAAATCCTCAACCCGCCGCCGTGCCCCTTACGGCGGGAAGGCGGAGGGCGAGGAGGATGCCCACGGCAGCCGGCAGGGCGAGCAGCGCATAGAGCCAGCGCGCCGCCGTCAACGCCCCGTCCACGCCGCCGGGGTGCACGAGGCCCGTGGAATTGACGATGACGCCGGCAAGCGCCGCGCCGAAGGCGGCCCCCAGCGCCTGCATGGTGGTGATCGCCGCCGAGGCCTTGTCCGTCTCGCCGGGCGGCGCAAGATGCAGAACGAGGGTGACGAGATGCGCCCAGCCCATGCCGATGCCGAACCCCATGAGGAAGATGAAGATGGTGGCGATCGTGAGCAGCACGAGACCGCTTGCCGGGTTGTGCCGGGCGAGCGCGACGACGAGGAGGACGGTCGCCAGCGTCTCGATCAGCGCGCCCGCGACGATCACCCGGTTGGCGCGGCGCCCCTTGAGGCCGGCGGTGGCGAAGGCTGCGATCGTCCAGCCCAGCGCCAGCAGCGCAACGAGATAGCCGGAGACGAGCGGGCTCACGCCATGCAGCACCTGCAGGAAGTAGGGGATGTAGATATCCGAGCAGATCGTCACCAGCAGCAAGAGCATGATGAGGTAGACGCGGGCGAGCGGCGAGCCGAGGCTGATCGTGCCCGCCGGCAGCAGCCGCCCCTCGGCCCGGCGCTCGATCGCGACCGTCGCCAGCACCGCAAGCACGGCGGCGGCCGCAAAGGCGCCGCGCAGCACCGGCGCCGCCACGGAACTGGCGAAGGACAGCACCACCACGGCGGCAACGAGCAGTGCGATCTGCAGGAACGGCGTCTTCGTCGTTACGCGCTCGCCTTCGTCCGACGGCAGTAGCCGCGGCGCGGCGACGGTCATCAGCACCGAGAGCGGCACGAGCAGCGCGAAGGCCTCGCGCCAGGCGCTGCCGGCGGCAAAGACGCCGCCGATCGTCGGGCCGAGGAAGGTGGCGATGCCCCAGGCCGCGGCATAGAGCGTCGAAGCGGTGCTCCACAGCGGTTCGGGATAGACATGGCGGATGAAGGCATAGCCGAGCGCCACGAGGAAACCCGCGCCGAGCCCCTGGACCGCCCGGCCGGCAAGCACCGTCTCCATGGTCGGCGCGACGGCGCAGACGAGGCTGCCGATGCCGAAGAGCAGCGCGCCGGCCCTGTAGCAATGGTTGAGCGTCACCCTTTCCGGCCGCACGGCGACGAAGGTGGAGCCGAGCACGGAAGCCGCCACATAGATCGTCGTCGCCCAGGCGAAGAGCGAAAGGCCGCCGATATCGCGCACGATCGAGGGCATCAGCGTGGCGGTGATATAGGTCTCCACCGCATGCAGCATGATGCCGCCGCCGAGCATCAGCGTGCTGAACAGATAGGCGCGGGAGAACAGGCTGGAAAGCCGCGGTGCGGCATCCTTCGGGATCGTGACACTGTCGGACATGGATAGGCCTTGCGAATTTGAGGCCGAAGACCTCGCATGGGGCACACGGCAGTTCAAGCCGTGACTTTTGGGCGAAAGAGGAGCCGTCAGGCGCGGGGCGTGGCCGATGCCGATGAAAAGCTGCTCGGTAGACGCGGAGGCAGACCTACATCAGATGCCCGGTCCACCAGCCGCGATCGCTGGACACCCTGATCAGCACCATGATCACGGTCGCGATGATGCCGCCGATGAACAGCGCCGTCGCGTGCCGGACATAGGCCGGAGACCCCGCCGTGGCGGCCGGCACCATGGGCTTCAGGATGAAAAGCGCGATCATCACGAGAATGTCGAAGATGACCGAGACGAGGGGCCATGGTGGCAGGGCAAATTTGGTGCCCGGGATGAGCACCCTCCACAGGCAGCGCAGGATCAGGAAGCCGGCAACAACCGCAAGAGCGATCGCTGCTCTGGATTGGGAACCTTGCTCGGCCATGCGTCGCTCGCCCCTGAAAGATTGGCGGGTATGAAAGCATGGCCTTGCAGAAACGGCAATCGCGGCGGTGGCCTTCGTCGGCCCTTCCCGGCTCGGGGAAGGGCCGTCGCGCAGGTGAGGCAGGCTTCGCCGGGGCTTACGGGTTCCATTCACCCGCCACCTGCCGCGTCGCGACATTGAAGCGGTTCCACACGTTGATCGCCGCGATCTCGACGACCAGCGCGGCGAGCGTCTTTTCGTCATAGTGCCGGGCAGCCTCGTTCCAGATCGTATCCGGCACCGGCTCCTCGCGGTCGGCGATGCGCGTCAGAGCCTCGGTCAGCGCCAGAGCGGCCCGTTCCGCGTCCGTGTAGAACGGCGCCTCGCGCCAGGCGGCGACGGAGAGGATGCGCCGGTCGCTCTCGCCGGCCTTCTTCATGATGCGCGGGTGCAGATCGACGCAGAAGCCGCAGCCGTTGATCTGGCTGGCGCGCAGATGCACGAGATGGGCGGTCTTTTCCGGCAGTTCCGCCTTCTGGGCAGCGCCCTGCAGCGCCTGCATGGCCTTCATGACGTCGGGCAGCACGGTAACGATATTGGTCATACGGGATTGCATTTCATCACTCCTTGATTTGTTTTCAGCATCGACGGCAGCGAGCCCTGTCACACCGGTGCGGCTTCGTTCGTCATGGCCATGACGCCGCTGGACGAAGGAGTGTGACCGATGCGCGAAAAAAGTTTCTGGACCGACCGTTTCGAGGCCGAGCGCGGGCGCCTGCGCGCCGTTGCGCTGCGCATGCTGGGCTCGCAGGGCGAGGCCGAGGATGCGGTGCAGGAGGCCTGGCTGCGGCTGGAGCGGGCGGGTGGCGGCGAGATCGATAATCTCGGCGGCTGGCTGACCACCGTCGTCGGCCGCATCTGCCTCGACATGCTGCGCGCCCGCGCCCGGCGGCGCGAGGAGCCGATCGACGGCGAGGACGGCGCGGTCCAGCACGCAGATCCCGGCGCGGCGGCGGACGAGCAGGCGGCGCTTGCCGATTCGGTCGGCCTTGCGCTTCTCGTCGTGCTGGAGCGCCTTGCGCCCGCCGAACGCCTCGCCTTCGTGCTGCACGACATGTTCGACGTGCCCTTCGAGGAGATCGGCCGCATCGTCGACCGTTCGCCCGTCGCCGCCCGCCAGCTCGCCAGCCGCGCCCGCCGCCGCGTGCAGGGCCTGCCGGAAACCCCGTCCGCCGATTACGACCGTCGTAAAAACGTCGTCGCGGCCTTCCTCGCCGCCTCGCGTGACGGCGATTTTTCCAGCCTGCTCGCCGTGCTCGATCCCGACGTCGTCTTCCATGCGGACGCCGATGCAGTCCGGCTCGGCTCGCTTGCGGAAATGCACGGCGCCCAGGCCGTGGCGACCAACTTCAAGGGCAAGGCGAAGGCGGCAAGGCTCGCGCTCATCGACGGCCAGCTCGGCCTCGCCGTCATTCTAGGCGGCGCGCTCAAGCTCGTCGTGCTCATGGAGGTGGAGGGCGATCACATCATCGCAATCGATTCCATTGCCGATCCCGCGCGCGTTGCGGCTTGCGAGGTGGCGTATCTGTAAAGGGGGGATTCGGGCGGACGGCGCTACACGCCGATGCGTCCGATCGCCGGGATCTTGATCGCCGGGCGGTAGAAATCCACGCCGGCGACGAGGCCCATGATGTGCAGCTCCAGCCCGGAGCGCAGGCCGGCGGAGATGCCGACGAGGCCGTAGAGCGTCGCATGCACGTCCTTGCCGTCGGGATCGATCGCGAAGATCCTGCCCTCCGGCAGGTAGTCGCGCCCGACCGCGTCCGGCGGCAGCACCACGCCGAGTTCCGGCACCGAGCGCAGCACATGCGCGACGAAGGTGTTGGAGTTCGGCCCCGGCCAGATGCGATAGCCACCGGGTTTGGAGTAGGGGTAGGCCGCGATGGCCTTCTCGATCTTCGGGATCAGCCGCGCCGCCTCCTCGCCGCTGACGCTGACCACCACGCGCGGCGTGTTGGAGTACCAGAAGGCGTCCGGCGCATAGCCGTTCTTGCGCACCGGCGTGCCCCAGCCGACCTTGTCGTAGCGGTTGTAGCTTCCGGCGTTCGCCTCCTTGGTGACGATCCAGGCGTGGCTCGCCACCGCGCCCTTGAGGCCGCCCGTCGCGGCGGAGAAGATGTGGATCGTCGCCTGTGGCGTGTCTTCGGCCCCGGGCAGGATGCCGGCGGATTTCCAGTTCGCCTCCCGCCAGTTCTGCGGCCGGTCCTTGATGTACCAGTAGCCCGCCGAGGCGAGCGCCGGCATGAGGTAGATCACGAGGAAGAGGACAAGGACATTCCTCAACAGTTTCATGCGCGGCACCTCCGAAATCGCGTGTGCGGACCCAGGTTTTCGGATAATACCGCACCGGAAACCGGAAATTTGAGGGCATGAACATGGCAAACCCCGTCCTTGTCGAAGTCACCCGCGGCAATCTCGTCGAAAGCCGCCATCGCGGCATGGTCGTCGCGGTCGACGGCGATGGCAAGGTGGTGTTTTCGCAGGGCGATATCGAGGCCGGCGTCTTCCCGCGTTCGGCCTGCAAGGCCATGCAAGGGCTGCCGCTCGTCGAAAGCGGCGCGGCGGACGCCTACGGCTTCGGCAACAGGGAACTGGCGCTCGCCTGTTCCTCGCATAGCGGCGAGCCGGAACATGCAAGCCTTGCCGGTGCCATGCTGGCCGCCGCCGGCGTCGACGAGAGCGTCCTGGAATGCGGCGCCCACTGGTCCTTCGAGCAGCCGGTGCTGATCGGTCAGGCGCGCGGCCTCGAGCGGCCGAGTGCGCTCCACAACAACTGCTCGGGTAAACATGCCGGCTTCGTCTGCGCCGCCTGCCACACCGGCAAGGACCTCAAGGGCTATGTGCGCTACGAGCACTCGGTCCAGGCGGAGATCCGTGGCGTCATGGAAAGCCTGACGGGCGCTGCGCTCGCGACCGACAATTGCGGCGTCGACGGCTGCTCCATCCCCACCTATGCCATGCCGCTGAAGAGCCTCGCGCACGGTTTTGCCAAGATGGCGACCGGCACCGGCCTTGCCCCTGAGCGCGCGAAGGCCGCGCGCCGGCTGATGGAGGCGTGCATGGCCGAGCCCTTCTACGTCGCCGGCACCAAGCGGGCCTGCACGCGGCTGATGAAGACGGCTCCCGGCCGCATCTTCGCCAAGACCGGCGCCGAGGGCGTTTTCTGCGCGGCCATCCCGGAAAAGGGCATCGCCATCGCCCTCAAATGCGAGGACGGCACGACCCGCGCCGCCGAAAGCATGGTCGCCGCTACGCTCGCCCGCTTCTTCTCCGACGAGCCCGCCCTCCACGCCGCTCTGATGGCCGAAGCCAACCGGTCCATGTCGAACTGGAACGGCGTTCATGTCGGCGACGTCCGCGTCACGGACGCTTTCGCGGCCTGATCAGGCCTCGATGACCTCCATCCCCGCTTCCCGGTAGGGGGCAATCGTCTCCGGCGGCAGGCCGGGTGGGAGGAGGAGGCCGGTGGCGGCGGCGAGCGGCAGGATCTTCCAGGGCGAGGCGCAGCCGAGTTTTTCGCGCGTCAGCAGGACCCAGGTCGCTGCGGCGTTCTCGGCGATGGTGCGTTTGGTGGCGGCTTCCTCCATGTCGCCGGTGGTGAAGCCGTGCGTCGGATGCGCGGCCGTCACGCCCATGAAGTAGAGATCTGCCTTCAGGCCGCGTATCGCCTCCAGCGCCATGGCGCCGGTCGACACCATCGAATGTCTGTAGAGCCTGCCGCCGATCAGCACGATCTCGGCGGTCGGGTGGCGCTCGAGCTCGCAGGCGATCGTCGGGCTGTGCGTCACCACCGTGAAGGCGAAATTGCGCGGCAGCAGGCGGGCAAGCGCCGCCGTCGTCGTGCCGCCATCGAGGAAGATCACCTGGCCGGGCTCGATCATCGCCGCCGCGCGCGCGCCGAGCGCGGTCTTCTCGTCCGTCGCCACCGCCTGTCGCGCCGAAAAATCCGGCAGCGGTGGAGCGAGCGGCAGCGCGCCGCCATGCACGCGCTTGAGCAGGCCGTCCGCCGCCATTTCCCGAAGATCCCGCCGGATCGTGTCCTCCGACAGGTCGAGTTCCGCGGCGAGCGTCTTTGCGACGATCTCGCCGTCGCGATCGAGACGCTGGGCGATCAACGTCTTTCTCTGGCTGGTCAGCATATCTGTGCTCCATCTTGACTATGCACGAAATTACACGAATAATCATGAAATATCCAGAAAATTCCGGATATTTCATGCATCAATGGTAAGGAGTAAGACATGCTGATCTTGATTGCCGGCCCCTATCGTTCGGGCACCGGAGACGATCCCGTGAAGATGACGGAGAACCTGAAGCGGCTGGAGGCGCCGTCCTATGCGCTGTTCAAGGCGGGCCATGTGCCGATGATCGGCGAATGGGTGGCGCTGCCCGTCTGGCATGCGGCCGGGGGCGAGACGGTGGGCGACGCACTGCACGAGGAGATTTTCTACCCGACGGCGCACCGCCTGCTCGAACTCTGCGAGGGCGTGCTGCGCCTTCCGGGGGACTCCAAGGGGGCGGACAACGACGTGCGCATCGCCCGCGAGCGCGGCATTCCGGTCTGGCACCGGCTGGAGGACGTGCCGGGCTGCGCGGCGGCTGCATAATTTTTGCAGGTCCCTGTCGGGAAGGGGCGCGGTGATCCGTCCTTGTGGCATAACGGGCGATCCGCCGCCGGCGGCGCCCGCGACATGGCAAACCAAGGAGAACGTTCATGCGCATGATCTTCGTCAACCTGCTCGTCAAGGACCTGCCCGCGACCCGCCGTTTCTTCGGCGCCCTCGGCTTTTCCTTCAATGAGGCCTACAGCGACGAAACCGCCGCCTGCATGGTGGTGGACGACAACATCTTCGTCATGCACCTGACGGAGCCGAAGTTCACCCAGTTCGTCACGGGCAAGGTCGGCGATCCCGAGGAGGCGACGCAGGTGCTAACCTGCCTTTCCGCCACGAGCCGTCAGGAGGTCGACGACATCAAGGTGAAAGCGCTCGCCGCCGGCGGGCGCGAATGGAAGCCGAACATCGAGTTCGGCCCGATGTACGGCTGCTCCTTCCAGGATCCGAACGGCAATGTCTGGGAGTTCATGCACATGGACCAGTCGGGCGGCTGAGGGCGGGCGAGGGACTGCGCGGAGACTGGCGTCCCGCACCTCATCCGCCTGCCGGCACCCTCTCCCCACAAGCGGGGAGAAGGAAAGGGCGGAAATGTCTGGGAAATTGGCGCCGTTTCGGGAAAGCGGTGCGGCAACTCCTTCTCCCCGCCTGCGGGGAGAAGGTCGCGGCAGCGGGATGAGGGGCCTTTTTCACTCTATGAGACCCGCATCCCCGGCGATTGCTCCGTAAGATCCTACGCCAACAGCTTGCGCAGCCGCGCAGGCGCCTTGAGGCGCCAGGCCTCGGTCATCCGCTGCCGCAGTTCCGCATCGCCGATCGCGGCGGCGCGCAGGAGGAGGGCCGGCCAACCATTGTAGTGGTCCGTCTCATAGTAGATTTCGGGCGCCATCTCGATCAGGCGCTCCTTCTCGTCCATCGGCGCCATCAAGACCAAGGTCTCGGCATCCTTGATGCGCAGGAAGAGTTTTCCCGCCACCTTGAGTGCGGGCGTGCCGTAGGATGTGCCCGTCTCGACGCCCGGCAGGCCTGTTGCGAGGCGCTGGAGCCGCGCCAGGAGCGCTTCGGTCGTGTCTTCAGGCATGTGCCATCCTCCCCGGCCAGGATAGACCGGACCGGGGGGAACGGCGAGGGGAGGATCAGAGTGGCCGGGTGCAGGCCTCGGCCCGCAGGGCCGGGGTACGGAAGAGCCCGAAGGGCAGGTCGCCGAGCGCGCGCGAATCCATCGCCTCGATCTCGGGATGGGACAGCGGGTCGCGCAGCCAGACGGGCGCTTCCGCAGCATCGGCCTCGGCACGCAGTGCTTCTGCGGCTCTGGAGAAAATCTTGAACATTGCCTTCTCCTTGTGGTTCGTTACCATGGATGATGGCTGATAATCGCGCTGAAAGGCCGTTCCCGCAATCGAGCAGTTCAGGATGAGGATATAGAAAAGCTATATGAGAAACCTCAATCGCGTGCATCTCAACGGCCTGCGGGCGCTGGAAGCGGTGGGTCGGCTCGGCTCGCTGCAGGCGGCGGCGGAAGAGCTCGGCGTAACGGTGGGCGCGGTGAGCCAGCAGATCATCAAGGCGGAGGACCAGCTCGGCCGGGCGATCTTCGACCGCACCGCGCGCGGCCTGCAGCAGACCGCCTTCGGCACACCGTTCCTCGCGCGGCTTTCGGCAGGTTTCGGCCAGCTTTCCGAGGCGGTCGCCACCACCCAGCGCCGCGACGATGCGATCCTGACGATTTCGGTCGCGCCGATCTTCGCCTCGCGCTGGCTCATCCACCGCATCGACCGTTTCGCCGCCGCCCATCCCGATATCAGCCTGCGCATCGAGGCCTCGACGACGCTGGTCGATCTGGCGCGCTCCGATGTCGACCTCTGCATCCGTGTCGGCCCGGGCACCTGGCCGGATGTGGCGGCGGAATTCCTGGTGCCGCAGGTCGTCTTCCCGGTCTGCGCGCCGGCGCTGGCGGAGGGGATCCGGACGCCACAGGACCTGTCGGAGCAACCGGCCGTGGTCGACGGCAACGACGCCTTCACCTGGGAGCGCTGGCTGGCGCTTGCCGGGTTCGCCGTGCCGCCGCCCAAGGCGCGGCATGTCTTTTCCGATGCCTCGCTCTGCCTCGATGCGGCGCTGGCAGGGCAGGGCGTGCTGCTGGCCTATCCGGTACTGGCCTCCTGGGCACTGAAGGAGGGGCGGCTCGTCGCACCGTTCCCCATCCGGGTGGAAACCGGCATGGGCTATTATTTCGTGACGGCGCCGGGCGTGCCGGAGCCGCGCAAGGTTTCGCTGTTCAAGCGCTGGCTGCGCGCGGCGCTCGCCGAGGACGAGGACGGCTTTGCCGGCGCGGTCATTCCGGCTCGGCGAGCCGCGTCGCTATCATCGCCTTGAAGGCCGGGCGCGCCTGGCAGGCCGCAAGCCAGGCCTTGACGTTCGGTGCCGCGTCGAAGAGCTGCTCCTGGCTCATCGCATAGCGGAAGACCTCCGCAAGGTTGAGGTCGGCGACGGTGAAGCGGTCGCCGACGACATGGCCGGTGGCGGCAAGATGGGCATCCAGCCGCCTGAAACAGGTTCTCAGCGCCCGCGCGGCGCCGCGGATGGCAAGACGGCCTTCCTCGCTCTCGGCGGACTTGCTGTTGTTCAGCATGATGATCTTCACGGCATGCGGCTCGACCTCGGTTGCCGCCCACATCGTCCATTGCAGCATGTCCGCCTCTTCGGTGATCGTCTGGCCGGAGAGCGGGCCGCCATGCTTGCGGGCGAGGTAGAGGTTGATCGCCAGTGATTCCATCATGACGAAGCCATCGTCGTCGATGCAGGGAATGAGGCCGGTCGGATTGACGGCGAGAAACGCCGGCGACTGGGTGTTGAGCGGGGCGTCGGCCGCCTGCGGGTCGTCGAGCCGGTAGGCCTGGATGACCGGCACGCTTTCGAAGGGAAGACCGAGTTCGCCGGCAAGCCAGTAGTTGCGCGAGGCGCGCGAGCGGTAGACGCCGTAGATGGTGAGCATGGATCCTCCCTGGGATGCCCGGCTTGGTGCGGGCTTGCGTCAGAACAAAGAACCCGGACGATCTCTCGCGCTAGATGAAAGGCGAAACGGCCCGGGCCGCGCCGCACCATAGGCGGCGGTTCGGGGAAGCGGTAGAGCGCCGGCCTGATCGATCCATGAATTGTCGTGATGGTGCCGGGCCTGCTTTGTCGCATTGACCTTCCGCCGGCCTGGGGCTAAGGGCGAAGGGTCCGTGCGGATCGCGGATGGGGACGACCGATGACACGACGCATGACACGCTGGGCCGCTTTCCTGCGCATTCTCTGCGCGGTTGCCCTGCTGTTCGTCGGTTTCGCCCACCAGCCGGCCTCGGCCACCCAGCCGAGCGCGCTGGAGCTCACCCAGTACGTTCTTCCCGACGGCACCCTGCCGGACATCTGCCTCAACGACATGGTCGACGGCAAGGTCAAGCATGTGACGCCGGTGAAGTGCGAGGCCTGCCGCATCGGCAGTGCCATGCTGATACCGGCGCCGGCCGATCTTGACGGCGCCGTGTTTGTCTTCCGCCGTGTCGCGGCGCTCCCCCTCATCGAGGAGGCGTTGCGCCCGCGGCGCGAGCGTCCCGGCGCGCCGCCCCGTGCGCCTCCCTTCCTGTCTGCCTGATCGTTGCGCCCGCACGCCGGTTTACCGCCGTGTGCCGAAACTCCAGCCTGACAGGACCCTTGCATGTCCGTGATTTCCGATGCGCCGGCCGTTGCCGCCGCCGAACCCTCCGCGCTCGCGCAGCGCCTCTACCGCGCCATCTGGCGATGGCACTTCTTCGCCGGCCTTCTCGCCGTGCCCTTCATGATCAGCCTTGCCATCACCGGCGGGCTCTACCTCTTCAACGACGAGATCGACGCCAGCCTGTTCCGCTACCGCAATTATGTCGCGGTCGGCGGCACGGAGCTGCCGCCCTCGGCCATCGTGGAAAAGGCCGTCACCGCCGTGCCCGGCGCGGCGCTCTCCTCCTACCGCACGCCGGCCGGCACGGACCGCTCGGCCCGCGTGACCGTCTCCACCGAGGCCGGCAAGGTGCTGGTCTTCGTCAATCCCTATGACGGTGCCGTTCTGGATACGGTCGGCGCCAAGGAGGAGTTCAACCAGGTCGTCGAGGACCTGCACAGCCTCGATTACTTCGGCACCTCCTGGGAGCGCATCATCGAGGTCGTCGCCGGGTTTGCGGTGGTGCTCGTCCTGACCGGGGTCTATCTCTGGTGGCCGCGCAACCAGACGGGCGGCGTGCTCAGCGTGCGCGGCACGCCGGCCCGGCGCGTCTTCTGGCGCGACCTGCATGCCGTCACCGGCATCTTCGCCGCCGTGCTCATCCTGTTCCTGGCCTTCAGCGGCCTGCTGTGGACGGGTTTCTGGGGCAGCAAGGTCAACGGTTATCTCACGGCGAACGGCATGGGCTATCCGGTCGAGCTGTGGGACCGGGTGCCGCATTCCATGCTGGTCACCACGGATGTGCTGCCGAAGACCGCCTGGCTCCTGGAAAACGCGCCGGTGCCGACTTCCACGCCGCCGGGCGAGGGGCAGGTGGCACTGCCCGCCATCGGCCTCGACAATGCTGTATCGATCGCCAACGCCGCCGGCATGCTGCCCGGCTACGACCTCTCGCCGCCCTCGGGCGAGACCGGTGTCTACACTGCGGCGATCTATCCGGCCGACCTGCAATACGAGCGTACGCTGCACATCGACCAGTATACCGGCGAACGCCTCGTCGATACCGCCTATGCCGACTATCCGGCGACCGGCAAGCTGATCGAATGGGGCATCAACGTGCACAAGGGGCAGGAGTGGGGGCTGTTCAACCAGCTTCTCATGCTCTCCACCTGCCTCGTCGTCATCGCGATGAGCCTGTCGGGTGTCGTCATGTGGTGGAAGCGCCGGCCGAAGGGCCGCATCGGCGTGCCGCCCGGCCCGCGCGAGGGGCGCATCTATGCGGGCCTGTGGGCCATCGCCGCCGTCTTCGGCGTGCTCTTCCCGCTGACCGGCCTCACCATCCTCGCCATGATCCTCCTCGACCAGGTCGTCATCCGCTTCGTGCCGCCGCTGCGGCGCTTCTTTTCCTGAACCGAAAGCCAGAAAGGATTTTTTCCATGAAACGTATTCTTGCCTCCGTCGTCGCCCTGGCGCTCTCCGCCTCGGCCGTCTTCGCCCACGAGTTCACCCTCGGCAACCTGGAGATCGGCCATCCCGCCTCCAAGGCGACGCTGCCGGGCCAGCCCGTCGGCGGCGGTTTCATGACCATCACCAACAAGGGCACCGAGGCCGACCGCCTCGTCTCCGTCACCGCGCCTGACGTCTCCGACGACGTGCAGATCCACGAAATGGCCGTGGAGAACGACGTGATGAAGATGCGCCAGCTGCCCGACGGCATCGAGATCCCGGCCGGCGCCAAGGTCGAGCTGAAGTCCGGCGGCCTGCACGTCATGTTCATGCGTATCAAGCATCCCTTCAAGGAAGGCGAGACATTCAAGGCGACGCTGAATTTCGAGAAGGCCGGCAAGATCGACGTGGATTTCAAGATCGAGGCCGCCAAGCCGGGTGCCAAGCCGGCTGACGGCGCCGCCGCCAGCCATGAAGGCCACCAATAGTGGCTGCGGGTGAAGAGACGCGAGCGAGCGGGCGGCCGCTCGTCCTGCGGCTTGCCTATGCCTTCCCCGTTTTCGGGTGGATGCTGCGGGAAGCCGCCGAGGGCCCGGCGGTCGCCAAGACGCTGTTCGTCGTCAATTGCCTGCTGATCTGGATCCTCGCGATCGCGATCTTCGGCTACCCCGCGATCATCCTGCCGGCGCTCGCCATGGTGCCGGTGATCTTCACGGTGCTGATCCTGATCACCAAGGGGTGATGGTGGCCACCAGGGGATGAGAGCGGATGAGGGGGCGATGCGGCTGCCCCCTCATCCACCATGGCGCCTCTCCGTTCGGGCAGGAAGGAGAGACGCGTCGCGGAACGGGGTCAGCCCGTCCGGTTCCGTTCGATCGTCAGATGCGCGAAGGTCGAGCCCTCGCTTGCAAGGTCTCCGGTGGTGCGCTCGTTCCAGCGGTAGCCGGCAATGGCGCCGTTCGGGGTATCCTCGAAGATATTGCCGGAGATGAGGGCCGAGCCCGCTTCCTCCACGACCGTCACCGCACAGCCGACCGGGCTCTGGCGCACCAGATTGCCGCTGACGACGAGGCCGCGCATATAGGGCCCCCAGCCGAGCATCAGCCCCCATTTCGGGGCATTCTCCACCGTGTTGCCGGAGACGACCGTATCGGCCTCCACGGCAATGCCGAAGCCGAAGCCGGCGCCGTCGTGGACATAGGGGCCTTCGAGCTTCAGGTTGCGCACCACGTTGCCGCTGACGGTGGCCAGCCGCCCGCCCTCGTCGAAATTGACGATGAGGATGCCGTTGGCGGCGCCGTCGACGAGGTTGCTGTTGACCAGTGCGCCCTCGAAGCCGAATTCGGAGTAGATCGCCGTCTCGCCGCTGTCGAGACAGGTGTTGCCCGCTATCTGCACGTTGGAGCCGGCATTGGCGCGGATGGCGGAAAAGGCGCAGCCGGAAATGTGGTTGTTGCTGATCATCACCGCGTCGGCGCGGAAGATGTTGATGCCGTTGCCATATTGGCCGGTGCCGCCATGGGTGGCGGAAATCCGGGCGATGCGGTTGCCCGAGACGATCGTGCCGTCGCGGCCCTTTTCCCAGCGGTGGATGAGGATGCCGCCGTTGCCGCAGTCGAAGACGTGGTTGCCGGTGACCGAGAGGTCGCGGCTCTCGACGGCATAGAGCGCGTATTCGGCCGCGCCCGAAAGCCGGCTGCGCTCGACGCGCCCGCCGCAGCGCTGCAGGCTGACGGCGGTCTTGGAAGAGCCCTGGATCTCGCAGTTCTCGATGATCACATTGGCGACGTTGCTGAAATGCACGAGACCGTCCACCGTGTCGCCGAGCCAGCGGTTCGCCCCGTCGATGACGAGATTGGCAAGCTCGATCCGACCCGCGCCATCGGCCGCGAAGAGGTGGCCGTCGCCACCATAGACGATGCGGGTGGCGCCCGGTACGCCGGTGAGGCGGGTGTTGTCGGGCAGCGTGATGTTGGAGACGACATAGTCGCCCGGCGGCAGGAAGACCGGCGTGTTCTTCGCCGCCGCGTCCTTCAGCAGCCTGGCGAAGGCCTTGCTCTTGCGGTCGCCCGCCCCGGGACGGATGCCGTGCGCCGACGCATCGATGCTGCCCCTGAGGTCGACGTCGACGACCGGCAGCTGTGTGCGGGCGTGTACCGGGGCGGCGATGCCTGCCGCGCCGAGACCGAGACCTGAGAGGAATAACCGTCTGCTAACCATGAAAGCTCCTTGCCGGCAAAGGAGCAGGAACCGTGCCAGGTGGTGTTGTGCCGAAACGGCACGGTAAGGATGCTGCGCGCCAGGGTTGCCGAAATGGGGCGGAAGGCCCCGGATTGGCAGCATTTCGCCGGTTTCCTTTAGGGTTGGATAACGACTCTAGGTGTACCGTCGGGCATTCCGAAAGGAGAGGCGGCCGGCAATGTCTTTCCTCGCGTTTGGGACTTGCAGGGATTCATGTCGACAAAACTGTCTCACCTTGGCAACGACGAGGCCGACCCGACGGTGCGGTTGATGTCCGCCAGCCAGCGTCTCATCAGCGAGGCGGCCCGGCTCTTCCCGCTCGCCTCCGCGCAGAGCGAGCGCACGATGTGGCTCGAGGCCATGATCGACGAGGTGCCCGACTACCTCTACTTCAAGGACAGGAACAGCCGCTTCGTCGTCGCCAACCGCGCGATCGTCATCGACAACCGGCGCGAGGGGCTGGAGAGCCTCGAAGGCCTCTCCGACTTCGATATCCATCCGGAACATGTCGCGCGCGGCTTCTTCGAGACCGAACAGGAGATCATCCGTTCCGGCCGCCCGATGCTCGACATGGAGGAGCTGATCCGCGATTCCACGGGCCGGCTCAAATGGCTGCTCACCTCGAAACTGCCCGTGCGCAACGGCGAGGGCGAGGTGATCGGCCTAGTCGGCGTCGCGCGGGACATCACCGAGCGCAAGCGCTCCGAGAGCCTGCATGTCGGCCAGGCGCATCTTCTGAAGATGATCGCGCTCGGCGCGCCGCTGACCGAGGTCTTCTCTTCGCTCATCCTCCTCATCGAGGCGCATGTGCCCGATGTCCTTGGCTCCGTCCTGATGCTTGCGCACGACGGCAAGCGCATGCTGAGCGGTGCCGCGCCCAATCTCGATCCCGGCTATTGCAAGCTGATCGACGGCCTCGAGATCGGCCCGAAGGTCGGCTCCTGCGGCACGGCCATGTGGCGGGGCGAACCCGTCATCGTCTCCGACATCCAGACCGACCCGCTCTGGGAGGATTTCAAGGCGCTCGTTGCGCCCTATGGCTTCCGCGCCTGCTGGTCCTCGCCGATCCGCTCCTACCAGGGCAAGGTGCTCGGCTCCTTCGCGCTCTATTCGCGCAGCAGCGGCGAGCCCACTGCCGAATGCATGAAGCTCGTCGGCATGGCGACGCACATTGCCGGCATCGCCATCGAGCGCAAGGAAGCGGAAGACAGCATCCAGTTCATGGCCCATCACGACACGCTGACGGGCCTGCCGAACCGCAGCATGCTCGACGAGCGCGTCGCCTCGGCCATCGAGGCGGCGGACGAGCGCGGCGGTTCGATGACGCTCGCCTTCCTCGATCTCGACAATTTCAAGCTGGTCAATGACAGCCTCGGCCACCATGCCGGCGACGCGCTGCTGAAGATCGTCGCCGCGCGCATGCAGCAGTGCGTGCGGGCGAGCGACAGCATCGTGCGTCTCGGCGGCGACGAGTTCGTCGTGCTGATCAACGGTGCGATGCGCAAGGGCGAGAGCGTGGAGGACCGGCTGCGCGCCGTGCGCGAGGCGGTCGCCGAGCCCGTTCTCATCGAGGGCCGTTCCTTCCAGATCACCTGCAGCATGGGCGTTGCCGCCTATCCGGAGCACGGACGCAACGCGACCGAGCTGATGGCCCGCGCGGATGCCGCCATGTACCGCGCCAAGGAGATCGGCCGCGATGCCATGCAGGTCTTCACCGCCGAGCTTGCCAACCGGGCGCACGAGAAGCTGGAGCGCCAGGAGGAACTGCGCCACGCACTCGCCCAGGGCGAGCTCTTCCTGCAATACCAGCCGCAGATGGATCTTGCGACCGGGCGCATCTTCGCCGTCGAGGCGCTGATCCGCTGGCGCCATCCCGAGCGCGGGCTGATCGGCCCAGGTGATTTCATTCCGCTGGCCGAGGAGACCGGGCTGATCGGCCCGATCGGCGACTGGACCCTGCGCGCCGCCTGCCGGCAGAACAAGGCGTGGCAGGAAAGCGGCCTGCCGCCCATCGTCGTCAGCGTCAACGTCTCGGCCCGCCAGTTCCAGGAGAAGGACTGGGTCGAGCGCGTCGCCGCAGCCCTCGCCGAAAGCGGGCTGGAGGCGCGCTATCTGGAGCTGGAGCTCACCGAAAGCCTGATCATGCAGGATGTCCAGCAGGCGGTGGAGACCATGCACCGTCTCGAAAAGCTCGGCGTGCACCTGGCCATCGACGATTTCGGCACCGGCTATTCCAGCCTTTCCTCGCTGAAGCGCTTTCCCGTCGGCCGCCTGAAGATCGACCGCTCCTTCGTGCAGGACCTTCCCGACGACGGTGACGATGCCGCCATCGCCCGCGCCGTCATCTCGCTCGCCCATACGCTGCAGCTGCGGGTGATCGCCGAAGGCGTCGAGACGCGCGAGCAGGTGGACTTCCTGCGCGACGCCGGCTGCGACGAGATCCAGGGCTATTACCTTTCCCGCCCCATCGACGCCCGCGCCCTCCAGGCGATCCTCTGTATTCCCAGTCTCTAGGGCAATTCCAGCAAAAGTGCGCAGCGGTTTTGCGCCCGGAATAGCGTTAAAACAAGGAGCTGGAGCGCCTTCGCGATTCAAGGAAAGGCGGAAATGCTCTCGCCTTCAGCCGGCGGCCTTGTAGCGCTTCTGCGCGGTCTGCTCCGGCGCTGCGCCCGCGCGCAGGTTCGCACCGGTCTTGTGCAGGTACATGCGCTGGTCGGCGTCCTTGATGAGCGCGTCCTCGCTCATATATTCCTGCGTGCCGGTTTCCGACACGCCGATGCTGATCGAGAAATCCGGGTTTTCCAGAGAGAATTCGCTGGCGATGCGCTGGGCGATTTGCTGAGCGCCGGCATGGTCGCAATCGGGCAGGATCACGCAGAATTCGTCGCCGCCGACCCGGCAGGCGAAATCCGCCGAGCGCACCTGGTTGCTCATGCAGTGGCCGAGCGAGATGAGGATCTCGTCGCCCTTGGCATGGCCGTAGGTATCGTTGATGTGCTTGAACTTGTTGACGTCGATATAGATGAGGCTGAGCAGCGTGTGGCGGCGCTGGGCCATGCGCAGCTCGCTCTTCATGATCTTCATCATGCCGCGCTTGTTGTAGAGGCCGGTCAGCGAGTCCCGTTCGGCGTGGTTGCCGAGCGTCTTGGCCTTTTCTTCCAGCGCATAGGCATAGGCCTCGGTGCGCTTCTTGGCGCTTTCGACCTCGCTTACCAGCGTGTCGATATAGGTGTCGAAGACGAGCGTGATGTCGAAGAAGAACAACTTGTCGATCGCGACCATGATCGGGCGGAGGATCGCCGGATCGGCGAAATGCCGTTCGAGGGTGGAGAACAGGATGTGCTTGAGCGTGCGCACGCCGGACAGGAAGAGTTTCGGCTCGACGCCGATGCGCTTGTGCACCAGGCCGATGCGCAGGCGGCTGTTGACATATTCGCCGTCGTAGTAGCCGGAGAACATCTCGATGATGTATTTGCGCTGGGCCGCGCGCAGCCGGCGCATCGTCTCGGAATCGCCGATGACGATGGAGATCTCGTCAAATTCCGTCTGGTGCCGGTAGAAGGCCTCGACGATATCCTCGATCTCGCTTTCGATCAGTTTCTTCAGGCTGGCGATGAGGTCCAGCTCGTCCTGGCTGAGGTCGAGCAGCTGCATGCGATGAAAGATTTCGATCTCGTTGATGCGCATCTGCTCGAGAAGCGTCTTGTCTGTCATCATGGGGGCGGAATCCTCGCTGCCGGCGACTGGTGCACGAAGTATGAATTTTCTTGTTAAACAAAGTCTAAAAATGACGATTGTCAGGCTTTCGCAGGCGGGATTTCTTTGTGGGCCGAATGGGCCTTGACATTGTTATGTTGATATCAACAGTAAGAGGCATGTCCGACGATGTCCTGATTCCCTACGAGACGACCCTTTTCGTGCGCGACAATTGCCTGTGCCTGCATGCCCAGCGCGCGGCGCGGGCGCTGGCCCGGCGGTTCGACGACGCCCTGCGCCCCTATGGTCTTACCAACGGCCAGTTCTCGCTGCTGATGGCGCTGAACCGGCCGGAACCGCCGCCGATGGGCCCGGTCGCCGCCGTGCTGGCCATGGACCGCACGACGCTGACGGCCGCGCTGAAGCCGCTCGAGCGTCGCGGCCTCGTCGTCATCGAGGCCGATCCGCGCGACCGGCGCGGTCGGCTGCTGCGCCTGACGGGCGAGGGGCGCCGGCTGCTGACGAAGGCCTTCCCGGTCTGGAAGGAAACGCACGAGAAGATCGACCGCCAGCTTTCGGACGTCGACATGGCGGTGCTGCGCGCCGGCATGCTGGCGATCGCCTGAGCGGACGCACAGGGCGAGAGCCTCGGTTTGCGGCCCGCCGCGCGCGCCTGCCACTGGCGGCGCGCGCGAAACCCACTATCTTCTCCCAGATGAAGCCCGACCAGCTCCTCCATCCGGCGCCCGCCGGCCTCTATTGCCCTGCCGGCGATTTCTACATCGATCCCGTCCGCCCCGTGGCGAGGGCGCTGATCACGCATGGCCATTCCGACCATGCCCGCGCCGGCCATGGCGCGGTGCTGGCGACGCGCGAGACGCTCGACATCATGGAAATCCGTTACGGCGCGGATTTCTGCGGCACGAGGCAGGCGGCGGCCTTCGGCGAGCGCATCGACCTTTCCGGCGTCACCGTCTCCTTCCATCCTGCCGGCCATGTGCTCGGCTCGGCGCAGATTGCCGTCGAACGGAACGGGCTGCGCATCGTCGCGTCGGGCGATTACAAACGCGGCGCCGACCCGACCTCGACCCCTTACGAGCCGGTGCCTTGCGATGTCTTCATCACCGAGGCGACCTTCGGCCTGCCGGTCTTCCACCATCCCGAGCCGAAGGGCGAGATGGGCAAGCTGCTGTCCTCGCTGCGGCAGTTCCCCGAGCGCAGCCATCTCCTCGGCGCTTATTCGCTGGGCAAGGCGCAGCGCGTCATTCGCCTGCTGCGTGATTGTGGCTATGACGCACCGATCTACATCCACGGTTCGCTCGCCCGCCTTTGCGATTATTATGTCAGCTGCGGCATCGCGCTCGGCGATCTGCGTCCCGCCACGACGGAGGGCAGCAGCCCCGCTGATTTCCGCGGCGCCGTCGTCGTCGGCCCGCCTTCCGCCTTCGCCGACCGCTGGGCGCGGCGCTTCAACGAGCCGCTCGTCGCCTTCGCCTCCGGCTGGATGATGGTGCGCCAGCGGGCAAAACAGGGCGGCGTCGAGCTGCCGCTCGTCATCTCCGACCATTGTGACTGGCCTGAATTGACCGAGACGATCCGCGAGCTTGCGCCGCGCGAGGTCTGGGTGACGCATGGCCGTGAGGAGGCACTGGTGCGCTGGTGCGAACTCGCTGGCGTCCCGGCCCGGCCGCTGCATCTCGTCGGCTATGAGGATGAGGGGGATTGAGGCTGAAACGCACCCGCTGCCATCGCGCGAAAGGTCATCCATGAGAGCCTTCGCCACACTCCTCGACCGCCTCGTTCTCACCCCGTCGCGGGGCGGCAAGCTCACGCTGCTTGCCGACTACTTCCGCGATACGCCTGATCCCGATCGCGGCTACGGCCTTGCCGCCCTTGCCGGCACGCTGGACCTGAAAAGCGTCAAGCCGGCGCTCCTGCGCGAACTCGTGCTGGAGCGGATGGATGAGGTGCTCTTCCGCTATTCCTACGACTATGTCGGCGACCTCGCGGAAACCATCGCGCTCGTCTGGGACCAGGAGCGCAAGGAGCGGGTGCCGGACGAAACACAGCCCCGGCTCGGTACGGTCGTCGCGCGCATGAACGGGCTCGGCCGCACGGAGGTACGCGGCGCCGTGCGCGATCTTCTCGATCGGCTCGATCCCTCCGCCCGCTTCGCCTTCCTGAAGCTGGCGACCGGCGGCCTGCGCATCGGCGTCTCCGCCCGCCTCGCCAAGCAGGCGCTCGCCGATTTCTCGGGCAAGGATGTCGCCGAGATCGAGACGCTGTGGCACGGGCTTGCGCCGCCCTATGAGCCGCTCTTCGCCTGGCTGGAGGGAAGGGCGGAGCGCCCGGTGCTCGCAACGCCCGCCATCTTCCATTCCGTCATGCTCGCCAATCCCGTGGGCGAGGGGGACCTCGACACGCTCGATCCCGCGGATTTTGCCGCCGAGTGGAAATGGGACGGCATTCGCGTGCAACTCTCCGCGGCCGGCAGCACGCGCCGCCTCTATTCCCGCTCCGGCGATGATATCTCCGCCGCCTTTCCCGATGTGCTCGACGCGATCAACTTCGAGGGCGTGGTGGATGGCGAGCTGCTGGTCGGCGGCACGGCGCGCACGAACAGCCCGACGCGCACCTTTTCCGACCTCCAGCAGCGCCTCAACCGGAAAACCGTCACCGCGCGCATGCTGGAAGACTATCCCGCCTTCGTGCGGGCCTATGACGTGCTCTTCGACGGCGACGGGGATGTGCGTCCCGAAGGCTTTTCCGCTCGCCGCGCCCGCCTCGGCGCGATCATCGAAAGGGCGCCGCACGACCGGTTCGACCTCTCGCCGCTGGTCCCGTTCACCTCCTGGGAGGAACTGGAGAAAATCCGCCGCGATCCGCCCGATCCGGTCATCGAAGGGGTGATGCTCAAGCGGCTCGACAGCGCCTATCAGGCCGGCCGCATGAAGGGTCCGTGGTTCAAGTGGAAGCGCGATCCCTTCAACATCGACGCCGTCATGATGTATGCCCAGCGCGGCCACGGCAAACGGTCGAGCTACTATTCCGATTTCACCTTCGGCGTCTGGACCGATGGTCCGGAAGGCCCCATGCTGGTTCCCGTCGGCAAGGCCTATTTCGGCTTCACCGATGCCGAGCTCGACGTGCTCGACCGTTATGTGCGCAACAACACGACAGACCGCTTCGGCCCCGTGCGCGCCGTCCGGGCCGAGCCCGGCTACGGCTTCGTGCTGGAGGTCGCCTTCGAAGGCATCAACCGTTCCACCCGCCACAAATCCGGCGTCGCCATGCGCTTCCCCCGCATCGCCCGCCTGCGACAGGACAAGCTGCCCGCCGACGCCGACCGGCTGGAGACGCTGATGGCGATGGTGGAGGCGAAGGAGGCTTAAAGCCCCAGTGCCGAAAGATCTGGTCCGAGCGGCACGATGCCGCTCGGGTTCAGCGTCTTGATCGAATAATAGCCGTGCTTGATGTGGTCGATGCTGACCGTCTCGCGCACGCCGGGGAGGTCGAGCACGCGCTTCGTATAGGCCGAGAGCGCCGGATAGTCGGCAAGCTGCCGGCGGTTGCACTTGAAGAGGCCGAAATAGGCGGCGTCGAAGCGGATGAGGGTGACGAAGAGGCGGGTGTCGGCCTCGGTGAAGGTCGTGCCGGTGAGGAACGGCCCGCCGGCGGCAAGGCGTGCCTCCAATTCGTCCAGCATCGAAAAGACGCCGTCGAAGGCCTCCTCGTAGGCGGCCTGCGTGGTGGCGAAGCCGGCGCGGTAGACGCCGTTGTTGAGCGCGGGATAGATGCGTTCGTTGAGCGTGTCGATCTCGCCGCGCAGGGCTTCGGGATAAAGGTCGACGCTTTCGTCCGCCAGCGCGCCGAAACCGCTGTTCAGCATGCGTATGATGTCGGCGGATTCGTTGTTGACGATCGTTTTCGATGCCTTGTCCCAGAGCACCGGCACGGTGGCGCGGCCGGTAAAGGTCGGCGCGGCGCGGGTGTAGAGCTCGTGCATGTAGGTCGCGCCGTTGAGGTCGTCGCGGTTCGCGCCGGGATAGTCGCCGAAGCGCCAGCCCTGGGCGGACAGCGCCGGCTCGACGACCGAGACGGAAATCACGTCGTCGAGCTTCTTCAGCTTGCGGGTGATCAGCGTGCGCGAGGCCCACGGGCAGATCAGCGCGACATAGAGCTGGTAGCGCCCGGCCTCGGCCGCAAAGCCGCCGTCGCCCGTCGGGCCGGCGCTGCCGTCGGGCGTCACCCAGTTGCGGAAGCTTGAAACCTGCCGCACGAAGCCGCCCTTGGCGTCCTTTGCCTGGACGGGTTGCCAGTCTTCCGTCCATTTGCCGTTGACAAGCATCGTGCCACCCTCGTTTCGGTTGAAGTTGCCATCCGGGATAGTCCGCGCGCGCGAAAACGGCAATTCGTCCGGTGATTGACACAGCGTTCACAAACCGGGTCCGCCGTGGCCGGGCGGCGACAGCGCGGCGAAAAGCGGGCGCGCAAGCCTGAGGTCAGCCGCAACTGCCACAATTGCGGCAGGGTTATGGACCTAATTTGCCGCTTGTTAGTTAGTGATTCAGCCTCTCGCCCCATTCTACGTTTCCGCACAACGGATTTGACGATCTCCATGACCGACACCGCGCTCTCCCGCCGCCGTTTTCTGCAGTTCTCCGGCCTTGCCATGGCGACGGGGCTTGCGGGCTGCACATCCTCGATGAACACCGACCGGTTCCGCGAGGAGACACGGCCCTATTTCCGCAATCCCGCGCTCGAAGGCCGGCCGGAATATATCGACGGCAGGCAGCCGACCAGCATCTACGGCCAGACGCCGCCATCGGGCCTGTTGCCCGAATCCTCCCGGTACGCCGCGATCTACGCCCCGGTCTCCGACGGGGGTTATCAGGTGCCGGCGGTGCCCTACCAGCAGATCGACGCGCGTTATTACCGCCAGGAGGTCGAGAGCCCGTTCGGCGAGCGGCCGGGCACGATCATCGTCGATACGGGCAACCGCTTCCTCTACCTCATCCAGCCGAACGGCCGCGCCATGCGCTACGGCGTCGGCATCGGCCGGCAGGGTTTTTCCTGGTCGGGCCGCGGCGTTATCCAGTGGAAGCAGGCCTGGCCGAAATGGACGCCGCCGGACGAGATGGTCGCGCGCCAGCCGGAACTCGTCAAATACTCCGCCGCCAATGGCGGTATGCCCGGCGGCCTCAACAACCCGCTCGGCGCGCGCGCCCTCTACATCTTCCAGAACGGTGAGGACACGCTCTATCGCCTGCACGGTTCGCCGGAATGGAAATCCATCGGCAAGGCCGTGTCCTCCGGCTGCGTACGCATGCTCAACCAGGATGTGATGGATCTCTACGATCGCGTGAAGGGCAAGGCGCCGATCCTGGTGATCTGAGCGCAAACCGTTCCCCGCCAACCTCCTTCGTCATGGTCGGGCCTGACCCGACCATCCACACTCCGGTGCGGTGATGGATCTACGGGGCGAGCCCGAGGATGGCGCTGGTGGGTAGGGCAAGCCCGCCCGAATGAACGGGCAGGAGAAAGCAACCGCAGGACGGCGTTAAACCGCCGCCGGCGAGATCAGGTGCGCGCCGTCGATCTGCGGCAGGTCACCGGCGGAAACGGCCTTGCCGCCCTCCATGCGTACCTTGCCCTCGGCAACGAGCCGCAGCGCGAGCGGATAGCTGCGGTGCTCCACCGTCAGCACCCGTGCGGCGAGCGTGTCGGACGTGTCGCCCGGCAGCACCGGCACGGCGGCCTGTACGACGACCGGGCCTTCATCCATGCCTTCGGTCACGAAATGCACCGTGCAGCCGGCGACGCGCATGCCGGCGTCGATGGCGCGCTGGTGCGTGTGGAGGCCGGGGAAGAGCGGCAGCAGGGATGGGTGGATGTTGAGGATACGGCCTTCATACCGGTTGACGAAGGCGCCGGAGATGAGGCGCATGTAGCCGGCAAGGCAGATGAGATCGGGCGAGAGCGTCTCGAGCGCTTCCAGAATGGCGGCCTCGTGCGCGTCCTTGCTGGCATAGTCCTTGCGCAGGAAGGTGCGGGTCGCGATGCCCAGCGCCTCGGCCTTGGCCAGGCCGCCGGCCTCCGCCTTGTCGGAGAAGACGGCGACGATCTCGGCCGGGAAATCCGGGGCCTCCGCGGCCTTCGCCAGAGCCAGCATGTTGGAGCCGCCGCCCGAAATGAAGGCGACGACGCGCTTGCGGGATCCGCTCATAGGGCGAGCGTGCCCTTGTAGATCGTGCCGGCGGCGCCCTCTTCGCGCGCGACCATGCGGCCGAGACGGAAGGCGGTTTCACCCTCGCGGGCGAGGACAGCGATAACCGCGTCGGCCTTGTCGGCGGGTACAACGGCGATCATGCCGACGCCGCAGTTGAAGGTGCGCAGCATTTCCGTGGCCGCCACGCCGCCCGTTTTCGCCAGCCACGAGAACACGGCCGGCGCCTTGACGGCGGCAAGGTCGATCTCGGCGGCAAGGTGCTTCGGCAGCACGCGCGGAATGTTCTCCGGAAAACCGCCGCCGGTGATATGCGCCAGCGCCTTGATGGATCCCGTCTCGCGGATCGCTTTCAGGAGCGGCTTCACATAGATCTTCGTCGGCGTCAGCAGCGCCTCGCCGAGGCTCTTTGCGGTGTCGAACGGGGCGGGCGCATCCCAGGCGAGGCCCGAGAGCGTCACGATCTTGCGCACCAGCGAATAGCCGTTGGAATGCACGCCCGAGGAGGCGAGGCCGAGGATGACGTCGCCTTCGGCGATGTCGCCCGAGGGCAGCAGCTTGCCACGCTCGGCCGCGCCGACGGCAAAGCCCGCGAGGTCATAGTCCCCATGCGAATACATGCCCGGCATTTCCGCCGTCTCGCCGCCGATGAGCGCGCAGCCGGCCTGCCGGCAGCCTTCGGCGATGCCTTCGACGATTGCGGCGCCCTGGTCGGGGTCGAGCTTGCCGGTGGCGAAATAGTCGAGGAAGAAGAGGGGTTCGGCGCCCTGGACGACAAGATCGTTGACGCACATGGCAACGAGGTCGATGCCGACCGTGTCGTGCCTGTCGGCGTCGATGGCGATCTTCAGCTTGGTGCCGACGCCGTCATTGGCGGCAACGAGGACCGGATCCTTGAACCCGGCGGCCTTGAGGTCGAACAGGCCGCCGAAGCCGCCGATCTCGCCATCCGCGCCCGGGCGGCGCGTCGAGCGCACGGCCGGCTTGATCTTCTCGACCATCAGGTTGCCCGCGTCGATGTCGACGCCCGCGTCGCTATAGGTCAGACCGTTCTTTTCCGACTGGCTCATGCTCACGTCTCCGGCTTGAGGCCCGCTTGAGGCTTGTCGCGCCCGATTGGCATGACGGGGGATGAAGTGCAAGCAGAATGCCGGGAATGCAGGGATTTTTTCACCGGTTTGCAGGGATGGCGGCGCTGCTTGCCCCTCACCCTAGCCCTCTCCCCGCAGGCGGGGAGAGCGGACCTGCCCCGCATGATGTGGAAATAGGGGAAAACGGCGCGGCACATTTCCTTCGCCCCGCTTGCGGGGAGAAGGTGGCCGGCAGGCCGGATGAAGGGAAAATTGAGGACAAACGCCATTCCCCCATCACCCCACCGAGCCTTGACCTTTCTCATGCCCGCATCCTATCTCCTCATGCATTGCGGCAAAACACGAGGAAGAAACGCGATGGCAGCCCATATCAGCGGTGCGGGACTGAAGCGGCAGGTGGTCTTCTGGCTCATCGCGCTCGCCTTCTTCCTCCTCTTCCTCCTCGTGTTCAGCGATATCCTGCTGCCCTTCATCGCCGGCATGGCGCTCGCCTATTTCCTCGATCCGGTCGCCGACCGGCTGGAGCGCTGGGGCCTCAGCCGGCTGATGGCGACGGTGGTCATCCTCGTCGCCTTCGTCATCCTCTTCGCGCTGTCGCTGATGATCGTCATCCCGCTGCTGGCCACGCAGGCGGCGGATTTCCTGGAGAAGCTGCCGGGCTACGTCACGCAGTTGCAGGAGCTGGTGGCGAGCTTCAATCCCGACCTGCTGCCCACCTGGATCAGCAGCCAGATGGGCACGATCAAGCAGAGCTTTTCCTCCATCCTCGCCGAAGGCGCGGGTTTCCTCGGCACGGTGTTCAAGCAGGTCTGGAACTCCGGCATGGCGCTGGTCAACATCGTCTCGCTTCTGGTCATCACGCCCGTCGTTGCCTTCTATCTCCTGCTCGACTGGGACCGCATGATCGCCAAGGTGGACAGCTGGGTACCGCGCGACCACGTCGCCAACGTGCGTCAGATCGCGACCGAAATGGACGCGGCGATTGCCGGCTTCGTGCGCGGGCAGGGTTCTATCTGCATCATCCTCGGCCTGTTCTACGGCATCGGGCTGTCCTTTGCCGGCCTCAATTTTGGCCTGCTGATCGGCCTCTTCGCCGGCCTCATCAGCTTCATTCCCTATGTCGGCTCGCTGGTCGGCCTGGTGCTGGCGGTGGGGGTTGCCGTCGTGCAGTTCTGGCCGGACTACTGGATGGTGGTGCTCATCGCCGTCATCTTCTTCGCCGGCCAGTTCATCGAGGGCAACATCCTGCAGCCCAAGCTCGTCGGTTCACGCGTCGGCCTGCATCCGGTCTGGCTGATGTTCGCGCTGGTCGCCTTCGGCGCGCTCTTCGGCTTCGTCGGCCTGATGATCGCGGTGCCGGCAGCTGCGGCCGTCGGCGTGCTTGTCCGCTTCGGCCTGCAGCGTTACCTTGACAGCGACCTTTACTACGGCGCGAGCAAACCCGTCCTGCTCGAAGAGAGCACGCCCGAGGGTTGACCGATGGCGCGGCTGCCCCAAGGGGAGCAGTCTTGCCCGGACTTGCGCCAGAACGAAGAGTTAGTACCGAGTAGCACCATGACATCGCGCAAGACCGCCGAACAATTGCCGCTGGCCTTCGGGCACGACCCCGCGACGGGGCGCGACGACCTTTTGCTCGCCGAGCCGGTCAATGCCGCCGTGACGATGATCGACGCCTGGCCGCACTGGCCCTCGCCGGTCGTCGTGATCGCCGGTCCCGTCGGCTCGGGAAAATCGCATCTCGCGGCCATCTGGCGCGAGAAGGCGGGGGCCGAGATCATCGAGGCGAAGGCGGGCAGGGGCGCCGAGGAAGCCGCCGAGCGCGGGCCGGTGCTGATCGAGGACGCCGACCGGGCCGGTTTCGACGACCGCACGCTCTTCCACATCATCAACAATGTGCGCCAGAACGGCCATACGCTGATGATCACCAGCCGGCTCTGGCCGATGTCCTGGCCGGTCGAGCTGGCGGACCTGCGCTCGCGCCTGAAGGCCGCCACGGTGGTCGAGATCGGCGAGCCGGACGACGAACTGCTCTCGCAGGTCATCATAAAGCTCTTCGCCGACCGTCAGCTCTTCGTCGATGAAAGGCTTGTGGCCTATATCGTCGCCCGCATGGAACGCTCGCTGGAGGCCGCCCAGACGCTCGTCGAGCGCCTCGACCGGCTGGCGCTTGCCCGCGGCAGCCGGATCACCCGCGCGCTGGCGCAGGAGGTGCTCGGCGACATGACCGGGGGCGAGGATTTCGCCGGCTAAACCGGCCTGCCGGATTGACTGTCACAGTTCCGTCGTCAAACTACGCTAAGCGGTTCGGGGAAAAGTGGAAATCGGTTTCCGTCCGAACCCGCGTGGCAAGCATGCGGCCGATCCGGCGGCAAAGTGGGGCGGACTCTCCAATGGATACAGCGACTTCGGAACATGCGCAGGAAAAGCCCGTCGAGCAGGTGCCGCCGCCGGAAGGCGCGACCGTCGATGTCGAAGCCTTGATGGCAAGCCCCGAACGCTTCATCAACCGTGAATTCTCCTGGCTGCAGTTCAATCGCCGCGTCCTCGAGGAAACGCTGAACACCGCCCATCCGCTGCTGGAGCGCGTGCGTTTCCTGTCGATCTCGGCGGGCAACCTCGACGAATTCTTCATGGTGCGTGTCGCCGGACTCGAGGGCCAGGTGCGCCAAGGCGTCGGCATCCGCAGCCCCGACGGCAAGACTTCGGCCGAACAGCTCGACGACATCCTCAAGGAGATCGACAATCTCCAGATGGAGCAGCAGGCCTCGCTTGCCGTGCTCCAGCAGTATCTCGCCAAGGAAGACATCCTGATCGTGCGCCCGACCGGGCTGTCGAGCGACGACAAGGTCTGGCTGCAGCAGGAATTCACCCAGTCGATCTTCCCGGTTCTGACGCCGCTGTCGATCGACCCGGCCCATCCGTTCCCCTTCATCCCCAATCTGGGCTTCTCGATCGGCCTGCAGCTGGAAAGCACGACGGGCAAGGAGCCGATGACGGCGCTCCTGCGCCTGCCGGTCGCGCTCGACCGCTTCATCCGCCTGCCCGACGCCAAGGGCGCGATCCGCTACATCACGCTGGAGGACGCGGTCGGCCTCTTTATCGGAAGGCTCTTCCCCGGCTACATCGTGCGCGGCTCGGGCACCTTCCGCATCATCCGGGACAGCGATATCGAAGTGGAGGAAGAGGCCGAAGATCTCGTGCGCTTCTTCGAGACGGCGCTGAAGCGCCGCCGTCGCGGCTCGGTGATCCGCATCGAGACCGATTCGGAAATGCCCGAATCGCTGCGCCGCTTCGTCGTCGGCGAACTCAACGTGCCGGACAACCGTGTCGCCGTTCTGCCCGGCCTTCTCGCCCTCAACACGCTGTCGGAAATCGCCAAGGCGCCGCGCAACGACCTTCGGTTCGAGCCCTACAATGCCCGATTTCCCGAACGCGTCCGAGAGCACGCCGGAGACTGCTTCGCCGCCATCCGCGAAAAGGACATGGTCGTCCACCACCCCTACGAAAGCTTCGACGTGGTGGTCCAGTTCCTTCTCCAGGCTGCGCGCGATCCTGACGTTCTGGCGATAAAGCAGACGCTCTACCGCACCTCCAACGACAGCCCGATCGTGCGCGCGCTGATCGACGCCGCCGAGGCCGGCAAGTCGGTGACGGCGCTGGTGGAACTGAAGGCCCGCTTCGACGAGGAAGCCAACATCCGCTGGGCGCGCGACCTCGAACGCGCCGGCGTGCAGGTCGTCTTCGGCTTCATCGAACTGAAGACCCATTCCAAGATGTCGATGGTCGTGCGCCGCGAGGAGGGCAAGCTTCGCACCTATTGCCACCTCGGCACCGGCAACTACCATCCGATCACCGCGAAGATCTATACGGATCTTTCCTTCTTCACCTGTAACCCGACGATCGCCAACGACATGGCGAACATCTTCAACTTCATCACCGGCTACGGCGAGCCCGAAGCCGGCATGAAGCTCGCTTTCTCGCCCTATACGCTGCGCCCGCGCATTCTCCGCCATATCGAGGAGGAGATTGCGCATGCCAGGAACGGCGCTCCGGCGGCCATCTGGATGAAGATGAATTCACTGGTCGATCCCGACATCATCGACGCGCTCTATCGCGCGAGCCAGGCGGGCGTGGAGGTGGATCTCGTCGTGCGCGGTATCTGCTGCCTGCGCCCGCAGGTTCCCGGCCTTTCCGACAACATCCATGTCAAATCCATCGTCGGCCGCTTCCTCGAACATTCCCGCATCTTCTGCTTCGGCAACGGCCACGGGCTTCCCTCGGACAAGGCGCTGGTCTATATAAGCTCCGCGGACATGATGCCGCGAAACCTGGACCGGCGAGTCGAGACACTCGTGCCTTTGATCAACCGGACGGTGCATGAGCAGGTTCTCTCGCAGATCATGTTGGGCAATCTCATCGATAACCAGCAGAGCTACGAGATTCTTGCGGACGGAACGTCCCGGCGCATGGAAGTGCAGCCCGGTGCCGAGCCGTTCAACGCTCAGCACTACTTCATGACCAACCCCAGCCTGTCCGGCCGGGGTGAAGCTCTGAAGTCCTCGGCACCGAAGGCGATCGCGGGCTGGAAAGGCCGCCGTAAGAAGTAAACTGGATATGCATGGTTGAGTCTGAAGCCCAGGGGCGTTTGCCTGGAATTGCCCCGGTGTCAGTCGTGGATATCGGTTCGAACTCGATTCGCCTCGTGATCTACGAGGGCATGAGCCGTTCGCCGGCCATCCTGTTCAACGAGAAGGTCATGTGCGGCCTCGGCAAGGGTCTTGCCAAGACCGGTCGCATGGATCCCGCCAGCGTCGAGCGGGCGCTTGCCGCCCTTCATCGCTTCAAGGCGCTCTCCTGGCAGGCACGCGCCTCCACCATGTTCGCGCTGGCGACCGCCGCGGCGCGCGAGGCGGAAAACGGTCCGGATTTCATCCACCAGGCGCAGCTCATCCTCGGCCAGAAGATCCGCGTCCTCACCGGCGAGGAAGAGGCCTATTTTTCCGCGCTCGGCATCGTCAGCGGTTTTCACGATCCCGACGGCATCGTCGGCGACCTTGGCGGCGGCTCGCTGGAGCTGGTCGACGTGGCGGGCGCCATGATCGGCCGCGGCATCACGCTGCCGCTTGGCGGCATCCGCCTCTCGGAAGCCTCCGGCGGCTCGACCGCCCAGGCCCGTATCGTCGCGCGCAAGTACCTTCGCACCGCCAACCTCCTGAAGAACGGCACCGGCCGCGCCTTCTATGCCGTCGGCGGCACCTGGCGCGCCATCGGCGCCCTGCACATGGAGGTGCAGAACTATCCGCTGCACATGATCCAGGGCTATGAGCTCGGCTTTGCCGATGCCATGGATTTCCTGACGGACATCGTGACGGCCAAGGATCAGAAGGACGCCGCCTATGCGGCGATCTCCAAGGGCCGCCGCAACCTGCTTCCCTTCGGCGCCGTCGCCCTGCAGGAGACGATCGCGCTGATGAAGCCCTCCCGGGTCTTCTTCTCCGCGCAGGGCGTGCGCGAAGGTTTTCTCTATTCGCTCTTGCCCGACCGGGAAAAGGGGCGCGATCCACTGCTTGCCGCCGCCGGCGAGCTTGCCATCCTGCGCGCCCGCTCGCCGGAACATGCCCGCGAGCTTGCCGAATGGACCGGCCGCATGATGCCGTTCTTCGGCATCACCGAAACGGAGGAGGAGCGCCGCTACCGCGAGGCCGCCTGCCTGCTTGCCGATATCAGCTGGCGCGCCCATCCCGATTATCGCGGCCTGCAGGCGCTGAACCTCATCGCACACGGCACCTTCATCGGCATCACCCATCCGGGCCGCGCCTTCATCGCACTCACCAACTACTACCGCTTCGAAGGCCTGAACGACGATGCCGTCAGCAGTTCGCTGGCCGCGATCGCCACGCCCCGGCTGCGTGAGCTGGCGAAACTCGTCGGTGCCCTGCTGCGGATCGTCTACCCGTTCTCGGCCTCCATGCCCGGCGTCGTGCCGCACCTTTCCATCCGCAAGTCGAGCGCGCCGGATACCGACCTCGAATTCGTCGTGCCCGCCGATTTTTCCGAGCTTGCCGGCGAACGGCTCGACGGCCGCCTCCAGCAGCTTGCCAAGCTGACGGGCAGGAAGCTCGCCTTCCGGTTCCTGTGAGGCCCGCGATGAGAGCCCTGACCCTTCTTTCAGCCCTGTTCTTTGCCGCAAGCGCGGCTGCGCAGGAATGGCAGGCGGTCGAGCGCGTCGAGCCCTACAGCGTCGCGGGTTCGACGGGGCTCGAGATCTACCAGTCGATCGGCGCGCGCGGCCCGAAGCTCGGCGTTGCCCGCGTCATCGCCCATACCGGCTTCAAGCTTACCTGGACGCGCAAGTACGAGCGCCAGGGCAATGCCTGCACCATCACGGTCAACAGGCCGAAGCTGATCATCACCTATACGCTGCCCAAGCTGAAGACGAAGCTCTCCGAGCCGCTGAAGAGCCGCTGGGATACTTTCATTGCCGGCGTGACCGCCCATGAGAAGGTGCATGGGGATTTCATCAGGGACATGGTGAAGGAGATCGAGGCGGCGAGTGTCGGCATGACGGTCGAAAACGATCCCAATTGCCAGAAGATCCGCCCGCAGCTTCAGGCAAAGCTCGGCGAACTCTCCCAGGCCCAGCGCACCCGCAGCCGCGACTTCGACCAGGTCGAACTCAACGACGGTGGCAACGTCCACCAGCTCATCCTGCAACTGGTCGATCCGCGCTAGACATCAAGGGGAGCAGCGGCGCCCGGAGGCGCCGCCGCAGATGTTCACTCGGCCTTCAGCAGGTCGCCCGCTTCGATGAGCACGAACTCGTTGTCGTCGGCCTTGTCGAGGGCGCGGCCGGCGGAGAAGGGCAGGTTGTTGTCGTTGCCGACGATGATGTGGGTCTCGTCGATGCGGTCGACATTCTCGATCGTCAGGAACGGCATGTCGTAGAAGCCTTCGCCGCCGCCCTGGCGCTTCCTGTTGTCGGGGTCGGCGATCTTCAGGAGGTCGATATAGCCGATCTTGCGCACGGCCTTGCCGGCGTTCTCGTCGGTCATGGCGATCTTGTAGATGCGCTTGACCTTCGAGGCGGTGGCAAAGCAGCCGGGCTTGGGGTCCTTGGCGTCGGCGCAGGCCTTGTCCGCAGTGCCGACGCCGTTGTCGCGTTCGATCACCAGCGCGGTCGTTTCGTCCAGCATGTTGAAGTCGCCGATCGCCTCGCCGCCCTCGGCGAGCGGATAGAGCCAACTGCGGCCCGTCCACGCCCTGGAGGCGACGTCGAGCTCGATGATGCGCAGCGCAGGCCGTCCGTCCGCCTGCTCGACGCTCTCGCTGTCCACCCAGATCGGGCCTTCCAGGAGGCCGTAGAGCTTCGTGCCGTCCTTGGAGAGCGCCAGGCCCTCATAGCCGCCGGAACGCTTCAGGTTGAAGGCCGGCATCTTCTTGGTGGGATCGGCCTGCACGGCGAGCGTCGCATTGTCCGGCGAGGTGACCGGCTTGCCGTCCACTTCGGTGGCGATCACGTCGGTGAGCTTGCCGTCGAGGTCGAATTTCAGGATGTAGGGGCCGAATTCCTCGCCGACCCAGAAGCCGTCGGCAACCGGCTGGATGGATTCGACGTCGAAGTCGCCGCCCGTCAGATAGCGCTTTTCAGCGCCTTCCATGACGATCGGGAACGGCGCTTTTTTATCCGGGTCCGAGAGGAAGACGGTCTTGACCGGCTCCATCGTGCCCTTGTCCCAGTCGAAGCGCACATTGTGCAGCATCAGCATGGCGTCGGTGGAGTTCATCTTGTTGCCGAAGCCGTTGTCGGAAAGCGTCCAGAACGAGCCGTCCTCCATGGCCTTGATGCCGGAGAAACCCTGCATCGGCTGGCCGTTGAAGGGCAGCGACAGGCCGGTCTCGCGCACGCCGTCCTTGCCCATGACGGTGCCGAGCGCCTCGGTGCGCTTGCGGTCGGCGGTGGTGAACTTGCCCGAGGTCTTCAGATAGGTGGCGGCATCGGCCGGGGCGGCGATGATCGTGTTGGCCGGCAGGATCGCATGGGCCTTCAGCGTGGCCGGAAATTCCTTGTCGCTGGCCCCGGCGGCGGTTGCCATCAGGAGTGCGAGCGCGGCGGTCGAAAAAAGATGTCTGGTCATGAATATCCCCATCGGGTTGGCAAAACGAGGCCGTTGATAGGGGGCGCACATGACTGCTGCTTGACAGTTGCTTGTCGCTTTCGTGACGGTCCGGGGGATTTCTGGGATCAGACGGCGAGCGCCGCAAAGCGGCCGGGCGTCATGCCGAGCGCCTTCTTGAAGTGGCGGTTGAGATGCGCCTGGTCGGCAAAGCCGCTGGCAAAGGCGGCTTCGGCGATGCTTTCCCCCGCAGCGATCAGGGTTTTTGCCCGCTCCAGCCGGCGCATGACGAGATAACGGTGCGGGCTGGTGCCGAGCAGCTGGCGGAACTGCCGGGACAGCGCGAAGCGGTCCAGTCCGGTCACCTGTTCGAGCTCCGCGGAGTTCACCTGCCGGGAAAGGTTTTCCCTGAGGAAATCGCAGGCCCGACGCACCTCCGGATGGGCGAGCCGGCCCATCTTCGCCTGCGGCGCGCCGGCATGGTCGAGCAGAAGGCCGGCGATTTCTCCCAGCAGCTCGTCGAGCTTCAGCGGTTCGATTGCCGCATCCATGCTGCCGATGGCGTCCAGCAGCAGGCCCGCCAGCTTCGGATCGTCAATGACGGGCGCGGCGACGAAGGGCAGCGAGCGCCCGCGTGCGGCGGTCGCAGGCAGGAAGCGCTCCGGCGGGATGTAGATCATGCGGTAGGTGAGGCCGTCCTCGGTGGCCGCGCCCCCGTCATGCATCTCGTCGGGATGCAGCACGATCACGTTGCCGGGCGGACTGAAGCGGGCCTCGCCGCGGTAGGAGAAGGTCTGGACGCCGGCCATTGTGACGCCGAGCGCATAGGTGTCGTGCCGGTGCGGCTCGAAGCCCTTGCCGTGGAAGCGCGCCTCGATGCGTTCGATGCCGGCGAGTTCCGGCGCCACGAGGATGCGGTCCCTTTCCGTGCACGAACGTTCAAGCGGGCCTTCGACCGCGCCTGCTATCGCATTGGCCGCGGAATGGTCCGCAGCCTCTTCCCGGGAGTATACCTGCATGTTCGATACCAAGTTCGCCATTGTCCTGCGCGAGGACCTGGAGGTCTGGCAGAAGCTGAACGTGACCGCCTTCCTGTCCGGCGGCGTCATCGGCCGGAAACCGGAGCTGATCGGCGAAGCTTATCGCGATGCGGCCGGCAATGTCTACAATGCGCTGAGCGTGCAGCCGGTCATCGTGTTGTCGGGGGACGGAACGACGCTGTCGAAGATCCATGCCCGGGCGCTGGAACGCGACGTCCCGGCCTCCGTCTATATCGAGGAAATGTTTGCGACCGGCCACGACGCCGCCAACCGCGCCGTCTTTTCAGAATTTGGGCCCGCCGACGCCAAGGTCGTCGGCATCGCGGTGCACGCCGACAAGAAGACGGTCGACCGCATCACCAAGGGAGCGAAGCTGCACGCCTGACTGGGGCATTTCCGGCGAACTCCGGTTCACCGGAAATGTCCTGGATTCTTGTTTTTACCGCATTGTCCGACGCCGAAGCGATCTCGCTTCGGCTGGAAATGCGCTAAAGCGCGACCGCCTCGATCTTCTTGTCGACGAAGCGCAGTGCCACCTTGCCGGTGATGAGGTTGAGGGCTGTTTCGCCGAAGAGCTCGCGGCGCCAGCCGGAGAGGGCGGCGACCTCGGCCTTCTCGCCGTCGACGGCGATCTTTTCCAGATCGTCGCTGTTGGCGATGATCTTGGCGGCGACGCCTTCCTTCTCCGAGACGATCTTCAGGAGCACCTTCAGCATTTCGCTGGCCGCGGCAGCCCCCTCCGGCACGTGGGCCTGTCGGGGCAGGCGCGGCAGGTCGGTCTTCGGAATGGCGAGCGCCTCGGTGATGGCCTCCAGCAGGGCGGCACCCGATTGCGAGCGCTCCCAGCCCTTGGGAATGGTACGCAGGCGCGCCAGCGCCTCGGCATCGGCCGGCTGCTGCTGGGCGATCTCGTAGATCGTGTCGTCCTTCAGGATGCGCGACCGCGGCACGTTGCGGCCGCGCGCCTCGCGCTCGCGCCAGGCGGCGACCTTCTGCAGCACGGCCAGCTCGATCGGCTTCTTGACGCGCATCTTCAGCCGCTTCCAGGCGTCGTCCGGATGCAGGTCGTAGGTCTCGCGCGATTCCAGGACCGCCATTTCCTCGGTCAGCCACAGCGAGCGGCCGGCGGCCTCCAGCTTCTCCTTGAGTGCGAGATAGACGTCGCGCAGGTGCGTCACGTCGGCCAGCGCATATTCGAGCTGCTTTTCGGTGAGCGGCCGGCGGCTCCAGTCGGTGAAGCGCGAGGACTTGTCGATATGCACGCTCTTGATCTTCTGGACGAGCTGGTCGTAGGACACGCTGTCGCCGAAGCCGCAGACCATGGCGGCAACCTGCGTGTCGAAGATCGGATGCGGAATGAGGTCGCCGCGGTTGACGATGATCTCGATGTCCTGTCGGGCGGCATGGAACACCTTCAGCACCGCCGGGTTCGCCATCAGGGCGAAGAAGGGGGCGAGGTCGAGACCCTTGGCCAGCGGATCGACGATCACCTCGATCTCTGGTCCCGCCAGCTGGATCAGGCAGAGTTCCGGCCAGAAGGTGGTTTCCCGCAGGAACTCCGTGTCGATGGTCAGATACTCGGACCGGGCGAGTGTCTCACAGGCTTCGGCAAGGGCTGCGGTGGTCTCGATGATCTGCATAGCGGCTCGGGCGGACTTTCTCGTTCTTGGATCGGGCAGCTTTAGACGTTCCACGGTTTTGCCACAATCGAAAACTTGGCCCTCCGGATGTCAGGTCACCCGCACATAGCTCGTCATGCCGGTCTTCTGGTGCTCGATGATGTGGCAATGAAACACCCAGTCGCCCGGATTGTCGGCGACGAGGGCGAGCTGCACCTTCTCGTCCGGCAGGATAAGGTAGGTGTCGGAAAAATGCGGGCGGATCGCCTGCTTGTTGGAATTCATCGGCCGGAAGACGAGGCCGTGCAGGTGGAGGGGGTGGACCTGCGGCGTCGGGTTCTCGACATTGAAGATATAGGTCCGGCCCGCCTTCATCTCGGCGAGCGGGGCGGTCGGGTCGCCCGTGTCGTCCGCCCACGGCACCTTGTTGATGGCCCAGAAATTGTAGCCGAGCGAGCCGCAGATGCCGTCCTTCGGCCGCTCCTCCGCCGAGGCGCTGAGGATGAAGGGGATTTCGGTGGCGGCGGAAAGGTCCGGCTCGGGCAGCGGATTTTGCGAAAGCAACGGCAGGTCGCGCGCGTCGCGCTTCAGCGAGGCGCCGGTGGCGCGGAAGGTGGCGAGCGTTGCCGGCTTCGTGCCGCGCAGGTCCTTCAGCGCCGCGACGGCGCCTTCCATGTCGGGCATGCGCAGCGCGAGATCGAGCCGCTGGCCGGGGCCGATCAGCAGATGGTCGAGCGCAAAGCGCGTCGCCGCCGGATTGCCGTCGAGGGCGATGACCGTGGCCTCCGCGCCTTCCACCTGGAGCGCAAGGATGCGGGTGACGTCGGTCGCGGCAAGGCGCAGGCGCACGAGGCCGCCGGCCGGCGCGTCATATTGCGGCGACTGCCGCCAGTTGGCGGTGCGCACCGTGCCGAAGGTGCCGGCCCGGGCGGCATCGCGCGGCTTGAACTGGGCGATGAACTGGCCGTCGCCGCCGAGCCGCCAGTCGCGCAGGTTGAGCACGATCTCGGCGTCGAAGACCGGATCTGCCGGGTCCTCCACCACGATGAGCCCGGCAAGGCCGCGGCCCATCTGTTCCAGCGTGTTGCAGTGGGGATGGTACCAGAAGGTGCCGGCATCGGGCGGGGTGAAGGCATAGTCGAACCCGTCGCCGCCATAGACATAGGGCTGGGTCAGGAAGGGCACGCCGTCCATCTTGTTGTCGATGCGAAGCCCGTGCCAGTGGATCGTCGTCGGCTCGTCGAGCCTGTTGTCGAGGCGCAGCGCAAAGGCTTCGCCGCGCCGCATGCGCAGCACCGGTGGAATCTCGGCATCGCCATAGGTCATGACGCCCCTGGTCGGGCCCTTGCCGGTGAGCATCGCCTCGCCGGGGCGGGCGACGAGCGTTGTCGACGCCGCAGCCTTCGCCAGCCCGCCATAGCGGCCGGCCAGCCCGACGCCGCCGGCATAGGCCCCGGCGACGAGTGCGCCCTTCATCAGCGTGCGGCGTGTCAGCATGGCAGTCCCTCCGGTGCGTCCCTTGCTTCTAAACCTGAGGGCATGGCTCAGCAATAAGTGCCGCTCGACCACATTGCCGCAGGCTCAGGGCTCGCCGTTGCGGTCCTTGTCGGCGAGCTTGTTGAAGAAGAAGGAGGTGCGCAGGAGGTTGCGGAAGCGGCTGCGCCGCGCGCCGGCGGGCACGGCCGGGCGGGCGCTCATGCGCAGCGCCGTATAGGCCATGAAGGCGACGAGGATGACGGCGGTGTAGAGGAACAGCGCCTGCGGGCCGAAGAACTGCAGCAGAACCGAGGCGAAGAGCGGGCCGATGATCGCCCCGCAGGACCAGAAGAACAGCATGCCGGCGGAAACCAGCGCATGTTCGCCTTCGCCCGCATGGTCGTTGGCATGGGCGGAGCAGAGCGAATAGAGCGGCATGGCGAACGCGCCGAAGACGAAGATGCCGACAAGGTTCTTCAGTTCGTCGCCGCCGGCGAAGATGGCGAGGTAGAGCGCGGCAAGTGCCGAACCGAAGGTGGCGATGAGGATGATCAGGCGCCGGTCGAGCCGGTCGGAATAGAGGCCGAGCGGATATTGCAGCACCACGCCGCCGACGATGCCGGCGCTCATGAAGCTGGCGATCGCCGTCACCGTCAGGCCGATGTCGTGGGCGTAGATCGGCCCGAGATTGCGGAAGGCCGCATTGGTGAGGCCGACGACGATGCAGCCGACGGTCGCCAGCGGCGAGATGTTCCAGAGCTTCTTGACGTCGAAGCGGATCGCCTCGGGCACCGTCGGGCTGGAGCGGTCGGCAAGCGAGATCGGCACCAGCGACAGCGACAGCGACATGGCGACGATGGCGAAGAGCTCGAAGCCGCCGATGCCGATGCCCGGGATGAGATACTGTGCCGCCGTCACGGAGCCGAGGTCGACGAGACGGTAGATCGAGAGGGTGCGCGCCCGGTTGGCATTGGTGACGGCGGCGTTCAGCCAGCTCTCGACGGTGGCGAAGAGGCTGGCGAAACAGATGCCGGCGACGAGCCGCATGGCGAACCAGAAGATCGGGTCGACGACCAGGAGCATGGCGATCGCCGAGGCAGAGGCGATGGCCGCCATGGCGGAGAAGGTGCGGATATGGCCGATGGCGCGCAGGACGCGTGTCACATAGATGCAGCCGATGGCAAACCCGATGGAATAGCCCGCGCCGACGAAGCCGATGACCGAGGTGGAAAAGCCTTCCTGCGAGGCGCGCAGCGCGATGAACGTACCCTGCAGCCCGTTCCCTCCGATCAGGATGCCTGCGGTGACGAGAAGGGGAATCAGGGGGCGAATCGTGGACATGCGGCCACTATGGCGAAGGATTTCCTGAATGGGAGAGGGAAAGCGGGGCGGGCGCGGAAATTGTATGCAATCCGGACCGGCGCCCCTCCCGCCGGCGCTATTCGTCGAGCAGTTCCGCCATGATGCGCAGGTGATCGGCCTGCAGGGGTTTTTCGAAATAGCTTTTCACGAAGCTGTATTGCATCGCCCGTTCGCGGTCCTTGCCGAGATGGGAGCTCGTCAGCATGGCGACGACGGGGGCGTGCACCTCGAATTCCTCGGCATAGCGGTCGAGGAATTCGAAGCCGTTCATGACGGGCATGTTGATGTCGAGGATGATGGCGTTGGGCGTCTCGCGGTGCAGGAGGTCGAGCGCCTCCGCACCGTCGAACGCCTTCAGGATGCGGATCGACGGATCGTATTTGCGGATGGTGTATTCACAGATGAACTGGTCGTTCTCATCGTCATCGACGATCAGGATCGATTGGATATTCATGCTCAGTCCCCGTCGGGCAGTTCTATGATGAACCGGCTGCCCTTATCTCTAGCTTCATAGAGCGCCGTGCCGCCGAGGGCTTCCGTGCTCTTTCTCAATATGTAGAGGCCGAGCCCGCTGCCGAAGGATCGGTTCGGGTGTAGCCGTTTGAACATCTTGAACAACAAATGGCGGCTTGCGGGCGGAACGCCCAGGCCGTTGTCTTCCACCGACAGCCGCAGCTTGCCGGCATAGCGGAAGGCGCGGATGTCGATCACCGGCTCAGCTTCCATCGGGTCGTGATACTTGACCGCGTTGGAGAGCATGTTGCCGACGATGACCTGGAATTTCGACGGCTTGCTTAGGATTGTCAATTCCGCCGGCACATGATTTTCGATGCGGATCCGCTTGGAATCCTCAAGATGCGACAGCGCGTCGACCGCCTCGGACACGAGCGCCCGCAGCGCGATGGGCCGCTCTTCCTCCTCCATCAGCCGGTTGCGGGTGATGGTGATGATGTTCTGGATCAGGTGATCGAGCCGGCGGAAATTCTTCTCCATGCGCTGCAATGTCTGGCCGAGCGCCGTGATCTCGCCTTCCGCCAGCATGTCCCTGGAAATGGTGAGCAGGCCGAGCGAGGAGGCGATCGGCGAGCGCAGGTCGTGCGAGGTACGGTAGGCGAACTCCTCCAGTTCGGCATTGGCCTCGATCAGCGCCTGCTCGCTCGCCTTGCGCTCGGAAATGTCGCGCACGATGCCGCTGTAGATGACCGCGCCGTCGAGCTCCAGCTTGGCGACGGCAAGGTCGAGCGGGAAAATGCTGCCGTCCTTGCGCCGGCCCTCCACCTCGCGGCCGATGCCGATGATCTTCGCCTCGCCGCTGTGGTTGTAGTTGGAAATGTAGCGGTCGTGCTCGCCGTGATAGGGCTCGGGCATCAGCATCTTGACGTTGCGCCCCATCATCTCCTCCGGCGAAAAGCCGAAGATGCGCGTGCAGGCCGGGTTGGCCGAGAGGATGAGGCCGCGGTCGTCGATGGTGATGATGCCGTCCACCGCGTTGTCGATGATGGCCGTGAGCCGGGCGCGGCTTTCTGCGAGATCCGCTGCCATGCGCCGCGCACGACGGGACGAGAAATAGAGGTGCGCGACGAGCGCGCCGTAGAGAAGGCCGGAGATCAGCACCAGCGAGGAGAGCGTCGCGCGGGCATTCGTGCCGTCGCCCGAGAAGGTGATGCCGAACGAGGCCTCGTAGCGCTCCAGCTCGTAATAGGCCATGCCGAGCAGGAGAAGGTAGGTGGCAAGGCCGAGCACGCCGGCAAGCGTCAACCGGTCCTGGCCGGTCTCTTCCGTGCCCACGAAGATGAGCGCGACGCTGACGGCGACGAAGCAGCTCCCGCTCTGGAAGGACATGCGCGTGAAGCGCACCCAGTCGTGGGCGAAGTCCAGCGAGATCGCGTAGCCGATCAGGGCGGCCGCCGCGATGATGAAGGTGACGAAGCCGAGCGCTATCTGCATCATGCTGTTGCGGCCGGACAGGGCCCGCAGCGCCAGAGCCAGGCTGACCAGCATCAGGCAGAGCGCCGTGTTGGGGGCGATCCGCCCCGGCAGGCTGGTGCCGATATCGACGAACGGCGTGTGCAGCAGCGTGTCGATGCCCGCATCGATGCCGAAGACATGCTGGGAGAGGGCCAGTGCGCCGTAGAGGAAGACCGGCAGCATCATCAGTGCCGGCAGGCGCGCGAGGCCGCGTGTGGAAAGAAGGAGCGCGAGCCCGACGATGGCGAAGGCGAGGGCCGCATTGAACTTCATGCCGAACAGGTAGGGATGGCGCTTCGCCAGGTCGACGGGCTCCGCAAGCCAGATCGCCACCATGACGGTGCCCACGACGATGCACCAAAGGCCCGCCGCGACGTTCGCCCTTTGCCAGGACCATGCAGAATTCAAGAGTGCCCCCATCGCGGTTCGACCGCCGCGCGCACTCTAGCGTGAAGGTTGCATCGCGAACAGGTGCCGTAGGGGAAGGATACGGTAAAATTTCCGCCGGTCAGGCGGCATCGTCCCGCGTCGTGCCGGTGTCGAGCTGCCCGGTGAGGGTTTGCAGATCCGCGGTCAGGGCCTGCAGGGCCTCGACCGAACAGCCCGTCGCCTTGCCGATCTGCATGCGGATCGCCACGGCCTCGCGCTTCATCGCATGGCCCTTGTCGGTGAGGGTGATGAGGACCTGACGCTCGTCGCTCCGGTCGCGGGCACGGTGGATGTAGCCGGCCGCCTCCAGCCGCTTGAGGAGAGGGGAGAGCGTGCCGGAATCAAGGCCGAGTGTCGTGCCCAGCGCCTTCACCGTGCGCCCGTCCTCCTCCCACAGCGTCATCAGCACGATATATTGCGGATAGGTGAGGCCATAGGGATCGAGCAGCGGCTTGTAGGTGCGGTTCAGCGCATGGGCGGCCGAATAGACGGCGAAACAGAGCTGCTGGTCGAGGGCCAGCATGCCCGCGGGGATATCGTCCGTCTCAGCTTCGTCACGTTTGTCGGTCATGGTGCCATTGTCGCACAAACGGCCAAAATTGCAATTTGCAAAATCATATTGCGCGCAATCTAATTTTGCGCTATCTAGATTCCATCAGCAACGAAACCCGGAAGGAGACATCCCATGCCCATTCTCTACAGAACCAAGGCTTCTGCAACCGGCGGCCGCGCCGGCCATGGCGCAACCGAAGACGGCACCGTCGACGTCACGCTCACCCTGCCGAAGGAACTCGGTGGTGACGGCGCGGCCGGCGCCAACCCGGAAAAGCTCTTCGCTGTCGGTTACTCCGCCTGCTTCCTCGGCGCGCTGAAGTTCGTCGCCGGCAAGGAAAAGGTAAAGATCCCCGATGACGCCAAGGTCACGGCGACCGTCGGCATCGGCCCGCGCGAAGATGGCGGCGGTTTCGGCCTCGAAGCCGCGCTCGAAGTCTCCGTGCCCGGCGTCGACAAGGCCGTGGTCGAGGACCTCGCCAAGAAGGCCCATGTCGTGTGCCCCTACAGCCACGCCACCCGCGGCAATCTGGACGTCAAGACCACCGTCGTCTGATCGGCTTGCGAGCCAAACGAAAAAGGCCGCCCGGAACATGTCCCGGGCGGCCTTTTTGTGTCCTTGGGGCAGATCAGAACTCTTCCCAGCTCTCCGCCTTCAGGGCCGTGTTGCCGGCAAGGCGGGGCCGGGCCTGCGCGATGCGCTGCGGTGCGGCCTGTGCCACGCGGGCCGGCTGCGCGAGCGTGAAGCGGCCGATCAGCTGCCGCAGCTTTTCGGCCTGCGCCACCAGCGTTGCGGAGGCGGCGTTGGTTTCCTCCACCATGGCGGCATTCTGCTGCGTCGTCTGGTCCATCTGGTTGACGGCCGTGTTGATCTCCGAGAGCCCGACGGACTGTTCGCGGGCGGAGACGGCGATCGCCTCCATGTGCTGGTTGATCGTCGCGACATGGCCGCCGATCGCCTGCAGGGCCTCGCCGGTGTCGCTGACCAGCTTCACGCCGTTGCGCACCTCGGTTTCGGAGTTGCGGATGAGCTCCTTGATCTCCCTTGCCGCCTGGGCGGAGCGCTGGGCAAGCTCGCGCACCTCCTGGGCGACGACGGCAAAGCCCTTGCCGGCTTCCCCGGCGCGCGCGGCCTCAACGCCGGCATTCAGCGCCAGAAGGTTGGTCTGGAAGGCGATTTCGTCGATCACGCCGATGATGCTGGAGATCTGGCCCGAAGACTGCTCGATGCGCTGCATGGCGTTGACGGCCCTCGCGACGATCTCGCCGGAATGGCTGGCCGAGCCGTTGGCTTCCACCGCCACCGTGCGGGCCTCTTCCGCCCGTCGCGTCGAATTGCCGACATTGGCGGTGATCTCGTCGAGCGCGGCGGCGGTTTCCTCGAGCGAGGCGGCCTGCTGCTCGGTGCGCCGGGAGAGCGCGTCGGCACCGTGGCTGATCTCGCGGGTGCCCGTATCCATCTCCTCGACCGACTGCGCGACGGCGCCGAGCGCTTCGCCGAGCTGGCCCACGGCGGCATTGAGGTCGCTGCGCAGCTGCTCGAAATCCGGCGCGAAAGCATCGTTCAGCCGGAAGGAGAGGTCTCCGGCGGCAAGGCGGCGCAGGCCGGCGGCAAGACCGGCGGTCGCCTCCTGCAGGCGTTTCTGCGCGGCCGCCTCCGCCTCGTCCTGCAGGCGCACCCGGTCGGCCTCCGCCTGCAGGCGGTTTGCCTCGGCCGCGCGCTCCAGCCGGTGCTTGTCGATCGCCGACTGGCGAAAGATCTCGACCGCGCCGGCAATGCTGCCGATCTCGTCCTTGCGGCCGCGGAAGGGCACCTCGAAATCGGTGACGTCGCGGGCGAGCGTCTGCATGATCGCGGTGATCGTCTTCAGCGGGCGCGAGACGCCGGCGATGATGATCCAGAAGGCGAGGGCGGAGACGGCGAGCGCCACCGCGCCGAAGATCGACAGCAGGACGAGGTTGAAGGTCTTGGTGGCGCTGGCCTTGGCGAATTCCTCCTCGCCGACGCGGATCTGCAGGTCGACCAGGGCCGCGACATAGGTGCCGATCGGGTCGATCGTCGGGTAGAGCCGCGTTTCCACATAGGCATCGAGCGCCGCCTTGTCCCTGGCCTTCAGGATCGCGATGAGGTCCTGGATGCTGCCGGCCTGCTTCTGCATTTCGGCGCTCATCTGGCCGACGAGGCCGCGCTCCTCGTCGGTAAGGTAGGAGGCGGCATAGCTGTCCCAGATCGTCTGGATGGTCGCCAGCGCCTCCGTGTTCAGCCGCTGTCCTTCCTCCCAGCCGAGCGCGCCGCTGCGCACCTTGTGGGCGGTGTCGACGATGTTGACGGCATAGAGGTCGCCGACCTTCTTCAGGCTTGCGGCGGGCTGCAGCCGGTCGACGACGATGGTGCTCATCGAGGCCGACATGGCATTGAGAACGAGATAGGTGGAAAGCGTGGCGCCGGCGAGCAGCAGCGTCAGGACGAGCGTCACCGCACTGAGTTTCGTGGAGATCTGCATGGGAAGGCCTTACCGTTCTGAACCGTGGAGATGGTAAACGGTAGAGAAATTTTATTTAGCATATATTAAATTTAGAAATATCTAATTATGGTTGTATTTACCTTTCGGTAATCGCTCAGTCGCTGTGGCGTGGCCGGCCCGCGGGCCCTGTTCCATGCGAAACAGCGGCGGGCGCGGCGATGTGCGACCTTCTGGTCACCGGATGAGAGAGGCTCATCCAAGAGAGATCAGGAGAGACCCCATGCGCAAGATCATCGTTTCCGCCACCGTCGCCCTCGTTGCCGCCGTTTCCTTCGCGGCCCCCTCGCAGGCCGGATATTACAGCTATGGCTACAAGCCGCATTGCTTCATCAAGAAAGTGAAGTCCTACGACTATTACGGCAACGTCATCATCAAGAAGATCAAGGTCTGCAAGTAAGCGTCCCCGGCACAGACCTTTGAGCGAAAGGCCCGGAGCCCCAGCCTCCGGGCCTTTTGTCGTGCGGGGAGGGCGCTCGATCAGCTTGTCATGAGAAAAAGAATTGCTACATTGTTTCTCATGAAAGGAGATCGCGCCATGCAACGCAAGCCCATCGCAAAGGCCAATGCCGAAGGCGCCGTGCTCACCAAGGCGGCCGTCAATGCGGCGGAGCGGCTGGGGTTGACGGCGCGCATCCTCTCGGCGGTCATCGGCGTCTCGGAGGCGACGGTCTCCCGGCTGAAGCGGCAGGACGTGCTTCTGGAGCGTGGCACCAAGCCGTTCGAGCTGGCGGTGCTGCTCGTGCGCCTCTTCCGCTCGCTCGATGCCGTCACCGGTGGCGACGAGGCTGTCGCCCGCGCCTGGATGACGGCGGACAACACCGTGCTCGGCGAACGCCCTGTCGACCGCATCGTTTCCATTTCCGGCCTCGTCGATGTCCTCGCCTATCTGGACGCCCGCCGCGCTCTCGTCTGAGGCGCGGCCCTTTGCGGGGCCCGTCTGGCGTTTCGTCGAGGCGCAGCACCGCGTCTCGACGCTGAAACTCGTCGATACGCTGGACGAGCAGGCGCTGCTGGAGGACCTTCTGGAGGAGAGCAAGCCGGTGCTGCCGCCGGAGTGCGCCGGTCTCGACTATCTGCTCGCGACCCCGTTCCGCTACGGCGCCGTCTATCCGCACGGCTCGCGTTTCCGCCGCGCCGGGCGCACGCTCGGCATCTATTATGCCGGGCTTTCCGTCGAGACGGCGCTTTCCGAAATGGCCTTCTACCGGCTGCTGTTCTTCGCCGAGTCGCCCGCAACGCCGCTGCCGGCCAACGCTGCCGACTACACCGCGTTTTCCGCCCTGGTCGAGACCGGCGGGGCGCTCGACCTTACCGCCCCACCGCTCGACCGCGATGCGGCCGTGTGGACGCACCCGACCGACTACGCCGCCTGCCAGTCGCTGGCCGACGGTGCGCGGGCGGCCGGCCTTGCCGCCATCCTCTATCGCTCGGTGCGCGATCCGGCCGGCGGCACCAACATGGCACTTCTCACCGCCTCTGCCTTCGCTGCGCCAAAGCCGGTGGAGCGCCAGACCTGGCGCATCCGGCTTTCGCGGCTTGGCGTGCAGGCGCTGTGCGACCACCCGCCGCGCCGCATCGGCTTCTCCCGCGAGGATTTTCGTGGCGACCCGCGCATCGTTTCAGGCGGATAGGGCCGCCTCGGCGAAGAAGTCCTCGGGTCCGTCCACCTCGATGAGCCGCCGCTTCTCGATCACCCAGAAGCGGTTGGCCACCGACCGCACGAAGGCGCGGTCGTGCGAGACGATGAGGCAGCTCGCCTCGTTTGCCGTCAGCTCCCGCTCCAGCGCCTCCTGGCCCTCGATGTCGAGATGGTTGGTCGGCTCGTCGAGCAGATAGAAGTTCGGGTTGGTCAGCCGCAGCACCAGCATGCCGAGCCGCGCCTTCTGCCCGCCGGAGAGCTGGCCGACCGGCCGCCCCTGCTGCTCGATGGAGAGCCCGGCGCCGGCCAGAAGGCTGCGCGCCCGCTGGTCGCCGATGTCGAAGCGATGGATGATCGTGCCGTGCGGCGTCTCGGCGTCCGAAAGGTCCGAAAGCGCCTGGTCGCCATAACCGAGCACCAGCGAGGGCGTCGCCTTGATACCCTCCTGACCGGCGCCCGCTGCCGCGATCGCCGCGCGCAGCCGCTGGACGAGCCGCGTCTTGCCGGCTCCGTTGAGGCCGAGCAGCACGATGCGGTCGCCCTGGCAGATGAACTTCTGGTCCGTGCGGAAGAGGAGGGTGCCATCCGGCGTCTCCACGGCGGCGTCCTCCAGCGTCACCAGCACCTTGGCATGGGTGCCGCGGTTGGCGAGGCGGATGGCGCCGGCCGAGCGCTCCTGGTGGGCGGGGCGCGCGGCATCCTCGATCCGCTCGGCCCGTTCCTTCAGCTGCTTGGTCTTGACCACCAGGAGGTCACTGCCGGAGTTGATGCCGATATTGTTGAGCTTGGCGGCCTGCTGGCGCAGCTGCTGGGCAACCTTCATGTCCTTCTCGAAGCGCCGCTCCTCGGCCGCGTCCGCCTCGTCGAGCGCCGCCCGGGCGCGCGAATAGGGCAACGTGAAGAGTTGCGAGCGCTCGGGCCTCAGGAACAGCGTGCGGTTGGTCACGGCGTCGAGGAAGGCGCGGTCGTGGCTGGAGATGACGACCGGCATGTCGCGCGGCAGGCTGGCGAGCCATCCCTCCAGCCGGGCGATCTTCGAGAGGTCGAGATGGTTGGTCGGCTCGTCGAGGAGCAGCACGTCCGGCTCGCCGACGCGCACGCGGGCGATCAGCGCGATGCGCTGCCAGCCGCCGCTGAGCTGGCGGAGCGGCCGCTCGCGCAGCGTCTCGGGCACCTCCAGCTCCTCCAGCGTGACATCGGCCCGCCAGCTTTCGCTCTCCTGCTGTTCGGCAGAAAGCGCGCCGAGCACGGCCTCGCGGAAGGTCAGCGCGTCGAGGCCGGTCGGAAGGTTCTGCTCCATATGCCCGACGGTGAGGCCGCGCGCGCGGGTGATCTCGCCTGTCGTCGGTTCGAATGCGCCGGTGATGCATTTGAGCAGGGTGGATTTTCCCCGCCCGTTGGCCGCCACGAGGCCGATCCGGTCGCCGGCGGCGACGGCGAGGTTGAGATTGGCGAAAAGCGGGGTGGAGACGGTGACGCCGAGGGCGCGGATATTGATGAGCGACATGGAACGATCTCTGGTCTTCGGAGCCCCGCGGCGCGGCATCGGCCGTCGATCACGCGAAAAGGCTCAGGGGACACGGATGCGGAGTGACCGCATCCGCCGGGTAAGGCGGACCAGAAGAAGAGTGTGTTCGTTCCGATCAGCCCTGCAAACGCATCTGCAGGGCAAGATCAGGGCCGTGCGTACGGTGTGGCAGAAATTCGTATTTCACGCGCAGCCCTCTCTTACGTGTTGCGAACGGGGAAGGGATAGCATTGGCCTGCGGTGTTTGGCAAGCGCGGGGAGGCGCCCCTCATCCGGCTGCCGCCACCTTCTCCCCGCAAGCGGGGCGAAGGGATTTGTGGCAAGGTCCCGTCCTATTTCCGCCGGCCCCTCTTGCGGGAAACCGGATCGGCATCCCCTTCTCCCCGCCTGCGGGGAGAAGGTGGCGGCAGCCGGATGAGGAGCCGCGCCGCGCCCGCAGCGCCTACCGCCGCAGGCTCCCGAGGATGCCGCGCACCAGCGCCCGGCCGAGCGAGGAGGCGACGGTGCGCGCCACGGACTTCATCGCCGCTTCCGCCACCGTCTCGCGCTGGTAGCCGGAGCGGGCCTTCGGCTGCTTGGGGGCGGGCTGGGCGGCGGGCTCGTCGTCGCCGAAACCGGGCAGGGTCCAGCGGCTGCCGCCGGAGGACGGGGTGTCTGCCTGCTGCTCTTCCGCCTGCTCCTGCGCGGCGGCGGCTTCGGCGGCCTTCTTGGCGCGGGCGGTGAGGATCTCGTAGGCGGATTCGCGGTCGAAATCCTCGTCATAGAGGCCGGCGACGGGGCTGACGCCCATGATCTCCTTGCGCTCGGCCTCGGTAACCGGGCCGAGGCGCGAGGCCGGCGGGCGGATCAGCGTGCGCTCCACCATGGAAGGCGCACCCTTGCCTTCGAGCGTCGAGACGAGCGCCTCGCCGGTGCCGAGATTGGTGATGACCTCGGCGCAATTGAAATCCGGGTTGGGGCGGAAGGTGTCGGCCGCGGTCTTCACCGCCTTCTGCTCGCGCGGCGTATAGGCGCGCAGCGCATGCTGCACGCGGTTGCCGAGCTGGGCGAGCACGGTTTCCGGCACGTCGAGCGGGTTCTGCGTGACGAAGTAGACGCCGACGCCCTTGGAGCGGATGAGGCGCACGACCTGTTCGACGCGCTCGGTGAGCACCTTCGGCGCGTCGTTGAACAGAAGATGCGCCTCGTCGAAGAAGAAGACGAGCTTCGGCTTGTCGGGATCGCCCACTTCCGGCAGCACCTCGAACAGTTCCGAGAGCATCCAGAGCAGGAACGTGCCGTAGAGGCGCGGGTTCATCATCAGCTTGTCGGCCGCCAGGACCGAGATCGCGCCGCGTCCGTCATTGGTGGTGCGCATGATGTCGGAGATCTTCAGCGCTGGCTCGCCGAAGAACTGCTCGGCGCCCTGCTGTTCGAGGATCAGCAATTCGCGCTGGATCGAGCCGACGGAGGCCTTGGAGATGAAACCGAACTGGCTGGAGAGCGTCGAGGCGTTCTCGCCCATATAGTTGAGCAGCGCCTGGAAATCCTTCAGGTCGAGCAGCGGCAGGCCGCCCTGGTCTGCGATCTTGAAGGCGATGTTGATGACGCCTTCCTGCGCGTCCGTCGCGTTCATCAGACGCGAGAGCAGCAGCGGGCCCATCTCGGAAATGGTGGTGCGGACGCGGTGGCCCTTCTCACCGTAGAGGTCCCAGAAGATCACCGGGAACTGCTGGAATTCGTAGGGCGAAAGGCCGATCTGGTCGGCGCGCTTCTGCAAAAAGTCCTTGGCCTCGCCGATGGCGCCGATGCCAGAGAGGTCGCCCTTCACGTCGGCGCAGAACACCGGCACGCCGGCATTGGAAAAGCCTTCGGCGAGGATCTGCAGCGTCACCGTCTTGCCGGTGCCCGTCGCGCCCGTCACGAGGCCGTGGCGGTTGCCGAACTTCAGCTCCAGATATTCCGGCTTGTTGTTCGTATCGTCAGGCTTGCGGCTGGTGCCGATATAGAGTTTTCCGTCCTGAAGAATGGATTCCGTCACGTTGAAACTCCTTCGAAAGCCGTTCTGATCCGATCGCTGCCCACGGGCGGATCGCCGCGCCGGGCAGGTTTTCATTGAATCGTCTCAGGCAGGTTATAAGGATAGTCCCGCACGGGAACAACACGCTTTCAAAGGGCGCCCGCCCGGTCGTGGACGCCCCGTGCAGCCGGCTTGAGTTTGCCGGGGAATTCATTTACCTTGACGTCAACGTCAATTCCCTTTCGGAGGATTTTCCATGAACGAACTCGTCACCCGCGTTGCCGATGCCGTCGGTATCGACGCCGCCCTGGCGGAAAAGGCCATCGGCATGATGCTCGGCTTCCTGCAGCGCGAGGCCGCCGACGGCCCGGTCGCCCGCATGATCGAGGCCATTCCGGGCGCCTCCGAGCTGGTCGCCCAGTATAACGGCGAAGGCACGGGCGGGGGCGGTCTGCTTGGCGGCCTGATGAGCGCCATCGGCGGCGGCGGCGTCATGGGTCTCGGTCAGCAGCTCATGAGCGAAGGCCTCGGCATGGGCGAGATCACCGGCCTTGCCAAGGAAACCATGGCGGTCGCCCGCGAGCATGCCGGCGCCGACGTTGTCGACGAGGTCGTCGCCTCCGTACCGGGCCTCAGCCAGTTCGTCTGATCCGGCCTTCGCCATCCCGCGCCGGCGGGATGGCCTCCCGCCTCAGCCGGATGGCGGGGATTTCAGCCACTTGCGCAGGCGGCCGCGCGCATTGGCATAGGGGGATGCGGTGTTGAGCTGGATCATCCTGCCCATAGGCCATTTTTCGTACCAGGAGCGTCCGTAGAGCGCCGCGTCGTTCTTCCGCTCCACCGCGGCGAGAATTGCCTGCTTGGCGGTTTGCAGCCGGTCCAGCAGGTGCGGATAGGGCAGGCCCTCGTAGTCGCGGTAGAATTTTCCGGCGAGCCTGCCAAGCTCGTTCCATTTGAAGCCGGTTTCCGGAAAGTCGATGGGCGCACCGGCGTCGTCCCGCGCCAGCCATTTTAGCACCAGCTCGTTCCAGCCCGTCAGATAGGCGACGAGGTCGAAGGGGCTCATCCGCGTGTCCTTGGCATGGCCCTCCATCGTGCGCTCGTGCACACGCGTCTCCGGAACCTCCGCCAGCGTTTTCAGAAGCTTGCCGAATTCGGTGTCGATGGCCGCGATCAGCGCGGCCCTGTCCTGCGGAACGGCCATGATACCCCTGAAAACTGTCGTTCAGGAGCCTACAGCGGTTTTTCGCCGGCGACATGCGTCAAATCGCGGCGGCCGGATCGGGAGGGGCTCAGCGCCGGCGTGCCAGCATCAGGGCGGCGGTGAAGAGCGTCAGCCCGATACCGACGGAGAGCGGCCCGGCCTTCGGCCCGCCGGCCTCCATGATTGCGCCGGTCAGTGCCGAGCCTGCCCCGCTGCCCGCCGCATAGGCGAGGGCGAAGGCGGCGGCGCCGGCCACCAGCATGGCGCTGCTGTAGCGTTCGCCCAGCATGGTGAGCGCGCAGGTGTAGAGCGAGAAGGTGGCCGTGCCCATCAGCGCGAAGACCGAGAGGATGGCGATTTCCGACTGCATCGACGGCAGGATGAGATAGCTCGCCGCCGCGGTGCTGACGGCCGCCATGGCGACGCGTTCGCGCGGCAGCTTGTCGAGCAGCAGGCCGATGAAGGGCTGGGCGATCGCCGTCGGCAGCGCCAGCACCGTCACGCTGATCGCCGCAAAGGCCTCCGTATGCCCCATCTTCACGAAATAGACCGGCATGGCCGAGATGGCGGCGATATCGGCGAAGCCGAAGACGAAGACCATGCCGACGAGCAGCGGTGCCGCCCTGAAGAAGCGGAAGACGTCGCCCGTCGAGGAAGGCTCCGGCACGGTCCTGGTCGAGAACATCAGCATGGCGGTCGCAAAAGCGACGATGGCGAGATAGACGGCGGTCAGCGCGAAGCCGAGCCCGCCCTCGCTGCCGAGCAGCGGAATGGCGAGCGGGCCGGCGGCAAAACCGGCGCACATGCCGGCGCCGTAGATGCCGGAGACCCGGCCGCGCAGCCGGTCCGGGCAGGCGGCGCTGAGCCAGGCTTCGCCGAGCATGAAGATGAGGCTGGCGAAGAAGCCGAGCAGGAAACGGGCGACGAACCAGACCACAAACGAGGAGGAGGCCGCGAAGGTGGCAAGGCAGAGCGAGCAGCCGACGAGGCTGGCGATGATCAGCCGGTCGGCCCGCCAGCGCGCCGTCAGGCTGCCGAGGAGCAGCGTCGAGGCGGCAAGGCCGGTGGCGAAAGCGAGCGCGTTGACGCCGATCAGCGCCGGCGAGAAACCGCGCGCCTCCAGCGTCAGCGAGATCAGCGGATAGGTGAGCCCCTGCGCCACGGAAAAGGCGGTGACGCCGAGAATGACGGCGGCAATGGCCGGCCAGTCCGGCGAGAAGACGGTTGACGACGAGGACTGCATGAAGGGCTCCCGGCGCCGCACCGGCGCGCGCTTCTCCATACCGGATCGGGCCGCTGTTTGGGAAGGGGCGGGTTAGACGATGGTGCGCAGCAGGGCGCGGAGGATCTGTCCCATCCGTGCATGGCTGATGCCGTTGTCGACATCCGCCGCCCGGTGCACCACGACGAGGTCGAGCGCCGCAATGACGATGATATATTGCCCGCCGGCGCCACTGGCATAGACGATGGGCCAGTCCGTCGCGAGGTCGTCGCCCGGCGCGTTCGCTTCCGCCGACCACCAGAGATAGCCATAGCCGCGCCCGCCGCCGAGATCGGTCAGCGGCCGCGTGCTCTCCGCCACCCACGCCTCCGGCACGACCTGCCGGCCTTCCCAGCGGCCACCTTCGAGGACCAGCCTACCGATGCGCGCCAGATCCCGGCCGGAAAGACGCATCTTGTAGACGGGGTGACGCGATTGCGGGCCGAAGACATCGGAAACATCCTCGGCCGCAAAATCCTGCATCTGAAGCGGTTCGGCGACCTGCTCCCGGAAGGCGGCTGCGAGCGTGCGTCCGGTCTCCTGTCGGTAGATCGTGCCGAGGGCGTTGAAATCCCAGTTGTTGTAGTACCAGAAGGTCCCCGGCGCGTGGCTGCCGCGCGTCGGGCGGCCCGGCTCCATGCCGTAGACACAGGGATGGTAGACGCCGGAGCGCGATTTCATGAGGTCGGCGACGGTCGCCTGCTTCTCCTGCGCCGTCAGCGGCGAGAGATCGTCGATGCCGAGCGCGTCGAGCGTGGCGTGGATGTCGATTTCACCGGCCGCAACGGCGATGCCGTAGAGGATGCCGATCAGGGACTTGCGCACCGAGGCGACGCTCGATCGATGGGCATGGAAGCCGCGGGCAAAAACCACCTCGCGGCCCCTGACGGCGAGCAGCGCCGTCGAGCCGCCGGAAGAAAGCAGGGCGTTGAGATCGTCCAACAGCGCCTCCCGGCGGATGAGGAATCAGTGGCCAAGTCTTGCACGACGGCGCTTCCGGCGGGAGGTGCGGATAGAAACACTGCTGCCGCAGCGGGGCGGCGGTCGCGCGGCGCTATTCCTGGCCGGCCTCGTCCACCGTCTTGTTGTCGCCCGTCTTGGCCTTTTCTGCCGCTGCCGCCTCGCGCTCGCTTTCGCGCACCACATGCAGGAACTCGGCCGCGATGGGCGGGGAGACCTCCACGGTCTTCTTTTCCTTGTCGTAGATGCAGAGATAGGTGATCTGGCTCTTCGATTCCGGCGAAAGCCCCTCGATTGCCGCAAGTCCGAAGGATTGCGTGCCTGTCGGCTCGACGAAGACGTTCGGCGTGCCGAGCGCTTCCGGCAGGCTCGCCAGGCAGCTCTTCTCCACGTCGGCGCGGAATTCCTCCCAGGCATCGGGCGAGGAGGCATGGGCGAGCGGGGCGGCGAGGAGAAGCGGAAGGGCGGAAAGCAGGCGAAGATGCATGGGCAGGCTCCGTGTCAGGGGTGTCGGACAAAATGTCCGGAATCGCTTCCGGTTCCATTCGTCATTGATCTGACACGGGAAACGGGAAGGATTTTGTCGCATGTCAGGAAAAATTGGAACCCGGGCGGTTGCCACTTCCGGTCGCCGCTCCTATGTTCCGCTCACGGATTTCATTGAAAAAATTCCGTCGCCAAGAGGAGACACCACGATGGCTTTCGAACTTCCGCCGCTTCCCTACGATTACGACGCGCTCGCGCCCTTCATGTCGCGCGAAACGCTCGAATATCACCATGACAAGCACCACAAGGCCTATGTCGACAACGGCAACAAGCTGGCCGAGGAAGCGGGCCTTCAGGACCTCTCGCTGGAAGAGATCGTCAAGAAGTCCTACGGCACCAACCAGGGCCTCTTCAACAATGCCGGCCAGCACTACAACCACGTCCATTTCTGGAAGTGGATGAAGAAGGGCGGCGGCGGCAAGAGCCTGCCGGGCGCCCTGCAGAAGGCGATCGACAGCGACCTCGGCGGCTATGACAAGTTCAAGGCCGATTTCGTCGCCGCCGGCACCACGCAGTTCGGCTCCGGCTGGGCCTGGCTCTCCGTCAAGGACGGCAAGCTCGCCATCTCCAAGACCCCGAACGGCGAAAACCCGCTCGTGCACGGCGCCAACCCGATCCTCGGCGTCGACGTCTGGGAGCATTCCTATTACATCGACTACCGCAACGCCCGCCCGAAGTACCTCGAGGCCTTCGTCGACAGCCTGATCAACTGGGACTACGTCCTGGAGCGCTACGAAGCCGCTACGAAGTAAGGCGTTCTTCGCTTTCGAAATCAGGAAACCCCGGCTGGAAACGGCCGGGGTTTTTATTCACCCCGCCTCCTGCCGCCGGCTCTCCGCCCAGCCGGAAATCCACAGCTGCCGCAGCCTGTCGCCCTCGCCGCGAAAATGCAGGCCAGTCGCTTTACAGGCCTCCACCCGGTCGGCGCGGAAGTTGCGGATGGCTTCGCGCAGCTCGCACCAGGCGACGATGTTGGCGGTCTCGGAATAGTAGATGAGGGCGATGGGGCGGACGGTGCGTTCGCTGGCGCGGCCATATTCGTCGCGGTAGTCGATGCGCAGCGTCTCCTCGTCGCGGATCGCCCGGCGCACCGCGGCAAGGTCGATGCCCTTGGGCTGGCGCGGCGCGGTGCCCCAGGCATGCAGGGCGCGGGCCGAGAGCGTCTGGCGCAGCGGCGGCGGCACCGCGCCGGCGATCTTGTCGCCCACCCGCCGGGCGGCCGCCTGCAGCTCCGCATCGCCGGTGCGCTCCAGAAGCGCCAGCGCCAGCACCACGGCCTCGGTCTCCTCGATGGAGAACATCAGCGGCGGCAGGTCGAAGCCGGGGCGCAGGATATAGCCGATGCCCCGCTCGCCTTCCACCGGCACGCGCATCGCCTGCAGGGCGGCGATGTCGCGGTAGATCGAGCGCACCGTCACCTCCAGCCGCGCGGCGATCTCGGCCGCCGTCACCGGATGGCGGGCAAGGCGCAGGATCTGGATGATCTCGAAGAGCCGGGAGGCCTTGCGCATGGTTGTTCCCTTCACAACTGACACATCCCTGTCAGTTGGCCTTCGCTATAGCACGCTTCAAGCGCTTGAAACACAAGGGAGCAATGGGCTTCCGGGCGTGCACCGGCAATGGACAACTGACATGACCTACAGCGAAAACCTCTGGCTCTTCTTCCTGCTCGTCTCCGGCATCATCATCGTGCCCGGCATGGACATGGTCTTCGTGCTGGCGAGCTCCCTTTCCGGCGGGCGCAAGGCGGGGCTCTCGGCGACCTTCGGCATCATGGCGGGCGGCCTCGTGCATACGCTCTATGCGGCGCTCGGCGTCGGCATGCTCCTGCATTTCGCGCCGGGCCTGTTCAACGGCCTGCTGCTTCTCGGCGCCGCCTATGTCGCCTTCATCGGCTGGCAGCTCTTCCGCTCCTCGATCGTGGTGGACGCTGTCGGCAGTCTCGACCGGCGCGGCCTTGCGACCCGCTTTCGCCAGGGCGCGCTGACGAGCCTGATGAACCCGAAGGCCTATCTCTTCATGCTCGCGGTCTTCCCGCAGTTCCTGCGCCCGGAGTTCGGCCCGCTGTGGCGTCAGGCGCTGGTCATGCTGCTGATGATCTGGGCCACGCAGCTTGCCGTCTATGGCGGCCTCGCGCTCGCCGCCGCCCGCAGCCGCGATGCCCTGACCGGCAATCCTGCCGCCACCCGCCTCGTCGGCCGCGCCGCGGGCGTGCTGCTCGTGGCGATCGCGGTGGCTACGGTGTGGCGGGGCTGGGGGACGGTGTGAGTGTGTGAACACCCATCATTTTGGTTTTCAAAAATATTTTACTTTCCTCGACTTCCTAAAATGCAAAGATGCCCACGCATCGTAAACCGGCGGCGCGGAGGAAACCGCCCGCCAGCAACCGGGAGAACCCGATGAAGTTCAGGACTTTGGCAGCCGCGGCCGCGCTTGCGGTCATCGGCGCGGGGGCCGTCGTGGCGGCGGATGAGCCGCAGGTCGTCCGTCAGGAGATGATGAAGAAGGTCGGCGGGGCCATGGGCGCGCTTGCCGGCATCGGCAAGGGCGAGAAGCCCTACGATGCGGAGGTCGTCAAGGCATCGCTGACCACCATGAGCGAAGTGGCCAAGGCCTTCCCGGACCAGTTCCCGGCCGGTTCCGAGGCGGGCAACGAAACCGAAGCGAGCCCCAAGATCTTCGAAGCGATGGACGACTTCAAGGCGAAGTCCGCCAAGCTTGCCGCCGATGCCGATGCGATCCTTGCTGCCGGCATACCGGCGGACCAGGCGGCCGTCGGTGCCGCGCTCGGCACGATCGGCCCCAACTGTGCGGGCTGTCATGAGGTCTACCGCATCAAGAAGTGATTGCGGTAGACCATTCCACCTGAAGCGAACAGCGACCACCCCGGCAGAGTGCCGGGGCGGCGTTGCTGAACATTCCCCGCGGCGAGATCCAATCGGCACCGGGTTGTGTGAAAACGGGCGTTCCGGATGCTGCGGTGACGGGGGACGATAGGGGATTTTCATGGCACTCAAGAAACTTCTCGGCGGGATCGTCGTGCTCGGTGCGGTCGGCGCCGGCGCCTTCCTGTTTCTCACCGCGCCGGAGCGGCTGCCGGCGGAGGCCTGGGCCGCGGCGGGCACGCCGGATCTTGCGAATGGCGAGCGCATCTTCCATGCGGGCGGCTGTGCGAGCTGTCACGCCGCGCCGGGCGCGGCGGATGACCAGAAGCTGGTCCTGGCGGGCGGTCTTGCGCTGAAGAGCCCGTTCGGCACCTTCCACGCGCCGAACATTTCACCCGACGAGACGGCCGGCATCGGTGCCTGGACGCTGGCGGAGTTCGGCGACGCCATGAAGCGCGGCACTGGCCGCGACGGCGAGCATCTCTACCCGTCCTTTCCCTATGCCTCCTATGCGCGCATGACCGTCAAGGACATCGCCGATCTCTACGGCTACCTGAAGACCCTGCCGAAGAGCGGCAATGTCGCGCCCGGCCACGACCTGCCGTTTCCCTTCAACATACGCCTTGCGCTCGGCGGCTGGAAATTCCTCTATCTCAACGAGGCGCCGCGGGTGGCGCTGGCGAATGCCGACGAGACCGTCAGGCGCGGCCAGTACCTCGTGGAAGGGCCGGGCCATTGCGGCGAATGCCATACGCCGCGCGATGTCATCGGCGGGCTTGAGACGGGCCTGTGGCTGGCCGGCGGGCCGAACCCGGAAGGTGAGGGGCGGGTGCCCAACATTACGCCGGCCGAGGGCGGCTTCGGCAGCTGGAGCGCGGGCGACATCGTCAGCTATCTCGAAACGGGATTCACCCCGGAATTCGACAGCGTCGGCGGCGCCATGGTGTCGGTGCAGAAGAACATGGTGCTGCTGCCCAAGGAAGACCGCGAGGCGATCGCGGCCTATCTGAAGGCGATTCCGGCGCATTGAGGCGGGGCGGTCTCCGGCTCGGCAGCGTCAGCCCATCTCACTCCACCCCATTTCACTGTGGTCATCCTCGGCCTTGAGCCGAGGATTCAGGGCTCGCCCGGCACGTGGATGCTTGGCTCACGGCCGAGCATGACCGAGGAGCGGGGCAGTAACGCCTCCGCGCCCAAAGTGGAGGGTAACCGGCACGGCAAAGGAGGGCGATCATGCCATCACGCCGGCGCTTTGCGATGCTCGTCACCATACATTGCCAGATAGTCGAAAAGCTCGGTGGTGCCGAGGCCGATGGCGTCGAGAATTTCGCGCGCGAAGGAGACCGGGGCCGCGCCCGAGGCGGTGATGACGGCGCGGTCGCGGACGGCCTGCGGCTGGTCGCGGTAGAGCGCCGCGCCGCGATAGGCCGGCACGACGTCCGGCAGCTGGCCGCGATAGTTGCCGGTGTGCGCCCGGTCGTCGAGCAGGCCGAGGCGGCCAAGCGCCAGCGTCGCATCGCAGATGCCGGCGACCGGTTTTCCGGCCGAAACGAAGCGCGCGACCGGAGCCGAAAGGTCGGGCGCCTCGCCGGATTGCCAGATCGTGCCGCCGCACAGCACGAGCACGTCGAAATCGGCGGGCGCGGCATCCTCCGCCCTGCCGGCGGATTTTATGGAGACGCCGCCGAGGGAGGTCACGTCCGCGCCGCCGGGCGTCAGGATGACGGTCTCGGCGCCGCAGTCGCCGCGCGCCGTCGCCATCAGCAGCCCGCATTCCCAGTCGGCATATCCCTCGGTCAGCACGATCGCCAGTCTCTTCGCCATGTCGGTGTCCTCCTCTTCGAATCGATCAGCCCAGAGACTGAACGTATCGCATACCGGTCACCGGGCCGGCGCGGAAATTCATCTGCTCGTAGAAGCGGTGCGCACCGAAATTGCCGGTCGCCGCGCTCACCGAAAGGTAGCCGCAGCCGGCGATGCGGGCGTGTTCGCGGGCGCGCGAGACGAGGTGGCGGCCGATGCCGTGGCCGCGATGGTCCTTGCGCACGAAGATCTGGTGCAGCTCCATGCCGCGCTGGCCTTCGAGCGCGCGGTACATCGGCACAAGCAGGGCGTACCCGATCAGGCGGCCGCCGGCTTCGGCGACGAGCGCGGTGATCCAGGGATGGGCGCCGAAGAGATCGCGGTCGAGGTCGACGGCCGAGACCTTCGCCGTGTCGCCGTGGCATTCGGCGTGCAGGGCGATCATGTCGAGAATCTGCTGCAGGTCGCCCGGGCGCGCGGCGCGGATGGTCAGCATCGGCGGGCGATCAAGGGCGGCGGGGTCGAGTTTGATGACGGTATTCTGCATTTCGGGCTCCTAGGGTTTTGTGCCATCAGGTGCCCAGAAACAACAAAGCCGCCTGATGGCGGCTTGTTGACATGATCGAACAGCCGCTCCTTATCGGAACAGCCAAAAATACGTCGCGGCGATGTGCGTGCTCTTGATCATGGAGGCGATATTCTCGAAATCGCGCCGTTTGTCAATCGGCTTTCGTCGACACCTGCAAAAAGCGGGATGAAAGCGGAGGCGGTCAGACCCCCGCTTCCTCCGTGCCGGCGACGGATTGCCCTTCCGCCGTGCCTGCCTGCTGGGTGTCGTCGATGCCGAGCTGCTGCTTGATGGCGCGGCGGATGTCTTCCTCGATCGCCGATCGCTCTTCCTCGGGAAGCTGCGCCAGGCTCTCCTCGGTCAGGCCGCGGGCCTCCAGCATTTCCTTGCGCAGCCGCTCGGCCGGCGTCATCTTGGAAAGCTCCAGGAACTCGGACATCAGGCTGGCGCTCTCGTCCTCGGCCTTGTCGAGCTTGGCCTGGGTCAGCCACAGCGCGTTGGCAAGACCGGAGGGGATCGGGGCCGTGGGGCTGACGGTCGGGACGTTGCGCCCCGAGCCGCCGCCGCCCGTGCCGTCGTAAAGGCTTTCCCCGCTCGTCGCGCGCGGCTTGCCGTAGGTGTAGGCGGAAAGCATGCTGCCGTCGATCTTCATGGAAGGGCTCCCGGAACCTTGATTGCGGGAACCATTACAGGTTGCAGCTTTTGCGAGCCTTGCCGCCCTTTACACGTCGCTCTCGATGCGGCCCGAACCGAGCCGCACGACATGGTCCTGCGGGGCGATGACGCTCTTGCGATGGGTGACGGCAAGGATGGTCACGTCGCCCGCAAGCCCGCGGATATGCTGCATGATGCCCGCTTCCGTCGCCTCGTCCAGTGCCGAGCTCGCCTCGTCGAGGAAGAGGAACTGCGGGTCGGCATAGAGCGCGCGGGCGATGGCGATGCGCTGCCGTTCTCCGCCGGAAAGCTTCATGCCGCGCTCGCCGACCATGGTCTCGAATCCCTCCGGCAGGCCTTCGATGAAGGCTAGGATCGCCGCCTTTTCCGCCGCGCGCCGCAGCCGCTGCGGGTCGAGGACGCGGCCGAGCACGATGTTGACGGCGAGCGTGTCGTTGAGCAGCACCGCCTCCTGCGGCACGATGCCGACGGCGGCATACCAGTCGCGCTGGGAAACGCCATCGAGGTCGATGCCGTCGACGGTGATGCGGCCCGCCTGCGGGCGGATGGATTTCAGCGCGAGGCGCAGCAGGGTCGATTTGCCGGAGCCGGTTTCGCCGACGAGATAGGTGATGCGCCCGCGCGTCGCGGCAAAGCCGATCCTCTCGACGCCGCGGCCGTTCTCGTGGGCATAGGAGACATTTTCGAAGGCGAGGCGCCCGTCGTCGGGCGAAAAACCGCCCGACGTGCCCGTATCCGGCTCTTCGGGCGCGGCCCAGATGCGGGCGAGCGGCAGCAGCGAGGCGCGGGCGCGCACCACGTCGTCGAGCGCATGGCCGATCATCTCGAAGGGCTGGTTGAGCTGCAGCAGCAGCGTGTTGAACAGCACGATGTCGCCGACGCTGAGATCGCCCGCCCGGTAGCGCGGCAGGAGGAGCAGGAAGGTGATGACGAACTGCAAAGCGAGCCCGGCGCCCATCAGCGACGAATAGCCGATGCGTCGGCGGCAGAAGGCCGCCCAGTTGTCGCGCTCCTCTCCGGCCTTTCCGGCAAAACGCGCCTGCATCCAGCCATGGCTGCCGAAATGGCGCAGCGTCTCCATGGCCGTCATGGCATTGCCGATGAACTTGGCGTTCTCCTGCCCGGCTTCGATCGCCGCGTCGAGATATTGCCGTGTGCGATGGTTGGCGATGGCCGTCAGCGTGATGAAGACGCCGCCATAGGCGACGACGATCAAGACGACCTCGAGATTGATCGTCGCCCCGAGCATGACGAGCGCCAGCGTGATCTGGGTGATGCCGGGAATGAAGACGATGAGCGCGAGCTGCACCAGCGTCATCATCGCGCCCTGGCCGCGCTGGCCGGCGCTTTCGATCTCGGCCGGGTTGTGCTCGGTGAAGAAGGCGGCCTGTTTCTTCAGCAGCCGCTCGAACAGGCTGGTGCTGGCGATGAAGCTGAGGTTCTCCGCGCTCATGTAGGAGAGATACTGCACCATGTGCTGGAGGGCTGCCGCGATGCCGATGAGCAACGCATAGACGACAAGACCGGCCGCCAGCATCTCCGCCATCCGGTCGGCGGCCATGGCGTCGATGAGGCGCGAGAAGAGGTAGGGCGCGGCGATGGAGGCGATCGCCGAAAGGAAGACGATGATCGCGACGAGCGCCAGCAGGCCACGCGAGGAGCGCCAGTAGTTGGCAAGGATGATCTTCACCGGCGCGGCAATGAGCCGCCAGTCGTCTTGCATGGCGAATCTCCGGGAGGAGAGGAGGAGGCGGCATAGTGAAAAGGCCGGCGCGCGGTGGCAATCGCGCGCCGGCCGGATGGCGGATCACGTCTTCGTTACGGCAGCGTATAGGCGATGACGTAGTCGCCGGGCTTGGTGCCGACGGAGCCGTGTCCGCCGGCGACGATCAGCACATATTGCCTGTCGCCGGCCGTGTAGGTCATCGGCGTGGCCTGTCCGCCCGCGGGAAGCCGGGCCTCCCAGAGCTGGCGGCCGCTCGTCAGGTCGTAGGCGCGCAGGTAGTCGTCCACTGCGGCTCCGAGGAAGGCAACGCCGCCCTTGGTGATCATCGGACCGCCGATGCCGGGCACGCCGACCTTGAAGGGCAGCGGCAGCGGCGTCATGTCCATGACCGTGCCGTTCTTGTGCTTCCAGGCGATCTCGCCGGTGGCAAGGTTCGCTCCGGCGACATAGCCCCATGGCGGCGCCTGGCAGGGAATGCCGAGCGGGCCGAGGAACGGGCCCATGAAGACGCCGTAGGGCGCGCCCTCGTTGCGGTTGAGGCCCTGTTCTGAGCCCTTCTCGCCCTGGCCCTTCGGCGGGATTTGGTCACGCGGCACGAGGCGGGAGGTGAAGGCGAGGTAGGTCGGCATGCCGAACATCACCTGCCGCTCCGGATCGACCGCCACGGAGCCCCAGTTGAACGTGCCGAAATTACCGGGATAGACGATCGTGCCTTCCAGCGAAGGCGTTGTGTAGCGGCCTTCGTACTTCATCGACAGGAAGTCGATGCGGCAGGCGAGCTGGTCGAACATGCTGATGCCCCACATGTCCCTTTCCCTGAGCGGCGGCGGCATGAAGGTGAGGCCGGAGACCGGCTGGGTCGGCGCGGTGAAGTCCTCGGGGATGGCGCCGGTCGGTGCCGGCACTTCCTTGACCTCGATGATCGGCTCGCCGGTGCGCCGGTCGAGCACGTAGATGTCGCCCTGCTTGGTGGGGCCCACGAGGGCGGGGATGGTGGCGCCGTCCCTGGTGATGTCGATCAGCGCCGGCTGGGCCGGCACGTCCATGTCCCAGAGGTCGTGGTGAACCGTCTGGCGCACCCAGCGCACCGCGCCCGTCTTGATGTCGAGCGCGACGATGGAGGAGGCGTATTTCTCGACATGCTCGCTGCGGCCCATGCCGAGCTGGTCGGGCACGCGGTTGCCGAGCGGGATATAGACGAGGCCGAGGGCGTCGTCATAGCTGAAGACCGACCAGGAATTCGGCGAATTGACCGTATAGACCTTGCCCTCGGGCAGCGGCGTCGTGACGTCCGGATTGCCGGAATCCCAGTTCCAGACGAGCGCGCCGGTGTTGACGTCGAAGGCGCGGATGACGCCCGACTGCGACTGGGTGGAGTAGTTGTCGTTCACCGCGCCGCCGATGATGATCTTGCCGTCGGTGATGACGGGCGGCGAGGTGGAATAGTAGTAGCCGGCCGGATTGTAGGGCATGCCCTGCTCGAGCTGCAGCACGCCGTTTTCGGCGAAGCTCGTGCAGACGTCGCCCGTCGCCGCGTCGAGCGCGATCAGCCGGGCGTCCGAGGTCGGCAGATAGACCCGCGTGGCGCAGGTCGTGCCGGCGGCCACGGCCGGATCGGCATAATACGTCACGCCGCGGCAGGTCTGGTGCTGGCGGTCCGGGTTCATGCCGGAGTTGGAATCGTATTTCCATTTCTCCTTGCCCGAGGCCGCATCGAGCGCGATTGCCCAGTTGTGCGGCGTGCACATGTAGAGCGTGTCGCCGATCTTCAGCGGTGTCACCTGATAGGTGGTCTCGCCGACATCGTCGGGCAGCTTCACGTCGCCGGTCTGGTACTGCCAGGCGACTTTCAGCGTGCCGACATTCTCCGTGTTGATCTGGTCGAGCGGCGAATAGCGCTGGCCGTATTGCGTGCGGCCATATTGGTGCCATTCACCGGATGGCACATTGCCGCCGAGGGCGGGCGTGGCGTTGACGACGTCGGTCGGCAGGCTGCCGGCCACGTCGTGCGGGTCCTGCGTCATCGCAAAGCCGGCAACGCCGACGGAGACGAGCACGGCAACGGCGAGCGGCAGGGCCGAGGCCGGGTAGGGCGTGCCGGTGGGGCTGGCAAAACCGAGCGGGCGGCGGATGGCCGGCAGCATCAGCCACAGGCCGAGTAGCACGATGACGCCGCCGCGCGGGCCGAGCTGCCACCAGTCGAAACCGACTTCCCAGATCGCCCAGCCGAGCGAACCGAGGATGACGAGGGCGTAAAGCCAGAGCGCCGCGCCGGAGCGGCGCAGCAGAAGCACGGCGGTGACGAGGAAGGCAAGGCCGGTGACGAGATAATAGGGGCTGCCGCCGAGCGACAGCAGCCACCCGCCTCCGCCCGTCAGCACCAATCCGATGATGGCGAAGAGGGCGGCGGTCAGTGTGAGCAACATGGGGATCTCCGTTGGTGCTGCCGACCGGGGAGGAGGCCGACAAGACGTCCGGCTCAAGGAGGGACACGGGAGAAATTAGGGCGGAATCGTGGCGCTTCAATCCCGGAGAAGGGGAGAAGAGAAAATAATACTTTTAGACTCATGTTTTGAGGGCGAAACCATCACACGGGGAACTTGCCCTTCACCCTAACCCTCTCCCTGCAAGCGGGGAGAGGGGACGTGCCCCACGAACGGGTGTTGCTTGGGGAAAACGGCGCGGCGTATCCCTTCGCCCCGCTTGCGGGGAGAAGGTGGCCGGCAGGCCGGATGAGGGGCAAGCGCCCCGGGTGATGGGCGCCTACAAGGAAGGGGCGGCCTTCAACCCCATTTCGGTCACGTCCCGCAGAAGGTTGCGGTGATCTCCTCGCCGGGCTTGGGCGGCAGGGCATAGGCGGCGAAGGCGGGCTGGTCCTCGTAGGGCCGCGCCAGCACGTCGTTCAGCGCCGAAAACAGCGAGAAGTCGCCGTGGTCGACCGCCGCCGCCAGCGCCTCCTCGACCTTGTGGTTGCGTGGGATGAAGGCGGGGTTGACGCTGCGCATCGCCGCAGCGCGCGCCTGCGGGGTCCCGGCCTCCCGCGCCAGCCGCGCGCGCCAGAGGGCAAGCCAGGGCGCAAGCGTGCCGGGCGTTTCGAGAAGGTCTTCCAGGGCTGCGTCCGCTGCCTCGCTTTCGGCCGCGTCGGCAAGGCGCCGGAAGGCGAGCGTATAATCCGCCTTCTGCTCGTAGAGCGTGACCATGAGGTCGCGGATCAGGCCCTGGTCGTCGTCGTCTTCCTCGGCGCCAAGGCCGATCTTCGCCCGGATCACCGCCTTCCAGTGATCCTGGAAGCGATCCATGAAGCGGCCAACGGCTGCGTTCGCCATCGCCACCGCCTTGTCCTGGTCGTCGTCGAGAAGGGCAAGCAGCGCCTCGGCAAGCCGGGCGATGTTCCACTGGCCGATGGCGGGCTGGTTGCCGAAGGCATAGCGCCCGTTGCGGTCGATGGAGGAATAGACGGTGCGCGGATCGTAGTGATCCATGAAGGCGCAGGGACCGAAATCGATCGTCTCGCCCGATACCGTCATGTTGTCGGTGTTCATCACGCCGTGGATGAAGCCGACGCCGAGCCATTTCGCGATCAGCGACGCCTGCCGGTCGGCGACGGCGTCGAGCAGCGCGAGATAGGGGTTTTCCGCGCCCTTCAGCGCCGGATAGTGCCTGTCGATGACATGGTCGGCGAGCACGCGCTCATTCTCCGTGTCGCCGCGGGCGGCGAAGAACTGGAAGGTGCCGACGCGGATATGGCTTGCGGCGACGCGGGTGAAGACCGCGCCGGGCAGCACCCGGTCGCGATAGACCGGCTGGCCGGTGGCGACCGCCGCCAGCGCCCGCGTCGTCGGTATGCCGAGTGCATGCATGGCCTCGCTGACGATATATTCGCGCAGCACCGGCCCGAGCGCCGCCCGCCCGTCGCCGCGGCGCGAATAGGGCGTCTGGCCGGCGCCCTTCAACTGGATGTCGCGCCGACGGCCGTCGCGGTCGATCACCTCGCCGAGGAGGATCGCCCGTCCGTCGCCGAGCTGCGGCACGAACTGGCCGAACTGGTGGCCGGCATAGGCCATGGCAAGCGGCAGCGAGCCGGGCAGCGGCACGTTGCCGGAAAAATAGCCCGCGCCGTGCCGCTCCAGCGCATCCGCATCAAGGCCGAGTTCCCCGGCAAGCGTGCGGTTGAACGCGATCAGCCGCGGCGCTTCCACCGGGCTCGGATCGACCGGCGCGAAGAAGAGGTCCGGCAGGCGCGCATAGCTGTTGTCGAAGTCGACGGGGCGGCCGTCGTCGCTGCGCTGCGGGTTGGTGGCGTTGCTCATGGCGTCCTCTTGCGGCGTTCTCGTCTCGTTTGCCTATAGGTAGCGATGCGCGGCCGGAATGAAAGGGCCGGTGCAAGGAGGCTCGCTTGCCGTCCCTCAGGCGCGGTGCTAGCGTTCGGTGACAAGCCATGCCGGTTCAACATGTCGGGGTCCTGCCAGATGCGTGCGCTCGCGGTCTTTTTGCTGTTCCCGTCCATCGCCTGCGCGCAAACCTGCGGCGCCTGGAGCGCCGCCGTCTCCGAGGAGGAGGAAGGGCCTGTCATGCTGGCCGCAGTCTGTGTCGGCGCCGGGACGACGGAAAGCAACCTCTTCCTGAAATGCGGCCCGGAAGGTCAGTTGAACCTGCGGTTCCTTCCCGCTGCGGCGCTGGATTTTCCGCCGGGCGACGGCGGGGATTTTTCCAGCCCGCTGCGTCTTTCCGTCGACGGCGAAGCATTCGACCGGCCGGCGCATTACGAGGCGATGGACGGCGCGATGGTCAGCGAGGTCCCGCTCGCGGGCCCGCTGGTCGATCGGCTGAAGGCGGGCAAGGCGCTCACCGTCGCCTATCCCGAAACGGCATTCAAGCCGCTCGCCCTTCCGCTGACGGGCTCGAAGGCGGCGATCGACAAGCTGGTGGCCGCCTGCACCGGCTCCTGACGCCGCGCCGTGCCGCCGTGTGGAATTTCATGACCTTCTGAATAAGCGGGCGGCGCCGTCCGTCCCCTTTTCAAGCATGCATTGGGTGAGCGAATGTCCGGTTGCCGGCGTGCCGGCGGACCGCGATCATGCCTCGGGGAGGGTATCGTGCAGCGGAATGTCCATCGGTGGGTCGCGGCGCTTGCCGCCTGTCTTGTTCTTCTCGTCGCGCCTGCGGCCTTTGCCGCCGAACGCTACGCGCTCCTCATCGGCAATGCCGAATACGAGGATGCCGAGCCGCTGGAAAATCCGCTGAACGACATCGACCTCGTCGGCGAGGCGCTGGAGCGGGTGGAGTTCGACGTGACGCGCGTCACCGATGCCGACCATCTCGGCATGCTTTCGGCGCTCAACAACTTCACGCGGCTGGCGGAGAAGGCTGAGGACCCGGTGCTCTTCGTCTATTTCTCCGGCTATGCGGTGCAGATCGACGGCGACAATTTCCTGCTGCCGGTCGATGCCTCCGGCCGCACCGTCACGGGCCTGCGCAACCGTTCGCTGCCCGTCTCGGAAATCACGAAGACGCTGCGCGGGCTCGGCAAGGGCCTGAAGGTCGTGCTGTTCGACGCCGCACACGAAAACCCGTTCCTGACGCTGCGCGACATCCCGGAAGGGCTCGCCGAGCCGAAGGACGCCGCGGGCGTGCACTATGCCTATGCCGCCGCGCCCGGCATCGCCTATGACTACGAGGGAACGCCGATCAGCGCCTTCGCTTCGGCCTTCGTCGATGCGATCAGCATTCCCGGCATCGTGCTGGAGGATGCCTTCCGCAAGACCGGCGAGATCGTCAAGGAGCGCAGCAAGGGCAAGCAGGAGACCTGGCAGAGCGATGCAGACTACGGAAAGTTCGCCCTGAGCCCGAAGGACGACAAGGTCGACGAGGCCGAGATCGCCTTCTACGAATTCGCCTCGCTCGCCGACAACCGCGAGGCCTATGACCGCTATCTCGGCCGCTATCCCGAGGGCATCTTCGCTTCTGTTGCCAAGCGCAAGATCGACCTTCTCGCCCGGCGCTTTTCCGGCGACCGCGAGGTGAGCGACGAGATGCCCTATCTCACGGTATCCAACGACCGGGGCGATCCCTGCGGGCGCATCACCTTCGGCGACTATGCGCAGGATCGTCGTCTTTCCGATGTCTACAAGGACGGTCAGCTGGTGCTGATCGACGTCCGCTTCTGGTATCCGCCGGAAGGCTGCGACTATCTCTCCTACTTCACCACGGTCTATTCGCATGAGCGGCTGCGCAACGTCATCACCGCGGCCAGCATTCCCGAGCGGCGCATCTATGTCGCGAGCCGGGACGATCTCAGCCCCAGCGAGGAGCGCGCGATCTACGACTATTTCGACGAGGACCGCCGTGGTTACGCGCAGTCCCTGATGTTCCGCGCGATCAACGAGGAGCGCCGCCACAGCCTTGGCGTCGCCCTCAAGACGCCGGATGACAATGCCCGCGAATATGTCGACGAGGTGGAATGCGGCGACGGGTGCCTGCGCGTGCGCGGCCTCGTGCGTTTCCGCGACAACAGCGTGCGCGCGCTGGAGGACTACGAGTTCGACTTCGTCGACGTGCGCCGCCTCGGGCTCTACGACAAGTACCGCGCCGCGCTGCGCGATTTCCCGGACGAGCAGCACGCGTCAAGCGACACGGCCGGCCACGACACGAAGACGGACGGCTATGCCGCGGAGGCCAGCCAAGAGACGAAGACGGATGCCTATGGCGAAACCGCTGCCGCCGGCCACGACGACGGCTACGGCAAGGACGCCGATCCCTACCGCGCCGCGCGCACGGTCGGCGGTTGGGAGATCGCCGCGGATTTCTCCGGCGACCGCCGCTTCCTGAACTGCCGCGCCACCCGCAGCGGCGAGGGCGGCCGCCACGCCGCCTTCCGCTGGTACGACGACGGCCATGTCACCTTCGGCTTCCAGGACACGGCCTACGACTACCGCGACGACTACACGAACGACGCGACATACTGGATCGACGACGGTGCTGGTTACGACGTCAAGGGCAAGGCCTATGGTGGCCAGGAGATCGCCTACGACCTCGGTCGCGACGGCGGGGTGATCGACGCACTGAAGCGGGGGAACACCATCCGTATCGGCGACGTGCGGACGAGCCTGAAAGGCTCGAGCGCGATGCTGGACGACCTCAAGGCATGTGTGGCGGCGTTCCGGTAGGGCGCCGCAGTGGCTGCCTCTCATCCGCCTGCCGGCCCCTTATCCCCACAAGCGGGGAGAAGGGATTTGCTGCACTGGTTTCCCACCAGGAGGAGATGGTCGAATGCAGGAAAGCCTCACGGCTTGCTTCCTTCTCCCCGCCTGCGGGGAGAAGGTCGCGGCAGCGGGATGAGGGGCTAAACCTCCGCCTGCGGGTCGCCGTCACATCTTCCCCGCCACCTTGATCGCGAAGGCATATTCGAAGGCGATTTCCTCCAGGCGCTGGAAGCGGCCCGAGGCGCCGCCGTGGCCGGCGCCCATATTGGTCTTGAGGAGGATCGGTTCGCCGCCGGTGGTCTTTTCGCGCAGCCGGGCGACCCATTTGGTCGGCTCCCAATAGGTGACGCGCGGGTCGGTGAGGCCGGAGAGCGCGAGGATGGCGGGGTAGGCCTTGGCCTCCACGTTGTCGTAGGGCGAGTAGCTGGCCATCAACTGGTAGAAGTCCTTGCTCTCGATCGGGTTGCCCCATTCGGGCCATTCCGGCGGGGTGAGCGGCAAGGTGTCGTCCAGCATGGTGTTGAGCACGTCGACGAAGGGCACGGCGGCGATGATGCCGCCGAACTTTTCCGGCGCCATGTTGGCGATCGCGCCCATCAGCATGCCGCCGGCCGAGCCGCCCTCGGCGACGATGTTCGCGTAGGACGTGAACTTCTCCTGATTCAGATAGTCGGCTGCGGCGACGAAGTCTTTGAAGGTGTTGGTCTTCTTGTCCATCTTGCCGTTTTCGTACCAGGCGAAACCCTTGTCCTTGCCGCCGCGGATATGGGCGATGGCATAGACGAAGCCACGGTCGACCAGCGACAGGCAATTGGTGTTGAAGGACGCCGGGATGGTGATGCCGTAGGCGCCGTAGCCGTAGAGCAGGCAGGGTGCGGAACCGTCGAGGGGCGTGTCCTTGCGGTAGAGCAGGGTGACCGGCACCGTCTCGCCATCCCAGGCGGGGGCGAAGACGCGGCGGGTGACATAGTCGTCGATCGTGTGGCCGGAGGGCACTTCCTGCGTCTTCAGAAGCGTGCGCTCGCGCGTCGCCATGTTGTAGTCGAAGAGCTGCGAGGGCGTCGTCATCGAGGAATAGGAGAAGCGGATGACGTCGGTGTCGTATTCCGCCGCGCCCGAAAGGCCGAGCGAATAGGCTTCTTCCGCGAAGGCGATGGCGTGTTCCTCGCCCGTCGCGCGGTCGCGCACGACGATGCGCGGCAGGCCTTCATGGCGCTCCAGCCAGACGAGGTGGCGGGCAAAGGCCATGTGGTTGAGGATCAGCGTGCCCGGGCGATGCGGCACGACCTCCGTCCAGTTCTCGCGGCCCGGCGCCGTCACCGGCGTTTGGCAGATCTTGAAGTCCTTGGCGCCGTCGGCATTGGTAAGGATGTAGAAGACGTCGCCGCCTTCCGTCATCGAATATTCAAGGCCCACTTGGCGCGGAGCGACGAGGACCGGGGTCGCAAGTAGGTCCTTGGTGGAGAGCAGGCGGTATTCGCTCGTCTCGTGGTCGTGGATGTCGATGTAGATGAAGTCGTCGATCAGCGAGCCGCCGACCGACATGAAGAAGCCGGCATCCTTCTCCTCATAGACGAGGCGGTCGTTTTCCTGCCGCTCCCCGAGGATGTGGTGGAAGATTTTCGACGGACGGTGGTTCTCGTCGAGCGCGGTGTAGAAGAAGCTCTTCGCATCCGGCGCCCAGACGCCGTCGCCGCCGGTATTGACGAGGTCGTCGCCGCGGTCCTCGCCGGTCGCAAGGTCGCGCACCTTCAGCGTGAAGTATTCCGAGCCCTTGTCGTCATAGCCCCAGATGCCGAGCGAGTGGTCGGTGGAATGGCCGATGCCGGCAAGGCGGAAGTACTGCTTGCCCGCCGCCTCCTTGTCACCGTCGAGCAGGATGGTGCGTTCGCCGCCGTCGCGCGGTTCGCGGAAGTAACGCGGCTGCTCGCCGCCGGTGACATAGGCGGTGCCATAGGCGAAGGGGCCGTCCTTGACGGGCACCGAGCTGTCGTCCTCCTTGATACGGCCGCGCATCTCGGCAAACAGGGTCTTCTGCAGCGCCTCGGTGTCGGCCATCGCAGCCGTCATATAGGCGTTCTCCGCCTCCAGATGCGTGCGGATCTCCGGCTGGAGGATCGAGGGGTCCTTGAACATCGCCTGCCAGTTCTCGTCGCGGAACCAGGCGTAGTCGTCGGTGCGGGTGATGCCGTGGCGGGTATCGGAGACCGGCTTCTTGGCGGCGACGGGGGCGGCGGGCAGATTTTTGAAGACGGGCAAGATTTCACTCCGGCAAATCGGTAGGCGGGATCAGAGAGATAGAGAGCCCTGCGGCCTGCATCAAGCGTTCAGCCCGCCCGACGGGCGAAAAGCCGGTCGTGCAACACCATGCCGGCCACCATGCAGGCAACGAAGAGGAGAGGTTCCGGCCGGCCGAGCGAAAGGGCGGCCAGCGCCGGGCCGGGGCAGAAGCCGCCGAGCCCCCAGCCGAGGCCGAACAGCGCCGAGCCGAGGATGAGCCTCCGGTCGACGGGGTGGGTATCGGGCAGGTGGAGGCCGTCCGAGAAGGCCGGGCGCGGCAGGCGGCGGATGAGGGCGAGGCCGAGCGCCATGACGGCGACGGCGCCGCCGAGCACGAAGGCAAGGCTCGGATCCCAGTCGCCAGCAAGGTCGAGGAAGCCCTGCACGCGCGCCGGGTCCAGCATGCCGGACAGGGCAAGGCCGAGGCCGAAGAGCGCGCCGCAGGCGAGCGCCGACAGGATTTGCGGGACGGGGCGGGTCACAGGCCGAAACTCCGCAGGAGCGCGACGGCGAAAACGCCGGCAACGAGGAAGCTGGCGACGGCGGCGAAGGAGCGCGGCGAAAGCCGGGCAAGGCCGACGACGCCATGACCGCTGGTGCAGCCGGAGCCCATGCGCGTGCCGAAGCCGACAAGGAGGCCCGCCGCGGCGATGAGCGGCAACGGGGCGGCGATGGTAACGGCCGGCCAGCCGCCGGCAAAGCCGCGATAGAGGATGGGGCCGAGGAGGAGGCCGGCGACGAAGGCGGCGTTGACCGCGACGTTGCTCCCCTGGGTGAGCCGGCCGAGGATGCCGCTGATGCCGGCGACCCGGCCGTTGAGGGCGAGCAGCAGCGCGGCGGCAAGGCCGATCAGCATGCCGCCGAGAAGGGAGGGGAGGTAGTCGATCATGGATTGTCCTCGTCCGTACAGAAGATCGTGTAGAGCGCGCCGACGAGCCTTGCGGCCTTTTCGGCGGTGAGGCGGTAGAAGATCTGCTTGCCTTCCCGGCGGGTCTCGACGATGCCGGCCTCACGCAGGACGTTGAGCTGTTGGGAGAGCGTCGGCTGGTGGATGCCGATCCGGCGTTCGAGGCCGCCGACGGAGAATTCGCCCTCGGCGAGGGTGCAGACCAGCATCAGCCGGGCCGGATGGGCGAGCGTCTTCAGGAGGCCGGCGACCTCGGCCGCCCGCGCCTCCATGGCCTGCGGCGGCATTGTCGCCTTGCCGCCGGGCGGTGTCGTCACGCTCAAGGGGCACGTCCTTCCAGCCGTTGCTTTCAACATTATACACTTTCATATAATGTATAATGTTTATTGGCAAGCGGGACTGTGACGGTGCGACGGTTTGTCAGCCGGGCAGGCTGCGCCGGGCCTTGCGCTTGGCGGGGCGCAGCTCGTCGGCGATAGTCATGCCGATGATGGACAGAGGCAGCGCCAGCATGGCGCCGGCCGCGCCCCACATCCAGGTCCAGAAGATGATGGCGGTGAAGATGATGAAAGCGTTGACCTCCAGCCGCTTGCCCATCACGGCCGGCATGATGAGGTTTTCCATGGCAAGGTGCACGACGAAGAAGGCGAGCGCCGGCAGGAGGCCCATCATCAGCGTCTCGTGGGTGAGCAGGCCGGCGGTGGCGAGCGCGATGGTCATCAGCGTCACGCCGAGGAAGGGCACGAAGGAGGAGAGGAAGGCAAAGAGCCCCCAGAGCACGGGCATGGCGAGCCCGCCGCCCCAGGTGATGAGCGCGGTGACGACGCCGAGCGCGCCGTAGACCAGCGCGGCGGTGGCGAAATAATAGCCGAGCGCGCTGTCGATTGCGTTCATTACGCGGATGGCGGCAAGCCGCTGGCCGCGGCGCGGGAAGGCCATGATCAGCATCTGGCGCAGTTTCAGCCGGGCCGAGAGGAAGAGCACCAGCGCGGCGAAGAAGATCATGCCCTGCAGGAGGGCGGGGGTGAGGCTGGCCGAGAGGATGCCGAGGATGCTGCCGGTGTTTTCCAGCACCTTTTCCATCGACATCTGGCCGCTCTCGAAGGTCTGCGGGCTGATGTTCAGCCAGCCGAGGCGGGAGAACAGCGGTGTGATGCGGTCATAGGCCCCGCGCACCAGATCGGGGGCGTTTGCGGCAAGCTGCGTGATCGGATCGGCAAGCATGCCGGCGATGAAGAAGACGCCCACCCCGAAGGCGCCGGCCAGCAGCAGCGCGGTCGGGAGCGGCGGAATGCCGAGATCGGTCAGCTTTTCCGCGGCCACGCCGAAGATCAGGCCGGTGACGACCGCCAGCGACAGCGGAATGAGGATCGGCGCCATGAGATAGACGACGGCCATGGCCATGATGACGAAGATGCCGATGGCTGCCCAGGCCGCGGCGATGTCCAGCCCGTAGCGGTGTGGCGCATCCTGCGAAAGGTCCATTTCCATGTCGAGGCTGCCCCGCAGGAGCCGCCGTTCCGCCGGTTTTCCCGAAATGTCGTGCATGGCATAGCCTCTCTTTGGCGCCAAAAACGCGCGAAGCGTGCGGAAGTTCCGCCGCTTGTGGCCTGAAACCTGCGGTGGGTTGCCAGCGCCGCGAAATCGACATATTGCCCGTTAACCCCGAATTAAGGTGTCGGTAATGACGCCACGAAGAGGAGGCCGACAGTTGAAACGGCAGGCAGGCGGGCTTTTTATCGCCCTTTGCACTCTGGCGCTCGCGCCGCTCTGTTCATCCCCCGCGCTGGCGATCGATGCCCGCGTGCGCAGCCAGCTTCAGAAGCTGACGCCGGAAGAGCGGCTGGAGCAGCGCTGCGACATCGAGGCGATGGACAAGATCAGCGGCGACAAGGGCGGCTTTCGCCCGGACAAGGTGATCGCCTATGCCTTCGGCGATCCCAAGCTCGACGGTACCACGATCAAGACGAAGGGCGCCGTCTTCCGCAGCGGTGGCGAATGGTATCGCCTGTCCTACAAATGCGAGGCGAGCGCCGACCGGCTGGAGGTCAATGCCTTCAAGTACCGCATCGGCGACGTGGTGCCGCACGAGGACTGGGCCGCGCATTATCTCTACGATTGAGGCCGTGGGGCGTCTTATAGCGACGCCCGATACCACCCTCCGCCCAGCAGGGCAGAGGGTGGATGCTCCAACCCTCCACCTTGGCGCGCGTCGGCTCAGGCCGAGAGCTTGAGGCCAATGCCCCAGGGATCGACGAGCGAGACTGTGTCGCCCTCGCGCGTCGTCGCGATCGACAATTCCTCCAGCTTTTTCAGTGCCGTTTCCAGCTTCGCCGGATCGTTGAAGCGGATCGTGTAGTCGGAAAGGCCCGTCATGCCCGTCTGGCGCTTCGGCTGGCCACGGGAGTTCCACACATTGGCGGCGACATGGTGGTGGTACTTGCCCGTCGCGAAGAAGCTGGCGCCGGGATAGCTCGCCATGATGTCGAGGCCGAGCACATCGCGGAAGAAGGCATCCGCCTCCGGGATGTCGGAGACCTGGAGATGGATGTGGCCGATCGCCGTGCCGTTTTCCTGGCCCGTCCAGCCGTCCTTCGGCGCTTCGTCATAAAGAGCCTGCAGGTCGAGCCGGTTCGTCGCCATCTTGACCTTGCCGTCGGGCACATAGGTCCATTCGGCGCGGTCGCGGTCGCGATAGATCTCGATGCCGTTGCCTTCCGGATCGTCGAGATAGATCGCCTCGCTGACGAGATGGTCGGAAGCGCCGGTGAGCGGCACGTTGTTGTGCGCCGCATGGGCGAGCCAGCGGCCGAGTTCCCGGCGGTTGGGCACCAGGAAGGCGGTGTGGAAGAGGCCCGGCGCATTGCGCGGCGCGCGCGCGGCGTTGCTGCCCGTCGTCAGCGTCAGGAGCGGCCGGCCGGCAACGCCGAGCGTTTCGCCAGAAGCCGATGTGTCCAGCACCGAAAGCCCCATCACCTTCTGGTAGAAGGCCGAGAGCATCGGCAGGTCGATCACCGTCAGGTGCGAATGATCGACGAAGGCCGGCATGTCGATGGCGTGGCTGTTCGTATCGTTCATCGGGGCGGTCTCCGCGCGGCTGGGGCCGGCCCTGGTGGCGGCGATGCCCGCGGCGGCGGCGCCGAGGAATGTCCGTCTGTCGAGGTCCGTCATGGTTTTATCCCTGTTTCGGTTTCCCCTGGAAACCGTTCTGTCGTGGGGGAATATGGCGGAGCGGCGGCGTTCACGAAAGGTGGTGTTTCGGCGATTTACTGTCAATGCAGCGTTGACGGTGCCGGTTCGGGAACTTGATTCCGATCAATGTCGTTTCTCAGGCGCGATGCCATTTTCAGTGCATGATCGCAGATGAAAGGAGATCGGTACCGTGACGGACCTGGCGCAGTACAAGGACATTCTGGAGGCCCGCAAGCGCGAGCTCTACAGCCGCCTGAACAGGATCGAGAAGGATCTCGACACGCTGAAGAGCGGCGACAGCGCCGACCGAGCCATCGAGCGGGAGAACGACGAGGTGCTGGAGGAATTCGGCACGACCGGTCTCAAGGAACTGGGCGCCATCGACGCCGCGCTCGACCGCATCGCCGCCGGCACCTTCGGACGGTGTGCCAAGTGCGGTGCGCCGATCTCCGCGGCCCGCCTCGCCGCCGTGCCCCATGCCGCGCTCTGCGAGGAGTGCATCGCGCAGCAATAGCGCTTGCCGCGGGAGGGGTCTCGGGTTTGGGTCGAGCATTCGTCTCACGCGGCAAACTTTTGTGATCCGGCCACACTCTTGCCCCTCGCTTCCAAACGCGCCACCTTGTCTTCATAGACAAGGCAGGATCGGCCGTGATGGAGATCAAGGGCGTCAAATGGAACTATGATCGGGGCGAGGTGATCGCCGACGGCATCGTGCATGGTGTCGGCGTCGTGCTCGCGCTGATCGGCGTGACGGCGCTGATCTTCTATGCCACCGTCTGGGCGACGAGCGGGCAACTGGCGGCCGCCTGGGTTTACGGCGTCGGGCTCGTCGCTGCGCTCGCCACCTCCTTCGCCTACAATCTCTGGCCGGTCTCGACGGTCAAATGGCACCTGCGCCGCTTCGACCATGCCGCGATCTTCGTGCTGATCGCCGCCACCTATACGCCCTTCCTGCAGCGCGGCATCGACGAGCCGCTGCTCGCCGGCATGCTCGTCGGCATCTGGCTGATGGCGGCGGCGGGCGTGGCGCTGAAATTCCTCCTGCCAGGCCGCTACGACCGGCTGGCGATCCTCATCTATCTCGCCATGGGCTGGAGCGGTGTGCTTGCCGCCGGGCCGCTGACGACACACCTCTCCACCGCCACGCTGACGCTCATCGTTGCCGGCGGCGTGCTCTATTCGGTGGGTGTCATCTTCCATGTCTGGGAGAAGCTGCGCTTCCAGAACGCCATCTGGCACGGCTTCGTCGTCGCCGCGGCCGCCGTGCATTATTCGGCAGTGCTGACCAGCGTCGTTTCGGGTGTCTGACGGCGTGTTTCGCCGCTATTGCGCCGGCGGGGCGGTGCCCTGTGCGCTCGTGCAGCCCTCGGCCGGCCGCAGCGATTTCACCAGCTTGCCGATGAGCGGCGACATCTCCGCCTTCATCGATTGCGGATATTCCAGCACGAAGGAGGCGGCCGCCTCGTCGCACAGCGCGATGATCCGGTGATAGAGGATGGAATCGACAAGCGTGCCGGAAAGGCTTGCCCAGCCGGCCGCCTGCCGTTCATAGCTGAGATCCCAGCCCTCGCGCAGATAGGCCATGCGCCGGCTGGCGACCTCGTCCGCGAACGACCCGATCACCAGATGGTTCGCCCAGACGGAGAGCTTGGCCTCGCCATTGGCATAGGTCCGCCCGTCGCCATTGTCGGCCTCCTGCACGAGCGTGAAGCCGGGCGGGACGTCCACCGCAAAACCGAAGCGGGCGTTGGCATAGGGCTCCCAGCCCTGGGCGAAGGCGGCGGCGGGGAGGGTGAAGAAAAGAAGGAAGAGAAAACGTTGCACGATGGGCTACTCGTTGATGGCGTCCCCTGGGGAACGGACAAAGGCGGGCGTTTCTTCACCCTTCAAGCGCTGCTGAAATCCGCGAAGCGATTCCGTTTCAAGGAATTGTGCAGCGCTTTTAAACTGTTACAGCATCCTTCGCGCGTCAAGTTTGCGGCGCCGCGCCACAAAGCAGGCTGGACAGCTTTCCCGCTCCTCCTGTATGGCAGGAGGCAAAACCGGGGGGAACCATGGACATCACGATACGCGACGCCGTGGAGGCGGATCTTCCCGGCATCATGGACATCTACAACGATGCCGTCGCCAACACGACGGCGATCTGGAACGAGGCCACCGTTGACCTCGAAAACCGCAAGGCCTGGTTCTCCGCCCGCCGCGAGCGCGGGTTCCCGGTGCTCGTCGCCATGCGGGGCAAGCAGGTGATCGGTTACGCCTCCTATGGCGACTGGCGGGCCTTCGACGGTTATCGCCACACGGTCGAGCATTCCGTCTATGTGCGCGGCGATTCCCGCGGCACCGGCACGGGCAAGCGCCTGCTCAAGGCGCTGATCGACCGGGCGAGTTTCAACGGCATCCATGTGATGATCGCCGGCATCGAGGCGGAGAACGCCGCCTCGATCAAGCTGCACGAAAAGCTCGGCTTCCGCGTGGTCGGCCGGTTCAGCGAGGTCGGCATCAAGTTCGGCCGCTGGCTGGACCTGACCTGCATGGAACTCAAGGTTCCCAAGCGGTAGGCCCGGCCCGCGGCCGCCTTTCCATGCGCCTCAGTCCGGATCGAAGCTGAGGGCCACGCCGTTCATGCAGAAGCGCAGGCCCGTCGGCGGCGGACCGTCCGGGAAGACGTGGCCGAGATGCGCGTCGCAGTCCGAACACCGGATTTCCGTGCGCGTCATGCCGTAGGAATAGTCGGAATGGTCCGCCACGGCGCCGGGCTCGATCGGCTGGTAGAAGCTCGGCCAGCCGGTGCCGGAATTGAACTTCGCCTCCGAGCGGTAGAGTGGCCTGTCGCAGCAGATGCAGTGATAGGTGCCTTTCTTGGAAAGGTCGAAGTCGGGGCTGGAAAAGGCACGCTCCGTGCCGTGTTCGCGCGTGATGCGGAACTGTTCCGGTGTGAGGATCTCCCGCCACTCGTCCTTCGTCTTGTTGACCTTCAGTGTCTTCGTGTCGCTCATCGCGTCCTCCTGTCGGAACCATAGATAGGGTGCCGGGGGCGGCAAGACAATCTTTGGCGGTATCCTGATGGAGAGCTGGCAAACACATCGTTTGCGGCGTAAAGTAATACGCACTTTCACGACGGTATTACCGAGGGTTCATGAGCACGACGGTGACGAGCAAGGGGCAGGTGACGATCCCGAAGGCCGTGCGGGACTTCCTTGGCATCGGCCCCGGCAGCCGGGTCGAGTTCCGCCGGGTCGGGGATGGCAGCATCGTCGTCGTGCCCCTGGACGATGCCCGGCCGAAAAGCCGGTTTGCGCGCCTGCGCGGCCAGGCCGGTCAGGGAATGACGACGGACGAGATCATGGCACTGACGCGCGGCGACGATTGAGCATGTTCCTGGTCGACACGAATGTCCTGCTCGACCTCGTGACGGAAGATCCGGTCTGGGCTGCGTGGTCGCAGGCCGAGCTTGAGGCCGCCGCATTGCTTGGTCCCCTCGCGATCAACGATGTCGTCTATGCCGAGCTTTCCGTGCGCTACCGGGATATTGCCGATCTCGATGCGATGGTCGCGCTGGCGGAGCTGGAGCCCTTGCCCATGCCGCGGCAGGCCCTTTTCCTTGCGGGAAAGGCCTTCCAGGCCTATCGCCGGACCGGCGGCAACCGCGTGAGCGTGCTGCCGGACTTCTTCATCGGCGCCCATGCCGCGGTTGCCGGCCTGACCTTGATCACACGGGACGCCGGGCGATACCGGACTTACTTCCCGAGCCTTGCCTTGCATACGCCTGATCCGCCTGAAGGTGGGTAAAACGTCGCAGGTTTGCCGTTCAAGGGTGGTGATTTTCGTCATACCGACGTAGAACCGGCGATCTGAAAAACACGGCAAGACGGGTGGAGCCCGCGGATGAGGGAGACGGAATGATTCCAGACACGATGGGCTTGACCTTCCTCGCCTTCTGTCTGCCGTTTCTCGGCGCGCTCATCGCGCCGGCGCTCACGCGGCTTCTCGGACACCATGCCGCCTGGCCCCTGGCGCTGGTGCCGGCCGCCGTCTTCCTCCATTTTCTCGGCTTCAACGCGGAAGTGTCGCGCGGCGAGATCGTCACGGGCGGCTATGCCTGGGTGCCGTCCTACAATGTCAGCTTCTCCTGGCTGATCGACGGCCTGTCGCTCGCCTTCCTGCTGCTGATTTCCGGCATCGGCACGCTGATCGTGCTCTATGCGGGCGGTTACCTGAAGGGACATCCGCATCAGGGGCGATTCTTCTCCTTCATCCTGATGTTCATGGGTGCGATGCTCGGCCTCGTCGCCTCCGACAGCTTCCTGATGCTATTCGTCTTCTGGGAGCTGACCTCGATCACCTCCTTCCTCCTGATCGGCTTCGACCATGCGCGGGAAGCCTCGCGCCGCGCCGCGCTGCAGGCGCTGGTCGTCACCGGCGGGGGCGGGCTTTTCCTTCTGGCGGGACTGCTGCTCCTGTGGAACGTCACGGACGTCACGCAGCTGTCGCTGCTGATGTCCTTTGGCGCGGAGGTGCGGACGAGCCCGTTCTACCTGCCGCTGCTTTTCCTCATTCTCGGCGGCGCATTCACCAAGTCGGCGCAGTTCCCGTTCCATTTCTGGCTGCCGAACGCCATGGAAGCGCCGACGCCCGTCTCGGCCTATCTGCACTCCGCGACCATGGTGAAGGCCGGCGTCTATCTCCTGATGCGGCTCAATCCCGTGATGGGCGACACGGTCGCCTGGGAGACGATCCTGCCGGCCTTCGGCGGGCTGACGCTGCTCGTCGGCGCGGTGCTCGCCATCCGCCAGACGGATCTCAAGCTGATGCTGGCCTATACGACGGTCGCCTCGCTTGGCCTTCTCGTGATGCTGACCGGCTTCGGCTCGGACCATGCGGTGGCCGCCGCTGCACTTTATCTCGTCGCCCATTCGCTCTTCAAGGGCGCGCTCTTCATGGTCGCCGGGCTCATCGACCACGAGACGGGCACGCGCGACATCACGAAACTGGGCGGGCTCAAGCGGGCGATGCCCGTCACCTTCCTCGCCGCGCTGCTTGCCGCGCTCTCCATGGCCGGCCTGCCGCCCTTTTTCGGCTTCCTTGCCAAGGAAGAGATCTATGTGGCGCTCGCCGGCGGCAACCTGCGCCAGATCGCCTTCACCGCCGCGGCCATCATCGGCAACGGCCTGATGTTCGCCGTCGCCTTCGCCGTGGCGCTGAAGCCGTTCCTCGGCGCGCCGGTCGAGACGCCGAAACATGCGCATGAAGGACCGGCCCTCCTTTGGATCGGTCCCATGCTGCTCGCCGTCATGGGGCTGGTCGTCGGTGTCTTCTCCGCGATCACCCATGCCGTGCTGACCTCGCCGCTTGCCTCTGCCATTGCCGGAAAGCAGGAGACGGTCACCATCTCGGCCGTGCCGCATCTCAGCCTCGCACTGGCGCTGTCCGCCGTCACCGTTGCCTTCGGCATTGCCGTCTTCCTCTTCCTCGAGAAGGCGCGCGCGATGGCGAACCGGCTGGTCGAGGACATCGGCTGGGGACCGGACCGCGGCTTCGACCAGGCGATGACCGGCCTCGTGCGCGCCGCCACGACGGTCACCCGGCTCGTCCAGCCCGGCCGCATGGAAATCTACATGACGGCGACCTTCGCCGTGATCGCGCTCGCGCTGCTCGTGCCGCCGGCGGTCTATGGCGAATGGCCGCGCCTGCCGGTCTGGCCGGCCGACATGCCGTTCCACGAACTGGCGGTCATGGTGCTCGCCGTCGTCGGCCTCTGCGCCGTCTTGACGGCGAGCAATCGCCTGACGGCCATCGTCGCGCTCGGCATCCAGGGCTTTTGCGTCGCCATGCTCTTCCTGCTCTTCGGCGCGCCGGATCTCGCCTTCGTGCAGTTCATGATCGAGACGCTGTCGGTCGTCATCCTCGCCCTTGTCATGACACGATTGAAGCTGACACCGCGCGACCACCGGCCGCTGAGGGAGAAGATCCCGGATGCCGTGATCGCCATCGCCTGCGGGCTCGGCTTCTCGCTCTATCTCCTCAAGGTCACGCAGGGCCGCTTCGACACGGCGCTCACCGATTTCTTCAACCTCTATTCCAAGACGATCGCCCACGGTGCCAATGTGGTGAACGTCATCATCGTCGATTTCCGCGGCACGGACACGCTGGGCGAGATCGCCGTCGTCATGGTGACGGGCCTGGCGATCCTGTCGATCATCCGCATCCGCAAGGGTGGCAAGGCGGGAGGCAAGGCATGAACACGCTCATCTTCCGCACCGTCGCGCCGTTCCTCACCGCGCTGATGGTGCTGTTCTCGATCTTCGTCTTGCTGCGCGGCCACAACGAACCCGGCGGCGGCTTCACGGGCGGGCTGATCGCGGTCTCCGCGCTTGCGATCTTCGGCATCGCCAACGGCATTGCCGCCGTGCGCAAGGCCCTGTGGTTCCACCCGATGGCGATCTCGGCCTTCGGCCTCTTCATCGCGGCGGTCGCCGGCCTTATGTCGATCTTCTTTGCCGTCCCCTTCATGACCGGGCTCTGGGTCTATCCCGTCATCCTCGGCGTCGAGATCCCGCTCTCCAGCGTCATGCTGTTCGATACCGGCGTCTATCTCGTGGTGGTGGGGGCAATCACCTCCATCGCGCTGGCGCTCGAGACGGAGGACGTGTGATGGAAGTGCCCTTCGTCCTCCTCATCGGCCTGTTCTTCGCCGCCGCCGTCTATCTGATGCTGTCGAAGTTTCTGGTGCGCGTGCTGCTCGGCGTCGTGTTGCTCGGCAATGCGGTGAACCTGCTGCTCTTCACCAATGGCCGCATTCTGCGCGAGGTGCCTCCGATCATTCCCGCCGGCCACGACGTGCCGCAGACGCTCACCGCCAATCCGCTGCCGCAGGCCCTCATCCTGACGGCGATCGTCATTTCCTTTTCCTTCTTCGCCTTCCTGCTGGTGCTCGTCTACCGCGCCTACCAGGACCTCGGCACCGACAACGGTAACGAGATGCGCCTGGCGGAGCCGGAGAACGATCCCCTCCCGCCGACCGGCTACTGACAGGAACCGCCCCGCCAATGGCCGCTACGCCTACCGATCTCTCCGCAGCCCTCGTCATGACCCCGGTCCCAACCCTCGACTGGCTGGTCGTCCTGCCGCCCGTCTGGTGCATTCTGGCCGGCGCGGTGCTGCTGATGGCCCGCAAGTCGCTGCACCTGCAGGGCTTCCTTGCCGTTCCCGCACTGGCCGTCCTGGTGCTGCTCGATGCGCTGCTGCTCGGCCATGTCCTGGCGAACGGCCCCGTGACGATGGTGATGGGCCGCTGGCTGCCGCCGTTCGGCATCGCGTTCACGGCGGACCTGACGGGCGTGCTCTTTGCCCTCGTGGGCGCCGTCGTGGCGCTTGCGGGCGCCGTGCACGCACTCGGCGATATCGACGGCAGCGGCCTGCGCTACGGCTTCTATCCCTTCCTGCTCTTGCTGATGGCCGGCGTTTCCGGCGCGTTTCTGACCGGCGACATCTTCAACCTCTATGTCTGGTTCGAGGTGCTGCTGATCTCGTCCTTCGGTCTCCTCACGCTCGGCTCGGAGCCGCGGCAGATCGACGGCGCGATCAAATACGCCTTCCTGAACCTCATCGCGACGACGCTGTTCCTCGTCACCACGGGCTATCTCTATGGTATCTTCGGCACGCTCAACATGGCCGACATTGCCACGAAGGCGGCGGCGGGCCGCGCCGAGCTGCCGCTGATGACGCTCGCCATGCTCTATCTCACGGCCTTCGGCATGAAGGCCGCGGCCTTTCCGGTGAATTTCTGGCTGCCGGCCTCCTACCACACGCCGCGCGTCGTGGTGTCGGCGCTGTTCGCCGGCCTGCTCACCAAGGTCGGCATCTATGCGCTGCTGCGCACGCTGATCATGCTCTTTCCCGTCGAGCGGGAGGAACTGAGCTTCGTCATCGCGCTGGCGGGCGCCGCCACCATGATCCTCGGGGCGCTCGGCGCGCTCGGGCAGAGCGACATCCGCCGGCTGCTCGGCTATCTCGTCATCTCGGGTATCGGCGTCATGCTGGCCGGCCTGTCGCTCGGCAGCCCCGGCGGCACGGGCGGGGCGATCTTCTATGCGCTGCACTCCATGGTCGTGATGACGGCGCTCTACATGGCTGCGGGCCTTGCCGGGCGGCTTGCCGGCTCGTTCGATCTCGCCCGTCTCGGCGGGCTCTACACGCGCTCGGCGCTGTTTGCCGCCCTGTCGCTGGTGCTGTTCTTCGCGGTGTCCGGCCTGCCGCCGTTCTCCGGCTTCTGGCCGAAGGTCATGGTGGCGAAGGCGGCGATGGATATCGGCGCCTGGTGGCTGGCGGCGGTGGTCTTCCTCACCGGTTTCCTGACGACCATCGCAGTCGGCCGCGTCTTCCTTCTGGCCTACTGGCGGCCGGCGGGCGGCGCGCTGGCGGATGAGGCCATTCCGGCAAGCGCGCTGCTGCCGCTTGCCGCGCTCACCGCGCTGACGGTGGTCTTCGGCCTCTTTCCCGAGACGCTGCTCTCCACCATCCAGCTGGCCGCGCAGGGGCTGGCCGATCCGCGGGCCTATATCGGCTCGGTCTTTCCGGGGGGGAACTGACATGCGGCCCGCCTTCACCGTCGCCCTCCTGGCACTGTTATGGCTCGCCGTCTCCGGCAGCTTCACCCTTCCCAATCTCCTGCTCGGCCTTGTCGCCGGTGCGCTGTCGCTCGCGCTGATCCGCGACCACATCCAGCCGGACGGACGGCGCATCCGGCCGCTCAAGCTGCTGTCGCTCGTCCTCCTGTTCATCAAGGAGCTGGCGCTCTCGGCCTGGAAAGTGGCGGTGCTGGTGGCGAGCCCGAAAATGGCGTTGAAACCCGGCATCTTCGCCTTTCAGCTGACGGTCGACCGGGATTTCGAGATCACGCTGCTTGCCAACCTCATCACGCTGACGCCGGGCACGCTTTCCGTCGACGTTTCCGCCGACCGCAAGGTGCTCTATGTGCACGCGCTCGACTGCTCCGATCCCGTCGGCACCCGGCGGGACATCGCCGATGGATTTGAGAAGAAGATCCTGGAGGCCTTCCGCTGATGGGCGCCGAAACCGTCATCTCCGCCGCCGCGACCATCGCGCTCTTCCTGATGTGCGCGGCCTTCTTCCTGACGGCCTACCGGGTCGTCAAGGGACCGACATTGCCGGACCGCATCGTCGCGCTCGACATGCTGGTGGCCATCGCCATCGGCTTCATCGCCGTCCTCGCCATCAAGACCGGCTTCAACCTCTATATCGACATCGCCATCGCGCTTGGCCTCGTCGGGTTCCTCGCCACCGTGGCCTTCGCGCGCTTCGTGCTGCGCCAGGGCATGGAGGCGGACGAACCGGCGGCGGGCGGCGAGAGCCCCGCCCGCAAGGGCGTACGGCAGGGCAAGGCAACCAGGGCAAGGAGGCGGCGCTGATGCTGGATCTCGTTCTTTCCATCGTCGTCGCCGTCATGCTGGTCGCCGGCGGCATCTTCACCTTCCTGGCGGCCCTCGGCATCGTGCGCCTGCCGGATGTCTATACCCGCATGCACGCCGCCTCGAAGGCGGGCACGGTGGGCTCCGGCCTGATGCTCTTTGCCGCCGGCATCCATTCCCTCGACGCGGCGATCTTCACGCGCGCGCTCGCCGGCTTCATCTTCTTCGTGCTGACCGCGCCGATCGCCGCCCACCTCATCGCCAGGGCGGCGCACGAGGCGGGATATCGCTTCTCGCGCCATGCGGTGCTCGACGAGATGCGCGACGCGCGCGAACGCGGCAACAAGAAGCGTTGATAAAGGGTTGAGAAGCAAACCCCGAGAAATTGTACTATCCACCAATTTTTAGTGGTTTCTATTTCACCTCAAAGATTCCAATGTTATTTCTCTAAAATAATACTGGACAACGAATTGCGGAATGATATTCCAAGTGAAGTAAAGCATTCGGGTTGATTTAGCTTGCGTGCGGTTTTCCTGTTTAAGTTGAGTTCGGACCGTATTTATGCCCGCGGGGTATATGTCTCGGAAAGAGCCGGCATGTGACGCGGCGACCGCTGTAGTGGAAGTTATATCGACAGAAATGTCTGCATTTCCGCCGGCGAGCATTATTCTGCCACAGGATCGCCCGACAAAGACGCTTTACGCCGAATTCATTGTTCAGGCCGGTGGATAGGGCCATCGACCTTCGTGTTGTCCGACAGGAGAAAGAAATGACCGAAACAACCCTTGGCGCCGGCTCCAATCTGCTTGTGGAACTGACTGCCGATATCGTCGCTGCCTATGTCGGCAACCATGTCGTTCCGGTTGCAGAACTGCCGGGCCTGATCGCCGACGTGCATGCCGCACTCAACAACACGACGCAGCCCGCTGCCGCCGTGGAAGTGCCCGTCGTCGCCGAAAAGCCGAAGCCGCCGGTTCCGGTGAAGAAGTCCGTGCAGAACGATTACATCATCTGCCTGGAGGACGGCCAGAAGTTCAAGTCGCTGAAGCGCCACCTGATGACCCATTACGGCATGACCCCGGAAGAGTACCGCGAGAAGTGGGACCTGCCGGCAGATTACCCGATGGTCGCGCCCGCCTATGCCGAGGCCCGTTCGCGCCTCGCCAAGGAAATGGGCCTCGGCCAGCGCCGCAAGGGCAAGTAAGTCTCGCATCTATCTATGCGAATCGAAAGCCGGTCCCGAAAGGGGCCGGCTTTCTGCGTTTATGGCCCGTCTGGGCGCGCATCGGATCGAATGAAAAGGAAAAAATGCCTATATGGGGATATGAAGCACAGGTTATTAAAGAAATTCAATGGATGGTTGGGCGATTATGCTTCATTCGTCCTCGGTCATCCTCTAGGGTGTATGAATAAATTCCTATAAACGGAGTGGCCAGTCATGCACCAGTTCATCGTTCCCCACCGGCGGGCATCCCTCAAGACCGCATCCGGTCCTGCGCCGGAGATCAAATGCGTCGTGCCCGACGCGCCAGCACCGGTCGTGCCGGCCGGCATTGCCTGCCGCATCGTGCGCCAGCTCGTCCTGGAAATGATGGCCATGGCGGGCGACCGGGCGCTCTGGCGGCGGGACAGCCGGCGCTCCGCCTGCCATGTGCGCCAGATCGCCATGTATGTCTGCCACGTCGTGCTGCGGCTGCCCCAGGCCGATATCGGCGCCGCCTTCGGGCGCGACCGGACGACGGTCGGCCATGCCTGCAACGTGGTGGAAGACCGCCGCGACAATGCCGCCTTCGATGCCTTCGTCTCGGCGGTCGAGCGCGTCGTGCAGTCGGTCTTCGGCCCGGCGGGGATCGGCAGCCATGGGTGAGGGGGCGGTGGTGGACGATGCCGCGCTTGCAAGGCTCCTGCGCTTTCTGCTGGTGGCCGGTGGGGCAAAGGTGACGGAGGACGAAGCGCTTGCCGCCGACGGGCGCCGGCAGCCGCTTGCCCCGACGCTTCTGGCCGAGGCGGTGCGCCGCGGGCTGGTGCGGCGCGAGGGCGACCGTGCCTTTGCGGCGGGGGAGGCGCGCGCCTATCTCAGGCGCCGGCTCTGCACGGCCGGAACACCCTTTGCCGAACAGCACCGCGACATGACCGAGGTGACGGTGCTGCGTGACGGGATGCGGGAGCGGGCGCGCGCCAACCGGCTGGAATCGCCGCTTGCGAGCCTGACACGGCTGAAGGAGAAGACGGGCGAGGCCTTCCTGCCGGAGACGGCCTTTGCCGCCGGGGAAAGGCTGCATGCGGATTTCACCCGCGGCGGCCTGCAGCCGCGGTTGACCATGGCGTGGGAGCCGCGCATCGCGGGCCGCCAGAAAGGCGAGGCGGGCACGGCGCGCGAGCTCACCGATACCGCGCTTGCCGCGCGCCTGCGGGTCGCGCACGCCATTGCGGCGATCGGCCCGGAGCTGTCCGGCGTCGCGCTCGATGTCTGCTGCTTCATGAAGGGACTGGAGACCGTGGAGCGCGAGCGGCAATGGCCCGCCCGCTCCGCCAAACTCATGCTGCGCGCCGCCCTGATGGCGCTCGCCCGCCATTATGCCCCGCCGGTCCCGGCCGGGCGGCGGTCGCATGCCTGGGGTGCGCAAGGCTATCGGCCGGAACTGCCGGGATGAGGGCCGCCCGCCGCGGCGTGTTGGCGGGCCGCGCGGTGCCTAGTGCATTTCCAGCCGAAGCGAAATCGCTTCGGCGTCGGATAATGCGGTAAAAACAAGAATCCAGAGCATTTCCGGTGAGCCGGAAATGCTCTAGGCCGCCACCCGTACGGCGGCTTCTTCCCGTATGCGCCGCACCATCGAGCGCAGACCGTTGGCGCGCTGGGAGGAGAGGTGCTCGACGAGGCCGATGGCGTTGAAGGTGTCGATCGCATCGAGCGCGGCGATCTCGGAGGCGCGCTTGCCGGAATAGATGGCGAGCACGATGGCGACGAGGCCGCGCACGATATGGGCGTCCGAATCGCCTTCGAAGGTCATCATAGGATCGGCGCCCGCATCGGCCTTGCTGACGAGCCAGACCTGGCTGGCGCAGCCCTGCACCTTGTTGGTGGCGGTGCGCTGTTCCTCCGGCAGGTCCGGCAGCGCCTTGCCCAGCTCGATCACATAGCGGTAGCGGTCCTCCCACTCCTCGAGGAAGGCGAAGTCGTCGATGATCTCTTGCAGCGTGGCCATGGTTCTTCCGTATGCGGGGACTGCCTTCATATAGGCGAGCCGGCCCGGAATTTGAACCGGAAAGCGTGCGGACAAAAAGAAACGCCGTAGGGAACGGGTCCATACGGCGGTTGCAGGGCAACGAGTGAGGCAGGCAGAAAAACGGTCACGCGAGGTCCGGGCGGGAAAAGACGGCCTGTTCCGGACATGCGGGAAATGGGTGGCGGTATCAGCCCTTGTGGTCGGGGCGGCGGGTCGGGATGGCAACGGTGCCGGTGATGACCTCGTCGTCGGCATCGATCGTGGCAACGGCCGGAAGCGGCTGGTCGAGCGCTTCTTCGGCGGCCGGATCGGCCTTGGCGACGGCGGTGCCTTCTTCGGCGAACTGGGTGTCGAGGAACTGATAGGCGATGCGGGCGCCTTCACGGGCCCGGTGGCCGAGGGCGACGAAGGTCTCGGCGCCCTTTTCGCAGACGTCCGGCTTTTCGAGGCACATCGCCGTTACATAATGCAGCGCTTCGCTGGCGGCAGTGAACGTGTCGCCGATCTCGACCGTCGGGCCCTTTTCCAGCTTGGCGGAGGATTCCGCGTCCAGGAAGGGGAGCAGGACGAGAACCATTGAGAACCAGAACGTTCCCTTGATCAGAAACCACATCGCTTGCCATCCTCGTTATCGCCTCGGCTCTTTGCGGCCTTCGGCTTGTTTGGTCCTTGGCGAACCGTTGATGCGAGAATAGGGGCGGGAAGGAAATTCCCCTTTGAAAGAATCATTCGGGTTTTGCCCAGTTTTGATTAAAATGCGATCTATCTCGCCTTTCCCGGCACTTTAAACGCATTTGAGGCAGATTTTAGCGATCGCCGTTAAGGATCGTGGCGGGCAGCGCGGCAGCAAGGCGCCGGAATGCCGGGAGGGGCCTTTCCCGCCCTTTGCCCCAGAAGTTAATATGAACAGAAAAATGCCGCAAAATGAGGCGCTTACGCCCCGTTAACCACGCCGGACGAATGGCCGTTGGATTGCCCCGAAATGGGACTTTTGGGCCTTTTTGCCCCGCTTTCCGGCCCCGTCGTTTATTCTTTCCTTAAGTCGCCGATGCGATTTTGGGCTCACCAAAAGAACATAAACGGCAGGGTTTTGCGTTGCGCCAATTGACCACCATCGCTGACAGAATGGCAGCCCGCCTGGGCGCCGTTGCTGGCGTTGCTGGCGCACCTGCTGCCGGTCAGCGTCCGTCCGCGTCGCTGCGCGCCACCACGCTGGCGCTGCTGGCGGCCGTTCCCGGCCTGCCGCTTGCCCTCTCCGCCGTCATGCCCGCCTCCGCCGCGCTGCCCGCCGGTGTGGCGCTGGCCGGTGCCGGCGCGCTGCTGACGGCCGCGGCCGCCTCGACCTTCAAGGAAAAGCCGGCACTGCAGAAAACCTTCGCCGAGGAGCTGGCCGCCGCCGCGCCGCCGGCCGCCTCTCCTTATGATCTCTTCGCCGGCCTCGTGACGCTGCACGATGCGCGTGGCTTTGTCACGGCGGTGCATGGCCGCGACCGCGCCGACATGCTCGCCTGGATGCGCGACCCTGCCGGCCGCGGCTATCTCGACCAGATCCATGTCTCCGACCGGATCGGCTTCCTCGCGGCGATCGACCGTCTGCGCCAGGGCGGCACGCGCGAAACGGTGGACGTGCGCATCGACCGCGCGCGCATCGAGGCCGATGCCGAGCAGTTCACCCATATGCGCGTGGAAATGACGGCGCTTGCCGGCGCGGACGGCGCGCTTGCCGCCGTCGTCGCCCAGTCGCGCGACATTTCCGACGAGGCGAAGCTTCGCGGCGAGAGCGCCCGCAAGGCCGCCGAGGCCGAATCGGCCAACGATGCCAAGACGCGGTTCCTTGCGGCCGTCAGCCACGAGCTGCGTACGCCGCTGAACGCCATCCTCGGCTTTTCCGACATCCTCGCCGGCGAATATTTCGGCAAGCTGCAGAACGACCGGCAGCGCGAGTACGTCACGCTGATCCATCAGTCGGGCTCGCATCTCCTGTCGGTCGTCAACACGATGCTCGACGTCTCGAAGATCGAGGCGGGCCGCTACGAGCTCCTGACCGAGCCCTTCCTCGTCGCCGACAGCGTCCGGGCCTGCGAGCAGATGCTCGGCCTCCAGGCGCGCGAGAAGGGCATCAAGCTGACGAGCCGGGTGCCGCGCGCCATCGGCGAGGCCATCGCCGACCAGCGGGCGATCCAGCAGGTGCTCATCAACCTCGTCGGCAACGCGATCAAGTTCACCGACCGCGGCGGCATCGTCACCATCGATGCAGCACGCGAGGGCAGGGACCTCGTCCTGACCGTCAGCGATACCGGCATTGGCATTCCCGCCGACAAGCTGGCGCTGATCGGCCAGCCCTTCATGCAGGTGCAGAACGAATATACCCGCAAATACGAAGGCACCGGCCTCGGCCTGTCGCTGGTCAAGGGTCTCGTGGCGCTGCATGGCGGCAGCTTCGTCATCCAGAGCCGGCCGGGCGAGGGCACGGTCATCACCGTACGCGTGCCGGCGGACGGCTCGGGCGTCGCGCCGGATGGCGAGCCGCGCACCGGAACTGCATCCACCGTCGAATTTCCGCCGCGCCTTGCGGCTGTAATCGAGACGGTTTACGAGCCGTCGCGAGATGGCAAGGACACGAACGATGAACGCGCACGTCAGAAGACAGCCTGAGCGGCGGCCCCAGGGCCAGGCCCGCAAGGGCCGGTCCGGCACACGCGTGGAGCCGCGCCGGCCGAATATCGTCATCACCGGGCTCGTGGCGCTCGGCGGCCTTGCCGCGCGCCACCCGACCGTGGTCGGCGGCACCTGCGCCTTCGTCGTGGTCTTCTCCTTCGTTGCCGCCAACGCGCTGTGGTATCAGCCGGGCGGGCACCCGGCGCCGTTCCTCAAGATGCGCTCGGCCGACAATTCCCTCGGCTTCACCGCCACGCAGCCGGAGCCGCTGGACGTGACGACCTTCGTCATCGAGCGCGCCGAGGAGGGCCAGCCCTTGCCCGAGGTCACCGACGTGACCCCGGCCGAGCGGCCCTTCGACGAGGTGGCCAAGGTCATCGAGAGCAAACCCGCCAGGACGCAGACGCAGGCGGAAGTCGAGGAGGACCCGGTCGCGGCGGCCATCATGCGGGCCGAGGCCGAAGCCGATCCGGCCGTGACCTCCGCCGTCGCACGGCCTGCGCCGAGCGATCTGGTGATGAAGATCCAGAAGGGCCTCAGCAACATCGCCTATACGGATATCGCCGTGGACGGGCTGATCGGCGAGAAGACCCGCACCGCGATCCGCCACTTCGAAAAGCACTACCGCCTGCCGGTCACCGGCGAACCGAACGAGCAGGTTCTGGCCAAGCTGAAGGACATCGGTGCGCTCTGAGCCGCGTCGTGCATGCGACCAAAGTCGTATGCCTTGACTGATACATCTACCGGTTGTTTTTAAAGGATGCGTTAACCATGTCCGCCCGATGATCCGTCGATCACCGGGAGGATTGTCGAACCATGTCCAACGCTGCCTTGCGTGAGACTGCGCATATCTGGGAAGAGGACGAGAAGCCGGCGCCAGCCGATGGGGCTGCGCTGCGGCGGGTCGTCGGGTCGCTGGCCGCCGAAGCCTCGGACCTCGGCCTGCATCTCGTCGATATCGCCGGCTCCATCCAGGACACCGCCGCCCAGTCGCGCGAGCACGCGGCACTCTTCACCCGGCTGACCCAGTCGGCGACGGCGATCGCCAGCGCCAATGGCGACATTGCCCGCTCGCTCGGCGAGACGGACCAGCTGGCCGCGAGCGCCCGCCGCGTGCTGGGCGAGCAGGCGGTGCAGCTCGACGGCTCGATCGCCGCCATCGACCACATGGTGACGGCCTCCAACGAGATCGGCACGGAAATCTCGGCCTTTTCCGGCGCGCTTGCCGATGTCGGCCGGCTGGCCGACGCCATCGGCACCATCGCCCGGCAGACGAACCTCCTGGCGCTGAACGCGGCCATCGAGGCGGCGCGTGCGGGTGAGGCGGGCAAGGGTTTTGCGGTCGTGGCGGCGGAGGTGCGGGCGCTGTCGCTCGAGACCTCCAGCACGACGGCCTCCATCCAGAAGACGCTGCAGGAACTGCGCGCCCGCATCGACCGGCTGGAGGCGGCGGGCGAGGGCGCGCGTGTTTCCGCCGAGGGCGTCAAGGTGACGGCGTCCGAGGTCCAGGGTTCCTTTGCCGGCGTCGAACAGGTCATGTCGAAGATCCTCGACAGCGCCTCGGCGCTTGCCGCGACGACGGGTGCGGTGGACCGGGAATGCAGCGATTTCGCCCGCTCGATCGGTGCGGCCTCGGCCGAGATCATCCGCTCCAACGGGACGCTGCAGGGCGCGTCCGGCAAGGTCGGCGAGGTGGTGGCGATTTCCGAGCGCATCATCCAGGCGACGGCGAGCGCGGGGATCGAGACGCCGGACAGCCCCTACATCCGCCTCGTGCAGCAACTGGCCGACAAGGTCTCGGCGCGCTTTTCGGCCGCCATCCGCAGCGGCGAGATGGGCATTGAGGCCCTGTTCGACCGGCAGTACCGGCCGATCCCTGGCACCGACCCGGTGCAGATGACGACGCGCTTCACCGATTTCACCGACCGCGTTCTGCCCGATATCCAGGAGCCGGCGGTGGCCGCGGACGGCCGCATCGCCTTCTGCGCGGCGATCGACGACCAGGGATACCTGCCGACGCACAACCGAAAATTCTCCGAAGCGCAACGGCCGGGCGATCCGGCCTGGAACACCGCCAACTGCCGCAATCGCCGGATCTTCAACGACCGGGTGGGGCTCGCCGCCGGGCGCAGCACCGAACCCTTCCTCGTGCAGACCTATCGCCGCGACATGGGCGGCGGCCAGTTCGTGCTGATGAAGGACATCTCCGCCCCCATAACCGTCAACGGTCGCCACTGGGGCGGGCTGCGGCTGGCGATCCGCGTGTGAGGCGGGGCTTTTCCCGGCGGCCCTGATGCGGGGCTCGCCAGCCTTCGCCATTGCCCCGCCGCGCCGTGCCGTGTATGCCGCGGCCATGCGCCTTCGCTCCGATATCTTCGTGTCCGCCCTGATGCGCCGCGTCTTCGCCCGCGGCGATTTTGCGGCTGTCGAGGTGAAGGGCGCGGAGGAGGCGGGGGCGGTGTTCGTGCGGCAGGTGTTCCGCGACGGGACGGAGAGCCTGTATGGGCCGGCGCCGCAGAGTGTCTTCGAGGCCGAGGAGAGCGGGCTCCGGCGCTTCGAGGCGCGGTTGGAGCGGGTCGAGGCGGCGGCCGTTGCCGATGCGCTGGCGCGGGAGCGGCGCTTTGACGGCGATCTCTGGGTCGTGTCGATCGAGGCGGACGCGCTCGATGACCTCATCGAATTCGCAGGAGCCGAGCCGAAGGACGACGGGTTCTTCCGACGTTAAGCCTGCGGGCGGAAACCGGCCGTGCCGATCCGGGTGAAACGGATTTTTTGCAGGAAGTGCGGTATGGCGGTTCCGGCGGGCAGGCCCCTCGCATGCGTTGGAACCCTCCCGAAAACGAGACGCATCCCGCCGTTCGACAGGCGGCGGGGCTGCCGCAGGACGTGGCCATGCCGATGACGGGCGCCGGAAAGACATGAGCAAATACGACATTCTCGAGGATCGGACATCGACCCTCGTCGCACGCGAGGCGGGCAGCCAGTGGATCGTCGCGCCCGGCATTTCCATAACCACGGCCGGCCTTGCCGTCGACGCGGGCGGGGCTTTCGCCGGACGCATGCTCGTCGTCGACGGAACGGTCCGCTCCACGGCGGGACATGCCGTCGTGCTCGGGGCTGGCACGCTGGGGAGCGACGCCGGGACCGTCGCGATCAAGGCGAACGGGGTGGTTTCCGCGGCGCTGACCGGCCTTTCCGCGAGCGGCGGCGGGCTTGTCTTTTCCAACCAGGGCACGCTTTCAGGCGATGCGGCGGCCGGCCATTTCAGCGGAGCGGGCGCCAGCATCACCAATCGGGGCTCCGTGCTGTCCTCCGGTGGGACCGGGCTGAAGGTGGCGGGCGGCGAGGCGCTGGTCACCAACCACGGCACCGTGAAAAGCGCAGGCGATGCCGTCACGGTCTCGGGCGCCAAGGCGATCATCACCAATTACGGGTTCATCCAGTCGACGGCCGATGACGGCATTCGCAGCGCCGGCCTTGCGGCGATCGTGACCAACAGCGGCACGCTGGACGCCTACCGCGACGGGCTGACGGTGTCGGGCGCGGGCGCCGTCGTCACCAACAACGGCAAGGTCCTTTCGCGTGCCGACGAGGGCGTGGTGATCACTGGCGCCAATGCGGTGGTGGCGAACAACGGTACGATTTCCGCGGCGAAGGGCGGCATCCGGCTCGACGGGGCAAAGGTCAATTTCGCCAATCACAAGGCGATAACGACAACGGCCGGCGAGGCTGTCGATATCGGCGGCGCGCACGCGCAGGTGATGAACAACGGCACGCTGAAGGGCGCAGCCGGCATCTTCAGCGACGGGGCCGGCGCGACGGTGGCGAACAACGGCGCGATCACGGCGACGAAGGGCATTGCGGTCGCCCTCCTCGGCAAGGGGCTCAACACCTTCGCCAACAATGGATCGCTGAAGGCGGAGGGCCTGGCGCTGAAGGGCGGCAACGGCAGCGAGATCGTCACCAATAACGGTACGATCCGCGGTTCGGTGGATCTCGGGGCGGGCAACGACACGTTCGACACGCGCGGCGGCAAGGTGACCGGCACGGTGGCGGGCGGCAAGGGGAACGACACCTATATCGTCGGGGATGCCCGGCTGAAGCTCGTCGAGAAGGCGGGCGGTGGCACCGATACGGTGCAGTCCACCGTCAGCTACACGCTCGGTGCCAATCTCGAAAAGCTCATCCTGCTCGGCAAGGCCGGCATGAGCGGCACGGGCAACGGGCTTGCCAATGTGCTCATCGGCAACAGCGGCGCAAACACGCTCTCGGGTGGCGGCGGAAACGACATTCTCGACGGCGGCAAGGGCAACGACACGCTCATCGGCGGCAGCGGGAAGGATGTCTTCCTGTTCGCCAAGGGGACCGGGCGTGACAGGGTGGCGGATTTCACGCCGGGCACGGACCGGGTGGATTTTTCCGGCCATGCCGAAATCACCGGCTTTGACGACCTGATGACGAACCATGCCGTTCAGCGCGGCGACGACGTGGTGATCCGCGCCGGCAACGACATGCTGACTCTGGAGCACGTTGCGCTGCGCGCGCTCGACAAGGGCGACTTCCTGTTCTGAGGGCCTGTTCCCGCGGGAACATCGCAGCGGCGCGGCGCGTGGGAAAAGGGAGCCACACAGGCGATGGCCTGTGTCGAACCCTCGGAGAAACGCCATGTTTATCGTGCTGCCCGCTCTTGCACTGCTGATTTCGGGAATGTTCGTCGTCACCATGCTGGCCGCGCTCTCGGCCGAGCGCAACGAAGGCGCGACGATTCGCGTACCGGCGCGGCGCCGGATTTTCTAATAGAGGAAATTAGCCGGCGGCGCGGTGCCGTGCGGCTTCGGAGGACCTGTCGTGGTTATCCTGCCCATTCGACTTCGCGTCGCCGCCGTTGGCCGCCTTCGGCAGGCCATTGCCATTCGTGTAGCTGTCCGCCCGCTGCCAGCTTTCGACACGGTCGATCGCCTCGGCCGGGTCTAGCGCCGAAAGCAGGGCCGCCGCACCGCCTTCGGCGAGGTGAGGGTAGATTTTCGCCAGCACGTACAGGCTGTCTTCCTCCGGCACGTCGAGCGCCAGCAGCGTCTCGGCGAGCTGCCTTCCGGACACATCGAGAAGGATACGCTCGGACAGCCACTGGCTGGCGCCGAGCGCGTCGGCGAGCGTGACGGCCAGCATGCCGGCCTCGCCCGCGCGGGCAAACCGCACGAACAGCGCGTGATGGACCTCCGTCGCCGGCTCTAGCGTCGGCGGTGCTTCGACCGCAGGCGTCGCGGCGCGCACCAGGGCCCGCAACTCCTCGCGGATCTGTTCTTCCCGCTCCAGCCTTGCCGCTTCCTTCAGCGACGCCTCGCGATCCTCGCCGGCCCTGCGGCTGGCATGATCCTGGTGGCTTGCGACCAGCGCCTCGACCATGGCGGGGGAAAGGTCGTCCCGCCGGCCGATGGCGCGGGCATGTTCGGGGCTGGCGGCGCGCAGCACATGCATCAGCGTGCGATCGGCGATGGCCTTTGAGCCCATGAGGAAAATGGCGGCGACGCCGATCGGCTGCGTGGCGATGAAGAGGGCGGTTTCGTCCGGCACCTGCGGGCAGCGGGAGAGCGCGGCGACGGATTGCCGGCGGGCTTCCTCGCTGGAGGCGCTGTAGAGCGGTTCGAAGAGTTCACCGAACTGGCGCAGGTCCGAGCGGGATGGAAAACGCAGGCTCTCGAAGCTGGAGACCGTGGCCATCAGCACGATGTCCTTCGGCCGCCCCGCCTGCGGTCTCTCCAGTTCGCGAAACCTGTCCGCCACGAAACACCCGTTATTCCCCGGAACGGCAGCCCCTTGCCGCTTCTCAATCGTTCATGAAAAGTAGAGGAAAAGCGTTAGCAAGGCGTTAACCTTGCTCGCGCGGAAACCGCAATGTTTACAAGGTGGTGCCGCCGGGGTTGCAGACCGGCCGCGTGCCGCATCGGGACAGGCCCCGCTTTCCTCGTCCGCAGGCCTGCCCTGTGCCGCAGGGAACAGCGAACACGCCCGCTTCACGCTAGTGTTAACAGCATGTTAACCCGATAGTCGCTAGTTTTAGGGACATGGATCGGCTCGTCTATTGCGATGGACGTGTTATGATTCGATCATGTGAACGGTGGATCCGCCGGCAGGCGCCCGCCGTTCCGCGAGGGAAAGGTGCGATGTTCCGGATACCGGACGGTCGCCAGACACATTCCCGTGAATGGGAAACTTCTGGTCCCGTATCGCCGTTTTCCACCCGTATGCGACTGGGGAGACATCGATCTCATGTCGCGTCCGGGGGTGACGGAACCGGATGCACCGGCCCGTTGAAACGGGCAGGGTGAGATTTGTAGGAGTGCTTCATCCGTCTCGATTCTTCTTTTGGAGGCGAGAATGGCAGACGTGGTACGATTGAAGGAATGGCTCGCGCGAACGCCGCGTCGCGACACCATTCGCCGTGCGGCTCCGGCCCAGGTTCTTCTCTTCACCGGCGTAAGATACGAACGCCTGACGCCCGCCATGCTGGCGGCCCGCGGCAAGGCGGCAAAGCAGGGTGTTCAGGACACCGCCCGCCGGCCCTGATCCTCTTCCGGTCGCTGCCCGGTGCAGCGCTGGAGCATGCGCGTGCGGCCGCCGCGCATGGCTTGAACGGGCCTGAACGGCCTTCGCGGGCAAAGGCCCCGCGTCACAAGGCTCCCTTCGGAGCGATCCTTCCTATTGTTCCGCCGCAAACGGCTCGCAGCTGGCATCCGCCAGGAAGGCGGTCGCCGCTTCCTCGCGGCTTTGTGTCGGCACGAAGGTGCGCAGCACGGCATAGCCTTCCTCGCCGCGCATCTCGACGAGGATAGACTGCTCCAGCTCGGCCGGCACGGCCTTTCGGATGCCGATGAGCTGGATGGGCGTTGCGATCAGCGTATCGAGTGCGCCGCTGACCGAGGTGCGGTCGTTCATGCTGAACACCTCGTTGGAGGCGCTGTCATAGACGGCGAGCGACCAGAAGGGCACATCGCCCTCGGCAAACAGCCGGATCGGCCCGGTCTCCACGGAAAAGGCGCAGACCGCCGTCTTCATCGCCGGGTCGTCGTTGATCGGGGCGAGGGAATCGCTGCTTCCCGCCAGCGGGAAAAAGCGGTTCGCCTCGCCGAAGGCCTGCACGCGGGTATAGGCGTCGCGGCCGGTGAAGCTCGGCAGCGAGAGGATGATGACGATGTGCAGCAGCGCCGCGCCGACGAGGCCGACGGCGATGGCATAGAGGAAGCTACGCATCGGCGCAGTCCAGCCGTGTTATGCCGGGCATCGCAAGGTCGATGACCCCGGAACTGCCGGCGGTCGGCGTGTCGAGCAGCGTCATGACCAGCAGGAACGGCGCCTTGCCCTGCGGCACGGCCAGCCAGTTGCCCGGCGTTGCCGAGGAGGCGATGCGGATGGAGAAATTGCTGTCGGCGGCGCGCAGCACCGACCAGGCGTTGAGGCCGGTCGGAAGGCCGGGCCGGGCGTCCTCAAGCGGGTTGCCGTTGCGGTCCGCCGCATGCAGCGTCCAGAGGCGCGCCGGCGGGGTGATGCCGCGGATCTCGTAACGGCAGTTTTCCACCAGCGTGCGGCTCTCGCTGTCGGTGGCGGCGGTGAAGGTCAGGCCTTCGGCGCCGCCGAGCAGCAGCTTGCCGTCGCGCGCCCGGTGGGCTTTTGCATAGGGGTCGGCATCGACCGTCTGGGCGGCGGGGAAGGCGGTCCAGGGCCCGAGCGCGATGGCACCGAAGCCGACCGTAGCGCGCAGCGCGTAGATCGAGCTCAATATGCCGAGGCCGAAGGCGACGGCGAGCGCTGTGGCGATGACGAGGGGCGTGCGGAACAAGGCGATCGACCGTTGGAATCAGGTTGCCGTCACTCTGTGCGGTTCGCCGGAGCAAGGTCAAGCGCTCCGTCGAGCGCGGCGACCCGGCCATCGGCCTTCAGCGCCTTCGCCGCACCGAGTTCGCGGGCGACGTCTTTCAGCAGCTTCGTCACGTCGGTGGAGAGCGAACGCGGGCGCACGAGCGCGGGCAGCGCGTTCTCGTCGCTCGATGTCGCCGCCACCTCGCTTGCCGCCTTGCCGTCCGGCAGGGGGTTCTCGATGCCCGGAATGGGACGCAGCTCGATGCCCTGGTGGGCATAATCCATCAGGCGCTTGAAGGTCATGGCGGGCAGCGAGCCGCCAGTCATGTTGTTCGTCGAGGTATAGTCGTCGTTGCCGAACCAGACGGCGGTCGTGTAGTTGCCGGTGAAGCCGACATACCAGGCGTCGCGATAGGCCTGGGTGGTGCCCGTCTTGCCGCCCGAGACGATGCCGCGGTCGAGCGCGCCGCGCCGCGCCGTGCCGCTCACCGGGATGGTGACGAGGATGCGGTTCATCGACGACACGGCCTGTTCGGACAAGACTTCCTTTGCCGCTGGCTCGTCGCGGCCGAAATCGTAGAGGATGTCGCCGTCGTAGTTGAGGATCTGGCTGATGCCGTGGCGGCGCGACTGGAAACCGCCGGCGGGGAAGACCGCATAGCCGGTCGCCTGGTCGAGCACGGTGACCTCGGAGGTGCCGAGCGGCATGGTCTTGTCGGTGCGGATCGGCGTCTCGACGCCCATGGCTTTTGCCATTTCGGCGATACGCTTGGTGCCGAGCTTGTCCTTGGCAAGGCGCACGGGCACGGTGTTGATGGATTTGGCGAGCGCCGTCATCAGCGTCATGCGGCCGGCATAGCTGCGGCCGTAGTTCTGCGGCGACCAGCCGCCCCAGCTGATCGGCGCATCGACGATGGTCGTCTCCGGCGTCATGCCCGATTCCATGGCGGCAGCGTAGGTATAGGCCTTGAAGGACGAGCCCGGCTGGCGCAGCGCCCGTGTGGCGCGGTTGAACTGGCTTTCGCCGTAGTCGCGCCCGCCGACCATGGCGCGCACCGCGCCGCCGTTTTCCACCATGACCAGCGCGCCCTGCTTGACGCGGTAGCTCTCGCCATACTGGCGAAGGCCGCTTTCCACCGCCTCATCGGCGGCGGCCTGCAGGCCCATGTCGATGGTCGTGCGCACGACAAGGGAATGCTGGGCGAAGGGTTTGGCGATGCGCTGCACCTCGTCGAAGGCCCAGTCGAGGAAGAAGTCCGGCGCCGTCTTCTCGTTGCGGTCGATGACGGTGGCGGGGTTGCGCCGTGCGGCGATGACCTGGCCCTCGGTCATCAGGCCGCCCTGCACGAGATTGGTCAAAACCTCGTTGGCGCGGGCGCGGGCGGCGGGCAGGTTGACATGCGGGGCGTAGCGGGCGGGGGCCTTGAACAGGCCGGCGAGCATGGCGGATTCGGCAAGGTTCACGTCGGTGACGTTCTTGCCGAAGTAGAATTGTGCCGCCGCGGCCGCGCCAAAGGTGCCGCCGCCCATATAGGCGCGGTCGAGATAGAGGCGCAGGATCTCCTTCTTGGAAAGGTTGGCCTCCAGCCAAAGGGCGAGGAAGGCCTCCTTGATCTTGCGTTCGATGGTGCGCTCGTTGGAAAGGAACAGGTTTTTGGCGAGCTGCTGGGTGAGCGTCGAGCCGCCCTGCACGACGCCGCCGGCGCGCGCATTCTCGTTCATGGCGCGGGCAAGGCCGAGGAAGTCGATGCCGAAATGGCTGAAGAAGCGGCGGTCCTCCGTTGCCAGCACCGCCTTGATCAGGTGGTCGGGCAGTTCGTCGATCGGCACGGAATCTTCATGGATGATGCCGCGGTGGCCGATCTCGTTGCCGTAGCGATCGAGGAAGGTGACGGCGAAGTCGCTCTGGGCGCGCCAGTTGCCCTTGGTCTCCTCGAAGGCGGGAAGGGCGAGTGCGAGCAGCAGGATGAAGCCGGCCGTGCCGAGATTCATCCCTTCGCCGGCGACCTCGAAGACGGCCTTCTTCCAGCCTTTGACGTGGAAGCGGCGGGAGAAGATGGTGATCTCCTCCCAGATCTCGCCCAAGCGAAAGCCGGCATTCCAGACCGTGGAATCGATCCAGGAATCGATGCGCAGGAAGATATGCCGCTTGCGGCGGCGGGGTCTTTTGGGCGTCTGGCTGTCGTCTTCCACGGTTCGCATACCTTTGGCGGGGGCGGGTCGCAGCCTGCCTGCGTTGGGTTAACGTCCTCTCACCACGGGTTTATTCGGTGAGGATATCAGTCTTTTGAAGGCAACAGAACGGATTTCGCGCGGAACGGTTAGGACCAATCGCTCTTCAGCCCATGCCGGCCTGCAAATGGCGCTTTTCCAGCTTCCGGTGCTCACCTACCGAAAGTACGCTGCGCTCCGGGTCTTGGAAAAGCACCATTTTCGGCGCGGCCTGAACTGAATGTCGATTGGTCCTGGCGGCGGGGCCCTTGACCTTTGCCGCCAAGGGGTTCAGGGGTCGGGCATGACGATCACCAGTGCCGAAAAGCCGGACGGTCAGCCGTTCTGGAAGACAAAGACCCTTGCCGAGATGACCGATCCGGAATGGGAAAGCCTGTGCGACGGCTGCGGGCTCTGTTGCCTCAACAAGCTGGAGGACTGGGATACGGGCGAGATCGCCTGGACCTCGATCCGCTGCGTGCTGCTCGACGGGGAAAGCTGTCGATGCTCGGACTACGAGAACCGGCAGGCGACCGTGCCCGACTGCATCCGGCTGACGGTGGAGAGCGTGGCGAAGATCTCCTGGCTGCCGCCGACCTGCGGCTATCGGCTCATCCGCGACGGCGAGGACCTCTACTGGTGGCACCCGCTGGTTTCCGGCGATCCCGACACCGTGCACCAGGCCGGCATTTCCGCCCGCGGGCGCACGGTGAGCGAGGAGGGCATCGATGTCGACGACTACGAGGACTATCTCGTGACCTGGCCGCTGGAAGTGGGCGAGGGGAAGTAACGACGGTTCAGTGCAGCCGGGCCGCCACGAGCTTCTTCGGCGCCACGTTGCGCCAGGCGGTGTCGATCAGTTCACGCACCCGCGCGCCGTCCGCGCCGTCGAAATAGAGCGAGGTCCAGCCCTTGAGGCCCCAGCCGCCCGGCACCGGCGCGCAGAGGCCGGGATCCGTCTCCATGACCAGCGCCTGCTGGTCCGGCGTGAACTTCAGAACCGCCCGGCCGGCCTCCGGCAGGGTCATGAACACCTTCTCGCCCACCCGGAAGTCGCGCTTGCCGAAATGAGCACTTTCCCGCGCCCCCGGCATGCCGAGGGCCATGACCACGAGATCGTCGGATATCATGGTGGAAGGGTACCACCCTTTCGGCCGGCCGAAAAGATTTTGCCGGAAATAGGAAAATAGTCCTTGACGGCGTCACGGTCGTCTGGTAGGGTTGTGGCATAGTCGGAAAGGTGCGGGCGGAGAGATCCGGCCCGGTTTTCCCGGAGGCTGGGAGAGCGGCGATCTTCGCCCGCGGCCGGCTTGCTGCATCCGGACGCAGGAATTTATTGACAGGCGCTCGTTCCCTTCGGACCGGGCGCCTTTTCATTTGGGGGATGGGCATGGAAACGGATCTGGCGATCGATCTCGATCTCTTCGGCGTCTCTCCGGTGCCGGCGGTCTATGACGGGCTGGTGGAGCAACGGGCCGGCCTCGAGGGCGGGGCGGCACTGATGCTCGACATCAAGGCCGAGGCGCCGCTCGATCCGTTTCTCGACATGCAGGCCATGCTCTTCGAGATGACCAAGGAGCTGCGCGAGCGTTTCCAGCGCTTCCAGAGCCAGAAGGTGCTGGCCGAGGCGGATGCGGATGCGCCGCAGGACGAGGCGTTCCGCAAGCAAGCGCAGGCGGACGCCAAGGCCGCGATCGAGGCGGTCTCGCTGATCGTGCGCACGCTGGAGAAGATCGACAGCCTGCAGCGCACGCTGCTCACGGCGCGGGCGGAGGCGGACGCTGCCGCCGACGGTGACGAGGACGCGGCGGCGCTGGCGGCGGAGTTCGACCGGCTTGTCGAAGACCGCGTGAAGGAACGGTTGAATGCGGCGAAGGAAGACTGGATGCGTGGGCTCGGGCCAAAGCCCGGGATTGGCGGCGATGCTGCCGCGCGTGCGGAAAGCGAACCGTAGGGCACGGCGCGCCTGCCGGAGTATCGGGAAAAAATTCGACGCGGATATGCGGACGGCGGCGGCGGGTTTGAGGATGATCGAGGACAAGCGCGGGCGGACGGCGTTTTCGATCGAGGCCGATGCGCTGGAGGCGGGGATTTTGGGGCGGACGGGCGGCGAGGCTTGCCCCCCATCTGAGGCCTGCCCCTCATCCCCCTGCCGGAACCTTCTCCCCGCAGGCGGGGAGAAGGGGGAACAGGCGCTCGATTGTTCCATTCCTCTTGCTCCTGATGGGGAGGAAACCCTGGCCCCATCCCCTTCTCCCCGCTTGCGGGGAGAAGGTCCCGGCAGGGGGATGAGGGGCACGGCCAAAGGAATGGAGCCTGTCCGCGGGGCACCGATCGTGCCGACGAGCCTGCACCAGTTGCAGGCCTGGCACCTTCGCTACCGCCTCGCCCAGATGCCGCCGGACGGCGACTGGCGGGTGTGGCTGCTGATGGGCGGGCGCGGCTCGGGCAAGACGCGGGCGGGCGCCGAATGGGTGCAGGCGATCGCCAGCGGGACGGCGGACCTGCGCATCGCGCTGGTGGCCGAGACGCTGGGCGACGCGCGCGAGGTGATGATCGACGGCGTATCGGGCATCTGCCGGATCGCCGGGCGGGCGCGACCGGAATTCGAGGCCTCGCGGCGGCGGCTCGTCTGGCCGAACGGCTCGATCGCGCAGATCTTCTCCTCCGAGGATCCGGAGAGCCTGCGCGGGCCGCAGTTCCACTTCGCCTGGTGCGACGAGCTCGGCAAATGGAAACATGCGCAGGAGACCTGGGACATGCTGCAATTCGGCCTGCGCCTCGGGGACGATCCGCGCGTGCTGGTGACGACGACACCGCGACCGGTGCCGCTGCTGCGGGCGCTGGCGGGCGATCCGAAGACCGCGGTGCGGCGCATCCGCACCGACGACAATGCCGGCAATCTCTCGCCAGGCTTTCTTGTTGCGATGGCCGAGCGCTATGGCGGCACGCGGCTGGGGCGGCAGGAGCTGGACGGCGAGCTGATTGCCGACCGCGAGGACGCGCTGTGGAACCGGGCGCGGCTGGAGGCACTCCTCCAGCGCAATCCCGGGCCACTGTCGCGCATCGTCGTGGCGGTCGACCCGCCGGCGACGGCCTCGGCGGCCTCCGTCTGCGGCATCGTCGTTGCGGGGCTGGACGAGGCAGGACGGGCCGTGGTGCTCGCCGACTGCTCGGTGACGGGCGCGAGCCCGGCCGGCTGGGCGGGCGCCGTGGTGCGTGCCTTCCGTCGCTTCGACGCGGACCGGGTGGTCGCCGAGGTGAACCAGGGCGGCGACATGGTGAGCGCGATGCTGAGAAGCATCGATGTCAACCTGCCGGTGACGAGCGTGCGGGCGACGCGCGGAAAATTCCTGCGCGCCGAGCCGGTGGCGGCGCTCTACGAGCAGGGGCGGGTGGTCCATGCGGCCGCCTTTGCCGAGCTGGAGGACCAGATGTGCGATTTCGGGCCGGACGGGCTGTCCTCCGGGCGCTCGCCGGACCGGCTCGACGCGCTGGTCTGGGCGCTGACGGCGCTGGTGCTGGAGCGGGCAGGCGAGCCGCGGGTGCGGGGGATTTGAGATGGCGATCGATCGCAAGGCCTTTTTCGATGCGGTGCGCGGGACGCTGTACGGCGGCCGGCTGGCAAGGAAACAGGTGGCGGGGCTGACGGCGCTGCTCGACCGGTTCGAGCAGGGCCGCGAGACGGAGGACCTGCGCTTCCTCGCCTATATGCTGGCGACGGCCCATCACGAGACGGGCGGGCGCCTGCAGCCGGTGCGCGAGACCTTCGCGGCGACGGACGGGGAGGCGATCGACAGGCTGGACCGGGCCTTTGCCGCCGGGCGGCTGCCGCAGGTTTCCGCGCCCTACTGGCGGCGCGATGCTTTGGGGAGGAGCTGGCTCGGGCGCGGGCTCGTGCAGATCACCCACCGGCGCAACTATGCGCGGCTGGCGGAACTGACCGGCATCGATCTTCTTGCGCGGCCGGAACGGGCGATGGAGATGGCGGTCTCCGTCGAGATCCTCTTCGTCGGCATGCTGCGCGGGGTGTTTACCGGGCAGCGGCTCGACGATCATTTTACCGGCGCGCGGGCCGACTGGACCGGCGCGCGGCGGATCGTCAACGGGCGCGACCGGGCGGAGAAGGTGGCGGGCTACGGGCGGGCGTTTTTTTCGGCGCTGGGCGGGTAGATCTCAGCGGCTGATCCCTCATCCGGCTGCCGCCCCTTCTCCCCGCAAGCGGGGCGAAGGGGGTGAGGCAAGCTTTTCTTCGACGATTGGCCTTTCAGGGGCAACGAACCTTTCCACATGGCCCTTCTTCCCACTTGCGGGGAAAAGGTGGTGGCAGCCGGATGAAGGGGCGGCCGTTCACTGGGCCTCGCAAACAACCGAGGACATCATGAAGCTACCATCCTTTTTTTCGTGGCGACGGACAGGGCCGGCCGAGACCAAGGCGTCGGGCTTTTTCGCGCTGACGGCCGAAGGCCGGGCGCACTGGTCGTCCCGCTCCTATGCCTCGCTGTCGCGCGAGGGGTTCATGAAGAACCCGGTGGCGCACCGTGCCGTGCGCATGATCGCGGAGGCGGCGGCCTCGGTGCCCTGGCTTGCCTATCAGGGCGAGGCGGAGCGGCCGGACGAGCCCTTGCTCTTGCTGTTGTCGCGGCCGAACGGGCGCCAGGCGGGTGCGGATTTCTTCGAGACGCTCTACGGCCATCTTCTGCTGTCCGGCAATGCCTTCGTGGAGGGCGTTCGGGTGGGCGAGGGCCTGCGCGAACTTCATCTGCTGAGGCCCGACAGAGTGCGCATCATCGAGGGGCGGGACGGCTGGGCGGAGGCCTATGAATACCGCGCAGGCGGGCATGTGCGTCGGCACCCTGTGGGCGAGGGGCAGGCGATCCTGCATCTGCGCCTGTTCCATCCGCTCGACGACCAGCTCGGCTTCGCGCCGCTGGAGGCGGCGTCCATGGCGCTCGACCTCTCCAATGCGGCGGCGATCTGGAACAAGGCGCTGCTCGACAATTCGGCGCGGCCCTCCGGCGCGCTGGTCTACCAGCCGAAAGAGGGCGGCAACCTGACGCCCGACCAGTATGGCCGGCTGAAGTCGGAGCTGGAGGAGGGCTATTCCGGGCCGGCGCGGGCCGGACGGCCGATGTTGCTGGAAGGCGGGCTCGACTGGAAGGCGATGGGGCTTTCCCCGCGCGAGATGGATTTCGTCGAGGCGAAGAACGGCGCGGCGCGCGACATCGCGCTTGCCTTCGGCGTGCCGCCCATGCTGATCGGTATTCCCGGCGATGCGACCTATGCCAATTACCAGGAGGCCAACCGCGCCTTCTGGCGGCTCACCGTGCTGCCGCTGGTGCAGCGCACGGCGGCGGCTTTTACGGGGTGGTTTGCCGAGCGCGACGCGTTGCGGCTGGTGCCGGATCTCGATCAGGTGAGCGGGCTGGCGGACGAGCGCTCGGAACTCTGGGCCCGGGTGGGCGCGGCGGGGTTTTTGACGGACGAGGAGAAGCGGGGGGCGGTGGGGTATTGAGGGAGGCGGGGATGCCTGCCCCTCATCCGGTCAGCCGGCCCCCTTCTCCCCGCAAGCGGGGCGAAGGGGATATGCCGCGCCGGCTTCCGCGGTCAATGACCGTTCGTGAGGCAAGTCCCCTCTCCCCGCTTGCGGGGAGAGGGGCCGGGATAGCTGCTTTCTCCAGGGAAATTAATTGGTTGCACTGCGCATGTGAATCACTTTGCGGAGTGCCGCACCCGCCTTGTGAAAACCTTGAATCGGTTTTCCAGCAAAGCGCGGCAAGGGATTCAAAAGACTCGCTGATCGGCCCGGCCTTCCTTCTCGGAAAGCCGGCGGTTTTGGCGGCGTGCGGTCTGATGGCTTGGATTTCGATAATAATCTGAAAGGCTTAACAATGGCTGACTTCGGAAACGACGGCGGGCTTTGGACGGCCCGGCTGATCGGCGCGTCCGCGGGCGCGGCCGTTTCGCTCATCTATCTCCTGCCCAAGAGCCGCCGTGAGGCGGCGTGCCGGTTCTTCACCGGGCTTGCCTGCGGCCTCGTCTTCGGCGGGCCCACCGGGCTGTGGATCGCCGTGCGGCTCGGCATTGCCGGCTATCTCGGGCCGGTGGAGGTGCTGCTGACCGGCTCGGCGGCGGCCAGCCTTTCGGCCTGGTGGGGGCTGGGCGTGCTGGCGCGGTTGGCGGAGCGGATGCGGCGTTAGCGAGCCGCGAACAGCGAGTAGGGAATTTGGAATAGCGAATGGAGGTCGATGTGGGCCGGGAATTCATTTTCCCGCGCGCTGTTCCCAATTCGCCATTCGCCCCCTTCACATCATCGGAGACGACCATGATCACCGACGACCTGCCGGTCTGGCGGACGAAGAAATATGCCGATCTGACGCTTGCCGGCGTTTCCGGCGACGGGGTGTTTTCCGGCTATGCGAGCCTCTTCGGCGAGGTCGACCTCAGCAAGGATGCGATCGCGCCGGGTGCCTTTGCCCGTTCGCTGGAAAAGCGCGGGCCATCGGGCGTGCGCATGCTGTTCCAGCACGACCCGGCCGAACCGCTCGGGCGCTGGCGGACGATCCGCGAGGACGGCCGCGGGCTCTATGTCGAGGGCGTGCTTTCGCCCGGCGTGGCGCGGGCCCGCGAGGTGCTGAACCTCATGAAGTCGGGCGCGCTCGACGGGCTTTCCATCGGTTTCCAGACCGTGCGCTCGAAGACCGACCGGGCGAGCGGGGTGCGCCGCATCCTGGAGGCCGACCTCTGGGAGATCTCGATCGTCACCTTTCCCATGCTGCCCTCGGCGCGGGTGTCGAACGTGAAGAATGCGCGGTGGTTCCGCGACCGGGAGACCGAGCTGGTGCGCATCATGCGCCGGGCGGCCCGGATGATGAAACGCTAGGCGTTTGTTTTACCGCAGTGTCCGACGCCGAAGCGGTTTCGCGTCGGCTGGAAATTCCAACCCGAAAGGAAGACAGCATGGAGACCCAGAAGACCGCGCCGGAAATCAAGGCCGTGCCGGAAACGATGACCGCCGCCTTCGACGACTTCATGGAGGCCTTCGAGGCCTTCAAGGCGACGAACGACCGCCGGCTCGGCGAGATCGAGCAGAAACTGACCGCCGACGTGGTGACGCGCGACAAGGTGGATCGCATCAACCGCGCGATGGACGAGCACAAGCGCGTCATCGACCAGCTGGCGCTGAAGAAGGCGCGCCCGGCGCTCGGCGGCGAGGGGAGCTTCGAGGCGGGCGAGCACAAGGCGGCCTTTTCCGCCTATATGCGGCGCGGCGACGAGAGCGCGCTCAGGGCGCTGGAGGGCAAGGCCATGTCGGTCGGCTCGGCGGCGGACGGCGGGTATCTCGTGCCACCGGAGACCGACACGGAGATCGGCCGCCGGCTTTCCGCCGTCTCGCCGATCCGGTCGCTCGCGACCGTGCGCCAGGTCTCCGGCACGGTACTGAAGAAGCCGTTCGCGACGGGCGGCATGGCGGCGGGCTGGGTGGCGGAAACCGCCGCGCGGCCGCAGACGGGCAATGCGCAGCTTGCCGAACTCTCCTTCCCGACCATGGAACTCTACGCCATGCCGGCGGCGACGGCCGCGCTGCTCGACGATGCGGCGGTGGACGTCGAGGGGTGGATCGCCTCGGAGATCGACATGGTCTTCGCCGAGCAGGAGGGCACCGCCTTCGTTTCCGGCGACGGCACCAACAAGCCGAAGGGGTTCCTCGGCTACACGGCTGTCGCCGACGCGGGCTGGAGCTGGGGCAATATCGGCTACATCGCGACGGGCGCGGCCGGGGCCTTCAAGGCCTCGAACCCCTCCGACACGCTGTTCGACACGGTCTATTCGCTGAAGGCGGGGCACCGGCAGAACGGCACCTTCGTAATGAATCGCAAGACGCAGGGCCAGATCCGCAAGTTCAAGGATGCGGACGGCAACTATCTCTGGCGTCCGCCGGCTTCGGCGGGGCAGGCGGCCTCGCTGCTCGGCTTTGCCATCGCCGAGGCCGAGGACATGCCTGACATCGCGGCCGACAGCCTCTCCATCGCTTTCGGCGACTTCCGCGCCGGTTACCTCGTCGTCGACCGCACCGGTGTGCGCGTGCTGCGCGATCCCTACTCGGCCAAGCCCTATGTGCTGTTCTACACGACCAAGCGCGTCGGCGGCGGGGTGCAGAATTTCGAGGCGATCAAGCTGGTGAAGTTCGCGGCAAGCTGACGGTCTCCTCTCTCCTCGCTTGCGGGAGGGGAGCGGGGTGAGCGGTGATCGCACGAACCGATGCCGCGGTGCGGCTGCCCCTTGTCCGCCTGCCGGCACCTTCTCCCCGCAGGCGGGGCGAAGGGTGGTGCCGCACTGTTTTCCTCTTTCTCGCGCCGGCGGGCGTTTCCTGCTGCCGGTGCCGGCGGGCGCGGTTTCCTCCCGGCCGCGCCCGCATCCCTTTCTCCATCGCGAAGGACGATCATGACCATTGCCGAACTGCTGCCGCCGACCGTGGAGCCGGTGACGCTTGCCGAGGCGAAGGCGCATCTGCGCCTCGACGCCGCCGACGAGGATGCGCTCGTATCCGCGCTGATCCGCGCGGCACGCGAATATCTGGAGGCCACGACGGGGCTTTGCCTGATTACGCGATCCTTGCGGCTCTATCTCGACGACTGGCCCGAGACGCGGGTGATTCAGATTGCCAGAGGGCCGGTGCAAACCATTGAGATGGTGACGGTTTATGATGCGACCGGGCTGCCGGTCGCTGCCGATGTGACCGGCTACCGGCTCGACGGTGCGGCGCGCCCGGCGCGGCTGCTGCTGCCGGCGCGCCCGGATACGGACCGCGCGCTCAACGGCATCGAGATCGATTTCACCGCCGGCTTTGGCGAAAGCGGCGCGAACGTACCGGACGGGCTGAAGCGGGCGCTGCTCATGCATGTGGCGGCGATGTTCGAGCTGCGCGGCGTGCTTTCGCCGGTGGATCAGCCGGGCACGGTGCCGGCGGGTTACGACCGGCTGGTGGCGCCCTACCGGCTGCGGAGGCTGTGATGGCGAAGGTAAGGATCATCGATCCCGGCGCGCTCTCGGCGCGGCTGACGCTGGAAGGGCCGGTCGAGACGCCGGACGGGCAGGGCGGCGCCGAACGCGGCTTTGCGGCGCTGGCGACCCTCTGGGCGGCGATCGAGCCGGTGGCGGCGCGGGCGGACGAGGCGGCGGGCACGCTGTCGGTGACGGTGACGCACCGCATCTGGCTACGGCACCGGGGCGACCTTACCGGCGGCATGCGGCTGCGGAAGGGGGCGCGGATCTTCGCCATCCATGCGTTCCGGGATCCGGACGAGACGGGGCGCTACATGCTCTGCGACTGCGAGGAGATCCGGCCATGAGCGCGGCATCGGCCCTGCAGAGGGCGATCTTCGCCAGGCTCTCCGGCGATGCGGCGCTGACGGCACTGGTCGGGGCGAACGGCATCACCGACCGCAGGCCCGACGGGCCGACGCCGCCGCTCCTTGTCATCGCGGGCATCGACAGCACCGACCATTCGACGGCGAGCGAGGCGGGCGAGGAACATATCGTGACGCTGGAGGCCTGGTCCGAGGCGGCGGGGCACCGGCAGGCGCAGGCGATTGCCGCGGCGGTGCGCGCGGCGCTCGACGACGCGGCGCTGGTCATCGCCGGGCACCATCTCGTCCTGCTCTTCCACCGCGATACGCGGCTGCGCCGTGACGGCAAGTCCCGCTTCCACCGCGCGGAAATGCGCTTCCGGGCGGTGACGGAGCCGCATGCCTGACACCTCATTTTCGGAAAGGACCTTGCCATGGTGGCACAGAAGGGGCGCGAGCTCCTCATCAAGATCGACAACGGGGCGGGTTTCGTCACCGTTGCGGGGCTGCGCTCGAAGCGGCTGTCGTTCAATGCGCAGCTTGTCGATGTGACGGATGCGGAATCGGCGGGGCGCTGGCGCGAACTGCTGGGTGGGGCGGGCGTGCAGCGCGCGGCCCTGTCCGGCGCCGGTATCTTCAAGGACCAGGCTTCGGACGCGCTGGTGCGCGCGCTGTTCTTTGCCGGCACGATCGTCGCCTGGCAGATCGTGATCCCGGATTTCGGCACGGTCGCGGGGCCGTTCCAGATCGCCGCGCTGGACTATTCCGGCGCGCATGACGGCGAAGTGGTCTTCGAGATCGCGCTGGAATCGGCCGGGCTCCTCACCTTCGGGGCGCTCTGATGGGCGCGCGGGCGAACCGGCATCGCGGCGAGATCGAGGCTGCCTTCGACGGCGAGCGGCGCGTGCTGTGCCTGACGCTCGGTGCGCTGGCGGAGCTGGAGACGGCCTTTGCCGCCGACAGCCTAATGGGGCTGGCGGAACGCTTCTCCTCCGGGCGGCTGAAGGCCGACGATCTCATCCGCATTCTTGGCGCGGGACTGCGGGGTGGCGGCAACCTTTATTCCGACGAGGAGGTTTCCGCGATGGCGGTGGCGGACGGGCTCTCCGGTTTTGCGCGTATCGCGGCCGAACTGCTGCAGGCGACATTCGGGCCGGGCGTGGAGGCGCGGCCGGAAAACCCTCCGGGGCCGCATCCGGGCTGAACGGCGAGAGGGCGGCCTTTCCCTGGGAGGCGGCGCTCCATGCCGGGCTCTGCCGGATGCGGCTTTCTGCAAAGGATTTCTGGGCGATGACGCCGCGCGAGCTGGCCTTCGCGCTCGGTGTGCTGCGGCCTGTGCCGTCGGCGCCCGGACGCAATGCGCTTGCCGCGCTGATGCGCGCCTTTCCCGACCACAAGGAGTGAACCATGGCGGATGCGGATGACAGACCTCTTTCCGGCACGCTCGACGATGCCGGACAGCTTTCGGCGGTCTTCGACGACCTGGAGGCGCGTTCACGCTCCTTCGGCTCGGCGCTGACCAATGCGCTGAGGGGTGCGGTCGTCGACGGCAAGGGGCTGGAGGGCGTGCTGCGCGGGCTGGCGCTGCGCATGAGCGACATTGCGCTTTCGGTGGGGCTGAAGCCGCTGGAAGGGTTTTTGTCGTCGGGTCTTTCCGGGCTGCTCGGCGGCGCCACGCCCTTCGCCAAGGGTGGGGTCGTCGCCTCGCCGACCTATTTCGGAACGGGCGGCGGGCTCGGACTGATGGGCGAGGCGGGGGCGGAGGCGATCCTGCCCTTGAAGCGCGGGCCGGACGGGGCGCTGGGCGTCGCGAGCGATGGCGGCGGGGCGCGCATCGTCTTCAACGTGACGGCGCAGGATGCGGCGAGTTTCCGCAAATCCGAGGGGCAGATCTCGGCCATGCTGACACGCGCCGTGGGGCGCGGGCAGCGCAGTTTGTGAGGGCGAGGGGCTGGGGAATTTACGGAGAGAAGGCATGGCAGGGTTTCATGAGGTGCGGTTTCCGCTGCGTGTCGCGCTCGGCACCAGCGGCGGGCCGGTGCGGCGGACGGATATCGTCAGCCTTTCCAACGGGCGCGAGAACCGCAACCGCCGCTGGCACGATGCGCGGCGGCGTTACGATGCGGGCTCGGGCGTGCGCTCGGTCGCGGATCTCTATGCGGTGCTCGCCTTCTTCGAGGCACGGGCGGGGCAGTTCAACGGTTTCCGCTTCCATGACCCGGTGGACCACAAATCCTGTGCGCCGGGCGGGACGGTGAGCGCCATGGACCAGCAGATCGGCACGGGGGACAGCACGACGGCGGCCTTCCAGCTCGTCAAGCGCTATGCGGATGCCGGCGGGGAGACGGTGCGGACCATCGACAAGCCGGTCATGGGCACGGTGGTCGTCTCCGTGGCGGGCAGCCTGCGGCCGGCGGCGGACTATACGGTGAACCACGCGACGGGTGTCGTCACCTTCAAGCCGGGCAAGATTCCGGCCTCGGGCGCCATCCGGGCCGGCTACGCGTTCGACGTGCCGGTGCGTTTCGACACGGACCGCATCGATATCGACCTCGCGCAGTTCGATGCGGGGCGCATCCCGTCGATTCCGCTGGTGGAGATAAGGCCATGAGGACGATCCCGGACGGGTTGCAGGCGCATCTCGACGGTGAGGCGACGACGCTTTGTCATGCCTGGCGGGTGACGCGGCGCGACGGCGTGGTGATGGGCTTTACCGATCATGACCGCGACCTCTCCTTCGGCGGGCTTTCCTATCTCGCTGCAAGTGGCTTCGAGGCGAGCGAGGCGGAGGACGGCAACGGGCTTTCGGCCGAGGGCGGCGATCTCTCGGGCGGCTTTTCGGCGGAGGCGATCCGCGCCGAGGACCTTTCGGCCGGGCGTTATGACGGGGCGAAGGTTGAGGTCTATATGGTCAACTGGCAGGACCCGGCGCAAAGGCTGCTGTTGCGCACCGCCGAACTCGGCGAGGTGCGGCGCGAGGGCGGGCTTTTTCGTGCGGAGCTGCGGCGGCTGACGCACCGGCTGGACCAGGTGCGCGGGCGCATCTACGGGCATCGCTGCGACGCGGTGCTGGGTGACGGCCGGTGCGGTGTGAACGTGGCGGCGCCGGCCTTCCGGGCGACGGCGACAGTGGGCGCGGTGCTCGACGACATGCGGCTGCGGGTGAGCGGGCTGTCCGGCTTTGCCGAGCGGTTCTTCCGCTACGGCGTGCTCACCTTCACGAGCGGCGCTGCGGCGGGGCTGACGGCTGATATCGAGGACCAGCGCAAGGTTTCGGGTGGTGACGAACTGACCTTCTGGTTGCCGGTGCCGGCCGGGGTGGTCGCGGGCGACGCGATGCAGGTGACGGCGGGATGCGACAAGCGCTTTGCCACCTGCAAGGCGAAATTCTCCAACGGGCTGAATTTTCGCGGTTTTCCGCACATGCCGGGTAGTGATTTCACCTATGGCTATGCCGATGGCGAGACGGTGCATGACGGGAGGCCGCTCTATGCGTGAGATGCTGGGGGATGAGGGGCAGGGGCAGGATACCGGCGCGCGCGTCGTCACCATCGCCCGCAGCTTCATCGGCACGCCCTACCGGCATCAGGGCGCGCTGAAGGGGGTCGGTTGCGATTGCCTCGGGCTGGTACGCGGGGTCTGGCGGGAGCTTTACGGGGCGGAGCCGGAAATGCCAGGCGCCTATGCCGCGGACTGGGCGGAGCGGGCGGGCGCGGAGCGGCTGCTGGAAGCGGCGGCACGGCATTGCGGGGCGGCGCTGCCTGCGGCGGCGCTGCGGCCGGGCGATATCCTGATCTTTCGCTGGCGGGCAGGGGTGGCGGCCAAACATGCCGGCATCGCGGCGCCCGACGCGCATTTCATCCATGCTTATGAGCAGGCGGCGGTGATCGAATCGCCGCTCGTGCCCGCATGGCGGCGGCGGATCGCCGGCGTCTTCCGCTTTCCGGAGATTTCCTGATCCATGGCGACACTTCTCTTCCAGGCCGCGGGCGCGACGCTCGGCGGCCTCTTCGGGCCGTTTGGCGCCATGCTGGGCCGGGCCGTCGGGGCACTGGCGGGCTCGGCGGTCGACCGCTCGCTGCTGGGCGGCATGACGAAGATCCCGGGCGCGCGGCTGAACGACGGGCGCGTTCCGGGGGCCGAGGAAGGCACGGCGATGAGCCGCGTCTACGGCACGGCGCGTGTCGGCGGCACGCTGATCTGGGCGACGCGCTTCGAGGAGGACGTCTCTGTCGAGCGCGCGGGCGGCAAGGCGAGCGGGCCGCGGGTCGAGACCTTCAGCTACTTCGCCAATTTCGCCGTCGGCGTGTGCGAGGGGCCGATCGCCGGCATAAGGCGCGTCTTCGCGGACGGGCGGGAGATCGACCTGACAGGCATCGAGATGCGCGTCCATCGCGGCACCGCCGACCAGGCGCCCGATCCGCTGATTCTCGCCAAGCAGGGGGCGGGCAATGCGCCGGCCTATCGCGGACTTGCCTATGTCGTCTTCGAACGGCTGCCGCTCGACACGTTCGGCAACCGCATTCCCATCCTGCAGTTCGAGGTGCTGAGGCCGGTCGGCTCGCTGGAGGGCAAGGTGCGGGCGGTGACGCTCATTCCGGGTTCGAGCGAACACGGCTACGATCCGCAACTGGTGACGGAGAAGATCGCGGCCGGCAAGGCGCGCAACATGAACCGCAACACGCTGGTGGCGGCGACGGACTGGGTGGCCTCGATCGACGAGTTGCAGGCGCTGTGCCCCGGCCTCGAACGAGTCGGTCTGGTGGTTGCCTGGTTCGGCACGGACCTTCGGGCTGGCCAGTGCCGCATCCTGCCGGGGGTGGAGGTATCCGCCCGGCAGGAGGAGAGCAAGCCATGGACGGTTTCCGGCATCGCACGCGAAGACGCCTATGTGGTGAGCCGGGTCGAGGGTCGGCCGGCCTATGGCGGCACGCCCTCGGATGCGAGCGTGATTGCGGCCATCCGCGACCTGAAGGCGCGGGGGATCGAGGTCTATCTCTACCCGTTCCTGATGATGGACGTACCGATCGACAACACGCTGCCGGATCCCTATGGCGGCGCGCGGCAGGCGCCCTATCCCTGGCGCGGGCGCGTCACCTGCCATCCGCCATCGGCCGACGGGACAGTTTTGGCGCGCGACCAGGTGAACGCATTCGTCGGCGCGGCCGGGGCGGGGAGTTTTGCCGTTTCCGGCGAGACGATCACCGGGCCGACCGGCGACGAGGGGTTCCGACGGCTGATCCTGCATTATGCGCTGCTGGCGGAGGCCGCCGGCGGGGTGGACGGGTTCCTGATCGGCTCGGAAATGCGCGGGCTGACATGGCTGCGCGACGGGAGCGGGGCCTTTCCCTTCGTCGACGCGCTTGGCACACTTGCGGGCGACGTGCGGGCGATCCTCAGACCGGGTACGAAGATCACCTACGGCGCGGACTGGAGCGAATATTTCGGCTACCAGCCGCCGGACGGCAGCGGCGAAGTGCGCTACCATCTCGACCCGCTCTGGGCGTCCCCGGCGATCGACGCCGTCGGCATCGACAACTACATGCCGCTGTCCGACTGGCAGAATGCCGATACGCTGGCCGGCAATCCGGACGGGTTCCGCCACTGCGAGGACATGGCGGCCATGCGCGCCATGATCGCGGGCGGGGAAGGTTTCGACTGGTATTACCCCGACGCGGCGGCGCGGGTGGCGCGCGAGCGTGTGCTTATCACCGACGGCGTGGCGGGAAAGCCCTGGGTGTTCCGCTACAAGGACCTCGAGAGCTGGGGGGGCAACCGCCACTACGAGCGGGGACCGGGCGGAGCGGAACTCTCTGGCCACACGGCCTGGGTGCCGCGTTCCAAGCCGATCTGGTTCACCGAACTCGGCTGCCCGGCGGTCGACAAGGGACCGAACCAGCCGAACGTCTTCGTCGATCCGAAGAGTTCGGAAAACGCGCTGCCCTATCATTCCGGTGGCGCGCGCAATGACAGCATTCAGCGGCGCTTTCTCGATGTGCATCACGGCTGGTGGCAGGGCGACGGGCCGGAGGCGGGCATGGTCGATCCGGGCCATGTCTTCGTCTGGACCTGGGATGCGCGGCCCTATCCCGCCTTTCCCGAGGATACGGCGCTCTGGTCGGACGGGCTCAACTGGCAGCGCGGGCACTGGCTGAACGCGCGGCTCGGGGCCGGGACGGTGGCGGATGTGATCGCGGCGATCCTGAAGGATCATGGTTTTCACGATTTCGACGTCTCGGGCGTCGCGGGGGATCTTTCCGGTTTCGTACAGGCCGACCAGACCTCGGCGCGCGCCCTGATCGAGCCGCTGATGGAGGCGTTCCAGATCGATGCGCTGGAGGCGAACGGCAGGCTCGTCTTCCGCTCGCGGCTGAAATCTGCATTGCCACCGGCGGAGATCAGCGTGCTTGCCGAACGGCCGGAGGAGGCGCTGTTCGAGGAGAGCCGCGGGCATCTCAGCGATTTTGCGGGCGAGGCGATCCTCGATCATTTCGACGATTCGGGTACCTATGCGCGCGTGACGGCGCGTTCGCGCCGCATGGCGGGGGAGAACGATCGCGTGTTGCGGCTGGCGCTGCCGGCGGTGCTGCATGCGGGGGCGGCCGCGGCAAGCGTCGAGGCGGCGCTCCGTGACCAGCGGGCCGGGCAGCGGCGCCTCACCTTCCGCCTGCCGCCGACGGCGATGGGCGTGACGCCGGGCGACATCGTGCGGCTGGCTGACGGGCCGGAAGGGCGCTTCCTCGTCACCGGCATCACCGACGGGCTGGTGCGCGAGGTGGAGGCGCGGGCGATCGCGGCCGGGGAAAGCCCGGCGCCATTGCTGCTGGACGGCCGCGGGCGGCCGGTCGGCGGCGCGGGACCGGGGCCGGGCGATGGCTTTGCGCCGGACGTCGTTTTTCTCGATCTGCCGGTCCTCGGGTCGGGCGGGGCGCAGGACTTTGCGCGTGTCGCAGCCTATGCGCAGCCGTGGCGATCGATGATCGTGTCGAGTTCCGGAGGCAGCGAGGGCTACCGCAGCCGCGTGCGGCTGGACCGGCCGGCGCGGATCGGCACGTTGGTCGCACCGCTGGCGGCGGGCGTCGTCGGGCGATTCGATCCGGGGCGGGCGGTCGTGCTCGACCTGCCCTTCGGCGGGCTTTCCGCGGTGGAGACGCTTGCCATGCTGAACGGTGCCAACCGGCTTGCGATCAGGGCCGGCAATGGGCCTTGGGAAATCATCGGCTTTGCCGGGGCGAGCGAGATCGCGCCGGGGCGGTGGCGGCTCACCGGGCTGCTGCGTGCCCTCCATGGCACGGAGGACGCCATGGCGTCCGGCCATGCAGTGGGCGCGCGGGCGGTGGTGCTGGACGATGCCGTCGTGCCGCTCGGCCTCGACGTGGAGGAGGTGGGGCGGCCATCGAACTGGCTGGTCGAGCCTGTCGGCATGACGCCGGGGCAGGCGGGACCGTTCGTCTTTGCCGGCGGGGAGCGGGCGCTGACGCCCCTGGCGCCGGTGCATCTGCGCGGCCAGCGGAACCTCGACGGTGCCGTGCGCCTCTCGTGGATCCGGCGCGGGCGGATCGATTCGGACAGCTGGCTGGCTGCCGAGATCCCGCTCAACGAGCCGGTGGAGGCCTACCGTCTCGATATCCTCTCGGGCGAGACCGCGGTGCGAAGCGTCGAGACCTCGGCGCCGGCCTTCACCTATCCCGTTGTCCAGGAGCTTGCCGATTTCGGGGCGCCGCAGGCGGCGCTCTCCATCCGCGTGCGCCAGCTCGGCCGGGCCATCCCGCTTGGCCTGCCGGCACGCGCGACGATCACCCTTTGACGGAAAGGAACTCCGATGAATGACGACGCGAAAGCCTGGTATCAGTCGCGCACCGTCTGGGGGGCGCTGGTCGCGATCCTCGCTTCGCTTGCCAATGCAGCGGGTGTCGAGGTGACGGCCGGGGACGAGGGGGAACTGGCCGATCTCCTCGTGGCGGCGGTGGGCACGCTGGGCGGGCTTGTGGCGCTCTACGGGCGGATTTTGGCGCGCCGGCGCGTGCGGTGAGGCGGCTTGACGATCCACAAGGCATTCATTTGCCATTCAGCGTGGATCGTTTATTGCTTGCATCACACTGATCCACACCCGAAAGTACATTCATGGCCTCGCCACTTCTCATAACCGCCCTTGCGGCCAGCATGATCCTCCCGGGTCCCGTCGAGACGGGCACCATACGGGATGTCGTCGAGGTCGCCGGCGATTGCAGCGACGCGGCTGCGCAGGTGGTTTCCCAGACGGGGGGCGAACTGCTCTCGGCGCAGCCGAAGGGCGATACCTGCGTGGTGACGGTGCTCGTGCCCGGCAAGGGCAATGCCCGGCCGCGCAAGGTGACCGTGCGCGTGCCGATGTAAGGCCTTCGGCCTTCGTGATGGAATGAGTGAGATAGGAAAGAGGGCGAATGCGCATCCTGGTGGTCGAGGACGATGTCAACCTGAGCCGGCAGCTCAGCGAGGCCTTGAAGGAATCAGGCTATGTGGTGGACCAGGCCTTCGATGGCGAGGAAGGCCACTATCTCGGCGATACCGAACCCTATGATGCCATCATCCTCGATATCGGCCTGCCGGAAATGGACGGGATCACCGTTCTTGAAAAATGGCGTGCCGACGGCAAGACGATGCCTGTCCTCATCCTCACCGCCCGCGACCGCTGGAGCGACAAGGTGGCCGGCATCGATGCCGGCGCCGACGACTATGTCGCCAAGCCCTTCCATGTCGAGGAGGTGCTGGCCCGCATCCGCGCGCTGATCCGCCGCGCAGCGGGCCATGCGAGCCCTGACATCGTTTGCGGGCCGGTGCGGCTCGACACGAAGGGCTCCAAGGCAACCGTCAATGGCGAGACGCTGAAGCTGACCTCGCATGAATACCGGCTGCTTTCCTACCTCATGCACCATATGGGCGAGGTGGTGTCGCGCACGGAACTGGTCGAGCACATGTACGATCAGGATTTCGACCGTGATTCCAATACGATCGAGGTTTTCGTCGGGCGCCTGCGCAAGAAGATCGGCGTCGACCTGATCGAGACTGTGCGCGGCCTCGGCTACCGGATGCAAGCCCCCGCCAATGGCAAATAAGGCCAGGCGCTCCCGCTCGCTCACTTTCCGCGTTCTTCTTCTCGCCTCGCTTTGGGCAGCGGTCGCGCTCATCGTCATCGCCGTCGTCATCTCGACGCTCTACCGCCAGAGCGCGGAGAAGAGTTTTCGCGATCTTTTGCGCGCGCAGCTCTACAACGTCATCAATTCCGTTTCGGCGGACGAGGAGACGCGGCTGACCGGCACGCCGCAGCTCGGGGACCTGCGCTTCTTCCAGCCGCAATCGGGCTGGTACTGGGTGGTCGAGCCGATCGGCGGGGCATTGGCGAGCGAGACGCTGACCTCTTCCTCGCTCGGAACGGGGAGCATCCCCATTCCCGATACCGACAGCATCCCCTTCGATACGCGCTACGAGCGCTTCTATACGACCATCGACTCCTTCGGTAACGAGGTGGAGGTGGGCGAGACGGAAGTGGTGCTCGACGATGAGGGGCGCACGGCACGCTTCCGCGTCATCGGCAACCGCGATGTGCTGGAGGGCGATATTGATGACTTCTCCGGGAGCCTCTATCTGGCGCTGGCCGGCTTCGGCGTGGGCAGTCTGCTTCTCAACGCGGCGGCGATCCTTATCGGCCTGAAGCCGCTCGACCGGGCGCGCAAGGCACTGGAGAAGATCCGCGCGGGGGAGAGCGAGCAGCTCGACGGCGATTTCCCGCGGGAAATCCTGCCGCTCGCGAGCGAGGTGAATGCGCTGATCGACAGCAACCGGCGCATCGTCGAGCGGGCGCGCATGCAGGTCGGCAACCTTGCGCACTCCCTGAAGACGCCGATTGCGGTTCTCCTCAATGAGGCGCGGCTGCTCGCCGCCCCGCAGGGCGATCTCGTCCGCACGCAGGCCGAAGCCATGCAGAGCCAGGTGCAATCCTATCTCAACCGCGCCCGCATCGCCGCCCAGCGCGAATCCGTGCTGGCGCGCACCGAGACGCAGGCCGTTCTGGAGCGGCTGGTGCGCGTGATGCGGCGGCTCAATGCCGAGAGGCAGTTTCCGCTGACCGTCGACCCGCCCGGGCTGGTTCTGGCGATGGAACAGCAGGATGTCGAGGAAACCGTCGGCAACCTCCTGGAGAATGCCGCGCGGTACGCCCGCACGACGGTGGCCGTGCGCGCCTCCATGGCGCCTGCCGAGGTGCGCGGCAACGACGATGCGCGCAAGAACTGGATCGTCATCGAGGTGGAGGACGACGGGCCGGGGCTGGAGCCGGACGAGATTCGCGAGGCGATGAAACGCGGCAAGCGGCTCGACGAGAGCAAGCCGGGCACCGGGCTCGGCCTCTCCATCGTCAGCGAGATCGCCTCGGAGTACCAGGGAACCTTCGGGCTTTCGCGCGGACCGCGCGGCGGGTTGCTGGCGCGGCTCGTGCTGCCGGCCGTCACAAAGGATGTTGCCTGAGGCGGCGGACAATGCAACAAGGGAGGGGCTCGCGAATATGAGGATCGCGACGTGGACGAAGTGCCGGGAGGGCGTGTCGCTTCCGGGACCAGACCAACAGGAGCGCGCGGCGGTTTTGCAACCGCGTTTGCGTGGAAACGGAAAGCTAGAGCGTTTTCGCCGGCGGGTGAAGGCGCTCTCTCATGAAGAGAGACGGTCCCAGCGGATGAAGACGGGTTTGCGCGGCGCCTTTTTCCCCTTCCTTCTGGCAACAGCGACGGTTTCGGGATGCACGACCACATCGGGCGGCGCGGCCGGCACCGGTGGTAAGCCTGTTGCAGCCGGTGCGGGTGTTTACATCACGGCGCTGCAGGGTGGGCTCGTCAGCCGCAATGCCGGTGGCGCCCAGCTCTCCAAGGCGGATATGCAGCGGGCGCTGGAAGCCGAATACCGCGCGCTGGAAGCGGCGCCCGGCGGCCAGCCCGTCGTCTGGCGGGGCAAGGGCGTCGGCGGATCGGTGGTCGCGGCTGCGCCCTATCAGGTCGGCTCGCAGAACTGCCGGCAGTACAGCCATACGGTGACCGTAGAGGGCCGGGACACCGCGACGCGCGGCGCGGCCTGCCGCAATGCGGACGGGGCCTGGGCGCCGCTGTCATAGCCTCCTGTTTCCGGCGGCCTCCCGTTGCCGGAAGGATGCGAGGCCTTTCGCCCTGATCGGCGCCGCTTCGGCTGGAAATGCGTAAACGCAAGCCTGATCGTTCGACGGTTGCGGCGAAACGCCTCAAATTCACGTCATCGTTCCCTGGGGAATTGGAAACGTTCGCGCGTTCCAGTATTTGAACGGTCATGTTTTTCTGGATTCTCGTCGCCATCATGACGGCCGCCGTGGCCGCCGTCCTCCTTCTCCCCTTGCTGCGCCGCCCCGTGGTGGCCGCGGACGATGCCGGCCATGACGTCGAGGTCTATCGCGACCAGCTTGAAGAACTGAGGCGCGACGAGGCGACCGGGCTTATCGGCGCGACCGAGGCCGAGCTTGCCCGCGCGGAGGTCGCGCGCCGGCTGATCGCCGCCAGCAAGGCCGAGGCGAAGGGCAGGGTAAGCCCCGCCGAGCGCAGAAACCGGCTGGCGCAGGCTTTCGTGATTCTCCTTCTGCCCGCCATCGGGCTCTGTCTTTACATCGCGACCGGCCGGCCGGATCTTCCGGCCCAGCCGCTCGCAGAGCGCCTTGCCAATCCCGGCAACGACATTTCCGTCCTGATCGCCAAGGCGGAGAACCACCTGGCGCGCAATCCGGACGACGGCGCGGGCTGGGATCTTCTGGCGCCGATCTACTATCGCAGCGGCCGGGTGGAGGATGCGGCAAATGCCTTCTCCCAGGCGATCCGCCTGCTCGGGCCGACGCCGGAACGGCTGGACGGCTATGCGGAAACGCTGATCGCCCAGTCGAACGGCATCGTGACCGCCGAGGCGCGTGCCCGGCTGGAGCAGTCGCTGGCGCTGAAGGCGGACAATCCGCGTGCCGAATATTATCTGGCGCTGGCGCTGGAGCAGGAGGGCAAGCGCGCCGAGGCGCGCGCCGCCTTCGAGGCAATGGTGAAGGAAGCGCCGGCCGATGCGCCCTGGCTGCCGCTCGTCAACCGGCATATAGCCGGGCTTGCCGGGGGAGAGGGCGGGGCGGTTGCCGGCGCCCTCGGCAATCCGACCGCCGACGACGTGGCGGCGGCGCAGGATCTGTCGGCGGGCGACCGCCAGCAGATGATCGCCGGCATGGTGGAGAGCCTTGCGGCGAAACTTCAGGAGAACCCTGATAATATCGAAGGATGGACGCGCATCATCCGTTCCTATGTTGTGCTGGATCAAAGGCCGAAGGCCGAAGCCGCGTTACAGACGGCGCTGAAGACCTTCCCGGCCGACAGCGACAACGGCAAACAGCTTCTGGCGCTTGCCCGGGACCTATCGATTTCGGCTGAGGGCAGCGGACCATGACTCGCAAGCAGAAACGTCTGGCAGTGATAAGCGGCGGTATCGCCTTCCTGGTGGCGGCGGTGCTGCTCGTCATGTTCGCCTTCAGCCAGTCCATCGCCTACTTCTATGTGCCCGGCGATCTCGCCAAGGCCAATGTCCCGCCGGGAACGCGCATCCGCCTTGGCGGGCTCGTGGAGGCCGGCACGGTCAAGCGCGGCGAGGGCTCCACCATCACCTTTACGGTGACGGATACGCTCTCGACGGTGCCGGTGACCTATACGGGCATCCTGCCGGACCTCTTCCGGGAGGGGCAGGGCGTGGTGGCGGAAGGCGCCTTCGGTACGGACGGGCTCTTTATCGCCGACACGGTGCTCGCCAAGCATGACGAGACCTACATGCCCAAGGACGTCGCGGACCGCCTGAAGGCGCAGGGCGTCGAACTTTCCGGCAAGGAAACGATCAAATGATCATCGAGCTTGGACACTATGCCCTCATCCTCGCGCTGGCGACCGTCATCGTCCAGTCGATCCTGCCGCTGGTCGGCACGATCCGCAATGACCGCGCGCTGATGGCCGTGGCGCCCGCCGCGGCCATGGCCGGCTTCCTCCTTGTGCTCTTCTCCTTCTCGGTGCTGACCTTCGCCTATGTCGTCTCGGATTTCTCGGTCGGCAATGTCTGGGAGAATTCGCACTCGCTGAAGCCGATGATCTACAAGATCACCGGGGTCTGGGGAAACCATGAGGGCTCGATGCTGCTCTGGCTCCTCATCCTCGTCTTCTTCAGCGCGCTCGTCGCCACCTTCGGCGCCAATCTGCCGGAGCGGCTGCGCGCCAACGTGCTGGCCGTGCAGGGCCTCATCTCGACGGCCTTCGCGCTGTTCATCCTGCTTACCTCCAACCCGTTCCTGCGTCTCCAGCCGGCGCCTGCCGAGGGGCAGGACCTCAATCCGGTGCTGCAGGATATCGGCCTCGCCATCCACCCGCCGCTGCTCTATCTCGGTTACGTCGGCTTCTCCGTCAGCTTCTCCTTCGCCATCGCGGCGCTGATCGACGGGCGGATCGATGCGGCCTGGGCGCGCTGGGTGCGGCCGTGGACGCTGGCAGCCTGGAGCTTCCTCACCGCCGGCATCGCGATGGGCTCCTACTGGGCCTATTACGAACTCGGCTGGGGCGGCTGGTGGTTCTGGGACCCGGTGGAGAACGCCTCCTTCATTCCCTGGCTCGCCGGCACGGCGCTGCTGCATTCGGCTCTCGTCATGGAAAAGCGCGAGGCGCTGAAGATCTGGACGGTGCTGCTGGCGATCCTCACCTTCTCCATGTCGCTGCTCGGCACCTTCCTGGTGCGATCCGGCGTGCTCACCTCGGTGCATGCCTTCGCGACAGATCCGACGCGCGGCGTCTTCATCCTCGCCATCCTCGTCTTCTTCATCGGGGGCGCGCTGTCGCTCTTCGCCTTCCGGGCGGCGACGCTGAAGGCCGGCGGACTTTTCGCGCCGATCTCGCGCGAAGGCGCGCTCGTTCTCAACAACCTGATCCTGACGACCGCGGCGGCGACGGTGCTGACAGGCACGCTCTATCCGCTGGTGCTTGAGGCGCTTACGGGCGAAAAAATCTCCGTCGGCCCGCCCTTCTTCAACCTCACCTTCGGCCTCCTGATGCTGCCGCTGTTGCTGGCGGTGCCGTTCGGTCCGCTGCTCGCCTGGAAGCGGGGCGACGTGTTTGCCGCCGGCCAGCGCCTCTTTGCGGCGGCGGGAATCGGCCTCGTCTTCGCGGCGGTGGTCCTCTACATCCAGAACGGCGGGCCGGTGCTTGCCTATTTCGGCCTTGCCATCGGTTTTTACATGATCGCCGGTGCGATTACCGACCTGTGGCTGCGCGCCGGCGTCGGCAAGGTGGCGCGCAATGTCGCCTTCCGCCGCTTCATCGGCCTGCCGGGCTCGGCCTTCGGCACGGCGCTCGCGCATATCGGTGTCGGCGTGACGGTCGTCGGCGTCATCGCGGTGACGGCCTTCGAGACGGAGCATGTCGTCGAGATGAAACCCGGCATGCAGATCGAGGCTGGCGGTTATACGCTGACTTTCGACGGCATGCGCCGCGGGCAGGGGCCGAACTATTCCGAGGAATCGGGCCATTTCACGGTGGCGCGCGGCGGTGTCGTCGTTACCGACGTCTGGTCGTCCAAGCGGCTCTATACCGCTCGCCGCATGCCGACGACGGAAGCGGGCATCCGCACCTTCGGGCTCAGCCAGCTCTATGTTTCGCTCGGCGATGCGATGGCCGACGGCGGCATCGTCGTGCGCGTCTGGTGGAAGCCGATGATCCTCTGCATCTGGATCGGCACGCTGATCATGATGGCGGGTGGCATCGTCTCCCTGTGCGACCGGCGACTGCGCGTCGGCGCGCCGCAGAAGGTGCGCAAGGTCAAGCCCGTGCTGGAGGCGGCGGAATGATGCGCCGCCTGCTCCTCGCCTCGGCCTTCCTGCTCGCCTCGGCTCCCGCCTTTGCGGTCAATCCGGACGAGGTGCTGGCCGATCCGGCGCTGGAGGCGCGCGCGCGGGCGCTTTCGGCCGAACTGCGGTGCATGGTCTGCCAGAACCAGTCGATCGACGATTCCAATGCGGAGCTTGCCCGCGACCTAAGGCTTCTCGTGCGCGAGCGGCTGAAGAACGGCGACAGCGACGAGGCGGTGATCGAATACGTCGTCTCGCGTTATGGCGAGTTCGTACTGCTGAACCCGCGGCTGCGCGGCGAGACGCTGCTCCTGTGGGGCGCGCCGATCGTACTCTTCCTCGCGGGCGCGGCAGCGATGGTGCTCTTCGTGCGCAAGCGCGGCGGAAAGCCGACGGGAACGCCGCTTTCCGAGGCGGAAAAAGCAGAACTGGAACGCGCCCTCAAGGGGGAATAGGCGTCCGCGCCCGGAATTGTCCAACATTACCAAAAATTCATGCGGCGGATAGTGTGCTGTAATGTGCAGGCGCCTATCTCTTGCTCATCCGCTGCCAAACGCAGCCATGAAGTGAGAGAAAAGGTGCAAAGAATGTCCAAGATTTCCGCATTCCGTCCGGGTCTCAAGACCGTCCTGAGGACGACCACCGTCGCCGGGCTTGCGGCCGTCATGCTTGCCACCGGCATTCCCGCGCGCGTCACCGAGAGTTTTGCACAAGCCGTGTCGGTGCAGGGTCCGCAGGTTGCGAGCTTCGCCGATGTCGTGGAGGCCGTCTCGCCGGCCGTCGTTTCCGTTCGCGTCCAGTCCGACATCAAGCCGGCCAATGACGAGAGCAATTTCAGCTTCAACTTCGGTGGCCGGGGCCTCGACGAGCTTCCCGACGATCACCCGCTGAAGCGTTTCTTCCGTGAATTCGGCGGCCCCGACCAGTTCCAGGGCGACCGTGGGCCGGATCGTCGCTTCGGAGAACGCGGCGACCGTCGCGGCCGTGACCGCAAGCCACACCTGCGCCCGACCTCGCAGGGTTCCGGCTTCTTCATCTCCGAAGACGGCTACATCGTCACCAACAACCATGTCGTCAATGACGGCAGCGCTTTCACCGTCGTGATGAACGACGGCACGGAGCTCAATGCCAAGCTCGTCGGCAAGGACAGCCGTACGGACCTTGCCGTGCTGAAGGTCGAGGAGAAGGACAAGCGCAAGTTCACCTATGTGAGCTTCGCCGATGACAGCCAGATCCGTGTCGGCGACTGGGTCGTTGCCGTCGGCAACCCGTTCGGCCTCGGCGGCACGGTGACGGCCGGCATCATCTCGGCCCGCGGCCGCGACATCGGCTCCGGCCCCTATGACGACTACCTGCAGGTGGACGCCGCCGTGAACCGCGGCAATTCAGGCGGCCCGACCTTCAACCTCAACGGCCAGGTCGTCGGTATCAACACCGCGATCTTCTCGCCGTCGGGCGGCAATGTCGGCATCGCCTTCGCCATTCCGGCATCCGTCGCCAAGGGCGTCGTCGCCGACCTGATGAAGGACGGCAAGGTCGACCGCGGCTGGCTCGGCGTGCAGATCCAGCCGGTGAGCCGCGACATTGCCGACTCGCTCGGCCTTGCGGACGCCGCCGGTGCGCTGGTCGTCGAGCCGCAGGCCGATTCGCCCGGCGCCAAGGCCGGCATCAAGAAGGGTGACGTGATCACGGCGCTCGACGGCGAGCCGATCAAGGATCCGCGTGACCTTGCCCGCCGCGTCGCCGACATCGCGCCCGGCAAGAAGGTCGACCTTTCGGTCTGGCGTGACGGCAAGTCCGAGACGATCCCGGTCGAGATCGGCACGCTGGCCGGCGAACAGATCCAGGCAGCAACGGGCGCCGAGGAAGCCGAACCGGAAGCCCCGGCTGCCGAGCAGGCGCTTGCCGATCTCGGCATTTCGGTCACCCCTGACGACAAGGGCCTGACGGTTTCCTCCGTCGATCCGGACTCCGACGCCAGCGACCGCGGCCTGAAGCAGGGCGACCGCATCACCTCGGTCAACAACCAGCCGGTCAAATCGGCCGATGACGTGGTGAAGGTTCTCGATGGCGCCCGCAAGGACGGCCGCTCCAAGGCGCTGTTCCAGATCGAGACCAATGACGGCAGCCGCTTCCTGGCCCTGCCGATCGACCAGGGCTGAGCGGTTCCGCAATCCCGCTTGACGGCGCCGCGAAATCGCAAGGTTTCGCGGCGCTGCCGTATCCGGACGATGGCGCTCTGGCCAAGTCCTGCCGAACATGCTGTAAGGTCCTGACGATGAAGATATTGATTGTGGAAGACGATCTGGAGGCGGCCGCCTATCTCTCGAAGGCCTTTCGCGAGGCGGGCATCGTGCTCGACCACGCGAGCGACGGTGAAAGCGGTCTCTTCCTCGCCACCGAGAACAGCTATGACGTCCTTGTCATCGACCGCATGCTGCCGCGCCGCGACGGCCTGTCGCTGATCTCGGAGCTGCGCCGCCGCAACATCCATACGCCCGTGCTCATCCTCTCCGCACTCGGCCAGGTCGACGACCGTGTGACGGGGCTGCGTGCCGGCGGCGACGACTATCTGCCGAAACCCTATGCCTTCAGCGAGCTCCTGGCCCGTGTGGAAGTGCTCGGGCGCCGCAAGGGTACGCCGGAGCAGGACATGGTCTACCGCGTCGGCGATCTGGAACTCGACCGGCTGTCCCACACGGTCAAGCGTGGCGGCAAGGAGATCCTGCTCCAGCCGCGCGAGTTCCGCCTGCTCGAGTATCTGATGAAGAATGCCGGTCAGGTCGTAACGCGCACCATGCTGCTGGAAAATGTCTGGGACTACCATTTCGACCCGCAGACCAACGTCATCGACGTCCATGTCTCGCGGTTGCGCTCGAAGATCGAGAAGGACTTCGACCAGCCGCTGCTGCGCACCGTGCGCGGCGCGGGATACATGATGAAGGACGAGGCGGCGGGCTGACCCCATGCATCGACTGCTCGGCAGGCTGACCGCCCTTTATCGCACGACCGCGGTCCGGCTTTCCGCGGTCTATCTGCTGCTGTTCGCCATCTGTGCGGCCTTTCTCGTCTTCTACGTCTCCTCCATGTCGGAACGGCTCCTGCGCCAGCAGATGCGCGAGGCGGTGGCACAGGAAGTCGAGCAGATCGAGCGAATCTTCGACAGCAACGGCATGAACGGCCTGTTGCGTACGCTCGAGCGGCGGGCCCGCCAGCCGGGCGCCAACCTCTATATCATCGCGAGCCCGACGGGCGAGGTTCTGGCTGGCAACGTCGCCTCGCTCCAGCCCGGCGTGCTCGACACGGAGGGCTGGACGGAGACGCCCTTCCGCTACCAGCGTTACCAGGAAGAGGCGCGCGGCAGCAACCGGCCGATGGCCTATGCGCAGGTCATCGTGCTCTCCAACGGCCTGCGTGTGCTCGTCGGCCGCGACCTCGGCGAGCCGGAGAATTTCCGCTATCTCGTGCGCCAGGCGCTGATGGTGGCGCTCGGCGTCATGGGCTTCGGGGCGCTCGCCATCTGGTACCTGATCGGGCGCAATGCGCTGAAGCGCATGGACCGCATGTCTGGCGCGAGCCAGCGCATCATGGCGGGCGACCTCTCTCAGCGGCTGCCGACCAGCGGCTCGGGCGACGAGTTCGACCGCCTGTCGGAATCGCTCAACACCATGCTCGGCCGTATCGAGAAACTCGGCGAAGGCCTCAAGCAGGTCTCCGACAACATCGCGCACGACCTGAAGACGCCGCTGACCCGGCTGCGCAACAAGGCGGAGGCGGCGCTTGCCGGCGGCGAGCGGGCCGACTACCGCGCGGCGCTGGAGGAAATGATCGGGGAATCCGATCAGCTCATCCGCACCTTCAACGCGCTCTTGATGATTTCCCGCGTCGAGGCGGGCCAGGCGCCGGCGGAGATGAGCGCGATCGACATCAGCGGCATCGCCCAGGACAGCGCGGAACTCTACGAGCCGGTGGCCGAGGACAGCGGCCTGAAGCTGGTGACGGACATTGCCGACGGTATCGAGGTCAAGGGCAATCGGGAGCTCGTCGGCCAGGCGCTCGGCAATCTCATCGACAATGCGATCAAATATGCCGAGGGCAGCGGCGGCGAGCCCGAGATCCGCATTTTCCTCGAGCGGCGGCAGGGTGATGTCGTGCTCTCGGTCGCCGACAGCGGCCCGGGCGTGCCCGACGACAAGCGCGAGGATGTCGTGAAGCGTTTCGTGCGGCTCGATGCCAGCCGCTCCAAGCCCGGCACGGGCCTTGGCCTTTCGCTGGCCGGCGCGGTCATGGAAATGCACCATGGCCGCCTTGAACTCGACGCGACCCATCCGGAACGGGAAAACAATCGGGGGCTGACGGTCAGGATGGTTTTCCCCGTCGTTGCGGACTGATACACCTCTTCGCGCCGGCCTTTCCGGTCGGATGCGGTGAGGAGGCATCATGAGCGCAGCGGAAACGACGCGGTTTTCCGATCTTTCGGCCAGCCCAGTGCGGGCTCTCAGCCAGACGGAGGTCAAGTCGGTCCTGTCCGATCTCAAGGACTGGGGCAAGGAGCACGCAGCCATCGCACGGCTTCTCGGCGAAGAGGGGCCGCTCAAGGACTTCATCGTTGCGACCCTGTCACTGTCGCCCTATCTGCGCGACACGGCCCGCATCGATCCCGGCCTGCTCGCCCGCGCGCTCGAAGAGCCGATCCTGCCTGCCGTGAGCACTGCCATCGACCGCGCCCGCAGTGCCTGGCAGGCCGAGGGCGGCGAGGTGACGGAGGCGGTGCTGATGACGCGGCTGCGCCGCGCCAAGCGCGAGGTCGCCTTCTTCACCGCCCTTGCCGATCTTGCCCGCATTTTCGACGCGCGGCGCACCACGGCGCTGCTGACGGAGCTTGCCGAGGCGACGACGTCAGCCGCCATCGACTACCTTCTGCTCTCGGCGCATGAGAGCGGCAAGCTGAAGCTGCCCGATCCCGCCCGACCGAGCGAAGGATCGGGCCTCATCGTGCTCGGCATGGGCAAGCTGGGTGCAGCGGAGCTCAACTATTCCTCCGACATCGACCTCGTCGTCTTCTTCGATCCGATGGCCGGGATCGCGGTCGATCCGAGCGAGGCTGTCGAGACTTTTTCCCGCCTCGTTCGCCGCCTGATCCGCATCATGCAGGAGCGCACGGCGGACGGTTATGTCTTCCGCACGGATCTGCGCCTGCGGCCGGATCCGGGCGCGACGCCGCTCGCCATTTCTGTCGATTCGGCGATGCTCTACTACGAGGGCAGGGGGCAGAACTGGGAGCGCGCCGCCTTCATCAAGGCAAAGCCGATTGCCGGCGACCTCAAGGCCGGCGAGGCCTTCCTCAAGGAGCTCACCCCCTTCGTCTTCCGCAAGTATCTCGACTATGCGGCGATCGCCGACATCCATTCGATCAAGCGGCAGATCCATGTGCACAAGGGGCATGGCGAGATCGCGGTGAAGGGCCACAACGTCAAGCTCGGCCGCGGCGGCATTCGCGAGATCGAATTCTTCGTACAGACCCAGCAACTGATCGCCGGGGGGCGCGTTCCGGCGCTGCGCCTGCGCGCCACCGAGCCGATGCTGGCGGAACTTGCGAGGGCGAGCTGGATCGACGACGCGACGGCGGCGGAGCTGACGGAGGCCTACTGGTTCCTTCGCGATGTCGAGCACCGCATCCAGATGGTGCGCGACGAGCAGACCCATGTGCTGCCGGAAACCGAGGCCGAACTGAAGCGCATCGCCTATATGCTGGGCTTTGCGGATACGGCGGCGTTTTCCGCGCGGCTGGTCGAGGTGCTGAAGACCGTGGAGCGGCGGTATGCGGCGCTCTTCGAGCAGGAGGCAAAACTCTCCTCGGAGACCGGCAACCTCGTCTTCACCGGCCAGAAGGACGATCCGGACACGCTGGAGACGCTGAAGCGCCTCGGCTTCGAGCGCCCCGCCGATATTTCCCGCACCATCCGCACGTGGCACTATGGTCGCTACCGCGCCACGCAGTCCGTCGAGGCGCGCGAGCGGCTGACGGAACTGACGCCGGAGCTGCTGCGCGTCTTCGGCGAGAGCAAACGGGCGGACGAGGCGCTGCTGCGCTTCGACAATTTCATTTCCGGCCTGCCTGCGGGTATCCAGCTCTTCTCGCTGCTCGGCAACAACCCGGCACTGCTCTCCCTCATCGTCAACATCATGTCGTCGGCGCCGCGGCTTGCCGAAGTGATTGCGGCAAAGCCCCATGTCTTCGACGGCATGCTCGATCCGGGGCTTCTCGCCGAACTGCCGACCCGCACCTATCTTTCCGAGCGCATCGACGGCTTCGTCTCCGGCGCACGGCACTACGAGGAAATCCTCGACCGCCTGCGCATCATCGCCGCCGAGCAGCGCTTCCTTATCGGCATCCGCCTTCTAACCGGCGCGATCACGGGAAAGCAGGCCGCCCGCGCCTTCACCCATGTGGCCGATCTCATCGTCCAGGCGGCCTTCAAGGCGGTGCTGGAGGAAGTGGAGACGGCGCACGGCAAGTTCCCGGGCGGGCGCGTCGCGCTGGTCGGCATGGGCAAGCTCGGCAGTTTCGAGCTGACGGCAGGCTCGGATATCGACCTGATCCTGCTTTACGACCATGACAGCGACGCCTTCGAATCGGACGGTGCCAAGCCGCTCGACAACATGAAGTATTTCACCCGCATCACGCAGCGGTTGATCGCGGCGCTCTCCGCGCCGACCGCCGAAGGCGTGCTCTACGAGGTCGACATGCGGCTGCGCCCTTCCGGCAACAAGGGGCCGGTCGCCACCCGTATCACCTCCTTCGCAAAGTATCAGGCGGAGGAGGCCTGGACCTGGGAGCACATGGCTTTGACCCGTGCCCGCGTGCTGTGCGGCGACGAGAGCCTGATGCGGCAGGCGGAAGAGATCTTCCGCACCGTGCTCGGCCGCAAGCGCGATACCGGCAAGGTCGCCAAGGATGTGGCCGAGATGCGAACGCTGATCGATCAGGAGAAGCCGCCGAAGGACATCTGGGACCTGAAGCTCATCGCCGGTGGGCTGATCGATATCGAGTTCATCGCGCAGTTCCTCGCGCTCGTGGCGCCAGTGCGGGGCGCGGCATCGCCGGAAGGGGCGCTGCCGACCGGCGATGCGCTGGCTCTGCTCGGACAGAGCATGATGGACCCCAACGACCTCGACACGGTGCAGCGGGCGCTCACCCTCTACACCGAGATCTCCCAGATCGTGCGTCTCTGCGTCGATGGCGGCTTCGACCCGAAGGAGGCGCCCGCCGGCCTCGTCGACCTCGTTTGCCGCGCCGGCGACTGCCCCGATATGCGCACGCTGGAGGCGGATATCCGCCGGGTCTCCAAGGCGGTGCGGAAGATCTTTCAGGCGACGGTCAAGGGGTAGCCACCCCCTGACCTTACCCTCAGGCCGCTGCGAGATGCAGTGCCGCCAGCCGTTCCCGGTCGGGGATGCGCACGGAGATGATCGTGCCCTTGCCCTCGACGGAATAGATGCGCATGGCGCCACCATGCAGGTGGGCGAGCGAGCGGGAGATGGCAAGGCCAAGGCCCGATCCGCCCTTGCTCTTGGCATACTGGCTCTGCACCTGCTCGAAAGGCTGGCCGATCTTCTGCAGCGCGGATTTCGGGATGCCGATGCCGGTATCGGCGATCGTCAGCGTGACGGCCCCGTCCACCCGGCGCGCCCGCACCTTCACCTTACCGTCTGCATTGGTGAACTTCATGGCGTTCGACAGGAGGTTCAGCAGGATCTGCTTCATCGCGCGGCGGTCGGCGACGGTCAGGAGATGGCCGGGGCAGGTTTGCTGGACTTCGATATGCTTCTTCTCCGCCTGCAGCATGGTGAGGCGCAGCGTCTCCTCGATCAGCGGCGACAGGTCGACCGTCTCGCAGCTGATGCGCATATGGCCGGCCTCGATCTTCGACATGTCGAGAATGTCGCTGATGACGTTGAGCAGGTGCTTGCCGCTTTCGTGGATGTCGCGGGAATACTCGCGGTACTTGTCCGAGCCGAGCGGACCGAACATCTGGTTCTGCAGGATCTCGGAGAAACCGAGGATGGCGTTGAGCGGCGTGCGCAGCTCGTGCGACATGTTGGCAAGGAATTCGGACTTCGCCCGGTTGGCCGCCTCCGCGCGGTCCTTTTCCGCCTGGTAATTGGCATTGGCGACGGAAAGCTCGGCCTTCTGCCGCTCCAGCTTGGCGCGGGAGGCCGAGAGGTCGCCGATGGTCGCCATCAGGCGGCGTTCGGATTCGCGCAGCCGCACCTGGTGGCGCTTCATCATGGTGATGTCGGTGCCGACCGAGACGAGGCCGCCGTCGCGGGTGCGCCGCTCGTTGATCTGCAGCCAGCGCTCGTCGGCAAGCTGCACTTCGCTGGTCTGCGAGGCACCCGTGCCGTCGGCATCGGCGATGCGCCGCTCGATGACCGGGCGGGCCGCGGCGGCGTGCACCGTCGCCCGCTCCGTGCCGGGAACGAGCACGTCGTCCGGAAGCCCGTAGGCCTGCTGGTAGTGCGCATTGCACATGACGAGCCGGTCGCTCTTGTCCCAGAGGACGAAGGCTTCGGACGTGCATTCGATGGCGTCGGCAAGCCGCTGGTCGGCCTCCTGATAGCGCTGGGCAAGCCGGTGCTGCTCGGTGACATCCATGGCGATGCCGATCATGTGCATGCGGCCGGAGGCCATGCGGATGAGCTGGGCGCGGGCACGCAGCCACACATAGTGGCCTTCGGCGTGGCGCATGCGGAACACCTGGTCCACCTGCTTGGCCTCGCCGCGCGCCACAGCGCGCGCCACCTGGTAGATGCCGTCGTCGTCGGGATGCATCAGGCGCGCCGCATCGCCGAAGGACAGCACGCTGTCCCGCGCCGGCATGCCGAGCATTTCGTACATGGAGCGCGACCAGAACAGCCGCCGGCTCGACAGGTCGAAATCCCAGAGGCCGCAGCGACCGCGGGCGAGCGCCGTCTCGACGCGCAGGTTCGATTCCGCGAAGATCGCATCCGCATCGCGCGCGCGCTTCGCCTGGATGTAATAGGCATAGAGGATGACGAGCAGGATCGCCGAAATGCCGGCGAAGAGCGTGACGTTCAACGCCACCTCGTCGCGCCAGAACGTCGCGAGCTGCCCGAGCGGATTGGCGACGATGATGAAGCCGCCCTTCTTGGGCATCTGCACGAGCGAGGCGTAATAGTCCTCATCGCCGATGCGGGCGCGGAAGACGCCGGCCGGATCGCCGAAATACTGGGTTGCCGCGAGCTCCGGCGCAAAGCGCGCCAGCGACAGGCCGACATAGCGGGCCGCGCCCAGCGAGGCGCCGAAGACCTGGCCCTTTTCCGCGACGAAGAGGACAAGCCCGCCCGCCTGCATGCGGTCCTGCGGCAGATGCAGGGACAGCGCCGCCTCGACCGCCATGCGGTCGGACTTTGCAAGGCTTTCCGCCATCGGACCGGAAAACGCCGCCTCGACGGCCATCGCCGTCAGCGAGGTCGTGTCCTTGACGCTGGTTTCCATCCGGTCGTGCTCGACCAGGATGCCGGCCATACGCGAGATGGCCACCACGAACAGGAAGGCGATAATCAGGATCGGTATCGACCGCTTCAGCACGGGCTCGGCCCGTGTCAAATGCCGTGCGGCAGGCCCGGCGAAAATCTTCGCCTGTCCCGTCAACTCATCTTCCCAGGCCGCCATTCCCGGAAATTTGAGGTGAGTCCACCCGCCGGCTGCGCGTCCTCGTTGCGCGTCCGTCATAGTCTTAAACCTTGTACCCTCTCGTGATTCGGCGCGCCGCTCGCCCGAATCTGCCCTAATGAATCAATTGTGATTCGGCTTGTCCAGAGGAAAAGGTAACGGACTGTTAACCAATTATTACGGTTGGGAAATTGGGGTTGCGGTGGCCAGAGAGGCGGTTCGCGGGATGCGCGTCCCCTCCGGCCCGCCGGCCGGAGAGGAAACGCTATCTACTCAACCCTTCAGCATGCGCTCCACGATGTCCGAAACGTCTGAGGAGAGCTTTTCGCCCGCCGCAATCGTACGCAGCGCGTTGCGCGCATGGTCCGAGCGGCCGTCCTCAAGCGCTCGCCAGGAGCGCATGGAGGTAAGGATGCGGGCGGCGAGCTGCGGGTTCTTCGGGTCGATCTCGAGGATCTGCTCTGCGAGGAAGCGGTAGCCCGAGCCGTCCGCCCGGTTGAAGCCGGTCGGGTTCGAGAAGGCGAAGGTGCCGACGAGCGCGCGCACGCGGTTCGGGTTCGCCTTGTTGAAGTGCGGGCTTTCCATCAGCGCCTTGACGCGTTCGAGTGCACCGTCGCCGGGGATGGTGGACTGGATGGAGAACCACTTGTCGATGACGAGGGCATTGTCGGCAAAGCGGGCGCGGAAGGTTTCGAGTGCCGCCGTCGTCTCCGGCGCGTCCGGGAAGCGGTGGGCGAGCACAGTGAGCGCGGCGCTGAGGTCGGTCATGTTGTCGGCCGCGGCGAAGGCTTCCGCGGCGCGGGCCGGTGTGCCGTCGGAGACGGCGAGATAAGCGAGTGCGGCATTGCGCAGCGCCCGCTGGCCGGCGCTTGCCGCATCCGGCGTGAAGGCGCCGCTGGTGCGGTGGCTTTCGAAGAGCGTCGTGAAGACGGCGGGATCGTGGTTTGCCACGAAGGCGAGCACCGCCTCGCGGCCGGCGCGGATGGCGTCCGGATCGTTGTTGCTGCCGAGTTCGCGGGCAATGTCGGATTCGGAGGGAAGCGCCAGCGCCTGCGCCCGGAAGGCCGGCTCCAGCGCCGCGTCGCCTGCGATGGCGATCAGCGTATCGGTGAGGACCGGGTTCGTTTCGATGGCTTCGCCGGCCCGTGCCTTGCGGGCGGCCTCGACGAGGTTCGGCAGCGCAAGGTCGTTCAACGCCTGCCAGCGGGCAAAGAGATCGCTGTCGTGGCGTGCGATATGGGCGAGATCGGCGGGGGGCTGCTCGAAATGCAGGTTGATCGGTGCGGAGAAGCTGCGGTTGAGCGAGACGACCGGGCGCGAGGCGATGCCGGAGAAGCTCACCGTCTGGCGGCGTTCCTTCAGGTGCAGCACATCGCCGGTCACGTCGGCGCCGCTGACGGCGCTGGGGAGCGCCTCTGAGCCATCGGCGGAGAGGAGGCCGAAGCGCAGCGGAATGTGCATCGGCTCCTTGGTGCCCTGGCCGGGCGTCGGCGGGATCATCTGCTCCAGCGACAGCGTGAACTCGCCCTTCGCCTGGTCGTAGCTCGACGAGACGCTGACGAGCGGGGTGCCGGCCTGATGATACCAGAGCGAGAACTGCGTGAGATCGACGCCGTTCGCCTCCTCGAAGCATTTGACGAAGTCCTCGATCGTCGCGGCATCGCCGTCATGGCGCTCGAAGTAGAGATCCATGCCTTTCTTGAAGCCGTCGCGCCCAACAATGGTCGCGATCATGCGCGTCACCTCGGAGCCCTTTTCGTAGACGGTCGTCGTGTAGAAGTTGTTGATCTCGCGGTATTTCGTCGGGCGCACCGGATGGGCGAGGGGACCGGCATCCTCCGGGAACTGTTCCGACTTCAGGTGCCGCACCTCGGCGATGCGCTTGACGGCGCGCGAGCGCTGGTCGGCGGAGAATTCGTGGTCGCGGTAGACCGTCAGACCTTCCTTGAGGCAGAGCTGGAACCAGTCGCGGCAGGTGACGCGGTTGCCGGTCCAGTTGTGGAAATATTCGTGGGCGATGATCGCCTCGATATTCGCATAATCCTGGTCGGTGGCGATCTCGGGATCGGCGAGCACGTATTTGTCGTTGAAGACGTTGAGCCCCTTGTTCTCCATGGCGCCCATGTTGAAGTCGGAGACGGCGACGATCATGAAGATGTCGAGGTCGTATTCGCGGCCGAACACCTCTTCGTCCCATTTCATCGAGCGCTTCAGCGCGTCCATGGCATAGGCCGCACGCGGCTCCTTGCCGTGCTCGACATAGATCTTCAGCGTCACCTCGCGGCCGGACAGCGTGGTGAACGTGTCCTCGACGACGCCGAGATCGCCGGCGACCAGCGCGAAGAGATAGGAGGGCTTGGGGTGCGGGTCGAACCAGGCGGCGAAATGCTTGCCTTCGCCGTAGCCGGCGCCGCCGAGGAAATTGCCGTTGGACAAGAGCAGCGGGCAGCTCGCCTTGTCGGCGATGATGTTGACCGTATAGACGGCCAGCACATCCGGCCGGTCGGGGAAATAGGTGATGCGGCGGAAACCTTCCGCCTCGCACTGGGTGCAATAGACGCCGTTCGTGCGGTAGAGGCCCATCAGCTGGGTGTTGGCCTCCGGATTGATCATTGTGGTGACGGTGATTTCGAAGGGTTCCGTCGCCGGCAGGTCGCGGATCGTCAGGCTGTCGGGCGTGGCGTCGTAGCGTGCGGCATCCAGCTCCATCTGGTCGAACAGCAGGCCGGTCATCACCAGCTCGTCGCCGTCGAGGACCAGTGGTGCCGCGGGATCGGCGCCTTCGCGGCGATGGAAGATCAGCCTTGCCTCGACCTTGGTTTCCGTCGGATCCAGTTCGAAGGTCAAATCGACGCGCTCGAGAACAAAGTCGGTCTGGCGATAATCTGCCAGATGAATGATCCGGCCGTTCTCTGTCCGCATGGATATGTCCTGCTCGTTGCCGTCCGGGCCGTATCGTTTTCGTACAACGCTACGGGAAACGCGGACAGTCTGCCCCCAAATTCCATGGATTGATAAGCTTATTGGCTTAACATCTCATTTCCACGGGACCCCCAATTGCGATTTTGTGCTTTCCCGGCACAGTCTATCCCATCGCGGATCCGATCAAAATTATCCGTGACGCATCACCAGAATTGATCCCATCCGGCAACCGATCCGGGTAAACTCGGCACCAGCCTGAATCGGTTCTCCGGTCTCTCTTCAACGCCTGATGCCATGGCCCGCCGGCCGTGCAGAGTTCTCCATGGACATGACGTACCCCAACCCCATGCGGGGCATTTCGCTCAAGGTCATTTCCGTGGTGATCTTCCTGTGCATGTCCGCTCTTATCAAGGCGGCGGGCAAAGAAATTCCGGCAGGGCAGATCACCTTCCTGCGGTCCGCTTTCGCCATGGTGCCGATCATCGTTTTCCTTGCCGTGCAGGGCCAGCTGCGCGATGCCTTCCGCACCAATGACATCTTCGGTCATTTCAAGCGCGGCTTCGTCGGCATCCTGTCGATGGGCTTCGGCTTCTACGGCCTCGTGCACCTGCCATTGCCGGAAACGATCGCGCTCGGTTATGCGCTGCCGCTCGTCACCGTGGTCGTCGCCGCGGTCTTCCTAAAGGAGAAGGTCGGCATCTATCGCTGGACGGCGGTGCTGGTGGGGCTTCTCGGTGTCGCTATCATCAGCTGGCCGCGGCTGACCCTGTTCCGCGAAGGCGGTTTCGGCTCGTTGGAAGCAAAAGGGGCGCTTGCCATGCTGGCCTTTGCCGTGCTCGGCTCCGTTGCCATGGTGCTGGTGCGCAAGCTGGTACAGACCGAGCGCACGCCGACCATCGTGCTCTATTTCTCGCTGTTCGCCTCGGTCTTCTCGCTGGGTACGCTGCCCTTCGGCTGGATCGAGCTTGGCTGGCGGTCGCTTGGCCTGATGGCGCTTGCCGGCTTCTGCGGCGGCATCGCGCAGCTGCTGCTGACGGCGAGCTATCGATATGCCGACGTCTCCACCATCGCGCCGTTCGAATATATCTCGATCGTGCTCGGCCTCATCATCGGCTATTTCGTGTTCGGCGAGGTGCCGACGGAGACCATGCTCGTCGGAACGGCCATTGTCGTCGCCGCGGGCATCTTCGTCATCCTGCGCGAGCATCAGCTCGAATTGAAACGTCGGGCGGCCCTGCGCCACCAGGCCCTTCAGGGGTAGGTCGGCACCAGCAGGCATGCGGAGCGACTTTGTGCCCGCAAGCAGTGCGGACGGGCAGGGCCGGCGCTACCGCCATTCCGGTGTCGTCGTATCCTCGATGCGGTCATCGGTCGCCATGTCCGGTTGAAGCGCAGCCGCGGCAACATCCGCGCCCAGCGGCTGCACCGCCATTGCCTGATAGTCGGTCTTGACCACGAGGCCGTCATTTTCCTCGCGCCGGCTGATGCGCCAGGCGGCATAGGCGCCGTAGAGCACGAAATAGGCGGCCAGCACGACGAAGAGCGAACCCGGCCCGAACCGGTCCATGATCGGGCCGACCACGATGGGGCCGGAAATGGTGCCGACGCCGTAGACGATCATCATGCCCGAGGAGACCTCGACATATTCGTCGGGCTGCGCCCGGTCGTTGGCATGGGCGACGTTCAGCGCATAGATCGGGAAGATGACCGAGCCGACGAAGGCTGCGGCGATATAGAGCAGCACCGGCGGCCCGCCGGCGACTGCCGCCATGGCAAGGCAGGAGATCGTGCCGACGATACCGCAGGCCACCATGACGAGGCGGCGGTCCATCCGGTCGGAGGCGCGGCCGATTGGAATCTGCGAGAGCGCACTGCCGAGGAGCACGCAGGCCAGCAGCGTCGCGCCTTCCGCCGTGGAAAGCCCGCTGCGCTGCGTGAACACGCCGCCGAGATTGAGCCAGGCGCCGGACATCGCCCCGGCGAGGAAGGCGCCGACGACGGCGACCGGCGAGCGGCGGTAGAGTTTGGCGACATCGAAGCGCGCCTGCGTCGGCGGAGCCGGCAGCGGCGAGGAGGTGAGGGCCGTCGGCAGGAGGGCGACGGAGAAGATGATGCCGCAGAGAATGAAGAGCGATGTATTGGACGGGTCGCCGAGCGGCACGAGATATTGCCCGCCGATCGTGCCCACCATGGTGGTGATCAGGTAGACGGAGAAGATCGAGCCGCGGTTCTCGTTGGTCACGCGCTCGTTCAGCCAGCTTTCGATGATGAGGTAGCTGCCGGAAATGGCAAAACCGGACATCGCGCGAAACAGCATCCAGGCGCGCCAGTCGACGACGAGCGCGCAGAGCAGGATGCCGATGGCGAGCAGCGTGATCAGCGCCACGAAAACGCGCACATGCCCGACCAGCAGCACGAATTTCGGCGTGATGATGCAGGAGAGCGTGAAACCGATCGTATAGCCCGTCGCGATCATCGAGATCGTCTGCGTCGACCAGCCTTCTGCCACCGCCCGCACCGGCACGACATAACTCTGCAGCCCGAAGGCCACCATCATCAGGAGGGTGGACAGCATCAGGCTGAGAATGGAGACGAGGCTCGCCAGCATGGGGGCTCCGGGAGAAGGCATGATCTGTTTCGGAGTGTCGCTCTATTGCGACGGTCGCGCGCTGTCCACTGCGACAGTGGCTGGCGTAAAGCAATCCGATTTCCGAAGCGCTCCCGGTGAATGGAAGGAATTCCCGGATGGGTTGTGTTATGGTTGCGTGCCGGGCGAATGACCGGCAAAACGAAAGGAGGTGAGACGTTTGAAATTCCGGCTTACGCTGACGATCAGGTTCAGGACTTGGCGGTTCACCCTGACGATCAGCTAAGAAAACGGGGATCGGGCTTCGGCCCGGTCTCCACCGGAGGAAAAGGCGTCTCACCTCCTCACGATGAAGACAATAGCACAGCGCCGGCCGGCTTCAAAGCCGCGGCCGGGCTCAGTTCGGCAGGAAGGCCTTGAGCGGGTCGCGGCGCTGCGCGGCATCGCGCGGCAGAGAGGCCAGCACGGAATATTCCCGGGCAGCGTTCACGGCGGCGCGGATATCGGCGATATCGGACATCAGCTTACGAAGGGCGGCCATGGCGTGCTCCTGGGGTCGGGTCTGTATCGGAAGGCGTCGGTCGGCGCCTTGCATCGGCTTAGCGCTGGATGAACTCGGCGAAGAGCTGGACCGGGCGGTTGATGCGGGCAAAGCCGGAGGCGGTGAGCTGCTCGTTGGCCGGGGCAGCGATGCCGCCGAAGCCGCGACCGGTGCGCAGACCGGAATGGCGGAGCGTCTCGAAGCTCGAATGGATGGGCCGAAAGCGGGCGGTCATGGGTCGATTCCTTAAATCCTGTCCCTCCCGTGGTGATATATTGCGCCGCAGCATCGATTTTGCAATGCGACATTCTGCCCGGCAGGTATGTGCAAATCGCATGACTGGCGAAACATTTTGTTCATGCTTGCGGCAGATTTTCGGCAGCCTCTGCAGATGAGCCACAGGCCTCCAACGGCAAGTCATTGAAAAATATGAAAGTGGTCCTGCCGATCAGCCTTTGAGCCCTGCACGAAAAGCAAGCAGATCCTGCCAGGCGAGACGCTTGCTGACCGGCGCCGTTACCAGATCCTGCGGATGAAGCGTCGCAAAAGTCGGGATGGTGCGGCCGGAAATCGCAATATCCCGCCATTCTCCTCGCAACTGGTGGATCGTGTCGTTGGAGCGCAGCAGGAATCGGGCGGCAAAATTGCCGAGAATCAGCAGGTGGCCCGGCTCGGCAAGCGCGATCTGCCGCTCGATGAAGGGTCGGCAGATATCGGCTTCGCGCTGTGAGGGCGGGCGGTTGCCCGGCGGGCGCCAAGGCACGACATTGCTCAAGAGGATACCGGCCCGGTCGAGCCCGATGCCGGCGAGCATGCGATCGAGCATCGCGCCCTGCCGGCCGGAAAAGGGCTGGCCGTCCCGATCGTCGTCGGCATTCGGCATGGCGCCGATCACCATGACGTCGGGCTTCGCATTGCCTTCGGCAAAGACGAGGCAGCGGGCGCTGGTCTTCAGGTTGCAGCCATTGAAGGCCTCCATCGCTGCGCGCAGTTCGTCCAGCGTGCGGGCGCCGCTTGCCGCAAGCTCGGCTTCCGCAACCGCCTGGCTGTCCGGTATCGCGACATTGGGCAGGATATTCTGCTGAGGCGCAGAGGCCGCCGCGCGTGATGGCTCCTGCCGGGCCGGCGCCGGCCGGGCGGCCTGCTGCGGGGAGGGGGCAGTCTCCCGCGGCGCCTGCACGCCGCGCGCCGCGCGCATCGCCTCGAACTCAGCGATACGGTCGACGGCCTCTTCCTCCAGCAGCCATTCGACGCCGGCATCCGCATAGAAATGCAGAAGCGATCGAAGCTGTGCGGGGTCGAGGTCGTTCGCGGCGTTCATGGCTGCACCTTAGCGAAGCGGCTTCGCGGAGGAAAGCGCCGCCACCATCTTCATGCCGCCCATTGCGCCACGTCGTCGCTTTCGCCGATCAACGCAAGGCCGTGGGCGATCGAGAGCAGTTCGCCGCCGCTCTCGATGCGGTCGGCGTCGAAGCGACGGGTGAAGATGCGCCGGACGGCCGGCACGAAGGAGGTGCCGCCGGTCAGGAACACCTTGTCGATGGCGCCAGGCGCGGTGCCGGTCTTCTCCAGCACCTCGTCCAGCGCGCCCTCGATGCGGGCGAGGTCCGGCGCGATCCAGTCCTCGAAATCACTGCGCTTGACCGTCTTGCGGCCGGCCGCGCCGAGCGGGGCGAAATGGAACTCCGCCTCGTCTGCCGCCGACAGCGCCATCTTGGTGGCCGAGATCGCCTGGTAGAGCGGGTAACCCTCGTCGTGCTCGACGAGATCGATGAAGAGCTCGAGCTTTTCCGGCTCGAGCGAGGCACGCACCAGCGACTTGAGGTCGGAAAATTCGCGCGTCGTCTTGAAGATCGACAGCTGGTTCCAGCGGGCGAAGTTCGCATAGTAGCCCGACGGCACCTCCAGGACCTTGTCGAAGCTCTTGAAGAAGCTGCCCTTGCCGATTTCCGGCGCGACGAGGCGCTCGATCATGCGGGAATCGAAATGGTCCCCCGCGATGCCGACGCCCGAATGGCCGATCGGCTTTGCCGTCAGCCGGCCGGCCTGCCGTTCGAAGCGGATCAGCGAATAGTCCGTCGTGCCGCCGCCGAAATCGGCGACCAGCACGGTGGCGTCGCTCTTCAGCGTCTGGGCGAAGTAGTAGGCCGCCGCAACGGGCTCGTAGACATAGTGGATTTCCGGGAAACCGAGCCGCGTCAGCGCCGCGTTGTAGCGTTCGAGGGCGAGCGCCGGGTCGGGGCTTGCACCGGCGAACTGCACCGGCCGGCCGGTGATGACGCGTGAGACGTCCGCCGGCCACCCATCGCCCGCATAGGCCTTCAACCGGCGCAGGAACACCTCCATCAGGTCGTCGAAGGCATGGCGGCGGGCAAAGACCAGAGTACCCTGGAAAAGGGCGCTCGCAGCAAAGGTCTTGATCGACTGCAGGAAACGGCAGTCGCCGGGATTGTCGATGAACTGGCGGATCGCCGCCTGTCCGGCCTCCACCTTCAGCGCCTGCGCGCCGACGACCGGATCCTTCATGAAGGAGAGCGCCGTGCGCATCGTGTCGGTGACGCCGACGCTGCTGGTGAAGGTCATGGACTGTGTCGCCCCGGCGTCTTCGGAAAGCGCCAGAACCGTGTTCGTCGTGCCAAAATCAAGCCCGAGTGCCCGTGCCATCGCCGTGCCCCTTCGATCGTCAAAAATGTGTTGAAGCGGAGCGAAAGCCCCGCGCGAAAGGCGCATCGGCGCGCCCGGAAATTGGAGAGCGCGCCAGATCGCACAGGCGGGCGGGGAAGGCAAGGGGGAAGGTATGATTGCCCCTCACCCTAACCCTCTCCCCGCAGGCAGGGAGAGGGGACCTGCCACACGAACGGGTGTTGGTTGGAGAAATTGGCGCGGCATATTTCCTTCTCCCCGTTTACGGGGAGAAGGTGCCGGCAGGCGAATGAGGGGCTATCCCCTGTGCCTCAGACCGACCGCGCCGCCCCGCCGTCGCAGCGGATGAGGCTGCCGGTAACGTAACTTGCCGGTGCGCTGCACAGGAAGGCGGCGGTCGCCGCGAACTCCTCTACGGCGCCGTAGCGCCGGGCCGGGATGGCCCGTTCCGAGGCGGCGCGCACCTCGGCGACGCTCTTGCCGCTGCGCTCGGCGGCAGCGGTGTCGAGGCTCTTCAGCCGGTCCGTCATGATGCTGCCGGGCAGCAGCATGTTGCTGGTCACGCCGTACTCGGCGACCTCGCTTGCCAGCGTCTTCGACCAGCCGGCCAGTGCCGGGCGCAGCGTGTTGGACAGCGCCAGGCCGGGAATCGGCTCGATGACGCCGGAGGATGCGACCGTCAGGATGCGGCCCCAGCGCTGCTCCTTCATGACCGGCAGCAGCTGGTTGGTCAGGGTGATGATCCGCAGCACCATGGACTGGAAGTAGGTCGCCAGCTTTTCCGCGCTCATGTCCTCGGTGGAGCCGGGCGTCGGCCCGCCGGAATTGTTGACGAGAATATCCACGCCGCCGAGCTTTTCCCGGGTCGCCTTCACAAGCGTCTCGACGACGTCCTCGTCGCCGAGATCCGCCTGCACCCAGTCGGCCCGGCCGGTGCCTTCCGCATTGATGGCCTCGCAATTGGCCGCCAGTGTCTCGGCGCTGCGCCCACACAGGAGGACATGCGCGCCCTCGCGGGCGAGCGCTTCGGCAATGCCTTTGCCGAGGCCGCGGGAGGAGGCGAGGACGAGGGCGCGTTTGCCGGCAATTCCGAGATCCATCGTGATGTGTCCTATGCGCGGGACGTGTCGGTGCGGTAGGGCACCTTGCCCGGATTGAAGAGGTTTTTCGGGTCGAGCGCGGCCTTGATCGCCTGCGCCACAGCGCGGCGCGATGCATTGCCATAGCTGAGATAGGCGCGGCGCTTCTCCGTTCCCACCCCGTGCTCGGCGGAAAAGCTGCCGCCGAGTTCGGCGACGCCGGTATAGACGGCATCCTCGATCGGCTCTTTCGCGCCCGGGGCCGCTACGCCGTTGCCGATGACGGAGATATGCAGGTTGCCGTCCGCAATGTGGCCGTAGACATAGGCGTCGAAACCCGGATCGATCGCCCTCAGCCGCTGCCGTAGGCCATCGACATATCCGTCGAGCGCGCCCGGCGGCACGGAGACGTCGAAGGAGGGGGCGGCCGGGAAATGCCGGTACATGAAGTCGCCGTCCTCGCGCAGTGCCCAGAAGCGCCGGGCCTGGTCGAGCGAGGCGGCGACGATGCCGCTGGTCAGCCCGTGTTCCTCCCAGAGGGCGGCAAGACCCTCTTCCAGCGCCTCGCGCGCCTCCGCCTCGCTGCCGGCGGACACTTCCATCAGGAGGATCGCGGGGGTATCGGTCTCCAGCCAGCCGAGGTCGAAGCCCTTGTCCGCAGCGCTGTCGCGCAGACAACGCTGCCACATCAGTTCCGCGCCTTCCAGCTGCAGGGCCGGCTGGCTGCGGAAATGGGCGATCAGCGAGAGGGCGGCCGTGGCGTCGGGCACGCCGACAAGCGCGGTGGCGCGCATCGGGTTGAAGCTTTCGAGTTTCAGCACGGCACGGGTGACGAAGCCGTAAGCGCCTTCCGAGCCGATGAGAAGCTGCTTGATGTCGGGCCCGGCGCTGACTTTCAACACACGCGTCAGGTCGCTGACGAGGCTGCCGTCCGGCATCACCGCCTCGATGCCGAGTACCTGGTGGCGCATCACGCCGTTGCGGAAGGCGAGGATGCCGCCGGCATTGGTCGCGATCATGCCGCCGATGGTGGCGCTGCCGCGGGCGGCAAGGTCGATGCCGGGAATGAGGCCGACTTCGGCGGTTGCCTCCTGCAGGGCCTGTAGCGTGACGCCGGCGCCGACGGTGACGGTGCGGGCGAGGGGATCGATCGCCTCGATCCGGTTGAGACGGGCGGTGGAAAGGATGAGCTCGCCCGGCCGGCTGATGCCGCCGCCGACAAGGCCGGTGCGTCCGCCCTGCGGCACGACGGGCACGTCGTTTTCGGAGCACCAGCGCACCACGGCGGCCGCGGCCTCGGGCGTCGCCGGCTCGGCCATGGCGCCCGCGCCGAAATTGCCGGCATGTTCACCGGGGTGCCGGTTCGCCAGCCGGTCGCTTCCGACAAGGTGGAGATCATCGCCGAAATCGTTCAAGTCGCGTTCGAGCGATCGGATAATCTCGGACATGTTCCCGTTTCCTCTGCCGATGGGCCGGCTGGAATGCGTAGTGCGGCGGAGAGGCGGAATCAAGCGGACAACGGATGATACGGGCAGCATTCGATTGACGTTTACGTGAAAGTCAATAAACTTTCGACCCTGTCATGATGTCATGCGCAAATGCAGGGAAAGTCTGTCGCAGAACGGCTCGACAAGGCTTTCGGCATTTGTCATGACAGGCCGACCCGAGGGAATTGCCGCGGCTTTTGAGGGGTTGCGGGGTGGAGAGACGAATGAGCGAAGAAATGGAACTCCCCGAACGCGAGAGCATGGAATTCGACGTTGTGATCGTGGGGGCTGGTCCTGCGGGGCTGTCTGCGGCGATCCGGCTGAAGCAGGTCAATCCGGATCTCACCGTCGTCGTGCTCGAAAAGGGCTCGGAAGTCGGCGCGCATATCCTCTCCGGCGCCGTCGTCGATCCCATCGGCATCGACCGCCTCCTGCCCGATTGGCGCGAGGACGCCGACCATCCCTTCAAGACCGCGGTGACGGACGACCATTTCCTGCTGCTCGGCCCGGCCGGCTCGGTGCGCCTGCCGAACTTTGCCATGCCGCCCCTGATGAACAACCACGGCAACTACATCGTCTCGCTCGGCAATGTCTGTCGCTGGCTGGCGACCAAGGCGGAAGAGCTCGGCGTCGAGATCTATCCCGGCTTTGCCGCCACAGAGGTGCTCTACAATGACGAGGGTGCCGTCATCGGCGTCGCCACCGGCGACATGGGCATCGAGCGCACCGGCGAGCCCGGCCCGAACTACACCCGCGGCATGGCCCTTCTCGGCAAGTACACGCTCATTTCCGAGGGCGTGCGCGGTTCGCTCGCCAAGCAGCTGATTTCGAAGTTTGACCTCCAGAAGGATCGCGAGCCCCAGAAGTTCGGCATCGGCCTGAAGGAACTCTGGCAGGTCAAGCCGGAGAACCACAAGCCCGGTCTCGTGCAGCACTCCTTCGGCTGGCCGCTCGGCATGAAGACCGGCGGCGGTTCGTTCCTCTATCATCTGGAGGACAACATGGTCGCCGTCGGCTTCGTGGTGCATCTCAACTACAAGAACCCCTATCTCTTCCCCTTCGAGGAGTTCCAGCGCTTCAAGACGCATCCGGCGATCCGCGGCACCTTCGAGGGCGGCAAGCGGCTTTCCTATGGCGCGCGCGCCATCACCGAGGGCGGCTACCAGTCGGTGCCGAAACTGTC
>NZ_KQ410727.1 GCF_001262505.1 Shinella sp. SUS2
GGAAGTCATTGGATTCACCCAGTTGACTCCGCAATCGTGTAATCTGTTTTCTTTTTGCCGTGCGGGCGGGAAAAATTTCACGGCGGCAATCGCAGCAGAAAATTTGCAAGGGCCTTCGCGGCATTCGAATCCCGCTTGAATATCAAGCCATTCCCGGGCGCATGCCGAAGTTGCAACCGATCGGAGCCGTCGGGAGGTGTCTGATGAAGGGTGAAAATCGGTGCCGGAAAAGGCCTGCGGGTTTCATCGCAATACAAGGGTTGTCGTCGCAATACGGGAAAAGGACGTGAAAGGGCGTGAAATTTTTTCTGAAATATCCAGGCGGCAGGACAGGGTTTTTGTCAGACTGCCCATCGCCACGCCCCCAGCAAAAACAGCGTCACCACCTCGTCGCTATGGATCGGCGGATACGCCTCGGGTCGGCAAGATTTGGCTTGGCGGCCCTCCCTGTCCCGGTCTTTCCACGGTATTGTCGCCCCGCCGCTGTTGAAGTCCGACCCCGTTTCTGAGGTTTCCCGACCGGGCCGGATCGGTTAGAAGGGGCTCGAAGAAGGAGAGACGGATGGCGGACGTACCCGACATGACGAAACATCGCGGCTTCCCGTCCGGCATGCCGGGCACGGGGGTCCAGTTCACCATCAGGCGCGCCAATCCACGAGGCGTGACGCCGATCAAGGCCCTTCCTCGTCGAGCGCGGCCGGGCACGGCCGAGCACCGCATCGACGCGGCCTTCCTCCATGCCCTCTGGCATCATTTCGGTGCGGAGCCCTTCGAGCGCGGCAATCTCGATGCTGCGCGCCTCAACCTTCTCTTCGGCCGCGAAGTCCTGCCTGCCGAAAAGGACTTCGATCCGCTCTCCTATGAGGCCCTGCTCGTCATCAACGAGAAGACCGCCCGCCAGACTTTCCCGGAATCCTTCGACGACGTTTTCGAAGTCTGAGGGCCGTCGCCCGAACGTCCAGGCCAGCGAGGCCTCACCGGGGATCGACGGCGACCTGCGTCGATAACCACCGCCAGGCATCCCGTACGTCGTCGTCCGCCAGCTTCCGGGGGATGGAAAGGGCGTACCAGGAAAGGCCAGAAGAGACGGTCTCGCCAAAGGGACGCGCCAGCGCACCGGATGAGAGTGCGCCGTCAGCAAGAAGCAGGCTGGCAAGGGCGACCCCCTGGCCGAGTTCGGCTGCGGCAAGGGCAATGTCGCGATCACTGAAATTCGTGCCCTTCCAGGCGGACCCCGCATCGATGCCCACATGACCGAGCCAGTCGGGCCAACCCACAGGGCCTTCTTCGTGAATGAGCGGCGCCGACAGGAGATCGGCAGGTTTTCGAAGTTCCCGGGCAAGGGCGGGTAGAGCGGTGGGCGACAGATGGTCGTGCCCGATCAGAAGGCTTTCGCAGCCGGCCGGTGGCTCGGGCGCGTGGATGATGGCGATGTCCGCCTCCATCGTCTCGAAATCGACGGCCGCGCCGCTGCTGTCGAGCCACGGCTCGCAGGCCGGCGCGGCCGCCTTCAGCGATGGAAGACGCGGCAGGAGCCAGCGCCGCGTGAAATCCCGCGGTGCATAGATGACGACGCTGCCGGGCTTGCGGTAGGGCTCCAGGCGCCGGTAACCTTCCTCCATCATCTCCAGGCTGCGTCGCACCGTGCGGTGATAATCCCGACCCGCGTCCGTGAGGCGCACCTCCCGGCCGATACGCAGGAACAGCGGCTGGCCGATCTGGGCTTCAAGCAGGCGCATCTGGTGGCTGATGGCCGATTGCGTCAGGCCGACCTCCTCTGCGGCCCGGCTGAAGCTCTCAAGCCGCGCCGCGGCCTCGAACCCCTTCAGGAACTGCGTCGGGGGAATGTGTCGGAATTTGATCATACATGAAATCCATTCATCCTAAGCGGGAATGCTTCTCGTTTGTATCGGCACTCCATTGGGCAGATAATGAGCGCCATACATGAATAGGAGTCAATCATGGACACGACGATACGGCCGCAACCGCAGGTGAAGCTGCGCCGTCCGGGCGAATTCGAGCCCCATGCCAAGACATGGATGGCCTGGCCGCATCGGCAGGACCTCTACGGCACGCGCCTGGCGGACATGCAGCGTGCCTATGCCGACGTCGCAAAAGCCATCGCCCAGTTTGAGCCAGTCAGCATGGTGGCCCATCCTGAGCACACGAAAAGTGCGCGCACGCTCCTTGGCGACGGTATCGAGATCGTGGCGCTGCCGATCGACGACTGCTGGATCCGTGATTCCGGTCCGACCTTCCTGAAGCGGGCCGATGGCGGGCTCGCCGGGGTTTCCTGGCGGTTCAATGCCTGGGGCCGCAAACATGAACCCTTCGACGCTGACGATACACTGGCCGGCCGCGTGCTTGCCTATGAAGAGGCGGAGATGTTCCGTTCGTTCCTCCACTGCGAAGGCGGTTCGCTGGCCTGCGACGGTGACGGGACCTTGATCGTCACCGAGACGAGCCTGCTCCATCCCAACCGAAATCCGGGCCTCTCGAAGGCCTGGGTGGAGCAGGAACTCCTGCGCATGCTTGATGTCGAAAAGGTCGTCTGGCTGCCTGGTGATCCGCTCGATCTCGAAACGGACGGCCATGTGGACGGCATGTGCTGCTTCGTGCGCCCGGGTGTCGTCATGTTCGAATACAATCCCGATCCGGCCGACCTGCACGGTCGCATCCTCGCCGACAATCTGGCGGCGCTCAAAAGCCAGACGGATGCGCGCGGCCGCAGCTTCGAGGTCATCCCCATCCCGGAAGCCTATGACGTGGAGGCGACCAGCGAGGTCTTCGCGCGCTCCTACATCAACTTCGCGCTCGCCAATGGCGGCGTCGTGATGCCGACCTTCGGCCGCCCCTCGGGCGAGGAAGCCAAGGCTGCCGTTGCCAAGGCCTTCCCCGACCGGCGTATCGTGACCGTCGATGTCGGCGCCGTCGTTCCCGCCGGCGGGGCGATCCATTGCATCACGCAGGAGCAGCCGCTGTGACCGCCTGGACACGCCGCCGCTTCGTTCAGGCAGGCGCCGGCCTGGCGCTGCTGCCGGCAATGCCGAGCCGTGCCCAAGAGGAGAAGACCTGGATGCCGACCGTTCCCGCCGAAGCCGAACCGCATGCAAGAACCTGGATGGCCTGGCCGAGCACGCCGGCTTTCTACGGTGGCCCCGGCGCCTATTTCGAGAGCGTGCAGGAAACGCTCGGCCGGCTGGCCGCGGCGATTGCCGAAAACGAACCTGTCACCATGGCGGCCCCGGCGAAGCAACACGCGCTGGCCGCGCGCCTTTGCGGCCCCCGGGTCGAGTTCGTCGACATCCCGACCGACGATATGTGGGCGCGCGACAGTGCCCCGGTCTTCGTGCACACGGGCGACGGGCGTGTCGCCGCCGTCGATTTCGGCTTCAACGCGTGGGGCGGCAAGCAGGCGCACGCCAGCGACAGCAAGCTTGCCGCGAAGATCGCGGCCTTGGCCGGCGTCGAACACCACGATGCCGCACTTTGCGGCGAGGGTGGCGGCTTCGAGTATGACGGAGACGGCACGCTTCTCCTCACCGAGAGCTGCTGGGTGAACGACAATCGCAATCCCGGACTGGACCGAGCCGAGATCGAGCGGCGCCTCAAGGCCGCGCTCGGCGTCGAAACCGTGCTGTGGGTGCCTGGCGTGCGCGGGCTCGATATCACCGACGGGCATATCGACGGTTCGTTCCGCTTCGTGGAGCCCGGCCTTGTCATTGCCAGCAGCTATCCCGGCGACAGGTCGGAATGGGGGCGTGCCCACAAGGAGGCCCTCGCTATCCTCGCCAAGGCCCGCGATGCGCGCGGCCGTGCGCTTGAAATCGTCTCCATTCCCGCGGCGACCGAGGTTCGCTCTGAAAGCGAGGATTTCCTGAGCAGCTATGCGAACTACTATGTCGGCAACGGTGCGCTCTACACGCCGCAATTCGGCGACCGAAAGGCCGATACGCTGGCCAAGGATGTTCTCGGCCGGCTGCATCCGGGTCGCCGCATCGTCCAGCTCGACGTTGACCGCATCTATGAAAACGGCGGCGGCATCCACTGCGTCACGCAGCAGCAGCCCGAATAGAGCATGTCCCGCTGCAGCGGCGCGCTTCGGCGTTGGACAATGCGGTGGAAATTGAACCGACACCAGAAACGGAGAATGACCATGAAACGCTGGCTCACGCTTGCGACGGCATGCCTTTTCACGACTGCGGCACAGGCGGAAGAGAAGGTTCTCTACCTCTACTCCTGGGAATCCTACTTCAGCGCCCAGTCGATCGCCGCCTTCGAGAAGGAGACGGGCATCAAGGTGTCCTACGACCTGTTCGATTCCAACGACATTGTCGAGACCAAGATGCTGACGGGAAAGTCGGGTTACGACCTCGTTACCGTCAATCTCTCCCCGCATTTCCTGCGCCAGCTTCCCGTCGGCATATGGGCGCCGCTGGATCGCACGCGCCTAGCCAATCTCGGCAATCTCGATCCTGCTGTCCTTGCACGTGGGGCAAGCGTCGACGCGGACAACGCCCACAACGTTCCCTGGATGTGGGGCACGACCGGTGTCGGGTACAATGTGGAGAAGATCAAGGCGATCATGCCTGACGCGCCGGTCGATTCCCTGCGCATGGTCTTCGATCCCGCCGTCGTCGAGAAGTTCGCCTCGTGCGGCGTCGGCATGCTCGACGATGCCGAGCAGGTGCTGGGCCTTGCCCTCATCTATCTCGGGCTGAACCCCGACACGACCGACAAGGAGGAGCTGGAGAAAGCGGTGGAAGTGGTCGCCAAGGTCCGCCCCTATGTGCGCAAGTTCCACAGCTCCAGTTATGTCAACGATCTCGCCGACGGCGGCCTTTGCCTTGCCATCGGCTTTTCCGGCGACATGCTGATCGCCAGCAGCCGGGCAAAGGAAGCGGGCAAGCCGTTTACCGTCACCTATCGTCTTGCAAAGGAGGGTAATCTTGTCTGGGCCGATGTGCTTGCCATACCTGCCGATGCGGCCCATCCGGATGCGGCTCACGCCTTCATCGATTTCTTTCTGCGCCCGGAAATCGCTGCAGTCGCAGCCACCGAGACGGGCTTTTCCACTGCCAACAAGGCCGCGCTCGCGCTTCTCGATGAAACGCTCAGGACGAACCCCGATCTCTACCCTTCCGAAGCGGATCAGAAGCGCCTGCACCTGCCGAAGGCATTGAGCCAGAAGGCTCTAAAAACATGGTCGCAGGCCTGGGATCGGGCGAAAGGCTTGCGGTAGCCGACCTGGGCAGCGCCGTGCCGGTGGGAGATTGCCCGGACGATATGCGAGGGCTAGAAACGTCTAGCAACATCTGCCGGAGATCTGTGTCGCCGGCCTTGCGGATAAAAACAGGCGGTGGGGACACCATCAGCCGGGAACCAGACGTCAAGGGGAGGGCATCGATGAAGGTCGTCGAAGCTTCGATTGGTACATTGCGCGAAGCGCTTCAGGCGGGTGAGACAACCAGCGTCGGGCTGGTCGCGGCCTATCTCAACCGCATCGCCTGTTACGATCGGCACGGCATCAGCCTCAATGCGGTGCCGGTGCTCAATCCCGAGATGTTTACCGAGGCGCGGGCTTCGGACCTCCGGCGCGCTCGCGGCGAAAGCCTCAGTCCGCTTGACGGAATCCCATACACCGCCAAGGACAGCTACAAGGTGAAGGGGTTGAGCGTCGCATCCGGTTCGCCGGCCTTCGCCGATCTGATCGCGACGGAGGACGCTTTTGCGATCTCCCGTCTGCGGGCCGCAGGAGCCGTGCTGATCGGGCTCACCAACATGCCGCCGATGGCCAATGGCGGCATGCAGCGCGGTGTCTACGGGCGTGCGGAATCGCCCTACAATGCCGACTGGTTGACGGCCGCCTTCGGCTCGGGCTCCTCGAACGGGTCCGGCACCGCGACTGCCGCGAGCTTCGCTGCCTTCGGGCTTGGTGAGGAAACCTGGTCGAGCGGCCGCGCGCCTGCGGCCAACAACGGGCTCTGCGCCTATACGCCGAGCCGCGGTGTCATCTCCGTACGCGGCAACTGGCCGCTTGTGCCGACCATGGATGTCGTGGTGCCGCACTGCCGTTCGATGGCGGATCTGCTGGATCTCCTCGACATCATCGTCGCTGACGATCCGGACACCCGTGGTGACCTCTGGCGTCGCCAGACCTGGGTGGACATTCCGAAAGCCTCCGATGTCCGCCCTGCCTCCTATGCGGCAGTCGCCCGGACCGCGAGCCTTGCAGGCAAGCGTTTCGGTCTGCCGGCAATGTATATCAACGCCGACGCCGAGGCGGGAACCGGCGGCAAGGTCGGGATCGGCGGCGCCACCGGTCAGCGCATCGAAACCCGCGCTTCGATGATCGCGCTGTGCGCGGCCGCGCGCGCCGCCCTCGAAGCGGCCGGTGCCGAGGTCGTGGTCACCGATTTCCCGGTCGTCAGCAACTATGAGGGAGACCGGCCAGGCGCGCCGACCATTGCGACGCGCGGCCTCGTCAGCCCGGACTATCTTCATCACGAGATTGTCGACCTGTCCGCTTGGGCCTGGCATGACTTTCTGGTAGCCAATGCCGATCCAGCCCTGCGGCGGCTGGGTGATATCGACGGTGCGCGTATCTTTCCTGCACCGCAAGGCAGCTTGCCGGACCGTTACCATGGGTTCGATGACCATATCGCCGACTATCCCGCCCATATGCGTGCGCATCCCATCGCCTCCCTTGACGAGATATCGGGCCTTGCCGAGGGGTTCCGCGGACTGGAAGAGACCCGGCGCATCGATCTCGAAGTCTGGATGGACCGGCTGGGGCTCGACGCGGTGATCTTCCCGGCCGTTGCCGATATCGGCCCGGCCGATGCTGATATGAATCCCGCCTCGGCCGACCTTGCCTGGCGCAACGGCACCTGGGTCGCCAATGGCAACCTCGCGATCCGCCATCTCGGCATTCCGACGGTGACCGTACCGATGGGCATGCTGGCCGATATCGGCATGCCGGCAGGCCTGACCTTCGCCGGCCGGGCTTTCGACGATACCGCACTGCTCACCTACGCCGCGGCCTTCGAAAAGACCGGCGACTACCGTATGGCACCGCCGCGAACGCCCGAGCTTGCGGAGCTGCCGGGTCCCGGCGGTATCGGGCTGCCTGAAGCGGAGGAGCTGCGACTGACCGTTTCGATTGCACCCGACGGTCACGGGCTCCAGCGTCTGTCGATCGAGGTGCAAAGCCAGGCCCCCTTGCTCTGGCTGACGGTGAACGGCCAGTCCGTTGCCTTCCACCAGGATGGTCTGCGGGCAAGCGCCGTTCTCGACCTCAGCGAGAACGGCCATGTCCACAGCGAATGGCGCGCGCCCTATGGTCATACCGTGATCGCAGGCACACAGGGCGCGGCCGCCTACGTCATCGTCGGTGGCGCGGCCTGATCAGAGCGCGGCCTGTCGGAGCGCCTACTTTGCCGTGCTGCGATAGAGCGCAATCCAGTCGTCCGGGGCAATGCCCCGGCACTCGCCCATCATGCTGAAATGGGTTCGAACAAAGCCGTCCCCGGTCCAGGCATAGCCGCCAATGGCCCCGCAATCGCCGATGCCGCGCCCACGGGAGAAGAAATCGAGCCGTCCGGTTTTCGGGTCGAATTGCGCGTTGACCAGCATGTTCTCCATCATCTCCCCTGCGCCGGAGGGGAAGAGGGCGGGTTGTGCCGTCGCGGCATCGTCGCCCTCCACCGTCCAGAAGCCCGTGGTGACATTGTAGGCGCCGCGTGAACATGCCAAGCCGACAAGGCGGCGTGTACCATCGAGCAGCCACGCCTCGTCGAGGGCGGCAAGCGTCTCCTCGTCCTCGCACAGATCAGAATCGCGCCGCAGCATCTCCTGGCGCACCGCCTCGGCGAGCGCCTTGCCGGCATCGTCTGCAAGCACGCCATCCGGCACCTTGGCGGTGATGACCGGCAAAGCGAGAGCCGCAGGAACATGGCTGCCGCTCCCCTTGCGAATCAGGGCCGATGGGGTGTCGAGCCGACCCTGCTGCTCGTCGATCCACAGCATGGCGGCGACGGATCCGGAAAGCGAAACGTGCGCTGTCATGTCGGGAGTGCTGATCGAAAGCTGTGTTGCCTTGCGGGCCGCCGCGACAAAGGCCGACGCTTCGGCAGGCTGGAAGGTCAGTGAGATGGTGCCGCTATCGGTTCCGACCTGCGCCGCCTCGGCGGTAGCCGGAAAAGCGGTACCATCAAGTGTGAGCCGGAGGGGCACTGATACCGTTTTCCAGTCGCCGAGCACGCGGAGGACGAGCCGAACCGGCGCATCCGCCCCAGCAGCCCGATCGAGACGCAGATAGGCAATCGCATTGTCCTCGTCGTCGGGCAGAGACAGCGCCGTGCAGTGCCCGACATTGTCGCAGCCGGCCCTCCAGTCCCGAAACTCCCGTATCTCCGGCCCGCTCGCCATCGTTGCCGTCGACAGAAGGGAAAACCCTGCCGCCAGCGCGAATGGCACGAACACACCTGGCATCCCATTTCCAGTTCCGCACCGCATCGGCGTCTCCCTTTCGCGGGGGCGACGCGAGAGGGCCTTTCGCCCGCGTGCCCGATTTCAGTGTCGCGGTTTCCGGCGACAAGATCAGCACGCGCGGCGACGACCGTCTATTCGGCACAAGAAAAGGATTTAGCGGCAGACCTGCCGCAATTTCGTTCAAGACCGAAGTGGATTCGAGTTGCGATCTGCAAGGTCAGCTCAATGAAAGGAATGCCTTTGATCACCTTCGGTTACTCCGCCGCCCTCAGACAGCAGTTCGGCGACCTTTCCTCACAGGTCATGCTTTTCACCGGTGTCACGGCCGTGGCCGATGTGTCCCGGCCGCAGCAGATGTTCACCCGCATCGCACAGCAACGCCTCGCCGAAGGACCCGAAGGCGAGTTCCCCGAGATTCAGGCATGGCGGCGGACCTTCGCGAAGATGGGCCTGAAGCCGACACAATACAGGTGCGCTTCGGAAGCCCTGCTTCGCCGGCTGCGAAAGGAAGAGGGGCTTCCATCCATCCATCCCCTCGTCGATCTCTGCAACGCGGTTTCCGTCGCCTTCGCCATCCCCATTGCGCTCTTCGACACCGAGAAGGTTCAAGGGCATCTCGAAGTGCGGCATGCCGTGGGAACAGAAATCTACGAGACCTTCTCCGGTGCCATCGAGACGCCGGATGCGGGGGAGGTGATTTTTGCGGACCGTACCGGACATGCCCATGCACGCCGTTGGTCCAACCGTCAGAGCGGCCGTTCCGTCATAAGGCCGCAAACGCGGTCCGTCCTTGTCGTCGCCGAAGCCTTTCACGATACCGCCGACGATGACCTCGCACGCTTGAAGGTGGCTCTCAGGCAAGCCTTGTCCGAAGCCTGGCCTCTCGGTGATCTCGTCGAGATATCCACGGCATGAATGCCGATTTCCACCGTTCTGCCCGTTGCAGGCACGCCCCGCTTTCGGGGGAGCGGAACGAAGGCTCTGTACGATGGGCGGCAACTGGGTTAGCAATCTTGAATTGATCTCTTTCAGTCCGAGCACACCGAAGCGGGTTTGCATTGAACGGAGGCGTCATGCGCGAATGCGACCTGGTCATGAAAGGCGGGATCACGTCAGGGGTGGTCTACCCGCACGCGATCGTGGAAATCGCCCGTGCCTACCGGCTGCGCAGCATCGGCGGGACTTCGGCGGGTGCCATCGCCGCAGCGGTGGCCGCCGCCGCGGAGTACCGCCGCGAGCGCTCGGCCGGCAAGAATGATTTTACCGGCTATGACGGCATTGTCGCCATTGCCGACGAGATCGGCCGTGACATGGCCTCGCTGTTCCAGCCCGCGCCGAAGTTGAAGCCCCTGTTCGACATCCTGATGGCGGCATCGGCCGCCGGCATTGCCGGCAAACCGATGGCAGTGATGAAGGCGATGCTTGCAGCCTACCGCGGCCGGGCGTTGACCGCAGCGGTCCTTGGCCTTGCCGTGGTGGTGGTTGGCATCTGCCGTTCGGACGTATCTCTTGCTGTCCTGGGGATCGTTGCCGGGATCGTCCTGCTGGTGACCGCCATGGGTTTGGCCCTGTGGCGTGCAGTCAAGGCCGACCTGCCGGCGCACGATTTCGGGATCTGCCCCGGCCTGACCCAGAAGGGCAATGGCAAGCCCGCGCTGACCGACTGGCTTGCGGACCGCATCGACAGGGTGGCCGGCAATCTCGACCCTGACGGCATTGCTGGCGACCCGCTTACTATCGGCCAGCTTGCCGATCACGGCATCGAGGTCGCAACCATGACGACCGACCTGTCGTCGGGCCGGCCCTACCAGCTGCCGCTGAAAAGCGACCACCACTATTTCTCCCGGCGCGAATTCGAGGCGCTTTTTCCAAAGCGCGTGGTTGATTATCTGGTCCGCGGCAGGGCGCCGCTGGCTGATGTCGGCCCGCAGCTCCCAGCCGATCTCTATCCGCTTGCCAGTGGCAGGGATTTTCCGGTCCTGCTGGTCGCGCGCATGAGCCTGAGCTTCCCGGGGCTGATCAGTGCGGTGCCGCTTTACCGTTTCGACGACCTGCTTCCCGAAGGGCCGGGCCGGTCAAAGGTGCGGCGCTGCCTGTTCTCGGATGGCGGCATCTCCAGCAACTTCCCCATCCATTTCTTCGATTCCTTCCTGCCGTCGCGGCCGACATTCGGCATTACGCTTTCCCCTTGGGAGGAGGCCCGTCACGGCGACGTGCGCGTCGAGCTCCCCAGTCATCCGCGCCAGAGCACGCACCTTCCGGTTCGGACCATCACCGGTATCGGCAACGCCTTGAGCTCGATCCTCAACACTGCGAAGGACTGGCAGGACACGCTGCAGTCGCTGCTGCCCGGCTATGCAGACCGTATCGTCGAGATCCGCCTCGACGAAAGCCGGGAGGGTGGCATGAACCTTGCGATGGACGAGAGCACCATCCGCCAGCTCGGTGACTATGGCCGTCAGGCGGGACGGGCCTTGGTCGAACGCTTCGATTTTGACGAACATCGCTGGCTGCGCGCGGTCTCGCTGATGCCCAAGCTGGAAGGCGCGCTGGACGGCATGGCGACCGCCTATCGCGCCCCACCTGCCGGTGGCGGGCCGATCTACGAAACGCTGCTGACCGACCACACCCCCCGCGCCTACAGGAATACCCAGAAATGGCGCGAGGAGGTGCTGGTGCCGTTTGTCACCGCTTTGGCCGGGATCGGCGAAAAGGCAGCCGACGCCCAGGCTGCGGACGGGGCCGGCTCTGTGCGCAAGGGTGCGGTGCCGAGCGCCGACAGCAATCTGCGCCTTGTCGCCGGTGCCGACCGTGCGCCGGTGCGCAAGACGTCGTCCTCCAACTAGGCGAAGGAGGAGCGGACGGTGTTCTTCTTCGATCATGGGAGCCGGGACCGGGTATTCCCCGGCAGCCTGCAAGGGCGAGACAGCGGGCTGCACGACATGACCGCCTATTATGCGCTCGATCGGAGGGAGCGCCTGCAGACCGATGTGCCCTGGGTCTGGAAGTCTCCGCTCGGGCGCGACGTTCTCGACGCGTTGGCAGCGCTTTCCTACGGCAAGTGCCCCTTCTGTGAGCAGGCCGATCGGCGGCTGCAGCCATACCGGTTTCGCCCGCCGGCCTATGCGACCCCGATGAAGCGGCCGGAAGACAGGGAATGTTACCTGTGGCTCGCCTTTCAATGGGAAAACCTTTTCCCGATCTGCGAGGGATGCCTGCCGCAAGACAAGGCCTATTTCCCCGTCGATGGCCCGCGCGCCGCGCCTCCTCCTTCCTCCCTGGCACCCTTCGGCACGGCGGGGCTGCAGATCGACGAGACGCCGCGCCTCTACTTTCCCGGTGAAGTCACGAAACCGGCCGCCGCCTTCAACATGAAGCTTGATGGTTTTCTGCTCGGCAAGAACCGCCGTGCCGAGCCGACGATCGTCCAGTTCAATCTCAACCGTGCCGATCTCGTCCGCCGCCGCGCGGCAGCCTTGACGGGGTGGATCGGCGAGATACGCCGCGCTCCGCTCGCGTTCTTCGACCTTGCACGGTGGATGGAAGAGGACCGCTCCTACAAGGAAGTCGAATTCGGCGGAGCGCTCTACCTGCTTCTGCGCCGGATTGCGGACAAACTTTCCGGACGCTTCCAAGCATCCGGTCCGTTGTCCACCGAACGCATCGGCGCGACCCTCAGCAGCTGGTCTCGGCGGAGTGATTTTGCGGCGGCGGTTCGCGAAACCCTTCGCGAATTGCGCCGTGAAGACAAGGACATGGCACGGGGGCTGCAAGACACCAACGAACAGAAGGCAGTTTCCCAGCCGCGCCCGGCACGCTCGCAACTCCGCGCCGCAACCATCAAGAACTACAAATCGTTGGAGGCGATCTCCTTCGCCTTGCCGGACCCGCCGCATGACCCGGCCATGGGCAGCAACCCCGACGAACTGCCGCCGACCCCATGCCTGCTCATCCTTGGAGAAAACTCGACCGGCAAGAGCTCGATCCTCGAAGCGATCGTGCTTGCCGCAATCCCGGAAGACATGCGTGACGAACTCGATCTGAACGGCCGCAACATGACGCTCAATCCGGAATATATGGGCGAAACCGGAACGAGCGCCACGCGTGACTGCCGTATCGAACTGGAGTTTCGCGACGGCGGCGGCACGAGCCTGACGATCGGTGCGAAGGATGGCCGCATGCTTACCCGATCGAAGCTGAAGAGCCTGCGGCCGCCGATCTTCGCCTATGGCGCACACCGGCTTTTCGGCAGGGCACGGCAGAAAAGCCATGCCCGCCGGATCGAGACGCTGTTCCGAAACGACCGCCAGATCTCCAACCCCGAGCCATGGCTTGCCGGATTGGCAAAGCGGCGGCCGGAGGCACTCGGCGAGGTGGTCAGTGCGCTGCGCCATATCATCCGCATCGACGGTGATTTCCGTGACATCGAGGTGAAGCCGGGCAAGGAAAGCGAAGCCGGCCGTTGCATCATCAATGTGCGCAAGAAGAAGCAGGATGGCAGCGACTATATCGTGCCGCAGCGGCTCGACATCGTCTCGTCCGGTTATCGGGCCGTTCTGGCGCTGGTCTGCGACGTGCTCGAAGGGCTGATGGATGCCGCGCCACATCTTTCCCCGCGTGACGCGCGCCATGGCGAGGCGATCGTGCTTGTCGACGAGATCGAAGCGCATCTACATCCGCGCTGGAAATTGCAGATCGTTGCGGGCCTGCGCAAGGCGCTGCCGCGCGTTACCTTCATCTTCACGTCGCATGATCCGCTCTGTGTCAGGGGCATGCGCGACGGTGAGGTGATGATGCTGCACCGTTACCAGAACACCGGTGACGGCCCGAGTTCGATGCCCGAAGTGGTCGAGCGCGTTGCCGATTTCGATCATATCGAAACGATGACCGTCGAGCAGCTTCTGACCTCGGACATGTTCCAGCTCTTCTCGGCCGACGACCGGCGGACCGATCATACCTTTGCCGCGGTGGCCGACCTTCTGGCCCGCGACAGGAGTATCCTCGACGAAAGGGAGCGGGCCGTTCTGGCCGATTTCAACGCCGCCATCGCCGACGGATTGCCCTATGGCCGCACCGAGGTGACGCGCGTCGTTCAAGAGGCGGTCGCCGAGTACCTTGCGATGCGGCGCACCGCCGCCAGCACGCGCGTCAGTGCGGCCCGCGAGGCTGCGAAGACGGAAGTCAAAAAATTCCTTCAAGGATTGCTGGAATGAGGCGCGCCAACCGCTCGCTGGCAACGGAACCGGCGATCCTGCGCAAGCCGCGCCCGTCGGACGGCAAGTCCGAACTTCAGCTCGTTACGGAGCATATGGAAAGGATCGCGGCCGGGGAGAAACTGGAGGCGTTCGATTTCGCCCGATACAAGGAAGCGTCTGTCAAGACCGCCCTCGAGACGCTGTTCCATGGCAAATGTGCCTACTGCGAGAGCGTTTATGCCGGCCTCCAGCCGGTGGATGTCGAACACTACCGGCCCAAAGGCGAAGTCGAGGGCGCTCCCGGCCATCCCGGCTACTGGTGGCTGGCGATGGAGTGGAGCAACCTCCTGCCGAGCTGCATCGACTGCAACCGGCGCCGCAGTCAGAAGACGCCGAAGCCGGGCGAGGACCGGCTGGTCGCCTTGCGTGCCAACGGTGATTTCGACCGCTCCCGCAGCATCCTGACCGGAAAGCAGAGCGCGTTCCCGCTCGAGGAGGGGAGTGTGCACGTGGCCCGCCCCGGCGACGACATCGAGGCCGAGAAGCGTCTCTTGCTCGACCCAACGCGTGACGACCCTGACCTGCACCTCGCCTTCCACGTTGATCGCGCGCACCTGATCAGCCTCATCCATCCAAAACCCCTCGATCCCGGCGGAGCCGCAGGTCTCCCCGATGCCCTGGCTGATCCTGCCGCGATCGCGAGCGCAGCCGTCGCGTCAAGGAGCAGTGCTGCGGGCGCGGTGTCGATCCAGATCTACGGGCTGAACCGGCTTGGCTTGGTGCAGGCGCGCACGCGCGTGCTGCGCGACCTCGAGTTCCTTCTGGCAATGAGCCTGAATCTCCATGAGATCGCTGCGGACCTGGCCGAAAGGGTAGCAGCCCGGTCGACCGAACTTGCTACCCTGCATGGCGCAGCAAGAGAGCGCCTTTCCGAAGATATCGCCATGGATGAGCGAATTGCAGGCAAGATCGGCCGCTACGCGGAGGAGGCGCAGGCACGTATCCGCGAGATGGCCCAGCCGCAGGCCCCTTATTCAAGCCTGGTCCGCGCCTGGATAAGGGCCTACCTGGCGGAATAGGAAAGCCAAGGTCTGCCGGTTCTCTTTTCGGAAGAGAAACAACAGAAGCTATGCGGTGCTGTGACCCAAGGCTTTCAGAGGCCAGGACAAGGCAATCCGACGGTTGGAGTGGGTCCGTTGCCGACGCTTCGGTGAACAGGAGCGAGGCACCGTTTCGAATACAAATCCTGAACCCAGGCATTTGCGCAAACGGCAACACCTCCCCGGGATCGGGGAGGTGTACGCCTCCGGACGTCATTGCGGCAGCCGTGTGCGGGATGCTCACGTTGCCGAAGTGGCGCCTAATCGATGACCGCCTTGCGGGTCGAAGAGATGCAAGTGCGCGCTGTCGGGTAGGATGTGCACGGTTTCGCCGGGCCGGATATGCAGGCGGTCGCGGCCGAGATAGGTGAGCTTCTGCCCGGCCATGTCGAGTAGGAGCAGGGTTTCCGAACCGGTCTGCTCGACCACCACGACGGTTGCCGCCGTGCCCGCGGGATCGAGCGTCAGGTGCTCGGGTCGGATGCCGAGTACGGCCCGGGCGGTGTCTACAGCGGTGCCGGTTGGAGCCGACAGGCCGCAGCCGGCGACGAAATGCCCCCTTTCGATGCGCCCCTCGACGAAATTCATCGCCGGTGAGCCGATGAAGCCGGCGACGAACATGTTGGCGGGGCTGTCGTAGAGCTCGAGCGGCGATCCCACCTGCTCGACGATGCCCGCCCGCATGACGACGATCTTGTCTGCCATGGTCATCGCCTCGACCTGGTCATGGGTGACATAGACCGTCGTGGTGCCGAGGCGCTGGTGCAGCGCCTTGATTTCCGCACGCATCTGCACGCGCAGCTTGGCGTCGAGATTAGACAGGGGCTCGTCGAACAGGAAGACGCGCGGATCGCGCACGATGGCGCGGCCCATTGCGACACGCTGGCGCTGCCCGCCGGAGAGCTGGCGCGGCAGGCGGTCGAGCAGGGCCGAGAGGTCGAGGATCTCGGCGGCCGCCGCCACACGCCTCTCGATCTCCTCCTTCGGCTTGCCGGCAAGTTTCAGCGAGAAGCCCATGTTCTTCGCGACGGTCATGTGCGGATAGAGCGCGTAGTTCTGGAACACCATGGCGACGTCGCGCTGTTTCGGCGGGATGTCGTTGACGACACGCGCACCGATGCGGATCTCGCCGCCGGAAATGCCCTCCAGCCCGGCGATCATGCGCAAGAGGGTGGACTTCCCGCAGCCGGACGGGCCGACCAGCGCGACGAATTCACCGTCCCTGACCTCGACGTCGACACCGCGCAGGACTTCTACGGCACCATAGGATTTGCGGGCATCCCGGATCTGGACTTCAGCCACGGTCGCCTCCCGAGACGGTGTTGAATGCGAGGCGGGAAAAGGCTTCGGGTGGCGCCCCGTTTGCCTGCATCAGGCGGGTCATTAGCTCGGTGAGGCGCTTTTCTTCGTCGGGATCGGCGAGCGGCTTTTCTTGCCCCGGGTCGCTCGTAAGGTCGTAGAGGCGCGTTTCGGATTCGAGCAGCGCCCCGGGGCCGTAATTGTTGTACATCGGCGAGCGCTCGATCACCGGCACCTTCAGCAGCGTCGCGCCCTTGGTGAAATCGAGCGGCGGCGAGAGTTCGACATTGGCTAGCTCGTCCGGTGAGAACGGCGAGAAGATATGTGTCGGCATCAGCGTGTACTGGTAGAGCTCCTGCTGCGACAGGTCCTCCGGGAAGCGGTGATAGGTGTAGCGGCCGTCGGCGACATTCACCGCACCGCCGAAATAGCCGAACAGGGCGCCCTGGCGCGGCGATGTGCCGTCGGCCATTGCGCACAGGGAGAAGCCTTCGTTCTCGGCCGGTGGCGTGGCGCCGAAAAGGTCGAGGAAAGTGGCTGCCAGGTCGATCGACTGGCTGAGCGCCTCCGTGCGGCTTCCGGCGCGCTCGGCATGGCGGGGGTCGTGCAGGAAGAGCGGGATATGCGCCACTTCCTCATAGAGGTTCATGCGGTTCTTCGCCCAGAAATCGTGCTCGCCGAGCAGGAAGCCATGGTCGGTGGTGACGACGAGGGCGGTGTCCTTCCACAGGTCGTGACGGTCGAAGTAGTCGAGCAGTTCGCCAAGCAGGTGATCGCACATGGCCACCACCGCATAGTAGTTGGCGCGCAGCTCCTCGCATTCCTCGGGCAGCTCGTCGACACGGCCGTAGCGCGGCCAATCGCGGAGCGGGCCTTCCCAGCCGGTGTCGAACTGCGCCTTGAAGCGCTCCGGTGCCGTGAAGGGCTCGTGCGGATCGAAGGTCTCGATCTGCAGCATCCAGTTGTCTGCATCCCGGTTGCGGTCGAGGAAGTCGAAACCCTCGGCAAAGCAGCGCACGGACGGGAAGTCCTTCTCTTCCTTGATGAACTCGCGGTTGATGATGTTCTGGCCGAAATAGGAGCGCCGCTGGTCGCTGAACTGGCGGGCATGGTATTTCTCGCGCAGGCGCTCCCAGTGCGGCTGCACCATCGCCTTCCAGCGATCGCCTTCCTGGCCGCGCACGAATTCATAGGAATCGTAGCGGTTGTGATAGGTCGCGCCGCCATCCTCCCAATAGTGGAAGTGGTCGGTCACCAGATGGCTGTAGGTACCGCATTCCCGATGCAGGATTTCGGGAAAGGCATTGTCGAAGGGCTCCAGCGGTCCCCAGCTCCGGTGCAGGAAGGTGAGGCGGCCGGTCAGCATGTCGCGCCTTGCCGGCATGCAGGGCAGGCTGCCGACATAGTGCTTGTCGTAGGTCACGCTGCGGGCGGCGAGCCGATCGAAATTCGGCGTGGGGATACGTGTTCCGCCATAGGGTCCCAGCAGGTGCCGGTTGAGGGAATCGAACAGGACAAAAACCGCCTTCATACTATTTCACCGCTCCTTGCGTGAGGCCCTTGACGATGTAGCGCTGCGCAACGAGCAGCACGAGAATGGCCGGAACCATTGCCAGCGCGGCGCTGGCCGCCATCTGGGTGTATTGAATCTCGAAATCCTGGGCGAACTTGGCGATGGCGACTGGTACGGTGGCCGTCTGTTTCATCGTTAGCGTCAGGGCGACGGCGAATTCGTTCCAGGAGAAGATGAAGGTGAGGATCGACGTGGCCGCGAGGCCCGGCGTGATCAGCGGCAGGATGACATGCCACAGGATATGCGGCGTATCGGCTCCATCCATGATCGCGGCTTCCTCCAGCTCCTTCGGCACGTCGCGCACGAAGACAGCCATCAGCCAGATCGCCATCGGCAGGTTGAGCGTCGCATGGGCGAGGATCAGGCCGGTGAAGGTGTTTTCCAGCCCCACCGCTCGCGCCATGGAGAACCAGGCGCTTGCCAGCGCCACCGGCGGGATCATGTGGAAGATCATCGTCCAGGCGAGGAAGAGATGCACAGTCCAGGTCGGCCAGCGCATCCGGTTCAGCGAGAAGGCGGCAAGCGTGGCGACGACAACGCAAAGGACGGTGCTGACGACCCCGACGATGATCGAGTTGCGATAGTTGAGCAGGAAGTCGGAGGTCTTCGACCAGAGCACCTCGGCAAAGTTGCTGCCGATCGGTGTGAAGAGCACGTCCCCCATCAGAAGCGAGATCTGCGTGCGGAAACCGGCGGCGACGGTCCAGAAGATCGGCACGAGGACGAGGGCGGCGGTGACCGCCAGCACGATATGGACGGGAAGGGTGGAGTTGGTGCGCCGGCTCATGAGGCGGCTCCCGTGCGGCGGCGTGCCGAAAGGGCGACGACGAGAAGCAACGAGACGAGGAAGATGACGGCGACCGACATCGCCGAGCCGTAGCCCGCCTTGTCCTCGGTGAAGAAGCGCTGGTAGAGCGTGAAGCTGATCACCTCCGTCGAGGTGCCGGGGCCGCCGCTGGTGAGCAGGTAGACCTCGTCGAAGACCTTGAAGGCGAGCACGAGGCGGAAGGCGAAGGTGACGATGATCGTCGGGATCATCAATGGCAGCGTGACGTAGATCAGCTCCTGCCAGGCGCCTGCACCGTCCATCTTGGCGGCTTCGAAGACATCCTGCGGCAGGGATTCGAGCCCTGCGAGAAACAGGAGGAAGCAGAACGGCGTCCAGTGCCAGATATCGACGGCGATGACCGAGAGCAGCGCAGTCTCGGGACTGCCCAGCCAGTCGTGCGGCAAGATGCCAAGGAGGCCGAAGGCCTTGTTGACGAGGCCGAAATCGAAATTGAGCATCAGCTTCCAGATGGCGCCGATGACGATGCCGGGGATGAGGATCGGCAGGATGAAGATCGCCCTGTAGAGCACGCGGCCGCGCACGATCTTGGTGCAGAGCAGAGCCATGGCGAAGCCGAGGATCATCTGGCCAGCGACGGCGCCGAAGGCGAAGATCAGCGTATTGGAAATGCCGGCGCCGAAAAGGCTGTCGGAGAACAGCGCCTGGTAATGGGTAAGGCCCACCCAGCTGCGCACCTGCTGCCCGTCCACCCAGGTGATGTTCTGGAAGCTGGTGAGGAACAGGTTCGCGATGGGAAGGACACTGAGGGCGAGCATCATGGCGAGGGCAGGCCCGAAGGTCAGCCAGCGCCAGAGACGCTGGCCGCGGTCTTCGGAGACCTTTGCCGGCCGCCGCGGGGACGATGGTATCTGTGCTTGCGCGGCGGCCATGGTCCGGTCCTTACTTCAGCGGATCGAGCTTGCCGGTCTTGTAGGAATGGCCGGCCATGATCTTCTCGATCTCGTCAGACATGCCGTTCAGGGCGTCGATGGTCATGATTTCGCCGGCGACGGCCCGGTTGAGCCCGAGCTCCAGCACCGAGATGACCTCGCTTGCCTCCGGGAACTGGTAGATGTTGACTGCATGCGGCAGGGCTTCGGCGAGCGGCTTCATCCAGCGATAGCGGCGCTCGTCGGCGATCGGTTCCTTGTAAACCGCCGCATTGACGGGAATGCCGCCGGCCTTGGCCGTCTCGAGCTGCGCGGCCTTTGTCTGGAACCAGCGCAGGAACTCCACGGCAGCGCGCTTGCGGTCGTCGGGCACGTTCCTGGAAATGCCGGCCAGCCAGTGGCCGAGGCCCGGCGAGGTGGGGATGCCTTCCACGGAAGGCGTCGGCGCCCACTCGACCTTGTCGACGATGGCCGACTTGTTCGGGTCGTCCATCTGAGACCAGGCGGCGATGACCATCATGATATGGGCGGAATGGCCGGTGACCATGGCCTGGATGACCTCGGCCTGGTCGGCGGCCGCCGTCTTCGGATGACCGGCCTCCTTGGCGAGTCGCACATAGTAGTCGAGTGCTTCGCGGCCGTGATCGGAGTTCAGCGTGACGGAGTAGTCGCCCGCCGACTGGTCCTTGAAGATGCCGCCGCCGAAACCGTAGAGATAGGGGTAGAAGTCGTAGGCGACGGTATGTGGCCCGCGCGCGCCGCGCTGCACGATGCCGTACATGCCCGGCGGGTTGTGGAACTTCTTCGCGTTGGCTTCGAGTTCCGCAAAGGTCTTCGGCGCCGAAAGGCCGGCCTCCTGGTAGAGGTCGCCGCGATAGTAGAGCATCGGGATCAACGGCGAGACTGGCATCGACATCAGCTTGCCGGCCTTGGTCATCGTCTTGTTGGCGGCGTCGTAATAGATCGTGTCGCCGAGCGTATAAACGTCAGGGTCGAGCTTGAAGCCGGGGTCGATATCGGTGATGGCCTCCACGAAGCCGCCGGCATACATTTCGGCGAACCAGCCGGAATTCATGATCAGGATATCGTACTGGCCCTCGCTCGCGCGCACGGAGTTGCGCTGCTTTTCAAGCGAGCCAGCGAAAGGGTTGACGTCAAGTTCCACCTTGTTGCCGGTCTCGGCCTCATAGGCCTCCACCGTCTTGCGGAAGCTTTCGAACCAGGGCGACTGGTTGATCACGATGGTGATCGGCGCGACGCTGGCGGCGTAGAGCGGCCGGAATGCGCTCGGGACAAGGCTGGCGCCTGCGGCCAGCCCCATGCCCTTGAGGACGTTGCGTCTTGGAATGCGGGTCGTAGAGGTCATCGATGAGTCTCCCATTGCCTCATGAATGTTCACTGCTTGCTTTCAACGTCGCGGAAAACGGAGGGCTTCTCCGCCTTCCTATTCGCAAAAGATCGGACTTGCCCAGTTCCACTGGCCATTGGCCTGGCGCATGCGGGCGTAGATCCAGTCGCCCGTGCGCAAGGGGTCGATGGCGAGCTTTCCGCGCCACTGCCATTGATGCGGGCGCGGCAGCGGATGCAGGCGGAAGGCGGGGCTGTCGATCGGGCCGAGATTGCCCGAAAGCGCGCCCTGGAGCAGACGCTCGGCGCTTACCTCGAAATTCTGGCCGTCGAGCACCAGTCGGACCTTCGCATCCGGTGTGATGCGGATGCGCGCCGCGATCGCCTGCATCGAGGCTGTGGTGTTGTTGGGGTTGGCGATCGAGCGGATCGCAAAGTCGATGCGGTTGCCGGAAAGGCGGATATCGTTTTCGTCCTTCGCGTCGCCGTCGCCCTCGAGCGGCGAGACCACTTCGGAACCGCGCAGGCGCGGCTCGACGGAGAGGATGTCGCCGCCGGCAAGTTCCAAAGAACCTTGCCAGTCGTGGAATTTTCCGCGCGCGCCCCAGCCGAGTTCCAGCACGAGCAGGGTTTCCATGCCGCTCCCGGCATTGTCGATCGGGTTTTGCTGCAGGTCCGGGGTCACCCGGCCGATGACATCGCCGTTGCGGATGAGGTCGATATAGTCGATGGCGCCGCCTGCGACCGCTTCGAGTTCAAGCGCAGCTTGGCCGCCGGCCGCAACGCTGCCGCCCTGCATGGTGTCGCCGATCGCAAAGAAGAGGTGGCTCGCATCGCCGGTAAGGGCATTGGTGCGGCGCCGGTGGATGCCGTTCCAGAGGGCCGTGCGGGAATTCTCCGGTGCATAGACGGCCGAGCGGCCATGGCCGTAGGAGCCGGGATAGCCGCTGTGATGGTCGGTATTGCCGAGAAAGCCGAAGCGTATGCCACGGTTGAGGCCATGGCGGGCGGTGGACTGGCCGTCGCTCGGGCCCATGGAGTGCAGGAACGGCCGGTCCATTACCGATGTCTCGGAACAGCCGTGCATGGAGATGATCTCCATGACCGGGGACAGGTCTTCGACGACCGTGTCCCAGTTCACGCCGCGCGCGCCAAGGCGGTAGCCGATATGGTGCGGAAAGGCGAAAACGCCGTCGCCATAGGTGGCGCGCAGCTTGGCATGCAGCTCGGCCGGCGTATCGGCCTTGATGACCTCCTGGCGGGCGATGTCGCGATAGACGATCGTGTAGTCGCCATGGGCGAAGGAATGGATTTCGTAACCCGGAAAGACGGTGAAGGCGCCGGGTTCGTCGGCTGCCGCCAGTGTATCGAAATGGGCATCCCACAGCTTTTCGAGCTTGGCGAAACCCTTGACGTGGAAATCGACGATATGGGCGACACGCGGGTCGTCGACCGGCATGTCGGGCCAGTAGGCGTGCCCCGTGACGGAGACGAAGTCCAGCTGGCGGCGGGCGCGGCGCAAAGCCTGCTCGAGGCTGCCGTGGCCATAGGAAATGTCGCAGTGATTGTGGATGTCGCCATAGAACGGCCGGACGCCAAAGCGCGAGGCAAGTGGCTGTAGCCGTTCCGGCAGACGCTCACCCAACATATCGCACCCCTCCCCATTGCGAATGGCCAGGAAGCGTCGTGCTCCAGGCAAATTCGGCTGATACAATATGTATTGTACCGTAGCAGATGCATTTCTTGATGCAAGCGTGTTTTTGGGCTGATGATGCGTGTCGTCGTCCGGCTGGCGTGTGTCTGTCAGCGGGACGGTGCGCCGGTGCTTTCGCGGAACTCGGCAACGCAGTCGAGATAGACGATCTGGGGCGCCTCGCGCGGCGCTTCGATACGCTTGTGGATGACCTCGATCAGGCTCCTTGCGGCCGCCAGATACGAACTGCCGGCCATGCTCATGAAGCCGAAATGTTCGGTCGGAACGTCGTGGTGGCCGAGTACGACGAGGCTGAGGTCCCGCGGGCAGGAGATGCCCATTTCGGTGAGGCATTGCCGGATGCCGAGCGAGTCGGAAATGCCGAGCGTTGCCATTGCCGTGAAAGGAAGCCGGCCGTGCCGGTCGACAAGTGCGCCGAGCGCTGTTTTCAAGGCGTCGCCGACCCGCTGCGTGGGGTGCAGCACGCCGCCGAGCGCGATGCTTTCGGTGTGCTCCCAGCCCGTCTTGTGGTGGCGGGCAATACGGTCGAAGGCGCGCCGCACGGAGAGGATCGGCTGCGCCATTGAATCCAGCGAAACCAGGGCGATGGAGCGGTGTCCCAGCTCCGAAAGATGCTCGAGCGCCAGGTCCAGCGCCTCCTCCCAGTCGGTGCCGACCCGGTCGATATCGACGCCTGCGACGGAGTTGCCGTCGACGACGAGGGCGCGCGTCTTGCCCTGGAGCAGATTGAGCAGCCGGATCGGGATGTTCTCGTAGTGGGACTGGAGGATCGCGGCGTCGAAATCCGGAACCGATGTCAGGATGTCCAGCAGATGGCCCGTATTGTGATAGGAGATCTGCACCACCTTGCTGCCGGTGCGCGACAGGTGCCCGACGATGTGGTTCTGCACCAGCACGCAGCGCTCGTTGAGGCTGGCATTCGACAGGATCAGAAGGCTGTCGAGGTGTCTGGCGGGGCCGGCGCCATCCGGCGTGGCCGCGTCGCCGTCCTTGACAACATAGGTTCCGCGGCCGACCTGCGAGGTGAGAAGCCCTTCTTCGCGCAGACGCGTCAGCGCCTCCTGCACGGTCGCCTGGCTGACCTGATGGCTGCGCATCAGCTCGCGCACCGTCGGCAGCCGCGCGCCGTCGTCGAGTCGGGCAATCTGGTCCCTGAGGGACACAAGGACCGCATGTGAAGAGGCTGCGCGCAAGGGTCTGCCCCGTTCGTCGATTCGTGTGTGTTTCTTGTTGCTTCTAACCGGATACATTTTGAATCCCGCCCCGGCAATCCCGCCGTTCCCGCGGATGGTCGAGGGAGGCGGGCCTCCTGTTCGTGTTTGATTGTATTATAGCGGATACAAATTGCACTTTACAATTTGATTTTCACGTATACGCTTGGCTTCCGGATCGGCAAAGACCGTCCGTCGCAGCGATCGGAAGGGGAGTCCGTCGTGTCGCAAAGCCAAGTCATCGAACGACGCAGCCCGGTCGGCCGGGCGGAAGGCCAGAATCCTGCCGGAACGGACTTCATCCGCATCGACAGTGCGCGCAAGGTGTTCACGCAGCGCAGCGGCGGCGCCGTTCCGGTGCTCGACAGCATCGATCTTTCCATCGCAGAGAACGAATTCGTTTCGTTCATCGGCCGCAGCGGCTGCGGCAAGACGACCCTCCTCAACATGATCGCCGGACTTGAGGATGTTTCGGCCGGCCGGATCACCATTGCCGGCAAGGTCGTCACTGGACCGGGACAGGGGCAGGGCGTCGTCTTCCAGCAGCATGCGCTGTTTCCCTGGTTGACGGCGGTGGACAATGTCGCCTTCGGTTTCCGTAAATCCGGTCTTGCCAAGGCCGAGCGCCGGCGGCGCGCCCTGGAACTCCTGGCGCTCGTCGGCCTTGAAGCGGCGGCGGGGCGCTATCCGCGGGAAATGTCGGGCGGCATGCAGCAGCGCGTCTCCATTGCCCGCGCGCTGGCGCTCGATCCGCAGATCCTCCTGATGGACGAGCCCTTCGGTGCGCTCGACGAGCTGACGCGCATCGAACTGCAGCAGGAGCTGCTGCGTATCTGGGAGGCGCGGCGCAAGACGATCGTCTTCGTCACCCATTCGATCAGCGAGGCGTTGATGCTGTCGGACCGGATCGTGCTTCTGGCGCCCAATCCGGGACGTATCAAGCGCATCTTCCCGGTCGACCTGCCGCGTCCGCGCCTGCGCACCGATCCGACCTTCAATGCGCTCTATCAGGCCATCTGGAACGAGCTTTCGACATGACGCGCAAACTCGTCCGGACACTTCCGCCGCTTGCCGCCTTTGCGGCGCTCCTCCTCCTCTGGGAGGCCGGCGTGCGCTACGGTGTCCTCAAGCCCTACCAGTTCCCGCCCGTCAGCCGTATCGCGCAGGGTTTCGTCGAGTTGTCGACGACGGGCTTTCCGACCGGCGTCTCGATCTGGTCGCATGCACTGACCACCATCCTGCGTGTGCTGCAGGGCTACGGCGCGGCGCTGGTCCTTGCGATCCCGCTCGGTCTCGTCGTCGGCGCCCTGCCTGTCGTGGACAAGCTGACGGCACCGCTGATCGTCTTCTGCCGCTCGGTCGCGACGCTCAGCCTCCTGCCGCTGGTCATCGTCTGGTTCGGCGCGGGCGAGCTGACCAAGGTTTTCCTCATCGGCTACGGCTGCTTCTGGGTCATGCTGTCCAACGTGATTGCCGGCGTACGCTATGTCGATCCGATGCTTGTCCGCGCGGCGCGAATTTTCGGGCTGAGGGGGCTGGAGCTCTATCGCAGCGTCGTGCTGCCCGCCGCCCTGCCGCGCGTCTTCGCCGGCGCGCGCATGGCGCTCGGCGTCGGCTTCATGGTCATCGTCGGGGCCGAGATGATCGGCACCATCGAGGGGCTCGGTGCGCTGATCATGGAGGCCCGTACCTTCTACCGCAGCGAGATCACCATCATCGGCATGCTGGTCATCGGCCTCATCGGCTTTGTCATCTCCGCCGGCCTGATGGCGCTGGAGCGCGCCATGCTGCCCTGGGCGGCTGAGCTCGAACGGGTGCGCCGATGAAGTCGTTTTCCTGCCTTTCCGCAGCAAGCGACCTGACCCTCGGCGTCATCGGCGCGGTCCTTGCCGTCGCCGCCTGGGAAATCAGCGCCCGCACCGGGCTGATCGATCCGGCGATCTTCCCGAGCCCGTCGCTCGCGATCCGCGCCGCGGCCGAGCGCCTGACGGCCGAAACTGTCGCCGACAACCTGTTCTGGAGCCTGCTGCGCGTCTTTTCCGGCTTCGTGCTCGGTGCGCTGGCGGGTGCGACAGTCGGCATCGCGGCGGGATGGTATCGTGGCTTCGGCGCCATCGCGCGGCCGCTGATCGAGCTGCTGCGCCCGATCCCGCCGCTCGCCTGGATCCCGCTTGCGATCATCTGGTTCGGTCTCGGCGAGCCATCGAAGTTCTTCATCATCTTCCTCGGCGCCTTCTTCCCGGTCGTCACGGCCGCTTATCAGGGTATGCGCAGCATCGATCCTATGCTGCTGAAGGCGGCGCAGACCTTCGGTCTCAGCGGCGTGCCGCTTCTCCTGCGTGTCGCCGTACCGGCCGCCGCGCCCGATCTGGCAACGGGCGTGCGTATCGGCTGGGGGCTGAGCTTCGGGGTGGTGGTCGCCGCCGAGCTGATCGCCGCCGACCGGGGGCTTGGCTACATGATCATCAACGAGCGCAACACCGGTGGTTCCGTTGGCGTCATCGTCGTCGGCATCCTGCTCATCGGCGCGCTCAACCTTGTCACCGACGCGGCGATCGGCGCCGCGATCAAACGCTGGATCGGGCGCTGGCATGGCGCCTGAACGCAGGCCTCATTCACACAACAAGAGGGAGAACCACATGCGCATCGTCTTGAAATCCCTGATATCCGCCGCCATGGCCGGCCTGCTCCTTGCAGCCGGCCCGTCCGCCGCCACGGAGGTTGAAACCGACACGCTGTCCATCAGCATCGGTCCGGACCTGCCGTTCCTCGTCCATATCGTTGCCAAGGAGAAAGGCTGGTTTGACGAGGCCGGCTTCAAGACCGTCGAGTTCAAGACCTTCGCGTCCGGCAATCTCGCCGGTGAGGCGCTGCTCGCCGACGAGATCCAGCTCTGGACGCCCGGCAACCTGCCGCCGGTCTCGATGGCGCACAATGGCGTACCCGTCGTGATCCTCGGCACGAATGCCGTCAGCCACGGGTTGGAAAAGATCGTGGTCCGCAAGGATGCCGGCGTCGAGAATCCGGAGGACCTCGCAAAGGTGAAGTTCGGCCTGCTGGTCTCCTCCACCTCGGGCGCCCTGCTTGCCAATGTCGCCAAGCACTACGGCCTCGATGCCGCAAAGCTCCAGACGGTGAACCTTGCGCCGCCGGAGGCCATGGCCGCCATGGCCAACAACGAGATCCAGGGCATCATCTTCTGGGAGCCCTTCCCCTATCGTGCGGTGCAGGAGCAGGGCGCCAAGATCGTGCATACGGGCACGAAGAGCTTCTTTGCCAAGAACAGCGGCGAGGATGTCGCCGTCTCCAACAACCGAACCGTCTGGGTCGCCTCGCAGGATTGGGTGCGCGCCCATCCCGTCGCGACGGAGGCGCTGGTGAAGGTTCTCACCAAGGCACAAGCCTATGTCGCCAACCCCGCCAACAAGGACGAGGTCCTGAAGATCTTCTCCGACTTCCAGAAGCAGCCGGTCGAGATGAACACCACGCTTCTCGGCGACTACACCTTCAAGCCGGATATCGATACGTCCTATGTCGAGGACATGGCGGCAATTGCCGACTACCTCAAGGCGACGAACCGTATTCCAGGCGAGGCGAAGGATGTGCTCACGTACACCTACACCGCCCCACTGAAGGCGGCGAACGCCGCAGCTGTGTCGGTTGAGGGCCAATGGGCGCCCTGACCTCCTGAAGAAACCGGGCGCCTGCCATGGCGGGCGTTCCCTTGTCACCCAAGCGGATTGATCATCATGTCCCGTTCGGCTGCCGATCGGATCGCCGTCGCTGTCATCGGCGCGGGTTTCATCGCCGACTACCACATCAACGGTCTTCGTGCCGCCGGCGGGGCCGATATCGCCGTTCTTGCCGGAAGGCGAGCGGAGGCAACAGAGGCGAAGGCTGCGGCGCTCGGCATCGGCCGGGCCGAGACCGATTATCGCCGCGTGCTGGACGACGGCGCAATCGACGCCGTCGTCATCGCGACGCCCGACGACACGCATGAGCGTATCGCGATCGATGCGCTGGGGGCTGGCAAGCGGGTGCTCCTGCAGAAGCCGATGGCGCTCTCCAGCGCACAATGCCGTGCCATCCTCGCCGCAGATGAGCGGGCGGGGCGGCACCTTACCGTCAGTTTCATGCATCGTTATTTTCCCGAGGTGCGCTGGCTGCGCAGCCAGATCGAGGCCGGCACGCTTGGCGCCATCCACTCCGTGCGCCTTCGCAACGCCACGCCGGGAGCGGACTGGAACGACTGGTTCTTCAAGCCCGGCAACGTTTCGGGCGGCGTCGTCATGCAGCTCGGGGTGCATGGCATCGACCTCATGCAACATCTCCTCGGCCCGATCGAGTCTGTTGCCGCCGATATGATGACGGCGCAGCCCGAGCGCCGGCTGGCCGACGGGAGAACGGTGCGGACGGAGCTCGAAGACAATGTACTCGCCACCTACAGGGTGGCCGGCGGCACACGGGTGAGCCATGAGATGAGCTACACCGAACTTGCCGGATGTGACCGTTTCCGCCTGGAACTCTATGCCGAGCATGGCACGGTCTGGCTGCGCACCGAGCGTGGCGGAGCAGCCATCAACGCGCCATCCGTTACCGGCATGGCGGGCTGGTCGGGGCCCGACCTGCCGGATGAGCCGCTTGGTGCGGCCCATCATCGCCACTGGTTGTCGACTGTGCGTGGCGAGGCGCCGGCCGACGACACGGCCGCCGCCGGGCTGCGCTCGATCGAGGTGGCGGAAACACTTTATGCAGCAGCGCAGGCCGGCACGCGAATGCCGGTCGGCGGGGAAGGGGAGAAGGCCGGATGCGCCTGAAGATCGCGATACTCGGCGTCGAGCACTACCACGCCAACTTCTGGACCCGTGCCTTTCTGGAGCGGCCCGAGGTGAAGGTCGTCGGCGTCTGGGATGCGTCCGAAACGGCGGCTGCGGACTTTGCCGCCCGTCATGGCCTTGAGGTTGCACACGATCTTGTGACCCTCATCCGCAAGAGCCACGCGGTCGCCATCTGCTCGGCGACGGATGCGCATTTGCCACTGGTGGAGGCCGCCGCCGCGGCCGGCCGGCCGGTGCTTTGCGAAAAGCCGCTCGGCATCGATCAGGCGCAGTGCGATGCCATCGCCGACGTGGTGGCGCGCACGGGCATCCGCTTCATGCAGAGTTTCCCGAAGCGTTTCGATCCCGCCAACCATGAGATCGCGCGCCTCCTGAAAGAGAAGACGCTTGGCCGGATAACGCTGTGCCGTGTGCGACACGGCCACAGTCACGGCCTGACGGAGACCTTCCGCTCTGCCTGGTTCGTCGATCCGGCGCGCTCGGGCGGCGGCACGCTGCTCGACGAAGGCGTGCACGCCGCTGATTTCCTGCGCTGGATGTTCGGCGAGCCGGAAACCGCCTATGCCACCCTCTCCTCCACGCTCGGCCTGCTGGTGGAGGATACGGCAGTCGCCACCTTCCGCTATGCGGATGGCATGATTGCCGAGGTGACGACGAGCTGGTGTTTTGCCGGCGCCGATACATCGATCGAGATCTACGGCACGGAAGGATCGATCCTGCTTTCCGGCGTGGACATTGCCTCGCGTCCGACACGCGAGACCGATTTTTTGCGTGTTTTCCGGCGCGGCGAGGAGGGGGGATGGTCGGCCTCGCCGATCGTGCCTTCGTTCAAGACGGGCGTGTTTCACGAGCATGTCGCCTGGGCTTTCGTCGATGCCCTGAAGCACGGTGGTCCGATGCCCGTCACCCTGGAAGACGGCCGCAGGGCCTTCGCGATGATCGATGCGGCCTATCGGGCCGCTGCCGCCGGCACGGCCCAGCCGATTGCACGATAGGCGGATCCCCATGCTTGCACTTGCCTGCGATATCGGTGGAACCAATACCCGCCTTGGCCTCGTTCGTGACGGCGTCCTGCTCTCCGAGAGCACGAGCAGTTATGCCAATGATGATTTCGAGGACTTTTATGCTGTGGCGGCGGCGTTCCTGCGCGAGCGCGGGGAAAGCCGCGTCGACCGTGTCTGCATCGCACTTGCGGCCGTGGCGACGGCCGAAGGGGCCACGCTGACGAACCGGGACTGGACCATCAGACGAGATCGCGTGGCGTTGACCTCCGGTGCTGACCGGGTCGATTTCATCAACGATTTCGAGGCGCTCGGCTACGCGATGGGTCAGGTGGAAAGGCTGGAGACGCAATGCCTGACGCCGGGCAGGGCATCCGGGCAGCCGGGGCCACGGCTGGTGCTCGGTGCCGGTACGGGCTTCAACGCTTCGGCCTGGTGCCCCTCCCGTTTTGGTGGAGCGCCCCATGTCGTGGCGGCGGAATGCGGGCACATGACGCTGCCGCTCGCCGGCGAAGTGGAGTTTTCGCTGCAGGCCGCGCTTTCGGTGGGGCGCGGGCGGGCGTCGGTGGAGCGTGCCCTGTCGGGCCGCGGCCTCTTCGAGATCTATCAATGGCAATGCGCCCAAGCCAGGCGCGGGCCCCTTGCAACGACTGCGGTTGAGGTGTCGCGGCTTGCGGTCGCGAAGGCGGATAGGGACTGTGAAGAGGCAGGTCATATGTTCATGCGCCTGCTCGGGCGTGTCTGCGGCGATCTTGCGCTCGCCTATCTGCCCTTTTCGGGCGTCTATCTCTCGGGCGGCGTCTCCCGCGCCTTTGCCGGGCCTCTCGCGCAAGATCAGACGTTCCTCGAAGCCTTCCTGGCGAAGGGCCGTCAGGCGGATTTCATGGAAAGCTTCCCCGTTCACCTGCTTCTTGACGACCGCACGGCACTTCAGGGTTGCGCGGAATGGTTGCGTCTTTCGGCCGTGTGATGCAAGCGGTGCCGCACTGCTTTCGTTAGTAAAGGCTTTCATATTGCTTGGCAATCGTCATTCCTGTCGTTCCCGCAGGAGTGGCGCCGGGTGATTTCCCCTGTATCGTCCTGAAGGGGGATTGTCTTTGCCGTCGATATCGTGATTGAATTTTAAAAATGGCATCGGGTGCACGCGCGTGCATGGGGCGCCAAGGGAAAATCGTGTGAAACGGGGAACTGGAATGATCAGGGAAAACATCACCGTACGCGTTCGTCCGCTGCTTGCCGGCGTAGCCTTTTCGTTGTTGCTAGCGTCCGGCGGCGTGGCGCCGGCCTTTGCCGAGACGCCGGCCGATACGCTGGTGCAGGCTTGGGCGATCGATGACACGATCACGCTCGACCCGGCCGAATCCTTCGAGCTGAGCCCTGCCGAATTCCTCGGCAACGGCTATGACATGCTGGTGCGCCTTGATGTTGCGGATACGACCAAGGTCAAGGGTGGCATCGCCGAGAGCTGGGAGGTCTCCGAGGACGGCCTGACCTATACGTTCAAGCTGAAGCCCGGCATCAAATTCGCGTCCGGCAACCCGGTCACCGCCGAGGATGTCGCCTGGTCGTTCGAGCGTGTCGTCAAGCTCGACAAGAGCCCGGCCTTCATCCTCACCCAGTTCGGCCTGACCGGCGACAATGTCGCCGAAAAAGCCAAGGCAGTGGACGCGGGCACATTCGTCTTCACCGTCGACAAGGCCTATGCGCCGAGCTTCGTGCTCAACTGCCTCACCGCGACGGTGGGCGCGGTGCTCGACAAGAAGCTTGTCATGGAGCATGCCGAAGCCAAGACGCCGAGCGACGAATACAAGTACGATACCGATTTCGGCTATGCATGGTTGAAGACCAACTATGCCGGCTCCGGCCCGTTCAAGATTCGCGACTGGCGCGCCAACGAAATCCTCGTGATGGAGCGCAACGACAACTATTACGGTGACAAGCCGGCGCTCACCCGCGTCATTTACCGCCACGTCAAGGAAAGCGCGACCCAGCGCCTGATGCTCGAGGCCGGCGATATTGACGTCGCGCGTAATCTCGAGCCGGGCGATTTCGAGGCCGTTTCCAAGAATGCCGATCTTGCTACCACCAGCGCGGCAAAGGGCACGGTCTACTATATCAGCCTCAACCAGAAGAACGAGAACCTCTCCAAGCCGGAAGTGCGCGAGGCGCTCAAATATCTCGTCGATTATGATGCGATCGGTGCCACGCTGATCAAGGGTATCGGCGAGATTCGCCAGACCTATCAGGCCAAGGGCGTGCTCGGTGCGCTCGATGCGAGCCCTTACAAGTTCGACGTTGCCAAGGCGAAGGAGCTTCTGGAAAAGGCGGGCCTGAAGGACGGCTTCTCCGTCACCTTCGACGTGCGCAACACGCAGCCCGTGACCGGCATTGCCGAATCCTTCCAGCAGACCGCCGGCCAGGCCGGCGTGAAGGTCGAGATCATCCCTGGAGATGGTAAGCAGACGCTGACCAAGTACCGCGCCCGCAACCACGATATGTATATCGGCCAGTGGGGCATGGATTACTGGGATCCGAACTCGAACGCGGAAGCCTTCACGTCGAACCCCGACAATGGCGACGAGGCCTCGGTCAAGACGCTGGCCTGGCGTAACGCATGGGATATCCCTGAGCTGACCGCAGAGGCGAAAGCTGCGCTTCTGGAGCGCGACAACGACAAGCGCGCCGAGATGTACAAGAAGCTGCAGCAGCAGGCGCTGGATACGAGCCCCTTCGTCATGATCTTCCAGCAGACCGAAGTGGCCGGTGTGCGCGGCGCGGTGAAGAACTACAAGCTCGGCCCGACCATGGACACGAACTTCCTCGCCACCGTGTCCAAGGAATGACCCGGAAGGATCGGTTCCTTGAGCACTGCTGAAAGACAAATGCCGGCAAGGCGCGCCAACCGGCGCGCCTTTGCGACCCTCAAGTCGATCGCCGGCTTCGTCGTGGTCGTCGCCACCACCTATCTCGGCCTTCTCGCCGTCACCTTCTTCATCGGCCGTGTCGTGCCGATCGATCCGGTGCTGGCGATCGTCGGTGACCGGGCGCCCGCCCATGTCGTTGAACGCGTGCGGCAGGAAATGGGCTTTAACCTGCCCTACTACCAGCAGTTCTTCCTCTATGTGAAAGGCGTGCTGCAGGGCGACTTCGGCACCTCGGTGCTTACCACCAATCCGGTGATGACCGATATCCGCCGCGTCTTCCCGGCGACCATGGAGCTTGCCACCGTCGGTACGCTCATTGGGGCGTCCTTCGGCATTCCGCTCGGGGTGCTTGCGGCCGTCCGGCGCGGCAGCCTTGCCGACCAGATCGTGCGCATCGTGGGTCTCGTTGGCTACTCGGTGCCGATCTTCTGGCTCGGCCTCCTTGCCCTCCTGGTGTTCTATGCCCGCCTCGGCTGGGCATCCGGTCCCGGCCGCATCGATGTGGTGTTCGAATATACCTTCACGCCGATCACCGGCTTTTTCCTGCTCGACGCGATCCTCAACCGTGATTGGGCGGCTTTCCGCGACATCGTCTCGCATATCGTGCTGCCGGGCTCGCTGCTCGGCTATTTCTCGCTTGCCTATATCAGCCGCATGACGCGGTCCTTCATGCTGAATGAACTCGGCCAGGAATACATCGTCGCGGCGCGCGCCAAGGGCCTGTCGGAAACCCGCATCATCTGGGGCCATGCGCTGCGCAATGCGGCCGTGCCGCTCGTTACGGTGATCGCGCTCTCCTATGCCGGCCTGCTGGAGGGCTCGGTGCTGACGGAGACCGTCTTCGCCTGGCCGGGCCTTGGCCTCTACATCACAAATTCGCTGCAGAATGCCGACATGAACGCGGTTCTCGGCGGTACCATCGTCATCGGTTCCGTCTTCATCGCCATCAACCTGTTATCCGACGTGCTCTACCGCATGCTCGATCCGCGGACGAGGACACGATGAACGAGACTGCCATGACCCGCCGTGAATGGCTTTTGACCGACCGGCCGCAATCGCGCCTGCAGGCCCGGCTCGGCCGCGCCTATGTCACCTGGCGGCGGTTTGCCGCCAACCGGCTTGCCGTTATCGGCTTGCTGATCATCCTTGCACTGATCGTGCTTGCGGTTTTCGCGCCGCTGCTTGCGCCGCATTCGCCCTATGTCGGGGATCTTGCCAAGTCCCGCCTGCTGTCGCCGGACGCCACCCATTGGCTCGGCACGGACGACCAGGGCCGCGATATCCTTTCGCGCCTCATCTACGGCTCGCGCCTGACGCTTCAGGTCGTGCTGCTGGTCGCCATCATCGCCGCGCCGCTCGGCCTTCTGGTCGGCACCGTCGCCGGTTATGCCGGCGGCTGGGTGGATGCCGTGCTGATGCGCATCACCGACATCTTCCTTGCCTTCCCGAAGCTCGTGCTGGCGCTCGCCTTCGTCGCGGCGCTCGGGCCCGGCATCGGCAATGCCATCATCGCCATTGCCATCACCTCCTGGCCGCCCTATGCGCGCATTGCCCGCGCCGAGACGCTGACGGTGCGAAACTCCGACTATATCTCGGCCGTGCGGCTGATGGGCGCCTCGCCCTGGCGCATCGTGCTGCGTCACATCATGCCGCTCTGCATCTCCTCGCTTATCGTGCGCGTGACGCTCGACATGGCGGGCATCATCCTGACGGCGGCGGGCCTCGGCTTCCTCGGTCTCGGCGCGCAGCCGCCGCTGCCGGAATGGGGCGCGATGATCGCCTCTGGCCGCCGCTTCATCCTCGACCAGTGGTGGGTGGCCGCCATGCCGGGTTTTGCCATCCTCGTCGTCAGCCTCGGCTTCAACCTCTTGGGCGATGGCCTGCGCGATGCGCTGGATCCGCGCGGGAGCAGCCAATGAGCGCGCTTCTCGACGTCAAGGAGCTGCGTGTCACGTTCCCCACCCGCACCGGCGTAGTCGAGGCGGTGCGTGGCGTGTCCTTCACGCTCGGCCGAGAACGGCTCGGCATTGTCGGCGAAAGCGGCTCGGGCAAGTCGCAGACCGGCCGCGCCATCATGGGGCTGACGCCGGAGCACGGCCGGATCTCGGCGGAAAAGCTGGATTTCAACGGCATCGATCTCACCGCGGCCTCGAAGGCGGAGCGGCGCGCCCTGCGCGGCAAACGCATCGCCATGATCCTGCAGGATCCGAAATATTCGCTCAATCCGGTCATGAGCATCGGCCGCCAGATCATCGAGACGCTGCGCACACACGAGCCGGTCGGCAAGGCGGAAGCGCGCAGGCGAGCGCTCGACATGCTGGCCGCCGTGCAGATTCGCGACCCCGAACGTGTCTTCGACCTTTATCCGCACGAGGTCTCCGGCGGTATGGGCCAGCGTGCGATGATCGCCATGATGCTGGTGGCGGGACCGGAGCTTTTGATCGCCGACGAACCGACCTCGGCGCTCGACGTGACCGTCCAGCTCGAAGTACTCGGCATCCTCCACCGGCTGGTCGCCGATCGCGGTATGGGGCTGATCTTCATCTCGCACGATCTCAGGCTGGTGTCGTCCTTCTGCGACCGGGTCATCGTCATGTATGCCGGGCGCATCGTCGAGGAGTTGCCGGCCTCCCGGCTTTCCGAGGCCGAGCACCCCTATACGCGGGGCCTGCTCAACTGCATGCCGAAGATCGGTGTCGACCGGCATCCCTTGCCGGTTCTCGACCGCAAGCCGGAGTGGGCGCTATGACCGCGGCTCTTGCCATCGACGGCCTCAGCGTCGTCTTCGACGATTTCGTCGCCCTTGAGAATGTCAGCCTCGCGGTGGCGCCGGGCGAATCTTTCGGGCTGGTCGGCGAATCCGGCTCCGGCAAGTCGACGCTGCTGCGGGCGGTCGCCGGGCTCGCGCCGGTTTCCGGTGGCACGATCACCGTCGACGGCAAGGTGCTTGGCGACAAACGCGACAAGGCCTTTTATCGACAGGTGCAGATGGTGTTTCAGGATCCCTATGGATCGCTGCACCCGCGCCAGACGGTCGACCGGCTGTTGCTGGAACCGCTCGCCATCCACGGCTTCGACAATTCTGAAAGCCGCATCGTGCGGGCGCTGGACGAGGTGGGGCTCGGCGCGAGCTTCCGCTTCCGCTATTCGCACCAGCTTTCCGGCGGCCAGCGCCAGCGCGTGGCGATCGCCCGGGCCCTGATCCTCGAACCGTCCATCCTGCTGCTCGACGAGCCGACCTCCGCACTCGATGCCTCGGTGCAGGCCGAGGTGCTGAACCTGCTCGAACAGGTGCGCGCGGCGCGCAAGCTCACTTTCGTCATGGTCAGCCACGACCTTGCCGTCGTCACCCATATGTGCGACCGGCTGATGGTCATGCAGCACGGGCAGGCGGTGGAACAACTCGCCTCCACGGACCTTGCGGCGCACCGGGTGACGAAGGACTATACGCGCAGCCTGCTCACGGCCAGCGAAGGCTTCCGCCGCAACGGCTGACCGGGTTCATCGCCCACCTTCCTTGATGGATTCCATGGCGACGGAGGTCGAGGTGCTGGCGACATTCGGCAGGCTCGAGATCTTCTCGCCCAGCACCTCCCGGTAGCGGCGGATATCGGCGGTGCGGATCTTGATCAGATAGTCGAAGCGGCCGGCGATCATGTGGCACTCCTCGACCTCCTTGATCTTGCGCACCGCGCTGTTGAAGGCGTTGAGCGCCGCTTCCTTGGTGTCCGAAAGCTTCACCTCGGCGAAGGCGACATGGTCGAGCCCGAGTTTCTTCGGGTTGAGCACGGCGCGGAAGCTGTCGATATAGCCGTCATTGATCAGGCGTTGCAGACGCAGCGTGCAGGGGGTCTTCGAAAGCCCGACGATTTCGGACATTTCTGTGATGGAAATCCGTGCATTTTCAACGAGAAGATCGAGGATCTTGCGGTCGATCGCGTCTATTTCACTATAGATAGGCTTTATCTTGGACATTAATCTCACTTCTGGCGCGAATATATGGAGATAGATCCTGTTTATGTTCCCATAATGGTGAGAAAATCGCAAGGCAATCGACTATCTTCCGCGCCAGCGCCATGAGGCTGGAATGCATCGGCAAGCGGTGTATCCTCTCCTCGCATCCAGTGGCCGAACCCGAGATGGTGATGGAAATGGTCCAGTCTGCAAACGAACAACAAATCTCCGCTTTCGCTGATTTTGCGCCGCCGATCCGGCCGCAGAGCGAGCTGCGCCAGCGCATCACCGCCGCCTATCGTACGCCGGAAGAGGACGCTGTTCGCCCTCTGCTCGAAAAGGCTACCCTTCCGGCTGATGCAGTCGCGCGCATCCGGGAGACCGCCCGCACGCTGATCGTCGCGCTGCGTGCCAAGCACAAGGGCTCCGGCGTCGAGGGGCTGGTGCACGAATATTCGCTCTCCAGCCAGGAGGGCGTCGCGCTGATGTGCCTTGCCGAGGCGCTGCTACGCATTCCCGACAACGCGACCCGCGACGCGCTGATCCGCGACAAGATTTCGGAAGGTGACTGGAAGTCGCATATGGGGGGCGGTCGTTCGCTCTTCGTCAATGCCGCCACCTGGGGCCTCGTGGTTACGGGCAAGCTGACCTCCACCGTCAATGATCGCGGCCTTTCCGCTGCCCTCACGCGCCTCATCGCCCGTTGCGGCGAGCCTGTCATCCGCCGCGGTGTCGATATGGCCATGCGCATGATGGGCGAGCAGTTCGTCACCGGCGAGACGATCGACGAGGCGCTGCGCAATTCGCGCGCCATGGAGCGCAAGGGCTTCCGCTATTCCTACGACATGCTCGGCGAGGCGGCGACGACGGCCGCGGATGCGGAGCGCTATTATCGCGACTACGAAAACGCCATCCACGCCATCGGCAAGGCCTCGGCCGGCCGCGGTATCTATGAAGGCCCCGGCATCTCGATCAAGCTGTCCGCGCTGCATCCGCGCTATGTGCGCGCCCAGGCAGAGCGGGTGATGGGCGAGCTGCTGCCCAAGGTGAAGGCGCTGGCCGCCATCGCGAAGTCCTACAATATCGGCCTCAACATCGATGCCGAGGAGGCTGACCGGTTGGAGCTGTCGCTCGATCTGCTGGAGGAGCTTTGCCACGATCCGGCCCTCGCAGGCTGGGATGGCGTCGGCTTCGTGGTGCAGGCCTATGGCAAGCGCTGCCCCTTCGTGCTTGATTTCATCATCGATCTTGCCCGACGTTCCAACCGGCGCATCATGGTGCGCCTCGTCAAAGGCGCCTATTGGGACGCCGAGATCAAGCGCGCGCAGCTCGACGGGCTGGAAGAGTTCCCCGTCTTCACGCGGAAAATCCACACGGACATCTCCTACATCGCCTGCGCCCAGAAGCTGCTGGCGGCGAAGGATGTGGTCTTCCCGCAGTTTGCCACGCACAACGCCCAGTCGCTCGCCACGATCTACCAGCTTGCCGGTCCGGATTTCCGCGTCGGCGACTATGAGTTCCAGTGCCTGCACGGCATGGGCGAACCGCTCTATGACGAGGTCGTCGGCCAGGAGAAGCTGAACCGCCCGTGCCGTATTTATGCACCGGTCGGCACGCATGAGACGCTGCTCGCCTATCTCGTCCGCCGCCTGCTGGAAAACGGTGCGAATTCCTCCTTCGTCAACCGCATTGCCGATCCGGCCATCTCGGTCGACGAGCTCATCGCCGATCCGGCGGCCGTGGTGCGCGCCATGCCAGTGCCGGGCGGCAAGCATGACAAGATCGCGCTTCCCGCAGACCTCTACGGCAAGGGCCGCCTGAATTCCGCCGGCCTCGATCTTTCCAACGAGACTGTACTGGCGAGGCTGGCGCAGGACCTTGCGAAGACAGCTGCCGTCGAATGGCAGGCCGTACCTGTCATCGCCGACGGTTCCAGCGAGGGCGAGCGGCGGGCGGTGCTCAATCCGGCCGATCACAGGGACATGGTCGGTACCGTCATCGAGACCACGGATGCAGGCGTCGCGAAGGCCGCGAGGCTTGCACTGGAAGCGGCTCCGGCCTGGGCGGCGGTGCCGCCGCGCGAGCGCGGCGACCGGCTCGATCGCGCCGCCGACCTGATGCAGGCGGAGATCGCGACCCTGATCGGCCTTGCCATCCGCGAGGCGGGCAAGTCCGCCGCCAATGCCATTGCCGAAGTGCGCGAGGCGATCGACTTCCTGCGCTACTATGCCGAACAGGCGCGGCGCACGCTGGGTGCCGGCCATCCGCCGCTCGGCCCCATTGTCTGCATCAGCCCGTGGAACTTCCCGCTGGCGATCTTCTCCGGTCAGATCGCGGCCGCGCTCGTCGCCGGCAACCCGGTGCTGGCAAAGCCGGCGGAGGAAACGCCGCTGATCGCCGCCGAGGCCGTGCGCATTCTGCATGAAGCCGGTATTCCGGTCGGTGCGCTGCAACTGCTGCCGGGCGACGGCCGCGTCGGCGCCGCGCTTGTCGGTGCGCCGGAAACGGCAGGCGTGATGTTCACCGGCTCGACGGAAGTCGCCCGCCTCATCCAGAAGGAACTCTCCGGCCGCCTGTCGGCTGTGGGCAAGCCGATTCCGCTGATCGCCGAGACTGGCGGACAGAATGCGATGATCGTCGATTCCTCGGCGCTCGCCGAACAGGTGGTGTTCGACGTCATCGCCTCGGCCTTCGACAGTGCCGGCCAGCGTTGCTCGGCGCTGCGCGTGCTGTGCCTGCAGGAGGACGTCGCCGATCGTACGCTCACCATGTTGAAGGGCGCGCTTGCCGAACTGAAGATCGGCCGCACAGACAAGCTCAGTGTCGACACCGGCCCGGTCATCACCGCGGAGGCCAAGCAGACGATTGAGGCGCATATCGAGAAAATGCGTGCGCGCGGTCGCAAGATCGAGCAGGTGGCGCTTCCCGCGGAGGCCGCCCTTGGCACCTTCGTTTCGCCCACCATCATCGAGCTGCAGTCGCTTGCCGATCTGGAGCGCGAAGTGTTCGGCCCGGTCCTGCATGTCATCCGCTACAAGCGCGAAGACGTCGACCGCCTGATCGACGACATCAATGCGACGGGTTACGGCCTGACTTTCGGCCTGCACACGCGCCTAGACGAGACGATTGCCCATGTCACCGGCCGTGTGAAGGCTGGCAATATCTACGTCAACCGCAACATCATCGGCGCCATTGTCGGCGTGCAGCCGTTCGGCGGCCGGGGGCTCTCGGGCACCGGGCCCAAGGCCGGCGGCCCTCTCTATATCGGCCGTCTCGTGCAGGTCCCGCCGGTTCCCCCGCAACACAGCTCCGTCCATATCCAGCCGGCAGTGCTCGATTTTGCGCAGTGGCTGCGCGGAAATGGTAAGTCGGAGCTTTCGGATCGAGTGCGGGATCTCGGCAGCAATTCGGCGCTCGGACTGGACCTCGAACTTCCCGGCCCCGTCGGCGAGAAGAACCTTTACGCGCTCCATCCGCGCGGCTGGATCCTTCTCGCGCCGATGACGGAAGAAGGGTTGCTCGCCCAGCTCGGCGCGGTGTTCGCCACGGGCAACAGGGCGGTGATCGATGCCGCTTCCGGGCTCCAGTCCACACTTGCCGGCCTTCCGGCGAGCCTTGCGGCCCTGACTTCCTGGTCGACCGAGTGGGCGGCGGATGGTCCCTATGCGGGTGCGCTCATCGAAGGGGACGGGGAGAGGGTGGTCGATGCCGCCCGCCGCATCGCGGCGCTGCCCGGCCCGCTTGTCCTGACGCAGGCCGCCACCACGGCGGAAATCCGGGCGGGCGCGGAAGCCTATTGCCTCAACTGGCTGCTCGAGGAGGTCTCGACCTCCATCAACACGGCCGCCGCCGGTGGCAATGCGAGCCTGATGAGCATCGGCTAAGGCATCAAAAAACCGGGCTGCTCCTTCGAGCGGCCCGGTTTCATACCTTGCCTTTTCCGTTATCCCGCGCCCTCGGCCCCCTCCCAGGGGCGCGCAAGAGACGGGTGCGGCATTGCCAGAAGATCGATGGCGCGGGCGGCGAGGTGGTCGACGATATCGGCCACGGATTGCGGGCAATGGTAGAAGGCCGGCACCGGGGGCATGACGATGGCACCCATCTCCGTCACGGCGCACATGTTGCGCAGATGGCCGAGATGCAACGGCGTCTCGCGCGCGAGAAGAACGAGCCGGCGGCGTTCCTTCAGTTGCACATCGGCAGCACGGCCGATCAGCGTGTCCGTCCGGCCGGTGGCGATGGCCGAGAGCGTCTGCATGGAGCAGGGCGCGACGATCATGCCGCGGACGGGGAACGAGCCGCTGGCAATCGACGCGCCGATATCGTTTGTCGGATGGTGGCGATGGACGAGCGGCAGCAGGCGTTCCAGCGCGTCCGTGCCGCATTCGAGATCCAGCGTGCGGTGCGCGGCATCGGAGACCACGAGATGGATCTCGACGTCGCCGAGCGCGGCGAGCCGCTCGACGATGCGCACGGCAAGTCCTGCACCGGAGGCGCCGGTTACGCCGACGATCACCCGTTCTAAGCTCATGCAGACGGCTCCGAAAGGCCGAGAGAAGCCCAGAGGTGGTCTACCCTCGCGACGACGTCGGGTGTCATAGTGAGGACCCGCCCCCATTCCCGCTCGCTCTCCGTGCCGATCTTCCGCGTCGCATCCAGCCCGAGCTTGCCGCCGAGGCCGGATTTGGGGGAGGCGAAGTCGAGATAGTCGATCGGCGTGTTTTCCACGAGCATCAGGTCGCGGCCGGCATCGAAGCGGGTGGAGAGCGCCCAGATCACGTCCGGCCAGCTTTTCACGTCGATATCGCCGTCGACGGCGATGATCAGCTTGGTGTAGCTGAACTGCGGCAGCATGGACCAGAGGCCCATCATCACCCGCCGCGCCTGGCCGGGATAGCGCTTGTCGATGGAAACCACCATGGCACGGTAGGAGCAGGCCTCGGGCGGTAGCCACAGGTCGAGGATTTCCGGGAACTGGCGTTTGACCAGCGGCACGAAGAGTTCGTTCATCGCCTCGCCGAGTCTTGACGGCTCGTCCGGCGGCCGGCCGGTATAGGTGGAAAGATAGAGCGGGTCCTTGCGCAGGGTGATCGCCGAAAGCGTCATGACCGGGAAGGGCTCGACGGCATTGTAGTAGCCGGTGTGGTCGCCATAGGGGCCTTCCTCCGCCGTCTCGTCGGCCGAGACTGTGCCTTCGAGCACGATCTCCGCGCTGGCGGGAATGGGCAGCGGCACGGTAAGGCCGCAGGCCGTCTCCTGCCGGCGGCCGCTGAGCGCGCCGGCAAAGCTGAGCTCGCTCATGCCGTCGGGCAGCGGCATGACGGCGGAGAGGATCGTCGCCGGGTCGGCGCCGATGACGACCGCAACCGGCATGTCGCGCCCTGCCGCCTGCCAGAGGCGATGGTGACGCGCGCCGCCGCGATGGGCGAGCCAACGCAGGATGAGCCGGTTCTTGCCGAGCTTCTGCATGCGGTAGATGCCGACATTGATGTCTGCCGGATCGTCCGGTGCCTGCGTGATGACGAGCGGCCAGCTGACGAGGGGGGCGGGTTCGCCCGGCCAGCAGGTCTGGATCGGCAGGCGGTCGAGATCGGCGTCTTCGCCTTGCCAGACGGTCGCCTGACAGGGGGCGCGACGGACCGTGCGCGGGTTCATCGACAGGGCGGCCTTCAGATGCGGCAACTTCTGCCAGGCATCGCGCAGGGAGCGTGGCGGCCTGGGGTCGCGCAGGTCGGCGAGGAAGGCGGCAAGGTGCGGCAGGTCGCCGGCCTCGAGGCCGAAACCCCATTCGATGCGTTCGCGTGTACCGAAAAGATTGGCGAGAAGCGGAATGGGCTGAATGCGGCCCGCGGCATCCACCGGCCGCTCGAAGAGCAGCGCCGGCCCGTCCTCGGCCAAAACGCGGCGATGGATTTCCGTCACCTCGTGGACGAGCGAGACCGGCTCGCGGATGCGCGTCAACCGCGCCCGCCGCTCCAGAAGGGCGACGAAATCCTGAAGACTGTCGAAACGGCGCGGAACGGGGGCATCGGCTTTCATGGTGCTCCCTTGCCGGGGAAAAACGTCACGGTCTTTGTGCTGGCGCAAACTCTTGGCGCCCGAGGCTGCCTAGGGTCCGGCCGTTCGTTTCTGGAAAGTCCTGCATGCCATCGCTTCCGCCCCTTCTCGTCAAACCGGTCGATCTTGCGCCTCTCTGGCTCGTAGAACGGGTGGCGCGCCACCTGTTTTCCGGTGTGCTGAAGGCCCATCCCGATCTCTTCGAACGACTTGGTGAGTATCGCCAGACCCGCTACGGATTCTCGCCGGTCGATCTGCCGCTGCATTTCACTGTCGTGCCTGCCATGAAGGCGCTGGCCGTCTCGCGCGGCGCGGCTCCGCTGGTCGATGCGCGCATCGAGGGGCCGCTGGTGCTGCTTCTCGGCCTGCTCGAAGGTCGCTGCGATGCCGATGCGCTGTTCTTCTCGCGCGACCTTTCGGTCACCGGAGACATGGAGGCGATGCTGGCGCTGCGCAACGCACTCGACGACAGCGCCATCGACCTGCCGCGCGAACTCGGTGCGCTGGCCGGCCCGCTGTCGCCGCTCATCGCCGGCACGGCGCGCTACATTCGCAGCAAGGCGCTCGAAGGAAGGGACGCGACATGGAACTGATCTGCCCCGCTGGCACCCCCGCCGCCTTCCGTGAGGCGGTGGAGGCCGGTGCCGATGCCGTCTATTGCGGCTTTCGCGACGAGACCAATGCCCGCAACTTCCCGGGCCTCAATTTCAGCCGCGAGGAGTTGCGCCAGTCGATCACGCTCGCCCGCTGCAAGCATGTTGAGACCTTCGTCGCGCTCAACACCTTCATGCGCGCGGGTGACGAGGCGCTGTGGTATTCGGCCGCCGATGACGCGGTGGCGATGGGTGCCGATGCGCTGATCCTCGCCGATTTCGGTCTGATGGCCTATGTGGCGGAAAAATATCCGGACCAGCGGCTGCACGTTTCCGTACAGGCCTCCGCCTCGAACCCGGAGGCGATCCGCTTTCTTGTCGAGGCCTTCGGGGCAAAGCGTGTCGTGCTGCCGCGCGTTTTGACCGTGCAGGACATCGCTCGGCTGACGCGCCAGATCGACTGCGAGGTCGAGGTCTTCGCCTTCGGCGGGCTCTGTGTCATGGCGGAGGGGCGATGCTCGCTTTCCTCCTATGCGACGGGAAAATCACCCAACATGAACGGCGTCTGCTCGCCGGCGAGCCATGTGCGCTACCGGCAGGACGGCGCGGACCTCGTCTCCGAGCTCGGCGCCTACACGATCAACCGCTTCGGTCCTGACGAAGCGTCGGGCTATCCGACGCTCTGCAAGGGGCGTTTCGAGATCGGCGATGTCGAGGGCTACGCCTTCGAAGATCCCGTCTCGCTCGATGTCATCGACGAGATCGACGCGCTGCGGGAGGCCGGCGTCTCGGCGCTGAAGATCGAGGGGCGCCAGCGCGGCAAGGCCTATGTCGCCGAGGTGGTGTCGTCGCTCAAGAAGGCGCTCGGTGCATCGTCCGGCGAGCGCGCCGCGCTTGTCGCCCGGCTGCGTGCGATGAGCGAGGGCCAGCGCACGACGACGGGCGCTTATGACAAACGCTGGCGATAGGAGACGATGATGGCGACGACAGGCAAACCGGCGCTGAGCCTCGGGCCGGTCTATTTCCTCTGGGACGGACCGAAATGGCGGGATTTCTACTTCCGTATAGCCGATGAGGCGGCGGTGGAACATGTCACACTCGGTGAGACGGTCTGTTCCAAGCGCCAGCATTTCAGCGAGCCGCATGTCGCCGAGGTCATCGAGCGGCTGGAGGCGGCGGGCAAGCGCGTGACGCTCTCGACGCTCGCCATGGTGACGCTGCCGCGCGAAAGCCGGCATGTGCGCGACCTGATCGCCGATAGCCTGCATCCGGTGGAGGCGAACGATCTTTCCGCGCTCGGCCTTCTCAAGGACCGGCCGCATTCGATCGGCCCGCTGGTCAATGTCTACAATGCGGCGACGGCCCGCACGCTTGCCGCCCGCGGTGCGCAGAACATCTGTCTGCCGCCGGAGCTGCCCGCCGGCTCCATCCGGCAGATGCTGGAGGCCATGCCGGATTTCTCCTTCGAGGTCTTCGCCTTCGGCCGCATGCCACTTGCCATTTCCGCACGCTGCGCCCATGCCCGCTCCAAGGGGCTGACCAAGGACAACTGCCAGTTCGTCTGCGGCGAGGAGCCTGATGGCCTGCCGCTGCGCACGCTCGATCGTCAGTCCTTCCTTGTGCTGAACGGTGTGCAGACCCTGTCGAACAGCTGCGTCGTGCTTGTCGACGATCTTGCGCCGCTCGTCGAGGCGGGCCTGTCGCGCGTGCGGCTCTCGCCGCAGGATTGCGACATGGCGAAGGTTGCGAGCCTTTACCGCGCGGTACTCGACGGCAGGATCGATGGCGAGGAGGCGATTGTAGACCTGGCAAAAGTCTATCCCGGCGTGCGCTTTTCGAACGGTTTCCTGCACCGGCAGGAGGGCGCGGCCTGGGTTTCGCGCGGGCGCAACGCGGCGATGGGGCGGGACTGACGGCCGTCAGGCGAAGACGTCGCGTGCCTCCGCCTTGGCGGCGAGGAGCGTTTCGAGGATCATCTGTTCGGAGAAGACATGTCTGCGCAGGCTTTCCTGGAAGCCGCCTATCATGCGCGACACGGTCTCGGGCGACAGTCCGCAACGACCGTTGGCCACGGCCTTCAGCGTCAGCGCGAGTTCCTCGGCTGCGAGCCGGTCGCAGCGGTGTTCCGCCTTCAGGCGCTCAATCGCCAAGGCGGCGAAACAGGACCCGGCATGGCGATCGAAATCCGGAAAGAGCAGGTGCTCTTCCAGCTCGTGCACGGCCTTGAGCGCGGGTGGAATGGCCTCGGCAAGCGCCTGAAGTTCACTGGCGGTGCCCGGCTCGCTTGCGGCCTCTTCAAGGCGCAGGCAGATACCGAGCAGGGCCTGATGAAGCGTTTCCAGCCGGCCGATGTCGGCGGCGTTGAGCGTCGGTTCGTCCATCGCCGCCTCCTACTGGCCGAAGAAGAGCACGGCTGCGATGACCACTGAGGCACTGACGGCAGAGAGCGTTCCCGCGCCCTGCAGCACGCCCATGCGGTAGAGCATCAGGGCGAAGCCGGCGATAATCGGAGCGGCGATGAGGAGACCGAACTGTGCATCCGTCATGGGAAGGTCCTTTCTGTTGCCGCCATCATGCGGCGCCCGGCATCGCCGCTCTTTGCGCCGGCGCAAAGAAGCCCGCGGCTTCATGAGCTAGGGCTGGCTCATGGCGACAATGGACGATATGCGCACGGCGATTGCGGAGACGGAGAGCGGGGAGGGCGATTGCCTTCTTCTCTGGATCCTGGTGTGGAGCGAACTTGCGGCCTTCGGCGCGCTGCTCGTCGCTTTCATGGTGCTGACGCTGGTGGATGTCGGAAATGCGTCACTCCTGCGGGCGCATCTCCATCCCGGCCTTGCCGCGCTCAACACGGTTCTCCTCGTCCTCAGCGGCTGGCAGGCGGCGCTGGCAGTGCGCCGCGGCGCGGACCTTTCGGGCGTTCGCCGTTCTCTCGTCCTTGCAGGCCTCCTTGGCCTCGTCTTCGCGGCGGTGAAACTCACTGAATATGGGATCGAGGTCCGCTCCGGCATCGGCGCAGCCGGCACGCTGGCCGAACTCTATTTTCTCGTCACCGGCTTTCATCTGCTGCATGTCGTCTTCGGCGCGGTCGTCCTCTTCCTCGTCGCCTGGCGCCCGTCGCGCGGCAATGTCGTGATGATCGCGACGCTGTGGCATGCGATCGACCTGGTCTGGCTCGTGATGTTCCCGATCGTCTATCTCACCTGAGACCGCCATGACCCGACAGGCCCGCGAACAGTTCATCGCCACCCTTGCCATGCTGCTGACGCTCGCCGTCGGTGGCGCCCTTGTGGGCGGCCTCAGCGGCGGCCTTCTCGTGCCGATTGCCGCTGTTCTGGTCATGGCCTATGCCAAGGGCCGTTTCGTCATCCTCGATTTCATGGAATTGCGCACCAGCCGCAGCGCACTGCGGCCTGCCCTCCTCGCCTGGCCGGCGCTGCTTCTGTCGCTGGCGCTTGCCCGTTCGGTCGTCGTCGCGTTTATCGGCTGACGAACCGCCTGGCTCTTTGCCAATGCGCAAAGAAGGCTTTTTTCCTCCCGCTAGAACGAAGACGTCCCGCAGTGTCGGCGAGGGGATCGCCGGCAGAAAGTCGGCGGGGGTTTTCGCCGGGGCCATGGGGTTTCCGGCAAGGAAAGGACCATGGGATGGCAGAGCGCCTTACCAAGACCGGGGCCCGCAACGTCTTCTATGGCGGGTCCATCTTCTTCTTCGCGATCTTCGTGGGGCTGACGGCCCACTCGCACTATTTCATACGAACGACCTCCACCGACGAGACGACGCTGACCGACAGCGTGGCGCGCGGCAAGCACGTCTGGGAGAAGAACGCCTGTATCAACTGCCACACGCTGCTGGGTGAAGGCGCCTATTTCGCGCCCGAACTCGGCAATGTGTGGAAGCGCTACGGCGGCGTCGACGACCCTGAAGGTGCGCGCGAAGCGCTGAAAGCCTGGATGGCCGCGCAGCCGAGCGGGGCGGAAGGCCGGCGGCAGATGCCGCAGTTCAACCTCACCGAACAGGAACTCAACGATCTGGCCGACTTCCTCGAATGGACGAGCCGCATCTTGACCCAGAACTGGCCGCCGAACGACGCCGGTTGAGCGACACGCGTTTCAGGAGAAAAAAAGATGAAATATCAAACGCAAAAGGTCGCGATGCTGTACTTCTACGGCGCGCTTGGCCTCTTCCTCGCCCAGGTTCTCTTCGGCGTCGTGGCCGGCACGATCTACGTGCTGCCGAACGTGCTGTCCGAGCTTCTGCCCTTCAACATCGTGCGCATGATCCACACCAATGCGCTTGTCGTCTGGTTGCTCATGGGCTTCATGGGTGCGACCTACTACATGATCCCGGAGGAGACCGAGACGGAGCTTTACAGCCCCAAACTCGCCGTCCTCCAGTTCTGGATGTTCTTCGTGGCGGCAGGGCTGACGGTCGTCGGCTACATGTTCCGCATCCATGAGGGCCGCGAATTCCTCGAGCAGACCTTCATCGCCAAGGTCGGTATCGTCGTCGTCGTGCTGATGTTCCTCTTCAATATCACCATGACGGCGCTGAAGGGTCGCAAGACCACGGTCATCAACATCCTGCTGTTCGGCCTGTGGGGCCTTGCCCTCTTCTTCCTCTTCGCTTTCTACAACCCGATCAACCTCGCGCTCGACAAGATGTACTGGTGGTACGTCATCCACCTGTGGGTCGAGGGTGTCTGGGAGCTGATCATGGCCTCCGTGCTCGCCTTCCTGATGATCAAGCTCAATGGCATCGACCGCGAGGTCGTGGAAAAGTGGCTCTATGTCATCGTCGGCCTCGCCCTCTTCTCGGGCATCCTCGGCACGGGTCACCATTACTACTGGATCGGCGCGCCAGGCTACTGGCAGTGGATCGGCTCGCTGTTCTCGACGCTGGAAGTGGCGCCCTTCTTCACCATGGTCATCTTCACCTTCGTGATGACCTGGAAGGCCGGCCGCAACCATCCGAACAAGGCGGCGCTGCTGTGGTCGATCGGCTGCTCGGTCATGGCCTTCTTCGGCGCGGGTGTCTGGGGCTTCCTGCACACGCTGTCGTCGGTGAACTACTACACCCACGGCACGCAGGTCACCGCCGCGCACGGGCACCTCGCCTTCTTCGGTGCCTATGTCATGCTGAACCTTGCCATGATGGCCTATGCGATCCCGGAGATCCGCGGCCGGGCGCCGTTCAACCAGTGGCTCTCGATCGCCAGCTTCTGGATCATGTGCACGGCCATGTCGGTGATGACCTTCGCGCTCACCTTTGCCGGCGTCGTGCAGGTCCACCTGCAGCGCGTGCTCGGCGAGGGCTTCATGGACGTCCAGGACCAGCTTGCGCTGTTCTACTGGGTCCGCCTCGGCTCGGGCGTCGTCGTGCTCGTCTCGGCGCTGATGTTCATCTGGGCGGTGCTCGTGCCAGGCCGGGAGCGTAGCGACAGCCTCACCCGCATGGTCCAACCGGCCGAGTGAGTGCTGGCCGGTCCCGTCATCCCACGGGGCCGGCACCTTTTCCCGACAGTTTCTTGGAGATCAGAATGAACGTCCTGCTCAAGGATACGCCCCGTCCCGTTTCGGAGATCCCGGCCTACAGCCCCTCCGGCAATGAATGCGCCCTGTTCGAGACGGCCTGGACGCGTCAGCTTCCGCTGCTCCTGAAGGGGCCGACCGGCTGCGGCAAGACCCGCTTCGTCAGCCATATGGCGGCAAGGCTTGGCCTGCCGCTCTCCACCGTCTCCTGCCATGACGACCTTTCGGCCGCCGACCTCACTGGCCGCTACCTGCTGAAGGGTGGCGATACGGTCTGGGTGGACGGGCCCCTGACCCGCGCGGTGCGCCAGGGCGGCGTGTGTTATCTCGACGAGATCGTCGAGGCGCGCAAGGACGTTGCCGTCGTGCTGCATCCGCTTACCGACGACCGGCGCATCCTGCCGCTGGAGCGCACCGGCGAGGTACTGGAGGCGCCGTCCGGCTTCATGCTCGTCGTCTCCTACAATCCCGGTTACCAGAATCTCCTGAAGGCGCTGAAACCCTCCACGCGCCAGCGCTTCGTCGCCATCGAGTTCGATTTTCTGCCGAAGCCCCAGGAAATCGTCGTCGTCGCCACGGAAAGCGGGCTGGACGAAGCGCAGGTCGCGCCGCTCGTCGAACTGGCGCATCGGCTGCGGGCTCTCAAGGGTCACGACCTGGAAGAGGGCGTTTCCACCCGTCTCCTCGTCTACTGCGCCTGCCTCATCGACAGCGGCATGACCATGCGCGAGGCGGTGCGAGCGGCGATGGTCGAGCCGCTGACCGACGAGCCGGATGTCCGCGTCGCCCTTCTTGAAATCGCCGATGCGATGATCCGCTGAGGAACCGCCATGCTGGATTTCCTGGAGCTTGAGGAAACGGTCGGCCGGGCCTGGCACCGGCTCGTCGGCAAGACCGGCACCTGGCCGCGCTATCCGGAGCATGCCGTGCGGCTGGAGGATGTCCGGCCGGTGCTCGCCGTATGCTTCCGCGGTTTCGGCGGCGAGGGGGCGGTGCAGATCGCGCCCGCCCGGGGGCGCACCTCGGCGCATCGCCTCCGGTTGCGCCAGCGTATGGGGCTCGGCGAGGAAAAGCTGGTGCAGCCCGGCCGCGACCATGCGGCCTTGATGCTGCCCGGCGCGATCGACCTCTTCGCCGATCGCGGCCTTAACCGGGACCTCTATGTCTGGCTCGCTGCGGCGATGGCGGTGATGCCGCTGGATCCGGTCACGGAGAGTGATCCGCTCCAGCGCGACCTTGCTGTTCTCCAGCGGGCGGAGGCGACGGTGAAGGCGGTGCTCTTGGCCTTTCCGGGTCTTGCGCGGCGTTACGGGCGGCTTTCGGCCGCCGTGCTGGACGCGCGTCGCAGCCGGCCGCTGCCCTCCATCGAGCGGCATGTGGAGAGCCGTATCCTCAGCCTTCTGAGGAAGGGCGCCGGTCTTGCGGACGATACGCTGCCGGTCATCTTCCCGCACCGCGCACCGGCCGGCTACCTGCCGATGCTGCCGGTTCCGCTGTGGCCGGATGCGCTTCTGCGCGAAGAGGGCGAGGGGCGTGGCGAGGAGGATCAGCCCGCGACGGGCGGCACGCCCGAGACGCCGGAGACCGGTCGCCATGTCGCGCTGCGCGAAAAGGCCGAGAACCGTAAGAACGAGCGCAGCCCCTTTATCCTCAACCGCTTCGAGAAGATCCTCGCCATGGCGGAGATGGTCAATGTCGACCGTCCCGGCGATGACAGCGACGACCACGATTCGAGTGCTGCCGACGAGCTGGACGACATGACGCTCGGCGAGCGCAAGGGCCGACCTTCCGCCCGCTTCCATTTCGATCTCGACCTGCCGCCGGAAGCGCTCGACCGTACGCGCCTGACTGGCGAACACACCTATCCCGAATGGGATTTCCGTACGGGCACCTATCTGCCGGATCATTGCCGTGTGGTTGCCTCTCCGGCGCCGGATATGGCCGCCGTGCCCGAGGCCGATGCGGACACGAAGAGCCTGATCCGCCGCGTGCGCCGGCAGTTCGAGGTGCTGCGGCCGCGCCATGAAATGCTGCGCGCGCAGCTCGACGGGGTGGAACTCGACCTTGACGCCGTGGTGCGCGCCCGGTGCGACCTTGCCGCCGGCGGACAGGGCAGCGACCGCATCCACCTGATGAGCCGGCCGCAGGCGCATGATCTTGCCGTCACCATCCTCGTCGATGTCTCGCTTTCGACGGACGCCTGGTTCGACAACCGCCGGGTGCTCGACGTGGAGAAGGAGGCGTTGCTGGTTCTCGCGCACGGTCTTGCGGCCTGTGGCGACAGCCATTCGATCCTCACCTTCACCTCGCGCCGCCGCTCCTGGGTGCGGGTCGAGACGGTCAAGGATTTCGGCGAGACGATGAACCACGCCGTGGAGGCGCGCATCGCGGCGCTGAAGCCGGGCTTCTATACCCGGATCGGCCCGGCGATCCGCCATGCGGCGGCAAAGCTGCGCGAGCAGCCGAACCGCCGAAAGCTCCTCCTGCTGCTCACCGACGGCAAGCCGAACGACGTCGACCACTATGAGGGCCGCTTCGCGCTGGAGGACAGCCGCCGGGCGGTGAACGAGGCGCGACGCACCGGCGTCAGCGTGTTCGGGGTGACGGTCGACCGGGAGGCACAGGCCTATGTGCCGGCGATCTTCGGCCGCAACGGCTATGCCATCGTCAGCAATATCGCCCGGCTGCCTGCGGCGCTGCCGGCGATTTATCGCGGTCTTGTCGGATAGAGGCGCAAGATCGGCGAGGAAGGGCCCGGCATGCCGCACCATGCCGGGCCCTTTTTGTCTCAAGCTGCTTTGCTGTGCGTGCGGGCCGACTGGTCGATATAGGCGTCGAAGGCGGCGGCGACCGCACGGATGATGAAGCGATGGTCCTGTCGCACGGTGACGGTGCCGCCGCGGATATCGATCGCGCAATCCTCCTTCAGCGCCGCCAGCCGGGCATTGCCGTCGAGAAGCGGGGCCGAGTCGAAACCGTGCCGCGCGGCGATGCCCGTCACGTCGACGCGGAAATCGCACATCAGGCGCTCGATGATCTCGGCGCGCAGCCGGTCCTCCGCCGTCAGCCGGTAGCCCTTGGCGGTGGCGAGGCGGCCGGAGGCGATGCGCTGGGCGTAGAGGCCGGGCGGCACCTCGTTCTGCACATAACCGTCCGCTGTGCGACCGATCGACGAGGCGCCGAAGCCGATGAGGGTGGTGCAGGCATCCGTCGTATAGCCCTGGAAATTGCGGCGTAGCCGGCCGCGCTTGGCGGCAAGGGCGAGGCTATCGTCCGGCAGGGCATAGTGGTCGAGGCCGATACGGACATAACCGGTGCCGGCAAGCGTTTCGGCGATCGCCTCGGCCTGCTCGCTGCGCATGGCGGCGTCGGGCAGCGCCCGTTCGTCGATCAGCCGCTGGTGTTTCTTGAAGGAGGGGATATGCGCATAGCCGAAGACGGCGAAACGCTCCGGCCGCATGCGGATCGCCGCTTGGGCCGTCTCGATGCAGGAAGCCACCGTCTGGTGCGGCAGGCCGTAGATGAGGTCGAAATTGATGCCGGTGATGCCGGCCTTGCGCAGTCTTGTTGCGGCTTCGGCCGTCTGCGCCTCGCTCTGGATGCGGTTGATCGCCTTCTGCACGACGGGGTCGAAGCTCTGCACGCCGAGGCTCGCGCGGGTGACGCCCGCCTCGCCGAGCGCCGTCGCCATCTCGGCGGTGAGGGTGCGCGGGTCGATCTCGACGGCGATTTCCGCGCCGGCGGCGAAGGCGAAGCGGGCGCGCAGAAGGCCGATCAGGTCGCGGAATTCCTCCGGCTGCATGATGGTGGGCGTGCCGCCGCCGAAGTGGACGTGGCGGATGTTCGGCCGACCACCGACCGTCCTGGAGACGAGGTCGATCTCCTTGCGGAGCATGTCGATGTAGTCGAGAATCGGTTCGTCGCGCTGGGTGATTGCCGTGTGACAGCCGCAGTACCAGCACATGGAGCGGCAGAACGGGATGTGCAGGTAGAGCGAGGCATCGGTGCCGGGCTTGATGGCGGCAAGCCAGTCGCTGTGGGTGCCGGCACCGACCGTAGGCGAAAAGCCCGGAGCCGTCGGATAGCTCGTATAGCGCGGTAGCCGCGCTTCGCCGTATTTTTCGATCAGGGCCTGTTGCATGGCGCTTTCCTTTGTCCGGAATGGATGGTGGCAGGAGCCTAGGGGCCAGACGGGAGTGCTTCTTTGCGAAAAGCCAAGCAGCAGGGCATCGCGGTCGCGTATTTCCGGAATTGTTTGCGCAACGTCAAAGTGGTGGGCCGGCCGCGGGGTTAGCGTCGGCTGGTTCCGGTCGGTCGAGCCGTGCCTTCCGGAACGAGATTCGGAACGGCCGGGACGGAACAGAAAACCATGTCAGACGACGACCAGGCCAAGCCCTCCATCGATGTCCGCACCATTGCCCCGCGCGAGCGTCATCCGCGGATTTTTGGCATGCTCGGCGCGCTGCTTCCGGGCAAATCGATACTGATCACCAGCGATCATGACCCGCGGCCGCTGCACTACCAGTTGGAGACGAATTTTCCGGGGCAGTTCGGCTGGGACTATCTCGAACAGGGGCCGGAGGTCTGGCGCGTCGAGATCGACCGGATCGAGGACCGTGGCTGCGATTGCTGCTGCGGCTCGGACCACTAGGCGGCAGACGGTGTACGGCGAAAGGGAAACCACATGCAGGGTGCAACGCTCTCCCGCTGGACCATGTCCTATTTCGCCCTGGCCTGCCTGATGCTCGTTGCGGGACAGGGCCTGATGCTGGCGGGCTACGGTTATCCGGGCGCTGCCGTCAGTGCGCCGGAAACCCTGGTGCTCGTGCATGTCCTCGCCATCGGCTGGCTGAGCCTCCTGATGGCGGGCGCGCTCCTGCAATTCGTGCCGGTGCTGATCGCCCGTCCGCTGGTCGGCGGGCGGTTTGCGGCGCCCGCTCTGCTGCTGCTTGTCGCCGGGCTCTGCGCGCTGGTCGGCGGTTTCGTGGCGCTGTCCGGCGCCATCGACCTGCCGCTTGCCCTTCTGCCGTTGGGGGGCGGATTGCTGCTGGCCGGTTTCGTTCTTCTCGCCGCCATCCTGGCCGCCACGCTTCTTGCGGCGCGGCCCTTGCCGCTACCTGCGCGCTTCGTCGCCGTCGGGCTGGCGGCGCTCATTGGGGCGGCGCTTGCCGGCTTCGCCTTCACGTTGGCTCTTTCCGGCACCAGTGACAATCTCTTGCTTGTCCGGCTCGTCGCCGATGGCGTGGATCTGCATGCGGCGCTTGGCCTTGGCGGCTGGCTGAGCGTTACCGCGGTCGGCGTCAGCTACCGACTGCTTGCCATGTTCCTTTTGGCGCCAGAGACGGAGCGGCTGACGAGCCGCATCGTCTGGTGGGCGGCAAGCCTTGCCATCGGGCTTGTCGCGGCCGGCATTCCCGTCGCCCTTGTTGCCGCCCCCGGCGCGACGGTGCTCTTTGCCGTCGCCCTCCTCCTGACGCTTGCCGCGGTGCTGCTCTATGGCGGCGATGTCGTGCATCTCTACCGGACGCGCAAGCGCAGGCAGGCGGAGCTGAACATCCGGGCGACATTCGCGGCCTTTGGTGCACTTGTGCTGTCCGTCGCCCTCGTCAACCTGCCGGCCGTCCGGGCGGGCGGGGGGCTTGCAGCGGCCGTCTACCTCTTCGTCTTCGGCTGGCTGACGGGGCTGGGGCTTGCCCAGCTCTACAAGATCGTCGCCTTCCTGACATGGTTGGAGGCCTATGGGCCGGTGCTGGGCCGTGCCCCGGTGCCGCGCGTGCAGGATCTTGTCGATGAACGGCGCGGGCGTGTCCTGTTCTGGTTCTACTACGGCGCGGTTGCAGCGGCCACGCTCGCACTTTTCGCGGAGGCTTCCGGTGCTTTCCGATGGGCGGTCCTCGTGCAACTGGCAGCGACGCTGGGGCTGATCGGAGAATTCATTCGCGCGCGCCGGCTTTGTGTCGTGCCGCAGGCGCTGCGAGTGCCGGCCGGCATGGTGCGCCCCCATCTCTTCCTGCCTTTACCTGTTTCAAGGAGATAACTGATGTCCGACGTTTCAAACGCCACTGCCCCCAAGACCCTCGATGTGCGGCCGATCCTGGAAAGCGGCGGCGAGCCGTTCCAGGCGATCATGGAGGCGGTGCAGTCGCTCGGCCCCGGGCAGGGGCTCCGGCTCTTCGCCACCTTCCGCCCACAACCGCTGTTCCGCGTCATGGCAAGCCGCGGTTTCGACCACGATGCCCATGAGATCGAGGGCGGCGATTGGGAGGTCCTCTTCACGCCGCAGCAGGTGACGGCGCCCGTCGAAACCTCCGGCGATGCGGACCGTCCGGAAGCCTGGCCCGATCCCTCCCTCCATCTCGACCTCAGCGACCTAGACCCGCCCGAGCCCATGGTCCGTATCCTTGCAGCGGCCGAGACGCTGGAGCCGGGAGAGGTTCTCTTCGCGCTCCTGTCCCGCGAGCCGCTGTTCCTGTTCCCCGAACTGACGAAGCGTGGCCACCAGTGGGCCGGCAATTTCGACGAGACGGGTTCGGCCTACCGCATTCTCGTGCGGATCGGCCGGGCGAGGGGGTGATCCGATGGACGAGGACGAGAAGGCCGCATTGACCGAGGCCATCCGCAATGCCCTGCGCATGATCATTGACCCGGAGATCGGCCGCAACATCGTCGATCTCGGCCTGATCTACGAGATTTCGGTGGAAGAAGGTGGCATTGTGCGCATCGCCATGACGACGACGACACGCGGTTGCCCGGCGAGCGATTACCTCAAGGATGCCGTGGGCAATTGCGTCTGGTACGTGCCGGGCGTCGAATATGCCGAGGTGCGGCTGACCTATGAGCCACCCTGGACGCCGGAGATGATGGCGGCGGAACTCTAGGTAAGGAAAACGGCCCGGAAATGCTTCCGGGCCGCTTCGCGTTCAGAGTGGTGTGCGGCGCTTGCAGGCAAGGATCGGCGCATATTCCAGGCAGAAGAGCCCAAAGGCTGCGATCCAGAGAAGTCCTGAGGCGGCGTAGACGAGGTGGCTCGCTTCCGGGAAAACCTCGCCGAGCGGGCGGATGAGCGCGCAGAGGATAAGCGCGCCATAGGCTGCGACGGTGAGGCGCGAGGCCTGCAGCGGCCGGCCGGTATGGCCGAGGCTCGCCCGCGTCATGACGGCAAGCATCATGCAGGCGATGGCGCCGACCGAGAGGAGATGCAGGACGGAGCGCTCCTCCAGGAAACCGAGTGCGCTGAGGGCGATGGAGGCGAAGCCGATCGGCACGAAGGCATAGGCAATGTGCAGGACGACGAGCAGCTTTTCCGGCCGCGTCGTCCAGCCCCGCCAGCGGTGAAGACGGATGCAATGCAGCACGGCTGCACCCAGGCCGAGGCCGGCGGTGCCGGGGTGTTCGGGCACGAGCGTCCTGGCGGCAAGCGCGCCGACGCCGACAAGGATCGCGACCATGTCGAAGCGGTTGTAAGGCACGGGAAAATCCGTGCGGCCGGACTTGTTGAGCCAGTTGCGGGTGAAGCTCGGCAGGATGCGGCCGCCGACGATCATCACCAACACGACATAGGCGGCAACGGCCAGGCGGATCGCCATGCGGTCATGTTCGCCGTCGATCGCCGCCACATGGAAGATGCCGTTGGCGATCGACAAGGCGAGGAGGCCGCCGAGCACCTTCAGGTCCTTCCACTTGCGCCCCGCCACGACCTCGCGCGTGCAGATGGCAAGCAGCACCGGCAGAAAGAGTGCGTCGATAATAGCGGCCGTGGTCACGCCGACCGCATCCGGCACGAGCAGCACGGCGCGTCCGGCGCACCAGAGCGCAAAGAGCGCGAAGAGCGGCCAGCCGGAGACGGGCAGGCGGCCCGTCCAGTTCGGCACCGCGGTCAGCAGGAAACCGGCGAGCACGGCGGAGGCAAAGCCGAACAGCATTTCATGCGCGTGCCAGTTGGGCGCGCCATAGTCGCCGCCGATTTCGATATGCCCGGTGATCGCCGCGATCCACAAGGACATCGCCGCGATGGCCCAGAGGCCGGCGCCGAGGAAGAATGGCCGGAAGCCGTAGGAGAACAGCACCGGGCCGGTGCGGGAAAGGCCGCGGGGAACGGCGCGGCTGACGCGCGCTGCGGGTTGGCTTGCGCTCATTTTGGGTCTGCTCCTTTGCATTTGTCAGCTCTTTCTAGGGCAGCCGGGCAGAGGCTTCTTTGCGAGATGGCAAAGAGCAAATCAGCACCTGCCAAAATGCCGCAGCGGCCGAAAAGGCCTGTTTGTCCCATCTCAAAGAGGTTGGCGCGAATGCTCCTAGAACAGAGAGGACCGGGCGATACACCGCTCCGTCCTTTCAAAAAGGAGAGACACAATGACCGAGCAGCTTCAGATGACACGCCGCACCATTCTGGGCGGAGCCGCCTTTGCCGGCGTCCTGACGCCGATCATTGCGGCGTCGATGGCGCGAGCGGAAGGCGGCGCCATCGAGACAAATGCAGCCGCGACGGCGGCCGACATCGCCAAGCTGGAACGCGTGAAGGTCGAGCTGGTCAAGCCGCCCTTCGTTCACGCCCACACCCAGAAGGCCGAAGGCGGACCGAAAGTCTACGAATTCACCATGACGATCGAGGAAAAGAAGATGATCCTCGACGACAAGGGCACCGAGGTCCATGCGATGACCTTCGACGGCTCGGTCCCGGGCCCGCTGATGGTGGTGCACCAGAACGACTATGTCGAACTGACGCTGATCAACCCCGAAACCAACGAGTTGCAGCACAATATCGACTTCCACTCGGCGACGGGTGCGCTTGGCGGCGGCGCGCTGACCGTGGTGAACCCGGGTGAACGCACGGTGCTGCGCTTCAAGGCCACCAAGGCCGGCGTCTTCGTCTACCATTGCGCACCTCCCGGAATGGTGCCCTGGCACGTCACCTCGGGCATGAACGGCGCCATCATGGTGCTGCCGCGCGAAGGCCTGACGGACGGGCACGGCAAGGAGCTGACCTATGACCGCGTCTATTATGTCGGCGAGCAGGACTTCTACGTGCCGAAGGATGCGGCAGGGAACTACAAGAAGTATCCGAGCGTCGGGGAATCGTATGCCGATACGCTCGAAGTCATGCGCACGCTGACCCCGAGCCACATCGTCTTCAACGGTGCCGTCGGCGCGCTGACCGGCGACAGCGCCCTGCAGGCGAAGGTGGGCGAGAAGGTGCTCATCGTGCATTCGCAGGCCAACCGCGATACCCGGCCGCACCTCATCGGCGGGCATGGCGACTATGTCTGGGCGACCGGCAAGTTCCGCAACGTGCCTGATGTCGATCAGGAGACCTGGTTCATTCCGGGCGGCACGGCGGGTGCGGCCTTCTACACCTTCGAGCAGCCCGGCATCTACGCCTATGTCAACCACAACCTGATCGAGGCCTTCGAGCTGGGCGCCGCTGCACACTTCACGGTCACCGGCGAGTGGAACGACGATTTGATGACCTCGGTCATGCCGCCAAGCGGCGCCTGACACCCCTGCTGCCGGCAGGCCTGCCCCTGGAGGTGGGCCTGCCAATGCGGGCCGCCACCGGCGGTCCGGTCCGAATGTGGCGCCCGTCCCGGACGCCGAAGGATCGTCCGGGCGATGCGCAAGGAGGCCGTCATGGCTGCATTGATTTCGAAGCCCGCCATTTCCTGGACATCGCTCGCCCTTCCCGCGCTGCTCCTCGCCGCGCTAGCCGGCGGGATCGCGGTGAAGGCCGATCTCATCGGTGCAGCGCCCGCCGGTCCCGTGCTGGACGAGCCAATCACCGTGGAAATCGCACCGCGCCGCTTCGAATACCGTGAGAGCGGGGAATTCTTCCGCAACGGCTTTGCCGTCGACGGGCCGGTCAAGACCGTTACCGTTCGAAGCCCGCTCACCATCATGAAATACCAGGTCACCGCGGCGGAATACCGGCGCTGCGTTGCGGATGGCGTTTGCGCGCGGGCCGAGCCCGGCTTCGTGCCGGCCGAAGCGGCCGAGACGCCGGTGACGGGTGTCAGCTATGACGACGCGATGGCCTATGCCGGCTGGCTAGGCGCTCGCACCGGCGAGATCTGGACCCTGCCGAGCGACGAGGAACTCGCCTTCGCCGCCGGCACGCGCTTTCCCGACGACGCGCTCGGTGTCGACATCAACAGCACCAATCCGGCCGAGCGCTGGCTTGCGGACTATCGCCGCGAAGCGGCGCGCAAGGCCTCGCGCGATCCCGTTCCCCAGCCGCTCGGACGCTTCGGTGAAAACGAATTCGGCCTTGCCGATTTCGCCGGCAATGTCTGGGAATGGACCGCGACCTGCCACCGCCGCGTCAATCTCGACAAGGCTGGCAAGGTGCTGAACGACGTGTCGTCGTGCGGCATCTACATTGCCAGCGGCAAGCACCGGGCGGCGATGAGTTCGTTCGTGCGCAACCCAAAGGGCGGCGGCTGTGCCGTCGGCGTGCCGCCGGACAATGTCGGCTTCCGCCTCGTCAAGGACACGCGCTGGTATGCGCCCCTGCTCGTGGCCTTGAAGGAAAAGGGGGTTTCTTTCTGACGGGGATGTTCAAACTTTCAGGTGACGGGATGGCGTGATAGAAGCCGGTAGCTTTCACGCGAGAGGGATTTGGCTGTGAAGATCGACCGGACCGTCGTCCGATCGCTCGCCCTGTTCGACAGGATGAGCGACGAGGACCTCGACAGGCTGCTGACCCATGCGACGGCGCGTCGCGTGGCGCAGGGCGATGCCGTCTTCGAGCAGGGCCAGCAGGCGGCGAGCTTCTTTCTTCTGCTGCATGGCCGGCTGAAAGTGACGCAGGTGACGGAAGACGGCCAGCAGATCATCGTTCGGGTCGTGCATCCGGGCGATCTCTTCGGCTTCGCCAAGGCGCTGCAGCGCACGGACTATCCGGGCACCGCGCGGGCGGCGACGGAAAGCGTCATCCTCGGCTGGCCGACGGATCTCTGGCCGCATTTCGTCGAGCAGAATCCTCGCCTTGCCGTCACGGCCATGCAGACGATCGGCCAGCGGCTGGAGGAGGCTCATACCCGCATCCGGGAGATGTCGACGCAGGAGGTCGAGCGCCGGGTGGCGCATGCCGTGCTTCGCCTGTCCCAGCAGGCTGGGCGGAAGGAAGAGGCCGGCATCCGTATCGATTTCCCCATTTCGCGGCAGGATATTGCGGAGATGACCGGCACGACGCTGCACACGGTCTCGCGCATTCTCAGCGCCTGGGAGGCGCGCGGCCTCGTCGAGGGCGGGCGGCAGAAGCTTTTGATCCGCGACATGGCGGGGCTCTCGGCGCTTGCCGACGGCGCGCGCGAATAGAATGCGGAACGCCGCAGGAACGATCCTGCGGCGTTCCCTGATTTTTAGCGGGCGGGCGGGGCGTACATCAGGCCGCCGTCGCTCCACAGCCGGTTGAGGCCGCGGTCGATTTTCAGCGGGCTGTCCTTGCCGAGGTGGCGCTCGAAGATCTCGCCGTAGTTACCGACAGCGGAGACGGCCTGATAGGCCCATTTCGGATCGAGGCCCATCGCCTTGCCGGCCTCGTTCTCGATGCCGAGAAAGCGCTTCTGCGCGATGGTGCCGCTTTCGACGAGTGTCGCCGCGTTGTCCTTGCCGATGCCCATCTCTTCTGCTTCGATCAGCGCGTACAGCGTCCAGCGCACGATCTTGAACCACTGGTCGTCGCCCTGGCGCACGGCCGGGCCGAGCGGCTCCTTGGAGATGACTTCCGGCAGCACCTCGAAGCGTTGGGGGTCGTTGAGCGTCAGGCGCTGGGCGTAGAGCGCGGAGGCGTCGGTCGAGTAGACGTCGCAGCGGCCGGTGTTGAAAGCCTGCACCGTCTGGTCCGGTTTTTCGAAGGCGATGACCTGGTATTCGATCTTGTTGGCGCTGAAGTAGTCGGCCATGTTCTGCTCGGTCGTCGTGCCGGTTTCCGTGCAGACGGACGCGCCGGAGATGTCCTTGACGCTCTTCACGCCGATCTCCTTGCTGACCATGAAGGCCTGGCCGTCATAGTAGTTGACGCCGACGAAGCTCATGCCGAGGTCGGTGTCGCGCGACAGGGTCCAGGTCGTCTGGCGCGAGAGCAGGTCCACTTCACCGGATTGCAGCGCCGTGAAACGGTCCTTCGTGGAGAGCGGCACATAAGCCACCTTGTCCGGATTGCCGAGCGTGGCGGCGGCGACGGCGCGGCAGAAGTCGACGTCAAAGCCGCCCCAGACGCCGTTCTTGTCCGGCACGGAAAAGCCGAGCACGCCCTGGCTGACGCCGCAGCGCACCTCGCCGCGTTGTTTGATGATATCGAGTGTGCCCGCATGGGCGGCCGTGCCGGTGGCGAGCGTGGCGGCAACCATGGCCAAAGTTGCGATCTTCATTGGTTCTCCTCCTTGTTGATTTTGGGCATGCGTCATCCTGGCCGGGAAGGCGATCCTTCCCGGCGGCAAGTTGTTGCGTGGTGGTGGCGTTTGCCTTAGCCGAGCGTCTTGGCGACGTCGGCGAAGGTTTCCTCGAGCACGGCGATCAGGTGGTCGGCGTCCCGCTTCGAGAAGATCATCGGCGGGCGCATCTTCAGAACATTGTCATGCGGCCCTTCCGTTCCCATCAGAACGCCGCGGCGGCGGGCACCGTTGGAGACGGCACGGGCGAACTCGGTGGCGGGTGCCTTCGTCCTGCGGTCGGTGACGAGCTCGATGCCGAGGAAGAGGCCGAGGCCGCGCACGTCGCCAATCACGTCGTAGCGTGTCTGCATGGCGCGGAAGGCGTCCATCAGATAGTTGCCGATGGTCAGTGCATTGCCGCGCAGGTTCTGGCTTTCGATGACGTCGAGCACGGCAAGGCCGACGGCGCAGGAAACCGGGTTTCCGCCGAAGGTGTTGAAATATTCCATGCCGTTGTTGAAGCTGTCGGTCACTTCGCGGGTCGTCACCACGGCGGCCATGGGGTGGCCGTCGCCGATCGGCTTGCCCATGGTGACGATATCGGGCACGACACCCTGCGTCTCGAAGGCCCACCAATGGCTGCCGACGCGGCCGAAGCCGACCTGCACCTCGTCGGCGATGCACACGCCGCCAGCCTCGCGCACCAGCCGGTAGACCTCCTTCAGGTAGCCTTCCGGCAGGAAGACCTGGCCGGCGACGCTCGGAATGGATTCGGCGATGAAGAAGCCCGGACCTTCGCCCTTCGCCTGCATGCCGGCGATCAGTTCCGCGACGCTTTCGGCAAAGCGCTTGCCGTGCTCTTCGACCGACCAGTTGTCGGGCGCGCGATAGCTATCGGGAACGGTCGCGACATGGACATGGGGCTTCGGTCCCTTGCCGCCCTTGCGGCGGAACTTGTAGGGGCTGATGTCGATCAGCTCCTGTGTCGTGCCGTGATAGGACCAGTCGAGCGTGATGGCATTCTCGCGGCCGGTATGCGCCCGCATCAGTCTCAGCGCCAGGCTGTTGGCCTCCGAGCCGCTGTTGACGAAGCCGGCGACCGTCAGCTCCTTCGGCAGCGTTGCCGTCAGACGCTCGGCATAGGCGACGATGTTGTCATGCAGGTAGCGGGTGTTGGTGTTGAGCGTTTCCGCCTGCTTCGCCATCGCCTCCACCACGACCGGATGGGCATGGCCGATGTGGCAGACATTGTTGAAGCAGTCGAGATAGGCCCGGCCGCTGTCGTCGATCAGGAAGACGCCTTCGCCGCGTACGAACTTGATCGGCTTGTCATAGGAGATGGACAGGTTCGGCAGCAGCAATTCGCGCCTGAGCTTGACGATCTCCTCATGCGAGCGGCCGTGGCGTTCGTAGAATTCCCCGGCGATGCCGGCAAAGGTGCTGGCATCGGGGAAAAGCTCTGCCCAAACGTCGAGATAGCGCGGCTCGCCGACGCCGAGGATTTCGGTGGCGGAGAGGTTGGTGTCGGCGGAGAGCTGGAGATGGAGATGCGGCGCCCAGCCGCCGTTTTCCGTCGGTGCGCCCATTTCGCCGACGAGCGCGCCGGCTTCCAGCCGCTCCCCTGCCTTGAGCCGCCCCAGGGCTTCATGTGCGAGGTGACCCCAGAGGCTGACGAAGGGCGGGCAATCCTCCGGCTCGTGGCGAAGCGCGATCAGGCAGCCGTAACCGAGCGGGTCCTTCTCGATCTCGACGCTGACGACAGTCGCCGGCAGGGGCGTGTAGAGCTTCGTGCCGGAGGCCATGAAGAGGTCAAGGCCGAGATGGCGGGTGCGGCGCGTCTTTTCGATGAAGCGCGAGACGAACATATCGCCGGCATAGACGGTGCGCTCCTCGCCGAACGGGCCGATGCCGAGCTCGATGCCGTTCTCGCGGCAATATGCTTCCCAGATCGCCTGCGCCTCGTCCGGCTGCTCGGCGGCGGACTTGACGGTCATCGGGTGGGCTGGGTCGCCGTAGGGGACAAGGGCTGCCGGATAGGTCGCGGCCGGGCGCTCCAGCAGGGGGGCGAGTGTCTTGCAGTTCTTCGCGATCCAGCCGGCGACGGTGCGGGCGCCCGGTGCGGCCTCGAAACCACAGGCCTTGCGCAGGATGGCGGTGGCGAAACGCGGGTTCATGCGGTCGAGCTTGCGCAGCAACGTCCAGGCCGGACGCTCGCTGATCGCGAGATAGGGGTTGTCCTCCGCATGGCTGCGGCGGGAGGCGGAGATGGTCACCGAGGTGACGAGGCGGATGGCGATGAGGTCGTAGAGCAGATCGACCTCTTCTTCCTGCAGCGGATATTCGGCATGAAAACCGCTGACAATGGCGGCAGCCGCGCCGATCGGGTCGCCGTGGTCGAGGCCGGCATAGGCGGCTGCGATGGCAACTTCGGCGATGACGGGTGCATGCAGCGCATCGCCGAAATCGATCAGGCCGGAAATGCGGTCGGCATCGGCTGCGTCGACGAGCACGTTCCAGTCGTTGGCGTCATTGTGGATCACCGCGGCGCGCAGCGTTGCAAGGCGCGGGGCGATGGCGGTGAAGCGCTTGAGGAAACGCTCGATCAATGCCCGGTCCTCGGCGGCGGCGACATGCTGCAGGCGTGCGGCGGAGCGGCTGGCATGGCGGATGTCCCAGTCGAGATCGCGCAGGGCACCCGGATGCATGAAGCCCTTCAGCGCGGCATCGAAGCGGCCAAGCATCCGGCCGAGGGACTGAAGCGCGGCATCGCTGCGCTCCGTCTCGGCGAGCGGCCTGCCTTCGACCCAGCTCACCAGCCGGATACGATGCTGGACGCCGTGCGGGCTGGTGGTGGAGGCAAGGCTTCCGCCCGACAGTGTCGGCCGGATATGGGGTACCGGCAGGTCGCCGGCATGGGTGCCGAGATGGGCGAGCAGCGCTGTCTGGAAGTCGCTCTCGATCTCCGGCTCCGCGGCGTTGATGATCTTCAGGATGAAGGTGCCTTCCGTCGTCTCCACCTTGAAGTTCTGGTCCCGTTCGCTGGCCAGCGGCGAAAGCGTGCCGGAGAGACCGTAATGCTCTGCAAGCAGCGCTGCGGCGGCGTCGATGGAGAAATCCGGGGTCGTCTTCAGCATGTCGTTCATGGTCATCCTCGTTCCTGCCGAAAGAGTTGCATGGACGACGCGGCGGCGCATCCGGCATTATGCCGGTTGTGCCGGCACTCTGTTTATAATAACCGTCATCTTGTCGGCGCGAATTGGGAAGGGGCCATGCAGGATACGGACGCCATCGACCGCATGATCCTCAGCATTCTCTCCCGCGAGGCGCGCATTCCAATGAAGTCGCTGGCGGGGCGGATCGGCCTGTCGCGCAGCGCCACCACCGAGCGTGTCAGCCGGCTGGAAAAGGCCGGCATCATCCGCGGCTACCGGGCGGACATCGGCCAACTCGATGACGGGCAGATCCAGGCCTTCCTGCTCGTCACCCTCAAGCGCACGCCCTCGATCGGCGTGCTGGATCGCCTTGCCGGCTTTTCCGCGGTGCGCAAGGTCTCCTCCGTCAGCGGCCAGCTTGATCTCGTGGTGGAGGTGGAGGTCGGCTCGATCAACGCGCTCAACGAGCTGCGAAACGAGGTCTCGACTATGGACAATGTCGAAGACCTGACGACCTCCATCGTGCTCAGGCGGGATATCGAGCGCAGCTGAGCCGAAAGGGCCTCTCTTGGCGGGTACCTGCGTGCCGCGGGAAGACGCGGGGGCAACGTGAATAGGCGGGGCGGCTGATGCGTTCCCTCTCGTGCGAACCATCGTGCTCGGGGCGGGGGAGAGGCAGTTGAACATCAGGGTCGCTTTTCTGGTGGGGGTCCTTCTGGTTTCGACAGGACAGGATGGCTGGGCCGACTGCCTTTCGGATTTCACCGGGATCAACCGGCACCGTCCGGATGCGGTGCGCTATGGGGTCGAAGTGGTGGCCGACGTGCTGGCATCGGATGGAGCGGTGGTGCGGCGCATGGCTTCGTCCTCGCTTTTCGACATGACGCAAGGCCTGCGCATGAAGACGTCGGGGCTCAATACCCAGGCAGATTTCATCATTATCGGCGAGGAGGGGTGGACCCTGGCGAAGGGGGCCTGGGTTCCGATGCCGGTGGAGCAGTTGCAGCAGTCGCTCGAGAGCGTGGTGGCCGATCGTTATGTTTACGATCAAAATGCACGGGAATTCGAGTGCCCCGGCGAGGTGACCTTCGAGGGCAAGTCCTACCGTGGTTTCGTCTTCCGTCAGAAGATCGGCACGCTGGATACGCGTGTCACGGCCTATTTCGACCCTGCCAGCTACCGTCCGGTGGCGACCGTCTCGGATGCCGATGTCAACGGCTACCGGCTCGCCATAACGACGCGCTACCGGTTCGATCCGGCCATCCGCATCGAGCAGCCGGAGGAAAAGGCATCATCGCCCTGACGTTTCGTCTGTGTCCTCCCTGCGCATCGCCGGCAGGCACGGCCGAGGACTGACGCGGGCCATGCTACCTGCTGGAGACCCGGCGGATCACGCCTTACCGAACAGGGCCATGAGATCGACGCTGTCGGAGGTCTTTGCGCCCGCTTCCAGGTGCTCCTGGATGTGGCGCAGATGCAGGGTCATCATCCAGGCTGCCTTTTCCGCATCGCGCGTGTGGAAGGCGCCAACGATGGCGGCGTGGTCGTCGTCGCGACAATTGCTGACGCCGGGTGCCCCGAACAGGCCGATGATCAGCGAAGTACGGGTCACCAGTTCCTTCATCGTGCGGATGAGGATGGCATTGCCGGCGATCTGCGCCAGCAGCGTGTGAAACTGGCCGGACAGGCGAATCGCGTCGTGGCGGTGGCGCTCCTTGTGCGCCACATATTCCATTTCCAGATGGCGGGTCAGTGCGGCAATGTCCGCCGCGTTTGCGCGCTGGACGGCAAGACGGGCGATGTTCGGCTCCAGCGCGAGGCGGGCTTCGAAGACTTCGCGGGCCTGCTCGGGCGTCGGCGAGGCGACGAAGGCGCCGCGATTGGCATGCAGTTCCACGACTTCGCGGCTCGCCAGCAGGAGCAGGCTGCGGCGGATGCGCATGCGCCCGACGCCGAAAGCGTCGCACAGGGCCGATTCCGAAAGCTTCGTGCCCGGCGGCAATCGCTGTTCGATGACCGCTTCGAAAATGCGATCGACGATATCGCTCTCGTCGATCTCTTCCGCCTCAACCAGGTTTTCCCTGCCTACATCAACCACCGAATTCACCCTGACACGCGCAGTCTGTTGCACAGCCCCTAAATAAGACCGATTTGGTTGACCAACAAGCGCCGATTTCGTTGACACGGAATAGTATCGCGTGTTCACAACCACTTGACAAGATCGTTAACAATGCGCTCAATGCCTCTGCCAAGGCCGATTGGGGCCGCCGCTTGCGACCCATGCGCCTATCAAAAACAGATCAATGGCCCAGAGGAAGAACATCATGCACAAGCGCACATTTCTGAAGATCTCCGCCCTTGCCGCCGCGACCATGCTGTCGATGCCGATGGTGGCTTATGCCGAGAACGCCACGCTGAAGGTCGGTTTCGTCGGCGTCACCTCCGGCCCGGCCGCGTCCTGGGGTGTTTCGAATCAGCGCTCGATGGAAGCGCGTGCGGCCTGGCTGAACGAGCTTGGCGGCGTCAAGATCGGTGACAAGACCTACAATATCGAGATCGTGCCCTTCGACGACCAGAAGGACCCCAAGCGTGCCATTGCAGGCATGGAGAAGATGGCGCAGGACGGCGTGCACTATGTCGTCGGCCCGAACGTCGATGACGGCGCCGCCGCCGTGCGCCCGGTCGCCGAGCAGAACGGCATCATGTATTTCCCCTATGCCTTCCCGAAGGAACTCTTCACCGCGCCGGCATCGAACGCGATCCTTGGCATGGTGGCGAACTACCAGTCCGGTCCTGCCATCTACAAGTTCCTGAAGGAAACCAAGGGCGTGAAGAAGGTGGCCTTCGTTGCCGCCAACGAATCCGATCCGCTGAGCCAGCGGGAATCCGGTATTGCCGCCGCCGAGGCGCTCGGGCTTGAAGTCGTGTCGGGCAACGTGACCTATCAGGTGGACACCACCGATTTCACCCCGGTGCTGCTGCCCGTTATTCAGGCTTCGCCAGACCTGCTGGTGCTCTCCGGTGTTTCGCCGGCCAATGCCCCGCAGCTGATCCGCTCGGCACGCGAACTCGGCTATACCGGCCTCATCTCGACGGAAACCGGGCAGGATGCCAGCGTTCTGCAGGAAGGTGCGGGAGAACTCGCGGACGGCTTCATTTCTGTTGGTGGCGCGTCCACGCCGGAGCTTGCGAGCGACGCGATGCGGGAATTCGTCGAGCGCTATACGAAGATGTTCGGTGAGTATAACGATGAGTCGAACACCAAGGTCTATGCGCTCGAATACATCATCGAGACGCTCAAGGCGAACCCCGCTGCGATCGACAATGTCGATGAATTCAAGAAGACGATGGACACGTTCGAAGCCGCCAACCCCTTCATGAAGGGCGACGCCAAGCTGAAATATGTCGGCATGACGTCCTTTGGCCAGAAGCGGCAGATCTCCGTCCCGCTCGTCGTGAACGAGTACAAGGGCGGCAAGTTCGAGACGTTGTTCGTCGGTCAGGTCGACTGATCGGAGCCTAGGCATTGATAAGATGGGGGATCCGGACGGCGCGTCGTCCGGCCGGGTCCCTTTTTGCCTGAACCTTCTTTCCATTGGAGGCTCACGATGGAACAGATAATTGCCAACGGTCTCTACCTTGGTGCGCAATATGCGTTGATCGCCCTCGGGCTGACGCTGATCTTCTCGCTGATGAACGTGCTGAACTTCGCCCACGGGCAGATGTACGTCTTCGGCGGCTTCGTCACCTACACCGTCGTCGTTCAGCTCGGCCTGCCTTTCATTGTCGGCCTTTTCGCCTCGGCGATCGTACTGGCGGTCATGGGCGCGGCCATCGAGAAGTTCCTCTTCGCGCCGGTCGTGCGCCGCTCGAAGCGGGATGAATCGACCATGCTGCTTGCAGCGGGCGTCGCTTTCTTCCTCGATGCCGTCATCCTGCTGCTCTTCGGGGAAAAGCAGCGCGGCGTGCCGAAGATCGTCAACGGCGTGCTCAATCTCGATATGCGTATCATCATGCCCTACGACCGCATCCTGATCGGCGTGCTCGCCATCCTGCTCATCGTGGCCTTCATCGGCTTCATGAACTACTCCAAGACCGGCCGCGCCATGCGGGCACTCGCGCAGGACAAGATGGCCGCCCAGCTCATGGGCGTGAACGTCTCGCGCTATTCGATGATCGGCTTTGCGCTCGGCGCGATGCTGGCTGGCCTCGTCGGGGGCCTCCTCGTCACCATCACCGGCGTCAATCTCGGCATGGGCGGCCCGACCTCGGTCAAGGCCTTCCTGATGATCATGATCGGCGGCGCGGGCGTGATCTCCGGAGCGATTGCCGGCGGTTTCATCCTCGGCATGATGGAGAGCGTCGGCCTCACCGTGCTCTCGGCCTATGGCGACGTCACCTATCTCGTGATCTTCGCCTCGCTGATGGTGTTCCTGGCCATCCGCCCGCAGGGGCTGATGGGCAAGCCGTGGGGTTGAGATCATGAACACGAAAAACCTTGTCGGCTTCGCCGTCTTCCTTCTCGCCGTCTTCGTGCTCGTGCCGCTGTTCATCAGCGCCACCGGACGCGTGGATTTCTTCTACACGCTGACCTCGGTCGCGCTGCTCTCCGTTGGTGCTGCCGGCGTCTGGCTCACCTTCTACATCGGCCGCATCAATATCGGTCAGGGCGCCTACGCGCTGGTCGGCGGCTATGTCTCGGCGATCCTGGTCACCCAGGCCGGCGTCTCCTTCTGGCTGACGCTGCCGCTGGCGGGCCTGTTCTGCGCCGTCATCTCCGTGCTGATCGGCTTTCCGATCCTCAGGCTCCGCGGCGTCTACTTCGCCATGGTGACGCTCGTCCTGACCGAGGTCGCACGCCTTTCCGCGCTTGCCTTGCCCGTCACCAACGGCGCCAAGGGCATCACCTCGATCCCGCTGCCCGGCGAGCTCTCCATCTTCGGCCTGACGATCATCCCGGCCTTCGGCACGCTCTCCAACCCGCGCTTCGGTTTCTACCTCATGGCCGTGGTGCTGATGGTCATCACCTACCTGGTGCTGTGGCGCATCGTGAATTCGCGGCTTGGGCATCTCTGCCGCAGCCTCCAGCAGAACGAGGAGCTTTCGGCCTCGATCGGCGTCAACACCGCCTATCTCCGGGTGCTCGCCTATGCGATTTCCTCGTTCTTCGGCGGCATTGCGGGCGCCATGTTCGCCTCCATCGCCCAGTCGATCTATCCGTCCTCCTTCGTGGTCGCCGACAGCGTGAACTTCATGCTCTACTGCTTCCTCGGCGGCCTCGGTTATGTCTTCGGCCCGATGCTCGGCACGCTCCTGCTCTATTTCGGCTGGGACCTCCTGTCGATCGCCCGGGAATATCAGCTCCTCATCTATTCCGGCGTCATGATCCTGCTCATGCTGGTCCTGCCGAACGGGGTTTTGAGCCTTCTCGACAAGAAGGAGGGACGCGCATGAGCACCATCCTGCAAATCCGCAACATCACCAAGCGCTACGGTGGTCTGACGGCTGTCAACGACGTCTCCTTCGACGTCAACAAGGGCGAGATCCTCTCGGTGATCGGCCCGAACGGCGCGGGGAAATCGACGCTGTTCAAGCTGATCTCCTCCTTCGTGCCGGCGACCAGCGGGGAGGTGCTGTTCAACGGCACGCGCATCTCCAGCCTCGCCCCGCACAAGGTTGCCCGCATGGGCGTGGTGCGCACCTTCCAGGAAACGACGATCTTCCGCTCCATGACGGTGCGCGAAAACATCATCGTCTCCCATCACCTGCGCTCCAAGGCGAGCCTCTTCGGCTTCTTCCTCGGCACGAGCCAAGCGAAGGATGACGAGGCGGCATTTGCGGCCTCGGCGGACGACATCGTCGATTTCCTCGGCCTGCAGGCGATCCGCAACGAACTCGCCTCGAACCTGCCGCAGGGGCATCTGCGCGCGCTCGGCATGGCGATCGGCCTTGCCACCGATCCGAAGGTCATCCTGCTCGACGAACCCTTCGCCGGCATGAACCATGACGAGACGATGAAGATGGTCGGCCTCGTGCGGCGCCTGCGTGACGAGCGCGGCGTCACCGTGCTTCTCGTCGAGCACGACATGCCCGCTGTCATGAAGATCAGCGACCGCATCGTGTGCATCAACTTCGGCCAGAAGCTGGCCGAGGGCACCCCCCAGGAAATCCGCGAGAACGAGAAGGTCATCGAGGCCTATCTCGGCTCCGAAGATGCGGCGATCGGGATGTAAGCCATGACGAAGATATTGAGCGTTGAGAATATCCAACTCTACTACGACCACATCTATGCGCTGAAGGGCGTTTCCATCGATGTGGACGAAGGCGAAACCGTCGCGCTGATCGGCGCGAACGGGGCGGGCAAGTCCTCGATCCTCAGGGCGATCACCGGTCTTCGGCCGGTGAAGTCCGGCCAGATCTTTTACCAGGGGGCGCGCCTTGACGGCACCTCCGCCGCCGATGTGGTGCGCAAGGGCATCTCCATGGTGCCCGAGGGACGTCGTGCCTTTCCGCTGATGTCGGTGAAGGACAACCTCCTGATGGGAGCGTTCACCCGCACCGACAAGGCGGAGATCGAGCAGACGCTGGAAAACGTGCTGACGCGTTTCCCGCGCCTGCGCGAACGCTACCATCAGCAGGCCAACACCATGTCGGGCGGCGAGCAGCAGATGATGGTGATCGGCCGCGCGCTGATGGCCCGTCCGAAACTGTTGCTCCTCGACGAACCGTCGCTCGGCATCGCGCCGAAACTGGTGCAGGACATCGCCCGCGCCATCGTCGCCATCAGCCGCGACGAGAAGGTTTCGATCCTCCTCGTCGAGCAGAACAGCCGCATGGCGCTGTCCATCTCCAACCGCGCTTACGCGCTTTCCACCGGGTCGATCGCGCTGTCAGGCAATTCCAAGGATCTGATGAACGACGACCGCATCAAGGCTGCCTACCTCGGAGGCGAACTCTAAAATGAAAATCCTCGTCATCAACCCCAACACGACAGCATCGATGACGGACCATATCGGTAAGGCGGCGCTTGGCGCCGCCTCTGCCGGGACCGAGATCGTCGCGGTCAATCCGGCGAATGGTCCGGTCTCCATCGAAGGCTATTTCGACGAGGCGATGAGCCTCGCCGGCCTGCTCGGCGTCATCAAGGACAATCCGGATTGCGACGCTGTCGTCATCGCCTGTTTCGACGACACGGGGCTCGATGCTGCGCGCTGCCTGACAGACAAACCCGTCATCGGCATCGGCGAGGCGGCCTATCATTTTGCCTCGATGATCTCGAACAAGTTCTCCGTCGTCACGACGCTGGCCCGTTCCGTGCCGGCACTGGAGCACAATCTTGCGCGCTACGGCCTTGCGGCGCGTTGCGCGCGGGTGCGCTCCTCGGAAGTTGCAGTGCTGGAACTGGAGCAGCCCGGTTCCAATGCGCGCCAGAAGATCAGCGCGGAGATCGGGATCGCCGTCGCCGAGGACCGGGCGGAGGCGATCGTGCTCGGCTGCGCCGGCATGGCCGGCCTTGCCAATGATCTCGCACAGGAACACGGCCTGCCCGTGCTCGATGGCGTGACCTGTGCCGTGAAACTCGCCGAGGCCATGGGCGCCCTCAACATGCGCACCTCGCGCCTTGGCGGCTATGCCCCGCCGCCGGCCAGCAAGCTCGCGACGGCATTCGGTTCGTAAGCTCTTACGAAAAGCGGAATGCTGGAGATCGCATTCCGCTTTCGCGACCGGGTTTATTTGCCCGCGTTGTATTTGGCGTCGACGTCGTTGATCGCCTGAACGTTACCGGCCGAGCGGCCGTTTTCGTCAAAGGTCTGCGCGAGGAAGGCGTCGGCGATGGCCTTTGCCAGTTCCGAGCCGATGACGCGCGCGCCCATCGTGATGATCTGCGCGTTGTTGGACAGCGCGGCGCGTTCGGCCGAATAGGTGTCGTGCGTCAGCGCGGCGCGGATGCCCGGCACCTTGTTTGCCGAGATGCACACGCCGATGCCGGTGCCGCAAACAAGGATCGCGCGATCGTATTCGCCGGCGATGACGGCGGAGCCGACCCTGTCGGAAAGATTGGCGTAGAAGGCGTCCGGGCCGGCATCGGTGCGCGAGACTTCGTGCACCTCGTGGCGGTCCTTCAGATGATCGGCGAGAACCTTTGCGAGGCCTTCGCCCGCGCTGTCACCGGCAATGGCGAGTTTCATGGGAGATCTCCTTTTCAGATCTTGGCGGCGCAGCGCGCCAGAATGTCGAGATAGCCTTCAACCTTCCAGGCTGAGCGGCCGATGAAGAGCCCGTCGATATCGGGGCAGGCGATCAGTTCCTCGCAGTTCTGCGGATTGACCGAACCGCCATAGAGGCAGGGAATGCGCCGACCGAGCATGTTTTCCGCAACTTCGGCGATCTCGGCGTGGCGTGCATTGGCGTAGTCGGCGGTGGCCGGGATGCCCTTTTCGCCGATCGCCCAGACGGGCTCGTAGGCGAGCAGGATTGTTGCCTGCTTCTGCGTAGCGTCGAGCCGCGAGAGCGCGCCGCGCACCTGCTGGGCAAGCACTTCGGTTGCATGGCCGCCCTCGCGATCGGCGAGTGTTTCGCCGATGCAGATCAGCGGCACGAGACCATGACGCACCGCCGCCTCGGTCTTGAGGCCGACCGTCTCGTCGGTCTCGCCGAAATGCTCGCGGCGCTCGGAATGGCCGAGTTCGACGAGGTCGAGATTGCAGTCCCTCAGCATGACGGGCGAGATTTCGCCGGTCCAGGCGCCGTCGTTCGCCCAGTGCATGTTCTGTGCGCCAACCTTCACGGAGGTGTCGGCAAGCAGTGATTTGACCTCGCGCACGGCAGTGAAGGGCGGGATGACGAAGCGCTGGATGCGGGCATCGCGGTTGCCGTCAGCCGCCTTGAGGCCTTCGGCAAAGAGCTTTGCCTCGGCCAGCGTCTTGTTCATCTTCCAACTCGTGCCGACCCAGAATTTCCGGCTCATGGCGTTTTCTCCTGTGTGATCCTGACCGTCGTTTTTCCGCCGATGAGTTCCGCGGTTGTGTCGTGTGGCAGGGGTTTGTCTGAAACGACCGTGTCGAATTCGGAAAGATCGGCGAGCACATGCAGCGCCGTATGGCCGAAGCGACGGCTGTTGATCATCAGGCATTTCTGGCGGCTCGCAGCCATCATCGCCCGCTTGGTGCGCACCACCGCCTCGTCCATGTGATAGGCAAGGCGCCCCGACGCCGCCGGCGCGGAGATGAAGGCGATGTCGGCCCTGAGGCGCGATAGTGCCTCCTCTGTCACGATGCCGGAATAGGCGTTGAATTTTGCGGAATAGACGCCGCCGAGACCGATCAACGTCACGCCGGACAGGCCCTTGGCACGCTCCAGGATCGCGGCGTTGTTGGTGATGAGGGTGATCGGCTTCTTCTCGCACAACACGTCGCCGAGCACGGAGGCCATGGAGCCGTCGTTGATCATGACGGTCATGCCGGGCTCGACCAGTTCGGCGGCTGTTTCGGCGAGTTCCCGCTTGACGTCGGCCTCCTGCAATTCACGGAACCGGAAATCGCTTTCGAACTGGGTGCCCGCGTCGATCGTTGCGCCGCCGCGCACTTTTCGAAGCACGCCGGCCTTCTCGAGATCGTCGAGGTCGCGGTGGATGGTCATCTTGGAGACGCCGAAGCGCGCCGCGATGTCGTCGAGCTCGACGGCCCGACTTTCGACCAGCAGATTGATGATTTCCTGCCTGCGCTCTTCCCGTTTCAAGGCGTCCTCCGTCGAATGGCGGCTTATAACATCGCTTCTTCCGGATTATAACATTAAAAATGTGATTTTGAGATTTTTCTCATGTTGAGTTTTGCAGGAGCTGCCGGGCCGTCCGCTCGTCCGTGATGAGCCCATACAGCTTGTGGCTGTAGAGCACGGCGCGGATGGCCTCGGTTTTGACAGGACCGCCGGCGATGGCGACGATCCGGTCGCCGCCCGCCTCGGAGAAGGAAGCGGCCAGCGTGCGCGCTGTCACGGCTGTCTCAAGGATGCGGCCCTTGGCGTCGAAGAAATGGCCTAAAAGTTCGCCGACGCCGCCGAGCGCCGCGATCTCCTCCAGCTCATCCGGCTGCAACATGCCGGATTTGACGAGATGGGCCTGATTGTCGACCGTTCCGATGCCGACGATTTTCAGATCGGCGCTGCGGGCGAGGTCGAACACCTCGCTGACGCCGCGCTGGGAGAGCAGCACCTCGCGGTCCTCTTCCGTGTTGGCGAAGAAGGGCACGGGCATCACATAGGCCTGCGTGCCGGTTTTTTCCGCGAGGCGATGCATCACGTCATAGGGATTGGCGGCGTAGTTGCGGGTGAGGCCGCCGAGCAGCGAGACGAAGCGGGTGCCGCTCGCGCCGATCCGCGGCAGGTGACGGACGGCGGCGGAGAGCGTGCGGCCATGGCCGAGACCGATGACGGCGGCTTCGCCTCGTTCGATCTCGCGGCGTAGGAAGTTCGCGCCGGCATGGCCGAGCGTCGTCAGCGCCAGCGAATCGTCGTCGATATCGGGCGAGACTTCGCAGTAATCGAGCCCATAGCGGGTCGAAAGCTCCATCTCCAGATTGGCACATTCGGCGATGTCACCATCGATGCTGACCTTCACCACGCCCTCGGCGACCGCGCGCGCGATCAGCCGATGCGCCTTGACCGAGGGGATGCCCAGCCGTTTGGCGACGGCGGACTGGGTGAAGCCGCCGACATAGTGCAGCCAGGCGGCGCGGACGGCGAGGGAATCTTCATTGTCGGTCATCAGCGATGTCCTGTCGTGCCTTGCAACCGGAAGCGGTCTTCAGGCCCAGTCTTAGCAAGCACTTACAAAATGGTCAGCCCAGCTTGAGGTCCGACGCACCGGTATCGATGTGCGGGGCCCAGAAGGCGATGCTTTCGGCGATCTGCGCAATGACCTCGCGATCGTTCGGCTCGCGCTCCTTGAAGGAAAGTTCGAGGCAGATTTCGTTGTCGGCGGCCCCGCCGTCCGCGAAGGCTTTCAGCAGCGGTTCGGGCTGGATGCGGCCCTTGGCATTGAACTCGGCGGTGAAAGGTCGGTGCCCGCCCTTGTCCATCAGGCTCTGCTTGATGTGGATGATCGGCGACACTTTCGGTACCGCGCGTGCCCAGGCGTAGGGATTGAAGTCGTCGGGGTTTTCCGAGGTGACGTCGCCGTGGTCGATGTCGGCCATCATCCACATGGGGATCGCCATGTTCGCGGCGGTCAGCCGGTCCTGCAGCGACAGGCAGGCGTCGATCGTCTCGCCGAATTCGCGGCCGATGCTCATCGGCTCCCAGAAGACATAGGAAAGACCGGCGCGTTTCGCATGCTCCGCAACTTCGGTCCAACAGTCGATGGCGATCCGGATCAGGTCCTCGCGGCGGACTGGGTCGTCGTAATCCTTGTAGGTGAAAATGGCGAACTGGGTGCCGACGGAGGTGCCGCCGAGATCGCCGATAATATCGGCAAAGGTCTTGAACCAGTCGACATAGTAGTGGCGCACATCCGCATCCGGGTGGCCGAAATGGTTGAGGCGGCCGTAGGGGCCGGTCATGCCCGAGGTGACGCGCACGCCGGTGCGCTCCAGCGCCCGGTCCATCTGCCGCGTCAGCCGGCGGATGGTCGCGGCGTTCCAGCTCGGATTGATGAATTCATGGGTCAATTGGAGGTCGCGCAGCTTGAGATCGCGCGCGACGGTGTCGATCAGGTCGTCGGGATCGGCGAAACGGTTGACCAGCGGATTGGTGTTGAGCGAGAGCGTCAGCGGCATAACAATCCTCAGGCCGCGGCGAGGCGAGCGGCGTTGAACCAGTCGGCGAAGGCCGCGCGTTCGGCTTCCGTCAGATGCAGGTAGTGTTTGGTGCGGCGGTAGAGGATGTCCTCTGGCGTCTCCGCCCATTCGCTGGCGACGAGATAGCGCGCCTCTGCCTCATAAAATTGCCCGCCGAAATGCCGGCCGAGACCGTCGAGGCCGCTCGCGCCGGCGACGACGGCTTTCGTGCGCGTGCCATAGAGGCGGCCGTAGTGGTGCACCAGCTTGCGCGGCATCCAGGGATAGGTGTCGCGCAGGCTGTTGGCGAAGGCTTCGTAGTCGGCGTTCGGCATGTCGCCGCCGGGAAGAGGCGCCTTTTCGGTCCAGTCGCCTCCCATGTTCGGGAAAACATGCTTGAGACGCTGCATGCCGCGTTCGGCAAGCTCGCGGAAGGTGGTGATCTTGCCACCGAAGACGTTCAGCAGTGGCGCACCGCCGGTCTCGTCGAGGTCGAAGACATAGTCACGCGTGACGGCGGAAGGGTTGCCCTTGCCGTCGTCGAAGAGCGGGCGCACGCCGGAGAAGGAATGCAGCACATCCTGCCGGCGCAGCTTCTCCTTGAAGTAGCGGTTCACCGCCTTCAGCAGATAGTCGATCTCACCCTCGTCGGCAGAGACATCCTCTGCGCGGCCCTCGTAGGCGATGTCGGTGGTGCCGATCAGCGCCTTGTCGCCCTCGTAGGGGTTGATGAAGATGACGCGCTTGTCGTGGTTCTGCACGAGATAGGCATTCGATCCCGCCCAGAATTTGGGCACGATGATGTGGCTGCCCTTGACGAGGCGCACGTTGCGCGTCGAGTTGGAGCCGGCAACGCGGTTGATGACGTCTGAAACCCAGGGACCGGCACAATTCACGAGGCATCTGGCGCGGAAGCTGCGGCTTTCGCCGGTCAGGCTGTTCTTTGTCGTGACGATCCAGGCGCCATTTTCGCGGCGGGCCGAGACGGCGGGCGAGCGGGTCAAGACAACCGCTCCCTTTTCGGCGGCGCCGATGGCGTTGAGGGTGACGAGGCGGGCGTCGTCCACCCAGCAGTCGGAATATTCGAAGCCGCGGGTGTACTGGTCGAGGATCGGCGTGCCCTCGGGATCGCGTGCGAGGTCGAGCGTGCGTGTTCCCGGCAGTTTCTTGCGGCCGCCGAGATGATCATAGAGGAAGAGGCCGAGGCGGACGAGCCAGGCGGGGCGATCCTGCGGGCTGTGCGGCAGCACGAAGCGCATCGGCCAGATGATGTGCGGCGCGGCGTTGAGCAGCACCTCACGCTCGATCAGCGCCTCGCGCACCAGGCGGAACTCGTAATATTCGAGATAGCGCAGGCCACCGTGCACCAGTTTTCCCGAGCGGGAAGAGGTGCCTTCTGCCAGGTCGTCCTTTTCGCAGAGCACGACCTTCAGCCCGCGGCCGGCCGCATCGCGCGCGATACCCGCGCCGTTGATACCGCCGCCGATCACGAAGAGGTCAATAAGCTCAGGCTCGTTCATCTCAATCTCCTAGCTTCAGCGCGCCGCCAGAATGTCCCAGGCGGGCGCGATGCCTCGACGCGCGTCCGAATAGGCGGCGAAGAGGCGCGTCATGCGTTCGGTGTCTTCAGGCTTCGGGGGCTCGGCGGCGCCGAGCTCAGGCGTCACCCAATCGGCGATGCAGTCGTCCATCGTGCGATACGCGCCGATGGCAACGGCCGCCATCATCGATGCGCCCGCGGCGCCCGCCTCCTCGCGCGTCGAGACGCGCACCGGCGCGCCCAGCGCTGCGCCGAGCGTGCCGCGCAGCGAGGCCGACCGGGCGGCGCCACCGGAAACGCGAAGCTCCGAGGGAAGCGTGCCCATGGCGGCATAACAATCGCGCGTCGCCATGCCGAGGCCTTCGACGACGGCGCGCACGAGGTCGGGATAGCGGTGGCGGCTGGAAAGCCCGGTGAAATTCGCGCGGGCACGGGCGTTGACGAAGGGGCCACGCTCGCCCGCCTCGGAAATATAGGGATGGTAAAGGATATTGCCGGGTTTGCTTGCCGCGAACCATTGGTCGACGCGGCCGATCATCTCGTTGAGGCTGGCGGTGACGCCGAATTCGCCCAGGAGATCGGCACCAAGCTGGAGCAGCCAGTCGAGGTTGATCGTCGCGCCCATATTGGTCTGGACCTGGGTGACGACGCCGGGGATCGGCAGGGCGATGACATAGCCGGTGCGCTCGGCGTTGAGCACGACCTCGGAAACCGGTTTTGCCAGCAGGTGCACACCCGTGGAGCCGATGGCGGAGCAGGCGGCGTTGCGGCCCTCGCTGCGCACGCCCGCGCCAAGCGCCGTCATGCACATGTCGACATAACCGAGGCAGACGGGTGTTCCAGGTTTCAGGCCGGCTGCCGCGGCAGCTTCCGCCGTCAAAGGGTGAACGGTTTCCGTGCCCTCGATTACCTCCGGCAGCAGTTTGCGACGATGGGTAAGGCCGAGGGCGGCGAGCACGTCGCTGTCATAGGCGCGGGTGCGGAAATTGCCGAAGGTGAAGCTCACTTCCGACGGGTCGGTGGCGCGCACGCCGGTCAGGTTCAGGTAGAGCCAGTCCTTGCAGTGCATCGCCGTTTCGGCGCCGGCTAGCAGGTCCGGAAAATACCGGTCCATATGGGCGAGTTGCGCGCCCTGCTGGCAGGTGTTGAGGCCGGTGCCGGTCGCCGCAAAACGCGCATGGTCGGCATCAGAGGCGGCAAGGCGCTCGACGGTCGGCGCGGCGCGGGCGTCGAGCCACAACCAGGCGTCGCCGGCCGGGCGGTTTCCGGCGCCGACGAGCCAGGTGCCGTCACCCTGGCCGGTCACGGCGATGGCGGCGGTGCGGTCTGCAAGGTTTTCGACCTTCTCCGCAAGGCCGCGCAGCGCGCGGGTGCAGTCGAGCCAGGTCTGGTCGAGTGATTGGGTCACGGCGCCGTCATCGGCGGTCGTGTAGGTGTTGCGCACGGAGGCGCTGGCGATCTGGCGTCCGGAGAGTGTGAAGGCGACGGCCTTCATGACGGATGTGCCGGCATCGACGCCGATGATCAGATCCGCCGCGTCAGCCATGGGAAAGGCCCGCAGCGCCCGCGGTTGCCCGCGTCGTCTCGCCTGATCCGATTGAGAGCATTCGATCCTCCCGACAGTCTCTCTGGAAATGTGTGTGGGTTCCCAAATCGAATTCTTTCGACTTGCCTCAAGAACCTACCACGGGCCGCCCGAATTTCACACAGGAACATAACACAAAGTTATCATCTGTCTCGTAAAATTTTTCGAACAACGAATTTTTTTTCAGTTATGATGGGTAGCTATCGGGGAATTCGTTGCGGCTCGCTTTTTATGGGGCGGCGCTGTCGCGTAGCGTGCTTTTGTTGCCCGAAGGCTGTCGATCGGGCTTCCTTGCTATTCGATAAGTTCCATTTTTCTCGTTTAATATCAATATTTTAGTTTATTTTCCGATATGCACTGGCGGTGACGGTGATCTGCGATCGTGTGGGTGAGAAGGACGCGTCGATGCCCATTCCTTTGCCGCCGAACTATCGCTCAGGACCAGGGCTGTACACGATGTTGTTAAAAAACGCCGATTGACAGCCTGTGTTAATTTAACATATATACTGCGACATATAACACGCATATATCGCAATTGCGAAATTGTGTGCACTGCAGCGCAAGGCAGGTGAGGAGGCCGGGCCGGCGCCGTTCATGGGGAGGACATCGTGACATGTTCTGTTCGAAAGAATTCGACCTGCGGCCGCAACGCTTTGGGCTTGTCCCTTTTGCCGTCGCCCTATCGACGTGTCCGCCCGGAAAATCCCTCGTTCAACTGCAAGGCCAACCGACATGACTGACGCTGCGCTCGCAAAATCGCCCCAGCCTGCGAAAAGCTATCGCTGGATCGGTGTCGCCGCCGCCGTCGTGCTGCTCGGCGCCATGGTCTTCGACACGACGATCGTGCGCATCGGCTCGGAGGCCGACGTGCAGGTCCAGAAGTTTTCGCCGGAAGCGTATGGCGCGGAACAGTTCCCGCTGATCAAGCAGAGCGTCGAGACGCGGGCTGTCGACGCCGTCGAGCTGTCGCAGGCGGTCGCCGCGGACAAGAAGGCGGCGGGTGAGAAATACGGCGTCGCCACCTCCGTCGGTCCGGTCATTCCGGTGAAATTCACCGGCGTCGTCGGCGAGCGCAAGGCGAATTACAACGTCGTCGCGGTCGAGGGGCTGCCCGCCGAATTGACCGTGCGTGTGCAGACCGGCCCGGCGCTCAACGGCACGGATCTGCGCGATGCCACCGGCCAGATCGAATTCGGCCAGTTCAAGAACCAGATCGAATACCAGGATGCCGGTTCGGCCATCAACAACGAGGTCAAGAAGGTCGTGCTGTCGGGCATCGATCCGGCGGCGCTGAGCGGCAAGACGGTCTCGGTGATCGGCGTCATCAAGCTCGTCAACCCGAAGAGCTGGATCGTCACCCCGGTGAGGCTCGACGTCCAATGAGCGCGCTCGCGGAAACCGGCCGGAAGGGTGAAGTCGTGCTTGCCGCGCGCAACGTGGCGAAATCCTACGGCAATGTGCATGCCCTCAAGGGCGTCAACTTCGACATCCATCGCGGCCAGGTGACGACGTTGTTCGGCGAGAACGGCGCCGGCAAGTCGACACTGATGAAAATCCTCTCCGGCGTGGTGCAGCCGACGTCGGGCGAAATCATTCTCGATGGAGAACCTATCGTTTTCGCGTCATCCTCCCAAGCACGTGACCGCGGTATCTCCATCATCCATCAGGAGCTCAGCCTCGCGCCGAACATGAACGTTCGCGACAATATCTTCATGGGTCGCGAAATCATGACGGCGACGGGTGTCGACTTCGCCGAAGAAGAGCGCCAGACGCGGCTCCTGATGGAGGAACTCGAAGAGGATATCGATCCTCTGACCCCGGTCGAGGACCTGCGCCTCGGCCAGCAGCAGATCGTCGAGATCGCGCGCGCTCTCTCGGTCAATTCGCGCATCCTGATCATGGACGAGCCGACCTCGGCGCTCTCGGCCTCGGAAGTCGACGTCCTGTTCAAGGTGATCCGCGACCTGATGAACCGCGGTGTCTCGATCGTCTATATCTCGCACCATCTCGAAGAGGCGCTGCAGATCACCAACCATGCGGTGGTGCTGCGCGACGGGGCGATGACCGCCTATGCCGAGCGCAAGGACATCGATCTCGAATGGATCGTGCGGCACATGGTCGGCGACAATTTCGACCTCGGCTCGCCGCCGTCAGGCTACGACAAGGGCGACGTTGCGCTCTCCATCGAAGGGCTGACGGTGCCGGATCCGGGCGGCGCGGGCTATTCCGTGGTTGACGGCATGTCGCTTTCGGTGCGCGCGGGCGAGATCGTCTGCATCTACGGCCTGATGGGCGCGGGACGCACCGAGCTGCTCGAAACCGTTGCCGGCCGCCTCAAGGCGACGGCCGGCAAGGTCAAGCTGAAGGGCCGGGACGTCACCGGCCAGTCGATCGCGGCCTGCATTCGCGACGGCCTCGTGCTCGTGCCGGAGGACCGGCAGCGCGATGGCCTTGTGCAGACGATGACGGTCGGCCGCAACCTGTCGCTCGCCAGCCTCGGCGCGTTCACCCGCGGCCTCTTCACCTCGACCGCGCGGGAGACGGGCCTTGTCGGCGAGGCGATCCGCAAGGTGCATATCAAGACCGATGGCGGCGGGGCGGCGATCGGCTCGCTCTCCGGCGGCAACCAGCAGAAGGTGGTGATCGGCAAGATGCTGGCGACCGATCCGGAGGTGATCCTGCTCGACGAGCCGAGCCGCGGCATTGACATCGGCGCGAAGGCCGAGGTGTTCAAGCTGCTCGCCGAGCGCGCGAAGCAGGGCCTTGCCGTTGTCTACACCACGTCGGAAGTCGGCGAATGCCTCAGCATCGCCCACCGCATCATCGTCATGCGGCGCGGCCGCATTTCGGCAGAATTCGGTCCTGACGTGACCAAGGAACAGATCATGGCCGCCTCGGGCGAAGCCGTGCACGCCCACTAGAACGAACCCAGCCGGGTTCATTCTAGATACTTGTTTTACCGCATTCTCCGAGGCCGAGGCGATGCTCCGGCTGGAAATGCTCTAGGAGCGCTGAAGCAATGTCAGTCACACCTGCAATCCAGACAAAGGCGGCGGCGAGCGGCGGCAAGCGCAAGAAGAGCTTTATCGAGCTCCTGTTCGAGGGCCGCGCCTTCTTCGCGCTCATCGCGATCGTCGTCGTCTTCTCGTTGATGTCGCCGAACTATTTCACCGTCAGCAATTTCCTGATCATGGCCTCGCATGTCGCGATCTTCGGCCTGCTCGCCATCGGCATGCTGCTCGTCATCCTCAATGGCGGTATCGACCTTTCCGTCGGATCGACGCTCGGGCTTGCCGGCGTCGTCGCGGGCTTCCTCATGCAGGGCGTAACGCTGCCACAGCTCGGCATCATCCTCTATCCCTCGGTCTGGGTCGTGGTCGTGCTGACCTGCCTGCTCGGCGCCGTCGTCGGCGCAGTCAACGGCGTGCTCATCGCCTATCTGCGGGTGCCGGCCTTCGTTGCGACGCTCGGCGTGCTCTATGTCGCCCGCGGCATCGCGCTCCTGATGACCAACGGCCTCACCTACAACAATCTCGGCGGGCGCCCGGAACTCGGCAATACCGGCTTCGACTGGCTCGGCTTCAACCGTCTCGCCGGCGTGCCGATCGGCGTCCTCGTGCTCCTCGTCTTCGCCGTCGTCTGCCACGTCCTGCTTGCCCGCACGGCGTTCGGCCGCTGGCTCTATTCCTCCGGCGGCAACGAGCGTGCGGCGGAACTGTCGGGCGTGCCGGTCAAGCGCGTGAAAATCACCGTCTATGTGCTGTCGGGCGTCTGCGCCGCCGTTGCCGGCCTGGTGCTGTCCTCGCAGCTCACATCCGCAGGCCCGACGGCCGGCACGACCTACGAACTGACGGCGATCGCCGCCGTCGTGATCGGCGGGGCGGCGCTGACGGGCGGTCGCGGCACGGTCATCGGCACCATGCTCGGCGCTTTCGTGATCGGCTTCCTGTCGGATGGTCTCGTGATCATCGGCGTCTCGGCCTACTGGCAGACGGTTTTCACCGGCGCCGTCATCGTCACCGCCGTTCTGTTGAACAGCATCAAATACGGTCGCCGCTAGGGAAAGCGGCGACTGACAGGAACTGACTGCGGCTGGGGGAGGCGGACCATCGAAGCCCCGGCAGTGGAAAGTATTGCCGAAAATCGGCGCAACCGGACTCAACAAGGGAGTGAGACCATGTTCAAAAAAGGAATGCGTGTACTTTTCGCTGCGACCGCCGCACTGCCGCTGCTGTTCAGCACGGCCTGGGCTGAAGGTCTGATCACCGTCATCGTCAACGATCCGTCCAACCCCTACTGGTTCACGGAAGGCGAAGTGGCGAAGAAGACGGCGGAAGGCCTCGGCTACACGGCCAATGTCGGCGCGCACAAGGGCGATACCAACACCGAGAGCAACCTGATCGACACGGCCATCACCAACAAGTCCGTCGCCATCATCCTCGACCCGGCAAACGCCGACGGTTCGGTTGGTGCGGTCAAGAAGGCGGTTGCCGCCGGCATCCCGGTCATCCTCGTCAATGCCGAGATCAACCAGGAAGGCCTCGCCAAGGCGCAGCTCGTTTCGAACAACGCCCAGGGCGCCGCTCTCGGCGCCCAGCAGTGGGTCGAAGCGGTCGGCGACAAGGGCAAGTATGTCGAACTCTTCGGTGCACCCTCCGACAACAACGCCGCAACCCGTTCGAACGGTTACGAAACCGTCCTGACGCAGTATCCGGATCTCGAAAAGTCCGGCAAGGAAGTCGCCGATTGGGATCGCACCAAGGGCCACGCCAAGATGCAGTCGCTGCTTCAGGCCAATCCCGACATCATCGGCGTGATCAGCGGCAATGACGAAATGGCCCTCGGCGCCATCGCGGCGCTCAAGGAAGCCGGCAAGCTGGAACAGGTGAAGGTCGGCGGCTTCGACGGCTCGCCGGATGCCGTCGCGGCCATCAAGGCGGGAGAGCTGCAGTACACCGTCCTCCAGCCGGTCGCCGTCTTCTCGGAAGCGGCCGTCAAGCAGGCTGACAACGTGATCAAGACCGGCTCCACCGGTGTCGATACCGAAAAGCAGCTCTTCGATTGCCTGCTGATCACCAAGGACAATGTCGACAAGTACACCGCTCCCTTCGTTCTGAGCGAGTAATCGACACGGGGGCGCCCGTCGCGGGCGCCCCTTTCCGCTTGGCATTTCCCTTGCCGCCCGAAACGAGATACGACACGCTATCCTCGAAGCATGGCAGGGCCTCCGGTGAACAAGAAAGTCGACGTCAAGGATTTGCTTTCGGAAGAGCTGCCGAGCGACAGCCGGCATGCGCGCCAGCTCGTGCGCCGCCAGATGATCGCCGAGACGGTCATCGCCGAAGGCTCCATCCGCATCGAAGACCTGACCGAACGCTTCGGCATCAGCCTGATGACGGCGCATCGCGACGTCGATGAACTCGTCAGCCGCGGCCTTTTCCGCAAGACGCGCGGCATCGTCTCTGCTGCGCCCACCAGCCTGATCGAATCCTCCGACGTCTACCGCGCGACGAAGCAGGCGAAGGAAAAGAAGGCGATCGCCAGGGCGGCGATGCGCTTCGTGGAGCCGGGCCAGGCGATCTTCCTCGACGACGCCACCACCGTGCACGAGATGACCGCTTTCCTGCCGGCCAAGGTGCCGCTCACGGTCATCACCAATTCGCTCGTGCTCATCAACGAGTTGAAGGACGTCAACGACGTCAACCTGATCTGTCTCGGCGGCCAGTTCTACAATTGGTGCAACGCCTTCATGGGCCACATCACCACCAACGAGATCCGCCGCCTGCGGGCCGATACGGTGTTCATGTCGCTCTCGGCCATCGTCGGTGATGCGGTCTATCACCAGTCGCCAGAGACGGTGGAAACAAAACGGGCGATGTTCGAAAGCTCCGCCAAGCGGGTGCTTCTTGCAGATCACACCAAGTTCGAGCGGCGCGCGCTGCATCACTTTGCGACGCTTCAGGAATTCGATGCCGTCGTTGTCGACGAGGACATTCCGATCTCGCATCTGTCGCGCATGCGCTCGGCGGGCATCAACGTCATCGTGGCGGATGCCGAACGGGTGGCCTGAGACCTCTTTCTTCTCTCCGGTCGATGTTGCATCCTCGCGGCCCGATTGCCTGCGGAGAGGAAACCCATGACAAAAATTGTCGATGATCCGGAACGGTTTGCGTCTTCGGCGCTGGTGGGTTTTTCAAGGGTCTATGGGCGATATGTGCGGCTGGTGAAAGGCGGCGTGGTTCGCGCCACGGCGGTGCCGCGCGGAAAAGTCTCCGTTATCGTCGGCGGCGGATCGGGGCACTATCCGGCCTTTGCCGGTTATGTCGGGCCTGGCATGGCGGATGCGGCGGTGGCGGGCGAGATTTTCGCCTCCCCCTCGACGGCGGCGGTCGCCCGCGTCTGCCGCGATGCCAACCATGGCGGCGGCATTCTGCTCGGCTTCGGCAACTATGCCGGCGACGTCCTGAATTTCGGCGTGGCGGCGGAGCGGTTGAGGGCTGAGGGCATCGATGTGCGCATCGTCACCGTGACGGATGACGTGGCGAGCGCACCGGCGGACCGGCATCTGCAACGGCGTGGCATCGCCGGCGACTTCCTCGTCTTCAAGGTGGCGGGCGCGGCAGCGGAGGCGGGGCTTTCCCTCGATGAGGTCGAGCGCGTGACGCGGCTTGCCAATGCCCGCACCTTCTCCTTTGGTGTCGCCTTCGGCGGTTGCACGCTGCCGGGCGCGACGGAGCCGCTCTTCACCGTGCCCAAGGGCATGATGGCGCTCGGCCTCGGCATCCATGGCGAGCCGGGTATCCGTGATGCGAAAATCGTGCCGGCGGGCGATCTTGCAACCTTGCTGGTGGAGACCGTGCTCGCCGAGCGCCCGGCGGGCGCGCGCCGCGCCGCCGTGCTGCTCAACGGCCTCGGCGCGACCAAGTATGAGGAGCTGTTCGTGCTCTGGGGCGCGGTGGAGAGCCGGCTTCAGGCGGCGGGTGTCGAGCTTGTCGCGCCGGAGGCCGGCGAATATGTCACCAGCCTCGATATGCAGGGATGTTCGCTGACGGTGATGTGGCTCGACGCGGAGCTGGAGCGTTTCTGGCTCGCCCCTTGCGATACGCCGGTCTTCCGGCGCGGCGCGGGGTTCGAGACGCAGCCGGCCGACTTTGCGGAAAATGCCGAGGACGCGGGGCCGACCTTCGGGCCGGCCTCCGGCACTGCGCGGGAGAGCGCCCGCTGCCTCGCCGGTCTCCTCGATGCCATGGTGGCGGCTCTGACCGAGGCGGAGGCCGAGCTTGGGCGCATCGATGCCTTTGCCGGCGATGGCGACCACGGCCAGGGCATGCGCCGCGGCGCGACTGCGGCCCGCGACGCCCTCCATCAGGCAGTGGCGGATGGTGCCGGTGCGAAAAGCGCGCTTGCCGCGGCCGGCGATGCCTGGGCGGATCGGGCCGGCGGAACCTCCGGCGCCATCTGGGGCCTGCTACTGCGCTCCTGGAGCTCGGCTTTTTCCGATGAGGCGGCCTTGCAGGACGCGGATGTCGTGCGCGGCGCCCGTCTCGCGCTGGAGGACGTGATGCGCCTCGGCGGGGCGAAGCCGGGCGACAAGACGCTTGTCGATGCCTTCGTTCCCTTCGTTGCCGCGCTCGAAACGGCGAAAGCGGATGGCCTTACCCTGAAAGCGGGCTGGAAGAAGGCCGCCGCCACCTGTGAGGCTGCGGCTGAGGCCACCGCGCCGCTGTCGCCGCGGCTCGGGCGCGCACGCCCGCTCGCCGCGCGCAGCATCGGCCATCCGGATGCCGGCGCGGTGTCGCTGGCGTTGATCGCAAGGACGGTCGCCGGCCGTCTCTGACGGCTTTTAACGGGTTTTCTTTGGATCGGAAGCGGTCTGCGTCCCATCGCCTGTGTGATTATGAGCCGAACGTCGTGTGACGTTCGGCTTTTTCGCGTGTCCGGCTTCGTCAAGAACCGACGGTTTTTCAAATGGTTGGGGTTGAGCTCCGTTCTCCATCGCCGTCAAGACGCGATGTTATGTTCATCGTGTGATCGCATATTCTAAGATATAGTTGTTGACATATTATACCAGTTGAGAAATATAGGATCACGCCGGACGCCCGGTGGAGGAAATTCCGGCTGGAGCCCAAATCTCCGGCCGCTGCATTCAGGGAGGTCTTCGATGACATCGATCGCGTTGTTCGGCGCCGGTGGCAAAATGGGCTATCGGCTCGCCAAGAATCTCAAGGGTTCGCGCTTCGATGTCCGTCATATCGAGGTGAGCGAGGCCGGAAAGGCGCGCCTTTCCAATGAACTGGGCCTCGCCTGCGTTTCCGCCGACGAAGGCCTCGATGGTGCCGACGTCGTCATCCTCGCGGTTCCGGATACGGCGATCGGCAAGGTCGCAGCCGACATCGCCGACAAGCTGAAGCCGGGCACGATGGTCGTCGCGCTCGACGCCGCCGCCCCCTTCGCCGGCCATCTGCCGGATCGTGCGGACCTTACCTATTTCGTCACGCATCCCTGCCATCCGCCAATCTTCAACGACGAGACGGATCCGGCCGCCAAGCGCGATTTCTTCGGCGGCATCGCGGCCAAGCAGCACATCGTTTCCGCCCTGATGCAGGGGCCGGAGGAGGTGTATGCGCTCGGTGAGGAGATCGCGAAGGTCATCTGGGCGCCGGTCATGCGCTCGCACCGTGTCACCGTCGAGCAGATGGCGCTGCTGGAGCCCGGGCTTTCCGAAACCGTTTGCGCTTCGTTGCTCGTCGTCATGCGGGAAGCCATGGACGAATGCGTCAGGCGGGGCGTTGCCAAGGAGGCCGCCCGCGACTTCCTGCTCGGCCATATGAACGTGCTCGGCGCGGTCATCTTCGAAGAGACGCCCGGCGTCTTTTCCGACGCGTGCAACAAGGCGATCGAGTTCGGCAAGCCCGTGCTGATGAAGGACGACTGGAAGCGTGTGTTCGAGCCCGAGGAAATCGCGGCCAGTATCCACCGCATCACCTGATATCCGGCGGGTTCGCCCGCCGATGAAGCGACTTGCACCGGGGCGGCCCTTTTCAATGGAGGAACGGCCGCTGGAGAGACCGGTGCCTAACCGGGAGGAGACATATGAATATTACCCGTAGACTGATCACCGTCGGCTTCGCTGCTGTCATGGCCGCCGGCGTTGCCATGCCGTCCTTTGCAGCGGATCTCATTGCCATCATCACGCCGAGCCACGACAATCCGTTCTTCAAGGCGGAAGCCGTCGGTGCCGAGGCGAAGGCCAAGGAACTCGGCTACGAGACGCTGGTGCTCGTGCACGATGACGACGCCAACAAGCAGTCGCAGCTCATCGACACCGCGATCGGCCGCGGCGCGAAGGCGATCATCCTCGACAATGCCGGCTCGGAAGCCTCGATCGCCGCCGTGCAGAAGGCGAAGGATGCGGGCGTTCCCTCCTTCCTGATCGACCGCGAAATCAACGCCACCGGCGTTGCCGTCTCGCAGATCGTCTCGAACAACTATCAGGGCGCGCAGCTCGGCGCGGAAGAGTTCGTCAAGCTGATGGGCGAGAAGGGCAATTATGTCGAGCTGCTCGGCCGCGAAGCCGATCTCAATGCCGGCATTCGCTCCAAGGGCTATCACGACGTCATCGACGAGTACCCCGACATGAAGATGGTCGCCCAGCAGTCGGCCAACTGGAGCCAGACCGAAGGCTACTCCAAGATGGAGACGATCCTTCAGGCCAACCCGGACATCCAGGGCGTGATCGCCGGCAACGACACGATGGCCATGGGCGCGATCGCGGCGCTTCAGGCGGCCGGCCGCAAGGACGTCATCGTCGTCGGATTCGACGGTTCGAACGACGTGCGCGACTCGATCAAGGCAGGCGGCATCAAGGCCACCGTCATGCAGCCGGCCTATGCCCAGGCCCAGCTCGCTGTCACCCAGGCGCATGAATACATCACGACCGGCAAGGCGCCGGCCGAGGAAAAGCAGCTCATGGACTGCGTGCTGATCACCGCTGACAACGCCAGCAAGCTCGAAACCTTCGCGCTCGCGGAATAATCCTCCCCCGCGACGGTGCGAGGCGGGGTACGGTCCCGCCTCGCATTTCATTCATGACGGAGAATGGGAATGCTGAGGTTTCAGGCTGCCTTTCCGGTTCTGCTGGCCGGCGCGCTGGCGCTTAGCGGCTGCAAGTTCGTCAAGACGGAAGACGAACAGAAACAGGCGGCGGCCGGGGCCTTCAATCCGGACAAGCTGGTCGCCGATATCTGGGACGCCAAGGTCGTGCCCTATCTCGACGAGCGTGCCGGTGCGTTTCAGGCGGTTTCCGCTCTCGCGGCAAGCGACCTGAATGCGGCTGCCGAAAAATACGGTCACAAGGAAAAGCAGGGCAATGCGCCCTGGACGTTTGCGGCCAAGGTCGACGGGGTGATCGTTGCTGAAGAAACGAAATCGCGCGCAGCCTATGTCGATGTGGACGTCGACGGCGACCAGAAGGCGGATGTGCGCGTCTCGATCGGCCCGGCCATCCGCGGCACGGCGATCCGTGACAGCCTGAAATTCGTGAACTTCAACGAGTTCAAGAACCAGATCGAGTGGGCGCAATACGGCAAGTCGTTCAACACGCATGTGAATGGCCTGCTGCTGGAAAAGCTGCCCCGCGAAAGCCTGAACGGCAAGACGATCAAGGCGACGGGCGCCTATCCGCTGCCGGCCAAAGGGCAGTTGCCGCAATTCGTGCCCGTTACAATCACCGTCGGAGGCTGAGATGAGCGGCATCGACGACGGCGACGTCATTCTCGAATTGAAGGACATCACGAAGGCCTATTCCGGCATCGTGGCGTTGAAGAGGGCGGACCTGAAGCTCAGGCGCGGCGCGGTCAATGTGCTCGTCGGCGAAAACGGCGCCGGCAAGTCGACTATGATGCGCATCATTGCCGGCGTGGAGCGGCCGACCCTCGGCGAGATCTGGATGGACGGCGTGCGCATTCATCTGAACAGCCCTGCCGATGCGGTGCGCCACGGCATCGGCATCGTCTTCCAGGAGCTGAACCTCTTCGGCAACCTCTCCGTTGCCGAAAACATCTTTGCGACGCGCGAGATCACCCGCGGTATCCGCGGCATCGATCACAAGGCGCAGGTCGAAAAGGCGAACGAATTCCTCAACCGCCTGGAAGCCGGCATTTCCGCCGATACGCTGGCGGAAGACCTGCCGATCGGCCAGCAGCAGCTCGTCGAGATCGCCCGCGCCGTCTCGCTCGACACGCGCATCCTCATCATGGACGAACCGACGTCGGCCCTCAGTGCCGCGGAAGTCGACGTGCTTTTCCGCGTCATCGCCGACCTCAAGGCGCGGGGCGTCGCCATCGTCTATATCTCGCACCGGCTGGAAGAGCTGATGCGCATCGGAGACTACATCACCGTCTTGAAGGACGGCCAGATCACCGGTCACGCCATGGTCAAGGACATCGACACGCGCTGGATCGTGCGTTCGATGATCGGCTCGGACGCCAAGGATTTTGCCAAGCAGGTCGATCACGAGCCGGGCGCGGAGCTGTTTCGCACCGAAGACATCTGCCTGCCGCGCGCGCAGGGCGGCTATGCCGTCGATCATGTCTCGATCGGCGTGCGCAAGGGCGAAATCCTCGGCATTTATGGTTTGATGGGCGCCGGGCGTTCGGAGCTTTTCGAATGCATCATGGGCCGGCACGAGCATTATACGGGAAAAATCTTCGTCGAGGGCGAGGAGCTGAAGGGTCGCGATACGACCCGGCGCATCCGCGAGGGCCTGGCGTTGATCCCGGAGGACCGCCAGCGCGAGGGGCTTGTGCAGTCCATGTCGATTGCTGACAACCTCTCGATGGCAAGCCTCGGCCAGTTCCTGAAGGGCGGCTTCCATATCGATCTGAAGCTCGAGAAGAAGGCGATCCTGGAGGCGATCCGCAGCCTCTCGATCAAGGCGAAGAACCCCGAATTCGACGTTACCTCGATGTCCGGCGGCAACCAGCAGAAGGTCGTCATCGGCAAGGCGCTGATGACCGGCCCAAAAGTGCTTTTGATGGACGAGCCGAGCCGCGGCATCGATGTCGGGGCCAAGGCAGACGTCTTCCGCACCATGCGGCGGCTGGCGGGCGAGGGGCTCGCCATCCTCTTCTCCACTTCCGACCTCGAAGAGGTCATGGCGCTGTCCGATCGTATCGCCGTGATGAGCAACGGCCGGCTGGTGACCGTGGTGGATCGAAAGGACGCCACCGAGGAGATGATCGTTTCGGCCTCCGCGGAGGGACATAAAACCAAAAGGATGCACGCGTGATGACGACAGCAACGCAAACTGCCGCCGCCGGCAACCACCTTTCCACGGGCGCCGCCCTGCTCACGATCATGAAGCTCAGGACCTTCATCGCGCTCTTCGCGGTGATCATCTTCTTCTCGATCTTCGCGCCGAACTTTTTGTCGACTGCGAATATGATCCTGATGTCGAAACACGCGACGCAGAACGCGTTCCTTGCCATCGGCATGACCTTCGTCATCATCACCGGCGGCATCGACCTTTCGGTCGGCTCGATCGTCGGCCTGTGCGGCATGATCGCCGGCGGGCTCATCATGTATGGCGTGGCGCTGCCGCTCGGCTACACGGTCTATTTCAACATCGTCGAGGTCGCCGTCATCGTCATGGCGGTCGGCATCCTGATCGGTGCGATCAACGGCCTGCTCATCACCCGCCTCAACGTCGCGCCCTTCATCGCGACGCTTGGCACGCTCTATGTGGCGCGCGGCATGGCGCTGCTCTATTCCGATGGCCAGACGCTGCCCAATCTCACGGGCCGCGAAGACCTCGGCAATCAGGGCTTTTCCTATCTCGGCTCCGGCTCGATCCTCGGCCTGCCGGTTTCCGTCTGGATTTTGATCGTCGTCGCGCTGGGGGCCGCCTACTTCGCCCGCTTCGTGCCCCTCGGCCGGCACATCTTCGCGGTCGGTGGCAATGAACGTGCCTCCCGCATGTCCGGCATCCGTGTCAACCGCGTCAAGATGTTCGTTTACATGTTCTCCGGCTTCTGCGCGGCGATCGTCGGCCTCATCATCTCCTCCGAACTGATGGCCTCGCACCCGGCGACCGGCACCAATTTGGAGCTTAACGCCATTGCGGCGGCCGTTCTCGGTGGTACATCCATGTCGGGCGGACGCGGCACGATCGGCGGCACGATCATCGGCGCCTTCGTGATCGGCATTCTCTCGGACGGGTTGGTGATGATGGGTGTCAGTTCCTTCTGGCAGATGCTGATCAAGGGGCTCGTGATCATCGTCGCCGTCGTGGTGGACCAGGCGCAGCGCCGGCTCCAGCAGCGCGTCACCCTGATGCAGATGGCAAAGGCGGGTTGAGCATGGCGCGGTTCAAGGGTGCGTTGATCGGTTGCGGCTTCTTCGCCGTCAACCAGATGCATGGCTGGCGGGACTTGGCCGACGTGGACATCGTGGCGATCTGCGACCGCGATCCGGAGCGGCTGCGTATCGTCGGTGACGACTTCGGCGTCGAAAGGCGCTATCAGTCGGCGGGAGCGATGTTTGCCGATGGCGGCTTCGATTTCGTTGATATCGCCACGACGGTCGGCAGTCATCGCGCACTGGTCGAGCTTGCCGCAAGCCACTCGATCCCGGCAATCTGCCAGAAACCGTTCGCGCCGACGCTTGAGGATGCCAAAGCCATGGTCGCCGCCGCGCAGACGGCGGGCATCCCCCTGATGATCCACGAGAATTTTCGCTGGCAGACGCCTATCTTAGCCGTAAAGGCGGTGCTCGATAGTGGCGCGATCGGTGATCCCTTCTGGGGTCGCGTCTCCTTCCGTTCCGGCTTCGATGTGTTCTCCGGTCAGCCCTATCTCGCCAAGGGCAATCGCTTCATCATCGAGGACCTCGGCATCCACTCGCTCGACATCGCCCGCTTCCTCTTCGGCGATGCCAGCCACATGACCGCCCGCACACGCCGCATCAACCCTGACATCGCCGGCGAGGACGTGGCGACGATGCTGCTCGACCATGACAACGGCATCACCTCGATTGTCGATGTCAGCTATGCGACGAAGCTGCCGCAGGAACCCTTTCCGGAAACCTTCGTCGAGATCGACGGCAGCAAGGGCACGCTGCGGCTCGGCAAGGACTACAAGCTCATCGTTCATGGTCCAGATGGCACGACGGACACGGTCGTCGCGCCGAACCTGCTGCCCTGGGCCTCGCGGCCCTGGCACAATATCCAGGAGAGTGTTGCGCTCATCCAGAAACACTGGATCGAGCGGCTGGCGACGGGACACGAACCGGACACCTCCGGCCACGACAACCTGAAAACCTTTGCCTTGGTGGAGGCTGCCTATCTCAGTGCCAAGCGCGGCGAGACCGTCGCGCTGGGAGATCTTTTGGGATGAGCGGGGACCTGCTCCGGCTCTACGGCACAAGCGAGCGCGAGCCGGAAAGCCGAACGCTTTCGGCCGGTGACCTGAGTGTGGACCTTCAGGACGGCAACCTGCGCACACTGCGGTTTCGTGGCCATGAGGTGCTGCGCGCCATTGCATTTCTCGTGCGCGACAGGGATTGGGGTACTTGCGGCGCCGCTATCGCCAATCTTGCGCTCGAAGAAACGGCAACGGGTTTTTCTGTTTGCTATGATGCACGTTTCAGCGCGCCTTCCGGCGCCAACCTCGACTGCACCATCACGATCACCGGCAACGCCGAGAGCGTGACCTTCTCTGCCGATTGCGTCAGCGATGCGGATTTTGAAACTGCGCGCGCGGGCTTCGTCGTGCTGCATCCGGTTGTCGGCGTTGCAGGCGAACCGGTCGAGGTGCAGCACAGTGACGGCAGCGTCGAACAGGCGCGTTGGCCGGACCGGATAGAGCCCTGGCAGCCCTTCAAGGATATCGCTGCCATTACCCATCACGTTGCCTCCGGTATCGCGGCAACGACGGAATTCCTGGGCGATGTCTTCGAGATGGAGGACCAGCGCAACTGGACCGACGGCTCCTACAAAACCTATGTGCGGCCGCTGGCGCTGCCCTGGCCCTATCGCGTGCCGAAGAGCAAACCGTTCAGCCAGCGGGTTTCTGTTGCGATCGAGGCGGATGGGGATGCGGCGCCTGCGGCCGGTGCCGGGGATGCCGTTTCGCTGCTGATGGTGCCGACGACATACCGGCTTCCCGAGATCGGCGTCGGACTGAGGCCGGAATGCCTTGCTGGCGAGCGGGCCGCACTCGATGCCTTGAGCGTTGTGGGCGCCCGGCATTTGATCGCCCATTTCGATCCTGCCGCCGGCCATGGCATCGAAGCGCTGGCTGGCTATGCTGAGATCGCAGCACGGTCCGGCCTGAAGGTGACGCTGGAATTTGCCGTGCCGTGCCAACGTCCGCTCAATGATGAAATGTCTGATATCGCGTCACTCGTCGGTAAGGCAGGGCTGGTGCTCGATACGCTGTTCGTCTGTCCTGCGGTGGACCGGCAGTCGACGCCGCCCGGCAGCGTCTGGCCGGAGTGTCCGCCGCTGGAGGCGGTTTATGCCGCAGCGCGGGCAGCCTTTCCGGGCGTGCGGCTCGGTGGCGGCATGATGAGTTATTTCACCGAGCTCAACCGTAAGCGTGTGCCGGGCGCGTTGCTGGATTATGTCAGTCATTGCACCAATCCGATCGTGCACGCGGCCGATGACCTCTCAGTCATGCAGACCTTCGAGGCGCTGCGTTTTGTCACGCGTTCGGTTCGCACGCTCTACGGCGACAAGCCGTACCGTATCGGCCCTTCGACAATCGCCATGCGGCAAAATCCCTATGGCAGCGCGACGAAGGCCAATCCAGCGGGCGGCCGCATTCCGATGGCCAATGTGGATCTTCGTCATAACGGGGCGTTCGGTGCAGCCTGGACGCTGGCCTATGCCGCTACGGTTGCCTCGACCGGGCTTGAGGTCCTGACGTTGTCGACGCTGGCGGGGCCGTTCGGGCTTGTGGCAAGCGAGGGGGAGGCAACGCCCGAAGGGGCGCTTCGGCCGCTCGCCCATGTGCTGGCGCGGCTCGGCAGCCTTTCGGGTGCGGCGCTGGTCGCCGTCGAGACGTCCCGCCCGGATGCGGTGCTGGGCCTTGCTGCAGAAAGCCGGTTGTTTTTGGCGAACATCACGCGAGAGGCGCAGGTTGTGGTTCTTCCGGCAATGCCGCGCACGGTTTCGCTGATCGGTGGCGGCGGCGTGGAGATGCCGGCGGCCCAAAGGATCAGCCTGCCGCCCTACGGCACGGTCGAGGTCCTGCTGTGAACCTTATTTCTGCCCCTTGAGCGCATAGAGCGCGCGGGAGCGTTCGAGGTGCTTGATCATCGCCTTTTCGGAAAGGTCGGCGTCACCCTTCTCGATGGCGCGGATGATTTCCTCGTGTTCGGCCAGCGTGAAATTCTCGCGGCCCGTCCAGATGAGCATTTCCGTATGATAGGACTTCAACCATCCCAGCATCGCACCGCTGACGGCCGCGAAGATCGGATTGCCGGAGATCCGCGCAATGCATTGGTGGAACTCCATGTCCGCTTCGATGAAGGCATCCGCATCGCCGAGGCTTTGTTTCTGCGTGTCGAGCAGGGCGCGCAGTTCGGCAATCTGGGTGGGGCTCGCCTTGGTGGCGGCCTCGCGGATCATGCCGCGCTCGAAGAAGATGCGGGCGCTTTTCAGATGCTCCAGCGTGTCGGAGGAGCCGGAGAGCATGAGTTTTGCCGGCAGGTCGACCTGGCGGATGATGGATTCGGCGGTGATGCGCAGCACCTTGGCGCGCTCGCCCTGCGAAATCTCCACCAGCCCCTTGCCGGCGAGCGCCTGCATCGCCTCGCGGATGGCCGGGCGGCCGACACCGTAGCGCTCCATCAGCTCGCGTTCGGAGGGCATGTCGTCGCCGGCTTTCAGTTCGCCGGTCTCGATCATGTGCTTCAGCCGGGCGAAGACTTCGTCGGAGAGTTTCTTGCGGACGATCGGTTCGGAAACGACGTTCATGGGGCACCTGGTTTCGACAGGTTTGAATATGCATCAAGTTTCATTGCCGCAACAGCTTTCACGAGAAAGTCGGCTTGCAATAACATAAATACTCATTATACCAGTTGATGGATTTTCACAAGCGCGTGCGGGAGGAGAAAACGTGATCCGTCTGACCTATCGGATAGAGACGGCGGGTTCGCCCGAGGCCATGGCGGCGAAGATCGCCAGCGACCAGTCGACCGGCACCTTCGTGGCCCTTCCCGGGGAGACGGAGGAGCTGAAGGCCCGTGTTGCAGCGCGCGTTGCTGCCATTCGCCCCCTGCCGCCCGCCGAGCGGGCCTCCTTTCCGGATGAAGCCGTTGGGGCGCACCTCTTTCACCGGGCGGATGTCGATATCGATTTTCCGCTGGATGCTGTCGGGACCGATCTTTCGGCGCTGATGACCATCGCGATCGGCGGTGTGTTCTCCATCAAGGGTATGACGGGCATCCGCGTCGTCGGCATGAAGCTGCCGCCGGAGTTCGCTGACGCGCATCCCGGCCCGCAATTTGGCGTTTCCGGAAGCTTCGCGCTGACGGGTGTGAAAGACAGGCCGATCATCGGCACCATCGTCAAGCCGGCACTCGGCCTTCGGCCGCACGAGACGGCCGAGATGGTCGGAGAGTTGATCGCTGCGGGCGTCGACTTCATCAAGGACGACGAGAAGCTGATGAGCCCGGCCTATTCGCCGCTGAAGGACCGCGTGGCGACGATCATGCCGAGGATCCTCGACCACGAGCAGAAGACCGGCAAGAAGGTCATGTATGCGTTCGGCATCAGCCACGCCGATCCCGACGAGATGATGCGCAACCATGATCTGGTACTGGCAGCCGGCGGCAACTGTGCGGTCGTCAACATCAACTCCATCGGCTTCGGCGGCCTTTCCTTTCTGCGCAAGCGCTCGGGTCTCGTGCTGCATGCCCACCGCAACGGGTGGGATATCCTGACCCGCCATGCCGGTCTCGGCTTCGAGTTTTCCGTCTGGCAGCAGTTCTGGCGGCTGCTCGGTGTCGACCAGTTCCAGATCAACGGCATCCGCGTGAAATACTGGGAGCCCGACGAGAGTTTCGTGCGCTCCTACAAGGCCGTCAGCACGCCGCTGTTTTCGACGAAGGACGTGGCGCTCCCGGTCATCGGCTCCGGCCAGTGGGGCGGGCAGGCGCCGGAAACGATCGCGGCGACGCAGGGTTCGACGGATTTGCTGTACTTGTGCGGCGGTGGCATCGTCAGTCATCCGGGCGGGCCGGGGGCGGGCGTCAAGGCCATACGGCAGGCCTGGGAAGCGGCCGTCGCGGGCGTGCCGCTCGAAGCCTATGCGAAGGACCATGCGGAACTTGCGCAGTCCATCGAAAAGTTTGCCGATGGCAAGGGAGCCTAGACGATGACGCGTCCCCTGATCAGCTACTACGGCGACGATTTCACCGGCTCGACGGACGTCATGGAGGCCCTCGCGTCCAATGGCGTGGAGACCGTGCTTTTCCTCGATGTGCCGGATGCGGACCTCCTGTCGCGGTTTGCCGGTGCGCGGGCCTTCGGCCTGGCGGGCACCAGCCGCAGCGAGACACCGGGCTGGATGGACGTGCATCTTCGTGCGGCCTTCGGCTGGCTGAAGACGCTCGATGCCGAGCTTTGCCACTACAAGATCTGCTCGACCTTCGATTCCGCCCCCCATGTCGGCAACATCGGCCGTGCAATAGAGATCGGCCGTGCCGTCTTCGGCGAGGCGACGGTGCCGCTCATCGTCGGTGCGCCGCAGATCCGGCGCTACACGGCCTTTGGCGACCTTTTTGCGGCCTATCAGGGGCGTAACTACCGCATCGATCGCCATCCGGTCATGGCACGTCACCCGGTGACGCCGATGAACGAGGCCAATCTCCTGTTGCATCTCTCGCGGCAGACGACGCTCTCCTCCACCCTCATCGACATGGTTGCGCTGCTGGCCGATCAGCAGCCGGAAAACGCCGATATCCTTCTCGTCGACGTGCTCGATGCGGCGACGCAGGTTGCGGCCGGTGCCCTGCTCTGGAACCGGCTGCGGGAGAGGAGCCGCTTTGTCTGCGGCTCCTCCGGTCTGGAATACGCCCTGATCCCGACATGGCGGGACCAGGGCCTGGTCGGCGAGAAGCCCGCCTTTCCCGCAGCCGGGCCGGTGGATCGCATCGCTGTCGTTTCGGGCAGCGTCTCGCCCACCACCGAACGGCAGATCCGCCATGCGCTGGAAAACGGCTTTGGTGGCGTCACGCTCGATCCGCTTGTGCTGTCGGGCGAGAACAACGCGACGGCGGTTGCTGCGGCCGTCGAGGCTGGTCTCAGGATCTTGCAGGAAGGGCGCAGCGTCGTGCTCTATACCGCGCTCGGGCCTGCGGCGGACCGCGGCGGTGAACTCGATTCTGCGGCAGGCGCCCGTCATCGTCTCGGGCGTGCCTTGGGGCGTATCCAGTCGGAGATCGTCGCACGTGCCGGTCTTGTTCGCGCGGTCGTCGCCGGTGGCGACACATCAAGCCATGCGCTTGGTGAAATGGGGATCGCGGCACTCACGCTGAAAATGCCCTTGCCGCAGACGCCGGGTTCGCCGCTCTGCATTGCCCATGGCGGGGCGGCGGATGGCCTCGAGATCGCGCTGAAGGGCGGGCAGGTTGGCGGCGACGACTATTTCTCGATGATCCGCGCCGGCCGGGCCTGAGCGGTTTTCACCGGCCCGGATGCTCTGTCGCGCCCATCTCGGCAAGGGCGCCCGGCGTTACGCCGAAAGCCTTGCGGAAGGCGGAAACGAAGGCACTGGCCGAGCCATAGCCGGCATCGGCCGCCACCACTTTTACCGGTAGGCCACGCATCAGCGGATCGAAACCCGCAGCCAGCACCACCCGTTGCCGCCAGGCACGGAAGGAGAGCCCGGTGGTGGTGGTAATGCGCCTTTGCAGGCTGCGCGGCGACAGTGCCAGCCTGTTGGCCCAATCGGAAAGCTCCAGCAGGCGTTCTTCGCCGGCATGCCATTGGCGCTGCATGGCGGCGAGTGCGGGATCGGCGGGAATTGCCAGCGTCGCGACAGGTCGGGCCGGGCGCAGCCGGTCGAAGAACACGTCGATGAGACGCTCATGCGCCGGTTGGCCGGAAGCCCTGCGATCGCTGGAGGCGAGTGTGTGCACGAGCTCCCGTTCCAGTCCACCGATCCGGAAAAGCATCGGCCGGTCGCCGAGAAGCACCGTTGCGCCCGGCTCGACATAGAGATTGTGCGCCGTGCGGGCGCTGCGCGCGCTCAGAGCATGCGGCAGGCCGCCGGGTATCCAGATCGCCTCGCCGGGACCGAGCACGACGAAACGCTCTGCGGCCTGCACCAAGAGAGGCGCATCCGGGCAATAGGCGAATTGCCCGCGGCGATGGCGGTGTGGCGGCGGCTCGCGCGCCGTCTCGAAGCGGGTGGAAAGGCCGATGAGCCGTGCTGCGCCGTCCTCGTATCCCGCGACCGGATCGACCTGCATTCTGGCACCTCCGCGATGGCACTTGGCATCTTCGCGACACTGCCCGCCGGCTGCAAGTCTATTCTTGCCGCAGAGGTGACGATGATCCTGACAGATTTCCTTCTTCTCGCAGGGGCCGGCCTGATCGGCGGCCTCTGCAATGCCATCGCCGGCGGTGGCACCTTCTTCACGCTGCCTGCCCTCATCGCAGTGGGTGTGCCGCCCGTTTCGGCCGCGGCGACGAGCGCGGTCGCCATCTGGCCGGGCCACGCGCTGGCAGTCGTCGGGGCACCGGAGCGGCTGCCGGCAGAAGAGAGCGACAGCATGCCCTGGGTGGCAGGAGGTGCACTTGCGGGTGCGGCCTTGCTGCTCCTTGGCGGAAACGATGTGTTTCGCGTGCTCGTGCCCTGGCTCATCCTGACGGCGACGCTGCTCTTTACCTTTGCCGCACCGTTGCATCGGCTCGTGGGGCGCCTTGCCGGAGGGAAAGGGCCGCGGTGCCGGTTTCTCGATTTCGCTGCGGCGCTGTATGGCGGCTATTTCGGCGCCGGGCTCGGTGTCGTGCTGATGGCGCTGATCATGCTGGAGGGGGAGGCGGCGCTCCGGCGTGCCAATCTGCGCAAGAATTTTCGGGCGGCGGTGGTGACCTCGCTTGCGGCGGCGGTGTTCATCGCAAGCGGCAGCATTGCCTGGCGGCAGGGTTTGCCCGTTTTTGCCGGTGCCTTGGCCGGCGGGTTCCTCGGCGGGCGGCTTGCGGCCCATGTGCCAGCCATCGCCCTCCGGCTCGCCGTCATTGCAACGGGGATCGTGCTGTTCCTGTCCTATCTCTAGAACCGCCGGGTCCTGGCCCGACCTGTGACGGCCTTATGTCGGGAACTGCCGGTAGCATTCCTCCGCGATCTGTTGGAGCCGTTCGCGGGAAATGTCGCCGGTCACCGCATAGCCGAGATCGCCATCGATCCAGTAGGAGGTTTCCACGCCGCTGGTAGAAGCAAAGCGGAAGCTGGTCGTCCGGTTTTCCTCGTTGCGGGCAACGAGGACCGTGACGCGGCGCCCGGTTTCGTCCTCGTACATGAACAGGGCGCCGGGCTTGTCGGTGACGGGCAAGAGGCGACCGCCCACCAGCTTGAAGCCGAGCGTCGTGAGGTCCGGGACCTTCAGGTCGTCGATGGCAAGGCGTTTTCCGAGCCATCGTGCCAGATGCGCCTCCTGGTCGGCAAAGACCTCGACGGGATGGCGCACCTCGCTCGCATAGATGAGATAGGCATTGCGCGCCTCGTGCGGGAGGGCATCCATGGCCGTCATCGTCGGCGCCCTTTCAAGGAGCATCGGGCCGAAATGGCCGGCAAGGCCGCCGAGCATGAAGACGAGCATTGCCGCGGCGGCCATTGCAAGGTGCGGCGTTGCGACCCTTTTAGCGGCACGATGTCCGGTGATGAGCTGGAGATCGGAGGGGCGGGCGGTGGCATAGGCGGCAAAGGCGTCTCTCAGGCCATCGTTCTGCGCCTGCCAGTCGGCCACCAGTCGTGCGGCTTCCGGGTTGTCGGCGAGATGGGCTTCCACACGTTCGTGTTCAGCTCCCTTCAGAAAGCCGTCGGCAAAGGCGTGTAGGTCCGTTTCGGTCACGGGGCGGCTCTCGCTCATCGGGGGCTCCGCAGGTGAATGACGTTTTCGGCTGCCAATTTCTCCCGCAGCATCTGCCGGGCGCGGGAGAGGCGCGACATGACGGTGCCGGCCGGGACATCCAGGATGTCGGCAACTTCCTGATAGGTGTGGCCTTCGACCGCAACCAGCATCAGCACGGCCCGCGCCTCCTTCGGCAGGGCGTCGAGCGCCTGAACGAGCCGGTTCCGCGCCAGCGGATCGGAGGGCGGGGCGCCTTCGGCGATGCTCTCGGCCGCCTCGATGCCGACGGACGGGCGGCGCGCGACGGCGCGGCGGGCGTTGAAATGCAGGTTGGTCATGATCCGGTAGGCCCAGGCGCGAATGTTTGCGCCGCGCCATTGCCCCCGGTGGCTCAGCGCCTTTTCGACACAGTCCTGCAGCAGATCCTCGCTTTCCGCATCCGATCGCGTCAGGCTACGGGAGTAGCGCCGGAGCTGTGGCAAGAGGGCCAGGATCTCGGCGTCGAAAGAGACGGGCGAGGAGGATACGCCCTCCCGCCCGCTGCCCATCCCGACGCCGTGCGGGTCAGGGCTTTGCGACATCCCAGACGCCGTTCACACCGTCGCCGGTCGTATCGCCTTCCTTCTTGTCCTTGACCCAGTAGTAGAGCGGCATGCCGTCCTTGGCCCATTGTTTCGCCCCGTCCTTGCGGGTGACGAGGGAGTATGCACCCTCTGCGGCCGCATCGGAAGCGGCGATGGCCGGCGGCCAGTTCGCCGCGCATTTGTCGTAGCAGTTCGAGGTGCCGGGCTTGTCTTTCTTGAAGGTATAGAGGGTCATGCCCTTCTCGCCGGCAAGCACCTCGCCCTTGTCGGTCTTGACGGTCGTGAACGGTTCGGCAGCGAAAGCCGTGCCCGCAAGGACCGCGACGGCGAATGGCACGAGGACTAGGAACTTCATGGTCGTCTCCCATCGTTACGGCGACTTTCCTGAGCCGCCCCTGCCAAGACACCGATGCCTGCCGGATTATTCCCTGCCGCTTTGAAAAAATACGCGGCGGACTGGAAAACGCATCTTTATCTTTTCCTTACGTCGCTTCCCTGCCTTCCCAATCGAAACCTGACCCCGTCCGCTCCTAGTGTGCCGCCAGCATAAACAGGAGACGGACATGTCCGATTTCATATTCCTCGCGCTCGGCTGCGCCACGTTCGTCGTGTTCGCAGCCTATGCCCGCGCGCTCGACCGGCTTTGAGGAGACGACAGTGCTTGAACCCCTTTTCGGCCTTTTCGTCGCGCTTGCCCTTGGCGCCTATCTCGTGGTCACGCTGCTGCGGCCCGAACGCTTCTGAGTTTTCTGGAGAATTTTGATGACCACGATCGGGTGGCTGCAAATCGCCCTCTTCTTCCTCGCGGTGCTCGTCACGATCAAGCCGCTCGGATTGTACATGGCCCGCGTCTTTGCCGGCGAGCGCACTGCGCTGTCGCCGGTTCTCGGACGTCTGGAAACGGACCTCTATCGCGTTTCCGGCATAAACCCCGGCAAAGAGCAGGGCTGGCTCGCCTATACGGCCTCGATGCTGGCCTTCTCCATCGCCGGCTTTGTCGCGCTCTATGCGATCCTGCGCCTGCAGGCGTATTTGCCGCTCAACCCGCAGGGTTTTGCCGGCATGGCACCGGACCTCGCCTTCAACACGACGGTGTCCTTCGTCACCAACACCAACTGGCAGAACTATGGCGGCGAAACCACGCTCAGCCATTTCAGCCAGATGGCCGGCCTGACGGTGCAGAACTTCTTGTCCGCCGCAACGGGCATCGCGCTCGCCATGGCGCTGACGCGGGCTTTCGTCCGTTCGAAGGTCGCAACGCTCGGCAATTTCTGGGTGGATATGACGCGGGCGGTGCTCTATGTGCTGCTGCCGATGGCGATCGTCGTCGCGCTTGCTTTCGTCGCCATGGGCTTGCCGCAGACGCTGGACGGTGCCGTGACGGCGACCACGCTCGAGGGCGCGAGCCAGACGATCTCGCTCGGCCCGGTCGCCTCGCAGGAGGCGATCAAGCAGCTCGGCACCAATGGTGGCGGCTTCTTCAACGTCAACGCCGCCCATCCCTTTGAGAACCCCACGACGTTCTCCAACTATCTCAACATCTTCGCCATGCTGTCGATCTCGGCCGCGCTGGTCTACACGTTCGGCCAGCTCGTCGGTAACCGCCGCCAGGGCTGGGCGATCATCAGCGCCATGGCGATCCTGCTGATATCAGGCGTCGCCGTCGTCTACTGGGCGGAGGCCGCGGGCAATCCGATCCTGACCGCTCTTGGCGTCGATGCTTCCGCCGGCAATATGGAAGGCAAGGAAGTGCGCTTCGGCCAGGCGATGACCGCGCTCTATGCCGCCGTCACGACCGGCCTTTCAGACGGTGGCGTCAACGGCATGCACGGCTCCTTCACCGGTCTCGGCGGTCTTGTGCCGATGTTCCTGATGCAGCTCGGTGAGGTTTTGCCGGGTGGTGTCGGGTCCGGTCTGTACGGCATGCTCGTCTTCGCGCTGCTTTCCGTCTTCGTGTCCGGCCTGATGGTCGGCCGCACGCCGGAATTCCTCGGCAAGAAGATCGAGGGCCGCGAGATGAAATATGCCATGCTCGCCGTGCTCGTCCTGCCGCTCACCATCCTCGGCTTCACCGCAGTTTCCGCCATGCTGCCCTTCGCCGTCGCCAGCATCGGCACGGCCGGCCCGCACGGCCTGTCGGAAATCCTCTATGCCTATACGTCCGCGGCCGGCAACAACGGCTCGGCCTTCGGCGGGCTGACGGGCAACACCGTCTGGTACAACACGACGCTCGGCATCGCCATGCTGCTCGGCCGCTTCGCCTATATGATACCCGTCATGGCGATCGCCGGTTCGCTGGCGGCCAAGGTGAAGGTGCCCCCGTCCTCCGGCACCTTCCCGACGGACGGGCCGCTCTTCGTCGGCCTCCTCATCGGCATCATCCTCATTCTCGGCGGCCTGCAGTTCTTCCCTGCGCTTGCCCTCGGCCCCATCGTCGAACATCTGGCGATGCTTGCCGGCCAGACCTTCTGAAGGAACAGATCATGTCAAAGGACCACCACGCGCCGGGCCTTCTCGACCCAGCCATCCTCCTGCCGGCCGCGCGCGATGCTTTCGTCAAGCTCGACCCGCGCCAGCTGGTGCGCAATCCGGTGATCTTCGTCACCGAGGCTGTCGCCGCCGTCGTCACCGTGCTTTTCCTGCGCGATCTTTTTACCGGCAGCGCGCAGGCGGGCTTTTCCGGCCAGATTGCGGCCTGGCTCTGGTTTACCGTGCTCTTTGCGACCTTTGCAGAGGCCGTCGCCGAAGGGCGCGGCCGCGCCCAGGCCGACAGCCTGAAGCGGACCAAGTCGGAACTCGTCGCAAGGCGGCGGTCGGCCTCCGGCGCGGTCGAAACGATCCCGGCAACCAGCCTTGCCATCGGCGATGTCGTGCTTGTTGCCGCCGGCGAACTCATTCCCGGCGACGGCGAGGTGATCGAAGGGGTCGCTTCGGTCAATGAAAGCGCAATCACCGGCGAATCCGCTCCCGTCATCCGCGAATCCGGCGGCGACCGCTCTGCCGTTACCGGCGGCACGCAGGTGCTTTCCGACGAGATCACGGTGAAGATCACCGTTGCGCCCGGCTCCTCCTTCGTCGATCGCATGATCGCGCTCATCGAGGGCGCGCAGCGGCAGAAAACGCCGAACGAGATCGCGCTGTCGATCCTGCTTTCGGGCCTGACGCTGATCTTCCTCTTCGTCTGCGTCGCCATCTGGGGCCTGGCCGGCTATTCCGGCACGATCCTGACGGTCACGGTGCTTGCCGCGCTTCTCGTCACGCTCATCCCGACGACCATCGGCGGCCTTCTCTCGGCCATCGGCATTGCCGGCATGGATCGCCTCGTCCGCTTCAACGTCATTGCCACCTCCGGCCGGGCGGTGGAGGCGGCCGGCGACGTCGATACGCTGCTGCTCGACAAGACGGGCACCATCACCTTCGGCAACCGCATGGCGAGCGATTTCCTGCCGGCGCCGGGCGTGAGCCCCTCGGAACTCGCGGAAGCCGCGCTTCTCGCCAGCCTGTCCGACGAGACGCCCGAAGGCCGTTCGATCGTGGCTCTTGCAATGGGTGAGTTTTCGGTAGCGATGCCGCAGGTGCGCTTCGATGCCGTGATCGAGTTCACCGCCGAGACCCGCCTTTCCGGCGTCGATCTCGGTGACCGCCGGCTGCGCAAAGGCGCGGTCGATGCCGTGCTGCGTTTTGCCGGCGTTCAGGAGGGTGATGCGCCCGCCGAATTCCGTCGTGCCGTCGAGACGATCGCGCGCAGCGGCGGCACGCCGCTCGCCGTTGCCGACGGTTCGCGCCTGCTCGGCGTCATCCACCTCAAGGACATCGTCAAGCCGGGTATCAAGGAGCGCTTTGCGGCACTGCGCGCCATGGGCATCCGCACCGTCATGGTGACAGGCGACAATCCGGTGACGGCCGCAGCCATCGCCTCGGAAGCCGGCGTCGACGATTTCCTTGCCCAGGCGACGCCGGAGGACAAGCTGGCCTATATCCGCCGCGAACAGCAGGGCGGCCGCCTGATCGCCATGTGCGGCGACGGCACCAACGACGCTCCTGCACTCGCCCAGGCAGATGTCGGCGTTGCCATGCAGACGGGCACGCAGGCGGCCCGCGAGGCGGCCAACATGGTGGACCTCGATTCGAGCCCGACCAAGCTCATCGAGATCGTCGAGATCGGCAAGCAATTGCTGATGACGCGCGGTTCGCTGACCACCTTCTCGATCGCCAACGATGTCGCCAAATATTTCGCGATCATCCCGGCCCTCTTCGTCGCGACCTATCCGGCGCTCGATGCACTCAACATCATGCAACTCGCCTCGCCGCAATCGGCCATCCTTTCGGCCGTCATCTTCAATGCGCTGATCATCGTGGCGCTCATTCCGCTGGCGCTGCGCGGTGTCGCCTATCGTCCGGCGGGAGCGGCCGCCCTGTTGCGCCGTAACCTTCTCGTCTACGGTCTCGGTGGTCTCGTCCTGCCTTTTGCAGGCATCAAGGCTATCGATCTTGCCGTCAGCGCCCTAAATCTGGTGTGATCATGCTGAAACAACTTCGCCCGGCCCTCACTCTCGTCTTCGCCCTGACGGCGCTTCTCGGCCTTGCCTATCCGCTCGCCGTGACCGGCATCGCGCAGGTCGTGATGCCGTCCGCCGCCAATGGTTCTCTCATCGAAAGGAACGGAGCCGTCGTCGGCTCCGACCTCATCGGGCAGGCCTTTGCCTCGGACAAGTATTTCTGGCCGCGTCCTTCGGCCACCGGACCGGACGCCTACAACGCGGCCGCCTCGTCCGGCTCGAACCTGGGCACGACCTCCGTCAAGCTTCGGGATCGTGTCGAGGCGGATGTCGCCCGGCTGACGGCGGCGGGCATGGCGACGCCGATCCCGGCCGACGCGGTGACGACCTCCGGTTCCGGCCTCGATCCGCATATCTCGCCCGCTTTCGCGCGGGCGCAGGTCGCGCGGGTTGCAAAGGCGCGTGGTATGGAGGAAACGACGGTCGAGGCCCTTGTCGGGCGGCAGGTCGAAGGCCGGCTCCTGGGTGTGTTCGGCGAACCGCAAGTGAACGTGCTACAGCTCAACATGGCGCTCGACACGCTCGGATCATGAGAGGACGAATGGCGGACGACGACAGCCGCAGACCGGATCCCGACACATTGCTTGCCCTGGCGGAGAAAGACCGCCGGGGCAAATTGACTGTTTTTCTGGGCGCTGCTCCCGGCGTCGGAAAGACCTATGCCATGCTGTCGCGTGCCGGCCGTCTCAAGGCAGAGGGCGTGGATGTCGTCGTCGGCCTCGTCGAGACCCACGGGCGCGGGGAAACCGCCGCACTGCTTGCCGGTCTGGAGGTTTTGCCGCGCAAACAGATCACCCATCGCGGCCGTGCACTGGAGGAGTTCGACCTCGATGGTGCGCTCGCCCGCCGTCCGCGCATCGTGCTCGTCGATGAACTGGCCCATTCCAATCCCGAAGGTAGCCGGCATCCCAAGCGCTACCAGGATATCGAGGAGCTGATCGCGGCCGGCATCGATGTCTGGACGGCGCTGAACATCCAGCATCTTGAAAGCCTCGCCGATCTCGTCGCGGAGATCACTGGTGTCACGGTGCGCGAGCGCGTGCCCGATGTCATGCTGAAGAAGGCGGACGAGGTCCTGCTCGTCGATCTGCCGCCGACGGAGCTGATCGAGCGGCTGAAGGAGGGCAAGGTCTATCTGCCGGACAGCGCCAGCCGCGCGATTGACCGCTTCTTCCGGCTCGGCAACCTGACGGCGCTGCGCGAGCTTGCGCTGCGGCGCACGGCAGACCGGGTCGACGACCAGATGGTCGACTATCTCAAGCAGCATGCGATCGAAGGGCCCTGGGCGGCCGGCGAACGCCTGCTTGTCTGTGTCGGGCCGGACGAATTGTCGGAAAAGGTGGTTCGTGTGGCGAGCCGGCTCGCCTCCGGCCTCAACGCGCCGTGGATCGTCGTGTCGATAGAGCGGGCGGACCGGGAGGTCGGCACGACCGAACATCTGCACCGCATCGAGGCGCTGTTCCGGCTCGCCGAGCAGCTGGGCGCGGAAACGCGCCGGGTGGTCGGCAACGATTTCGTCGAGGAAATCCTGAAGCTGGCGCGCCGCGAGCACGCGACGCAGATCGTCATCGGCGCCCGGCGCAACCGCGGCTGGCGACGGCTCGTCTCGCCGTCGCTGCCCGATGCGCTCTCGCGCAACGCGGCAGGCCTTGGTGTCTATTTCGTTACGCCCGACAGGAAGGAAAAGTCGGCCGCCCCCGCACGCCCCGCTATGCCGGCGATCGCCTCCTACCGGCAGTCGGCGCTTGTCGCGCTCGCGCTCGTGGCCGCCACGGCGGCGTTGGGCAAGCTTGTCTATCTCTTTGCCGAATTGCCGAACATCTCGCTGCTCTTCCTGCTTGCGGTTCTCGGTGCCGCGGTGCTGGGCGGTTATGCCTCCGCCTTCATTGCCGCCTTCCTTTCGGCGCTCGCCTACAATTTTCTCTTCATCGATCCGGTGCACACCTTCACGATCACCGCGCCGCACGAGGTTTTCGCGCTCTTCGTCTTCCTGACGGTGGCAATCATCGCCGGCGGTTTCGCCTCGCGTATCAAGGAGCAGGCGAAAGTTGCCCGTGTGCGCGCCACGGCTTTGCAATCGCTCTACGATTTTTCGCGAAAGCTCTCGACGGCAGGCAAGGCCGACGATGCGAACTGGGTGGCGGTGTCGCATCTGCAGGCAAGCCTCAAGCGCAACATCGTGTTGCTTCTGCCCGACAAGAACGATCTCAAGGTCGCCGCGGTCTGGCCGCCGGATACCGAGCTCGACGTCACCGATTTCACGGCGGCACGCTGGACCTGCGACAAGCAGGAGAAGGCCGGCTTGGGCACGGGCACGCTGCCCAATAGCCGCTTCGAGTTCCGCCCGTTGATGGGGCCGCACGGCCTGGTCGGCGTGTGCGGCATTCAGCTGGGAGACGAACGCCTCGACCTCAATGCGGAGCGTGCGCTGTCCGCCATCCTCGATCAGACGGCGATTGCGCTCGACAGGGCGCGGCTTTCGGAAGAAAGCGTGATGCAGGCGGCCAAGCTCGAGGGCGAGCGCTACCGGGAGGCTCTGCTCTCCTCGATCTCGCACGACCTCAGGACGCCGCTCGCCACCATCATGGGGGCCGTCACAAGCCTGCGCCAGCTCGGCGGGCGCATGACTGCCGAAAGTCGCGACGATCTTCTCCAGTCGATCGAGGAGGAGGGCAGCCGCATGAGCCGCTTCGTCGCCAACCTGCTCGACATGACGCGCATCGAATCCGGCACGTTGAAGCCCAAGGGTGACTGGGTGGACGTTTCCGATGTCGTGCAGTCCGCCGTCGAGCGGGCGCGCAAGTATTTCCCGGGCAAGGTGATCGAGACCGGCATTGCGACCGACCTGCCACTCATCGAGGGCGACAGCGTGCTGCTTGGCCAGGTGCTGTTCAACCTGCTCGACAATGCGGTGAAATATGGTGGCGAGGAGCCGGTCAATGTCTATGCGCGGCGGGATGGACAGGATGTCCTCATCTCCGTCACCGACCTCGGCAGGGGCATTCCGCCCTCGGAGATCGACCGCGTCTTCGAAAAATTCTATCGTCGCGGCAAGCCGGACGGCCGCTCGCCCGGAACAGGTCTCGGCCTATCCATCGCCCGTGGTTTCATCGAGGCGATGGGCGGCAAGATCCATGTAGAGAGCCCGGCAGTGAAGAAGAAGGGCACCCGCATCGTCATCCGCTTCCCGGTGGGTGAAAAGGCAAGGACGGGCAAGGCGACATGATGAACGAGCGCATTCTGGTGGTGGACGACGAGCCGCAGATCCAGCGGTTCCTCAAGCCTGCCCTCAAGGCGGCGGGGTATGACGTGGTGGAGGCGGCAACCGGCGGCGAGGCACTGAAGGCCGTGGCAACGGCAGCGCCCGACCTCGTCATTCTCGATCTCGGCCTGCCGGACATGGACGGCAAGGACGTCGTTACCAGTCTTCGCGGCTGGACGCAGATTCCGATCATCATCCTCTCCGCCCGCGAGCGGGAGAGCGAGAAGATCGCCGCCCTCGACCTCGGCGCCGACGACTATATCGAAAAACCCTTCGGCATCGGCGAGCTTACCGCCCGCATCCGCAATGCGCTGCGTCACCGCGAGCGGTCTGAGGCGCCTCCGGCAACGCTCGTCACCGACGGCCTCGTCATCGACACGGTGCGCCGGCTGGTATCGCGAGACGAGGAAGCGATCCGCCTGACGCCGAAGGAATACGATCTCCTGACGTTGCTGGCGCGCCACGCCGGGCGGGTCGTCACACACAAGACGCTGCTTACCTCCGTCTGGGGCCCGGCCCATGGCGAGGACCTGCATTACCTCCGGGTCTTCATCGGCCAGCTTCGCCAGAAGATCGAGCGCGACCCGACCCATCCGGCCGTCGTGCGCACGGAGCCGGGTGTCGGATACCGGCTCGTCGTCGAGGCGGATTGAGCTTTCCGCTGCCTCAGCCGATCTTTTCGACGATGGGAGGGATTTGCACCACGGTGCGGTCCGTCGCGCCGGAATCGATGATGCCGAACACGGCTTCCAGCATTTTGGGGACGTCCTGGCGGACCATCTCGATATGGTCGCCCAGCATGGCGACGAAGGGGTCCCAGTCGAAGCAGCCGAGCTGCGGCACCCGGTCGGCATAGCGGCCGGAGCGGCGGATCCAGCGCATGACGCCTTCCAGCGAGATGGTGGAGTTGACGAACATGCCGCGTGGCAGCGGCTCTTTGCGCTCGGCGAGCTGCTTCATGGCGTTTTCCGCCTTTTCGGGCGCATAGCCGCAGGTCATCACCAGTGTCTCATCCACCGTCACGCCCGCCTCGGCATGCGCATCGCGAAAACCGCGTACGCGCTCCATCGTGTTGTGGTCGCTGCCGCGGCCGCCGACGAAGAGCAGGGGGCTTTTTTCACCGAATTCCCGCTCGCAGTTGGCGAGCACCCGGCGTGTGAGTTCCAAGGCGCCGCCGTAATTGTCGGAGATGACGGATGGCGCGCGCGTGCCTGGAAGATCGAGATTGATGGTGCGTACGCCCGCGGCAGCGCAGAGGTCGACGATATGGTCCGGGTCGGTGGCGCCCGTAGCGATCAGGCAGTCGACCTGGTAGGAGAGCATGGCACGCGCCGCCTCCACCTCCAGCGCCGGATCGCGCTGCGTGCAGGTGATGATGGGAAAGAGGCCGCGCGCGCGGGCCAGCATCTCGAATTGCTCGACGATCGAGGCGAAGTAGCGGTTGTCGTATTTCGGCACGATCATGCCGATGATCTTGGATCGCTCGCGGCGCAGCACGCTCGCCTGCATGTTGAGCGCATAGCCCTGTTCCTCGGCGAGTTTCGTGATCTTTTCGGCGAGCTTTGCGCTGATGCGCCGCTTCTTCCAGTTGCCGTTCAAAACCGCGCTGACGGCGCTTGCCGAGGTGCCTGCCAGCTCCGCCAGATCGTAGATCGTCGTCCTTTTCGTCTGCGTCGTTCTATTCACACGTCATCTCCGTTTCGTGAGCCACCTTGACACCAATGGTGTTTGGTGGCAATTCTTGCTTCATCGATTGAGCAGGTATGCTCCATCGATGAAGTTGCCTGAACAGCAAGGCTGACCCAAGGGAGGAGTCAGACGGAGCATCGACGAACCGGACGTTGTGGCCTCGCCGCAGCGAACGATGTTCTGTGCCCATTCGGTGCGCGGAGATTGTCGGTCCTGTCGCCCTGGACGGCTTGAGGGAACTGGCGAAATATCAACCGTGGAGGAACCCAATGAAGACGCTTACCCATTTGCTCGCCTCGACCGGCCTCGTCCTGTCGCTCGGCAGCGCCGCCTTTGCCCAGGAGGGCGCGACCGTTGCCTTCCTGATGCCCGACCAGGCTTCGACCCGTTACGAGCAGCATGACTATCCCGGCTTCAAGGCCGAGATGGAAAAGCTGTGCCCGAGCTGCACGGTGATCTACCAGAACGCCAATGCCGACGTCGCGCTCCAGCAGCAGCAATTCAACTCGGTGATCGCGCAGGGTGCCAAGGTCGTCGTGCTCGACCCTGTTGATTCCGCCGCTGCCGCTGCCCTCGTCGAGATCGCCCAGTCGCAGGACGTCAAGGTCATCGCCTATGACCGCCCGATCCCGGACAAGCCGGCCGACTATTACGTCTCCTTCGACAATGAAGGCATCGGCAAGGCCATTGCGCAATCGCTTGTCGATCACCTGAAGGCGAAGGGTGTTCCCGATGGTGCCGGCGTGCTGCAGATCAACGGCTCGCCGACCGATGCGGCCGCCGGGCTCATCCGCGACGGCATCGATTCCGCCCTCGACGCCTCGCCCTACAAGACGCTCGCCGAATTCGACACGCCGGACTGGGCGCCGCCGAAGGCGCAGGAATGGGCGGCTGGCCAGATCACTCGCTTCGGCGAGGAGATCAAGGGCATCGTCGCGGCCAATGACGGCACGGGCGGCGGCGCGATCGCGGCGCTGAAGGCGGCCGGTGTCAAGGAAATGCCGCCGGTGACGGGCAACGACGCGACCATCGCGGCGCTCCAGCTCATCATCTCCGGCGACCAGTACAACACGATCTCCAAGCCGTCGGAAATCGTTGCGGCAGCGGCGGCGAATGTCGCCGTCAAGCTCCTCAAGGGCGAGACGCCGGAAGCGACGCACAAGCTCTACGAAACGCCCTCACAGCTTTTCGTTCCGGCGGTCGTGACGGCGGAGAACATCAAGGCCGAGATCTTCGACAAGGGCGTCAACAAGCCGGAAGAGGTCTGCACCGGCGAGTATGTTGAAGGTTGCCGCAAACTGGGCATCATCCAGTAAGCGCCGCCATCTGTGTCCGGCCGCACAAGGCGGCCGGACATTTCCTGCCGTCGAAAGGTCAGTCTGAAGGTTCCGGGCCATGACAGCCACGCTTCAAAATGCTCCCTCCAAGGGGGAATCCGTGCTGCGTCTCAGCGGCGTATCGAAGAATTTCGGGGCCGTTTCCGCATTGACGGACATCGAGCTCGACGTGAAGGCCGGCGAAGTGGTCGCGCTGGTTGGCGACAATGGCGCCGGCAAGTCGACACTGGTCAAGGTGCTTGCCGGCGTGCATCAGCCGTCCTCGGGCACGATCGAATTCTGCGGCCGACAGGTGACGCTCGACAGCCCGGCCAAGGCGCTGGACCTGGGCATCGCCACCGTCTTCCAGGACCTCGCACTGTGCGAAAACCTCGATGTCGTCGCCAATCTCTATCTCGGCCACGAGCTGTCGCCCTGGGCGCTCGACGAAGTGGCGATGGAAGTGCGCGCCTGGACGCTGCTGCGCGAGCTTGCCGCGCGCATCCCCTCGGTGCGTGAGCCGATCGCCTCGCTTTCCGGCGGCCAGCGCCAGACGGTCGCCATCGCCCGCTCGCTGCTGCTCAATCCGAAGCTCATCATGCTGGACGAGCCGACAGCCGCGCTCGGCGTCGCGCAGACGGCCGAGGTGCTGAACCTCATCGAGCGCGTGCGCGACCGCGGACTCGGCGTCATCATCATCAGCCACAACATGGAGGACGTGCGCGCCGTCGCCGACCGCATCGTCGTGCTCCGGCTCGGGCGCAACAACGGTGTCTTCACGCCCGACTCCTCCAATCAGGAGCTCGTTTCCGCCATCACAGGCGCGACTGACAATTCCGTCTCGCGCCGCGCCGAACGCAAGTCTCACGTCCAGGAAAATCACGGGGGCGCCGCATGAGCCAGAATTCCTCCCAGCCGACGCTCGACCGCAGCGACGAGCGCGTGCGCCACGACGACAGCCTGTCCGCCATGGCGCGCGGTTTCATCGACCGCGTACGCTCCGGCGATCTCGGCATGTTGCCGGTTGCCGTCGGCCTCGTCGTCATCTCCGTCGTCTTTTCCGCCCTGAATCCGATTTTCCTCGCGCCGAACAATCTCGTGAACCTGTTGTTCGATTGCGCCACCGTCGGCGTCATCTCACTCGGCATCGTCTGCGTGCTCGTTCTTGGCGAGATCGATCTTTCGGTGGGCTCGATGAGCGGTCTTGCTTCCGCCATGGTGGGCGTCCTCTGGGTCAATCAGGGCTGGCCGATCGTCGGGGCCATCCTCGCCGCACTTGTCGTCGGTGCGGGCGTCGGCCTTCTTTATGCGACGCTCTACAACCGGCTGGGCATGCCGAGTTTCGTCGCCACGCTCGCAGGTCTGCTGGCGCTGCTCGGCCTGCAGCTCTTCATTCTCGGCCCGACCGGCTCGATCAATCTGCCCTATGCATCCTCGCTGGTGCGTTTCGGCCAGATCCTGATCATGCCCGACTGGCTGTCCTACACCCTGGCGCTGGTTCCCGGCCTGGTGATGATCGGCCGCGGCCTTCGCACCCGCACGCAGCGTCTTGCGGCGAACCTCTCCGCCCAGCCGATGCGGGCGCTGATCCTCAAGGCCGTCGTGCTGACGGCAGCGCTGGAGATCGCCGTCTTCTATCTCAATCTCGGCCGCGGCATCCCGTGGATGTTCGCGCTCTTCATCGCGCTCGCCGTTGTCCTCAACTATGCGCTGACGCGCACCAAATGGGGCCGCTCGATGTTCGCCGTCGGCGGCAACAAGGAGGCGGCGCGCCGCTCGGGCATCAACGTGCGCCGCATCTATATGAGCGCCTTCATGCTCTGCTCGACGCTGGCCGCGCTCGGCGGCATCCTCTCGGCTTCGCGGCTTGCCTCCTCCAGCCAGCAGGCCGGCACGGGCGACGTCAACCTCAACGCGATCGCCGCGGCGGTTATCGGCGGTACCAGCCTCTTCGGTGGTCGCGGCAGCGCCTATTCGGCCCTGCTCGGCATCATCGTCATCCAGGCGATCTCGAATGGCCTGACGCTGCTCAATCTCTCGTCATCGCTGCGCTACATGATCACCGGGGGCGTTCTCGCCATCGCCGTCATCGTCGATTCGCTCGCCCGACGCTCACGCGTCAGCCACGGCCGTGCATAATTTTGGAATGGAGTTTTCGATATGGCTGACCTCATGAAGGGCAAGATTGCCGCCATCACCGGTGCCGCCTCCGGCATCGGCCTGGAATGCGCCAGGACCCTCCTTGCCGAAGGCGCGAAGGTGGTGCTCGTCGACCGCGCGAAGGACAAGCTGGAACAGCTCTGCAAGGAGCTCGGCCCCAATGCCCTGCCGCTCGTCGTCGATCTCCTGGATCCCGCCGACGTTTCGGGCATGATGCCTCGTATCCTGGAGATTGCCGGCGGGCTCGACATCTTCCACGCCAATGCCGGTGCCTATATCGGCGGGCCGGTGGTAGAGGGTGACCCCGACGCCTGGGACCGCATGCTGAACCTCAACATCAACGCGGCCTTCCGCTCGGTCCACGCAGTTCTGCCCTACATGATCGGGAAGAAGACCGGTGATATCCTCTTCACCTCGTCGATTGCAGGTGTCGTGCCCGTCGTCTGGGAGCCGATCTACACGGCCTCGAAATTCGCGGTACAGGCCTTCGTGCATTCGACGCGCCGGCAGGTGGCACAACATGGCGTGCGTGTCGGCGCGGTGCTACCGGGACCGGTCGTGACGGCGCTGCTCGACGACTGGCCGAAGGAGAAGATGGACGAAGCGCTCGCCAATGGCAGCCTGATGCAGCCGAAGGAGGTGGCCGATGCCGTGCTCTTCATGCTGACCCGGCCGCGCAATGTCACGATCCGTGACCTGGTGATCCTGCCGAACAGCGTCGATCTCTGAAGCAAAACCCGCAGGCGGCTTGTGGCCGCCTGCCCGAAGAATTTCCGATTGCAGGCGGTAGACCCATGAACACTCCTTCCTCCGCACGTCCCGCGGGCGGCGAACGCTACCTTGTCGGCGTCGATGTCGGCACCGGAAGCGCCCGAGCCGGCCTCTTCGACATGACCGGGCGCATGCTGGCCTCGGGAAAACGCGACATTTCGCTGTTCCGCGAGCCGGGCGCGATGGTCGAGCAGTCGAGCACGGAGATCTGGGCCGCCGTCTGTGCTTCGGTGCGTGAAGCCGTCGCCAAGGCCGGCGTTGCGCCCGAGCAGATCATCAGCCTCGGCTTCGACGCGACGTGTTCGCTGGTCGTGCTCGGAGATGGGGGCAAGCCGCTACCCGTCGGCCCTTCGGAGGACCCGCAGCGCGACATCATCGTCTGGATGGACCACAGGGCGGTCGAACAGGTCGAGCGCATCAACGCCAAGGGTCACGAGGTGTTGCGCTATGTCGGCGGCATCATCTCACCGGAGATGGAAACGCCGAAGCTGTTGTGGCTCAAGGAAAATCGTCCGCAGGTCTTCGATGCTGCCTGGCAGTTTTTCGACCTTGCAGACTTCCTGACCTGGCGCGCGACGGACGACCTCGCGCGTTCTACCTGCACTGTGACCTGCAAATGGACCTATCTTGCGCATGAAAAGCGGTGGGATCCGAGCTATTTCCATGACATCGGCCTCGGTCTGCTCGCAGATGAGGATTTTGTCCGTATCGGCCAACGCGTCGTCGAGCCGGGCACGCCGCTTGGCAGCGGTCTGACGGCAAAGGCGGCGGCAGAGCTCGGTCTTGCCGCGGGTACGCCGGTCGGTGCCGGCATGATCGATGCCCATGCGGGCGGCATCGGCACGGTTGGGGTCGAGGGCCCGCCGGAAAACAATCTCGGCTATGTCTTCGGCACGTCCTCCTGCACCATGACCTCGACCCGAGAGCCGGTCTTCGTGCCGGGTGTCTGGGGGCCATATTATTCTGCCATGGTGCCGGGCATGTGGTTGAACGAGGGTGGGCAATCGGCGGCCGGCGCTGCCATCGAGCAGCTTCTCTCCTTCCACCCGGCGGCGGGCGAAGCCGCTGCGCTGGCGAAGGCACAGGGCCTTTCCTTGCCGGCCTTCCTGGCGGGGCTTGCTGCAGAGAACGTGCCGACGCTTTCGGCCGCGGCAGAGCTGGCGGATGGCGTACATGTCGTGCCCGAATTTCTCGGCAATCGCGCGCCCTTCGCCGATCCGCACGCCCGCGCGGCGATCGTCGGCCTCGGCATGGAGCGTGACCTTGCCAATCTCGTCTCGCTCTACATCGCCGGGCTTTGCGGCATTGGCTATGGCTTGCGCCAGATCATCGACGCGCAGGCGGCGGCCGGTGCGCCCATTGACAGGATCGTGATCAGCGGTGGTGCGGGCCAGCTCGATCTCGTTCGCCAGCTCCTGTCCGATACAACCGGCAAGGCCTTGCTTGCGACACGGGCGGAGGAGCCGGTGCTGCTCGGTGCCGCCATTCTCGGAAGCGTCGCCGCGGGCGCCTTCCCGGATGTGCGAGCGGCAATGGCAGCCCTTTCGGCGACCGACCGCACCTACCAGCCGGCCGGTGCCGATATCGCGGCTCTGCACACGAAGCGTTACGATGCCTTCACGCAGCTTCAGACGCTGGCGCGGGAGATCCGCTAGGGTTTGTCAGGGAAAAGTGGAACCCGGTTTTCCCGAAAGGACAAGCGAAAACAAAGAATCCTAGGGTCCTTCATACTCAGTATAAAGCTGACGGACTCCAAGTCTCTGTTCGCCCCTGGCCGCCTTGGCGAGAGTGCTTTAGGCGCTGACGAAGAGAGCGACAGGCTCCCCAGCAAGGGCTTCGGTGAGTGGCAGGTCGCCACCCAGAACCAATTTTCGGCCATCGAGTACGGATTGCACGGTGCGCCCGTAGAAGCGGTCGGGAATGGTGATGGAAATGCCGCGCATCGCGTCCTCCGTCAGGTGCAGGCTGCCGGGATGCGTCTTGCCGAAAGTGTGGCGCGGCGCCACGGTAATGGCAAACGCCTGTGGGGCGCCACGCAGGAAGGCGAGAGCTTGCGCGCCGCCATCCGAAAGGTCGAGTGGAAGGTAAGGGCCGGCGAACGGACCTTCGGGATGTTTCATTCGTGTGGCGAGCACGGTTGCCACCAGCCATTGCTTGTAGGAGGCGAAGGCAGTCCTTGTCGCGGGCGGCTTTTCCGACAGGATGCCGGATGGCAGCATGAACACGCGGTGCCCAGCCTTCCGCAAGGAGAAGTCGCCGCGCTCGCTGCCCTGCCTTATATCCGGAACGCCCGGCATGGTCAGTTTGATCAGCGTCTGTGCAAGGGCGTTCATCAGCCCGGCATCGATAAAGGGCGGCAATGTCGCGTCTAGATCGCGCAGGAAAGCGTCATTACCGAACAGGCCTTCGATGAGACCGGCAAGCGCCCGCTCTGGATGGGTGCCCGGCAGCCGGCCTTGCGGGCTGACATGCCTCTGGCTTTGCACGAAAACCTTCAGATCGGCGGCAAGGGACCGGATGGCCGCGCTGTCCTCAAGCCCCGCGACCGGCCAGATGGCTGCGATTGCATTGTAAAGCAGCCGTTCCGTATCCGGCTCCGGTGCGGTCCCGCCGGCCGGGTCGCGGATCACGGCGGCGCCGAGGGCAGACCAGCGCCCCGTCGCTGTGTGCCAGAGGTCCGGCGCCTCTGCGAGGGCGTGGAGCCGGGCTCTGGTGTCTCCGCCACAGGCAGCGCCGAACGGGGCGACAGCGGACAGGCCGTGCGGCATGGCTTCTGCGCGGGCCCGCATGGATGCGTGAAACGCCGCGGGGCCGTCCGGCAATCCGCCGCGCGCAGTGCTGCCGGTGTCCGTTGAGAGAAGCGCGTCGTCAGGCACTCTTGCCGCAACGCAGCCGCTCAATTGTTGGAAACGCGCGCGAAACTCGGTGCAGCCTGCAAGAGTAACCGCGATCCGGTCGTCGGCCAGCAGTTCCCAGATGAAGTCGATCGCCTCGCGGACCTCCGGTCGGTTTCCCTCCTGGGCCTGCTGTCGGGCCGTTGCGATGATCTCGCGGTCGCGTTCGCTGATATGCGTGGCGGTTGCGTATGTCCGTGCGACGGGGAGGGCGATGATCAAGGCGCGGATCGCCTCGGCAAGCGAGCTGCGGGAGAGGTCGGCATGGGATCGGTCGGCGAGAGCCTTTGCAAGGAGGGTCAGCTGTGCCGTCTCGCTCTCCAGGTCCCTCGTGAGGATCTGCCGCTTGCAGGCCTCCCGGACCGTTTCCGTTCGCAGGCCATCGTTGCCGGGGCCGGATGCCTCGCCGGGACGGCAGGCCATCATGCCGGTGAGTGCGGTGATGATTTCGCCGCCGGTCGTGCCGTGAACCGGCCATTCCGCCGCCAGCCGCTCGCTTCCTGCAAGGCGCTTGTCGACGATCAGATAGGCCGAACCGACGGCGGCGCGCAGCCGTTCCAGATAGGCACGCGGATCGCTGAACCCGTCGATGTGAAGGATCGCCAGCCCGTCCACCGTGCCTTCGCGCACGAGGTCGATGATCAGCCGGTGGCTGTCGTCAAAGACCCTGGTGTCGTCGAGGCGCAGTCCGACAAGGTCTGCGGATCGGGACAGTCGTCGGTAGCCGGCCTGTCGGCGCGCCGTCTTTCGTTCCACCAGCCGCCAGGGCTGCGCCTCGTGGATGGCCGTGATTCGCCCCGGATCGTGCGAGATTTCGGCAAGTATGCGCGCCACGACCTCCTTCTCGTCGATGACGGCACGCGTGCTGGCAGCGGCACCCTCGAAGGCTGCTGTCGGGGCGGCGATCAGCAAGAGGTCGTCGCCGCGTGCTGCGAGAGCTTGCGGGCCTGTCTCGGGATGCAGGGGATAGAAGTCGCCGCGGTAGCACAGCGACAGGACGCCTCGCTCCGGATCCAGCGCGAGGCGGATCCTGCCGCTCGCGGCTTCCGCCGCGAAATCCCTGTCGAGTATGGGCAGGGTCAGTTTTTCCGACCAGTCGATATCGAAATGCCCGGAAAACGGACTTTCCTTTCCCCAGGTGAGGACGCTGTGCCACCAGGGGTTTTCAAGGCTTGCGGCCACGTGGTTCGGTGCGATGTCTAGGATGAGGCCTAGGCCTTTCGCCTTCAGATCGCCGGCAAGCTGGCGAAGGCCATCGAGGCCGCCGAGGGCAGGATCGACAGCATTGGGATCGATGACATCGCGGCCATGGGGCGATCCCTTCACCACCGTCATCACCGGCGAAGCGTGCAGATGACTGATGCCGAGATGCTGGAGATAGGGCACCAACTGACGTGCCCTCGCGAAGTCCATGCCGTTTCGGAACTGCAGGCGGTAGGTGGAGGAAGGGCGGGTCATGGGGTCCTGAAATGTGCGTTTTCTCGCTCAGAAAACGCAGATACCCCCGAATTGTTCCAACGCAATTTTCAGAGCGTGCCGAATACCCGATCCGTTCTCCGCAGCAGATAAAAAACAGGCCGGGCAGCGAGCGCTTTCTGCTAGGCGATGGAGTTCCTTTCACGGGCAAAATGCCGCTTGAGGATGTCGAGAACCTCGCTTGCGAGTTCACCGACGATGCCGTTCCGCTCCCAGGAATAAAGCGAGGCGACGACCGGTGGCTCAGGCGGGAAATCGGCAAAGCGTTTTACCCGCCAACCCTTCGCCGCATCGACGGGCAGCAGCGAGAGGCCGAGGCCGGCCTCGATAGCCATCAGCACGTTGCGCAGGCTGGCAGAGGTGAAGGCGACATACCAGCGCTGCCGCTCTCGCTCCAGCCTGTCGAACATGGCATCGCGATAGAGCCCGCCGGGCGGGAAGGTGACGAGCGGCACGGGATCGGGCAAGTCCGCTGGTGCGTCCAGCGCGGCGAACCAGGCGATCGGCTCTTCGAAACTCGCCCAGCTGTCGGCGCTCGGCGTGTCCTCCTTGAGCACGACGATATCGAGTTCACCGGAACGATAGCGCCGCGTGAGGTCCGCACGCAGTCCCGTGGTGACGTCGAGACGCGCCTCCTTGTGGCGCTTGGCGAAGGCCGCGAAGGCGTGGGCCATTTCGGGCGTTGCGATGTCGTCGGGCATGCCGATACGCACCGAAGTGGTGCCGGAGGTCTCGGCGACCAGTGCCAGCACCTCGGTCTGCAGCGCGAGGATGCGCCGGGCGTGGCCGAGCAGGCGCTCGCCGGTCACCGTCAGGCGCACCGGTCGCGCGGCGCGATCAACCAGCTCCCGGCCGATCGCCTCCTCGAGACGGGCGATCTGCTGGCTCATCGTCGATTGAGTCATGTGCAGACGGTCGGCCGCGGCAGTGAAGCTGCCGGCATCGGCAATTGCCACGAAAGCCCGGAGCAGGCGCGGATCGAGCACGGGGTCTCCATCGAAAATCGGAATGGCAGCTATCTAAACATCTAATTTGCGCATGATTCAAGCCAGTGATAGCGATAGGCGAGGGTTGGTGCCTGTGCCTCGGCCTGTCTTTTCAGCACGAAAGTCGAACCATGACGGATACGCGCTCCGGCCGCGATTGGGCAATGCTTGCACTGGTGGTCCTGATCGGCCTCAATCTCAGGCCCTTCCTGGCGGCTCCGGCCCCGATCCTTGCGGAGATCGGTGCGGATACCGGCCTCGGTCTTGGCGGCATCGCTATGCTGACGCTTCTCCCCATGCTTCTGATGGGCCTCGGCGCCTTTGCCGCACCGGGTCTTCTGGTGCGGCTGGGTGCCCGGCGTGGCTTGCTGATTGCGCTGACCGTGCTTTTCGCTGGCTCGGCGCTGCGCCTCGTTGCAGGGGATGGCCCGTCGCTGATCGTGACGGCGGCGCTCTGTGGCGTCGGCGTCGCTTTCATCCAGGCTGCCTTTCCCGGCATCATCAAGGCACGCTTTCCGACGAGCGTGCCTGTCGTGACAGGGCTCTATTCGGCGATGATCATGGCTGGCGGCGCTTTCGGGGCGCGGATGATGCCGGTGCTCGTGCATGCCGGCTATAGCTGGCGGGCGGCGCTTGCCTGGCTGGCGTTGCCGGTTGCCGTCGCGCTCGCCGCATCCTGGCGCATCCTGTCCGACGTGAAAGCGAGCCGGCCCGATGGGACGCTGACGCGTCGGCTCCTGTGCCGGCCGCGGACCTGGGTGCTGATGGGCGCCTTCGGGCTGATCAATGCCGGCTATTCCTCGCTGATCGCCTGGCTTGCACCCTATTACCAGGCACAGGGCTGGACGAGCGCCGACAGCAGCAATCTCGTCGCGGTCATGGCGGTCTGCCAGGCCGTCGCGGCGCTTGGCCTTCCCATCCTGGCGCGCCGCAATGTCGACCGTCGCCGCTGGCTTTGGCTGACGATCTTTTTCCAGGCTGTCGGCTTCTTCGGCCTTGCCTGTCTTCCCGTCATGGCGCCGGCCATGTGGGCCGGGCTGTGTGGCGCGGGCCTTGGTGGCAGCTTCGCGCTTGCCATCGTCACGGCGCTCGACCACCTGCCGCGGCCCGAACAGGCCGGTGCGCTTGCCGCGCTGATGCAGGGCGGGGGCTTTCTCATCGCCGCGCTCGGCCCCTATGCGATGGCGTTGCTGCATGACTGGACGGGTGGCTTTGCGGCGGGCTGGGGGCTGCATCTCGGCTGTGTGCTTGTAACGGCACTGCTCTATCTGCGCTTCGATCCTCGGCACTATCCGGCGGCGATGCCGTTCATGCCGTGAACGAGAAAACCCGCGCCGGATGCAGCGCGGGTTTTTCGTCGCGGGGCGTCGGACTTAACGGCGGCTGCCGAACGGGCGCAGGTTCATGTGGCGGTTGACGTCCTTGTAGAGCAGGTAGCGGAATGGCTCGGGGCCGCCGGCATAGCAGGCCTGCGGGCAGAAGGCGCGCAGCCACATGAAGTCACCGGCTTCCACTTCCACCCAGTCCTGGTTGAGGCGGTAGACGGCCTTGCCCTGCAGCACATAGAGGCCGTGCTCCATGACATGGGTTTCCGCAAAAGGAATGACGGCGCCGGGCATCAGCGTGACGATCGTCACATGCATGTCGTGGCGCAGGTCGTTCGGATCGACGAAGCGCGTTGTCGCCCATCCCCCGTTTGTGCCGGGCATCGCGTTCGGGGTGATGTCCCTTTCGTTGAGGATCAGCGGCTCGGGATGAGCAAGGCCATCGACGGCCTCATAGGCCTTGCGGATCCAGTGGAAGCGGGCATGGGCGCCCGAGCGGTTGTGCAGCGACCATTTCAGGGCTGGCGGCAGGAAGGCGTAACCGCCTGGCTGCAGCGTGTGCTTGCCGGTCGGCAGCGTCAGTTCCACCTCGCCATCGACGACGAAGAGCACGCCCTCGGCCTCGGGATCCTGTTCCGGTCGGTCGCTGCCGCCACCCGGCGCCACTTCCATGACATATTGTGAGAAGGTCTCGGCAAAGCCGGAAAGCGGGCGAGCGATGACCCAGCAGCGCGTGTCGTTCCAGAAGGGCAGGAAGCTGGTGACGATGTCCTGCATCACCCCCTTGGGGATCACAGCATAGGCCTCGGTGAAGACGGCGCGGCCGGTCAGGAGGTCGCTCTGCGGGGGGTGGCCGCCGAGGGAGGAGTAATAGCTTCGTTGCATCGTCTCAGGCCCTTTGGTTGAGTGTTTCCGGTGGTCTCAGCGGGCGTTGGCCGCCCTTTATTTCTTCGCGCCGGCCTTTTCCAGCAGCGCGGCGATCTCGTCATAGCCGCGGCCGCGGGCGTGCTGCAGCGGGCTGACGCCGTCATTGTCGGCAAGCTCGATCTTGGCGCCGGCGGCGATCAGCAATGCGACGATCTTGACGTGGCGTGGGCCGCCATCGCCGAGGATGATTGCTTCTAGGAGCGCCGTCCAGCCGAGACGGTTGACGTGGTCGACGTCGGTGCCGGCCTTGATCAGCGTCTCGACGGTCTCGACATGGCCGCGTTCGGCAGCCGGAATGATGGCGGTGCCGCCATAGCGGTTGATGCTCTTGAGATCAGCGCCGTGGGCGAGCGTCAGCTTGAGAATTTCGAGATGGCCGCGTGCCCCGGCATAGAGATAGGGGCTGTCGCTGATGTCGTCCTTGGCGTTGACGTCGGCGCCGGCCTCGATCAGCGCGCGTGCGGCGTTCACCTTGTTGCCATGCGTGGCGACGAGCAGTGCCGTCGCACCGCTGGTGTCGCGCGCGTCGATGTCCGCACCCTTGGCGAGCAGTGTCTTGATGGCGGCGATGTCGTCTGCCGCGGCGGCCTTGTGCAGTTGCGTATCCATGGTGTTTTCAGCGGCAAGAAGGGGAGGGCAGAGGGCCGCAAGGAAGAGCCAGGCCGACAGCAGGGCAAGTTTCAGCATGCGCGTTCCCGTTGGTTCATGGCGGCAAACTAGCAGGGGCCGGGGGCATTAGAAAATTAAATGTGTAAATCCGGATCATGCAGAAGATGGAATTTGTCCGGGGTGCCGGCTATAAGCCGCAGGCACCCTCGAACAATGGAAAGGACCGGCCATGAAGACGGAACAGGGGCTTCTGCGCATTTCCATCCTGGTCACCATCCTCCTGGCCGGCGTCGGCATCCTTTTCGGCATTCTCTCAGGCTCCTTCGCCATCATTTTCGATGGTGTCTATGCGTTGACGGATGCTGTCATGACGGTGATCGCCCTGCTCGTCTCGAACCTGATCGCTGCCTCGGCGGCCGGTGGGGCCGGCAAGGGCCGGCTGGTCAAGCATTTCACCATGGGCTTCTGGCACCTCGAACCCATGGTGCTCGGCCTCAACGGCATCCTGCTGACGGGCGCGGCGATCTACGCACTAATCAATGCCGTCAGCAGCCTTCTGGACGGTGGCCGGCCGCTCGACTTCGACCAGGCGATCCTCTATGCCGTCGTCACGCTTGCCGTCACCACCGCTATGGCGATCATCGCCAGTCGGGCCAACCGCACGATCCAGTCCGATTTCGTCGCCCTCGACGCCAAGGCCTGGATGATGTCGGCGGGACTGACCGGCGCGCTGCTCATCGCCTTCGTCTTCGGTTTTCTCATCCAGGGCTCGGCCTATGAGTGGCTATCGCCCTATATCGACCCCTTGGCGCTGGCGCTCGTCTGCCTCGTCATCATCCCCATTCCGGCCGGCACGATCCGCCAGGCTTTGGCCGATATCCTGCTGGTGACCCCGTCCGACCTGAAGAGCCACGTCGATACGGTCGCGAAGACCATCGTCGAGCGGTATGGCTTTCTGTCCCATCGGGCCTATGTCGCAAGGGTCGGCCGCGGCCGACAGATCGAGCTCTTTTTCATCGTTCCGGAGGATTTTCCGGCCAAGAAGCTGCAGGAATGGGATGATATCCGCGACGAGGTCGGCGCGGCGATCGGCGACGAGGGGCCGGATCGCTGGTTGACCATCGCCTTCACCACCGATCCGGAATGGGCCGATTGACGGGTGAAAAGAAAACCCGGTGCGGATCGCTCCGCCCCGGGTTCCGCCCCCCGCCCCGAAGGGAGAGCCGTTACAGGCCTGCTGCCGCGATGGCGGCGTCCATGCGCTCGCGGGCCTTTTTCGGCAGCTTGCCCGTCTTGACCGCATCGAGATTGGCCGGCGCGTCGCCGACGACCACCACGCCCACCATGCCCATGCCGACATGCGGCGTGCATTTGACGCCATAGGCGCCGGCCTTGTCGAAGGTGACCTTGAAGTTCTCGTTGATCTTGCTCTTGAAGGCTTCGGCGCCCTCGGGAATCATGCCCTTGATCGTCTCGACATTGTGGCCCTTGTCGGTGGGGATGAAGGTGATGGTATCGCCGGGTGCGACCTTCACGAAGGCGGGCTCGAACACCATGGCGCCCTCGGCGCCCTTGTTCAGCATATGCACTTCGAAATCTGCCGCTGCTGCCGGAAGCGCAAGCGCCAGAATGACTGCTGCCGCGCCGACGATGCTCTTTGCCATGGTACGCACTGGAATTCTCCTTGCTGACGAACGTCTTTCGTTCATGAGCAAGGAAGTAGACCCGCCGGAGGTCTCGCTCTTTGACTTTAATCAAACAACGCGGCGATGGTGCGTGGCGTCCTGTCGCAGGCCCAGAGGGCTCCCTGAACCAGGGAGCCGCGCCATCCTCCGGCTTGCGGTCCGTTGATCAGGCGACGGTGAAGCGCACCTCGTCCAACCCGTCGATATGCGCGATCATCGTGTCGCCCTTTGCCACCGCGCCGACGCCGGCCGGCGTGCCCGCGAAGATCAGGTCGCCGGGCTTCAAGGTGAAGAGGCGCGAGAGATAGGCGATCATCTCCGGCACTTTCCAGATCATCTGATTGAGGTTGCCGTCCTGGCGGATCGTGCCGTTGATCGTAAGCCGGATCGTGCCTTCTCCGGGATGGCCGATCTCGGCGGCCGTGTGAACCGGGCCGCACGGCGCGGATTGCTCGAAGGCCTTTGCGATTTCCCAGGGCCGGCCGTGTTTCTTGGCCTCCGCCTGCAGGTCGCGGCGCGTCATGTCGAGGCCGACGGCATAGCCGTAGACGCAGTCGAGCGCGCGCTCGACGGGAATGTCCGTGCCGCCGCTCTGGAGGGCGACGACCAGCTCGACCTCGTGGTGGACATCGCGGCTGGCAGCAGGATAGGGAAAGGGGGTGCCGGGCAACACCACGGTGTCGGGGTTCTTCTGGAAGAAGAAGGGCGGCTCCTTGTCGGGGGCATGACCCATCTCGATCGCATGGTCCGCGAAATTGCGCCCGACACAATAGATGCGATGGATGGGAAAGAGCGCGGTGCTGCCCCGGATCGGCAGGGCCGGAACCGGCGACGGCGGGAAGATATAGTTTGTCTCTGGCATGGATGTTTCAGGCGTCATGGGCTGTTGCACTTTCGCTGGGCTGGCTTCACCGGCGACGCTAGCATGCCGGACAGCTGCAATCGATCCGTTGATCTTGTTCTATACTGTTCCCCGCGCATTGCGCAGGCCGGAAAAATCGCGGATAGAGGCAGGAAGACGAACGGTGCCCTCTCGACATGACCAATCCCGACGAAACGAAGGATTCCCTGCCGCGTGAGCGGCGGCGGTCGCTCGCCATCGGCCTCCTGAAGGCCCGCGAAGCGGTGATGAGCCATTTCCGGCCGATCCTTGCCGATCACGACGTGACCGAGCAGCAGTGGCGGGTCATCCGGGTGCTCTCGCAGGCCGGCACGCTCGATGCGACGGAAGTGGCCGAGAAGGCCTTCATCCTAGCGCCGAGCCTGACGCGCATGCTGCGCTCGCTTGAGGAGCGCGGTCTGATCACCCGACACAAGGACAAGGAAGACGGCCGCCGCGTTCTGCTGCGGCTCGCGCCGGCCGGCCAGGCGGTCATCGACGAGGTCATGCCGGATTCCCGCCGTGTCTATGCGGATATCGATGCCCGTTTCGGTGCCGAGCGTGTCGAAGCGCTGCTCGACATGCTGGAGGAGCTCGCCGCCCTCAAGCTCGACGGCAAGGCAGGCGGCGAAGAATAGCGTTTTATCGGCTCAGTAGACCTTGGCGCCGGCCGGAGCTTTTGCCGGCTCGGCAGCTCTGAAATCGGCAAGGAGCTTGGTCGTGGCATTGGCGAGCAGCGTCACGTCGTTGCCGATGGCGACGAAGGTGGCGCCGAGCTCCAGATAGCGCTTGGCGAGCCCGAGGTCGCCGATCAGGATGCCGGCTGCCTTGCCGTGCCCCTGGATCTTCTTCAGTGCCTTTTCCACCTCCGCCTGCACTTCGGGCGCACCCGGCTTGCCGAGGAAACCCATGTCGGCGGCAAGGTCGGCCGGGCCGATGAAGACGCCGTCAACCCCCTCGGTTCCGGCGATGTCATCGAGCGCCTCCAGCCCGGCGCGGCTTTCGACCTGCAGCAGCAGGCAGATCTCCGCGTTTGCCGTCTGCAGATAGTCCGTTGTGCGGTTGAAGGCGGAGGCTCTGGCGAGTGCCGCACCGACGCCCCGTACGCCATGCGGCGGGTAGCGCACGGCCTTCACCATCGTCTTTGCCATCGCCTTGCTGTCGACCATCGGGATCAGCAGCGTTTGCGCGCCGATGTCGAGCAGTTGCTTGACGATCCAGGTCTCGCCGATCGCTGGACGGATGACGGCGTGGCTTGGGGTCCCCTTCATCGCCTGGAGCTGCGAGACGAGCAGGGGCACGTCGTTCGGCGCGTGTTCGGCATCGAGCAGCAGCCAGTCGTAGCCGGCTTCGGCGCAGATTTCGACCGTGTAGGGATTGGCGAGCGCCTGCCAGAGGCCGATCTGCGCCCGGCCTTCCTGGAGCGCCTGCTTGAAGCGGTTTTTCGGGGCGGGCATCGAAAACTCCTATGCGAAGAACAGGCTGACGGTGCCGTAGGGGCCGAAATCGCCTGATATCGTATCGCCGTGGCGGGCTTCCACCGGGCGGATGAACGAGCCGGCGAGCACGATCTGCCCGGCCTCGATGCCGTCACCATATTGCGCCAGCCGGTTGGCGAGCCAGGCGACGCCACGGGCGGGCTGGTTGAGCACGCCGGCGCCGAGGCCGGTTTCCTCCACTTCCGCATTGCGGCTGACGATGGCGCCCATCCAGCGCATGTCGATCTGATCAGGACGCACGGCGCGCCCGCCCGTGACGATGCCGGCATTGGCGGCATTGTCGGAGATCGTGTCGAAGATGGTGCGGGCCTTCTTCGTCTCGGGATCGACGCGCAGGATGCGTGTATCGAGGATTTCCAGCGCCGGGGTTACATAGTCCGTGGCGTTCAGCACGTCGAAGACGGTGACGCCCGGTCCCTTCAGCGGCGCCTTCATGACGAAGGCAATCTCCGCCTCGACGCGCGGCTGGATGAAGCGGCCGGCCGGCACGGTCGCGCCGTCCTCGAAGACCATGTCGTCGAACAGCACGCCGGAATCGGGAATGTCGATGTTCAGCGCGTATTGCATGGCCTTGGAGGTGAGGCCGATCTTCCAGCCGACGACCCGGCGGCCGTCGGCGATCTTCTTCTTCACCCAGGCGCCCTGGACTGCATAGGCATCGCCCATGGTGATCGCGGGGTGCTTCAGCGAGAGAAGGCCGGTCTGGATGCGGGTGCGCTCGGCCTCGTCGAGGCTTGCCGCGGCGGCGTGGATCTCCTCGGGCGTCATCATGGGGTGGCCTCGTCGGCGATGGTGTTGCGGAGCGTGCCGATACCCTCTGCCTCCACTTCGACCACATCGCCCGGCTTCAGCCAGATCGGCGGATCGAAGCGTGCACCGGCGCCGGTCGGGGTGCCTGTCACGATGACGTCACCCGGCACCAGCGTGGTGAAGGTGGAGATGTAGGCGATGATCTTGCGGAAGGAAAAGATCATGCGGCTGGTGCGGTCGCTCTGGCGCACCTCGCCGTTGACGCGTGTTTCGAGCTTGATGTCGGCGAGCTGGCGTTCATCCGCATAGGGCACCAGCCAGGGGCCGATCGAGCCGGTCCGGTCGAAGTTCTTGCCCTGGGTGACGTTGAACTTGGCATGGCGCACCCAGTCGCGGATGGTACCCTCGTTGCAGAGCGAGAGTGCCGCGATGTGGCCGAGCGCGTCGGTCTCCGAAATCCGCCGCCCGCCCTTGCCGATGACGATGACGATCTCGCCCTCATAGTCGAGCTGCGGGCTTTCCGGCGGGCGGATCAACGGCCGGTCGTGGCCGGTGAAAGAGCGCGGGAAGCGGATGAACAGCGACGGATTTGCCGGCGCAGCCTGGCCGTCCTTGTACTCCTCGTTGCGATCAGGAAAATTCACGCCGACGCAGATGATCTTCTCCGGCGCAGGGATCGGGATCTCGTAGCTGATCGCATCCAGCGGATGATCCGGCTTTTGCCCGGCGGCCGCGGTTAGCAGTTCACCGAAGGCACCGGCTTCCACCACCTCCTTCAGGGTCGGAAAACGGTCGGCAAACCGCGTGGAAAGGTCGATCACGCCGTCCGCGACGATCAGGCCGTAGCCTTTGCGCGGGCCGATGCTGAAGCTGGCAAATCTCGGGTGGTTCATCCTGTCTTCCTTCATCTCTGCGGCCGGTTTGCGCCTCACGGTGCAATGATGGGCTGGGCCTTGAGCTGCGGTTCCATGACCTCTGTGCCGGCGAAGAGGCTGCCGTGTTCGAACCAGGATTTCGGCGCCGGAGCGCCCCAGAGGGTCTGGCGCTGCGGGTCCTTCAGATCCCACTTGATCGGTTCGAGATCGGGGTCGACGGTCTGGTAGTCCGAGCAGTAGATCTCGATGCGGTGCCCGTCGGGGTCGAGGATGTACAGGAAGAAGGCATTGGAAATGCCATGGCGGCCGGGGCCGCGCTCGATGTTGGAAACCCAGCCGGTCGTCGCCATCAGGTCGAGCAGGTCGATGATGTTGAGCGGCGTCGGCACCCAGAAGGCGGTGTGGTGCAGGCGGGGTCCGCGGCCGTTGGTGAAGGCGATGTCGTGCACGCCGCCCTTACGATGGGTCCAGGCGGCCCAGAGCTTCCCGGTCTCTTCGTCTTCCGTATATTCCGTCACGCGGAAGCCGAGTTCGTTGTAGAAGGCGACGGAGGCGTCGACATCGGGCGAGAAGCAGTTGAAGTGGTCGATGCGCAGCGGCTTGACGCCGCGATAGAGCGCATATTTCTGGTGGATCGGCGGCAGGCGGTCCATCTTGGTGTAGAATTCCAGGGGGATGCCGTGCGGATCGCGCGTGCGGAAGGTGCGGCCCTGGTAAGGGCGCTCGACCCATTCCACCGGCAGGCCCTTGCCCTTGAAGAAGTGCACCGCCTTTTCGAGGTCCTCCTCGTCGAAGACCTTGAAGCCGAGGTCGCGGGCTTCCGATTTTCCGGATTTCTTCAGCACGATGCAATGGTGGCCGCGCTCTTCCATGGCGCGCAGATAGATCGTGTCTGCGGTCTCGTCCGTCACCTGCAGGCCGAGCGTATCGACATAGAAGGCGCGGGACTTTGCAAGGTCGGTAACGCCGAACTCGACATGGCTGAGGCGCACGATGTTGAAGGGCGGGTAGAGGTTTGGCTGGGGTACGGGCATGGGTTCCTCCTCAAGCCCGCCTCGACGGGCGAGAGCGGGTGCAATCTGGTTTTCCGGCGATCAGCCGGCAAGCTTCGGGATGGCGTGGGCGCCGGTGGCAAAGGCGATGTTCTTCGTCTCCATATAGAAGTCGAAGGACCAGTCGCCGCCATCGCGGCCGATGCCGGAATTCTTGACGCCGCCAAAAGGCGTCGGCAGGTGGCGCACATTCTCCGAATTTACCCAGATCATGCCGGCATCGAGATGATCGGTGAAGCGGAACGCGCGCGTGACATCCGATGTCCAGAGATAGCTGGTGAGGCCGTACTGGACGTCGTTGGCGAGGGTGAGGGCCTCGGCTTCGTCCTTGAAGGGAATGGCGGTCAGCACCGGCCCGAAAATCTCCTCCTGGGCGATGCGCATACCGTTGTTCGCGCCGGTGAAGAGCGTCGGCGCAACATAGCAGCCGCCACCCGGTCCGTCGAATTTTTCTCCGCCAGCGGTGACCGTCGCGCCCTCGGACCGGCCGATCGCGATGTATTCGAGAACCTTCTTCTCGTGCACGGGATGGATGAGCGGGCCGACGACGGTTTCCGGATCGAGCGGATGGCCGACCTTGATGCGTTTCGCCTTCTCCGCAACAAGGGCGGTGAAGCGCTCGTAGATGCTCTCCTCCACCAGCACGCGGGAGGAGGAGGTGCAGCGCTCACCATTCAGCGAATAGATCATGAAGACGACGGCGTCTGCCGCGCGTTCGAGATCGGCATCGGCGAAGACGATGACCGGGTTCTTGCCGCCAAGCTCGAAATGTACGCGCTTCAGCGTGTCGGCGCCCTGTTTCATGATCATCGATCCGGTGCGACTTTCGCCGACGAAGCCGATGGCCTTGATCAGGGGATGTTCGGTCAGCGCCTTGCCGGCATCTTCGCCAAAACCGTTGACGAGGTTCCACACCCCCTTTGGCAGGCCCGCATCCTCGGCGATCTCCACCAGCAGGCGCGCCGTCAGCGGCGAGAATTCGGCCGGCTTGTGCACGATGGTGCAGCCGGCAGCGAGCGCCGGGGCGATCTTCCAGGTGGACAGCATGAAGGGCGTGTTCCACGGTGTGACAATGCCGACGGGGCCGATCGGCACGCGGGTCGTCATGTTGATCTGGCCCTCAGTGCGCAGCGTCTTGCCGTCGCGGGCCTCAGGAGCGCGGTCGGCGAAGAAGCGGAAGTTCTCTGCGCCGCGTAGCGCGGCCTTGGCCATGAAGCGCAGCGACTGCCCGGTGTCCATGCATTCGACGAAGGCGATTTCCTCCGCCCGTGCCACGATGGCGTCGGCAATCTTGTGCAGCAGTTTTTTACGCGTTCCGCCCGACATGGCGGCCCAGTCTGCGAAGGCGGCCCTGGCGGCCTTTGCCGCACGGTCGATGTCTGCGGCGGTGCCCTTTGCCACCACCGCGAGCGGCGCCAGGTCGACGGGGGAGATGGTCTCGAAGGTCGCGCCGCCTTCGGCCGGCAGATCCTCACCGGCGATGCGGTTCAGAACGCCCTTTTCCTTGAAGCGGGCGAGATAGGCCGCCGCCTTCGCCATGTTTTCCTGGTATTTCGACATGAGATCTTCCTGGGAATGTCCGTTATTTGGCGCGCAGGCGCGGATGGATGGCGTTCTTCTTCCAGCTCAGTTCCGCATCGATCTCGCGGATTTCCAGCGAAAGCGCGAAGTGCGGCGTCTCGAGGAGCGGGGCGAGGAGCCTGCTTGCGGTGGCAAACAGCGCTTCGCCCGTGCGCTTCTTTTCTTCCGCGCTGCGGCCCTTGCCGATGCGCAGGTTGAGGTCGACGAAGGCGTTTTCCGGCAGAAGGTCGGCAATGGCATAGTGCTCGGCCCTGAACGCCCGCACGCGCACCGCGCCGATCTCGAAAAGCCCGGTTTCCAGCACTGTCTGGAGCAGCGCCGCGCAGAGGGCGTCAGGATCCGCGCGGCCTTCCAGATTGGCCGAATACTCCACTGTCAGATGCGGCATGGTTCCTCCCGCGTACGGCAATTTTATTTAACATGTTAAATAGAGAGTCGCTTGTCAAGAGGCTACCGCCGCCTTTAGCCGCCGAAGCTGCCGGTCTGGGTCGGCACATGCACGTAGTTGCGGTCGAAATAGAGCAGTGCATGCCCGTCGCGCCGGCTACGGATGTCCACGACCTCGCCGATCAGGATGTTGTGTGTGCCCACCAGCCGGGCCTCCGTCAGCCGGCAGTCGAAGGAAACGATCGCGTCGGTGAGTGCCTGGTTACCGGAGGGGAGATCGGTCCAGGCCGCATCGGCATAGCGCGCCTCCATATCGGCCTCGCGCCCGGCGAAGGAGGCGGCGAGTGTTTTGTGCTCCTGCGTCAGCACGTTGACGCAGAAGCGGCGGTTCTCGATGAAGAGGCCGCTTTGTGCCGAGCGGCTGTTCATGCAGACGAGCAGCGTTGGCGGTTCGTCGGTCACCGAGCACATGGCGGTGGCGGTGAAGCCGCCGCGCCCGGCGCCCCCCTTGGTGGTGATCACGTTGACCGGGGCGCAGACCCGGGCCATCGCATTGCGGAACTCGGTTCTGGAAATGCCGGTGTCCATGGCGCGCTCCTCATTCGGCCGCGTCGCGGACTGCATCGCCGCCAAGCGGCGGCAGCCAGGTGTCGCCGGTCCAGCCACTTTCGTCGTAGTCGGCCATGCACTGGTCGACCAGCGCCTCCATCTCCTTCAGCCGCCCGCCGCGCTCGGCGCCCTTCAGCACCTGCAGGCGCACTTCTTCCGGCGCGCCGGCATAGTTCAGCTCGTAGAGCGCGTGGCGGCCGCCGAATTCCGTGCCGGTCGCATCCCACAACAGCTTCATGATCTTGATGCGCTCGACATGGCCCATGTCGTTCGAGCCGCGCACATATTGCGCGAGATAGCGGTCGATCTCCGGGTTCGAGAAGTCTTTTGCCGAGGAGGGCAGGTAGATGAGGCCGGAGGCCACCGTGCGGCGAACGATGTCGATGACCTTCGGATAGGCCTCCGACATGAAGGTGCGGTAGCAGAGCGCCGCCTCGAGGTTCGGCAGCACCGCGCCGTTCGCCCAGGGAATCGGGTTGTAGGCCATGGCGTTGGAGAAGGACCAGAACTGGTGGCGGATGGCGATCACCTCGCCGAGCATCGCCCGGTTGCCGCGGAACGCATCGCCGCCGGTGGCGCGCAGGGCCTTCGCGAGCAGGCCGGCGAGAAAGTCCATCTTCACCGCAAGCCGCGTGCAACCCTGGAAGCAGTAGCCGTGCATGAAGCCCGAGGCCGGGTGGAAGGACAGGATCTTGGCCGCGTCGCGCAGCACCAGCACGTCCTCCCAGGGCACGAAGACATTGTCGAGCACCAGGATCGCATCGTTCTCGTCGAAACGCGAGGAGAGCGGGTAGTCGAAGGGGTGGGCCGCGGTTGCCGCTGTCTGTTCGTAGGAGGTGCGGCAGAACATCTTCACGCCGGGCGCATTCATCGGCAGGATGAACATGACCGACAGCGACGGGTCCTCGGTGACGGTCGCCGAACTCTGGGCGAGGAAATTGTAGTGGGTCAGCGCTGAGGAGGTGGCGACGACCTTGGCGCCCGAGACATAGATGCCGGCATCCGTTTCCTTCGTGATGTGCACGAAGACGTCCTTCACCGCATCGGCCGGTTTGTGGCGGTCGATCGGCGGGTTGACGATGGCGTGGTTCATGAAGAGCACGCTTTCCTGCGCTCGGCTGTGCCAGGAAAGTGCATTGTCCTTGAACGGACCGTACCAGTCGGCATTGGCGCCGAGCGTGTTCATCAGTGCCGCCTTGTAGTCGGCCGTGCGACCCATCCAGCCGTAGGACATGCGCGCCCAGTCGGCGATGGCGCCCTGCTGGGCGACGAGATCGGCTGAAGAATGGGCGACGCGGAAATATTTGTGCGTATAGCCGCCGGAACCGGTGTCGGTCGGCGATGTCAGGCGCTCTTTGCGTGCCGGATCGTGCAGCGCATCGTACATGCGGGCGATGGAGCGGGCTGAGTTGCGCATGGCCGGGTGTCTGGTGACATCGGCGATGCGCTCGCCATTGATATAGACCTCGCGCCCGTCGCGCAGGCTTGCGAGATATTCGGCGCCGGTGAACGGCCGGGTCTTGTCGCTGCGATGGTCTTCCGCGCGCATGGTGATCTCCTCCTTGAAAATCCTGACAAACGCTAAGTCGGGAGCGTCTGGAGTGCCATGGACAAACACGGCAATTCGCTGGTACTTTTTCCGGCATGATCGCTCGCAAAGATGTTCCCGCCTTCTTCGTTTATGGTGAACCGAGCCGTGTGCTCGACGTCGGGTTCCTGCATGTCGAGACGGTGATGGAGCGGAAAAGCCTGCATTTCGGCCGAGTCGCGCCGCACAAACATCCGCTGATGGGGCAGGTCACCTACTGGTTCAAGGGCGAGGGCCGCTACAGGATCGAGGATCGGACTTGGAGTTTTTCCGCTCCGGCGATCAGCTTCGTGCCGAGCAACGTCGTGCACGGCTTCGATGTCGACGACCGGTCGGATGCCATCGTTGTCTCTATCTCGGACGACCAGCTGAGGGCGATGGCGCCGCAGGTGGATCTGGCGCTCGATGCGCCGGTGCTGCTTTCCGGTGCGGCGGATGCCCCCGGCTGGATGCGGATCGATACGCTGCTCGCCATGGTGATGGAGGAATATCGCGGCGGCGCGGGAGCGAGCGAACGGGTGCTCGCCGGGCTGATCGCGGTCGTCCTCTCGCTGATGGCGCGACTTGGCGGCCCGGGCGGCTTTGCGGCGGCCTCGCCTGCGGTTGCGCTGGGGCTGGAGCTGCGCCGTGCCATCGACCGGCACTACCGGGAGGATTGGCCTGTCGGGCACTATGTCGAACGGCTGGCGACGACGCCGCACCTACTCGACAAGGCGGCGCGTACGGTCTTTGGCCAGACGGTGAAGGATATGGTGCTGGAGCGGCGCTTGCTGGAGGCCAAGCGTCTGCTGCGTTTCACCATTCGCCCGGTGGAGGACATTGGCCGGGAGATCGGCTTCGAGGACCCCGCCTATTTCTCGCGTTTTTTCCGCAAGCGGGCCGGGCTTTCCCCGACAGACTGGCGTTTGCGAAATGCCGAGGCGTCCGGTGCCGGCTGAGGCTGCTTGTGTCCGGTGTCAATCTGTCGCCGTCTTTGAGCCTGCTGGCCTCTTTCCCTCGCGGCGCCAGCCGGTTATCGTCGTATCCTTATAAATATAGCGATGGAGCGTTGCATGGTCCGGCTGAATGAAATCCGCGAGAATGAAGTGGCCATCACTCCGCCGGAGACAGCGGATGCGCAGATTGTTTTCATCGGCCGGATTTCGACGCCCTGGACCTCGCGCATGGAAACGCCGCGTCAGGGGCGCCCAGATGGTCCGGTCTGCACCATCGAGGTCTTCGAGCCCTGGGTGCAGGCACTGAAGGGGGCAGAGCGTTTTGAACGGCTGGAGGTGCTCTACTGGCTTCACCAGTCGCGCCGCGACCTCGTGTTGCAGAGCCCCGCTTCGAACGGCGAAGTGCATGGCACCTTCTCGCTGCGCTCGCCTGTCCGGCCCAATCCGATCGGCACGTCGATCGTCTTGCTGGAGAAGATCGAAGGCAGCCGGCTCTTCGTGCGCGGTCTCGACTGCCTCGATGGCACGCCGCTGATCGACCTGAAGCCGGATCGAAACCTGTTCAAACCGATTGCGCCGCCCCAGAAGGGCGATTTCGCGACCTAGCCCGTGTCTATGTGCACGAAGATCGGCGATTAACGGAATTCTCATAAGGCGCGATGCGGTTTTGCGCCCGGAACCATGCCGAAACACTTTAGTCGTCGATCGCCACCATCACGTCCGATGCCTTGATCAGCGCATAGGCCTCATGGCCGGCAGCAAGGCCGAGTTCGTTCACCGCATCATTGGTGATGGCGGCGGTGATGATCGAGCCGCCGACATCGATGCGGACATGGGCCGTTGTCGCGCCGAGGACGACTTCGACGATCTTGCCCTTGAGGCGGTTGCGCGCGCTGACCTTCATGCGGTTCCTCCTGTTGCTGGAAGGGAGGTAGGAGAGCCGGGCCGGATTGGTAGTCCTCGCGGTGCTTTTTTGCTGGATGAAATGGGCTGCTATAGGTGTATAAATTCGTATTTGAATAGAGAATTCTTCTATGGCAGTGTTCGCCCTGCTTGGAGGAGGCCGGCATGATCGTCGATACGCACCTGCATCTCATCTACCGGGACCGGCTGTCCTATCCTTGGCTTGCCGGCGCGCCGTCGCTCGATGCCGATTTCACGCAGGAGATTTATGCGCGGGAGGCGTGCCGCCTCGGTATCGTCGCGGCGCTGCATATGGAAGTGGACGTCGCGGAGGGTGATATCGCGCGCGAGACGGCCATGGTTGAAGGGCTTGCGGGGGAGGCGGGCAGCCTTCTCGTCGGTGCCATCGCCGCTTGCCGGCCGGAATCGCCGGATTTCCCGACCTATCTCGAGACGGTCCTTGCCAATCCCTTCGTTCGCGGTTTCCGTCGCGTGCTGCATGTCGTGCCGGATGATATCTCCGAAGGCACTCTCTTCCGCGAAAACATAGGACGGCTGGCGGGCACCGGCCTCAGTTTCGACCTTTGCGTTCTGCCGCACCAGATCGAGAAGGCGATTGCGCTCGCCGACCTTGCCCCCGATGTTTCCTTCGTGCTCGACCATTGCGGCGTACCCGACATCAAGAGTGGCGGCTTCGATACCTGGAAGGGGCCGGTCGCAGAGATCGCGCGCCGGCCGAATGTCACGGTAAAGCTGTCCGGCATCCCCGCCTATGGTGGGGAAGACTGGACCCTGGAGGACCTGAAACCCTATTTCACCCACGTGGCGGAAAGCTTCGGCTTCCAGCGCATGGTTTGGGGCAGTGACTGGCCGGTCTGCACGCTAGGCGGTGGGCTTTCCACCTGGATCGGCGCGACGCAGGCGCTGCTGTCCGGCGTCAGTCTGGAAGACAAGTGCCGCGTGCTCTCGGAAAATGCCCGGCGGCTCTGGAAAATTGCGCCGGGAGCCTGACGTCAGGCGGTGCCGCCCTTCTGCAAGCTCCGTTCACGCCAGCGCGCCGTGCGCGCGATCCATTCGCGTGTGCGCGCCTCCGGATCTGCGTTCAACGTGATGTCGGTCACCACCGCGGCGCTGTCAGCGCCGTTTTCGAAGACGGCTTCCAGGCGATCCGGGTTGAGGCCGCCGATCGCGACGAGGGGAACGGGCGCGATGCGCGCCTTCCAGTCGCTGAGCCGCTCGACGCCCTGCGGCGCCCATTTCATCTTCTTGAGGATCGTCGGCCAGACCGGGCCGAGCGCGATGTAGTCAGGCCTTGCCGCGAGGGCGATGTCGAGCTCTGCTTCGTCATGGGTGGAAAGGCCGAGCTTCATGCCGGCCGCACGAATGGCGCTGGCATCGGCGCTCGCCAGATCCTCCTGACCGAGATGCACGTAGTCGCAGCCCTCCTCGATGGCGATCTGCCAATAATCGTTGACGATGAGCTGGCAACCATGCTTCGCGCAGGTGGCTTTCGCCCGGCGGATTTCGTCGCGTAGCTGATGGTCCGGGATGTTCTTCATGCGCAGCTGCACGAGTTTCACGCCGATGGGCACCAGCCGGCCGATCCAGTCGGCACTGTCGACGATGAGGTAGAAGGGATCGAGTGTCATGAGAAGACCGCCTTTCCGATGACGGGGGTGGAGGGGACGGCCATGTCGCGCGGCTCCAGCGGTACGGCGGCGTGGGCAAGGCGGCCGGCATCGATGGCGAGCGCGAAGGCTTCGGCCATCGCCGCCGGATCGCCGGCGCCGGCGACGGCGGTGTTGAGCAGCACGGCGTCATAGCCGAATTCCATGACGCCGGCGGCGTGCGAGGGGCGGCCGATGCCGGCATCGACAATCAGTGGCACATCAGGGAAATGCGCCCGGAAAGTGCGCAGCGCCATCGGGTTGACCGGCCCCATGGCCGAGCCAATCGGCGCGCACCAGGGCATCAGCACGCGGCAGCCGGCCTCGATCAGCTTTTCTGCGACGACGAGGTCGTCCGTCGTATAGGGGAAGACTTGAAAACCTTCGCCCGTCAGGATGCGTGCGGCTTCCACGAGGCCGAAGACATCGGGCTGCAGCGTGTCGTGATGGCCGATTACTTCGAGCTTGATCCAGTCCGTGCGGAAGACCTCGCGCGCCATCTTCGCCGTCAGCACGGCCTCCTGCACGCTGTGGCAGCCGGCGGTGTTGGGCAGGACATGCACACCGAGCGCATGGATCAGCTCGAAGAATGCGCCGCCCGCCTTGCCGCCGGCAGTTTCCCGCCGCAGCGACACGGTAACGATCTCCGCTTTCGCGCGCCGCACGGCCTCGGCGAGGATTGCGGGGGAGGGATAGCGCGCGGTTCCGAGCAGCAGGCGGGATTGAACCTCGATGTCGTAGAGTTTCAGCATGTCAGCCTCCCTGCATGGGCGAGAGGATTTCGATGCGGTCGCGTGTGCCGAGCGTGAAGCCGGCGCGATCCTCGCGGTGCACCAGCTCGCCGTTGACGGCCGTCGCCAGCCACTCGCCCTCGTAGTCGAGGGCGGAGAGAAGATCCGCGAGCGTGGTTGCCGCGATCTCCTGTTCCTCGCCGTTGATGATGAGGGTCATGATGCCCTCCTTTCCGATGGGGCCTGTTCTGCAAGAAGCCGCCGCGCGACCTCCGCCGCCATTGCGGGAGCCAGCAGGAAGCCGTGGCGATAAAGGCCGTTCACATGGAGCGTGCCGTCGTGTTCGCTCACGCGTGGCAGGTTGTCGGGAAAGGCCGGGCGGATGCCTGCGCCGGTGTCCGCAAGCCGTGCCTCACCGAAAGTCGGGTGCAGCGTGTAGGCGGCGTTCAGCAGTTCCATGAGCGAGCGGGCGGTGATGCCGCCGTCGTCGGCGCTCTCGATCATGGTCGCGCCCACCATGAAGCGGTTCCTTCCGCGTGGCACGATGTAGATCGGGTGGCGCGGATGCAGCAGGCGGACGGGGCGGGAGAGGTTGATTTCCGGGGTTTCCACATAGAGCATTTCGCCGCGCACGCCCCGAAGGCCCGGCAGCTGGCCGATCCGGGCTGCACCGGTGCAGTCGATCACGCGGTCGTAGCGATCGGCATCCGGGTTGGCGCAGAACAGGAAGCGCATGCGTGCCTCCTCGAGCCCGGCGGTGAGCGCCGAAAGCGCCCGCTGCGGGTCGAGATGGGCTTCCTGCCGAAAGAACAGGGCCTTGGGGAAGCGGCCGGCGAGATCCGGTTCCAGCTCGGCAATGGCTGCGCCGTCGAGCCATTCCCAGCCGCTCGTGCGGCGGGCGAAGCGGTCGAGCTCCGCGGCATCGCGGCCGGCGGCAACGACCAGCGTTCCCCGGCGCTTGACATGGCCGGGCACGGCCGCTTCCCACCAGTCTGCGGCCGAGCGGCCGAGCGCCAGAACGGGCTCTTCCGCGCTTTCCCGCTCGCACCAGGGGGCCAGCATGCCGCCGGCGAAGCCGGAGGCACCAAGGCCGACCTTTTCGGCGCGTTCGGTGATGGTGACGTCGAAGCCGTGGCGATAGAGCTGCCAGGCGACGGTGAGGCCGGCAACGCCGGCCCCCTTGACGAGGACGCGCATGGTCATTCTCCGGCGGGGGCTTCGGCAAGCGGCATGTAGAGGTCGCCGCCGTCGCGATATTTCGCGGCCATGGCCTCCAGCCCCTCCTTCTGCGCCTCGGCACGGATATCGTGCGAGATGCGCATGGAGCAGAATTTCGGGCCGCACATGGAGCAGAAATGCGCCACCTTGTGCGCCTCCTTCGGCAGCGTCTCGTCGTGGAAGGCGCGGGCGGTTTCCGGGTCGAGCGAAAGGTTGAACTGGTCCTCCCAACGGAACTCGAAACGGGCGCGCGACAGCGCGTCGTCGCGGATCTTCGCCGCCGGATGGCCCTTGGCGAGATCGGCGGCGTGGGCGGCGATCTTGTAGGTGATGACGCCGACCTTCACGTCGTCGCGGTCCGGCAGGCCGAGATGTTCCTTCGGCGTGACGTAGCAGAGCATGGCGGTGCCGAACCAGCCGATCATCGCCGCACCGATGCCCGAGGTGATGTGGTCGTAGCCGGGGGCGATGTCGGTCGTCAGCGGCCCGAGCGTGTAGAAGGGCGCCTCGCCGCAGACCTTCAACTGCTTGTCCATGTTCTCCTTGATCTTGTGCATCGGCACATGGCCGGGGCCTTCGATCATGACCTGGCAGTCCTTTGCCCAGGCGATCTGCGTCAGCTCGCCGAGCGTTTCGAGTTCGGCGAACTGCGCGGCGTCGTTGGCGTCAGCGATCGAGCCGGGGCGCAGGCCGTCGCCGAGCGAGAAGGAGACGTCATAGGTGCGGCAGATGTCGCAGATTTCCTCGAAGTGCTCATAGAGGAAGCTTTCCCGGTGGTGATGAAGACACCACTTGGCCATGATCGAGCCGCCACGCGAGACGATGCCGGTGACGCGGTTGACGGTGAGCGGAATATAGGCGAGCCGCACGCCGGCATGGATGGTGAAATAATCGACGCCCTGTTCGGCCTGCTCGATCAGTGTGTCGCGGAAAACCTCCCAGGTGAGGTCCTCGGCAATGCCGTTGACCTTTTCCAGCGCCTGGTAGAGCGGCACGGTGCCGATCGGGACCGGTGAATTGCGGATGATCCATTCGCGGATGTTGTGGATGTTTCGGCCGGTTGAGAGGTCCATGACCGTATCGCCGCCCCAGCGGATCGCCCAGACCATCTTCTCGACCTCTTCCGCCATGGAGGAGGTGACGGCGGAATTGCCGATATTGGCGTTGATCTTCACCAGAAAATTCCGGCCGATGATCATCGGCTCGGCTTCCGGGTGGTTGATGTTGGCGGGAATGATCGCCCGGCCGCTTGCGACTTCCTGGCGGACGAATTCCGGCGTGACGAAGTCGGGGATGTGGGCGCCGAAACTCTCGCCGTCGCGAACAAGCGCTTGGTTTGCGGCCTTGCGGCCGAGGTTTTCGCGGATGGCGATGAATTCCATTTCCGGCGTGATGATGCCGGCGCGGGCATAGGCGAGCTGTGTCACCGCCTTGCCGTTTGTCGCCCGGCGAGGCCGGTTGCGCACGGGAAATTCGGGTGTCAGCCGCTCCCCGGTGGCAAAGCCGTTGTCCTCCGGACGGATGTGGCGGCCGTCATAGTCCTCGGTATCCCCGCGTGCGGCGACCCAGGCCTCGCGAAGCCGCGGCAGGCCGCTTTCGATCGAGACGACATGGGTGGGGTCGGTATAGGGGCCGGAGGCGTCGTAGACGATGACTGGCGGTTCGCCCGAGGTCGGGTGCAGGGCGATCTCGCGCATCGGCACGCGGATCTGCGGGTGCTGCTCGCCGGCGATGTGGATCTTTCGCGAGGCGGGCAGGGCGCCTGTCGTGACGGTGGGAGTGAGCTTCTGGGCGGCAATATTCATTCGTGAGGCTCCAAGTTTGCGATTGGAGACCCAGTCCTAGAGCCGGAATGATGGAAAGACGCGTAGGCGGAATCCGGGTTGCGGATTTCGGGTTCCACAGCGCTTGCACCGTCCCTACGCCAGTATGAACTGGATCAGGTTCAACGGGTCACTGCGCTGCGAATGCCAGCAGTATCTCAGCCCCTTGTCGGGACCCCCCTGGTGAATGCTCTAAGCAAAGACGCTGCCGGCTGATTTGTCAACCGGGTAAAATTCGTAAGAAATTACTTACGTATATTGCGGTGCGAGAAGCAAAAAAACGGCGGGGTTTTGCCCCGCCGTTTCCTCTTGAATCATTTGCGAAAACTACTCGCGCTCGCCAGTGAAATTCAGCAGAAGCTGGAAGATGTTGACGAAGTTCAGGTACAGCGAAAGCGCACCGAACACGGCCATCTTCTGCTGCGATTCCTGGTCGATGTTTTCAGCATACTGCTGCTTGATGTTCTGCGTGTCCCAGGCGGTGAGGCCGACGAAGACGACGATGCCGATCACTGAAATTGCGAACTGCAGCGCGCTCGAACCGAGGAAGATGTTGACGACCGAGGCGATCACGACGCCGATAAGGCCCATGATCAGGAACGAGCCGAACTTCGCGAGGTCACGCTTCGTCACGTAGCCATAGAGGCTCGTCGCGCCGAACATCGAGGCGGCGATGAAGAAGGTGCGGGCGATGCTCGTGCCGGTGAAGACGAGGAACACCGAGGCGAGCGACAGGCCCATGACGGCGCAGAAAGCCCAGAAGGTCATCTGCGCGGTGCTGGCCGACATCGTCTGGATCTTGAACGAGAAAAAGAAGACGAAGGCGAGCGGCGCCAGCATCACCACCCACTTCAGCGGTGAGGAGAAGATCGGCACGTAGAGGGCCGGCGTCGAGCCGACGATGAAGGCGATGAGGCCGGTGATCACAAGGCCGGCGCCCATGTAGTTGTAGACGCGCAGCATGTGCTGGCGCAGGCCCTCGTCGAAGAGGGCGGCCGACTGCGCCTGCGCGCCGTAGCCAAATCGCTGTTGTACGGGATCCATCGAATAACTCCTTCGGTTTGGACGCGGTTGATCAGTAGAGCGTACGCGAAAGATCGCGCGCGGTTTCCGCCAGGTCGTCGGCCTTGCGGCTTTCCGAAACCAGCGCATAGGCGACATCGCCGATCTGCCAGTAGGCGGCACGGGCATTGTCGGCGTGGAAGAGCAGGACGTGCTGCACGCCGAACGAGCCGGGGCGCACCGCAAAGAGCGACAGGCGCTCGCCCTTGCGTGGTTCCAGCACCAGTTCGACGCTCGGACCATAGGCCGAGGGGAAGACCTGCGTGTCGATCACGCCCCAACCCTTCGGCAGGTCCGGCAGCACGATCGCGGTTGCAGAGCGGATCTCGGCCGGATCGAAGGTCTCGGTTTCCGGCTGGGATGCCATGGTATCGCGCAGGAGCGTCGTCTTGTGCGCGCGCACCGCCTCCTCCACGAAGGCAGGCGGGGGCGTGGAGGCCACGACCTCGGTGGCGCCGAAGGGGCCGAGCACGGCATGGGCCGTCCAGCCGGCGGCCACGAAGAGGGCGATGGCTGCAGCACGGCGGAAGACGGAGAAGATGCGGCGACGCGACAGCGCGCGTTCCAGGAGCCGGGCGGCCTCGCGCGTTTCCTGCCGGGTCACCGTGCGGTGGTCGGCAAGTGCCAGGCGCAGCTCGTCGCGCACGCGCAGATCCTTCATGATCTGCGCCGCGACCTCCGGCCGTTCCGAAAGATAGGCCTCGACCTCGATGCGCCGGCCGACGGCGAGCTGCTCGTCGACATAGGCGTTGAGATCGGATTCGAGAATGGGGTCATTGCTTGTCATCGCCAGTGCCTCCGACGATTCTGAGATGCGTGACGGGAGCGGCGCTGCCGCTCTGTTCAAAGGCGCGCAGCCGCTGGCGCGCGCGGGCGACACGCGACATCAACGTGCCGACCGGGATGCCGAGCGTTTCGGCTGCTTCCTGGTAGGAAAGTTCCTCGATCGCGACGAGGTGCAACGCTTCGCGCTGTTCTTCCGGCAGGGCGAAGAACGCGTTGCGCAGCTGCGTCAGGCGCACCGAATGGTCCTGGTTTGCCGGGATGGAGACCTCTGCCAGCTCCGCGGCGGCGTCGTGGCGGCGCTCCTGCGAGCGGCGCTGGCGCAGGCGGTCGATATGCGCATTGTGCAGGATCGACATCAGCCAGTTGCGTACGCTGGCGCCGGTGCGGAAGGTGGACTGCCGCTCATAGGCCTTGACCAGCGCATCGTGCACCAGGTCCTCGGCCTCGTCCGGATTGCGGACGAGCGAGAGCGCATAGCGCCTCAGCGCTGCGAGCTGTCCGATCACGTTGAAGCCGGGTGTCTTTCCGTTCATACCCCAATATACGAAAGCCGGGCGACGCCCATTCCATCCCCTCCAGAAAAATTTCAGAGCCAGTGGAGCACGAGAGCGGCAAGCACGATATAGCGGCCGAACTTGGCAATCGAAACGACAGCAAGGAAGCGCAGGAACGGTTCACGCATGATGCCGGCCGCCACCGTCAGCGGATCGCCGATGATCGGCATCCAGCTCAGCAGCAGGCTCCACCAGCCGTATTTGCGATACCATCGGCCGGCTCGGTCAAGGCTTTTGTCGCTGACGGGAAACCACCGCGCGCCGCGAAACCGCTCGACGCCACGGCCGAGCAGCCAGTTGACGACGGAACCCAGCACGTTGCCGATGCCGGCGATGAGGATCAGCAACGCAGGGGAATAGGTGCCGGTGGCCAGCAAGCCGCCGAGCACCGCTTCCGACTGGGCCGGCAGGATGGTGGCGGCGACGAGCGCGGCGAGGAAAAGCCCGCCATAGGCGGCAAGCGTGCTCATCGGATCAGGGTGACAGCAGGGTTCGAGTGAGGGGATGCTCGGGATCGGCAAGGCCGTCGACGACGTCGAAATGATGCCGGTTCGGCTCGACGACCGTCGCCGTCGTGGCGCCGAGGCCGGTCCAGACATTGGCAAGCAGGGCGTTCTGGCGCAGGAATTCCGCGCGCTCCATGGCGCCGACCCAGCAGGTGAGTCGCGTGCCTTCGACGGGGCGCAGCAGGGCCGGGCTCTCGGCGATAGCCTCCGCTTCGTCGATCTGTAGTCGTTCGTTCATGGCGGCAGGCATGAGCGGGCGTAGGTCGTGCAGGCCGGAGAGGGAGAGGACGTGGCGGATGCGAGCGAGCGTTCCGACGGAAAGCGGCGAGGCTTCCGACACCATGCGGCTGACGAGCTGGCCGCCCGCCGAATGGCCGATCAGATGGAGGTCGCCTGCCACCAGTCCAGCGGCCGTTTCGATCGCCGCTGCGATCTCCCGCACGATGCCGCGGATGCGGATGTCCGGGCAGAGCGTGTAGGAGGGCATGGCGACGGCATAGCCGTGGGCGAGGGGGCCTGCGGCAAGGTGCGACCAGAAATTCCGGTCGAGCCGCAGCCAGAAGCCGCCATGCACGTAGACGACGAGGCCCCGCGGCGCGCGCTCGGGCAGGAAAAGGTCGAGGCGGTTGCGCTCGCCCGCGCCATAGGCGAGATCGAGCCTTGCCCGGCCGAGGTTGAGGAGCGTTTCGCGCATCCTTTGCGCCGGCTCCACCCAGGCGGTAGGCCAGCGCATTCCGCCCGGAATGTTGCCGCCATTCTCGTAGGCGTCGTCCCAGTCGGTGATCCTGTAGCCGAACATGCCGTCCTCCGTTCTTAAACGCCGAGATAGCGGTCCTGCAGGTCGCGGGTAAAGGTCGTTGGCGGGCCGGAGAACACGGTCCGGCCCTTCTCCAGCACGCAGCAGCTGTCGGTGAGCGGCAGGAGCTCGGAGAGCGTCTTGTCGACGACGAGGATCGACTGGCCCCCGGCCTTCAGCTGTCGGATCGCCGCCCAGATATCCTGCCGGATCACCGGTGCCAGCCCCTCGGTCGCCTCGTCGAGGATAAGGAGTTTCGGATTGGTCATCAGGGCGCGGCCGATCGCCAGCATCTGCTGCTCGCCGCCGGACAGGGTGTCGGCATATTGCCCAAGCCGCTCGCCGAGCCTGGGAAAGAGATCGATGACCTTCGCCAGTGTCCAGGCACCGCGCCGGGCGGAGGCGAGGAGGTTTTCCTCGACCGTCAGGTTGGCGAAGCAGCGTCGCCCCTCCGGCACCAGGCCGATGCCGAGGCGGGCGATGCGGTGCGGCAGGAGTGCGGTGACGGTCTTGCCGTCGAAGGCGATGCGGCCGGCGCGAGCGGGCGTCAGGCCGAGGATCGAGCGGATGGTCGTCGTCTTGCCCATGCCGTTGCGGCCCATCAGTGCGACGACCTCGCCCTCTCGGACGGACAGCGACACGCCGAACAGCGCCTGCGAGGCGCCGTAGCAGGTCTCGATCTCCTCAAGGACCAACAGGCTCATGCGGGCTCCCCAAGATAGGCCCGGCGCACCTCGGGGTCGTTGCGGATCTCGCTGACGCTGCCCGTCGCGATGATGCGGCCGTAGACCAGCACGGACACACGGTCGGCGAGCGCGAAGACGGCATCCATGTCATGTTCCACCAGCAGGATCGGTGCTTCCCGGCGCAACCCGTCGAGGAAGCCGGTCAGTGCTTTCGAGCCTTCCGGCCCCACGCCGGCCATCGGCTCGTCGAGCAGGAAGGCCTTGGGTTCCATGGCCAGTGCCACGGCGATTTCGAGCTGCCGGCGTTCGCCGTGGGACAGCGCCGCAGCGGGCACGCCTGCTCGGTCCGCCAGTCCGACGCGCGACAGCATCCGCATTGCCGGTTCGATGAGAGAGATGTCGCTTGCCACGGAGCGGAAGAAGCGCAGGCTCGTTCCCTGCCGCGCCTGCACCGCAAGCATGACGTTGCGAAGCGCGGAAAACTCCTGCGCGAGCGAGGAGATTTGGAAGGTGCGGGCAAGGCCCATGCGGGCGCGCCGCGCCGTATCGAGGGCAGTGACATCCGCACCGAGGAAGCGGATGCTGCCGGCATCGGGTGCGAGCGCACCGGAGATCTGGTTGATCAGCGTGCTCTTGCCCGCCCCGTTCGGGCCGATCAGCGCGTGGATTTCTCCCGGGCGAAGCTCGAGGCTCGCGCCATTCGTCGCTTTCAATGCGCCGAAGGACTTTTCGAGGTTCCTGATTTCGAGGACCGGTTCAACCATGGCGAGGCCTCCCGGCCAGGAGGCCGATCAATCCGCCGCGTGCGAAGAAGACGACGGCGAGCAGAACGAGGCCGAGGAAGAGCTGCCAGCGCTCCGTGAGGCCGCCCAGCACATGTTCGAAAAGGACATAGAGCGTCGCCCCGGCCAGCGGCCCGAACAGGCGGCTTTTGCCGCCGAGGATGATCAGCACGATCAGTTCTCCCGACATGTGCCAGGAGAGCATGGAGGGGCTGACGAAGCGGTTGAGATCGGCAAACAGCGTGCCGGCAAGGCCGGTGATCATGGCCGAGAGCACGAAGGCGACGAGGCGGATCGTAAAGGGCGAGATGCCCGTCGCGGCAAGTCTTGCCGGGTTCTGTCGGGCGGCCTCCAGCGCCGCGCCGAAGCGGGAGGCCTGCAGGCGGTGGAAGAGAAAAAGCCCTGCAAGCAAGAGCACGAAGACCACGACGAAATAGGGGAAGGGTTTTGCCGTGTTGAAGCCGGGAAAACCGTTGCGCATGGAGAGCGACAGGCCGTCTTCGCCGCCATAGGCCGGCCAGGAGATCGCGAAATAGTAGATCATCTGCGCGAAGGCGAGCGTGATCATGATGAAATAGACGCCCGACGTGCGCAGGCTGATGAGGCCGATCGGCAGTGCCACGAGGCCGCAAAGGAGGATCGCAACAAACCAGATGATGGGCATGGAGGTCGTGCCCGGCAGACCGAAGGCGATGGGCTCCATGTTGAAGGCATGGGTGGCCAGCACGCCTGTAACGTAGCCGCCAAGGCCGAAGAAGGCGGCATGGCCGAAGGAGACAAGGCCGCCGAGCCCGAGGGCGATGTTGAGCCCGACTGCTGCCAGCGCCAGGATCGCTATGCGGGTGGCAAGCGTGATGTAGAAGGCTTCGCCCAGGAGCAGCGCTGTCAGCGCGGCGGCCGGGAGCAGAAGGGCGAGGAGGATGTTGATCGTCGTTTCGCGGGAAATCACGCCTCAGGTCCTCGCAGAAAAGAGGCCGCTCGGCCGGAAGGCGAGGATCAGCGCCATGACGATGTAGATGAGCATGGAGGCGAGTGCGGCGCCGACGGGACCGGCCTCCGTCGCCGGCATCATCAGGGCGAGCGCCTTGGGCAGCAGGAAACGGCCCATCGTATCAACGAGGCCGACGAGGACCGCGCCGATCAGCGCACCCTTGATCGAGCCGATGCCGCCGATGACGATGACGACGAAGGCGAGAATCAGCGCCGGTTCGCCCATGCCGACCTGTACTGACTGCAGCGCGCCGACCAGTGCGCCGGCAAGGCCGGCAAGCGCTGCACCGAAGGCGAAGACGATCGTATAGAGCGAGCGGATGTCGATGCCGAGCGCGGCGATCATCTCGCGGTCGGATTCGCCGGCGCGGATGCGCATGCCGAGACGCGTGCGACCGATCAGGAGGTAGAGACCGATGGCGACACCGACGCCCACGCCGATGATGGCGAGGCGGTAGAGTGGATATTGTCCGCCGCCCGGCAGTGCCACGGCACCCTGCAAGAGAGGCGGGATGTCGAGATAGAGCGGAAACGAGCCGAAGAGCCAGCGCGTGCCCTCGGAAAAGATGAGGATCAGCGCGAAGGTGGCGAGTACCTGATCGAGATGGTCGCGGGCATAGAGCCGGCGGATGATGACAACCTCCATCAAGGCCCCCGCGGCCGCGGCGGCGGCAAGGCTGGCGACAAGGCCGAGCCAGAAGGAACCCGTCGCGGCCGCGACCGCGGCGCAGGCGAAGGCGCCGACCATGTACAGCGAGCCGTGAGCAAGGTTGATCAGCCCCATCACGCCGAAGATCAGCGTCAGGCCGGCGGCGATAAGGAACAGCATGACACCGAGCTGGAGCCCGTTCAGAAACTGCTCGATGAGGAGGGCGAGGGACAAGGTGGCCGGTCCGGAAGGTCATGCGGGGACATCCGCCCGGGGGCGGATGTCCGGTCGCGGATTACATCGAGCACTTGTCGGCGTAGGCGTCGCCGTGATCGGTGAAGGCGGTGGCAATGATCTTGTTGGTCAGGACGTCGCCTTCCTTCACGACCTCGGTGACATAGATGTCCTGGATCGGATGGTTGTTCGTGTTGAACTTGAACTTTCCGCGCACGGAAGCGAAGTCCGCAGCCTTCAGCGCGGCGCGGAAGGCGTCCTTGTCCTTCACGCTTGCCTTTCCGATGGCCGAGAGGATGAGGTTGGCGGTGTCCCAGCTCTGCGCGGCATAGATCGAGGGCAGGCGGTTGTATTCCTTCTGGAACGCCTCGACGAAGGCTTTGTTGGCGGGGTTGTCGAGGTCTTTCGCCCAGGTGCCAGAGTTCTTCACGCCGAGTGCGGCATCGCCGATCGCCGGCAGCACGTCCTGGCTGAAGGAGAAGCCGGGCCCGGTGACGGGAATGGTGACGCCCGACTGGGCATATTGCTTCATGAAGGCGATGCCCATGCCGCCGGGCAGGAAGAAGTAGACCGAATCGGCGCCGGAAGCGCGAATTTCCGCGATCTCGGCGGCATAGTCCGTCTGGCCGACCTGGGTATAGACCTCGCCGGCGAGCTCGCCCTTGTAATAGCGCTTGAAGCCGGTCAGCGCATCCTTGCCGGCCGGATAGTTCGGGGCGAGGATGAAGGTCTTCTTGTAGTCCTTGTTATCGTATTCGCCCATCGCCTCATGGAAATTGTCGTTCTGGTAGGCGACGTTAAAATAGTTGGGGTGGCAGTTCGCGCCGGCGAGCGCCGACGGGCCGGCATTGGGCGAGAGATAAATGACGTCCTGTGCCACCGTGTTCGGCACCACGGCCATGGCGAGGTTCGACCAGATGATGCCGGTCATCAGGTCGACCTTGTCGCTCTGGATCATCTTCTCGGCGATCTGGACGGCGAGTTCCGGCTTCTGCGCATCGTCTTCCACGACGAGCTCGATCTCGCTGTTGCCGGATTGCTTGATCGCCAACTGGAAGGCGTCGCGCATGTCGATGCCGAGGCCTGCGCCACCGCCGGACAGCGTGGTGATGACGCCGATCTTCACCGGTTCCGCCTGGGCGATGCCCGCCGTCATGAGCGCGAGTGCGGCCACGCCGCCTGCCAGAATTCTCTGCATGCTGTTCTCCCTCTGTCCGTCGGCCCCGGTTTCGGGGCGTTTTTTCGAGAAGAGAACCTTTCAGAGTTCCGCGATCAGCGCAACCGTGTGTTTTCGTTTCGCAATTGGAGAATTTTAAGAAGATCGGCGGCGGCCCGCAGGTTCGGGCCGTCCGCACGATCAGCGCCGCGGAGGAGGACGGCGGCTATCCCCCGGCCGGCTAGCCGGCCCGTTCCTCCGGTCAGCAGAGCGCTGACCGGTTCATCAGTATGATGTCGTTTGACGTGAGTGCCATACGCGAAGGTTCGTCGATCTGGTCCAGCACGGCGCGCAGCGCCTTGTCCAGGCAGAACTCGACAACCTCTGCGTCCAGCGACTTGGCGGATTCGAGCGCAAACGCGACAAGCCGCGCCAGCGCCATCAATTCCGTGCCCCTGTCTTCGGTCTCGATGGTTTCGATTTTCATGTCCTATGCCCCCGGGAGCAATGCTCACTTTCAGCCCCTGGGACGAAGTATAGGCGTGACTCGGAGGTTGTGCGCGTGACTTAAGCGTGACACACGCGGAATGGGAAACTGCGTGTTTTTTTACGCTCCGGGTTGATCGGCCACCGAGCGCCAGAGCGATGTTGCTCTAAACGTCCAATTTCCTTGTTTTTTCGCGGTTTTTTCGTTGAAAGTGTCGAGGATGTGCAGAAGGGTAAGTGCATCTGTACGCTTCTGATCGACCGTTGTTGCGAGGAGAAGTTGCAGAAGCGCCGTGCGATCCAATGCCGTTTTGGCTCGGTCGACGATCGCAGACCAGGTCCGCTCCTTGTAGAAGAGCGCCGCCGCGGCAATACGCAGCGTCAATATGTCATGCTTTTCAACGGTTTTTTCCCTCTCCAACCGGTCGAGCGTCGCCTCGACATTGACGAGTGGGAGTGAAAGGGCGGGGTAACCGAGTTCGGCGGGGCCATGCAGCAGGGCGACGTCGGCATCGTCCATGCGCCGGCCGCTGGCATAGTCCTGGTAGATACGGCCGATGCCGACCATGCCGAAGGCGTCGCATTCCGCCGCCCGCAGCGCCCCCATGCTGGCCGCGCCGAAGACGGCGATACCCTGATCCAGAGCATGGAGGATTTCCTTGTGCCAGATGGGGGCGACATGTTCGAAGTTCCCGTCGACGATGCCGATCGCCTTCGCGCCTTCGCGCGTGGCGGCGAGCACGTCTCCATGGGCAGCCGGCGGCCGGACATCGATATTTTTCACGCACAGTGCGGCAGCATCGGGCAGGCTCGGGCCTGCGAACAGGATCTTCATGACATTCCAAACAACATGCGCGACAGGGCGCGGTGGCCGACAGCGTGGCGACGCTTGCCTTCAGGGTTTTCGAGCGACGGCACGACGACCTTTACGACGGCGATGGGAAGGGATGCGTCGGTGAGCGGGACCGCCAGAATGGGGGTTATGCCGCCTGTGGCGAGCCGCTCCAGGCAGTGGGAAAGCAGCGTGGCGGCGTCACCTTCGGGAGCGTCGTAGGACTTCGCCACGCCCGGCGACGCTTCGAAGAGGGCAAGCGTTTCGGTGGCGAGCGGGCGGGTGAAGGTTTCGGCAAAAAGATCGTCACGTGCCCCGCTGATATAGGTGAGGCGTGATTGCGCGACTTCGGTCAGGGCCCGGATGAGGGCACGGGTGGCCACGGGATGTGTGCCGTAGCCGATGGTCGCATCGTGGAAGAGAGGGGTCTTCTTTGCAAGAAGCCCGGTATTGCCGAGGACGGCGGCATAGGTTGGCACTGCGAGGTCGGTGGTGATGTCGAAGACGCGCAGTTCCAGCTTTGCAGTCCGGAATCGAGCGAGCAGATCCTCGATGATGGGATCGGCAAAGCCAGTGGGGTCGATCGCGGTTGCAAGGCGCTTGCTGCGAGGCAGCAGCCGCCACAACCGGTCTGCGTCGCGCTCTATCCGCTCGAGAAGGCCGTGCAGGGTCGCCTCGATCGGTGCATTGCCCGAGGCAAGGCCATCGGAGGACTGCCAGAACCGAGGCGTGGGGTCAGTCCTGTCGAGGCAGACCGCTGCGCGTGGAACCCAGACCGTTTCGCCCGTCGTGACGTCGCTGCCGGCAAGCCAGTCGATGCTTTCCGTCTCCGACAGGAAAGGCTGGTCGCTTGCCACAAAGATATCGAGCGGTAGGCAGGCCTGCCCCGCCTTCGCAAAATCATGCCGCGAGGCATGTCGGACCGGAACGAGCGGGTCGCCGGCTATCGCCCGCTCGAGCGCCTCCATGGCGGCTGAAACTTTCGCGTCTAGATCGGTGATGCCCTTGCCCTGATTGATGACGATCGAACGGGCATTGGGGCTGACTGCGTTCCAGACAGGAATGCCGATCGAATCGAGGCCTGTCAGGCGGGAAAGCCGCGTGACACCGAAGCGAGGCAAAAGCGCCTCGATCCGGCTCCAGGTCTCATCCGGGCTGCAGAGGCGATCCGAATAGCTGGTTACGGAGGGGCTGCTGGGGGTCACTTGCCGTAAAAGCCGCCGGAAAACGGCCCGGCTGTTTCGGCCACCATCGGGACGCTCACGCCACGCGTGTTGAACCTGCCGGTTATGTGGGGATCGTCAGCCGAACCGGACGAGACCGATGTGATGGCGCCCGTTTCGAGATCCGCCGTCCAAAGGCCAGTTTCTCCTTCAAGCCCAAGCACGCCATTCGACATTTTCGCTCCTCCTGATTTTGGTTGAAACTGAGGATGCAGATTTCCCGGGCTTGCGCGCAGAGCGCGGAATGCTGCCGGCCTGCCTCTTCGAACAACACGAGGCTGTGGCGCCTGGTTGCAGGGCCCGAGCGACGTTTGTAGCTCGGGCCCTGCATGTGGTCTTTTGTCTCTTGGGCAAACACCGGCTTGGATGTCTGCCTCAAAGCGTGCAACGGTTACTTGTCGTAAATGCCGCTGGAGGGTTCCGGCAAACTGCCGACGCCGTCGGGAACGAGGGCGGCGAGGTCAACACCCGAGGTGATTGTTGCGCCCGCTTTGCGCAGATCATCGGCAGCCTTCAAGGTCCCGCCCGTGGGCGACCCGATTTGCGTCGCAGTGCCTGCGTCGAGATCGACGGACCAAAGACCAGCTTCACCTTTAATCCCCAAAATAACTATTCTTGCCATGCCTGCTCTCCCTTGTGAATCCTAATTAAAATCCGGCTTTCTTTAACCCGTCATAATAATGTTTTCGCTGCCATTCCTCCTTAAATGGTATAATCGCTGTCCAGGATTCGAAATCGAAATCCGGATTGCTTTCGTATGTTCGCCGCACGAACAGCCTGGCCTTCTTGCGGTCTCCGAGCATTGCCCAGCTTGCGGCAGATAGACGATGGGCCGGCTGTTTGTCGTTCATCCGGTTTATGTAGGCGAGAGCGTCTTCATATCTGTCGAGCGCATACGAGGCACTCGCCGCGATCCAGAAATATTCGTCCGGCGGCAATGGATTGAGTTCGATTGCATGCTCAATCTTCTGCAAGCCGATATCTGGTCGAGAGCCCTGTACAAGTGTATCCGCGTAGCTCGCGATGACGTTGGCATAGTTGGGGCTTAGCTCCTCGGCGCGATCAAGATAGGCTGCGCTCTCGTCAAACTGGCGTGTATAGAGCTTGACGATGCCGAGTTCCCGGTAGCCCGAGGGCAGGCGCTCATCGACCTCGATCGCTTTTTGGGCATGAAGTTCTGCTTGCTTGAGCAGTTCATGGTCGCCGCGTGCGGTCAGAACCCATTCGAGGAAGTAATTGTGTGCCAAGCCCCCCAAAGCAGGCGCATAGTTGCTGTTTTCCTTCAATGCCTCTCGAAAACTCTTGCGTGCACGACGGATATCGCGCAGGTCGAGATTTTTCGACTGGCCTTGCGCGGTGAGGAAGCTGCGGTAGGCCTTCGCATCGATTTCGTAGTCGCCGCGCACGAGCTCGTTGCGCTCGATTTCCGTCGCGATCGAACCCGCTATCTGGTGGGAGATCATCTGTCGTGAACGGGCGAGGCCTTCAGCCGAGAGCGGGAATCGTTCGGCCCAGACGACCTCATCGCTGCCGAAGAAGATGAGCTGGGTGAAGAGCGAATGGTGGTCGCCCTCGTCGCGCAGCCGTGTTTCCAGGATGTAGCTGATCTTGTGGCGCTCGTAGGTGGCCGCCCTGTCGGCCTGGAGCGAGATCTGCGCGGCGGTATGCGGTGCAATGATCGAAATGGAGCGCAGTGCGCAGAGGCCGATCGTCACGTCCTCGATCAACGCTTCGCTGAAGCGCGTGGCTGCCCGGGCGGCCAGCGTGGTGACCGGTGGCAGCAGCACGACGCGCGGCGGATTCGGCCGGGCAAACCCGATATCCGCGTCTTGCAGCGTCAGTACGCGGGCAGGCGGCTGCGCGGTCATGAGGATTGGGGACGCGGCCGGCCGGCCCGTCAGCATGGCGCGCACTTCCTCGTCGTCCGGGTTGCTTTCCAGGAGACGCAGGGCCGCCGCGGCGCGCGCCTGTCGCAAGCCGGTGCCCCCCTGCCCATTGTTATCGAGCAATGCGCCGCGCAGAATGGCCATATGGGCGGCCCGCTGCAGCATGATCCAGCTCGAAAGGGCGCGGTTGCCGGGCTTTACATGTTTGAGGAAGTCGTCGGTCAGCGTGGCGGCGAGCACCGGGAGGCATGCGCCATCGTGAACCCCGTCGATATCGCTTTCGACGGCATCCGGCCCGAGCCCGATCGCGGTGTCGGTGAAGGTGAGATAGATCCGGTCCAGCTCCCGCTGGCGCTTCTGGGTTCGTGAAACGGTCTGCCGGAGATTGGCGAAGGCGGCGGCGCTGTTGCTGTCGTCCCAGAAGAGGCTCGCCGCATCCGCCCGCGGCATGTCGCTCACGCCGCGCGTCTGGAGATAGCAAAGGATCAGGAGCGCCTTTTCGGGAAAGACGATGTCATTGCCGCCCTCGTCGAGCAGGCGCAGATGACCGAGCGTCTGCAGCCGTGCTGGCATGTGGGGTCAGATCCGCAGTTCCGGTGCGTTTTCTGCGCGTTCGCCGGCCTCTGTAGCGGCGCTCGCCTTGGACAGCGCCGTTGCCAGTGCGATGATCGACTTGCGCACACCCGCATCATCTATCTTCAGGAAGGCGCGGTTGAGGTCGAGGCCTTCCTTGGAGGAGACGAAGGTGGAGACGTCGCCCGTCTCATGCCCGACGCCGGCGGCCGGCGTGGCGCTGTCTTCATCCTGGAAGAAGAAGCTCGGCGGGACGCGGAACACTTCGGCGATGGCCTGCAGGCGGCTGGCGCTGATGCGGTTTGTGCCCTTTTCGTATTTCTGTACCTGCTGGAAGGTGACGCCGAGACGGTCGGCAAGCGCTTCCTGGCTCATGCCCACCATCAGCCGCCGCAAGCGGACGCGGGACCCGACGAAGACGTCGATCGGATTCGGTGTTTTCTTGATCATGAGGCTTTCTCCCCTGTTGGACATGCCGGGGCATGGCGAGGTACGCATATCCCGTCACTCTGCTTGAATCGCCTGTCCGATGCAACTGCCGCGAACCGGATTTCCTTGCTACCGTAACGTGAGGCGACGTGTATTTTAGATATCATAACTTTGCGGCGCACTGAGGGAGGCGATGAATTTTTTCGTGCGCTCGCGCTCGGGCGTCGAGAAGATCGCGCGCGGCGGCCCCTCTTCGACGATGACGCCGCCATCGAGGAAAACGACCGTGTCGGCAACGCGTGAGGCAAGGCGCAGATCGTGCGTTGCCATGACCATGGTCGTGCCCTCGCGGGCGAGCCGGCTCAGCACCTCGACCACCTCTTCCGCGAGCTCCGGATCGAGCGCGGAGGTCGGCTCGTCGCAGAGCAGGACGCGCGGCGAGGGGGCAAGCGCGCGGGCAATGGCGACACGCTGCTGCTGGCCGCCCGACAGCGTTGCCGGCCAGGCGTCGGCCTTGTGTGCCATGCCGACCTTTTCGAGCAGTTCCACGGCGCGGGCGCGTGCCTTTTCCGCGGGCCATTTGAGGACGGTGACGAGGCCTTCCATCACGTTGGCGATCGCCGTCTGATGCGGGAAGAGCTGGAAGTTCTGGAAGACCATTCCGGTCTGGCGGCGCAGCTTCTGCACCGCGTCCCAGCCGACCTTGCGGCCGGGCGCGAAGTCGATCGTTTCGCTGCCGAGCTTGATGGAGCCCGAGGTCGGCGTCTCCAGCAGGTTGATGCAGCGTAGCAGCGTGCTCTTGCCGCCGCCCGAAGGGCCGACCAGTGCCGTGACCGTGCCCTCCGGCAGGCTGAGGCTGATGTCGCGCAGCACGAGGTTGTCGCCGAAGCGTTTTTCGATATGGCTGAGTTCGATCATGTGCGAGCCTCCAGGAAGCCGCCATAGCGGGCAAAGCGCCGTTCCAGCCGGACCTGCAGGGCCGAAAGAACAGAGCTGAGCGCCAGATAGATCAGCGCCGCCTCGATATAGAGGATCAGCGGCTCGTAGGTCGTGGCGACGATGCGCTGGGCCGTTTGGAACAGCTCCGGTACGGTGACGGCGGCCGCAAGCGACGTGTCCTTCACCAGCGATATGAAGGTGTTGGAGAGCGGCGGCACGGCGACGCGCGTCGCCTGCGGCAGAATGGTGCGGCGCATCGCCTGCGACCAGCTCATGCCGATTGAATAGGCCGCCTCCCACTGGCCGCGCGGCACGGAGGCGATGACGGCGCGGATGATTTCCGACGTATAGGCCCCGACATTCAACGTGAAGCCGATGAGGGCGGCCGGAAAGGCATCGAGCAGGATGCCGATGCTCGGCAGGCCGTAGAAGATGACGAAAAGCTGCACCAGCAGCGGCGTGCCGCGGATCACCCAGACATAGAAGCGGGCAATGGCGACGAGCGGACGCGGCCCGAACAGTCGGGCGATGGCCGTGACGAGGCCGAGGGTAAGTCCGAGCGCGAAGGAAAGCAGGGTGAGCGGAATGGTGAAGACGAGCGCGGCCCACAGCAGGGGGACCAGCGAATCCAGCATCAGTTGAAGCCACGGCGGCACGGGAAAAACCTCCGGAAATGCGGCTGGCCGGGGTTATCCCCGGCCAGGTCATGGTTTTATCTATAGTCGAGGACGGAGCCGCCGCGAAGCGGTTCTCGGCCAGGAATTACTTCGAGACGTCCTGCCCGAAATACTTGTCCGAGATCGCCTGGTAGGTGCCGTCCGCCTTGATGTCGACGAGTGCCTTGTTGATCGCTTCCAGAAGCTCCGGCTCGCCCTTGCGGATGATCACGCCGGAATAGTCGGCGTTTTCCTGCTCGGCGGCGATCTGCACATTCGCGTCCGGCTTGTGCTTCTTGAAGTCGAGGAAGGACAGGCTGTCGTTGATCGTCGCATCGGCGCGGCCGGTCAGGACGAGCTGGATCGACTGATCGAAACCGTCGGTGCCGACGAGCTCGGCGCCGGCTTCCTGAGCAAGCTTTCCGAAGTTGGAGGTCAGCGACTGGGCGGACTTCTTGCCCTTGAGGTCAGCGAAACCCTTGATGCTGTCGTCGTCGGCGCGCACGATGAGCACGGCCTTGGAAGCGATGTAGGGCTCGGAGAAGTCGTACTTCTGCTTGCGTGCCTCGGTGATGCCGACCTGGTTGATCACGGCGTCGTAGCGGTTGGCGTCGAGGCCGGCGATCAGGCCGTCCCATTTGCCTTCCAGGAACTCGGCCTTGACGCCGAGCTTCTTGGCGATGGCCTCGCCGATCTCGACATCGAAGCCGACCAGCTTGCCGTCGGTGTCATGGTAGGTGAAGGGCGCATAGGTGCCTTCGGTACCGATCTTCAGCGCGCCGGCGGCCTGTACGGCTGCGAGGTTTTCACCGGCATGGGCCGGGGCGAGGATGGCGGCCTGGAGCGCTGCGGCGGCGGCGAGGGTCTTCAACCAGTTCATCTTGGGACTCCGTTTCTGGCTCAAGTGTTCGATGGGCGATAGATCGCAGAAATCGGTGCAAAACGATGGGCAGAAAACTGCGAATAAAATCGGCAAATGCAAATATTTTTCTCATTTTTCGCGGTGTAGCGGCGGAGAAGGGCGCGTTTCACTTGAAAAATCGGGCGTTGCGAGAGGTCTGCGACCTTTGTGCATTTCGTGTTTTTAGGGGCTTGCCAAGTTCGCAAACAGGGACAATTGATGTCGCACCCAAAATAACAACCGGGGAAGGAAAACAAAATGGCAAACAGACTGATTGGCTTTCGTGCGGCTCTTCTTGCAGGTGCAATCCTGCTGGGCGCCAGCCCTGTATTGGCAGAAACGGTGCTTCACCGTGGCAATGCGGGTGAACCGCAGACCCTCGACCAGGCGCATACCTCCATCAACATCGAAGAATTCATCCTCAAGGACCTTTACGAAGGCCTGACCATCTATGACGCCTCGGGCAAGATCGTTCCCGGCGCTGCGGAAAGCTGGACCGTCTCCGACGACGGCGCGGTCTACACGTTCAAGCTGCGCGGCAACGCGAAGTGGTCGGACGGTTCGCCGGTGACGGCGGAAGACTTTGTCTTCTCCTTCACCCGCGTTGAGGATCCGAAGACGGCGGCCGGCTACGCGAACATCCTCTATCCGATCAAGAACGCGGAAAAGGTCAACAAGGGCGAGCTTGGCCTCGACCAGCTTGGCGTCAAGGCTGTCGATGCCACGACGCTGGAAGTGACGCTGGAGCGTCCGACGCCCTTCTTCCTCGAATTGCTCGCGCACCAGACGGCGCTGCCGGTCTCCAAGGCCAGCGTCGAAAAGAACGGCGCGGATTTCGTGAAGCCCGGCACGATGGTTTCCAACGGTGCCTTCAAGCTCGTCAGCCATGTGCCGAACGACAATCTTGTCGTCGAGAAGAACGCGAACTACTGGGACGCTGCCAACGTCAAGCTCGACAAGGTGATCTTCTACCCGATCGACGATCAGGCCGCCTCGGTCCGTCGCTTCGAGGCGAAGGAAATGGACCTCGTCTACAACTTCTCTGCCGACCAGATCGAGCGCCTGAAGAAGAGCTATGGCGAGCAGGTCCACGTTTCGCCGACGCTGGCAACCTACTACTACCCTTTCGACACCCGCACCGAGCCCTATAGCGACGTTCGCGTGCGCCGCGCGCTCTCCATGGCCATCGACCGCGACTTCCTGGCCAAGGAAATCTATTCCGGCTCGCAGCTTCCGGCCTATTCCATGGTGCCCCCGGGCATGCAGGGCTATGAGCCGGCCTATGCCGATTTCGGCGCGCTCTCGCAGCTCGACCGCGAGGACGAGGCGCTCAAGCTGATGAAGGAAGCCGGTTACGGCGAAGGCGGCAAGCCGCTGAAGATCGAGCTGCGCTACAACACCAACCCGAACCACGAGCGCGTGGCGACGGCTGTTGCCGACATGTGGAAGAACACCTTCGGCGCCGATGTGTCGCTGGTGAACCTCGACGTGTCCTCGCACTACGCCTATCTCCAGGAAGGCGGCGCGTTCAACGTGGCGCGTGCCGGCTGGGTCGCCGACTATGCGGATGCGGAAAACTTCCTGGCCCTCAGCGTCAGCACCAACAAGACCTTCAACTACGGCAAGTTCACGAATGCCGAGTTCGATGACCTCATGAAGAAGTCGTACGAAGAGCGTGACCCGGCGGCGCGCGCCAAGGTCCTGCATGACGCAGAAGCCGTGCTGATGCGCGAACAGCCGATCGCCCCGCTCCTGACGCAGGCCGACCTGTGGCTCGTCTCCAGCAAGGTTCAGGGTTGGCAGGACAATGCCGCCAACCAGCACCTGAGCCGCTTCCTCAGCGTTTCGGAATGATCCGACGAAAGTGCGCGGCCTCCTGAGGCCGCGCACTTTCGTATCTGGGGAGACCTAGTCATGTTTGCATTCGTTCTGCGGCGCCTAGCAAGCGCCGTGCCGACGCTATTCATCGTCGTCACAATCTCGTTCTTTCTCATGCGCTTTGCGCCCGGCGGCCCGTTCAACCTCGAACGCCCTCTACCGCCTGCCACGATGGAAAATCTGATGCGAGCCTACCAGCTCGATCAGCCCCTCTGGCGCCAATACCTCACCTACATGGGCAATGCCGTCAGCGGCGATTTCGGACCGAGCTACATCTACAAGGACAACACCGTTGCCGAACTCATCGGCAAGGGTCTGCCCTACTCGATGGAACTTGGTTTCTATGCGCTGCTCCTGGCGCTTATCGGCGGCGTCATCGTCGGTACGATTGCGGCCTTGCGTCAGAACAGTGCGCTGGATTTCGCGGTCATGTCGGTCGCGACGGTCGGCGTCACGGTGCCGAACTTCGTCGTCGGGCCGGTCCTGACGCTGATCTTTGCCATCGTGCTCGCCTGGCTTCCGGCGGGTGGCTGGGGCGACGGTTCGCTGCGCTTCCTCATCCTGCCGATGATCGCGCTCGCCCTGCCGCAGCTTGCGGTTTTCGCGCGCCTGACCCGCGGCTCGATGATCGAGGCCTTGCGCACCGACCACATCCGCACCGCGCGGGCCTATGGCCTGCCGGCAAAATCGGTGGTCGTGGTGCACGCCATGCGCGGCGCCATGCTGCCCATCGTGTCCTATCTCGCGCCCTGCGCTGCCGCTCTTTTGACCGGCTCCGCCGTGGTCGAGACCATCTTCACCATCCCCGGCGTCGGGCGCTATTTCGTGCTCGGGGCGATCAACCGCGACTATACGCTCGTCATGGGCACGGTCGTCCTGATCGCCATCTTCGTCATCGTCTTCAATCTGCTGGTCGACATTCTCTATGGCCTGCTCGATCCGAGGGTTCGCCATGACTGACGCCGTCGTTTCCCCCGTACCCGGGAGCGAGGTGAAGGGGCGTAGCCTCTTCCAGCTCGCCGTCATGCGCTTCCGCCGCAACCGCCCGGCCATGGCCGGTTCGGTGATGCTGGTGCTGATCGCGTGCTTCGCCTTCTTCGGTCCGTTCTTCATCAGCCACAGCTACGACCAGGTCTTCTCTTCCTATGTCACCATCCCGCCGAGCCTCGAGCCGCGGCCGGGCGAGGATTCACTGGAAGAGGCGATGAAGGGCGTCGCCACCCGCGCCCGCGTCGAGCTGCAGTCCTTTTCCGTCGAGGGCGAGGTCTTCACGGCGGTCATCACCGCCAAGGACCCGATCGATCCACGCGCCACGCGCTACTTCGACCGGGCCAACGAGTTCGACAAGACCGAGGTCACGGCGACCGAGGACGAGGGGCGTAAGCTCACGCTGAAGGGTGTAGTCGACCGGGAATACTTCCTGTTCGGCACCGACACAAACGGGCGCGACCTGATGGCGCGCGTCATGCTCGGCGGGCAGATCTCCATCGCGGTCGGCCTTCTCGCCAGCCTCGTCTCGCTCGGTATCGGCGTCGTCTACGGCGCGATCTCGGGTTACATGGGCGGGCGCGTCGACAACGTGATGATGCGTTTCGTCGAAATTTTGTACTCGCTGCCCTTCGTCTTCCTGGTTGTTGTGCTCGTCGTCTTCTTCGGCCGCAGCTTCGTCTTGATCTTCATCGTCATCGGCGCGGTGGAGTGGCTCGACATGGCCCGCATCGTGCGCGGCCAGACGCTGTCTTTGAAGCGACGGGAATTCATCGGCGCGGCGGAGGCTCTGGGCTTGACGGACTGGCAGATCATCCGCCGGCACGTCATCCCCAACACGATCGGCCCGGTCGTCATCTTCGTCACGGTCATCGTGCCCAAGGTGATCCTGCTCGAAAGCTTCCTCTCCTTCCTCGGTCTCGGCGTTCAGGCGCCGCTGACGAGCTGGGGTTCGCTGATCGCCGAAGGCGCCAACAACATCCAGTCCGCGCCCTGGCTGCTCATCTTTCCCGCCATCTTCTTCGTCGTCACGCTCTTCTCGCTGAATTTCGTCGGCGACGGGCTGCGCGATGCATTCGACCCGAAGGATCGCTGACATGGCAGAGACACAGAAAACCATGGAGCCGATCCTTGCCGTGCGCGACCTGAAGGTGTCCTTCACGACGCCGGACGGGGACGTCAATGCGGTGAAGGGCATCAACCTCGATGTCCGCCCCGGCGAGACCCTGGCGGTGGTCGGCGAAAGCGGCTCAGGCAAGAGCCAGACCATGATGGGCATCATGGGACTGCTCGCGAGCAACGGCCGGGTCGCGGGCTCCGCGAAATATCGCGGGCAGGAGATGGTCGGGTTGCCGCCGAAGGCGCTCAACGAGATCCGTGGTGCAAAAATCACCATGATCTTCCAGGAGCCGATGACCTCGCTCGATCCGCTCTATCCCGTCGGCAAGCAGATCGCCGAGGTGATCGTGCATCACCGCGGCGGCACGCGGAAGGAAGCCCGGCCGCGTGTGTTGGAGCTCCTGAAGCTGGTCGGCATTCCGGAGCCGGAGCGCCGCATCGACAGCTATCCGCATGAAATGTCCGGCGGCCAGCGCCAGCGCGTGATGATCGCCATGGCGCTTGCCAACGAGCCGGACATCCTGATCGCCGACGAACCGACGACGGCGCTCGACGTGACGATCCAGGCACAGATCCTGAAACTGCTGCGCGATCTGCAAAAGCGCTTCGACATGGCGATCGTGCTGATCACGCACGACCTCGGCATCGTCCGGCATTTTGCCGAACGCGTCGTCGTCATGCGGCGCGGCGAGATTGTCGAACAGGGCAGGACGGCCGACATCTTCGACAATCCGCAGGCCGACTACACCCGTATGCTGATCGAGGCCGAGCCGCATGGCCGCAAGGCGGCCCCGGCGGATGACGCGCCGATCATCCTCGAGGGACGCAATGTCATCGTCGACTACAAGATCGACGGCGGCTTCCTGAAGAAACGCGCCAACACCTTCCGGGCTGTCGATAATGTCAGCATCAGCCTGCACGAAGGGCAGACGATCGGCGTGGTCGGCGAATCCGGTTCGGGAAAATCGACGCTCGGGCGGGCGCTGTTGCGGCTCATCTCCAGCAAGGGCGCCTATCGCTTCGGCAAGACGGATATTTCCGGCCTCGACCGGACCGGCATGCGGCCGCTCCGGCGCAGCATGCAGGTCGTCTTCCAGGATCCCTACGGTTCGCTTTCGCCGCGCCAGACGGTCGGTGAGATCATCACCGAGGGGCTTTATGTGCACGAGCCGCAGCTTTCGCGAGCCGACCGCGACCAGCGGGCAATCGCGGCGCTGAAGGAGGTGGGGCTCGACCCCGCGGCGCGCAACCGCTATCCGCACGAGTTTTCGGGCGGCCAGCGGCAGCGTATCGCGATCGCGCGGGCGATGATCCTCAAACCTCAGGCGGTGATCCTCGACGAGCCGACCTCGGCACTCGATCGTTCGGTGCAGGGGCAGGTAATCGAGCTCTTGCGTGATCTCCAGTCCCGCTACGGCCTTTCCTATGTCTTCATCAGCCACGACCTGTCGGTGGTGCGTGCGATGAGCGATTATGTGGTGGTCATGAAGGACGGCAAGATCGTGGAGGAAGGTCCCACGGACGCCATTTTCAGCGCCCCGCGGGAGGATTATACAAAGACCCTCATCGGGGCTGCGTATAATATCGGGCCGTAAGCTGGAGCAATTCCAGCAAAGGTGTGCAGCGGTTTTGCGCCCGAAATTGCGTGAAACCAAGAGGAGATCGGATGGCTGAAAGCCGTTTGCCGCATATCGTGCTCTTTTCGGGCGGCACTGCGTGCCGCACGACCAATCTGGCGCTGCTTTCCAAGCCGGTGCGACTGACGCGCATCGTGCCGGCCTGGGACAGCGGCGGCAGTTCCAAGATCATCCGCGAGAACCTCGGCGTGCTCGCCGTCGGTGACATCCGCCAGGCGCTGATGACCATGGCGCATGGCGAAGGCCGGGCGGGCGATGTCGTCAAGGTCTGCAATGCGCGCATGACCAGCGGCACGCAAGATGATGCCCGCACGGAATTCGCGCTCTACGCGGAGGGCGTGCACCCGCTGCTGGAGCGCATGGAGCCGGGCCTGCGCGGCGCTATCCTCAACTACCTGCGCACCTTTCGCGCGGCGATCGGGGCGGATTTCGATTTCCGCAATGGCAGCATCGGCAACTTCATTTTGACGGGCGCGCATCTCGCCCACAACAGCGACATCAACACCGCCATCTTCGTCTTCCGCAAGCTCTGCGACATTGCCGGCCATGTCTGGCCGTCCACGGCCGCTGATGGTGTTGACCTCTCCGCCGTTTTGAATGATGGCACCCGGGTTGAGGGGCAGCACAGGGTGACGGCGCTCGACGATGCGGCGAGTGCGACGGGCATCCGCGACATTGCGCTGTCCGGCCGGGGCGGCGCGGCTGTGCCGGCCAACGAGGCCGTGCTGGAAAGTCTCGAAAGCGCCGATGCCATCGTGTTCGGGCCGGGCAGCTTCTTCACCAGCGTCCTGCCGCATTTTCTGGTCGAGGGCATCGTTCCGGCCATAGCGCGCAATGCGCATGCCCGGCGCATCTTCATCGGCAACATGCTGCAATGCCGGGAGACCCGCGGGCTGGATGTGGCGCGCATGCTGGAGATTGCCACCGCGCTCTGGCGGCGGCAGGCGGGGGCGGATGGGCGTCCCTTCACCCACGTCCTGGCAAACCACCAGCTGCTGCCCTTCGAAAAGACCGTCGGCCGCTTTGCCTATCTCGGCAATGGCGCGCTGGAAGAGGTGGGCATGCGGCTCGGCATCGAGCGGGTGATCGGTGAGTTCGAGGATCCCTGGCAGCGCGGCCAGCATGACGGCCGGGCGGTTGCGGATACGCTCAGCTCGCTCTTGCCGTCGTAAGGGCGGTCTTCGCCGCCAGCATCCAGCTGCGAGCCTTGGCGAAGGCGAGGAAATCATCCGCGCCCATGGGCCGGGCAAAGGCATAGCCCTGCAGGATATGGCAGCCGAGGCCGCGCAGCAGCTCGGCATGGGCCAATGTTTCGACACCCTCCGCAACCGTCTCAATATCGCGCACCTTGCCGATATCGATGATCGAGCGGACGAGGCTCTGCTGTGCCGTGGATTCGAGCAGCGGCTGCACCAGCCGGCGGTCGATCTTCAGCCGCGCCGGAGACAGCTCCAGGAGGCTCACGATGGAGGCGTGGCCGGTGCCGAAATCGTCGATCTCGATTTCGATGCCGAGGGATTTTATGCCGTCGATGGCCTGCTTCAGCCCGTCGTCGAGCGTATCGAAGGATATCGATTCCAGCAGTTCGAAGGTCAGTGAACCCGGGCGAATGTTCATCGCGCGCAGCTTTTCGAGAAGGTTGTCGTCGCGCAGGCGCTGACAGGAGACATTGACGGAGACGCGGGCGATGCCGAGATCCTGTCCCTCCCAGCGCATGGATTGGAACAGGGCCTGTTCGAGGATGGCCTCGTCGATCCGGGCGACAACATTGAGGGTCTCGGCCACGGGCAGGAACACATCGGGCATGATGATGCCGCGTGTTGGGTGCTGCCAGCGTGCCAGCGCCTCGACGCCGACGATCTCCAGCGTTTCGGCATCGAATTGCGGTTGGAAGTAGGGGTGGAATTCTCCGCGTTCGAGACCGCGCAGAATGTCGTCGCCGAGCCGCTTGACCTCCACGGTGCGCAGGCGGAGCTCGTCGTTGAAGGCTTCCACGCGGTTGCGCCCACGGCGCTTGGCTTCGTAGAGCGCGATATCGGCATTGACGAGCAACTGCTCGGCGGATTCTTCCGCATCGTTGCGCGTTGCAATGCCGATGCTCGCACCGATACGACAGTCATGGCCTTCGATCGCCATCGGCTCGCTGATCGCCTCGATGAGGCGGGCGGAGAGGGTGCCGAAATCGGCCTCTACAGGCTCACGGCGCGACAGGAGCACGAATTCGTCCCCGCCGATGCGGGCGATAAAGTCCGCTGCCGGAATATGGGCGCGCAGTACACCGGCCGCCTGTTTCAGCACCTCGTCGCCGGCGGCGTGGCCGAGCGTGTCGTTGATGTCCTTGAAGCGGTCGAGGTCGATATGCAACAGGGTGAGGGGACGGGTGTCCTCGCCGATACCGGCCAGCGCGAGCTGCTGGTCGAGGAAACGCCGGTTGGGAAGCCGGGTGAGGGCATCGTGCAGTGAATTGTGCTCCAGAACGAGGCGAGCGTCTTCCAGGGCGCGGTTCTGCGCCTCCGCCGTCAGCTTGGCCTCAAGCAGTTCGGCCTGGAGGCGGATGTCCTCCGTCACATCCCAGTTCGCGCCGACGATACGCTTTGCGCCTGACGAGGCGCGATAGGTCATGCCGTGCGCGCGGATATGGCGGATGTCGCCGCCGACGGTCAGGACGCGGAATTCCGTGAGATAGGGCCTCTCGGCCTCGATGGCGTCCGAAAAAACGCGTTCGGCTTCTTCCAGATCGTCGGGATGAAGCGCGGTGCGCCAGTCCTCGTAGCGGCAGATTGGCTGGTCGGGCGGCACGTTGTAGAGGGCGCGCATGCGGGCGTCCCAGGTGAGTGTCGCCAATTCCGTGTCGAATTCCCAAACGCCGACGCGCGAGGCGTCGAGCGCGAGCTGCAGGCGTTGCGAGACGGTTTCCAGCTGATCCTCCCGGTCCTGAAGCGCCAGGATATGCCGATGGCGGTCCTTCATCAGGTAACCGACCCAGAACATGGGGGCGACGATGATGATGGCCAGCAGCGCGAGGCCGGTGCGAAACAGGGTGAGATCGGCGGACGGCTGGCGCCAGCCACCCAATGGCGCTGCAGACATGGTCCAGGCTTCGTGGCCGATGTCGATCGTCATGACGACGGGGTCGGCGTCGACGGGGGTGGCCGTGCTGAAGAAGGTTCGTGCCTCGCCGCCGACATGCGGCCGGCTGGAAAGCGAAACGGCGACCTTGAGGTCTTTTCCGAAGCCGCTGTTGTCCAGGAGCCTGTCGAGGTCGATCACGGCGGAGGCGATGCCGATGAAGGCGTTGTTCCGCCCGGCATGGATCGGGTAGCGCGCGATCACGCCGCGCCCGCCCTGCACCAGATCGACCGGGCCGGTGACGATGAGCCGGTCGAGCGCCTTCACCTGCATGGCCGCGGCGCGCTGGCGCTCGTTCTTGCGGTAGTCAAGGCCGATGCTGCGCTCGTTCCCCTTGACCGGATAGACGAGCGAGACGACGAAGTCCGGCGCGATGGCAAGATTGCGCAGCTGCGTGTCCTTGCGGAAGATGCGACCGGCAAGGTCGGCAAAGCGGCTCGGTGACATGTCGGGCTCTGTCGAGAGCGCCGCGACGAGGCCCTGTACGAGATTGATGTCACCCTGGATATTGCCTTCGAGGCGCGAGCGCAGCACGCCGAGCTGTTCCGTGGTGAAGGAGCGCAGGTACTCCTCTTCCAGCCGCTGCTTCTGGGAATCGGCAAGGAAAATGGCGATCAGCGCGGCAAATGCGACGACGATGGCGGGGATGTAACATCCCAGCCCGTGAAGGGAGAGCTGCGTATTCCGGTCGTTCATCGCGGTTCGTCTGTCCCCACGCGCCCTGTCTGCTCGGGAAGGGTTCTGCCCGGCCTCCGACGATCGACGGACGATGGCAGATGCAACTTAATATTTGCTGACGAGAATATGCCTTTATCTGCGGATTTCCGGGCGGGGCTTCCCGCCACGGCCTATTCTGGGCTAGTCCTCGGCCACTATCGAAATGGAACGAGGGCAGGGGGCTGGTTTGCCGGCGGACAAGGACAGGATGGAGAGCATGTTTGGCGCGATGCTCAGGACCATCATCGAGGAGAGCCCGCTGAAGGCCGCCAGCTTCATCGTCACCATCTATGGCGATGTCGTGGAGCCGCGGGGCGGCGTGGTGTGGACCGGCAACCTCATCGAGACCTGTGCTGCCATCGGCATCAGCGAGACGTTGGTGCGCACCGCCGTCTCGCGCCTTGTCGCGGCCGGGCAATTGTCCGGAGAGCGGGAAGGGCGGCGAAGCTTCTACCGCCTCGCCGCGCCCGCTCGGGCGGAGTTTGCCGCCGCTGCCCGCCTGCTCTTCGGTCCACCGGAAGCGGCCGAGTGGCATTTTGTGCAGTTGACCGGAACGGCGCCAGACGAGGCGATGCAGACCCTTGAGCGGGCAGGCCATGCCCGGCTTGGGCCGCGGTTAGCGGTGGGTGCGCGCGCCCTCCCGCTTCTCAAGCAACCGGCCGTCGTGTTCCGGGGTGACGTGGTTAGCGGCGAGGGGGACCTTGGCGCCTTTGCGGCCGACCATTGGGACCTTGCGCTGCATGCCGAGGCCTATGACGGCTTCCTCCGGCGCTTCGGGCGCCTCGCCGATCTCCTTGCCGGCGGGGTGCGGCTCGGCGCAGCGGAAAGCCTCGTCGCCCGGCTGGTGCTCGTGCACCAGTTCCGTCTCGTCGTACTGCGCGATCCGCGCCTGCCGCAGACGGCCCTGCCCATGGACTGGCCGGGAGAGGCGGCCAGGGCGCTCTTTGCCGACCTTTACCTCGGCCTCTCCCCCGAGGCGGATCTGCATGTCGCCCGCCATTTCGTCACGGCGGCCGGTGCCTTGCCGGAAGCGAGCGAGGCAACGCTGCGTCGTCTTTCCCTGTTGCGCGAGGCACGCCGGGTCGACTTTTCATAGGGAAAAGCATGGTTTGTGGTATGATGCTTGCTGCTGCGATGAGACATCACAGAATTTAGGGAAAATCCCATTGATTTGTGATGTGTCGAGTGCTAAATAGATAACCGATCGGTCGGTTAATGTTTCTGGAGGAACGGATCGACCCTTGGATATCAGGGAGGAAGCCGCGTGTCCGAAGCCTTTATCTGCGACGCCGTTCGTACGCCCATCGGCCGTTATGGCGGGCTGCTGTCGTCGGTCCGCGCCGACGATCTGGCGGCCGTGCCGCTCTCCGGGCTGATGGCGCGCAACCCGCAAGTCGACTGGTCGAAGGTGGACGATCTCATCTACGGCTGCGCCAACCAGGCCGGCGAGGACAACCGCAATGTCGGCCGCATGGCCGTGCTGCTCTCCGGCCTTCCCGTCTCCATTCCCGGCACCACCGTCAACCGCCTCTGCGGCTCCGGCATGGACGCCGTCGGCATGGCCGCCCGCGCCATCCGCGCCGGCGACTGCGATTTCGTCATCGCCGGCGGCGTCGAGAGCATGAGCCGCGCGCCCTTCGTCATGCCGAAGGCCGACAGCGCCTTTTCGCGTGCCAATGCCGTCTATGACACGACCATCGGCTGGCGCTTCGTCAATCCGAAGATGAAGAAGGCCTTCGGCGTCGATTCCATGCCGCAGACGGCCGACAATGTCGCCGCCGACTTTGCCGTCAGCCGCGAAGACCAGGATGCTTTTGCTGCGCTGAGCCAGGCCCGTTGGGCGGCCGCGCATGAGGCCGGCCTTTTTGCCGATGAGATCGTGTCCGTTTCCGTGCCGCAGAAGAAGGGCGATCCGCTGGTTGTCGACACCGACGAACATCCCCGTCCCGGCACGACGGCCGAGCAGCTTGCCAAGCTGAAGGGCGTCAACGGCCCGGACCTCTCTGTCACCGCGGGTAACGCCTCGGGTGTCAATGACGGCGCGGCCGCCTTGCTCATCGCCAATGAGGCGACCGCCAAGGCGCAGGGCCTGACGCCGAAGGCGCGCGTCGTCGCCATGGCGGCGGCGGGGCTTGAGCCGCGCATCATGGGGTTCGGCCCCGCGCCGGCGGCGCGCCGGGTGCTGGAACGCGCCGGCCTGACGCTCGGCCAGATGGACGTCATCGAACTCAACGAAGCCTTCGCCTCGCAGGCGCTCGCGGTTCTGCGCGATCTCGGCCTGCCGGATGATGCGCCGCATGTGAACCCGAACGGTGGCGCCATCGCGCTTGGCCATCCGCTCGGCATGAGCGGCGCGCGGCTCGTCACGACAGCCACCTACCAGCTCCACCGCCAGGGCGGGCGTTATGCACTCTGTACCATGTGCATCGGCGTCGGCCAGGGCATCGCCATCATTCTCGAGCGCGTCTGACGCGCCAGCAAGGAGGAAAGACCATGTATGCCCAGATGGTGAAGACCGATGCCGCTCGCGTCCGGTCCCTCGACGAGATGGACCCCGTGGAGCGCGCCTTCCAGGAGCGCGTCGACGCCGGCCAGAAGATCGAGCCGAAGGAATGGATGCCCGAGGGTTATCGCAAGACGCTTGTGCGCCAGATCAGCCAGCACGCCCATTCGGAAATCGTCGGCCAATTGCCGGAAGGCAACTGGATCACCCGCGCACCCACCTTGGAAAGAAAGGCGATCCTGCTCGCCAAGGTGCAGGACGAGGCCGGCCACGGCCTCTACCTCTATTGCGCCGCCGAAACGCTCGGCATCAGCCGCGACCAGATGTACGAGCAGTTGCATTCCGGCAAGGCCAAATATTCCTCGATCTTCAACTATCCGACGCTGACATGGGCCGATATCGGTGCGATCGGCTGGCTGGTCGATGGCGCGGCCATCATGAACCAGGTGCCGTTGCAGCGCTGTTCCTACGGCCCCTATGCGCGGGCCATGGTGCGCATCTGCAAGGAAGAAAGCTTTCACCAGCGCCAGGGGTATGACGCCCTGATGAAGATGGTGAAGGGCACGGCGGCCCAGAAGGCCATGGTGCAGGACGCGCTGAACCGCTGGTGGTGGCCGTCCCTCATGATGTTCGGCCCCTCGGACGATGCCTCCGTGCATTCGGCGCAGTCGATGGCCTGGAAGATCAAGCAGAACTCCAACGACGAGCTGCGCCAGAAATTCGTCGACCAGACCGTGCCGCAGGCAAAATATCTCGGCCTCACCGTGCCGGATCCGGACCTCAAGTGGAACGAGGAAAAGGGCGGCCACGATTTCGGCGAGCCGGATTGGGAGGAATTCTTCAACGTGATCGCCGGCAACGGCCCGTGCAATGCGGAGCGCCTCAACGCCCGCAAGAAGGCCTGGAATGACGGCGCCTGGTTCCGTGACGGCCTGACGGCGCATGCCGAAAAGGCCGCCGACCGCCGCGCTGCGGCAAAAATCGCCGCCGAGTAAGGGAGAGAGCACGATGTCCAGCGAATGGCCGCTTTGGGAAGTTTTCATCCGAGGCCAGCACGGCCTCAACCATCGCCATGTCGGGAGCCTGCATGCGCCTGACGCCGAAATGGCTGTCAACAACGCCCGCGACGTCTATACGCGCCGCAACGAGGGCGTCAGCATCTGGGTGGTGAAATCCTCAGAAATCACCGCCAGCGCGCCCTCGGAAAAGGGCCCGCTGTTCGATCCGTCGAATTCCAAGGTCTACCGTCACCCGACCTTCTTCGACATTCCGGACGAAGTGGGGCACATGTGATGGCGGGCGCGGCGCTTCTCGAATTCCTGCTGCGCATCGGCGACAACACGCTGATCCTCGGCCATCGCGTTTCCGAATGGTGCGGGCACTCGCCCGCGCTGGAGGAGGATATCGCGCTCGCCAACACCGCGCTCGACCTGATCGGCCAGACGCAGCTCTGGCTCGGCCTTGCCGGCGAGGTGGAAGGCAAGGGCCGTTCCGCCGACGATCTCGCCTATCTGCGCGACGGTTACGAATTCCGCAACATCCTCATCGTCGAGCGCCCGAACGGCGATTTCGGCAAGACGCTGATGCGGCAGTTCCTGTTCGACGCCTGGCACTATCTGCTCCTCAAGGCGCTGAAGGGGTCTTCCGACACCCGCATCGCCGAGATCGCGGAAAAGGCGTTCAAGGAAGTCTCCTACCATCTCGACCGCAGCCGTGATCTGGTCATCCGCCTCGGCGACGGCACGGCGGAAAGCCACCGCCGCATGCAGGAGGCGCTGGATGAGCTCTGGCCCTTCACCGGCGAGATGTTCATGAGCGATGCGCTCGATGCCGAACTGGCCGAGGCCGGCATCATCCCGACCCCCGCAAGCCTCAAGGCGGGCTGGGACGAGATCGTCGCGGAGACGCTCTCCGAGGGCACGCTGAAGAAGCCGGCCGACGGCTACATGCACAAGGGCGGCCGGCGCGGCGTTCACACCGAGCATCTCGGCTTCATCCTCACCGAGATGCAGTTCCTGCAACGCGCCTATCCGGGCGCGACCTGGTAGGAGGCGGCGATGGACCCGGCGCTTCGTCCCTCGGTCAAGGAGGTCTGGCACTGGCTTTCCGAAGTGCCGGACCCGGAAATCCCGGTCATCTCGCTCACCGATCTCGGCATTATCCGCGATGTCGAATGGCGGGACGATACGCTTGTCGTGACGGTGACACCGACCTATTCGGGCTGTCCCGCCACCACGGTGATCAATCTCGATATCGAGACGGCGCTCACCGGAAAGGGCCTTGCCAAGGTGAAGCTGGAGCGCCGTCTCTCGCCCGCCTGGACGACGGACTGGATCAGCGCCGAAGGCCGGGAGAAGCTGCGCGACTACGGCATCGCCCCGCCGATCGACGGCACGGCCGCCGACGGCGTCTTGATGAAACGCATCGACCGGCTCTCCGGCCGTTCGAACCTGACCATCGCCTGTCCGCGCTGCGGCTCGGCGAACACGGAAAAGATCAGCCAGTTCGGCTCGACGCCCTGCAAGGCGAGCTACCGCTGCACGGACTGCCTGGAACCGTTCGACTATTTCAAGTGCATCTGACCGGAAGCGATTCCGGCGAACCGGAATTCGCCTGACACGCTCTGGTTTCCTGTTTTTACCGCATGATCCGACGCCGAAGCGATGCCGCTCCGGCTGGAAATGCTCTAGGGAGAAGGCCCGCACATGGCACGTTTTCATTCCCTGACCGTGACCGACGTTCGCCGCGAGACGCGCGACGCGGTCGTGGTCACGCTCCGGCCGTCCGAAGAGGACCGCGCTGTCTTCGACTTCACGCAAGGCCAGTACCTGACCTTCCGCCGCAAGTTCGAGGACGAGGAGCTGCGCCGCTCCTATTCGATCTGCGCCGGCAAGGACGAGGGTGTCCTGAAGGTCGGCATCAAGCGCGTCGACGGCGGCTGTTTCTCCACCTGGGTCAACGAAAGCCTGAAGGCCGGCGACACGCTGGAGGCCATGCCCCCGATGGGCGCGTTCTTCACCGCGCTGGAGCCGGACGCCGCAAAACACTATCTCGGCTTTGCCGGCGGCAGCGGCATCACGCCGGTGCTCTCGATCATCAAGACGGTGCTGTCGCGTGAACCGCGCGCGCGCTTCACGCTGGTCTACGCCAACCGCCAGATCAGCTCGATCATGTTCCGCGAGGAACTGGAGGACTTGAAAAACCTTTATCTTGGGCGCTTCTCGGTGCTGCATATCCTCGAAAGCGAGGCGCAGGATATCGACCTCTTCACCGGCCGCATCGACGGTGAAAAGTGCGCGGCGCTGTTCAGGAACTGGATCGACCCGAAATCTGTGACGACCGCCTTCATCTGCGGCCCGGAGCCGATGATGCTGGCGATCGCTGCCGCCCTTCGTGAGCATGGCCTGCGTGACGACCAGATCAAGTTCGAACTCTTCGCCTCCTCGCAGCCCGGCCGGGCGCGCGCCAGGGTGGAGAAGGCGAACGGTACGGACCAGGGCGCGGCCTGCGAGGCCACCGTCACGCTCGACGGCGCGACCCGCACCTTCAAGTTCCCGAAACAGGGCCAGAGCCTGCTCGACGCCGCGCTCGAAAACGCCATGGACGTGCCCTATGCCTGCAAGGCCGGCGTCTGTTCAACCTGCCGCGCCAAGATCATTGAGGGCGAGGCCGAGATGGAGGTCAACCACGCGCTTGAGGATTACGAGGTGCGCCAGGGCTATGTGCTGACCTGCCAGTGCTTCCCGCTCACCGACCGCATCGTCGTCAGCTACGACCAGTAAGGGGAATTTCCATGTCCGATACGATGCCGATCGAGGATTATCTGGCTGAGGGCGGCGTTCTCTCCTCGCCCGCCAACGTGCCGCCGCGCTATCGCGGCGAACTCTTGCGCCTCATGGCGAGCTTTGTCGACAGCGAACTGGCCGGTTCCGCCGGCTTCGCCGATACGATCAACGATGCGCCGGGCATTCAGGAGCGCATCTCCGCCGCCCGCATCGTGCTGGAAAAGGCCGATCACGCCGGCAAGGTCTTGCAGGTCATGGAAACCTTCGGCGCGAATGGCGGGCGCTACGCCGTGCACCATCCGTGGGCCGAGCGGCTTTCCCGCGAGGCCGATATCGGCGCGGCACGGCAGGGCGGCGACATGCGCCTCTCCGTCTTCCACTATCCGCTGCAAGGCTGGGTGGATGCCGTCGTCATGAACGTGCTGATGGGCCGGGCGAGCGTCGTGCAGTTGAAGGAACTGTCGCGCGTCTCCTACCAGCCGCTCGCCGAGATTTTCCGCGCCATCCTGCCGCGCGAGACGCGCCATGCGGAGCTTGGCCTTGCCGGCCTTGTGCGCATCGCCGGTGACGAGGAGGGCCGCGCCAAAGCGCAGGCTTCCGTCGCCTACTGGTATCCGCGCGTCGCCGCCAGTTTTGGCCATTCCGGCTCCGCCCGCTTCGAAACGCTGTCGCGTTTCGGCCTGCGGCATACGCCCAACGAGACCCAGCTGGCCGAATGGCGAGCCGAGGTCGATGCGCAGCTCGCTGCGCTTGGATTGAACTGAGCAATCCCAGGAAAAGTGTGAAGCGGTTTTCCGTCCGTGATTGCGAAAAAAACAGGAAGGACATTGAGATGAACGTCATGGCAAACCGGCCGCGCCGGCTCGAAAGCTATGTCGGCGGCGCTTGGGTCGTCGGTGCGAAGGAGGGCGTGCCCCTGCTCGACGCCGCGACGGGCGATCCGGTCGCCTTCATCGATTCCTCCGGCATCGATTTCAAGGCGATCCTCGCCCACGGCCGCGACAAGGGCGGCCCGGCGCTGCGGCGCATGTCCTTCCACGAGCGCGCCGCCATGCTGAAGGCGCTCGGCCAGGCGCTGATGGAGAAGAAGGAGGAGTTTTACGCACTTTCTACCGCCACGGGTGCGACCCGCGCCGATAGCTGGGTCGATATCGAGGGCGGCATCGGCACGCTGCTCTCCTATGCTTCCAAGGGCCGGCGCGAATTGCCGAACACCCGCGTCCTGCTCGATGGCGACGTGGAGCCGCTCTCCAAGGACAACACCTTTGCCGCGCAGCATATCCTGACCCCGTTGCAGGGCGTCGCGGTGCATATCAACGCCTTCAACTTCCCCTGCTGGGGCATGCTGGAAAAGCTCGCCCCGACGCTGATCGCCGGCGTTCCCGCCATCGTCAAGCCGGCGAGCCAGACGGCCTATCTCACCGAACTGATGGTCCGCCGTATCGTCGAGACCGGCATCCTGCCGGAAGGCGCGTTGCAGCTCGTCTGCGGCTCGGTCGGCGACCTGCTCGATCACGTCGAAGGACAGGACGCCGTCACCTTCACCGGTTCGGCCGCCACCGGCCAGTGCCTCAAGACGCACAAGGCGATCATCGAAAACTCGGTGCGCTTCACCATGGAGGCCGACAGCCTCAACGCCGCCGTGCTCGGCCTCGACGCCGCGCCCGGTACGGAGGAATTCGACCTCTTCGTCAAGGAAGTCGCCCGCGAGATGACGGTGAAAGCCGGCCAGAAATGTACGGCGATCCGCCGCGTCATCGCCCCGCGCGCCTATAGCGAGGCCCTCATCGAAAGTCTTGGCGCGCGTCTTGCGAAGACGGCGATCGGCAATCCCGCCGACGAAGCCGTACGCATGGGCCCGCTCGCCAGCCTCGACCAGCGCGAAGAAGTTCGCGCCCGTATCCGCGATCTCTCCGCCGACGCCGAGATCGTCGCCGGCGACCCCGACAATCCGAGCGTCCAGTCCGGCGACGCCGTGGCCGGGGCCTTCCTCAATCCGGTGCTGCTCTATTGCGACAAGCCGGGCTCGGCCCGCGCCGTGCACGATGTCGAGGCCTTCGGCCCGGTCAGCACCGTCATGCCCTATGACACGGCGGAAGAGGCGGTCGATCTCGCCCGGCGCGGCAAGGGCAGCCTCGTCGCCTCGGTCTTCACCAACGATCCGGGTTTTGCCCAAGAGGTGGTACTCGGCCTTGCCCCCTTCCATGGTCGCGTGATGATCGGTAACCGCGTCAGCGCCAAGACATCCACCGGCCACGGTTCGCCGCTGCCGGGCCTCGTGCATGGCGGCCCCGGCCGCGCGGGCGGCGGCGAGGAACTGGGCGGCATGCGCGGCGTCAAGCACTACATGCAGCGTACCGCCATTCAGGGCGCGCCGACCATGCTTTCCGCCGTCACCGGCCGCTGGTTGCCGGGCGCGGAGGCGCGGGCGGGCGGCGAGCATCCGTTCCGCAAATCGCTGGCGGAACTGAAGATCGGCGACCAGCTCATCACCGCCACGCGCACGGTGACGCTCGACGATATCGAGCATTTCGCCCATTTCACCGGCGACACTTTTTATGCCCACATGGACGAGGACGCGGCCAGGGCGAACCCGTTCTTCGACGGGCGCGTGGCGCATGGCTACCTCATCGTCTCTTTCGCCGCCGGCCTGTTCGTCGATCCGGCGCCGGGCCCGGTGCTGGCCAATTACGGCGTCGACAATCTGCGCTTCCTGACACCGGTCAATCCGGGTGATACGCTGCAAGTGCAGCTCACCTGCAAGGAGATCAACCCGCGCGCCAATGCCGAGCACGGCGAGGTGCGCTGGGATTGCAACGTGACCAACCAGACGGGCGCCACCGTCGCGCAGTACGACGTGCTGACCATGGTGGCCAAAACGAGAGACTGACCGCATGGACCCGCGCCGCCTGGAAATGACCGTTTTGATGACGCCGGACATGGCGAATTTTTCCGGAAAGGTTCACGGTGGCGCGCTTCTGAACCTGCTCGATCGCGTCGCCTTCTCCTGCGCCTCGCGTTATTCGCAGCAATATGCGGTGACGCTTTCGGTCGATCAGGTGATGTTCAAGGAGCCGATCCATGTCGGCGAACTCGTCACCTTTCGCGCTTCGGTGAACCATACCGGCCGAACCTCCATGGAGATCGGCATTCGCGTCGAGGCGGAGAACATCCGCTCCGGCCACCGCCGGCACACCAATTCCTGTTATTTCACCATGGTCGCCGTGGACGAAGCGGGAAAGCCGGTGCGTGTGCCGGAGTTGCAGCCGACGGATCCGGTGGATGCCAGGCGCTACAAGGCGGCAGAGTTGCGCCGCACGCTGCGGCGTGAATTTGCCGAGCGGCTGGAATCGGTCGCCGCGACGGGCAAGGACGTGGAACGATCGGACGACGGTTAGTTTTTGCTTACGTAACGGCTTTGACGCCCTCAAGGATCAGCGTCGTCGCGATATCCGCATACTCATCCCGCGTCACTGGCCCGTTCGGGCGGAACCACATATAGACCCAGTTCATCATGCCGAAGAGCGACATGGTGACGGGCATCAGCAGCGGCCGGTCCTTGTTGAGATCCGGGTTGATGTCGCGGATGACGCCGGAGAAGCGCTTGACGATCTGCCGCTCGATCGCCTGCAGTTCGGAAAGCTGTTCGAGGGAAAGTGCGCTGGTGCCGTTGAGCTGCACCTTGTGCTCGTTGTCCCGACCCTCGTAGTTCGCCAGTACGGCCTTCACGAGAAGCCGCAGGCGATCCTGCGGGGCGACGTCTGGTCGGTCGGCGGCTTCGATGGCGTTTGCCAGCTCCGTCAGGTGCGTGCGTACGATGTCGAAGATCAGCGCATCCTTGCTCGGATAATAGTGATAGAGCAGCGCCTTGGAGACATTGCTGTGCGAGGCGATCATAGACATGGAGGCTTTCTCCATGCCCATCTCGGCAAAGACCGCGGCGGCACTCGAGAGAATGCCGCGCTGTTTTTCCTCGAAATCAACTGCGCGCGTGCGTGCCATTTTATCCTGCTTTGCTTTGCCCGGCTGCTTCCGGGAAGGTGGCTGCCCTCCCTATACACAGTCAACCCGGTTCCGGGATAGGGGACCTTCATCCTTCTTCTAACGGCGAAGATTCCCCATCTCTTTGTTTCTACACAACTCCGGACGCAAAATCATTCCTCGCGCGACTGCTGGAATTGTTCCGCCCGGCCTTTCATTCCTTCGGGCGGTTGTCGACCACCCGTTTTGCCTTGCCTTCCGAGCGGGCGACGCCGCCGGGCTCGTGCACCGTGATCTTCGTCGAGACCCCGACCACGCTCTTGATGTGGTGGGCGAGTTCCTTGGCCGAACCCGTGCGAGAACCCTCGTCGGCTGCCTCGAGCGTGCACTCCACATGCACGGTCATGTTGTCCATGCGGCCCGAGCGTGTCAGCTCGATCTGGAAATGCGGCGCGAGGCCGCGACATTTCAGGATCTGTTCCTCGATCTGTGTCGGGAAGACGTTGACGCCGCGCAGGATCATCATGTCGTCGGACCTGCCAGTGACCTTTTCCATGCGGCGCATCGAGCGGGCGGTGCCGGGCAGCAGCCGCGTCAGATCGCGCGTGCGATAGCGGATGATCGGCAGGCCTTCCTTGGTAAGCGTGGTGAAGACCAGCTCGCCGATCTCGCCGTCCGGCAGCACCGCACCGGTGACCGGATCGATGATTTCGGGGTAGAAATGGTCTTCCCAGATGTGCAGGCCGTCCTTTGTCTCGACGCATTCATTGGCGACGCCTGGCCCCATGACCTCCGACAGGCCGTAGATGTCGACGGCGTGCATGTCGAAGGACTGCTCGATCTCCTCCCGCATGGCGTTTGTCCAGGGCTCGGCGCCGAAAATACCGACGGCGAGCGAGCTTTCCCGCGGATCGACGCCCTGGCGACGGAATTCGTCGAGGATGGAGAGCATGTAGGAGGGCGTGACCATGATGATGCGCGGCTTGAAATCCTGCATCAGGGTGACCTGGCGTTCCGTCATGCCACCGGAGATCGGCACCACGGTACAGCCCGCCCGTTCCGCGCCGTAATGCGCGCCGAGACCGCCGGTGAAGAGGCCATAGCCATAGGCGACATGCACGACATCGCCGGCCCGGCCGCCCGAGGCGCGGATCGAGCGGGCGACGACGTTCGCCCAGGTGTCGATGTCGTTCTTCGTGTAACCGACAACGGTGGGCTTGCCGGTCGTGCCCGACGAGGCGTGGATGCGCGCCAGCTTCTCACGGGGTACGGCGAACATGCCGAACGGGTAGGTGTCGCGCAGGTCCTTCTTGGTGGTGAAGGGGAATTTTGAAAGGTCGGCGAGTGTCTTGAGGTCGGAGGGGTGTACGCCTGCCGCGTCGAAGCGCTGACGATAGAAAGGCGAATTCTCGTAGGCGTGGGTCAGTGACCATTTCATGCGCTCAAGCTGCAGCGCGGAAATCTCATCGCGGGAGGCAGTCTCGATCGCTTCGAGGTCTCCGGGGCGGGGGGACAGGTCTTCCATGAAAATCTCCTCCGAGAATGCGGGATAGTGTGCCCTCTGCCTCACTCCGGCAGATGGGTGCCCTTGACTGTTCGCGAGTGGCCGCGGAATTCCGCGACATGCTCGCCCTCCTGGTTGGTGATGCGGATGTCGTAGATGCCGCCACGACCGCGGCGCGACACCTCCTTCGCCGTCGCGGTCAGCCTGTCGCCCCGGAAGGCCGGCGCGATGAAGGTCACTGAACAGTGCTGGGCGACGGTGCGCTGGTTGTAGGTGTTGCAGGCGAAGGCGAAGGCCGAATCCGCCAGTGTGAAGATGTAGCCGCCGTGACAGGTGCCGTGGCCGTTGGTCATGGTCTCGGCGATGGTCATGACAATGGCCGCTTCGCCGGGTGCGATGGCAACGAGCTCCATGCCGAGATGACGGGTGGCGTTGTCGTCATCCCACATCGCCTTGGCGCAGGCTTCGGCGAGCGCTTGCGGAGAAAGCTCGGCGGCGCTCATTTGCCGGAGAACTCCGGCTTGCGCTTTTCGAGGAAGGCGGAAACGCCCTCGGCGTAGTCGGCGCTGCGACCGGCCGCGCGCTGCAGGTCGCGCTCGAGGTCGAGCTGCTGGTCGAGAGAATTGGTGGCGGCGGCCTGGATGGCGCGTTTCGTCATGCCGAGACCTTTGGTCGGGCCGGCGGCAAGGCGTACGGCGAGAGCGCTCGCCTCTTCCATCAGCCTGTCGTCGTCGACGGCGCGCCAGATGAGGCCCCAGTCGGCGGCGGTTTCCGCGCCGAGCGGTTCTGCGGTGAGCGCAAGCGCCTTGGCGCGCGCCTCGCCGATCAGGCGGGGCAGGCTCCAGGTGCCGCCGGAATCGGGCACCAGGCCGATCTTGGCGAAGGCCTGGATGAAGCGGGCGGAGCGGGCGGCGAGCGTGATATCACAGGCAAAGGCGATATTGGCACCCGCGCCGGCGGCGACGCCGTTGACCGCGCAGATGACAGGTTTTTCGAGGCTGCGGATAAGGCGCAGCAGGGGATTGTAGTAGGTCTCGATCGTGTGGCCGAGGTCCGGTACGCCTTTCTTGGGATCGCGGTCGCCGAGATCCTGGCCGGCGCAGAAGCCGCGGCCGGCACCGGTCAGCAGTACGGCGCGTACCGCATCATCCGCATGGGCGCGCTCGAAGCCGGCGCGCAGTGCAAGGTGCATCTCGTCGTTAAAGGCGTTAAGCTTGTCCGGGCGGTTCAGCGTGAGGCTCAGAACGCCATCGGCGAGCGCCGACAGAATGGTGTCGGAAGTGGTCATGGTTCCTCCCTGTCGCCCTTCCCAGCGGCGACCGTAAAAAAACTCTTGCATAAACCGACCGGTCAGTCAATTATAAAAGCACTGACTGGAGGAGCCAGAGATGACCGGACTTTTCGAGCGCCATCGCCCGACGCTGGCCGCCGCAATCGAAGCGGCCGCCAAGCGTGATTTCTGGACCGTCTATCCCGAAGTGCCGAGTGGCAAGATATACGGTGAAACGGCAAAGGACGATGGCCTTGCCGCCTATACGGCACGGCTCGATGCGGCGTTCGATCTCGTCGATCATCCGGCCGAAGGGCGCGTCGGTGCCGAGGTTTCGCCGTATGGGCCGACCCTCGGCATCACGTATCCCGCCGCCTCTGCCGACATGCTGGTCATGGCCTCGCGTGCGGTCGCCCCGCAATGGGCCGCGGCCTCGCCGGACATACGCGCCGGCATCTGTCTCGAAATCCTTGCCCGCCTCAATGCCCGCAGCTTCGAGATGGCAAATGCCGTCATGCACACGACGGGCCAGGCCTTCGCCATGGCCTTCCAGGCCGGTGGCCCACATGCGCAGGATCGTGGCCTCGAGGCCGTCGCCTATGCCCATGCCGAGATGAGCCGCATACCGGCGCAGGCGACCTGGACCAAGCCGCAGGGCAAGGGCGCGCCGATCGTCATGGAAAAGCACTGGCGCATCGTGCCGCGCGGTATTTCCCTCGTCATCGGCTGCAATACGTTCCCGACCTGGAACAGCTATCCGGGCCTTTTCGCCAGCCTCGTCACGGGCAATACCATCATCGTCAAGCCGCATCCGGCGGCGATCCTGCCGCTTGCCATCACCGTCGAAGTCGCGCGGCAGGTGCTCGTGGAAGAGGGGTTTGCGGCCGATATCGTGCTGCTCGCCGCCGATGCGCCCGGTGCCGAGATCACCAGGGATCTCGTGCAGCATCCTGCCGTCGCCATCATCGACTATACCGGTTCCAATACGTTCGGTGCCTGGGTGCGCGAAAACGCCGGTCATGCCGATGTCTACACCGAAGAGGCCGGCGTCAACTCGATCGTCATCGGTGCGACGGATGATTTTGCCGGCATGTGCAGCAATATCGCCTTCTCGCTCTCGCTCTATTCCGGCCAGATGTGCACGGCGCCGCAGGATATTTTTGTCCCACGCGGCGGCATTGCGACGAATGAAGGCCACAAGAGTTTCGACGAGGTTGCGGCTGGCATCGCGGCTGCCATCGATGGTCTGCTTGCCGATCCGGCGCGTGCGGCCGGTGTCTGTGGGGCCATCGCCAATCCGGCGACGCTCGCCCGCATTGCGACGGCCCGGTCGCTTGGCCGCATCGTCCGTGACTCGGCGCCCGTCGAAGGCCTCGATGGCGCTCGCACTGCAACGCCTTTGATCCTCGTCGTCGATGCAGCGGATGCGGATTCTTACGCGGAGGAACGCTTCGGTCCCATCGCTTTCGTCGTTGCGGTTGATGACGTCGAGGACGGCATCGACCATGCTGCCAGGCTTGCCGAGCGCAAGGGGGCGATCACGGCGGCGCTCTACGCGGCGGATGAAACCCAGATTCTTGCCGCGGCCGATCGTTTCGCCACGGCGGGCGTCAATCTTTCCGTCAACCTGACCGGCGGCATCTATGTCAACCAGAGCGCCGCCTTCAGCGATTTCCACGTTACCGGTGCCAATCCGGCGGGCAATGCCAGCCTGACGGATGCGGCCTTCGTCGCGAACCGGTTCCGCGTGGTGATGTGGCGCCGCCCCGCGGCGGCGTGAGGAGTTTTCGCTTTAACCTTTGTCTTTGTTGGGAGGAGAAACCGACATGAAATTTTCGCTCACCACCACCGCGCTCGCCGGCACGCTGGCCTTCGTCCTCGGCTTTGCCGCGCCTGCCCTTGCCGATATCAAGATCGGCGCGACCCTTTCGGAGACCGGCCCTGCCTCCTTCCTTGGTGATCCGGAAGCCAAGACGCTGAAGATGCTGGTTGAGGAGATCAATGCGGCCGGCGGCGTCAATGGCGAGAAGATCGACCTGATCGTCTATGACGACGGTGGCGACCCGAACAAGGCGCGCACCTTCGCCACCCGCCTGGTAGAGGACGACGAGGTCGTCGCCGTGATCGGCGGCACGACGACGGGCACCTCCATGGCCATCATCCCCGTCTTCGAGGATGCCGAAGTCCCGTTCATCTCGCTTGCGGGCGCGATCGAGATCATCGATCCCGTCCGTCCCTTCACCTTCAAGACCCCGCACACGGACCGTATGGCCTGCGCGAAGATCTTCGAGGACATGAAGAAGAACGGCATCACCAAGATCGGCATGATCTCCGGCTCCGACGGTTTCGGCGCATCCATGCACAAGCAGTGCCTGTCCATCGTCGGGGAATACGGTATCGAGGTGCTGGCCGACGAGACCTACGGCCCGACCGATGCCGACATGACGCCGCAGCTTACCAACATCAAGGGCAAGGACGGCGTGCAGGCCGTGCTGAACCCCGGTTTCGGCCAGGGGCCGGCGATCGTCACACGCAACTATGCGCAGCTCGCCGTCGGCCTGCCGCTCTACCAGTCGCACGGCGTCGCCTCGGATGGTTTCATCGAGCTTGCCGGCGCGGAGGCCGCCGAAGGCGTGCGCCTGCCGGGCACGGCGCTTCTCGTCGCGGGTCTGCTGCCGGAGAACGACCCGCAGCGCGCCGTCGTCGTCGCCTACAAGGAGGCCTATGAAAAGGCGACCGGCAAGCCGGTCTCGACCTTCGGCGGCTACGCCCACGATGCGCTGCGCATTCTCGTCGATGCGATCAAGCGGGCAGGCAGCACCGAGCCTTCGGCGATTCGCGATGCGATCGAAGGTACGGCGGGCCTTGTCGGTACGACCGGCACGGTAACCATGACGGCGGAGGATCATCTCGGCCTCGACCTGTCGGCCTTCCGCATGCTGCAGATCGAAAAGGGCGGCTGGAAGATCGTCGAGTAATCGAGCCTGCCGGCCCGCGCCACAGGGCTGTGGGCCGGCGGAAACCGTCGTGCGCGAAGCGGAGGCATTCATGCCCGAACTCCTGCAATTCCTACTTTCCGGGATCACGGTCGGCGCGGTCTATGCGCTGGTCGCGCTCGGCTTCACGATCATCTACAACGCTTCCGACGTCGTGAACTTCGCCCAGGGCGAGTTCGTCATGCTCGGAGGCATGATCACCTTCTTCGCGCATGCCGCCGGATTGCCGCTGCCGCTTGCCGCGCTCATCGCCATCATCGTCACGGCGGGTGTCGGCGTTGCGCTCAACAAGCTGGCGATCGAGCCGGCACGGGGCGCACCCGTCGTCTCGCTGATCATCATCACCATCGGCGCCTCGATCTTCATCCGCGGCGCGACACAGCTCGTCTTCGACAAGCAGCTCCATCGCTTCCCGGCCTTTTCGGGCGACCAGCCGATCGTCATCGGCGGAGCGACCATCCTGCCACAGAGCCTCTGGGTGATTGCCGGTGCGCTTGCCGTCTTCTTCTGTCTCTGGCTGTTCTTCACACGCACCCTCATCGGTCGCGCGGTACTGGCGACGGCAAACAACCGCATCGCCGCCCAGCTCGTCGGCATCAACACCAACTATGTGATGACGCTCTCCTTCGCCATGTCGGCCGCCATCGGTGCTCTCGCCGGCGTGCTGGTGACGCCGATCACGCTGACGAGCTATGATGTCGGCCTCGCGCTGGCATTGAAGGGTTTTGCTGCCGCCATGCTCGGGGGCATGGGCAATCCCAAGGGCGCGCTCGTGGGCGGTCTTATGCTCGGCATCCTGGAGGCGATGACGGCCGGCTATATCAGCTCACAATACAAGGACGCAGCCGCCTTCGTCGTCATCCTTGCGGTGCTCTTCGCCATGCCGCAGGGCCTTTTCGGCCGCAAGTCGACGGATCGGGTGTGATCATGCGGCTCTCCAGCAAGGCAACCACGCTCCTCATCCTCGCCGCGGTCATCGCGATCGCGCCGGTCTTCTTCCCGTCCTCCTATTATTTCCGCGTCGGTTCGCTGATCTTCGTCAACGGCCTCGCGGTGACGGGTCTGGTCATCCTCATCGGCTATGCCGGCCAGATCAGCCTTGGCCATGCGGGTTTTGCCGGCATCGGCGCCTATGCCTGCGCGCTGGCGCCAGTGCATCTCGGTCTGCATCCGGCGCTTGCCGCTCTGCTCGGTGCGGCGCTCTCGGCGGCCATCGCCTTCCTCGTCGGTCGGCCGATCCTGCGGCTCAAGGGCTATTATCTCGCCGTCGCCAGCCTCGGCTTCGGCATCCTTGTCTCGATGGTGCTCTCCAACGAGGCGCAGCTCACCGGCGGGCCGGACGGCATGGCGGTGCCGGAACTGGGACTTCGCGCTGTCCTGAAGGCCATCGGCATCGATCTTTCCAACACCGAATTCTGGTATGCCTTCTCCGGCTTCGTCCTTGTCATCGGGGCCTGGCTGGCGCTCAACCTCTACCACAGCCCGACCGGTCGGGCGCTGCGGGCGCTGCACGGGTCGGAGGTCGCGGCCCGCACGGTCGGCGTCGATGTCGCGCACTACAAGCTTGTCGCCTTCATCCTCTCGGCGGTCTATGCCTCCGTGTCGGGCTCGCTTCTGGCGCTGCAAAACAAGTTCATCACGCCTGACGTCGCAGGCTTCATGCACTCGATCGAGATGGTCACCATGACGGTGCTGGGCGGCGCGGGGTCGGTGCTCGGCGCCATTCTCGGTGCCGCGATCCTCACCACGCTGCCGCAGGTGCTGACGGTCTTCCAGGAATACGAACAGCTCATGCTCGGCCTCGTCATGATGCTGGTCATGATCTTCATGCGCGAGGGGCTGCTACCCTCCATCGCGCGCCGCATCCGGGGGAGGGCAGAATGAGCCTGCTTCAGATCGAGGGTTTGGGGATCGATTTCGGCGGCGTGCGTGCCGTCAACGATGTCGGCTTCTCCCTGAAACCCGGCGAGATCGTTTCCGTCATCGGCCCGAACGGCGCCGGCAAGACGACGCTGTTCAACATGATCTCGGGGGTCTACGCCCCGGCCCGCGGCCGTGTCGCGCTTGACGGAGAGGATGTCACGCGCATGCCGCCGCACCTTCTGGCGCGGCGTGGCCTGTCGCGCACTTTCCAGAACCTGCAGATCTTCCAGTCGATGAGCGTGCTCGAAAACGCCGTCGCCGGGCATCACCTGCACGAGCGTGGCTCGGTCTTTGCCGATATCCTCTCGCTGCCCGCCGCGCGCCGCCGCAGCAGGGCGTCGGAGGAGAGTGCGCGTGCGCTGCTCGACCGCGTCGGTCTCGGCCGCGCCGCCGAACAGGAGGCGGGCTCGCTCTCCTATGGTGCGCTGAAGCGGCTGGAGATCGCCCGCGCGCTGGCGTTGAAACCCCGCGTCCTGCTGCTCGACGAGCCGGCCGCCGGCTGCAACGCCGTCGAGACGGAGGAGATCGACCATCTGATCGCCCAGGTCGCGGCCGAGGGCGTGTCGATCCTGCTGGTGGAGCACGACATGAAGATGGTCATGCGTATTTCCAACCATATCGTGGTGCTCGACCATGGCGAGAAGATCGCCGAAGGCGAGCCGGCGGCGATCGCGCGCGACCCGCGCGTCATCGAGGCCTATCTGGGTGCCCAGGCGACGGAGGCGCAAAATGCTGACGGTTGAAGGACTGCGTTCGCGCTATGGCCGTATCGAGGTGCTGCACGGCATCGACCTCGATGTTGCCTCGGGCGAGATCGTCACGGTGGTCGGCGCGAACGGCGCCGGCAAGACCACGCTGCTCAAGTGCCTCTCCGGCATCCAGCCGGTCTCGGCCGGGTCCATCGTCTTTCGCGGTGAGGCGCTGACGGCGGTGCCGGCGCATGCCCGCGTGCGGCGCGGCCTTGCCCAGTCGCCCGAAGGGCGCCAGATCTTCACCAACCTGACGGTGGAGGAGAACCTGCGCCTCGGTGCCTATCTCTTTTCCGATGACAAGGTGGAGCGGGACCGGGAGGACGCCTTCGCCATGTTCCCGATCCTCAGGGAGAAGCGCAATCTTGCGGCCGGCGGCCTTTCCGGCGGCCAGCAGCAGATGCTGGCGATCGCCCGCGCGCTGATGGGCCGCCCTTCCTGCCTGCTGCTCGACGAACCGAGCATGGGCCTTGCCCCCATCCTCGTCGCGCAGATATTCGATGTGGTGAAGAGCCTGAAGGCGCTCGGCGTCACCGTGCTGCTCGTCGAGCAGAACGCATTCGGCGCACTCTCGGTCGCAGATCGCGGGTATGTCATGGAGACGGGCCGCATCACCATGTCCGGCCCCGCTGCCGACCTCATCGCCGACGAACGCATCCGCGCCGCTTACCTGGGAATATGACACCATGACCGTCAGCATCATCAGCGAAAACGGCATTGCCGTCGTCACCATCGACAACCCGCCCGTCAACGCGTTGTCGCAGGCGCTGCGCCAGGCCCTCGTCGAGGCCGTCGCCAAGCTCGATGCGGACGCCGCGGTGAAAGCCGTCGTGCTGATCTGCGCCGGCCGCACCTTCATCGCCGGGGCCGATGTCAGCGAATTCGGTAAACCACCGCAGCCGCCGCATCTGCCGGACGTGGTGGCGACCATCGAGGGCGCCAGGAAGCCCTGGGTCGCGGCGATCCATGGCAGCGCGCTCGGTGGCGGGCTCGAAGTGGCGCTCGGCTGCGCCTGGCGGGTGGCCGTTGCTTCTGCCAGCCTCGGCCTGCCGGAAGTCAAGCTCGGCATCATTCCCGGTGCCGGTGGCACGGTTCGCCTGCCGCGGCTGATCGGTCCGGCGGCTGCCGTCGAGCTCGTGACAAGCGGCAGCCCCGTTGACGCGAAGAAGGCGGAAGGTCTCGGCCTCGTGGATGCTGTCATCGAGGGCGACCTTCTGGCCGGCGCGATTGCCTTTGCGAATGGTGCTGCCGGCAAAACCCGGCCGGAGCCGATCTCCAGCCGTGCCGTAGTGCCCGTTGAAGCCGGTTTCTGGGAGGGTGCCGAAAAGGCGGTGGCCGCCAAGGCGAAGCGGGAGGCCGCTCCGCTCCGGGCGCTTGCCTCGGTGCGCCGGGCCAGCGAGACGGATTTCGCCAGTGCCATGGCTTTCGAGCGGGAAACCTTCCTCGACCTGCGTGGCTCGCAACAGGCGTCGGCGCTGCGCCATGTCTTCTTTGCCGAGCGCGCTGCGCCACGCCCGCCGGAGCTTGCCGGGATCACGCCACGCGATGTCCGCTCGGCGGCCGTCATCGGCGGCGGTACGATGGGCGCGGGCATTGCCGCGGCGTTGCGCGATGCCGGTCTGCCGGTCATTCTCATTGAGCGCGATGCGGCGGCGGTCGAGCGTGGGCTCGCCAATGTCAAGGCCATCTACGACGGTTCGGTGAAGCGCGGGCGCGTGACGCAGGCCATCGCCGATGCGCGCATGGCCGGCGTCGCCGGCAGCGGCGATTATGGCTTGCTGGCCGATACGGACCTCATCATCGAGGCGGTGTTCGAGGACCTGTCGGTCAAGCGCGCCGTCTTCGAAAAATTGTCTGCGGTTTGCCGGCCGGATGCGGTGCTGGCCACCAACACCTCCTATCTCGATCCGGACGCGATCGGCGAAGGCATCGCCCATCCGGAACGGTTCCTCGGCCTGCATTTCTTCAGCCCGGCGCACATCATGAAGCTGCTGGAAATTGTGCCGACCGGGACGACTGCGCCAGACGTGCTGGCGACGGGTTTTGCGCTCGCCCGCCTGCTCGGCAAGATCCCGGTGCGCGCCGGTATCTGCGACGGCTTCATTGGCAACCGTATCCTGAAGGTGACACGTGCGCAGGCCGAGCGGCTGCTGCTGTCGGGCGCGACGCCTGCGGCGGTTGATGCAGCCATGCGCGCCTTCGGCCTGCCGATGGGGCCGTTCGAGGCGCAGGATCTCGGCGGCCTCGACATCGCGGCCTTCCAGCGCAAGGCGGCGCGTGAACGCGGCGAAACGCCTTTTGCGCCCGTTGCCGACCGGCTCTGTGCCCTCGAGCGCTACGGCCAGAAGACCGGCGGCGGCTGGTACGACTACCAGCCGGGCGACCGTGCGCCGAAACCCTCCGACACCGTGGCGGCGATCATCGCCGAGGCAGCGGAAAGCCGGGCACAGCGCGCATGGGACGAGGCAGGCATCGTTGATGCCATTCTCCTGCCCATGGTCAACGAGGCGACGTGCATCCTGGAAGAGCATGTTGCACTCCGCGCCGCCGATATCGATCTCGTGAAGATCCATGGTTATGGCTTCCCACGCTGGCGCGGCGGGCCGATGCACTATGCCGAGGGACGCGGGCTTTCGGAGGTGGTGGCGGTGCTGGACCGCCTTGCAGCGGATGGCCTTGCCGAACCGCCTAGCGACGGCCTGCGTCGGGCGGCAAAGGCCGGTGGTTTTTCGGTGCTTGCCGGGTGAGACAATTCCGGCAAGACTGCCTGCCGGCTTGCGGCAGGGCGGAAAGATTGCGCGTTTGCGGACGGGAAGGGCTCTCGGCGATAGGCAAGCGTTGCGGACTGTGGTGAGATAGTTTTGGGAGAACGGGCTTTCTGCTAGAGCCGGGGAGGGCACGATGCAGTCGCTGATGACGCCGGGACACAAGCCGGTGCCGGTAGAAATTCTCGAGGCGGAGATCAGGAGGGTCTGCGGTTCGTTCGATCTGGAGCCGATGGGGCGGACGGGCGTCGTCAATGGCGACGTCACGACGCGGCGTGTCGGTCCCTTCGATACGGCCATCGTCGCACTCGATGCCTCCGAAGTTGCGCGCAACACTCGCTCCATCCGGCAGGATCCCGGCGAATACTTCTTCCTGCTGGTGCAGGATGCGGGCCACTGTCGCGTCGAGCAGGGCGATCAGGTCGCGGAGCTTTCGCCCGGCGACATGTTCCTCGTCGATTCCCTCAAACCCTCGTCCTTTCTCTATCGCGGCGAGCGCTCGAACCAGGTGTCCCTGCATATCCCGCGCGACGAGATGCTCCACCGTTTCGGTACGCCATGCACCGGTGGCCTTTCGATCTCGCGCGATGATCCTCTCTGGCTCGCCATGCGCGCGGTCATCGCGAAAATGCTGCTGGAGGAAGGGGCGCAGGCGCAACTCGGCGAAGCTTTCCTGTGCCTTCTCGGCGCCTACCTGCATTCGACCCGCGTGACCGGTGCCGCTGAGACGCTGCTGTCGCGTGCGCTCGCGATGATCGATCGCCACCGCGCGGATCCGGGCTTCGGGCCACGTGAGCTGGCCGTCCGCCTCAACGTTTCGGAGCGCATGCTGCAGCGGCATTTTCGGCCGCTCGGGGAAACACCCGGTCACCGGTTGCTCAATCGGCGGCTGGAGCTTGCCCATGCGCGGCTCTCCGCCCGCAAGGGAGAGCAGGCGGCGGAGGGCGTTACGGTCGTTGCCTTCGATTGCGGCTTCAACGACCTTTCCTATTTCTATCGCGAGTTCCGCAAGAAGTACGGCACGACACCGGGCGCGGTCGCGCGCTGCCATTGACGCTTTTGTCCAAAAGGCGGGACGGTGCCGTCCAAGTCCGGTGTGCTGCCCCTCTCTAATCTCTGCCACCATATGTGCCCGCCGGAGGAGGCGGGCCGCTCATGGAGGAGGCGGATATGATGGAATTCAAGGCTACCATCGGCGGCAAGCCGGCGCCCGTCGGCGTGGACTTCGCCGTTCTCAACCCGGCGACGGGCCAGGAGGTCGGCCGCGCGCCGAACATGGGTGGGGCGGAGCTGGATGCGGCCGTCTCGGTCGCCAAGGCGGCGTTCGTCTCATGGTCGGCGCAGAGCGATGCGGCCCTGCAGGCCGCCTGCGCGGCGGTGACGGCCAAGATCGAGGAACATGCCGGCGAACTCGCCGAGATCATCACGCTGGAGCAGGGCAAGCCGCTCAACGGTCTCGGCTCGCGCTGGGAGGTCGGCGGTGCGGTCGCCTGGGCGGGGTACACGACCGGGCTTTCGCTGCCGGTGCGCGTGCTTCAGGACAACGAGCAGGGCCGGGTGGAACTCACCCGCAAGCCGCTCGGCGTCGTCGGCTCCATCACGCCGTGGAATTTTCCGGTCATGATCGCCGTCTGGCATATCCTTCCGGCGCTGCGCACGGGCAATACCGTCGTCGTCAAGCCCTCGCCCTATACCCCGCTTTCCACCCTGCGGCTGGTCGAGATCATGAATGAGGTGCTGCCGCCGGGCGTCGTCAACGTGGTGACGGGTGACGACCAGGCCTTCAATCTCGGCGCAGCCATGTCGGCGCATCCGGACATCCGCAAGATCGTTTTCACCGGCTCCTGCGCCACCGGCCAGCGGGTCATGCAGTCCGCTGCCGAGACGATGAAGCGCCTGACGCTGGAACTTGGCGGCAACGACGCCGGTATCGTCCTGCCCGATGCGGACCCGGTGGCGATTGCCGAAGGCCTCTTCTGGGGCGCCTTCATCAACAACGGCCAAACCTGCGCGGCGATGAAGCGGCTCTATGTGCACGACACCATCCACGATGCGGTCTGCGAGGCGCTGGTCGCCTATGCGCGAGGCATCAAGGTCGGCGACGGCATGGAGGAGGCGAGCATCCTCGGCCCCATCCAGAATCGCATGCAGTTCGACAAGGTCTCGCGCCTCGTCGCGGATGCGAAGGGGCGAGGCAAGGTGCTGCTCGGGGGAGAGCCGGGCGAGGGCCTGTTTTTCCCGCCGACCCTCATCGCAGGCCTTCGCAACGGCGATGCGCTGGTCGACGAGGAGCAGTTCGGGCCGGCTTTGCCGATCATCCGCTATTCCGACGTCGAAGAGGCGATCCGGCTCGCCAACGATAGCCCGAACGGTCTCGGCGGCTCGGTCTGGTCGTCGGATGTCGCGGCCGCCAAGAAGGTTGCGAGCCGGCTCGCCTGCGGCTCCGTCTGGATCAACAAACACGGTGCCATCCAGCCGAATGTGCCCTTCGGCGGCGTGAAAGCCTCGGGCATCGGTGTCGAGTTCGCCGAGGAAGGGCTTGCCGAATACACCGATATCCAGGTGGTCTTTGCCTGAGAGAAACAAACGAAAAGAGGGAACGATCATGAAACTGACGAAACATCTCGCCACGACGGCCCTTGCGTTCGGCCTTGCCGCCGGGGCGGCAGCCGCCCATCCGCTCGACGGGCTGACGGCCGAGGAATACCAGAAGATCAACCAGATCCTGCGCGAGCAGAAGGTGGCGGATGACAATACACTCTATCCGCTGATCGAACTGAAGGAGCCGGCCAAGGCCGAGGTGCTGGCCTGGAAGGAAGGCGTGGCGCTCGACCGCAAGGCGACGGTCTATTTCACCAGCGCCGACGGGTTCAATGAGGCGGTCGTCAACATCTCGAAGGGCACGGTCGAGAGCAACGGCAAGACAGCAGGCCAGCCGATGGTGCTGTTCACCGAGTTCATGAACGCGCTGGAAGGCGCGCTCGGCCATCCGGACATGATCGCAGGCCTTGCCAAGCGGGGCCTCAAGCCGGAGCAGGCCTTCTGCCTGCCGCTGACGGGCGGCAACTTCTTCACCGAGGAATACAAGAACTCCCGCCTGATGAAGGTGCCGTGCTACCAGGTGCCGGAAGGCTCGAACTTCTATGCGAAGCCGATCGAAGGGCTCTTCGCCATCTACGACATCGGCAAGAAAGAGGTGCAGCGCGTCATCGACACCGGTGTCGTGGAACAGGCGCCGAAGGACAGCTGGGGCTACACGGAGGAGGAGGTCGCCAAGCGCCTGCCGCTCCGCCCGGAAATGAAGCCCGTCACGCTCGTGCAGGAAGGCGGTCCGAACTACAAGATCGATGGCAGTCACCTCGAATGGGATATCTGGCGCTTCAACTTCCGCGTCGACAAGCGCCCGGGCCTCGTTCTCTCCAATCTCGATGTCAACGACGACGGCACCTGGCGCTCGGTCATCTACCAGGCGCACCTTTCCGAGGTTTTCGTGCCCTACATGGATCCGACGGAGGGCTGGTACTGGCGCACCTACATGGACAGCGGGGAATATGGTTTCGGCCTCTTCCTCAGCCCGCTGCGCGCCGGTATCGACTGCCCGTCGCACGCTACTTTCCTGCCGGCGACGATCGCCGACGACAAGGGCGCGCCGCTCGTCATTCCGGATGCGATCTGCGTCTTCGAGCGCAACATCGGCGATCCGGCCTGGCGCCATTTCGAGGTTTTCGCGCAGACGCCGGAAAACCCGGTGCCGGCGGAAGGCCGTCCGGCGACGGAACTTGTCGTGCGCACGGCCTCCGAGGTCGGCAACTACGACTATCTCATCGATTATCGCCTGCAGCAGAACGGCCAGGTCAACATCTATGTCGGCGCGACGGGTCTCGATGCGGTGAAGGGCGTTGCCGCGACCTCCATGAAGGACCCGACGGCGAAGGCGGACACCGCCTATGGTACGCTGATCGCGCCGAATCTCGTTGCCGCCAACCATGACCACTACTTCAACTTCCGCATCGATTTCGACGTCGACCAGCCGGTGAACCATTTCTCGACCATGGACATCGTGCCGGCCAAGCTGGATGCGTCGAGCCCGCGCAAGTCGATGTGGACGGTCGAGCACAATATGCCGAAGACCGAAATGGAGGCGCGCTACAAGCTCTCGGCCATGCAGCCGCGCTACTTCCACATCTCCAACCCGTCGCGCGAAGGGTATCTCGGCCATGAGCCTGGCTGGATGATCCATCACGGCAGTGTCGCCTATGGTCCCTACGACTATGCCAACGACCCGCCGATGAAGCGCAACGCCTATATCGAATACTCGGTCTGGAACACGGTCTACGACCCGGAACAGCGCTATGCCGGCGGCAAGTTCGCCATGCAGAGCGATGGCTCGGACACGCTCGCCGAATGGGTCAAGAAGGACCAGAACCTGATGGGCAAGGACATCGTCACCTGGTTCTCCGCCGGCTTCCATCACATTCCGCGCATGGAAGACTGGCCGGTCATGTCGACGGAGTGGAAGACCGTGCACATCATGCCGCACAACTTCTTCGCCCATAATCCGGCATTGACGTTGCGCAAGAAGTAAGGACCGATGCCGGCGGGCGATGCCCCTCATCCGCCTGCCGGCACCTTCTCCCCGCAAGCGGGGCGAAGGGGAATGCCGCGCCGGTTTCCCGCCACAGCGGCGTTGTCTGGGAGGGAAACCGCTACCTCCTGCCCCGCTTGCGGGGATAAGGTCGCGGCAGCGGGATGAGGGGCGCTCTCCGCCTCTTTCACTCCACCGGTCGCATGTCCCCGAAAACCGTCGGGATCAGCTCCGAGACGGTCGGATGGATGTGCACGGCATGGGTGATGGCTGTATAGGGCTTGCCGGCATACATCACGTCGAGAATACTCTGCACCGCTTCGTCGCCGCCGGTGCCGAGGATGGAGGCACCGAGGATTTCCTTCGTTTCGGCATCGGCGATCACTTTCATGAAGCCGAGGGTCTCGCCCTTTTCCTTGGCGCGGCCGACGCGGGTCATCGGCCGCGTGCCGATCAGCAGCTTGCGGCCGGTCTTGCGTGCTTCCGTCTCACTCATGCCGGCGCGGCCGAGCGGCGGGTCGATGTAGAGCGCATAGGTCTGGATGCGGTCGCTCACCTTGCGCGGCTCGTTGTCGAGGAGGTTTGCCGCGACGATCTCGAAGTCGTTGTAGGCGGTGTGGGTGAAGGCGCCGCGGCCGTTGCAGTCGCCCATCGCGAAGATGCCGGGCGCACTGGTTTCCAATCGCTCGTCGACGGTGATGTAGCCGCGTTTGTCCGCCGCCACGCCCGCCTTGTCGAGGCCGAGGTCGTCCGTGTTCGGCCGCCTGCCGGTGGCGAGGAGGATATGGGAGCCCAGGATCTCGGGGGTGCCTGCCGTACAATTGACGCCGGCCCCGACGTTGTCGCCGGTTTTGAAGAAGCGGATGCACTCCGCCCCCGTGCGGATGGCGATGCCCTCGCGTTCGAGGATGTCGCGCACGGCGGCGCTGATATCCTCGTCCTCCCGGGCGATCAGCCGCGGCCCCTTCTCGATGACCGTCACGTCCGAGCCGAAGCGGCGGAACATCTGGGCGAATTCCAGCCCGATATAGCTGCCGCCGACGACGATGAGGTGTTTCGGCACCTCGGTGAGCTCCATCATCGAGACATTGTCGAGATAGGGCACGTCCCGGATACCGGGGAAGTCGGGCACGACAGCCCGTCCGCCGACATTGAGGAAGATCTGTCCGGCGGACAGTAACTCCTCGCCGACGCGAATCTCCGTCGGGCTTTCGAAACGCGCGTGGCCGCGGATGAAGGTGAGGCCCTGCATGCCCGCCAGCCAGTCCTCGTTGCCCTTGCGGGCGTCGAAGCGCACCTTGTTCTTGCGGGCCATCACCCGGGCGAAATCGATGGAGACCTTGCCCGTCACCACGCCGTAATCGGCGCCGCGGCGGGCGAGGTGGGCGGCATAGGCGCTGGCGACCATGGCCTTGGTTGGCATGCAGCCGGTGTTGACGCAGGTGCCGCCCACCAGCTTGCGCTCGATGAGCGCGACCTTCTTGCCAGCGGCCGTCAGCCGGCCGGCGAGCGACGGACCGGCTTGCCCGGCGCCGATGATGATGGCGTCGAACGTGCGCATCAGGCGACCGATGAGACGACAAAGAGGCCGAGCAGCACGGCGACGGCGTCTTCCAGCAGCGCGATGGGAAGGTCCTTGCCGCCGGTGGCTGCGACGAGACGCTTGCGGGCTTCATAGCCGCCGAGCGTACCGATGATCGCGCCGAGGACGCCGGCGACGAGGCCGCCGATCATCGATCCGCCAACGGTGCCAAGGGCTGCGCCGCAGAAGCCGCCACTGACGATGCGCGCGCCGAACTGCTGCGGCACCTTGCGGCTCGGTGTGCCCGGCAACTGGTCGGTGACGAATTCGACGACGGCGAGGGCGCCGAAAATGTAGGGCGTGAAACGATAGGCCAGAAAACCGGCCCAGGTGCCGGAGACGGGAAGCCAGCCGAGCGCGGCCCCGATGCTGACGGCGGCCGGCGCCGTCATTGCACGCAGCCCCGCCACGATACCGATCAGCAATGCAAGAATGTAAATGCTCATTGTCCCTCACAGATCTGCGCCGGACATCGGCCCGGGATGGTTTCCCGGCAAGGGTGAAATGCAGTATCGGAAAATGAGGCGGGCCAAGGGAAGAGTGTCGGATGCGACCGGGAATTGCAATGCGTTTCTGTTGCAAAAGGCTGTCGCTTCGCGCAATCTTGAAAGCGCTTTGAGCGCGGCAACAAACGGCATGTCCCGCCGGTGTTGCGCAGTCTATTTTTCGCGATTGTCTGCCATATATGAAATGCTTTGCCGGGACTGGCTTTCCCAAACGTGGTGAAAATGCCGCCATGGCTTCCCGCACAGAACGAAAGGGTTATCTCATGCGTCCAGTCGTCAAATTCCTCGGAGCAGCTCTGGCCCTCGGGCTTGCAACCGGCGCTGCTCAGGCCCAGGTCGTCGTCTCCTCGAAGATCGACACCGAAGGCGGCGTGCTTGGCAACATCATCCTCTCGGTGCTGAATGCCAACGGCATTGAGACGACGGACCGTGTGCAGCTCGGCGCGACACCGGTCGTGCGCCAGGCGATCATCGCGGGCGAGATCGACATCTATCCGGAATATACCGGCAACGCCGCCTTCTTCTTCGAAAAGGCCGAGGATCCGGCCTGGAAGGATGCGGCCAAGGCCTATGAGCTGGCCAAGACGCTTGATTTCGATGCCAACAAGATCGTCTGGCTGACGCCGTCCCCGGCCAACAACACCTGGGCGATTGCCCTGCGCAAGGATGTCGCCGAGCCGAACAAACTGGTGACGCTGAGCGATTTCGGCAAATATGTCGCTGGCGGCGGTGAGGTGGTGCTTGCGGCTTCCTCCGAATTCGTTAACTCGGCCGCGGCCCTGCCGGCTTTCCAGACGACCTACAGCTTCACCCTGAAGCCGGAACAGCTCATCACGCTTTCCGGCGGCGATACGGCCGCGACGATCGCGGCCGCTGCCAACCAGACGAACGGTGCAAATGCCGCCATGGTCTATGGCACGGACGGCGGTATCGCGCCGTCGGGCCTTGTGGTTCTTGCGGACGACAAGGGCGTGCAGCCGGTCTACCAGCCGGCGCCGATCATCCGCGAGGCGGTGCTGAAGGCCAATCCGCAGATCGAGGAAATCCTGAAACCCGTCTTCGAAAAGCTCGATCTCGTCACGCTGCAGGATCTCAATGGTCGCGTCCAGGTCGGCGGCGAGCCGGCCAAGGCCGTTGCCGAGGACTTCCTGAAGAAGAACGGCTTCATCAAGTAAGGCGCGTTTGTCCTCCGCTCTCAAAGCGGAGGACCTCCCTCGAAAGGTGTTCATGACGTTCCGGATCGACAAGCTCGGCGTGGTGATCGCCGCATTGCTGGCCTATGGCGCCTTTCTGGCGCCCTTCGCCAGTTTCCGGGCCAACCGCATCGTGCCCGGCGAGGCAAAGGGCATTCTGGAGGCCCTTCCCGAGGCACTCGGTGTGACGCCGCTCGGTTTTGTCGCCAGTGCGATCGTTGTCGTCGCGCTGAAGACGCCGACGGTCTTCCGGCTGCTGCTGGGACTTGCCGCCCTGCTGGTGCTCGCCATCCTCGTCGGCCTTTCCGCCGGTCATCTCACGCCGCCGGAAAACACCTATGCCCGCGTCTCGCCGGCCTCCGGCTTCTGGCTGCTGAGCTTTGCCTTTGCGCTTTTGACGGCCGATGCGCTGGCCCGGCTCCGGCTGTCGCCGCTCGCCCGGGTGGCGCTGCTTGCTGCCGTCGCCGCGGCTGCCGCGGGACTTCTGATTTCAGGCGTATGGGACGGGCTGTCGATCCTCAAGGAATATGGCAGCCGGGCCGACAGCTTCTGGCTGGAGGCGGGCCGCCATGTTGTCCTGGCGCTCGGCTCGCTCGTCGCGGCAACGCTCGTCGGTCTGCCGCTCGGCATTCTCTGCCACCGGGTGGAGGCGTTGCGCGCCGGCGTTCTCAACGTGCTCAACATCATCCAGACGATTCCCTCGATCGCGCTTTTCGGTCTTCTGATCGCGCCGCTGGGTTGGGTCGCCCTTCATGTGCCGGGGGCAGCGGCGCTCGGCATTCGCGGCATCGGGGCCGCGCCGGCCTTCATCGCGCTCTTCCTTTATTCACTGCTGCCGGTCGTTGCCAACACGGTGGTCGGGCTTGCCGGCGTGCCGCGTGACGCGAACGATGCCGCCCGCGGCATCGGTATGACGGACGGCCAGCGCCTCTTCCGCATCGAGCTGCCGCTCGCCTTCCCGGTCATCCTGACCGGCATCCGCATCGTTCTGGTGCAGAATATCGGTCTTGCGACCATCGCGGCGCTCATCGGCGGGGGCGGCTTCGGCGTCTTCGTCTTCCAGGGGATCGGCCAGACGGCGATGGATCTCGTGCTGCTCGGCGCGGTGCCGACCGTGGCCCTCGCCTTCGCCGCGGCGATCGTCCTCGACGCCGCAACGGAACTTTCCAGCAGACAATTCGGCAGGACCGCATGATCGAGATCGACAGCATCACCAAGCGCTATGGCGAAACCGCGGTCGTCGACAATGTTTCCATGACGATAGCGCCGCATACGATCACCGTCATCGTCGGCACATCCGGTTCCGGCAAGACGACGCTGATGCGCATGATCAACCGTCTCGTCGAGCCGACCTCCGGCACGATCCTGATCGACGGCGCCGACAACCGCTCCATTCCCGGCCACGAGTTGCGCCGCCGCATCGGCTATGCCATCCAGGGGCACGGCCTCTTCCCGCACCGCACCGTTGCGGAGAACATCGCCACCGTACCGACCCTGCTCGGCTGGGAGAAACCGCGCATCGCGGCGAAGGTGAAGGAACTGCTGTCGCTGTTCCAGCTCGATCCCGCCGCCTTCGGCCCGCGTTATCCGCATGAACTGTCCGGCGGCCAGCAGCAGCGCGTCGGCGTCGCCCGGGCGCTCGCCGCCGAGCCGAACATCCTCCTGATGGACGAGCCGTTTGGCGCGCTCGACCCCGTTATCCGGGCCAAGGCGCAGGATGATCTCTTGGCGATCCAGAAGCATTTCGGCACGACCATCGTGCTTGTCACCCACGATATGGAGGAAGCCTTCCATCTCGCCGACCGCATTGCCGTCATGGACAAGGGCAGGATCGCGCAATATGCGGCGCCGGAGGAGATGCTGGTGAACCCGGCGACGGAATTTGTCGAGACGCTGATCGGCGCCGGTGAGCGGCCATTCCGGCTCCTGTCGATCGGGGCTGTCGCAGACGCGGCTGAGGCCGGCGAGGCGGAGGGAGAGCCGATTTCTGCCGCAGCCAGCCAGCGCGACGCGCTGTCCGCCCTGCTCTGGTCCGGTCGACCGGCCCTGCCGGTCGTTGGCGCTGATGGTGTCCGGCTTGGCCGCGTCACACTTGCCGGCCTTGCCCGCCGTGCGGCGAGGCCGCAATGAAGGGGTATCTTCCCAATCTCCTGCGGCTGGCGGCGCTTGTCGTTCTCATCGCCTTTCTCGTGCATCCGCTGCTTTTCGATCCGTTGTTGAAGCCGCTGGTGCAGACCAATGCGCCGGCCATCTACAATCAGGGCAGCCTTCTGTCGCTGACGCTGTCGCACCTCGCCACGGTCTTCATCGCGACGCTTGCCGCGACCATCGTTGCCGTTGGGCTCGCCATCCTCGTCACAAGGCCGATCGGCGCGGAATTCCTGCCCCTGTCGCGCAGCCTCGTGAATATCGGCCAGACCTTCCCGCCCGTCGCCGTGCTGGCGCTCGCCGTGCCTGCCGTTGGCTTTGGGGAAAAACCGACGCTGATCGCGCTCTTTCTTTACGGCCTGTTGCCGATCTTCGAAAATGCCATGACCGGCCTTTCGACCCTGCCACCCGCCATCATGGAGGCGGCGCGCGGTACGGGTATGACCGCCTGGCAACGTCTCACCCGGGTTGAGCTACCGCTGGCACTGCCGGTCATCCTCGCTGGCATCCGCCTTTCCGTCGTCATCAGCCTCGCCACCGCGACCATCGGCTCCACGGTCGCGGCGAAGACGCTCGGCGAGGTCATTATCGCCGGGCTGCAATCCAACAACCTTGCCTTCGTGCTGCAGGGTGGTCTCGTCGTCGCCGTGCTGGCGGTGCTGATCTACGATGCCTTTTCGGCCGTCGAACGTGTGCTGTCGCGCCGGGCGGGGCGCGCCTGACGCAAGGCCGGCAAAGGTAGGAGGACGCGCCGACAGGATCGTGCGGTGCGGCGCCATCTGTTAAGCTGGCTCCCCGCGATTCAGCTGACGGATTTCTCACATCCATCGCAGAACGTGGCACAGGCGGGCAGAAACGCCCTAGCGATCGCCGGTTTCGAGATCGTAGACGAGGATACCCTTGATGCCGCCTTCCGCCGCCGCGACGAGGCGGGCGCCGGTCTCCTTGTGCTCCGTGTCTTCCAGATAGGCATCGCGGGAAAAACTGTCGGCGAAGTCGACGATGAAACCATCGGCAAAGCCCTTGTCCATGCCCTCTTCCGGGCTGACATTCGTGCCGATGTGCACGGCGAGCATGCCCGGCAGGCGGTCCTTCAGGGCGTCGATCTCGTTGAAGAGTTCGGCCTTGTAGGCGGCTGATATCGTCGGCTTGAAGTGGATGAAAACGCAGTGGCGGATCATGGCTGCCCCCTATCGGATGTTGGCGCGGGCACGCGGGCGCGCGTCGTTGCGTTCATATTGAAAAACCTGGGCCGGCAGCGCCGGCAGGCCACGGATGATGTCGGCGCCCTTCTCCCCCACCATGATTGTCGGCGCATTGGTGTTGCAGGAGGGAACGCGCGGCATAACGGAACTGTCGCAGACGCGCAGACCTTCAAGACCATGCACCTTCAAATCGAGCCCGACGACCGCATCCGCCCCCGTACCCATCTTGCAGGTGCCGACGGGGTGGTGGTCCGTCTTGGCATGGGCGCAGCCGTAGTTGAAGAGGTCTTCGTCGGTCATGACCTTCGGCCCCGGCAGGCGCTCGGCCATCACATAGGGTTTCAGCGCGGCCTGCTGCATGATCTCGCGGGCGATCTTCAGCCCCTCGATCGACATTTTCCGGTCATGCGGGTCGTCCCAGTAGTTCGGGTCGATCAGCGGCGCGGCCGAGGGATCGGCGGCGGCAAGACGCACCGTGCCCTTGGAGCGGGGGTGCAGATAGGCTGAATTCAGCGTCACGCCGGCATTCTTCAGCCTTTCGACGCCCGCCTCGATGCCGGAGCCGAGGCCGAGGTGGAACTGGATGTCCGGCGAGCGCGCATCGGGATCGGCATACCAGAAGCCGCCCGTCTCGAAGAGTGATGAGGCGACGGGGCCGGAGCGGAAGAGCACATATTGCAGGCCGGCCCAGAGCGTGCGGTGCAGCTTCGCGACGCCGTCATAGGTGTGGTCTCCGGTGCATTCGCAGATGACGAAGAGGTCGAGGTGGTCCTGCAGGTTCGAGCCGACACCCGGCAGGTCGTGCTTGACCGCAACGCCGACGGATTTCAGGTGATCCGCCGGGCCGATGCCCGATTGCTGGAGCAGTTTCGGCGAGCCGATGGCGCCGGAGGAGACCAGCACCTCGCGCTCCGCCCGGATCGTCTCGACGCCGCTTGTCGTCACAACCTCGACGCCGACGGCGCGGGACCCTTCCAGCACGATGCGGGCGACACGGGCGCCGGTGCGGATGGTGAGGTTCTTGCGGTCCTTGATCGGGGAAAGGTAGGAGAGCGAGGCGGAGGAGCGGCGGCGGTTTCTTTGCGTCAACTGGTAGAAGCCGACGCCGGCCTGCTGGCGGCCGTTGAAATCGTGGTTGTAGGGAATGCCGAGTTCCTGGCCGGCGCGGATATAGGCGTCGCAGATCGGCAGCGCCGAGACCGGCATGGAGACGCCGAGCGGGCCGCCATAGGAATGGTAGTCGTCGGCAAAACGCTGGTTGTCCTCGGCGCGCTTGAAATAGGGCAGGATTTCCCGGTAGCTCCAGCCCTCGCAGCCGTCCTCGCTTGCCCAGAGGTCGTAATCGGCCGCATTGCCGCGGGTATAGAGCTGGGCGTTGATGGAGGAGCCGCCGCCGATGACCTTCGCCTGCGTGTAGCGCAGCACGCGGCCCTTCATGTGTTTTTGCGGCACGGTCTCCCAGCCCCAGCTTGCGACGCCTTTTGTCATCTTGGCGAAACCGGCGGGCATGTGGAACAGCGGGTTCCAGTCGCCGCCGCCGGCCTCCAGCAGCAGCACGCGCACGTCCGGGTCTTCTGAAAGCCGGTTCGCCAGCACGCAGCCGGCCGGTCCCGCGCCGGTGATGATATAGTCGTATGTCATGCCTTGGTCCTCAGAATGGTTCGGTGCCGCTACGGGTGGAGTTGCCCCTCATCCGCCTGCCGGCACCTTCTCCCTAGCCAAGCGGGGAGAAGGGATTTGCCGTGCCCTCTCGTCTCCCTCGCCCCGCTTGCGGGGAGAGGGCGGGGTGAGGGGCAACCCCGCGGGGTGACGTTCACAGCCGGCCGATCGAGAGCCCGCCGTCGAGATTGATCACCGAGCCGGTGGCGAAGGCGAATTTTCCGGTCGCCAGCGCTGTGGCGACGGCGCCGATATCTTCGGGCTCGCCCCAGCGCTTCATAGGCACGAGGCCGCCCGCGATAAGGGTGTCGTATTTCGCCGAAACGCCGGCCGTCATGTCGGAGCGGATGATGCCGGGGCGGATCTCGAAGACGGAAATGCCGGTTTCCGCCAGCCTGAGCGCCAGCCCCTGGCTGAAGGCGGCAAGCCCCGCCTTGGTCATGCAATAGTCGAGCCGTTCGGGCGAGGTGAGGCCGGCGGAGACGGAGGTGATGTTGATGATCGCGCGCGGGCCGGCGGCCTGTTTGGAGTGCAGCATCGCCTTCAGCACAGCCTGGGTGAAGAACACGGTGCCGCGCAGGTTGGTGGCGACGATCGTGTCGAAATGTTCGGGGGCGAGGTCGAGGAAATCGCCGCGCACGACCGAGGCGATGCCGGCATTGTTGACAAGGCAGCCGATGGCGCCGAGTTGATCTTCTATGGCCGAGACTGTGGCCGCGTGGCCTGAGAGATCGGCAAGGTCTGCCTTGAGATAAACGGCCTTTGCGCCGAAGGTGGAAAAATCGGCGAGCATGGCGTCGGTCGCGGCATCGCTATCCCCGATGCCTGTTATGGCGATGTCGAAACCGTCGGCCGCAAGCGCCCTGGCGATGCCGAGGCCGATGCCGCGGCGGCCGCCGGTGACGATGGCGACGGGACGTGCTGAGGTCGTCATGCGGCAAGATCCCTCGATTGGATGTGATCGGCGACGCGCAGCGCCTGGGCGGCGACGGACAGGGCCGGGTTCACCGCGGCGGATGTCGGCAGGTAGGAGGCGTCGACCACGAAGAGGTTCGGATGGTCATGGGCGCGGCACCAGATGTCGAGCGGCGCGGTCGCCGGGTCGTTGCCGATGCGCACGGTGCCGCATTGGTGCGAGGGCGTGCGCTTGTCGAAGGCGCGGGCAAGCACGATCGGGAAGCCGGCCTTCTTCAGGGCGGTTTTCAGCTTGGCGACGAGATCGAGATGGGCCTGCCAGTTGGTGCGCGTCCATTTCATGACGATCCGGTCGCGGTCGACCGTGATGCGGCTTTCGGGATGCGGCAGGTCCTCGCTCATGGCGTAGAAATCGATGGCGCGGGCCGCCACCTGGTCCAGCAGCCATTCCGGCACGGAGGGCATGTTGGCCTTCAGGATCTTTCCCGAGACGCGGCCGAGGAGCTGCACATTACCGAGCGGCGGACCGCCGTTGCCGTCCGAGAGATAGTAGTCGTTGAAGCCAAAGCTCTTCTGATAGACGGAGGTGTTCCTGTAGAAGGGCGAGAGGCCGATCACGGCGCTCGAATTGTGGTTCATGAAGTTGCGGCCGACCTGGTCGGAGCTGTTGGCGAGTCCCTTCGGGAAGGCTTCCGAGGCCGAGCGCAGCAGAAGCACCGCGGATTGCACCGCGCCGGCCGAGAGGATGACCAGTTTCGGTGAAACGCTCTCCGCCTCGCCGCCGCGCTGATAGTGCACGGTCGCGATGGTGCGGCCGTGCGGGGCGGTGGCGAGCCGCGTCACCCGGCAATTGGTGCGCAGTTCGACATTTTTATGTTTCAGCGCTTCGGCGAGCGCTGCGCTTTCGGCGTCCATCTTGCCGTCGTTGCTGTTGGGGTGGGCATCCCAGGGCGTCTTCGCCTTGGCGAGCCAGCGGTCGATATCGACGCCGAGCGGCAGCGAATAGGGATGCAGGCCGTTCGCCTTCATCTTGGCGCGCACTTTTGCGATGGCGGGCTCGTCCGGCACCGGCGGGAAGGGGTAGGGCGCGGAATGGTGCGGCTCGGTCGGGTCGGCGCCGAGCGTGCCGCGGACATTGTAGAGTTTTTCCGCAGCCGAATACCACGGCTCCAGCGTCTCATAGGGGAAGGGCCAAGCGGGGGAGACGCCGTCGCGGTGGCGCATTTCCTCGAAATCCTCACGGCGGTAGCGCACCAGCACCGCACCGTAGAATTTCGAATTGCCGCCGACATTGTAGTAGTTGCCGGGGTTGAAGGCGGTGCCGTCAGCCTCGTACCACATCTCTTTCGGGCGGAAATGGCCGCGCTGGAAGATGGCGCGCTGGTCGCGGTTTTCCGGGCGGTCGGGCAGGTGGTCGCCCGCTTCGAGGATGACGATCCTTGCGCCCGTCGGGGCAAGCGCGGCGGCCATGGTGGAGCCGCCGATGCCCGATCCGATGATGACGATGTCCGGCTGCGTGGTCATTGAAAAATCTCAGGCAATGCGAAGCTGGCTTGCGGGGTCGAAGAACACCGCCTTGTCGAGGTTGAAGGCAAGGCGCGCCATCTGGCCGGCAGCGATGCGCACGTCGGCGCGCAGGCGCGCGACGATCTCCTTGCCGCCGAGATGGGTGACGGCGAAGGTGTCGGCACCGGCGGGCTCGACCACTTCGATCAGGCAATCGCCTTCCGCGACGGTGCGGGCGTTGCGGTCCGCGCCATCAGGGTCGGTCAGCGCCTCCGGGCGGATGCCGAAGATGACGTCCTTGCCGTTATAGGCCGAAAGGCTGCCGGGGGCGTTGGGGACGGAAAGCACCAGCGGCTCCGCCTGATGGCGGGCGAGCGAGACGGCCATGCCCGAACCGTTGGTCTCGACCTTGGCCTTGAGCAGGTTCATGGCGGGCGATCCCATGAAATCGGCAACGAAGGTGTTGGCCGGGTTGTTGTAGATTTCCGCGGGCGAGCCGAACTGTTGGAGCACGCCGTCCTTCAGCACGGCGATCTTGGTGGCGAGCGTCATCGCCTCGATCTGGTCGTGCGTCACGTAGACGATGGTGGTCTTCATGCGCTGGTGCAGGCGCTTGATTTCCGTGCGCATGTCGACGCGCAGTTTTGCGTCGAGGTTCGACAGCGGCTCGTCGAACAGGAAGAGTTTCGGGTCGCGCACCAGCGCGCGGCCCATGGCGACGCGCTGGCGCTGGCCGCCGGAGAGCTGGCCGGGCTTGCGCTCCAGGAGATGGCCGATTTGCAGCATGTCGGCGACCTGCTTGATCGCCTTGTCGCGCTCCTCCTTCGGCACGCCGCGGATTTCCATGCCGAAGGCGATGTTCCCGGCGACCGTCATGTTCGGGTAGAGCGCGTAGGACTGGAACACCATGGCGATGTCGCGCTTGGAGGGATGCAGGCCTGAAACCGAGCGGCCGTCGATGGCGATATCACCAGAGGTGATCGGTTCGAGGCCAGCGATCGTGTTGAGCAGGGTGGACTTGCCGCAGCCGGAGGGGCCGACGAGCACAAGGAAACCGCCCTGTTCGATCTCGATATTGATATCCTTCAGGATTTCGAGCGAACCGTAGGATTTGCGCAGGCTGCTGATTTTCAAGAAAGACATGGCGTTATCCTTTCACGGCGCCGGACATCAGGCCGCGCACGAAGTACCGTCCGGAGACGATGTAGACGATGAGGGTGGGGAGCGCGGCGAGGATCGCGCCGGCAAAGTGCACGTTGTATTCCTTCACGCCGGTGGAGGACTGGACGAGGTTGTTGAGCGCCACGGTCATGGGCGTCGTGGAAGCACCCGAGAAGGACGCACCGAACAGGAAGTCGTTCCAGATGTTGGTGAACTGCCAGATGACGGACACGACGATGATCGGGCCCGAGGACGGCAGCAGGATGCGGTAGAAGATCTGGAAGAAGCTTGCGCCGTCGATCTGCGCCGCGCGCACCAGCTCGGTCGGGAAGTTTTCGTAGTAGTTGCGGAAATAGAGCGTCGTGAAGCCGATACCGTAGACGACATGCACGAGGATGAGACCCCAGAGCGAGCCGGCAAGCCCGAGCGCGCCCAGAATGCGCGCCATCGGGATCAGCACGATCTGGAACGGAATGAAGCAGGAGAGCAGCAGCAGGCCGAAGAAGACGTTCGAGCCCTTGAACTGCCACTTGGTCAAGACATAGCCGTTCAGCGCGCCGACGATGGTGGAGATCGCGACGGCGGGAACCACCATCAGGATCGAGTTGATGAAGAAGGGACGAAGGCCTGTCGGCTGCACGCCGATCTGCGCTGTCGACCAGGCCTGCAACCAGGGTTCGATCGTCCAGACCTGCGGCAGGTTCAGCATGCCGCCCTGGCGGATTTCCTCCAGCGGCTTCAGCGAATTGACCAGCATGACGTAGAGCGGCAGCAGGTAGTAGACCGCGAAGAGGATGAGCGCGGAATAGATGAGGGCGCGCGTCAGCTTGTTGTGCGAGATGACGTTGTCGGGATTTTGCGCGCTCATCGGCCTTTGTCTCCGCGGATTTCGGAATAGAGGTAGGGGATGATGATCGAGAAGATCATGACCAGCATGATGATCGCCGAGGACGCACCGATGCCCATCTGGTTGCGGGTGAAGGTGTAGGAATACATGAAGGTCGCCGGCAGTTCGGTCGCCTGGCCGGGGCCGCCGCCTGTCAAGGCCACCACAAGATCGTATGCCTTGATGGCGAGGTGGGCGAGCACGACGAAGGCGGACAGGAACACCGGGCGCATCAGCGGAATGATGATGCGGCGGTAGATGGTCGAGGTCGAGGCGCCGTCGATCTGCGCCGCCTTGATGATCTCGTTGTCGACGCCGCGAAGGCCGGCGAGGAACATCGCCATGACGAAGCCGGAGGATTGCCAGACGGCGGCGATCACCACGCAGTAGATCGCGTAGTTGCGGTCCTTGATCCAGTTGAAGGCGAAACTCTCCCAGCCCCAGAGGTGCATGGTGTTCTCAAGCCCGATGCCGGGATCGAGGAACCATTTCCAGGCGGTGCCCGTGACGATGAAGGAGAGCGCCATCGGATAGAGGTAGATCGGCCGCAGGATGCCTTCGGCGCGGATCTTCTGGTCGAGCAGGATGGCGAGGCCGAGGCCCAGCACCGAGCAGATGACGATGTAGAGCGAAGCGAAGATCGCCAGATTGGAGATCGCCCGCCACCAGTGCGGCAGCGCCCAGAGTTTTGAATAGTTGCTGAGCCCTACGAAATTGTAGGAGGGCAGCATCTTGCTGTCCGTCAGGGACAAAAAGCCCGTATAGGCGATGAAGCCGTAGACGAAGACGAGCACGATGAGGAAACTGGGGGCCAGCACGAGCTTCGGCAAAAGCTCCTGCAGCCGGCTTCGGCTATCCATGGTCGGTACCACCGTTGAAAATCGTGTTGGTGCGGTGGGGTCTTGCCCCTCATCCGCCTGCCGGCACCTTCTCCCCGCGAGCGGGGAGAAGGGATTCTGCCGTGCCCTCTCTGTCCCCTCTCCCCGCTTGCGGGGAGAGGGTTAGGGTGAGGGGCAGCGCCCTTGCCTTACTTCGCAGCCTCGACGGCGGCCTTCAGTTCCGTGACGGCTTCTTCCGATGACAGTTCACCGTTGAATTGGCGGGTCACGACGTCGTAGATGGCGTTCTTGACCGAGGCCGGGTTGGCGTGGCCGTGCGCCATGGAGCCGAACAGCGAGCCGTTGGTGTTGGCTTCCGCAAGGTCCTTGATCGCCTTCTTGCCGCAATCGTCGAAGGCTTCGTCGGAAACGTCCGTGCGGGCCGGGGCAGAGCCCTTGACCACGTTGAAGGCCGACTGGAAGACCGGGCTTTCGATGGCCGAGGCCATGGTCAACTGGGCCGGAACCTTGTCGTCGGCGACCTTGAACATCGCGAACTGGTCGGAGTTGAAGGTGACCGAACCCTGGGTACCCGGGAAGCGCATGCAGACGAAGTCCGTGCCCGGCTTCTTGCCGGCCTTGATGAATTCGCCCTTCGCCCAGTCGCCCATGAACTGCACGCCGGCCTTGCCTTCGATGACCATGGCCGAAGCGAGGTTCCAGTCGCGGCCCGAGAAGTTGTCGTCCACATAGGAGCGCAGCTTCGTCATGCGGTCGAAGGCTTCCTTCATCTGGGCGCCGCCCAGCGTTTCCGGATCGAGGTCGATGAAGGCCTTCTTGTAGAAGTCGTTGCCGAAGGAGAGCACGACGGCGTCGAAGATCGTCGCGTCCTGCCACGGCTGGCCGCCATGGGCGACCGGCGTGATGCCCTGTTCCTTGAACTTGTCGAGCAGCGCGACCAGCTCATCCCAGTTCGCAGGCTCCTTGCCGCCGGCCTTGTCGAGCGCCGCCTTGTTCACCCACACCCAGTTGGTGGAGTGCACGTTGACGGGAGCGGCAATCCAGTGGCCGTCATACTTGGAGAACTGCTGCAGGGCGGTCGGGATCACCTTGTCCCAGCCTTCCTTGGCGGCGATCTCGTCCAGGTTGCCGAGTGCGCCTTCCTTGGCCCAGTCGAGAATGTCGAAGCCGAGCATCTGCACCGCGGTCGGCGCGTTGCCGGCCGTGACGCGGGCGCGCAGGACGGTCATGGCTTCCGTGCCGCCGCCGCCGGCGACCGGCATGTCGGTCCAGGAAATGCCCTTGGATTCGAGATCTTTCTTCAAGACGTCGAGCGCGGCGGCTTCACCACCCGAGGTCCACCAGTGCAGGACTTCCACGCCTTCGGCGGCCTTGGCGGACATGCCGCCCATCGTCATCATCACCGCGGCGATCGCGGTGGTTGTCAGAAACTTGCGCATCGTATTCCTCCCGTTTGCAAGTTCGAAGGGCGAGAGCCTCCTCCCGCCGATAGTTCATCTGCGGCTCAAAGCGCCGCTCCAATTTAAAACGTTGTAAATTTGCAGAGTCAAGCGTGCGGCGTGCGTCCCCGGATATGCTTCTACAAATGCAGTAAATTGCGGCGACTCAGGTGGTTTCGGCAGTTCGAAGGGCGTTGTGCGGCGCACTGAAATCGTTTTAAATTCTGTGCAGCGCAAGATTGCCGAAGGCGAGGTGCGTGGATATGGTGCCGCATATCGCCTGCCGCTATCTGAAGAACCGCACCCGTGTCCCGCATCGAAAAGCCCGCCGACAGTGACCCCGCCCGCTCCGCGCTTCGAACCGGCAAGCCGACGCTGAAGACGATTGCGGAAATGACGGGCCTTGCGGTCACCACGGTCTCCCGTGCACTTGGCAACGCGCCGCAGATTTCCGAGACGACGCGCCGTCGCGTGCATGAGGTCGCAGCCGAAATCGGCTATCTGCCGGACCGTGCCGCCCAGCGCCTCAAGACCGGCCGCACCAATGTCGTGTCCGTTCTGCTCGATCCACACGAGGAGATCCTGGGCTTTGGCACGTCCATCATGCACGGTCTGGCGCGCGCCCTCCAGGGAACGCCCTACCACCTCATCGTCACGCCGAATTTCCTCGACGGCAGCAATGTCGAAGCGGTCAACTACATCATCCGCAACGGTATGGCCGACGGGCTGATCTTCTCGCGCACGGAACCCTTCGATCCGCGTGTACGGCTGCTTTTGGAAAACGGCTTTCCCTTCGTCACGCATGGCCGTACGGAGTTCTCCACGCCGCACGCCTTCGTCGACTACGACAATTTCGCCTTCGCCTATGCTGCCACCAGGCGGCTGATCGCCAAGGGCCGGCGCAAGGTGACGATCGTCCTGCCACCCCGGCGCCTCACCTTCTACCAGCATATGCTGCACGGTTTCATGACCGCTGTGCGAGAGGCCGGCGTTGCCTACGAGATCCCCGACGCGCTCGATCTCGACAGTCCCGCCGACATGATCCGCGACTATGTGCGCCGCCGCAGCACCGAGCCCGATCCACCGGATGGTTTTGCCTGTCCCGGCGAAGTCTCGGCGCTCGCCACGATCACCGGAATGAGCGACCGCGGCCTCTCGCTTGGCGGCGAATACGATATTGTTGCCAAGCAGACCTCGCGGCTGCTCAGCCAGATCCAGCCGAAGGTCGAGACGCTCTACGAAGACCTGACCTCGGCGGGAGAGGCGATGGGCCGACTGCTGCTGAAGCGGATCGGCGGTGAGCCGATCGAGGACCTCACCATCCTGCAGAGCCCGCAATTCAGCTTCCCGACGCCCTGAGCGGGCGGCAGCGCCGGTCCCTGCCGTGGTTGTCGGGAGAGCGTTGCTCATCGCGGCATCCACCAGCTGGTGCGTGCGCCGATATGCATGTTGAGTGTCTTGGTCTCCGTATAATCCTCCACCGCATGGCGACCAAGTTCACGGCCGAGGCCGGACTGGCGGTAGCCGCCGAAGGGCAGTTCGGACGCGCCGTCCATGAAGGTGTTCATCCAGACCGTGCCGGCGCGAACCTTGCGGCCGATGGTGAGGCACGTGTCGAAATCGCGGCTCCAGACGCCGGCGGACAGGCCGTAGTCAATGGCGTTGGCGATGCGGATCGCCTCTTCCGTCGTCTCGAAGGTCAGAACCGAAAGCACCGGACCGAACACTTCCTCGCGGGCGACGGCCATGTCAGGTTGAACGCCCGAGAGGATGGTCGGGGCCATGAACTGACCGAGGCCGAGATCCAGCGCCGCGCCGCCGAGCGCGACCGAAGCACCGGCCTTGGTTGCATCCTCGACATAGGCGCCGATCTTTTGGAGATGCTGCGGCGTGATGATCGCGCCGACCTGCGTTGCGGGGTCGAGTGGATCGCCGACTTTCACTTTCTTCGCCAGTTCCGCGATGCGGGCCGTGACAGCGGCCGCGATGGATTTGTGCAGGATCAGCCGCGAGCCGGCATTGCAGCATTCGCCGGCGTTGAAATAGGCGCCGAAGACAGCGGCGTCGATGAAGGCGTCGAGATCGGCATCCGGGAAGACGATCTGCGGGTTCTTTCCGCCGAGTTCGAGCGATACCTTCTTCAAGGTCTGGGCGGCATTGGCCATGGTCAGACGTCCGACACCGGTGGAACCGGTAAAGGAGACCATGTCGACGTCGGGATGCGTCGTCATCGGCGCGCCGACCTCCGGCCCGGTGCCGGTGACGATGTTGACAACACCTGCGGGCACGCCGGCCTCGATCAGGATCTCCCCGAGGACAAGCGTCGATCCCGAGGTGAGTTCGGACGGTTTGACCACCGTCGTGCAGCCCGCGGCGAGCGCGAATGGTAATTTCTGGCTTACGATCAGGAAGGGGAAGTTCCACGGCGTGATGATCGACACGACGCCGATCGCCTCGCGCAGAACGACGCCAAGCGTGCCGTCGCCAAGCGTGTTGTAGCTTTCGCCGTGCAGGTCGCGGGCGAGCGCTGCGGCATAGCGCCAGATATCGACGGCGCCACCAAGTTCACCCTTTGCCTGGCTGATCGGCTTGCCGCTTTCGATGCAGTCGAGGAAGGCCAGTTCCTCCGCCCGGGCGGCAATGAGGTCGGCGGCCTTGAGGAGGATGTTCGAGCGTTCGGCGCCGGTCATGGACGGCCATGGCCCGTCGTCGAAGGCCTTGCGTGCGGCGGCAATGGCGCGTTCGGCATCGGCCTTGCTGCCGGCCGGGTAGCGGCTGACCACGATGCCATGGCCCGGCGCGATGCGTTCGATCGGGTCGCCGGCGCCTTCCGTCCAGATGCCGTCGATCAGCATGCGGAAATCGCGCGCCTTGAAGTTTTCGAGCGCCTTGGGTTTCACATGCGCGGCCATTACCATTCTCCCTTGAAATCGGCAGGGCGTTTGCCCGTGAAGGCGGCGACACCTTCCTTCAGGTCCCCGGTCTTGGCGACGAGGATCGAGCCGAGGGCCTCCACCGCCGCACCATTGTCCTCGCCGTTCGCCACTGCGATCATCAGCTTCGACACCTCCGTTGCCGCCGGCCCGCGCGCTGCGATGCGCGCTGCGTAGGCCTTTGCGGCTTCGACGGCCGTGCCTGTCTTGACGACCTGGTCGATGATGCCGGCAATCTGCGCCTCTACCGCTGTCAGTACCTCGCCGCCGAGCAGCATCCGGCGCACCGCCTGTGCGCCAAAGCGCTTCACCAGCCGCTGCGTGCCGGACCAGCCGGGCACCATGCCGAGGCCGGCCTCCGGCAGGCCGATCTTCACCTGGGTTTCCGCGATGCGGATATCGGCTGCGGCCGCCAGTTCCAGCCCGCCGCCAAGCGCATGGCCGTTAACGGCAGCAATCAGCGGCATGCGCAAAGTCGCCAGCCGCTCGAAGACACGATGGCCGAAGCGCACCCAGGCATGGCCGAACGTGTTCGCCTCCATGCCGGCCCAGGCCCGGATATCGCCGCCGGCGGAAAAGGCCTTGCCCTCGCCGGTGAGAATGGCGACGCGCACCGCGGCATTTTCCTCGATGGTGTCGCAGGCCGCCGAAAGCTCCTTCAACATGTCGATGTCGAAGGCGTTGAGCTTTTCCGGCCGCGCGGCGGTAATCGTCGCGACGGGGCCTTCGATGGAGATGCGGATGCGCTGTTCAGCCATGGGTGGCCCCCACCAGCTTGCGCGGCGCCTTTTCGGGCAGCGTGAGGCCGGTCGGCGCATCGGTGAAGAGTTTTGCGTCCATCACCTTGAGATCGGGTGAAACGATCAGCGCGAACTCCGACTGGTCGAGGATATGTGTCCTGAGGTCGACGCCGGGTGCAATCTCGATGAGTACGATACCCTCCGGTGTCAGCTTCATGACGCAGCGCTCGGTGACATAGGTGATGTCCTGCCCCTGCGCCACGCCGCGCGGTCCGGAGAAGGTGACATGCTCGACGGCATTGACCAGTTTCTTCAGCTTGCCTTCCTTCTCGATCACCAGCTTGCCGCCTTCGATCGCAAGCTTCGCGCCGGCATTGAACATGCCGGAGAAGACGATCTTCTTTGCCCGCGCCGTGATGTCGACGAAGCCGCCGGCCCCTGCCGTTACATGCGGGCGGAAGGAGAGTTTCGAAACGTTCACCGAGCCGTCCTTGCCGATTTCCAGGAAGGAGAGCAGCGAGGCATCGAAGCCGGCGCCCTGGAAATAGGTGAACTGGTAGGGCGAAGGCATGAAGGCGTCGGCGTTCGAGGCGCAGCCGAAGGCGAAATCGAGCAGCGGCACGCCGCCGACCGCGCCCTGTTCGATCACCCAGGTGACGGCACCGTGCAGGCCCTCTTCGAGCAGGATGCGCGGTACGTTAGCGGAGATGCCGAAGCCGAGATTGACGGCGCTGCCGGCTTCCAGCTCCTCGGCGACCCGGCGGGCAATGACCTTCTGGATGTTGAATTCCGGCACGCGGAATGTGTCGAGCGGGCGGAAGATCTCGCCGGAAATGGCGGGATCGTACAGCGTCTGCGTCGTCTGCTTCTGTTCCTGGTCGACCACGATGTAGTCGACCAGCACGCCGGGCACGCGCACGTCGTGCGGCTTCAGGGAGCCGTCCTTGGTGATGCGCTTGACCTGCGCGATGACGATACCGCCATTGTTGCGGGCGGCGAGCGCCTGGTCGAGCCCGCCGAGATAGGCGCCCTCGTGTTCGTAGGTGAGGTTGCCGCGCTCATCGGCGGTGGTGGCGCGGATGATCGCCACGTGAGGCGCGATCGCCTTGAAGTAGAGCCATTCCTCGCCGGCGAAGGTGATCTTCTCCACCACCGGTTCGTTTGCGGCGGAGGCGTTCATCGCGCAGCCTTCGCGGCTTGGGTCGACGAAGGTTTCGAGGCCGACCTTGGTGATGACACCCGGGCGTTTGGCAGCGGCCTCGCGATGCATGTCGAAGAGGATGCCGGAGGGAATGTTGTAGGCGTCGACTTCGTTTGCGCCGATCATTTGCCAGATGAGAGGTGGCTCGGACGAGGAGGGACCGGACGGATAGGAGCCGCCGATGATCTTCTTCAAGAGGCCCTTCCTGGCGATGTGGTCGATACCCTTGATGCCGCTCATGTCGCCGGCGGCGATGGGGTGCAGCGTCGTCAGGCTCTTCGGATGGCCCGTTTCGTCGAAACGTTCGCCGATCGCCTTCAGCATCAGGTCCGGGCAGCCGAGGCCGGAGGACGAGGAGACCGAAACGATGGCGCCATCCGGGATCAGGCCTGCCGCCTCGCGCGGGGTGATATGCTTGCTCATGGGGCTCACAGCCCCGGCTCGATGCGGACCGCATGGCCCGTGCGCGCCGCTTCGACGACGGCAAGGCCTGTCGCCAGCGACCAGATACCGTCCTCGCCGGTGGCCGATGGCGTTCCCTCGCCGGCAATGGCGGCGTGGAAGGCGGCAAGGGTGGTCTCATAGAGATTGCGGTGGTCGAGCGGCAGGTCGTGCTCGCCATCTGCACTGCGCAGCGTCACCGTGCCGGTGGGGCGCTGCGTCATGACGTTGCGGCCGATCAGCGAGCCTTCCGTGCCATGGACTTCTAGGCCGGTTTCCGCGAATTTCGTGGTGAAGCCGTCGTGGAACTGCGCGATCGTGCCGGAGCGGAAGCGCAGAACGCCCATCACCGCATCCTCCAGTCCTGCCTTGCCCATGCCGCCAGCCTGCGAGAAGGCGACGGCTTCCGCCGGATCGTCGTCGAGCACGAAGCGCAGGGTATCGGCGTCGTGCACGGTGATGTCGAGGATGACGCCGCCGCCGGCCTCCGGCTTGTCGAGCCGCCAGCCCTGCAGGTGCGGCGGGAGGTAAACGGCGTGGAAGACGCGGGCTGACAGCGGCTTGCCGATGCGCCCGGCCTTGATGGCATCGCGCATCGCCCGGTGCGTCGCAGCATTGCGCAGGTGGTGGTTCGTCGCGAGCACCACGCCGGACGCCTTGGCTGCCGCGATCATGGCGCGGGCGTCGTCGAGCGAGAGGGCAAGCGGCTTTTCGCACAGGATGTGCTTGCCCGCCTTCGCTGCGGCGAGGGCCTGGTCGCGGTGCAGTTCGTTCGTCGTCGAGATGTAGACGGCGTCGATCTCCGGATCGTCAAGCAGATCGGCGAGCGTCGTGACCGACTTTGCGATGCGCTGTTCGTCCGCATAGGTGCGGCCCCGCTCGGCGCTCGTGCTCATCACGGATACGACATCGCCGCCCGTCGCGCGGATCGCGCCGATCACCCATTCCTTCGCGATCGTGCTGGCGCCGATCAAACCCCACCGTGTCATGCGGAAATCCTCCTCGTCCTGTCCGTCTGGCCGGCGCCGCAGCTCTGGCGCACGACGAGGCGCACGGAGCTGACGATGGTCTCGGGTTCCACCCGGCCGGCATTGATCTGTTTCAGCAAGAGTTGCGCGGCGCGCCGGCCCATGCCCTGGGGGTCGACGGACACCGTCGTCAGCGCCGGCACGGCGGTCTGGGCCTCGATCACGTCGTCGAAGCCGACGACGGCGAAGTCGCGGCCGGGCTCCTTGCCGGCGGCACGCAGGCCGTCGCAGACGCCGAAGGCGGCCGCGTCGTTGAAGCACAGCGCGGCGGTCGGCGCTTCGGGCAGCAGCAGCGCGCGTTCGATGGCGGCGACGCCGCCGGCGCGCGAGGCCGCCGTGCTGATGACGAGCCGGTCCGGCGCTGCAAGTCCTGCTTCGGCAAGGGCATCCCGCCAGCCTTCGACGCGCTCGGCGAAGACCGTCGTGTTGGCGATGCCACCGAGGAAGGCGATGTGGGTGTGGCCGAGCGAGACGAGGTGCCGGACGGCATCCTTTGCGCCGGCATAATTGTCGGAGAACAGCGTCGAGACCTTGGCGCCGATGACGTTGCGCACCACGGCGACGACCGGGATGCCGCTGGCGGCGAGCGGTTTCAGATCGGCCGCCTCCGTGCCGCGGGCCGGCGACAGGATGAGGCCGGCAATGCCGTGTTCGCGCATCGAGGCGATAACCTCGCGCTGGCGGTCGACGCTCTCAGCCGAATTCGACAGGAACTGCACGTAGCCGGCCGATTGCATGACCATGTCCATGCCGACAGCAAGCTCGGCGAAGAAGGAATTGGTGAGGTCGTTGACGATGATGCCGATGATCCGCGAGGAGGCGGACTGGCGCAGGTTCGCCGCGCCGCGATTGTAGACGTAACCGAGGTCGCGAATGACGGCGTTCACCTTGGCGCGGGTCACCTCGTTCACCAGGGGGCTTGCCTGCAGGACGAGCGAGACGGTCGACTTCGACACGCCGGCGGCGCGTGCAATATCGACGACGGTCACCCGGCTCTTGTTCACGGTCTTCCTCCCTGCGCGGCGATCATTTTCGCTGTTTGTTGGCGCAACATAATTGGATCGTTCCAAATTTGTCAAGTGCGTTCGCGTAGGCTCTGCGGTGACAGTGCTTGGATGTCTTCTGGATTGTTCGCATTCTTATCAGATCGCGCCGATATTGCTATTTTTGGTCGATTTTCAGTGGTTTTTCGGTTGTTTTTGGCGTTGCCGAGAGGGAAGTTAAAGGGCCGGATCCTCAAATTCATCCGAATCTACTCGACTGCGGCGACCGGCCGTTCAAAAAATCCATCTTGAAATTTGGAACGATCTAAATTATTGCCGTGAAAAACCTCGGGAGGATTTCATGCCGATCAGCCTTACCCTGCCGCTGCCGGATGGCGGCCTTTCCCGCTACGATCTTGTCGGGACGCCGCTTCCGCGCCCCTCCGTTGTGCCGACCTTCAGCCGCATCGCCTATGCGGCGGCCCATGTGGTTTCCGATCCGCGCCGCGATGCGCGGCCCTGGGAGGCGCCGGCCATCGACTGGGAGCGTACGATGGCGTTCCGGCATCACCTCTGGTCGCTCGGCTTCAGGATCGCCGAGGCGATGGACACGGCGCAGCGCGGCATGGGGCTCGACTGGGCCGGCGCGCAGGAGCTGATCCGCCGCTCGCTCGCCGAGGCGAAGACCGTGCCAGGTGCCGATCTTGCCTGCGGTGCGGGCACGGATCACCTCAACCCCGCCGATGCCCGTTCGCTGGACGACGTGATTCGGGCCTATGAGGAGCAGGTCGGTTTCGTGGAAAAACACGGCGGCCGTGCCATTATGATGGCGAGCCGGGCACTCGCCCGCCTGGCAGCCTCGCCGGACGATTACCGCAGGGTCTACGGCCATATTCTCGGCCAGGCGAAGGACAAGGTCGTGCTGCACTGGCTGGGCGACATGTTCGACCCGCAGCTTGCCGGTTACTGGGGTTCCGGGACTTTCGAGCCGGCGCTGGAAACGGTTCTGTCGATCATCGCCGAGAACCGCGACAAGGTTGAGGGCATCAAGATTTCGCTGCTCGACAATGCCTGTGAGGTGGCGCTGCGCAACCGGCTGCCCGAGGGTGTGATCTGCTTCACGGGCGACGACTTCAATTACGCCGAACTGATCGAGGGGGACGGGCAGAGATACAGCCACGCCCTGCTTGGCATCTTCGATGCGGTGGCGCCGCAGGCTTCCAAGGCGCTTGCAGCGCTTGCGGCTGGCGATGTTGCCACCTTTCGCGCCGTCATAGCGCCGACGGTCCCGCTTTCGCGCAAGATCTTTGAGGCGCCGACACCGTACTACAAGGCCGGCGTCGTCTTCCTCGCCTGGCTGAACGGTCACCAGGACCATTTCACCATGCCTGATGGCATGCAGTCGGCCCGGGGCCTTCTGCATTATGCCGAAGTCTTCCGCCTGGCCGACCGGGCCAACGTGCTCGACAGGCCGGACCTCGCCGCTGCACGCATGAAAAACCTGATGTCCGTGCTTGGCGTCGGGCAAGATTAGCTGTGGATGACTGGCCTTGCGGCCGGTTCTCGCCGTCGTCAGGCGCTAAGCTCCGCTTTCTCGAAAAGTTTGGCGGGAGCAGGCGATGGCAGCGGGTGAAGTAAAGGTGGGGGAAAGCTGGAAGGCGCCTTTGGCGGCGGAGTTCTCCAGCCCCTACATGGCCGACCTCAGGGCCTTCCTGCTGGAGCAGAAAGAGGCAGGACGGCGCATCTTCCCCAAGGGGGCGGAGTACTTCCGGGCCCTTGACCTGACGCCGCTTGCAGATGTGCGCGTCGTCATCCTCGGGCAGGACCCCTATCACGGCGAGGGGCAGGCGCACGGACTCTGCTTTTCCGTGCAGCCGGGCGTGCGCACCCCGCCGTCACTGGTCAACATCTACAAGGAAATGCAGGAGGACCTCGGTATCCCGCCGGCCCGTCACGGATTTCTGGAGCATTGGGCCAAGCAGGGCGTCCTGCTCTTGAACAGCGTGCTGACCGTGGAGATGGGCCGCGCGGCCTCGCACCAGGGGCGTGGCTGGGAACGGTTCACCGATGCGGTCATCCGCGCTGTCAACGAGCAGGAAAAGCCTGTTGTCTTCATCCTCTGGGGCTCCTATGCCCAGAAGAAGGCGGCTTTCGTCGACCGGGATCGTCACCTCGTCCTGCGGTCCGCCCATCCTTCGCCGCTGTCTGCCCATAACGGTTTTCTCGGCTCGCGGCCGTTCTCCAAGGCGAATGCCTTTCTTGAGCAGCACGGACGCCAGCCGATCGACTGGCAGTTGCCGGCGGCGGCGCAATAGCCAGACACAAGCAGGGCTGGTAGGCTTGCCGCATGGCGTCCACCAGCTCCGTCATCGACTGGCTTCTTGCTTCGGATCCCGCGATCCGCTGGCAGGTGATGCGCGATCTTCTCGACGTGCCGGAGGCGGAATGGCGGGCCGAGCGTGCGCGGGTGGAGACCGAAGGTTGGGGTGCAAGACTTCTCTCCCACCAGGATGAGGACGGGCAATGGGCCGGCGGCGCCTTCCTGCCGGCGAACTACACCGAAGAGAAATGGCGTGAATTCGGCCAGGCCTGGACCGCCACCTGTTTCTCGCTCCAGCAACTCTACGATTTCGGCCTCGATCCATCGAGTGAACCGGCACGGCGGACGGTCGACCTCATCGGACGCAATTCACGCTGGGATCATGATGGACAGCCCTATTGGGAAGGCGAGGTGGAGGAGTGCATCAACGGGCGGACGGTGATTACGGGCGCCTATTTCGGCGTCGACGTCTCGCCGATTGTCGCGCGTCTTCTCGGCGAGCGGCAGCCGGATGGCGGCTGGAACTGCGAGCGCTGCAACGGCTCGCACCGCTCTTCCTTCCATTCTACGATCAATGTGCTGGAAGGTCTTCTGGAATACGAAACCGCCGTGGGCGCAACGCCGGGAACGCGTGCTGCGCGCTCGGCCGGTGAAGAATATCTCTTGAAACGGGGCCTCTTTCGCCGTCTGGTCAGCGGCGTGCCGGCCGATATGCGCTATCTGGCCTTCCTCCACCCGTACCGCTGGCGCTACGATCTTCTGCGCGGGCTCGACTATTTTCGCGCGGCTTCCCTGGTGGACGGCACACCCCCGGATTCCAGGCTTGGCGAGGCCATCGATCATCTTCGCTCCCGGCAGTCGGAAGACGGTACCTGGCCGCTCGACTGGCAGCTGAAAGGGCCGGTATGGTTCGAGATGGAAGAGGTGGGAAAGCCCTCGCGCTGGATCACGCTGAGGGCGTTGCGCGTGCTGCGCTGGTGGCAGGAACGAGCCGGCGGGCGGTAGTCCCCGGCCGGCTGCTCCGTCCTATCGCACGAGCGTCTCGTCGAGCAGGGCCATCACCTTTTCCGCATCGATGCCGATGCAGGCATGCTGGCTCGGCAGATCGTCCCAGTTGCCGGGCGGGAACGTGCGGGCATCCGGTTTCTGGATCGTCTGACCGTCGGCAATGCCGCCGGCGACGACGCGGATGGCGCCGGGGCGTGTGGTGAAGAGCTCCGGCGAGACGAGGTAGATACAGGCGCAGCTGTCATGCACCACCATGCCCTCGTCCTTCACGTGCTGGCCGTAGAAGTCGATGTAGAACTGCGAGATGTCGGAGAGCAACTTCAGGTGCGTGCCGTTCCTCTCGGTGAGTTCGGCAAGGCGCCTGCGGGTCATCACGGTCTTCATTGTTACGTCGAGGCCGACGACCACGACCTTCCACGGTGCCGCCATCACCGCGTCGGCGGCTTCCGGGTCGCCGTGGATGTTGGCTTCCGCCGCCGGTGTGATGTTGCCGGGAACGTCGAAGGCGCCGCCCATGATGATGACCTGCTTGACGAGGCCTGCGATACCGGGGTCTTCCTTCAGCGCATAGGCAAGGTTCGACATGCGGCCGACGGCGATGAGCGTCACTTCGCCGGGATTGGCCCGCACCGTCTCGATGATGAAGCGGTGCGCCGGGCGCGGGTCGAGTGGCAGGTCGATCGTGTCGGGCACGTCGATGTTGCCGAGCCCGTCATGACCATGGATCATCACCGGCCAGTCGATCGGGTTGCGCATCGGGTTGTAGGTCTTGCCGTCGCCGCGGGCGACGGGGGCCGCAATGCCCCATTCGCGCTTCAGGAACAGCGCGTTGCGTGTCGTGGTCTCGATGGCGGCATTGCCGAAGACAGTGGTGATGCCGATGAGGTCGATCCCGGGATGATTGTGCAGGAACAGCAGCGCCATCGCGTCGTCGACGCCGGGGTCCGTATCGAAAATAACCTTGTGCATGGTGTATCTCTTTCTTGTTGTTCTTATGGGGTTTCTTGTGATCGCGCTTCCTACTGGAAGCGGGCGATGGAGAAGGGGGCAAGTGCGCTTTCGCCTTCGCCCGCGAGCAGGCGCGCCACATGGCGGCCCGTCGTTGCGGAAAGCGTGAGGCCGAGATGACCATGGCCGAAGGCGAAGGCGATGCGTGGATCGCCCGGGTGCAGGCTGATGACGGGTACTGAATCCGGAGTGGAAGGGCGCCGCCCCATCCATTCGGTGCCGCCTTCCTCTTGAAGATCAGGGACATAGCGGCGCATCTTCCGGCGCATGGCGGCGGCGCGCTTGTAGTTTGCGGGTGCGTCCGGCGAGGCAAGCTCCACGGCACCGCCGATGCGCAGCGCATTTTCGAAAGGCGTCGCCACGAAGCCGTGCTCGGAGAAGAAGACCGGCATTTCGAGTGCCGTCGACGGGTTCATGAACGTGGTATTGTAGCCGCGTTCGGTCTCGAGCAACACTTTCAGCCCGAGATCGGCGACGAAGCGGCGCGACCAGACGCCCGCGGTAATGGCAAGGCGATCGAAGGTGAAGGTCCGGCCGCCTTCGGTCGTCACGGAGATGCCGCTCTCCGTGCGGGCGACCCGCGACACGGTGGCGTCGATCAGCGCCGCCCGTTCGCGCAGCAGCGCCTGCAGCCGTCGCAGGAAGGTTAGCGGATATTCGAAGGTCTTGTATCCATCGTTGAAGGTGGCGCCGGCGAAGGGGCCGGAAAGTGCCGGCACGCGGCGACGGGCTTCCGCCACATCCAGCGTCTCGACGTTGCAGCCGAGCAGCCTGGCATTCTCTATCTCGTGTGCAAACGCCTTGTCACGTGCTGCCACGCTGTCGAAGACCGTCAGCGCACCCGTGTCGCGCATATGGCCGGAGATGCCGGCCATCGCGCCGAGGCGGGCATGATCGGCTTCCGCCGACTTCATCAGGTGGAGCAGCGCCATGCGGCTTTCCGCAGCCTTGCCGGAGCGGGCGGAGAGAAGGAAACGGATCAGCCAGGGGGTGAGCGCCGGCAGGTCCTGCCAGCGCAGGGCCAAAGGCCCCAGCGGATCGAGCAGCCATTTTGGCACCGAGAGCAGCATGTCGAGCCGGGCGAGCGGATCGATTTCCGGCACGGCCAGGATGCCCGCATTTCCGACGGACGCCGGCAGGCCGCCGGCATCGCGCTCGAGAATGGTGACGCTGTGGCCCTGTTCCAAGAGATTGAGCGCTGTGGCGCAGCCCATGAGGCCGCCGCCGACGATACCGATATGCGCCATGCCGTCCCGTTGCGTGTTGTTTTCGTTCGTTGCGCCGCCGCCCGCGAAGCAGGAACGGCGGATTGCGGCGGACGATAGACGGAAAGCGCACGGCTGTCGACTGAGCCGCAAACCGTGGCCGTTCAGGCCTGTTTTCCGGCCTCCTGTGCCGGTTTACGGCTCTGGAGCACCTGCCACAGGAAGGCGAGTATGAAGAGGATGGTCATCAGCAGCACGATGGTCGGGGCCGGGGCGCTGTCGATGAGGAAGCTCAGCCAGATCCCGAAGAAGGTGGCACCAAGGGCGACGGCGACGGCAACCATGAGCATGCTCGGAAAGCGCCGTGTGACGAGGGTGGCGATGGCGCCCGGCGCGACCAGCATGGCGATGGCGAAGATGATGCCGACCGCCTTCAGCGCACCGACGACGACGAGGGACAGAACGGCGAGCAGACCGTAATGCAGCAGTTTCACCGGCAGGCCGATGGCCGAGGCGTGCTGTCTGTCGAAGGCATGCACCAGGAGGTCCTTGCGGAAGAGAAGGATGAAGGCCGTCGCGGCCGCTGCGATCGCCGCCGTTTCCACGAGATCGGACGTGGCGATGCCGAGCATGTCACCGAAGAGGATGTGGTCGAGATGGATATCCGGCTGGATCTTCACATAGAGAACAAGGCCGAGTGCGAACATGCCGGAAAAGACGATGCCGAGGATGGTGTCCTCCTTCACCCGGCTGTTGTCCTTGAGATAGCCGGCCGAAAGGGCGCAGAACAGGCCCGCGACGAAAGCTCCTGTCGCGAAGGGCAGGCCCACGACATAGGCGATGACGACGCCCGGCAGCACGGCATGCGAGACCGCATCGCCCATCAGCGACCAGCCCTTCAGCACGAGATAGCAGGAGAGCAGCGCCATCGGCACCGCGATCATCAGTGTCACCAGAAAGGCGTTCTGCATGAAGGCGAGCTGGAAGGGCATGATTGCGAGTTCGAGGGTCTCGTTCATGGCTGCTTGGCCCCCAAGGTTTCAAGCGCGCGGCGGCTCCTGCGGCGCGCGGCAAGAAGGCCGTGTTTCGGTGCGAAGAGGAAGGCGGCAAGGAAGATCGCCGTCTGCAGCACGACGATGATACCGCCCGTCGCACCGTCGAGAAAATAGGAGATATAGGCGCCGACGAAGCTGGTGCCGGCGCCCAGCGCGGCGGCGATCGTGATCAGCCGCTGGAAACGGTCTGTCAGCAGATAGGCGGTCGCGCCCGGCGTCACCACCATGGCGATGACCAGAAAGGCGCCGACCGTCTGCATGGCTGCGACCGTCGAGGCGCTGAGCAGCGTGAAGAACAGGATCTTCAGGCCCGTCGGATTGAGGCCGATCGAGCGGGCATGGCTTTCGTCGAAGAAGGTGACCATCAGGTCCTTCCACTTCAAGAGCAGGATGACGAGCGTAACGACGCCGATGATGGCGAGCTGGATCGTATCCTCCGGGCTGACGGCGAGGATATTGCCGAGCACGATGGTCTGGATGTTCACCGGGGTCGGTGCGAGCGAGACCATGAAGAGGCCGAGGCCGAAGAACGAGGAGAAGATCATGCCGATGATGGCGTCTTCCTTCAATCGCGTCTTGCGGTTGAGGAAGAGCATCGCGGCGGCGGCAAGCCCGCCGGAAAGAAAGGCGCCGGCTGCAAAGGGCAGGCCCAGCATGTAGGCACCGGCAACGCCGGGCACGATGGAATGGGAGAGCGCGTCGCCGATCAGCGACCAGCCCTTCAGCATGAGATAGGCGGAAAGGAAGCCGCAGATGCAGCCGACCAGTGCACTCACCCACATGGCATTCACCATGTATCCGTAGCCGAAAGGCTCGAGGAGCATGTCGATCACGGCGTCTTCTCCGTGTCGCGCTCGCCGTAGATGACGAAGGGGCGTTCGTCGTCGGTGATGACCTTGACGGAGCGTTTGTCCTCGTCGTCGTGCAGGTCATGGCCCCCGAGGATGAAGTGGCGCAGCACGCCGCCGAAGGCACGCTCGAGATTGGCTTCGGTAAAGGTCTCGGCCGTCGGGCCGGAGGCGATGACGGTGCCTTTCACGAAGACGGTGCGGTCGCAGAAATCGGGAACGCTGCCGAGATTGTGCGTGGAGACCAGCATGACGCGGCCTTCGTCGCGCAGCTTGCCGAGCAGTTCGACGATCTGCTCTTCGGTTCTCACATCGACGCCGGTGAAGGGTTCGTCGAGGAGGATCACCTGGCCTTCCTGTGCGAGCGCGCGGGCGAGGAAGACGCGTTTTCTCTGTCCGCCCGAGAGCTCGCCGATCTGGCGCTTGCGGAAGGCGGTCATGTTCACGCGGGCAAGGGCCTCGTCGACCATCTCGTGGTCGCGTTTCGTCGGGATGCGCAGCCAGTTCATGTGGCCGTAGCGGCCCATCATCACAACGTCCTCGACGAGCACGGGAAAGGTCCAGTCGACCTCTTCCGCCTGCGGCACATAGGCGACGAGGTTCTTCTTCAGCGCCTCCTTCACCGAGAGGCCGAGGATCGTCACCCTGCCGGCGGCGACCGGCACGAAGCCCATGATCGCCTTGAAGAGCGTGGACTTGCCGGCGCCGTTGACGCCGACAAGGGCGGTGATCGTACCCTTCGGCACGGAGAAGCTGGCATGCGTCAGCGCCGTGTGGCCGTTGCGGTAGGTGACGGTCACGTCCTCGGCGCGAATGCCGTCCACCTTCTTCGGCCTGCCGCCCATCATCATTGTGACAGACCCTTCACGATGGTCTCCGATGTGACGCGCAGGAGATCGAGATAGGTCGGCACGGGGCCATCCACCTCGCTCAGCGAGTCGACATAGAGCACGCCGCCATAGGCTGCGCCCGTTTCGGCGGCGACCTGTTTTGCCGGGTCGGCGGAAACGGTGCTTTCGGAGAAGACAACATGGATGTTGTGTTCGCGCACCGCGTCGATCACCGCCTTCACCTGCTTGGGCGTGCCCTGCTGGTCGGCGTTGATCGGCCAGAGGAAGAGTTCCTTCAGGCCGAAATCGCGGGTGAGATAGCTGAAGGCGCCTTCGCTGGTGACGAGCCAGCGCTTTTCTTCCGGCAATGCGTCGATCTTCGCCTTCATCTCTGCGCCGAGTGCCGTGATCTTGGCGCTATAGGCCTTGGCATTGGCATCGTAGGTCGCGGCATTGGCGGGATCGAGCGCGACCAGTGCCTTGCGGATGTTCTCGACATAGACGAGCGCATTGGCCGGCGACATCCAGGCATGCGGGTTCGGCTTGCCCTCATAGGGGCCCTGCACGATGCTCATCGGCTCGATGCCGTCGCTGACGGTAACGTTCGGCACGTCGCCGAGATTGGCGAGGAATTTCTGGAACCAGAGTTCGAGGTTCAGCCCGTTCCACAAAACCAGCTTGGCGTCCTGTGCCTTCAGGATGTCGCGCGGGGTCGGCTGGTAGTTGTGGATCTCGGCGCCGGGCTTGGTGATGGATTCGACCACGGCGGCATCGCCCGCCACATTCGCTGCGATGTCGGCGATGATGGTGAAGGTCGTGACGACCTTCGGTTTTTCCTGGGCGAAGGCGGGGGAAAAAGCAGGGGCCGCACCAAGGAGCGGCAGGCTGAGAAGAAGGGCATGAAATGAACGGCGGAGCATCGGTTCTCCTGATGTGCTTTTGCGAATGAGTTGCATTAAACTATAGGGCTGTTTTTGCTTCTGTCAACGCAATTGCAAATCATTCGCAACAGCGTCCCGAAATCGGACGCCCCGCGTTTAAAACTTCCGAAACGCACGGCCTGTAGAGTGCGGGCAGTTCGCGCGCTCTCGGCGCGTTCGTGTTCCTGCGTTTTAAGAGAAGACCATCGCCCGTGAAGTTCCTTCCGACCTCCTTCCGCTTGTCCCGGAAGCTTCTGATCATCGTCACCGGCATCGTCGTGTTGACGGGTGCCTCAGGGGCGGCCGCGATTTTTGTCGGGCGCGATGCGCTGCTCGGGCCACCGGCAGAACAGGTGTCGGGCGCCGTCTGCACGACGGTGTCCACCGTTCGCCTCGATAGGAATGGCCAGCAATGGTTGCGTAAATATGTGCGCTCGGACGCCAAGGATGGGGATGTGCGCATCAAGACGGCGTTGCGCGTCGCCGGCGCCGTGTCCAACAATGAGGAAGCCGATCTCTACCAGGTCATCCTGCTCGATGCCGCCGGTCCAGTGAACCGGGCCGACATGCGTGGTCGGGCCATCGGTGCCGAGGTGCTTTTCGCGCGCAATCCTGCCGCCATTCCCGGCATGGCGGCGCCGTTCGTCGCGCGCTACACGACCGGGCAGCCGGCGGGCAACGGTGAATTCTACGGCGAACGCAAGGAACTTTCGCTGGATGAGATCAAGGTCATCGTGACTGCGATGGAAGACCGCGCGGATTGCGTCGATCCGAGTGCTGTTGATGGCACCGAGACGGCTGCGATTGGTGGCGAGGCGAAAGAGGGGGCCGGCGACGGTGCTCCGGCGGAAAGTGCGGCCGCCGCGGAGGGCGGCACACACGAGGTCGCGGCAAGCAGCCACTGAAGATCAGCGGCCGTTCAAGGCCTGTGCCGTGGCGGTGCCTCTCAGGCGTCTTCCGCTACCGCCTCGACGACGGCCGCCGTTTCGACGTGTACCGGCTTCTGGATCAGCCAGGTATCGCCTTCCCCTGTGAAGTTCAGCTGGAGGTTGTTGATCTTGCAGAACAGGTCGACGTCGTGCTTGACCGCGGGGAACATCAGGTAGTCATCGCCGATGATGACGCCGCCCTGCGGAAGAAGGTCGTAGTACAGCGACAGTTCGAGGAAGGTCTCGCCGCATTCGTGGGCGGAGTCGAGATAGACGAAATCGATGTCGTAGTTGAGAACCTTGAGGGTTCTGGCGGCAACGATCGAGGAAACGCGGAACGGCACGACCGTTTCGGTGAGGCCGTTGTTGAACATCGCGTTCATGAAATGGTCGAAGATGACCGGATTTCCGTCCATCTTCCGCATGGTTCCCGAAAAATTCCCGAGAAGCCACATGTTGATGTCGCCGCACCAGGTGTCGATGCACATCAGGGTTCCGCCGGTTTCACGCAGCCAGGAACCGAGGATCGTTGCGCTGCTGCCGATGAAGCTGCCGACCTCCAGGCCGAAGCTGGGTCGGCGGCCAAGTGCAGCCTCGATCGCGCCCAGCGTCGCCGGGCCGATATGCGGGGTATAGGACATCGGTGAAGGCAGGAGCTCCGGCCGATAGGCATGATAAGGATTGTCGCAACCGAACAGGCGGTTGCAGATATCCTTGAACGTCGGCTTTATCTTCTGCAGGTCATGGGTTTCGATGAACCGTGCCAGTTGAGGATCCGCAAGGGTTTTTGCTGAAAACCAGGTCCGGAGCACGTCTTCGTTGATATGGGCGCTGTAGTTCGTCATGTCTATCCTCGGTGGTGGCAGCGCGCGTGCTTGATACGTTCCGAAACAGCCTGTGACGAACCCATGGGCACACGTAAGTCCGCCCATTCTCGCGGCGATGGCTTGTGTGTGGCTGGTGCTGTGCGGCGCTGCCACGCAACAAAAAAGCGCCCCGCGGGGAGCGCTTTTTAAGGGTGGAAGGCTGGTGCAGCGTCGGTGCTCAGTCGCTCTTCGCGCGGCGCGCCGGGAAGAGGATGACGTCGCGGATCGACGGTGCGTTGGTGAGCAACATGATCAGGCGATCGACGCCGATGCCGAGGCCGCCGGCCGGCGGCATGCCCTGGTCAATGGCGTCGAGGAACTCGTCGTCGAGCTGCTTGGACTTCTCACCACGCGCATGGGCCTGTTCGAGCTGCTCGACCATGCGGGCGCGCTGCTCTTCGGGGTCATTGAGCTCGGAGAAGGCGTTGCCGAGTTCCCAGGTGTTGCAGTAGGTCTCGAAACGCTCGACGAGACGCGGTTCGCCCGGTACTTCCTTGGCGAAGGGCGAGATGTCCTTCGGGAAATGCGTGACATGCGAGGGCTGGATCAGCGTCGGCTCGACCTTCTCTTCAAAGATGAAGGCAAGGCATTCGCCCCAGGTCCAGTCCTTTTCGACTTCAAAGCCGGCTGCCTTGGCGGCGGCGCGAGCCTCCTCGTCGGTCTTGATGGCGAGGAAGTCGATGCCGGTCGCTTCCTTGACGGCGTCAGGCATCGGCACGCGCTTGAACGGACCCTTGAAGGAGAGTTCCTTGTCGCCATAGGCGAATTCTGTCGAGCCGTGGATCTTGACTGCCAGCTCGGCGAAGAGGCGCTCCACGAGGTCCATGATGTCCTCGTAGTCGGCATAGGCCCAGTAGCACTCCATCATCGTGAATTCGGGATTGTGCCGGGTCGATACGCCCTCATTGCGGAAGTTGCGGTTGATCTCGAACACCTTGTCGGTCAGGCCCGAGACCAGCGTGCGCTTCAGGAACAGTTCCGGCGCGATGCGCAGGAACATGTCGAGCTTCAGCGTGTTGTGGTGCGTCTTGAAGGGCTCGGCCGTCGCGCCGCCATAGACGGAGTGTAGCATAGGCGTCTCGACTTCCATGAAGCCGTCGTTTTCCATGAAGCGGCGGATGCCCGAGACGATCTTCGAACGCTGCTGGAAGCGGAGCTTGGATTCCTCGTTGGTCATGATGTCGAGATGGCGCTTGCGATAGCGGATTTCGACATCCGCCACGCCATGCCACTTTTCCGGCATCGGCAAGAGGGTCTTCGTCAGCATGACGATCTCTTGCGCGTTGATCGTCAGTTCGCCGCGCTTGGTGCGGCGCACGACGCCCGTCACACCGATTATGTCGCCGATGTCGATCATCGGCAGCAGGGCACGCGCCTCTTCCGGCGTGGTGTCCTTGTGGCTGAAGATCTGGATCTTGCCCGAGGCGTCATGGATATCCATGAACATACCGGAGTTGCGCGAGGAATAGACGCGGCCGGCGACCGTCACGACGTCGCCGCTCTCGGTGTCGAGTTCCAGCGTCTCGTATTTCGCCGCAAGCTCGGCATTGGTCATCGTCCGGTGGAAATGCGCCGGATAGACGTCGCCGATGGTCTGGCGCAGCTGGTCGAGCTTCTGGCGGCGGACTTCCGTCGGGTCCGAGGAAAGGGCGGTTTCTGTCTTCTCGTTCATTGTTGTTGCTTCCTTACTTTCCACTGCCGGCCATCGAGGCGACCACTTGTGCGGCCACCTTCAGGCGCTGGCGCACGACGGAGCGGCCGAGGATGGCCATCGAATCGAACAGCGGCAGCGAGCGCGACGAGCCGGAGACGGCGACGAAGAGCGGGGCGACCACGACCTTCAGCTTCTTGCCGAGCCTGTCGGCGCTGGCGCGCAGTTCCGCTTCGATGCTCTCGACGGTCCATTCCGGCATCTTTTCGAGGTCGGGTTGGACCTGATTGAGCACTTCGAGGATTTCTTCCGGCGTCGATTTCACCTTGGCAAAGGCCTCCGGCGTCAGGCCGAGATCGGACTTCAGCAGGAAGCCGGCAAGGTCGGGCAGTTCGCCGAGCTTGGAGATGCGCGACTGCGAGAGCTTCAGGCCCTGGCGGACGCGGTCGTTCTCCATCGCCCAGGACAGCACGCGCTGGACGAACTCTTCCTCCGAAAGCTGCTCGCGCAGCCACCGGCCGTTCAACCAGTCGAGCTTCTGGATGTCGAAGATCGCGCCGGCCTTGGAGAGGTTTTCCGGGTCGAACTTTTCGGCGAGCTGATCCATGGTCAGCAGCTCTTCACCTTCGGCGATCTGGATGAAGAACAGGCCGAGGAAGTTCATCAGCGCTTCCGGCAGGTAGCCGAGCGCGGAATAGTAGGAGATCGAGGTAGGGTTCTTGCGTTTCGACAGCTTCGACTTGTCGTGATTGCGCATCAGCGACAGGTGCATGAAAACCGGAGGCTCGAGCCCGAGATATTGATAGATGAGGATGTGCTTCGGCACGGAGGCGAGCCATTCTTCGCCGCGCGCGACATGCGTGATCTTCATCAGGTGGTCGTCGACGACGTTCGCCATGTGATAGGTCGGCATGCCGTCGGCCTTGAGCAGGACCTGCATGTCCACGGCATCCCACGGGATTTCAACCGGGCCGTAGACGCCGTCGACGAACTTGCAGGAGCCCTCGGTCGGTATCTTCATGCGCACGACATGCGGCTCGCCGGCGTCGACGCGCTTGGTCACCTCTTCGGCCGAAAGATGCAGGCAAAGGCCGTCATACTTCGGCGGCTTGCCGGCGGCGCGCTGTGCTTCGCGCATTTCCGCCAGCCGCTCGGGCGTGCAAAAACACTTGAAGCCGTGGCCGTTCGCGACGATCTTGTCGACGAAGGGACGATAGATCTCCTTGCGGTCGGACTGGCGGTAGGGGCCGTAGGGACCGCCGATATCCGGGCCTTCGGACCATTCCAGGCCGCACCATTTCAGCGCGTCCAGCACCTTCTGCTCGAATTCGGGCGTGGAGCGCGTCGCGTCCGTATCCTCGATGCGCAGGATGAAGGTGCCGTTGTTCTTCTTGGCGAAGAGATAGTTGAACAGCGCGATATAGGCAGTGCCGACATGCGGCTCGCCGGTCGGGGAGGGTGCGATGCGTACGCGAACGCCGGAGGCGGTTGCGGAAGTGCTCATGGTTTGGCCCGTCTTGACATGGTTTTACGCCCCCGGCCGGCGGTTCCGGCGTCGAAGGCGTCACGTTAGGGAGGGAAAGCCCGGTTTTGTGCCGGATATGCGGCGGGAAAAGGCTTTCCGTTGGGCTGGTTGAGACCATATTCAGCCCGGCACGTCAAGAAAAAGTCAGCCCTGCCTATTGCACCGGCCAGACGTAGAGCAGCGCGGGCACGCTGACGAGTACGATGAGGAAGGACAGGGGCAGGCCGACCCGAGGATAGTCGGCGAACTTGTAGCCGCCCGGGCCCATCACCAATGTGTTGCACTGGTGTCCCACAGGGGTGAGGAAATCACAGCCCGCGCCGATTGCGACTGCCATCAGGAAGGCCTCGGGCCGGTAGCCAAGCGCACCTGCGAAACTTGCCGCGATCGGCGCCATCACGAGCACGGTTGCGGCATTGTTGAGGAAGGGGGTGATCGCCATGGCGGTGAGCAGGATGAGGGCGAGCGCGCCGAAGGGTGGCAGGTGTACGGCGACGTCGCCCAACCAGCCGGCGATGAGTTCGCTGGCGCCTGTCGTACGCAGGCTGTCGGAGACCGGAATGAGACAGGCGAGCATGATGAGGATCGGCCCGTCGAGCGCGGCATAGGCTTCGCGCAGCGGCACGGCGCGGAAGAGCACCATGGCAACGGCGGCGGCGAAGAAACCGGTCGCAACCGGCACGAATCCGAGCGCTGTGGAGGCCATGGCGGCGATCAGGATCAAGACGGGTATGATTGCCCGGCGGGGTGCGCCGAGCAAAATCTCGCGCTGGGCGAGGGGGAGCAGGCCGAGTTCCGGCAAAAGCGTCGGCAGGGTGCGATTGTTGCCCTGCAGCACGACCATGTCGCCGGGGCGCAACCGCACCTCGGAGAGCTTTTCCCGCAATCGCGCGCCCTGGCGGCTGACGGCAAGCAGGTTGATGCCGTAGGAATGAAACAGCGCGATGCTGCGGGCCGAAATATCGATGAGCCGGGAATCGTTGCCGACCACGGCCTCGATGGCGCTGATCTCCCCTTCCTCACCGCGCCCGGCGCGGATCGGCTTGCCCGAGAGCATGAGGCCGGCGGCGGAAACGACCTTGTCGAGCGCACTTGCCGTGCCCTCCATCAGGATCGTGTCGCCAGCGGCAAGACGGACATCCGGCAGGGGAGAGAGATGGACATGGCCACGGATGATGGCGGTGGCGATCACCTCGCCGTCACCGTGCTTCAGCACGTCGTTCAGCGACTTGCCGACCGAGGGAGAGCCTTCTTCCACCGTGGCGTCTGAGGAATAGGCGGCCGCCTCCAGCGACTCCTCGATGCTGGCATTGCTGTTGGTGCGTTCCGGTACGATCCGGTTGAAGAACAGCATGAAAAGGATGCCGCAGACGGCGAGCAGTGCGCCGACCGGCGTGAAATCGAACATCGTGAAACTCTCGCCGGTAATCTCCTGGCGCAGCCGCGAGACGACGATGTTCGGCGAGGTGCCGATCTGCGTCATCAGGCCGCCGAGCAGTGCGGCAAAGGCCATGGGCATCAGGAACTTCGAGGCGGGCATGCCGGATTTGCGGGCGAACTGGAAGGCGAGCGGCATCATGATGGCGAGCGCGCCGATATTCTTGATGAAGGCGGACAGCACCGCCACCGAGACGAGCAGCAGCGCGAGTTGCGCGCGCCCGGACGTGAGGTTCGGGAAAAAACGCTTCACCGCGAGGTTGACGATGCCGGAGCGCGCGACGGCCGCGCTCACCATCAGCGCGCTGCCGACAATGATGACGATATCGTCGCTGAAGCCGGAAAAGGCCTTGTTGAAGGGTACGATGCCGAGTGCGAGCGCCAGGAGCAGCGAGCAACAGGCGACGAGGTCATAGCGAAACCGTCCCCAGATGAACGCCGCCATCATCAGGGCGATGACGACGAAGGCGAAGGTCTGCTCAAGGGTCATGTTCTGGTCCGTGCGGCGGGACGATGCTCGGCATGAATTCCGTACGGGCCTTTCCGGTTCCAGCGCGAGGCGCAAACCGGGCATAAACTTTCGCGGAACAATCCACCCGCCGACCGGTTTGCCAAGAGAAGGCGGGCCGTGTCAACCGGACGCGACGGAGATGGAGGACATGGACGTTTTTCCGGTTTCTTCCGGTGGCCAACGGAACGGCGGTTGAACTCTCCACCTGTCCGGTCCGCCTTCAGCAGGTCGCAAAAGCGAAACCGGCGGGATGAGGATCCCGCCGGTTGCTTTTTCAGTGTTTGACCGAACCCTTGGCTTTCTGCCGCGCGTTGCGGGAGAACATGTTCAGCACCTCGACGAGGGCCGAGAACGCCATGGCGGCGTAGATATAGCCCTTCGGCACATGCAGTCCCATGCCCTCGGCGATCAGCGTGGTGCCGATCATCAGCAGGAAGGCCAGTGCCAGCATGACGATCGTCGGGTTCTTCTCGATGAAGTTGGCGAGCGGGTTTGCCGCCAGCAGCATGACCGCAACGGCGACGAGGACAGCGACCACCATGATCGGCAGGTGCGGCGTCATGCCGACGGCGGTGATGATGCTGTCAACGGAGAAGACGAGGTCGAGCAGCAGGATCTGGCTGATCGCTGCCGCGAAGGTCGTCGATGCCGCGCCGCCCACCATGTCTTCCTTGTGGTCGATGGGATCGACATTGTGGTGGATTTCCTTCGTCGCCTTCCAGACGAGGAAGAGGCCGCCGGCGATCAGGATCATGTCCTTCCAGGAGAAGCCATGGCCGAAGGCCTCGAAGACCGGGGTGGTGAGCTGGACGATCCAGGCGACGGTGCCGAGCAGCGCAAGGCGCATGACGAGCGCGAGGCCGATACCGATGCGGCGGGCGCGTTCGCGATGCTCGGGGGGCAGCTTGTTCGTCAGGATCGAGATGAAGATAAGGTTGTCGATGCCGAGAACGACCTCCATCACGACGAGCGTGACGAGGGCTACCCAGGCGGCCGGGTCTTGCATGAGCGCAAGAATGCTGTCCATCCGGTCTTCCTCTCCAAAAATACGGTTTGAGAATGGACTTCCGTATTTATGCAGAAATTGACCGGTGGCAAGCTGAGCGGCAGCCGTTCAGGCCCTGATCACGATTTCGTCATCTGATGGACGATGGATAGCGGCCGTCCACGTCCTCAGGGCTTTGCGCCATAGGCGGCGAGGAAGACCCGTATTGCCGAAGCGACGTTTTCTTCGATCACGCTCCTTTGCGGCACCTCTTCCATCGCGCCGAAGATGCGGGGCTTGAAAAGGCCGACCGTTGTAAGCTCGATGAACTGCTTGGCCGCATGGGCCGTGTCGTCCGAAATGACGATGCCGGCCGCCACCTGACGGTCGAGATATTCCTGCAGCACCGAGACCGGGTTGATCGGTGTCGCGGAGAAAAAGCGGCTACAGAGCTTCGGCAGGCGATGGTTGGCGGCAATCACCATGCGCATGGCGCGGATCGTCTGGTCCGCCGTCATGTGGGTAGCAAAGAGCAGGCCGAACTCCTTCAGCGTCTCGGCGATCGGCTTTCGGCCGTCGAGCACGTGGCGTACCGTCTCGGTGATCCGCTGGCGCTCACGCTCGATCATCGAGCCGAACAGGTCTTCCTTGTTCTCGAAATAGACGTAGATCGTGCCCTTGGAGACGCCGGCGGCGCGCGTGATATCGTTCATGCTGGCGGCTTCGAAGCCTTGCTCCATGAACACGCGTTTTGCACCGTCGAGGATCTGCTCGCGCTTGGCGGGGTCCTCGCCGGCAATGCGGCGCCCGGTCTGCGGGGCGTCCAGCTTGTCTTCCGTCGTCTGCATCTCCGTTCCCGTGTTCGAGACCTGTGCGATCAATTTCGAACCGTCTGGTTCGATTTGTACTTGATATGCGCGAGAAAGAAGTCTATGTCAAATCGAACCGAACGGTTCAGTTCGAATTTTATCCCAGAGATGGTGGCAAGCCCATGTCGACTTCCCATGGCCCCGGCACGGCGAAGGTTCGCCCGGTCAACGATGATTTCGAGGCCGAGACCGCCGAGGCGCGGCCGGCAAGCACCGCAGAGGTTGCTCCTGCCGCGGTCGTCGCCCAGCCGGAGGCCAGGAAGGGCGGCCGGCGCCTTGCGCTGCCGATCCTTGCGGTCGCCCTCATTGCCGCCGCCGGGTGGTATGGCCATGAATGGTGGACGAACGGCCGATTCATGATCTCGACGGATGACGCCTATATCGAGGGCGACATCGCCTCCATCTCTCCCAAGGTTTCCGGCTATGTGGCCGTGGTCAACGCCGTTGCCAACCAGACGGTGAAGGCCGGCGATCCGCTCGTCACGCTCGATGACGGCGACTACCGGCTCGCCCGCGAGCAGGCCGAAGCGCAGATCGCGACGCAGAAGCTTGCGCTCGGCCGCATCGATGCGCAGATCGAGGGTGCCAGGGCGAGCCTTGCCCAGGCGGACGCCCAGAAGACAGCTTATCAGGCTGCCCTCAGCGGAGCTGAAGTTGCGGAAAAACGCGCCAAGGAGCTGAATGCCAAGGCTGTCGGCACCACCGCGTCGCTCGACAGCGCCACCGTGGCGCTGGACCAGGCCAAGGCAAATCTCGTCGGCGCGGACGCCAATATCGTCGCCGCCAAGGCGGCGATCACCGTGCTGGAAGCGCAGCGTGCGGAGGCCGAAAGCCAGATTCGCACGCTTGAGCTTGCCCGCGACAAGGCCGAACGCGACCTTGGCTTCACCGTGCTGAAGGCGCCCTATGACGGTGTCGTCGGCAATATCTCGGTGCAGGTCGGCGACCTCGTCTCTGCCGGCCAGCGTCTTGCCGCGCTCGTGCCGGTGAAGGACCTCTATGTCGAGGCGAATTTCAAGGAAACGCAGATCGCCCATCTCGTGCCGGGCTCGAAGGTGCACCTTCATGTCGACGCCTACGAGGACGACGACATCCTCGGCACGGTCGATTCGATCGCGCCGGCCTCCGGCTCGGTCTTCTCGCTGCTGCCGGCGGAAAATGCCACGGGCAACTTCACCAAGGTCACGCAGCGCGTGCCGGTCCGTATCGCCATCCCCCGGGAGGCGCTGGACACCGGAAAGCTGCGCGCCGGCCTCAGCGTCGTCGTCGATGTCGACAGCCGCACGGCGCCGGACGGTACGGCGGTCGCCGCCAAGGCCGAGTAGAGACCTCCAGCAAGGGAGCGCGGGCGATGGCCGCGACCGCTCAACCGGCATCAGGCGCCCTGACGGCGGCGCCTGCGCAGGCCGACAAGGTTCCCGTCCGCCGCGTCGTCGCGTTCTTCGCGATGGTCTTCGGCATGTTCATGTCGATCCTCGACATCCAGATCGTCTCTGCCTCGCTCTCGGAAATCCAGGCCGGCCTCGGCGCCGGTGCTGACGAGATCGCCTGGGTGCAGACCTCCTATCTCATCGCCGAAGTCATCATGATCCCGCTGTCGGGCACGCTGGCGCGCATCGTCTCGACGCGGGTGCTCTTCGCCTTCTCGGCCGCCGGCTTCACCGTGGCGAGCGCGCTCGCCGCGACGGCGACGAACATCGACCAGATGATCGTCTACCGCGCCATTCAGGGCTTCATCGGCGGCGGCATGATCCCCTCGGTCTTCGCGGCCGCCTTCACCATCTTCCCACCCTCCAAGCGCAACATCGTCTCGCCGATGATCGGCCTCGTTGCAACGCTCGCGCCCACCATCGGGCCGACGGTCGGCGGGTATCTCAGCCATGCCTTCTCCTGGCACTGGCTGTTCCTCGTCAACATCATCCCCGGCATCATCGTCACGGTTCTCACCTGGAACCTCATCGATTTCGACAAGCCGGAATTCAGCCTGATGAAGCGCTTCGACTGGTGGGGTCTCATCTCCATGGCAGTGTTCCTCGGTTCGCTCGAATACGTGCTGGAAGAGGGCAACAATAAGGACTGGTTCAGCGACGGGCATATCGTCCTTGGTAGTGTCGCGGTGGTCATCGGCGGGGTCGTGTTCTTTTGGCGGGCCTTCAAGGTGCCGTTTCCGGTGGTGGATCTGCGCGCGTTCTCCAACCGCAATTTTGCCTTCGGCTCGATCTTCTCCTTCGTCATGGGCGTCGGCCTCTACGGGCTGACCTATCTCTATCCGCTCTATCTGGCGCGCATCCGCGGCTACGATTCGCTGATGATCGGCGAGACCATGTTCGTCTCCGGTCTTGCCATGTTCTGTACGGCACCGATCGCCGGTATGATGTCGTCGCGGCTCGATCCGCGTGTCATGATGATGATGGGTTTTGGCGGTTTTGCGCTCGGCACCTGGTCGATGACGCAGATGACGGCCGATTGGGATTTCTACGAGCTGCTCGCGCCGCAGATCCTGCGCGGCGTCTCGCTGATGATCTGCATGGTGCCGATCAACAACGTGGCGCTCGGCACGCTGTCGCCCGACCGCATCCGCAACGCCTCGGGCCTTTTCAACCTGACGCGCAACCTCGGCGGTGCCGTGGGGCTCGCTGTCATCAACACGATCCTTACGCAGCGCTCGCAGGAGCACTATCTGCGCCTCTCCGAGCATGTACAGTGGGGCAATCCGGAAGCCGTCGAGCGCATGAACAGCATGGCCGCCAACTACAGCGCGCACGGTCTCGATGGCCCTGCCATCGCCGTCAAGCAGATGGCCGGCATGGTGCAGCAGCAGGCCTATATCCTGTCCTTCATCGATATCTTCGTGCTGCTCACCGGCCTTTTTGGAACGCTCGTCCTCTGCGTGCTGGCGATCCGCAAGCCGCAGGGCGCGGTGCGGGGCGGCGGCGGACACTGAAACTGCCCCTTGCCGTGGCCGGGATCGCTCGGTCACAATGGGGCGGTTCTGTTCCTGCCCGGAGGCCCGCTTGCCATTCGAACCCACGCGTCGCCATCTCCTTGCCACCGCCGGCGGCCTGGGGCTTTCGCTGGCCCTGCCGGCGTTCTCGTCGCGCGCGGCCCGTCCGGCGGCGGATGCGACCTTCCTCTTCTCCTGCGACGTGCATGCCTGTCTCGTCTCGGCAGACGGGCTCAGCCCCAACTGCGCGGACGAAGGCAAGACCGATGCGGCGCTGCTGCGGCATGTCGCGGCGGTAAACGCCATCGGCGGCCTTGCCTGGCCCGCGGAGATCGACGGCAGGCCGTCCGGCCTCTCCGGCGCCGGCACGGCCATCGCAACGCCGCTCGGCCTCGTGCTCGGCGGCGATATGACGGACGATGGCGGCGGACAGATGAAGGTGCCGGGCGAAGGGCGGCAGCTCCAGCAGTTTGCCAGTCGTTATCAGCAGGGCACCGGGCCGGATCGCGTGCACTACCCGGTCTATAACGGCCTCGGCAACCACGATCTCGACCAGGACGGTGTGCCGCCGCATCCCGACTGGTACCGTCGTGAACTGCGCGACTATGTCGAGCTGAACCACCGTTCCACCGTCTTTTACAAGGCACCCGTGCCGGTAACGAACTACGACATCGACTCGGACAATTTCTCCTGGGACTGGGGCGGATTGCATCTGGTTCAGTTGCAGCGCTTTGGCGGCGACGACACGAAGGGTGCCATCAGCGGCCTGCCCTGGTTGAAGCAGGATCTCGCCACGTATGCGGCTGACGGGCGACCGGTCGTGCTGTTCCAGCACTATGGCTGGGACCGCTTTTCCACCGAGCACTGGGACCCCGCGGCAAAGACCTTCGATCCGCAGGGGGGCGGCCCTGCGCACTGGTGGACGGACGAAGAGCGCGCCGGCCTGCTTTCGACACTCAAGGGATACAACGTCGTGGGCATCTTCCATGGCCACGAGCATCCGACGCCGATGATCTACAATCGAGAGGGCTATGACATCTTCAAGCCCGTGGCGGCCTTCATGGGCGGTTTTGCGTTGGTGCGCGTCACCGACGCCTTCATGGATGTGGCGCTCGCCCGTGCTGGTGATACTCCCTCCACTCCTGTCTTTACGTACGCCTTCAGCAAGCGCTTCTAGGCCTTGAAAATCCCCTGGAAGGTATCGTTGGAAAATTTCTGATTTACGTACATCAGAAATTCCTCTATGGGTCTCGGCACGGAGGAGAGATGAGACCCACGGTTCACGATATTGCCGACAGGGCGGGCGTCAGCCTTGCGACCGTCGACCGCGTGCTGAACGACCGCCCGGGCGTTCGCGGCGTGACCCGCGCCAAGGTCGAGGCGGCGATTGCCGCGCTCGGCTATGTGCGCGATGTAGCGGCGGCGAACCTTGCCAAGAGCCGCGTCTACCCCCTCGTCTTCATCCTGCCGGCGGGCGACAATCCCTTCATGCGTGGGCTCGAGGCGGAAGTGCGCCGCGCCGGCCTGCATTCGGCAAGCGAGCGTACCCAGTTGTCGGTCGTCACCGTTCCCGCCTTCGATGCCGGTGCGCTGGCGGCCGCGATCGATGGTGCCATTGCAGAAAAGGTCGCCGGCATCGCAGCCGTTGCGGTGGATGCGCCGGAGGTTTCCGAGGTCATCGGCCGGGCGCACGCGGCCGGCATTCCCTTTGTCACGCTGGTCTCCGATCTTGCCGCTTCCGGCCGCGACCATTTCGTCGGCGTCGACAACGTCGCTGCGGGCCGCACGGCCGGCAGCTTGATGGGGCGTTTCCTCGGGAGCCGGCTTGGCCCCGTCGCGGTTCTCGCCGGCTCGATGCGTGTGCGGGACCACCGCGAGCGTCTGGAAGGGTTTCGCGCGGCGATGGCGGATATGCCTGTCGCCCGCACGATCCTGCCGGTGCTGGAGGGGCAGGACGATCCTGGGCGTTCCCTCGCGCTGATTTCCGAATGCCTCGCTTCTGTTCCCGACCTTGCCGGCATCTACAGCCTCGGCGCCGGCAACCAGGGGCTTGTTGCTGCGCTTGCCGCCGGTCGGGCTACGGATATCTGCGTGATCGCCCATGAACTGACGGCCCATACCCGGGCCGCGCTCGAAACCGGCACCATCGATGCCGTGCTCAACCAGGATGCCGGCCACGAGGTACGCAGCGCCATCCGCGTGCTTCGGGCCAAGGCGGATGGCTTGCCCGTCATCGCGGCGCAGGAGCGCATCCGCCTCGACATCTTCATCAAGGACAACCTCCCGGCCGGCCCGGACGAGGATGACGGCAACTAGGGAGAACGCCATGTATCTCGGGATCGACCTCGGCACGTCGAGCGTCAAGGCCATGCTGATCGACGCGGAGCAGACGGTTGTCGGCTCGGCTTCCAGCAAGGAGGTGAAGACCGCGCGGCCCCAGGCCGGCTGGTCAGAGCAGGACCCGGCGGACTGGATCCGTGCGACGGAGGAGGCGATCGCCGGCCTCCGCGCCGCCCACCCCGCGGCGTTTGCCGTGGTGCGCGGCATCGGTCTTTCCGGCCACATGCACGGTGCGACCTTGCTCGATGCCGAGGACAAGGTGCTTCGCCCCTGCATCATGTGGAACGATACGCGCAGTCATCGCGAGGCGGCCGCGCTCGATGCCGATCCGCGTTTCCGCAGGATCACCGGCAACATCGTCTTTCCGGGCTTCACCGCGCCGAAGCTCGCCTGGGTGAAGAACAACGAGCCCGATGTCTTTGCGAAGATCCGCTGGGTTCTGCTGCCGAAGGATTTCTTGCGTGTCTGGCTCACCGGCGAGCACATGTCGGAGATGTCGGATTCGGCCGGTACCTCCTGGCTCGATACGGGCGGGCGCAAATGGTCCGGCGAGCTTCTGGCGGCGACCGGGCTTGAAGAACGCCACATGCCGGCGCTGGTGGAAGGCACGGATGTTGCAGGCATCCTGCGCCCGGAACTTGCCGCGCGATGGGGTCTTGATACCGGTGTCGTCGTTGCCGGTGGGGCCGGGGACAATGCGGCCTCGGCCTGCGGCATGGGCACGGTGCGCGAAGGGGCGGCGTTCGTCTCGCTTGGAACGTCCGGCGTGCTCTTTGCCGCCAATGCCAGCTACCTGCCGAACCCGGAAAGCGCGGTGCACGCCTTCTGCCATGCGCTGCCCGGAACCTGGCACCAGATGGGCGTCATCCTCTCGGCCACCGATGCGTTGAACTGGCATTCGCGCGTCACCAGCGCCTCTGCCGCCGATTTGACGGAAGAACTCGGTGATATGCTGAAGGCGCCGTCCGGCGTCACCTTCCTGCCCTATCTCTCGGGCGAGCGCACACCGCACAACGACGCGGCGATCCGTGGCGCCTTCCTCGGCCTCGGCCATGAAAGCGGCCGGGCGGTGCTGACGCAGGCCGTGCTCGAAGGGGTATCCTTCGCCATTCGCGACAGTCTGGAGGCGCTGAAATCCGCCGGTACGGCGCTTACCCGCGTCACTGCGATCGGCGGCGGCTCGCGCTCGCGCTATTGGCTGAAATCGATTGCGACGGCGCTGAACCTGCCGGTTGACCTGCCGGCGGACGGTGATTTCGGTGCCGCTTTCGGCGCCGCCCGCCTCGGCCTCGTCGCGGCAACCGGTGCGGATCCCGTTGCGGTCTGCAGCGCGCCGGCCACGGCCGAGACGATCGAACCCGAGGCGGCTCTGACGGCCGCCTATGAGGATGCCTACCAGCGCTATCGCCGCCTCTATCCGGCGGTGCGCGCCGCCTACTGACCAGAAAACACACCAGAGGAGATCCCCATGGCCACCGGCTTCTTCGGCGATATCGCCAAGATCAGATATGAAGGCCCCGAAAGCACCAACCCGCTCGCCTTCCGTCACTACAATCCCGACGAGATCGTGCTCGGCAAGCGTATGGAGGAGCATCTGCGCTTTGCCGTCGCCTATTGGCACACCTTCGTATGGCCGGGCGGCGACCCCTTCGGCGGGCAGACCTTCGAACGTCCGTGGTTCGAGGATTCCATGCAGGCGGCAAAGCTGAAGGCCGATGTCGCCTTCGAATTCTTCCAGCTGCTCGGCGTGCCTTTCTACTGCTTCCACGATGCCGACGTGCGGCCGGAAGGCCGGGACTTCGTCGAGAACACGAAGAACCTCAACGAGATCGTCGATTACTTCGCGAAGAAGCAGGCGGAGACGGGCGTCAAGCTCCTGTGGGGAACGGCGAACCTCTTCTCCAACCGCCGCTATATGGGTGGCGCCGCGACCAATCCGGATCCGGACGTCTTTGCCTTTGCTGCCGCCACGGTGAAGACCTGCATCGACGCCACGCACCGCCTTGGCGGCGACAACTATGTGCTTTGGGGTGGCCGGGAGGGCTATGAGACCCTGCTCAACACCAATATCGGCCAGGAGCTCGATCAGCTCGGCCGTTTCGTGAACATGGTCGTCGAGTATAAGCACAAGATCGGCTTCAAGGGGGCAATCCTCATCGAACCGAAGCCGCAGGAGCCGACCAAGCACCAATATGACTTCGACGTTGCGACGGTCTACGGCTTCCTCAAGAAGTACGGCCTGGAGAACGAGGTGAAGGTCAACATCGAACAGGGCCATGCGATCCTCGCCGGCCACTCCTTCGAGCATGAGCTGGCGCTTGCCAATGCGCTCGGCATCTTCGGCTCGATCGACATGAACCGCAACGATTACCAGTCCGGCTGGGACACCGATCAGTTCCCCAACAACGTGCCGGAAATGGCGCTTGCCTTCTACCAAGTGCTTTCGGGCGGCGGCTTCACCACTGGCGGTACGAACTTCGACGCCAAGCTGCGTCGCCAGTCGATCGACCCGGCGGATCTCCTGATCGGCCATATCGGCGGCATGGATTGCTGCGCACGCGGCGTGAAGGCGGCTGCCCGGATGATCGAGGACAGGGCGCTGTCCGGCCCGCTTGCCGAGCGTTATGCCGGCTGGCAGACGCCGGAAGCGCAGAAGGTGCTGTCGGGTGGCTCGTCGCTGGACGCGCTAGAGGCCTATGTGCTTGCTGGCAACATCAATCCGCAGCCGCGCTCCGGCAAGCAGGAGCTGCTGGAAAACGTGGTCAACCGCTACGTCTGAGCCGGTTGAAGGGCGCAAACCAGGATATCGGAAAGGGCGCCGTTGTGGCGCCCTTTTTGGTTGTGGACAGGATTTAGTGTAGTGCCTTACGTAGGGTGAGTTATATTTCACGTAACGTGAGTTTTTATTCAAAATGTCCGGATATAATAGATATGGTTCATAACATTCAGCCCGAAATTCCGTTTTTACCGTCATGGGCTTTTCTTTTGTCAACTCCCGGCAAGTAATGGTCTTCTATTTATAGTTGTTTATTTACCATCCTTCGCGGAGAATCGTGGGTGACCGGAAGCTAGGCGCCTGATTCGGGGGCTGAGCATCAGTCAACACTCCAACCGCACGAGGATGTTTCGGATGTCAGCGCAGGATGCCAAGACCCAGCAATTGAATGAGCGCCTCTCCTTCGTCGAACTCGACGGCGGTCAGCGCGATGCCTTGAAGCGCGCCCTGCCGACGATCTCTGCGTCGCTCGATGGTGCGCTGGACATCTTCTACCGCAAGGCGCGGGCGACACCCGAAACAGCGCGGTTCTTCTCCAGCGAAGCCCATATCCAGAGTGCCAAGGGCCGGCAGGTCAGGCATTGGGAACTGATCGGTTCGGCGCGCTTCGACACGCAATATGTCGACGCCGTCACCACCATTGGCAAGACGCATGCCCGCCTCGGCCTGGAGCCGCGCTGGTACATCGGTGGCTACGCGCTGATCCTCGAGGCGATTGTCGAAAGCGTCATTGCAAAGCACCTTGAAGGGTTCATCTATCGCAAGAAGGCGGCCGCGCTTGGCGAGGAGATTTCAGCCATCGTCAAGGCCGCGCTTGTCGACATGGACTACGCGATCTCCGTTTATCTGGAAGCGCTGCAGGAGGAGCGCGAGAAGGCGGAGGCCGAACGGAAGGTCCTGAATGCCGAGCAGGAGGAGGCGCTGGCGGCGCTGGATACCTCGTTGACGCGTCTTGCTGGCGGCGATCTCACGGCGTCCATCGGCAAGCCGCTCGCGCCGCAATTCGAGCGCCTGCGCTCCAATTTCAATGCGGCGATCGAGAAGCTGGACGATACGCTCGGCGCCATCGTCACGGCCGCGGACGATGCTGCCGGCAATTCCGGCGAGCTGGTGAATGCCACGGATGACATGGCCAAGCGCACCGAGCAGCAGGCTGCTTCTCTCGAAGAGACTGCCGCCGCCGTGGAGGAAATCACCACCATTTCCCGCGAATCGGCGCAGCGCGCGGAAGAGGCCCGCCGTGTCGTCGGCAGTGCCACGGACGAGGCGCAACGCTCCGGCAAGATTGTCGAACAGGCGGTTTCCGCGATGAGCGCCATCCAGGAGTCCTCCGGAAAGATCACGCAGATCATCAGCGTCATCGACCAGATTTCATTCCAGACCAACCTTCTGGCGCTCAATGCCGGTGTCGAGGCGGCACGGGCGGGCGAAGCGGGCAAGGGTTTTGCCGTCGTCGCGCAGGAGGTGCGCGAGCTTGCGCAGAAATCCGCGGATGCTGCCAGGGAGATCAAGGTGCTGATCGACAAATCCTTCGAGGATGTGCAGCTCGGCGTATCGCTGGTCAACAAGACAGGCGAGGCGCTGCATCACATCGGCGAGCAGGTCGTTCACATCAACACGCATATCGACGCCATCGCCAGCTCCGCTCGCGAGCAGTCGGCGGGGATTTCCGAGATCAACACGGCGGTCGGCAGCATGGACCAGATGACCCAGCAGAATGCCGCGATGGTCGAGGAGACCAATGCCGCGACGCACAACCTGATGCAGATCAGCACGACGCTGAAGGGCCTGGTCGACCGCTTCACGGTTTCGGCCGAACGCAGCCAGAGGCCGGCACGACCGGCGCAGCGCCGCTACGGGTAAGGGGAGGCGCGCCACGTCCGGGTCGCGTGCTGCCGTCTATCGTTTTTGAAGCCGCCGCGATGGTGCGGAGACCGAATTGCGCACGATCAGATCCGGCCGGAGCAGGATTTCCGTTTCGGCCGGCTCGCTGTTGGAGAGAAGCTCGAACAGCAGCGCCATGGCGCTCTTGCCGATGGCGGTGCGCGGCTGGCGGATCGTGGTGAGGGCAGGGGTCATGAAGCTTGCCTGCGGCACGTCGTCGAAGCCGGTGACGGAAAAATCGTTCGGAATGTCGTAGCCGCGGGCACCGAGGCCGATCATTACGCCGATCGCCGTCTGGTCGTTCACGCACATGAAGGCGCTCGGTAGCGTATCGCGCATGAAGAGCTGTTCGAGCGCGAGGCGCCCGCTCTCGATCGTGCCGTCGCCCTCCAGGATGATACGCTCACCCACCGGCACGCCGGCGGCGTCGAGCCCGGCATCGTAGCCCTGGCGCCGGCGACTATAGGCGAGGCGGGTGCGCGAATCGCCGATGAAGGCGATCTTGCGATGCCCTTCGGCGATGAGGAGATCGACCGCCTTGCGCGCACCCTCGATGTCGTCGACGCCGACATAGGGGATGCCGCCATTGTAGACCGGTTCGAAGACCCCGACGCTGGGCGGCAGGCGGGCCGTCATGGACTGGTGGCCGAAGGGCAGGATGCCGGTGAAGAGGATCAGCCCCGCCGCCTGGTTGGAGTTCAGGAATTTCAGATATTCCAGGCCGCGTTGCGGATCGTTCTGCGTATGGCCGATCAGGATGCCGTAGCCGTGCGCGCGCGCCTCGTTTTCCAGGCCCACGAGGATGTTGGAGAAGTTTGGGTCGCCGATATCGGGCGCCACGACGAGGATCATGTTCGACCGGCCGAGGCGCAGGCTCCGTGCCATCGCATTGGTCGTATAGCCGGTGATGGCGATCGCCTGGTTGACCTTCAGCCGGGTCGAATTCGCCACCTTTTCCGGCGTGTGGATTGCCCGCGATACGGTCGCGATCGAGACCTGCGCGATGCGCGCGACATCCTCGATCGTGGCAGGGCTGGACGTCGACAAACTGGCTCTCACTCGGCACGGGCAATTCCGATAGGGGTGCGAAGCGATGCATCCGGAACTGCATTAACAAACGAAGTGCGGGGACACTACACAGACTGGACTGAGGGTCAAACGGCGCTTGGCGAAAATTCCTGATATCCAATGATGTAAACCTTTACATTGGGAGTGTAAAGGTTTACATCACATCTCAAGCGGTCGAGGAGCCGCAGGGAGGAAATCATGAATCCGGACGCTGCCGACGGGGCTCCCGTCGTTCTCGCTGCGCGCCGCATCGCCAAGTCTTTCAATGGCGTGCAGGTGCTTTTCAGCGTCAATTTCGAGCTGCGCGCCGGCGAGATTCATGCGCTGATGGGCGAGAACGGTGCCGGAAAGTCGACGCTCGTCAAGATCCTCTCCGGCTTCGAGCAGCCGACCTCGGGCGAGATCCTGCTCGATGGCCAGCCGGTCAAGCTGCCGCCGAACGGCCAGGCCGAACAGCTCGGCATCGTCATCATCCACCAGGAATTCAACCTCGCCGAACATCTGACCGTCACCGAAAGCCTGTTCCTCGGCCGGGAGGTGACGCGCTATGGCGTGCTGGACCGGAAATTCATGCGCGCCGAAACGCGCCGCGTGCTCGACCAGCTCGGGTCCCATGTCGATGAAACCGCGCTGATCAGCTCGCTCTCGATCGCCGACAAGCAGATGGTGGAGATCGCCAAGGCCATCAGTCGCGACGCGCGCATCATCTTCATGGACGAGCCGACCGCCGTCCTGTCGCGCGAGGAGACGAACTATCTCTTCCGCCAGGTGCGCAAGCTGCGGGAAAAGGGAACCTCCTTCGTCTTCGTCTCGCACAAGCTGGACGAGGTGATGGAACTCACGGACCGGGTCACGGTGCTGCGCGACGGCCAATGGGTGAAGACCGCGCCGACCAGCATTCTCGATGGCGAGTCCATCGCGCAGCTGATGGTCGGCCGTGAGCTTTCAAGTCTCTATCCCTCCAAGCAGGAGCCGAGCGTCGATGAAGAGGTGACGCTTTCGGTGGCGGGACTTTCGACCCACTACGTCAAGGATGCGAGCTTCGAGGTCCGCAAAGGGGAAATCCTCGGCTTTTCCGGCTTGATCGGCTCCGGCCGTTCGGAGCTGATGGAAGCGGTGGCCGGACTTCGCCCGCGCCTTGCCGGCGAGGTTTTGGTGCGGGGCGAGAACGTGCCCGGCGGCGATGTGCATGCCGCCAATCGCGTCGGCATCGCCTATATGACGAAGGACCGCAAGCAAAAGGGGCTTCTCCTGAACTCCCGCATGACGGCGAACCTCACGCTGCAATCGCTGGGGAAGCATGGCAAGTACGGCTATCTCAGCCCGAAGAGCGAAGCCGAGGCGCTGGAACGGGCGCGCCGCCGGTTCGATATCCGTGTGCGTGACGGGCGCGTCGTTGCCGGCCGCATGTCGGGCGGCAACCAGCAGAAGCTGCTGCTTGCCAAGGTCATGGAGACCGAACCCGACGTCATCATCATCGACGAGCCGACGCGTGGCATCGATGTCGGCACCAAGCAGCAGATCTACCATTTCATCTCCGCGCTCGCCCGCGACGGCAAGTCGATCATCGTCGTCTCCTCCGAGATGCCGGAGATCATCGGCCTGTGCACTCGCGTCGCCGTGATGCGGGAAGGACGGATCGTCGGCATTCTCGAAGGCGAGGAGATCTCGGAACAGGAGATCATGCGCTATTCGGCAGGGTTGAAGAAGAAGACCGCTGCCTGAGCCTTGCGCCGGCGGCATCACACAGAATCAGGTTTGGGGACGAACATGACGGCAAGCGAAGACGCGGTCGAAACGAAGGGCAAGGGCCGCAGCTGGCGGGATGTCGATCTGAGAGCCGTCGCGCCCTTCGCGGCACTGGCCCTGCTGCTCGTCGTCGGCGCGTTGGTGAACCCCAACTTCATTGGCTTCACCAACCTGGCAAACGTGGCGACGCGTAGCGCCTTCATCGCGATCATTGCGGTCGGCGCCACCTTCGTCATTTCGTCCGGCGACCTCGATCTCTCGGTCGGCGCCATGGTCGCCTTCGTCGCCAGTCTCATGATCCTCTTCATGAATTCCGGTGCGATCGCCGATCCCTCGCTGATGCTGACTGCCGCCATGGTCCTCACGGTCGTCATCGGCGCGGGCTGTGGCCTTTTGAACGGCCTCATCACCACCGTCGGCAAGATCGAGCCGTTCATCGCGACGCTCGGCACGATGGGCATCTATCGCGGCCTGACGACCTGGCTGTCGCAGGGCGGTGCGATCACGCTGCGCGAGCCCGAATTGCAGGCGCTTTATCGCCCGGCCTATTTCGGTTCGATCTTGGGCGTGCCGGTGCCGATCGCCGTCATCTTCGTCGTCACCGCCATTGCCGCCTTCGTCCTCTATCGCATGCGCTATGGCCGGCATGTCGTCGCCGTCGGCTCGAACAGGGATGTCGCGCGCTATTCGGGCATTCCGGTTGACCGCGTGCGTACCATTGCCTTCGTCATCCAGGGCCTGTGCGTCGCCATCGCCGTGCTGCTCTACGTGCCGCGTCTCGGCTCCACCTCGGCGACGACGGGCATCCTCTGGGAATTGCAGGCGATCACCGCTGTCGTTGTCGGCGGCACGGCGCTGAAGGGGGGAGCAGGCCGCGTCTGGGGCACGATCTGCGGCGCCTTCATCCTCGAATTGGTCGGCAACATCATGCTGCTCTCCAACTTCATCAGCGAATATCTGATCGGAGCCATCCAGGGCGCGATCATCATCATTGCGATGCTCGTCCAGCGTTCGCTGGTGCGCAAATCGTGAGACCAGGCAGTTCCAGTCATGGAATTGCGGGGAAGTAGCCGGGTCTACAGGTCGCCCGGCCTCTGAGGAAGACCTGATTTTGGGAGGAAACTCATGCGCAAGAAACTACTGGGCCTGACGGTTGCGGCGCTCGCCGTCTTCACCGGCTTCGCTCATGCACAGGAAGAGAAGAAGGTGACGATCGGCGTCTCGATCCCGGCGGCCAGCCACGGCTGGACGGCAGGCGTGATCTTCCATGCCGAGCGCGTCGCCAAGCTCCTGATGGCGAGCCATCCGGGCCTCAACGTCGTGGTCAAGACGTCGCCCGATCCGGCAAGCCAGGCAAATGCCGTGCAGGATCTCGCAACGCAGGGCATCGATGCGCTCGTCATCCTGCCGACAGATCCGGATCCGCTGGTCAATGCCATCAAGGAAATCAAGGGCAGCGGCACCTTCGTCGCGCTGGTCGATCGTGCGCCGAGCACGAACGACAATTCCGTGCGCGACCTCTATGTCGCCGGCAACAACTTCGCGCTCGGCCAGACGGCCGGCGAATACATCAAGGCCACCACGCCGGAGGCCGAAGTCGTCGTCATCCGCGGTATGCCGATCCCGATCGACCAGGAGCGTCAGGACGGCTTCGACAAGAGTATCGAAGGCTCCGGCGTGAAGGTTCTCGATCGCCAGTACGGCAACTGGAACCGCGATGATGCCTTCAAGGTCATGCAGGACTACCTTACCAAGTACCAGAAGATCGACGTCGTGTGGTGCCAGGACGACGACATGGCCGTCGGCGTCCTGCAGGCCATCGAGCAGGCCGGCCGCACGGATATCCAGTATGTCGTGGCGGGCGCCGGTTCGAAGGACATGATCAAGAAGGTCATGGACGGCGACAAGATGATCCCGGTCGATGTGCTCTATCCGCCGGCAATGGTTGGCACCGCGCTCGAAATGACCGTCGCCAACTTCTACGGCCAGGTTCCGGTCCGCGGCGTCTACACGATCGATGCGACGCTGGTGACGAAGGACAACGCGAAGGACTTCTACTTCCCGGATTCCCCGTTCTGATCTGACAAAGACATGCCGCCCGGGACATGATGGCCCGGGCGGTTGCGCTGCGCTCGCGTCATCCTCGGGTCAGGCCCGGCCATGGCGGAGGAGAAGGGCGCCAGCCTTGCGATTCGGCATTGTCCACCCCGCCAAACGCCGATAGCTTTCCACGCGCTGCGGTACGTACCGCAAAAAAGTATCGTTGGCCGGCCACAGGAAACGGCCCGGTCCATGGGAGGATGCCACAGATGAAGACGATCAAGGGCCCGGCCCTGTTTCTCGCCCAGTTCGCCGGTGACGCCGCGCCGTTCAACTCCTGGGATTCCATCACCAAATGGGCCGCCGATATCGGTTACAAGGGCGTGCAGGTCCCGAGTTGGGACGCTCGCCTGATCGATCTCAGGAAGGCCGCCGAATCCAAGGCCTATTGCGACGACTTCGCCGGCAGGGCGCGTGAGAACGGCGTCGAGGTCACCGAGCTTTCCACCCACCTCCAGGGCCAGCTGGTCGCCGTGCATCCAGCCTATGACGAGGCCTTCGACGGGTTCGCGGTGCCGGAGGTGCGCGGCAATCCGAAGGCGCGGCAGGAATGGGCGGTTGAGCAGGTGAAGATGGCGCTGACGGCTTCGCGGCACCTTGGCCTTGATGCCATGGCCAGCTTTTCCGGCGCGCTCGCGTGGCCCTTCGTCTATCCCTGGCCGCAACGGCCGGCCGGCCTCGTCGAGACGGCCTTCGACGAACTGGCGAAGCGCTGGAAGCCGATTCTCGACCATGCAGAGGAAAATGGCGTCGACGTCTGCTACGAAATCCATCCCGGTGAGGACCTGCATGACGGCATCACCTACGAGATGTTCCTGGAGCGCACCGGCAACCATGCCCGTGCCTGCATGCTCTACGACCCCTCGCACTATGTGCTGCAGTGCCTCGATTATCTCGACAATATCGACATCTACAAGGACCGCATCCGCATGTTCCATGTGAAGGATGCCGAGTTCAACCCGACGGGCCGGCAAGGCGTCTACGGCGGTTACCAGAGCTGGGGGAACCGCGCCGGCCGCTTCCGTTCGCTTGGCGACGGCCAGGTCGATTTCGGTGCCGTCTTCTCCAAGATGGCGGCCAATGATTTCGCCGGCTGGGCGGTGGTGGAATGGGAATGTGCGCTAAAGCACCCGGAGGACGGCGCGCGCGAAGGCGCGGAGTTCGTCAAGGCCCACATCATTCGTGTGACGGAGAAGGCTTTTGATGACTTTGCCGATGCCGGGACGGATCAGGCGGCCAACCGGCGCATGCTGGGGCTTTGATACCGGCGAAGGGCTCATTCCGCGCTTGAACTTTTAGGAGGAACATTCATGGCAATCGAAGGAAGCGCCAGCGAGGCGCGGGAGGGCCGCATCCGGCTCGGCATGGTCGGCGGCGGTTCGGGCGCGTTTATCGGGGCGGTGCACCGCATCGCGGCGCGTCTCGATGATCAATACGAACTTGTCGCCGGTGCGCTGTCGTCTTCGCCGGAAAAGGCGGAACAGTCGGCCCGCGAACTGGGGCTCGACCCCTCCCGCAGCTATGGCAGCTTCAAGGAAATGGCGATCCGCGAGGCGAAGCTGAAGAACGGCATCGAGGCTGTGGCGATTGTCACGCCGAACCATGTGCATTACGAGGCGGCGAGGGAGTTTCTGAAGCGGGGCATCCATGTCATCTGCGACAAGCCGCTGACTTCCACCCTCTCGGATGCTCGCAAGCTGAAGAAGCTGACGGAGGAGAGCGACGCACTCTTCGTGCTGACGCACAACTACACCGGCTATCCGATGGTTCGCCAGGCGCGGGAAATGGTGGCCAATGGTGATCTCGGCGCGATCCGGCTTGTGCAGATGGAATATCCGCAGGACTGGCTGACCGAGGACATCGAAAGCGGCGGCCAGAAACAGGCGGCCTGGCGCACCGATCCGTCGAAATCTGGTGCCGGTGGTTCGACAGGGGATATCGGAACGCATGCCTACAATCTCGGGTGCTTCGTCTCCGGGTTGGAGCTTGCCGAACTTGCCGCCGATCTCGACAGTTTCGTGCCGGGCCGCCGTCTCGACGACAATGCCCATGTGATGATGCGCTTCAAGGAAAAGAACGGCGTCGCCGCCAAGGGTATGCTCTGGTGCAGCCAGGTGGCCCCGGGCCATGAGAACGGCCTGAAGGTGCGGGTCTATGGCACCAAGGGTGGTCTCGAATGGGTGCAGGCCGATCCGAACTACCTCTGGTACACGCCCTTCGGCGAGCCGAAACGCCTGATCACCCGGGGCGGTGCCGGTTCCGGCGCCGCGGCCGCCCGCGTCAGCCGCGTGCCGGCTGGCCATCCGGAAGGTTATCTCGAAGGATTCGCCAACATCTATTCCGAAGCGGCCCGGGCCATTCACGCCAAGCGCAAGGGCGCGCCGGTCGATCCCGCCGTCACCTATCCGACGGTGGATGACGGCCTCAAGGGCATGCTTTTCGTTGATGCCTGCGTGCAGTCTTCGAAGAAGAACGGAGCCTGGGTCAAGGTCTGAGGTTTTTTGATCGCCGGTCGCCGCCTCCAGGGGTGGCGGCCGGGTACCTTTCAGGCAAAAATGCTGCCGAGGCGGATCACCAGTTTCTTGTCGAACAGGTGGCCTCGGTCGAACATCCAGTTCAGGGCGTCCCGTGTGGTCCACGGCCGCTTGTAGGGACGGGTGCTCGTCAGGGCCTCGAAGACGTCGCAGATGGTGGCGATCCGGATTTCCTGGCTCAGCTTGTCGGCCTTGAGACCGAGCGGGTAGCCGCTGCCATCCAGGGTTTCGTGATGGTATCGGCAGATGTCGAGCACCAGATCGGAAACGTTGGCCTGCTCCTTCAGCAGGCGATATCCGAGTTCGGGATGGCCGCGCACCAGGCGTTTTTCGTCGCTGTCCAGCCGGCCGCTCTTGTTGAGAACGGCATTCGGGATCATCAGCTTGCCGACATCGTGCAGCAAGCCTGCAACGCCGAGCTCGCGCACGGCGCTGTCGTCATGGCCGAGCAGGCGGGCAAGGCGCATCATCAGCGCACTGACAGCCAGCGAATGCACGTAGGTGCCCTCGTCCTTCGTCTTCAGGCGCGTGACCTTCAGGAAGACATCGGGGTCGGCGTCGATACGGTCGGAAATCTCGTCGGCGACCGGGGATAGCGCGTCGATTTCCAGCTGGCCGGTTCTCGCTGCGTCGAAGCTGGTGCGCAGGGATCGGGCCGATTCTGCCACTGTCTCCAGCGTGCGCTTGCGCTCTTCGGCGGCTTGCGTTGCAGGGGCGGGGCCGGTGGCGAGGTCTATGTCCACCGTGCTTTTTTGTGGATTGATCAGGGCATAGGCGGCGGAAGTCGCCAGGATCGCCCGTACGGTTTCGTCGGACTGGACAAGGAAGCGACGCCCTGAAAATTCGGCGTTCGGGCATTCCAGCGATTCTACGAACATGCCCTTCCGCACGAGATGCTTCGCAATTCGTCGTACCACGCCAGTGTCTCCGTCCCAGCTATTGGTAGTTTAAGGGACAAGTTCCTAACCTTTGTTTAAGCAATCCCTGTTTGACGAGTCTTGCGACCCTTTGCTGCAAGTTACAAAATTCGGCTGAATGCGAAAGGTATTGATTTTTGCGGCCAGGACTCTTACTGCAACGTTGCAGTTTCAATGACAAGCGTTTGCCGCGCACGAAAGACGACAATGAACGATCCCAAGATCCTTGCCGACCGCTTTCCCGGCGATTTCGTGTTCGGCGTGGCGACGGCGGCCTTCCAGATCGAGGGCGCTACGAAGCTGGATGGTCGCAAGCCCTCTATCTGGGATGCGTTTGCCAACATGCCGGGCCGTGTCTATGGTCGGCACAATGGCGATGTGGCCTGCGATCACTACAACCGGTTGGAAGAGGACCTCGATCTCATCCAGTCGCTCGGCGTGTCGGCCTACCGGTTCTCCATCGCCTGGCCGCGCGTCATCCCCGAAGGCACGGGGCCGGTGAACGAGAAGGGGCTGGATTTCTACGATCGCCTCGTGGATGGCCTGAAGGCACGTGGCATCAAGGCCTTTGCGACGCTTTATCACTGGGACCTGCCGTTGATGCTGGCCGGCGATGGCGGCTGGACGGCGCGGCAGACGGCCTATGCCTACCAGCGTTATGCGAAGACCGTGATCGCCCGGCTGGGCGACCGGCTGGATGCGGTCGCGACCTTCAATGAGCCCTGGTGTTCCGTCTGGCTAAGCCATCTCTACGGCATTCACGCACCGGGTGAGCGCAACATGGACGCCGCGCTGCACGCCCTGCACTTTACCAACCTGGCGCATGGCCTCGGTGTTGCGGCGATCCGCGCGGAGCGCCCGCAGCTTGCCACCGGTCTCGTTCTCAATGCGCATTCCATCTATGCCGGTAGCGCCGGGGAAGCCGACCTGGCGGCGGCCACGCGCGCTTTCGATTTTCACAACGGCGTCTTCTTCGGGCCGGTCTTCAAGGGTGAATACCCCGAAAGCTTCCTCTCGGCGCTCGGCGATCGCATGCCGGTGATCGAGCCGGGCGACATGGAGACGATCAGCCAGCCGCTCGACTGGTGGGGGCTCAATTATTATACGCCGATGCGGGTTGCGCACGATGTGTCGGAAGGGGCGGAATTCCCTGCGACCGTGCCGGCACCGCCGGTTACCGATATCAGGACGGATATAGGCTGGGAGGTGTTTGCGTCGGCGCTCGGGGATCTCATCCGCAAGCTCAATGCGGATTATGCGCTGCCCGCCTGTTACATCACGGAAAACGGCGCCTGTTACAATATGGAGGTCGAAAACGGTGCGGTCGACGACCAGCCGCGCCTCGACTACATCGCCGAACATCTCGGCGTTACGGCAGATCTCATCCGTGAAGGCTATCCGATGCGCGGCTATTTTGCCTGGAGCCTCATGGACAATTTCGAATGGGCCGAAGGGTACCGGATGCGCTTCGGCATCGTGCATGTCGACTATGGCACGCAGGTCCGCACGGTCAAGAAAAGCGGCAAGTGGTATGCCGAACTTGCCGGGGCCTTTCCCAAGGGCAATCATCGGGCCGCCTAGCGGCCCGCACTCCCTTGTATTGTCGTGCCGGCCGTAAAGGATTCATAACGGTTCTGCCGCATCATTTCCGCTTGGTTGGAGAAGACGATGCTGCGGCTAGCGCGCCACCTTTCTGGCATGATCGGCGCCCGACGGCTTGCAGTCGTACTGGGCGTTCTGGCCTCCTTTGCCGTCGTCGTCAGCCTTGCGACCGTGCTCGTCATGATGGCGCTCGGCTTCCTTGCGAACCGGGCGAACGAGCTCGATGCCGAGCGCACGCGCCAGACGGTGTTTGGCGCGCTCTCCTCCATGCGCAGTTCCATGGTCACCACCGTGCGCGACTATGCCGTCTGGGACGACGCGGTGCAGGCCACCTACGGCACGCCCGATATGCCGTGGCTGGTTGCCAATATGGGGGTTGCCACGGAAGGCGGGCCGCTCTTCGACACGGTCTTTCTGATCGATGAAGCGGGCAAGACGATGCTTGCCTATCGCAATGGTGCGCCTGTCGAGGCCGATGCACGCGCCTATGGCGGCCCGACCTTCACGGACATGCACCGCAAGATCCTTGAGGCCGGGCTCGATCCGGGCGAAGAGTTGGGGGCCTTCCTGCAAACGCCGGACGGGCCGGCGGTCGGCGCCATTTCCGCGATCCGGCCGATGTCCGATGCGGTCAAGACACCCTCGGAGGCCCTGCGCACGCTCTTCATCATCCGGCACCTGACACCGGCCCGCATTGCCCGCATCGCCGACAACTTCCTGATCTCGGGCCTGATGCTGACCGAGGCCGCCCCGCCGGCAGGCCTCGCCGTTCCGCTGAACGATCCGGGCGGCAGGGCCATCGGTTTTCTTTCCTGGACACCGGATGCGCCGGGTGACCAGAGCTATGCGCAAGTGCGTCCCCTGGTGCTGCTGGCGCTGGCCGGTGTCGTCTTCTTTTTCGTGCTTCTCGTTTTGACCGGCGCGGCCTTTACGATCCGTCTCAAGGCGGACGAGAACACGGCCCGGACCCAGGCTCTCACCGACAGGCTGAGCGGGCTCCGGAACCGCACCGGCCTCTATCTCGGCCTTGACGAGCTGAATGCCCGTGCGACGGAGGAGGAGGGCGACGTCGTGATGCTCTATCTCGACCTCGACGGTTTCAAGGATGTCAACGATTTCTATGGCCATGCGGTCGGCGACCGGTTGATCCGCGGTGTTTCGGCCGGGCTCTCGCGTCTCGTTCCGGCCAAGGCCATGCTGGCCCGCATCGGCGGCGATGAATTCGCCATCGTTTTCATCGACGGGCCCGATGGGCCGGAGGCTGAGCGTCTCACCCGGTCCATTCTGGATTTCTTCTCCGAACCTCTCGCAATCGGCGAGCGCGTTGCCGTGGTCGGTGCCAGCATCGGCCTTGCTGTCTCGCGCCGGGGCGGCGTCGGCGGCGAGGAGCTTCTGCGGCGGGCGGATGTCGCCATGTACCGCGCCAAGCATGCCGGCCGCGGCCGCGCCATGCACTATGAAACGCTGATGGACGACGACCGTGACGAGCGGCGGGAGATGGAGGAGGCCTTGCGGTCCGCCGTTGCGCGCGGTGAGATCGACGTCGTGTTCCAGCCGATCGTCGCCGCGCGGAGCCGGACCATCTGCGGCGTCGAGGCGCTTGCCCGCTGGTCGCGCGGCGGAACGAAGCCCGTGCCGCCGGACGTCTTCATCCCCTTGGCGGAATCGACCGGCATCATCGATGCGCTCGGGCCGCTTGTCCTGAAGCGGGCCTGCGAGGCGGCACGCAACTGGCCGGAGGTGGGCGTCTCGATCAACGTGTCGCCGGCGCAGTTCCGCAATCCCTATTTCCCGGACCGGGCGCTGAGCATCATCGCGGAGGCGGGCATTGCGCCGTCCCGTGTGACGCTGGAAATCACCGAGGGCTATTTCATCCAGAACCCGGGCCGGGCGAAACTCGTCATGGACCGGCTGAAGGCCGGTGGCGTGCGTATCGCGCTCGATGATTTCGGCGCCGGCTTTTCCAGCATCGGCTATCTCATCCGCTTCGGTTTCGACCGCATGAAGATCGACCGCTCGCTCACGATCGCCGGCGAGCAGTCGCCGAAGGGCGGCGCAATGCTGCAGGCGACGGTGGCACTCGCCACATCCTTCGACATGCCGGTGACGGCCGAGGGGGTGGAGACGGCGGAACAGGCCGCCTTCCTCCACCTGTGCGGCTGCGACCAGCTGCAGGGCTATTTCTTCGGCAGGCCAATGAGCGAGGCGGCGATCAGCGATCTGCTCGCTCCGCCGGCCGATATCGAGGCTGCGGCCGGCTGATTATTTTCCGAGGTGGCGTTCGCCGCGTTTCTTCGCAAGGTCCATCTGCAACTGGCGCTGACGGAAGCGCAGGCGATCGTCCTCGCTGCGTGCTGCGTGGCAGTGCGGACAGGAGACGCCGGCCTCGTAAAGCGGCGAAGTGATCTCTTCTGCCGTCAGCGGGTGACGGCAGGCGCGGCAGAGCCTGTGCTCGCCCTCTTCCAGGCCATGCAATACGGAGACGCGCTCGTCGAAGACGAAACACGCACCCTCCCAGAGACTTTCTTCTGCGGGCACTTCCTCGAGATATTTCAGGATGCCACCTTTCAGATGGTAGACCTCGTCGAACCCCTGTTCCTTCATGAAGGCGGTCGCCTTCTCGCAGCGGATGCCGCCGGTGCAGTACATGGCGATCTTCGGCTTGTTGTGCAGGCCGGTATTCTCCCGCACCCAGTCCGGAAACTCGCGGAAGGTCTTGGTGTTCGGATCCACGGCGCCCTTGAACATACCGATCGCGGTCTCGTAGTCGTTGCGCGTGTCGATGACGATCGTCTCCGGGTCGGAGATCAGCGCATTCCAGTCCTCGGGCGCCACATAGGTGCCGACGGAACGCGTGGGGTCGATGTCCTCGACGCCCATCGTGACGATCTCCTTCTTCAGCCGCACCTTCATGCGCAGGAAGGGCATCTCGGCCGCGTGGCTTTCCTTGTGTTCCAGTGCGGCGAATTCCGGCTGGTTGCGCAGGAAGGCGAGCACACGGCGGAGGCCATCGGCCGGGCCGGCGATCGTGCCGTTGATGCCCTCATGGGCGAGCAGCAGCGTCCCGCGCACGCCGTATTCCTCGCAAAGCGCCTGCAGGGGGGCGCGCAGTTCGGCAAAGCGCGGAACCGCGACGAAATGATAGAGCGCGGCGACAAGAAAGCCGCTGGCCGGGACGGGCGAAGAAATCTCGTGGGTCATGGCCGCCACATACAACCTCGCCGCTTTTCAGGCAATGCGGCGTAGCGGCTCAGGCGAGCTGATGCAGCCGCGCGCCGTCGCTGATGCCGAGCGCCATGGACTGGTTGGAATACTGGCTTTCGCCCGTCACTTCCCGGCCCACCCAGTTGGGCAGCTCTGGATCGTCGTGGATCGAGGCAAGCTCTACCTCGGCGATGACAAGCCCGCGATGGGCGCCCTCATAGACATCGACTTCCCAGACGTGGCCCTCGTGCGGCACCTTGTAGCGGACTTTCTGGATGACGTTGCCGATGGCATGGCGCAGCATGTCCTCAGCCTCGTCGCGGTCGATTTCGAACTCGTATTCATCGCGTACGAGCGCGGTGTGTCCGACCTTGAGGGTAATGCGTGACTGCCCGTTGCCGTAGATGCGGACCCGTAGAGACCGGTCGTCCTGGGCGACGATATAGGCCTGCCGTATGGCGATGCCTTCGTCTGCGAAGGTACGCCACCGCTGCCCCGATACCAGGAACTTCCGCTCGATCTCTTTCGCCATAGGCTCGCTTTCGCAGTTGGAGATGGGCTTGGGCGAGGGGAACACTACACGATAAGTCTGTCATGACAAGAGAAGCCTTCATGCTTTAGGCTCGACACGACGTCGCAGACGCGCTATTCGGGTCAAAATTCAATCGTTTTAAAAGGTCGTGCCATGAGCGAGAAGAACGCCAAGCTCCTTTCCGTCCTGAAGCTGCAGCCGGTGGTGCCGGTGCTGGTCATCGAGGACCTCTCGACTGCCGTTCCGCTGGCGCGCGCGCTGGTGGCGGGCGGCCTCAAGGCCATCGAAATCACGCTGCGCACGCCCGCCGCGCTGGAGGCGATCCGCGCGGTCGCCAACGAGGTTGAAGGTGCCGTTGCCGGTGCCGGCACGATCCTCAATGCTGCGCAGTTCGAGGCGGCGGTCGAGGCCGGCTCGCAGTTCATCGTCAGCCCCGGCACGACGCAGGAGCTGATCGACGCGGCCGCCGACAGCGACATCCCCCTGCTGCCGGGTGCCGCCACGGCCAGCGAGGTCATGGGTCTTCGCGAAGAGGGCTATCAGGTTCTGAAGTTCTTCCCGGCCGAGCAGGCGGGCGGAGCCGCTTACCTGAAATCGCTGTCCTCGCCGCTCGCCGGCACGCTGTTCTGCCCGACGGGTGGCATTTCGCTCGCGAATGCCCGCGACTACCTCTCGCTGCCGAATGTCGTCTGCGTCGGCGGCTCCTGGGTGGCACCGAAGGACCTCGTTGCCAAGGGTGACTGGGCGGGCATCACCAAGCTCGCCGCGGAAGCGGCGGCGCTGAAGGGCTGAGGCAGGTTCAGCGGTTTTGCAGACGGGCGGCCCTTGGTCGCCCGTTATGCATTTGTAATTCAGGGCGTGCATTCCTATCTTGCCTTGCTGTCGGCCCTTGCGAAGCAAGAGAACAAGTGAAACGGAGACCGCCCATGTTTGACGCCAAGAAGTTGCTTGACCAGTTCCTCGGTTCGCAGGTGCCTGGTGCCGGCGGATCCGTGCGCGACCGCGCGGGCCAGGTGACGCAGCTCGCCAAGGACAATCCACTTGCCTCGATCGCCATCGCCGGCGTTCTTCTCGGTACGGGCACCGGACGCCAGGTGGCCGGCTCCGCGCTGAAGATCGGTAGCCTTGCCGCCATCGCCGGCCTCGGCTACCAGGCCTACAAGAACTACAAGGCCGGCCAGAACCCGGTCGAGACGACGCAGGGCGGAACGCCAGAGCTCTTGCCGCCGCCGACCGATTCCGGCTTCCATCCTGAAGCCGTCAGCACGGATTTCGCCCTCATCCTCGTGCGCGCCATGATCGCCGCCTCGCGTGCCGATGGCCATATCGACGAGGCCGAGCGCGCCCGCATCATGGACAAGCTGAAGGTTTCCGGCCTCGGTGCGGATGCCACGCAGTTCCTCGAAGAGGAGCTGGCCAACCCGGTCGATCTCGACGCGATCATCGCTGCTGCGACGACCGAAGAGCAGCGCGTCGAACTCTACACAGCCTCGCGCCTCGCCATCGAGCCGAAGTCGCGCGCCGAACGCGGCTATCTCGACCTGCTCGCCGGCCGCCTCGGCCTTGCCGATGCGCTGGTCGACCACATCGAGGCGACGGTTTCCGCCGCCACCGTCTGAGGATTTGGGGGAGCGGCGGAACGCCGCTCCCCGCTTTCAACATTGCGCGCGCCCGCGCGCTGCTCTATCCCTTCGGCAAGGACCGAAGGAGGATTTTCATGCGCGACCTCAAGGATTGGAAAGGCTGCCCGCCGCCGGCGCCCGTCACCCTCGAAGGCCGTACCGTGCGCCTTGAGCCCTACCAGCGGGAAAAACACCTAAAGGCCCTCTGGGAGGCCTTCGGTGGCATGCAGATCAACCCGCTGCTGCGCTATTTCACGCAGGCCGATTTCGCCAGCATCGAGGATTTTGATTCCTGGTCGGAAGCGGTCATCACGTCCGGCTGGGTGCGCGAGGTGATCATCGACAAGGCGGCCGGCAAGGTTGTCGGGATGGCGCATTACATGCGGCCCGACCCGGCAAACGGCGTCGTTGAGATTGGCGGCATCGCCCATGGTGGCGGCATGTCCCGCTCGCCGCTCTCGACCGAGGCGCAATACCTGCTTGCCAAGCACGCTTTCGAGGGTCTCGGTTATCGCCGCTACGAATGGAAATGCCACAACGGCAACGAGGCCAGCAAGCGCACCGCCGCCCGCCTCGGCTTCACCTTCGAGGGCGTCTTCCGCCAGCATATGCTGTCCAAGGGCGAGAACCGCGATACCGCATGGTTCTCGATCATCGACGGGGAGTGGCCACTCCTTGCCAAGGCTTTCGACGCCTGGCTCTCACCTGACAATTTCGGTGCCGACGGCCAGCAGAAACGTCGCCTGGAAGACATCCGCGCGGAGATTGCAGCATGACCGAAGCACCGGAACGCAAGGGCAAGTCGCCGGCGCTGGCAGCGCTCTTCATTCTGCTCGGCACGGGCGCGGTGTTCTATTTCCTGCCGCGGGTGATGATCGCGCTTGGCGATGTCTCGCCGTGGCTGGCGGGCGTCTTCGGCGCGCTGCTCGTGCTCGGCTTTTTCCTGCTCTTCTGGCTCCGGGCGCGCTATCAGCGCAGCCGCGGCGACTAGAGCGTTTCCGTTTTTCTCTGAATCGCGAAAACACTCGATCTCTTTGTTTTAACGCTTTTCCGGACGGAAAACCGCTTCGCACTTTCCTGCAAATGATCGAGGGCGCTGTTATCAGCCCTGCAGTGCAGCGCCGAGCAGGAGCAATCCAAGGACCATGACCAGCGCTGCGCCACCGATCTCGATGGCGCTACCCACGCGGGCGGCGGCCGAACCGTTGCCGGCGAAACGAATGGCCGCGCCTTTGGCCGTGACGGCGAGCGTGGCGAGGGTGGAGACGGTGATCGCCGTGCCGATCGACATGGCGAAGACGGCGAGCAGGCCGCCGAGATAGAGGCCGTTCAGAAGCGAGAAGCTGAGCACGATCAGCGCACCCGAGCAGGGCCTGAGACCGACGGCGACGATGGCCGACCAGGCCTCGCGCAGTGCAAAGCGCTCACCCTTCAGGAGCGAGGGATCCGGTGCATGGGCATGGCCGCAGGTCGAGCAGGTCTCCCCGGCATGGTGGTGATGATGCGCATGGTCGCGATGGTCGTGATCGTGTACCTCGACCGCCTGCGCGCCAAGCGCCGAGGCCCGTCGTTCCGCCGGTCGCAGCTTGCGGAAGAGCAGCCAGGCACCGAAAAGGGCGATGAGGGCGTAGCTGCCGATTTCGAGTGCGCGGGTGGCATCGGTCATTGAGACCGTGGTGCCGCGCAGGAAGAGATAAGCCGCGCCGACGAGCAGGATCGCGACGATGCCCTGCAGGATCGAGGAGAGGAAGGAGAGAGCAACGCCGCGCTTCAGCTCCACCTCGTTTGCCAGCATGTAGGAGGAGATGACGGCCTTGCCGTGGCCAGGGCCGGCGGCATGGAAGACGCCATAGGCGAAGGAGAGGCCGACCAGCGTGGACGCTGCCCAGGGATTTCCGCGCATCTCCTTCAACGCGCCGGTCATGGCGCGGTAGAAGCCCTGCTGCTGGGCGTTGATCCAGCCGAACAGGCTGCCGAAGGTGCCGGTCGTGTTGAAACCCGGCTCCGCCGAGCCGATGCCGAGCGGCGACTGTGCGTGGGCAAGACCGGCAGCGGTCGCGATCGCGACTGTCAGCGTGAGAAGGGCAAGAGCCCGGCCGCGGGTCAGCATGTCAGCTCCAGACGGGTGGCGAAGAGTTTCGACATGTCGGTGCCCGCGGGGTCGTTGAAGAAGGCTTCCGTCAGGCTGTCCTGGTTCTGGGCGAGTACCTCGTCCGCATCCGGCCGCACGACCGCCCGCTTGCAGGCAGTGAACTTGTCGCCGACGGCGATGAGGTCGTCGTCCGAGGCGAAGTCCATGGCAGCGTACATGGTGGGGTCATAGACGCCGAAGGTGAGCTTGCCCTTGAGGGGCATGGCTTCGCCTGGCTTGACGGTGAAGAACATCAGGAGCTGCCCGTCCTTGTAATCGACGTTGATCGCGTCGGGCTTGGCGATCTTGATGGATTTCCCATCCTCGGTGATCGTCGTGTAGTAGCTGAACTCTTCCAGCGACTCGAGAACAGTCTGGCCGACTTCCGCCAGTTCGTCCGGATCGAGCGCGGCATTGCTGTTCTTGTCGAAATCCATCACGACGCTGGCCGAGAACATTTCGTCGAAACGCCAGACATTGCGCAGTTCGCTGACCGTGCCGTCTTCGCCGGCCACCACTTCAAGCCGCGCTTCCGCGAAGATATGCGGATGGGCAAAGGCCGCAGCCGGGGCAAGGAAGGCTGCTCCGGCAACGAGGAGGGGGAGGAATCGCATGGGGTATATCCTCTCGCGGCAGCGTTCAGAATCGACCGGCTGAATGTAACGCAAATGGGTCGGAATTGGGACCTCGCCGCGGCACCTTATGCTTCGATGCCGGGATTGCGGCGGAACCAGCCGTGCAGGAAGTCGACGAAGGTGCGCACCTTCGCGGGCAGGTAGCGGCGGTGCGGATAGATCGCGTAGATGCCGCGGTCTGTCGGTAGGTAATCCTCCAGGATCGAAACGATCTTGCCGCTGTCGAGGCAATGGCGGGCGATGAAGGCCGGCACCTGTGCGACGCCGAGGCCACTCGCCGCCGCGCGCACGGCTGCCGTCGGGCTGTTCACCTCGATATGGCCGCCGACAGGCACGGAAAAGCCCGCGCCCTTCTCGTCGATGAAGCGCCAGTTGCTGTGCGACTTGCCGTTGGTGTCGATGATGCAGGGCAGGCGGGCAAGGTCGCTTGGGTGGTTGATCGGGCCGACCCGCTCCAGGAACTCCGCGCTGACGCAGATCTTCAGGTAGAAATCGCCGAGTTTGCGCGCGATGAGGGCCGAGTCTTCCAGGCGCGTAATGCGGACGGCCACGTCGAAACCTTCTTCAACGAGGTCGACGAAGCGGTCGTCCGAGACGATTTCCAGCGAGAGTTCCGGGTGCTCCTTGCCGAAATCGATGATTGACTGGCCGATGTCGGCGTCGACGAAGGTACGTGGCGCGGAAACCTTCAGCTTGCCGCGCAGGTCGGTGTTCTTCTCGCGCACGAGATCGGCAAGATTGTCGATCTCCTTCAGGATATCGGAGGCGGTGCGGTAGTAGGTGTGGCCGGCCTCGGTCATAGAGAACTGGCGCGTGGTGCGGTTGAGGAGCAGCGTGCCCAATTCGTCCTCCAGCTCGCGCACATATTTCGACAGCAGCGCCTTGGACCGGCCGGTCTTGCGGGAGGCGGCGGAAAAGCCCTCGGCGTCCACGACGTCTATGAAGGCCCGGATTCGGGTCAGAGTATCCATGTGTCCCCATGCGGCTGCGGCCGAAACGGTGGCCGGGGCGTAATCACCATTCTGTGAAAACCAGTTCGGCGAATGTCGTGGCTGTCAGAATATTTTCAATAGCGTTCCGCAAAAAACCTCTTGATTACGACAGCGATTCTTCTTATCTCCCGCCTTGCCCAAAGTCGCACGTGCCTGTGGGTGTCCGCCGACCCTCGATTTGGTGAGGAACTCGGTAAGGTACCTGGAACTAACCCCTCCAGTCGTTTCTCCGGCCAACCGGAAGAGCGAGGACATCTTGAAGCAACGACGGTGCGGGCCTTTCTGGTGTCTGCCGGCTTTCCAACAGCCGGGGTTACTGAAGAGGCACACCTTCATTGCCGGACGTGCGGTCGGGTTCTCCCGCCAATCCATGGCAGACAAAGCCGAATTAAAGCCTAGGCGGGCTTTGGTTCACCGTTCGCGCATGATGCGCATGCTTGGTTCCGGGGTCTCCACCGGCTGGTTCCAGAGCGTGCTCGCATCTGCCCTTTGTCCTCTGGGGTTTTCCCGGAGCAACCTGGATATGGGGAATACCGAAATGGCCTCTGCACGTATTATCGACTTCCTGAACACCCGACGTCCCGACGGCCCGTGCCTCGTGGTCGACCTCGATGTCGTGCGTGACAATTTCAAGGCGTTCCGCCACGCGCTGCCCGACAGCTCGATCTACTACGCTGTCAAGGCCAACCCGGCCCCGGAAGTCCTGCGCCTGCTCGCCTCCATGGGCTCCAACTTCGATTGCGCGTCCGTCGCCGAAATCGAAATGGCGCTCGACGCCGGTGCCACCCCGAGCCGCATCTCCTTCGGCAACACGATCAAGAAGGAACGCGACGTCGCCAAGGCGCATGCGCTCGGCGTTTCGCTCTTTGCCGTCGACAGCCATGAGGAAGTCGAGAAGATTTCCCGTGCCGCTCCCGGTGCACGCGTGTTCTGCCGTGTCCTGACGGATGGTGAAGGTGCGGAATGGCCGCTGTCGCGCAAGTTTGGCTGCGTACCGCAGATGGCCGTCGACGTGCTCGTCTATGCCCACCAGAACGGTCTCGTCTCCTATGGCGTATCGTTCCATGTCGGCTCGCAGATGACGAAGGTCGATGCCTGGGATTCGGCGCTTGCCGATGCCAAGCGCGTCTTCGTGCAGCTTGCCAAGCAGGGCATCGAGCTCAAGATGGTCAACATGGGCGGTGGCTTCCCGACGAAGTACCTGCGTGACGTCCCGTCTGCCGAAGCTTATGGCAAGGCGATCTTCGGTGCGCTGAAGAAGCACTTCGGCAACCAGATCCCGGAAACCATCATCGAGCCGGGCCGCGGCATGGTCGGCAATGCGGGTGTCATCAAGGCGGAAGTCGTTCTCGTCTCGAAGAAGTCCGACAACGACAATCACCGCTGGGTCTTCCTCGACATCGGCAAGTTCGGCGGCCTCGCCGAAACGATGGACGAGGCGATCCGCTACCCGATCCGCACCGCGCGCGATACGGACGAGATGGAGCCCTGCGTTCTCGCCGGCCCGACCTGCGATTCGGCCGACGTGATGTACGAGAAGAACATGTATCCGCTGCCGGTCTCGCTTTCGATCGGCGACGAGGTTCTGATCGAAGGCACCGGCGCCTACACGACGACCTACTCGGCCGTCGCCTTCAACGGCTTCGAGCCGCTCAAGGCCTACGTGATCTGACCACCCGGCGCTCCCGTCCCTGCGGGAGCGCCACCCTCACAATTTGTTCTGGATACCGTTTGAATCGGTTTTGAGTGCGGGAGGCCCAGAGATGGCCACTGTTCTTGATTCTGTCCGCGCGTTCTTCGCGCATGCCGCCTTCACCATCGACCAGGAGAATGCCGGCGACGTCGTTGCGCGCGAGCGCCTGCTCGATCGCGTCATGGGCGAAGCCCGGTTCCGCAAGTCGTCGGAAAAGATCCGCCGCGGCCGCATGCCGGCCGAAGGTCTCGCGCTTGTCGCACGGGATCTGGACGGCCACGTCATCGGCACCGTGCGTCTGTGGAATGTCGAGGCCGGGGTCGATTCCGAAGGCAATGCCGTGCCGGCGCTGCTGCTCGGTCCACTTGCCGTCGATTGCGAGCACGAAGGCAAGGGCATCGGCGGTGCGCTGATGCGGGCTGCGATCACCGAGGCGCAGGGCCGTGGTCACGGGGCCGTGCTGCTGGTGGGCGATCCGGAATATTACGAGCGCTTCGGTTTCTTTGCCGATAAGGCACAGCATCTCGTCATGCCTGGTCCGTTCGAGCGTCGCCGCTTTCTCGCGCTGGAGCTGAAGGACGGCTGGCTGGACGGTGCTGCCGGTGTGCTCGTTGCAAGCGGACGTCGGCGGATGGTGGCGGAGCCGCGCAAGGCGGCCTGACATTCGGGCCGGCGACCGGCCGGCCCTCTTCCGTTTGATATCTCCCATTGTTTTAATTGGGCAATTGTCAAGATTGGCGCGAATTTCTCGCCAATCCCTCCTTTCATGTGCCGCTGTTTGATCCATCTCAAAGGAGCATCGTGCCGCCTCGCTTCATAGTCGCCCTCGCAAAGACGAGTCGCGTTTGATGGAGAGACGACATGAAGGGAAATTGGATGGGGCGTGCCGCCCTTGCCGCCGGCCTGGCGCTGCTGGCCGGACAGGCTGCCGCAGCTGACCTTGAGGAGCGCATGGCGCCGCCGGAGGCGACGGTTGATTTCGCAGCGCAGAGCCCCTGGCAGATCCGTGTGCGCGGTCTTGGCGTCATCACGAACGATTCCGGCTTCGTGAACGGTATCCCGGGGTCCGACCTTTCCTATTCGGACACGGTCATCCCGGAACTCGACATCTCCTACTTCTTCACCGACAACGTCGCGGCCGAACTCATTCTCGGCACGACCTATGCGAATGTGCATGCGGATGGTGGGATCAAGGGGCTTGGCAAGGTGGGCAAGGCCTGGCTGCTGCCGCCGACGGTGACCCTGCAGTACCACTTCACCGATTTCGGTGCGTTCAAGCCCTATGTCGGTGCCGGGGTGAACTACAGCCTGTTCTACGAGCAGTCCGGCTCGGGCAAGTTCTCCAATCTCGACATCGAGAACAAGCTCGGCGCGGCCCTGCAGGTCGGTTTCGACTATATGCTGGACGAGCATTGGGGCGTGAACTTCGACGTGAAGAAGATCTTCCTCGAGCCCAAATGGAAAGTTGATCTCGATGGGGCGCCGCTCACCGGCAAGGCGAAGCTCAATCCCTGGCTGGTCGGTGCGGGTGTCACCTATCGGTTCTAGAATGATCGACCTGCTCCGTCCCAGCCGGGCGGAGCAGGCGCATCAGCCCGTCGCGCGACGGTAGAAGGCGAGGGATCCGGCGAGCGCCAAAAGCACGCCGCCGCAGATGCGGTCGAGCCATATGGCGCCGGATGTCTTCAAAAGACGCACGGCCTGCGAGCCGAGTGCCGCATAGCCGAACATGACAAGAAAATCGATTGCCGCGAAGGTGAGGGCGAGCAGTACATATTGCTGCGCCTGCGCAGCCGCGGGATCGATGAACTGCGGCAGGAAAGCCGAGAAGAAGAGATAGCCCTTCGGATTGGTGACGGCGACGAGGAAGCTTTTGGCGAAGATCGCCCTTGAGGAGCCGAGATTTGCCGGCGCTGCATCGAGCGCCCGGCTGAGCGAGCCGGTGGAGCGCAGCATCTGGATGCCGAGGAAGGCGAGATAGGCGGCGCCCAGCCATTTGACGACGGAGAACCAGAATTCGGAGGCGGCGAGCAGCGCGCCGAGACCGAGCGCCACCGCGCCGATCAGAACGAAATCCGACAGCACGGCGCCGACCATGCCGGGCAGGGCGCGCCGGAGGCCGTAGCGCGAACCGTTGGTGAGGGTCAACAGCACCGTCGGGCCAGGCGTGGCGATCCCGATGAAGGCAACGGCGGCGAAGGCAAGCAGGGTGATGAGCGTCATGGTCGGTTCCTCCCGGTGAGATTGCTCCCACGCCAACGGAAATCCTGCAAGGGTCCATACGGGCCTGATTTGACAGGAGGCCGGCGAGGCCTTATGTGCAGGGCTAGGGTGAGAGCCCCTGCCGCCCGCGAGCGCAAGCTTTGGTGAAGTCTCTCTTTCAGAAAAATCGGTCTTCCAGCATCAGGCATGCGAACCGGTGGCAATGCGGGCTCCCTCCGAAACGACGCATGCACCTACTGGAGATCTAACATGCGTCCATCACCGACGCCCCTTCCATCGCTTGACGCCCTGAAAGATCAGGCAAAGCGGCTGCGCGCCCGCTTTTCCGAGGACGACCAGGCGATTTCCCATTCCCGCGCCCTCGAACTCATCGCCGCCCAATACGGTTTTCGCGACTGGAACACGCTGCATGCGGTCGTCGGCAACCGGCCACCGTTCAATCCATGGATGCTGGGCGCTCGCGTGCGCGGCCATTATCTCGGCCAACCCTTCGACGCACAGGTGCTCGGGGTGCAGGCGCTGACCGGCCAGCCCGGCCGCTACCGCATGGTGCTGCATTTCGATGAGCCGGTGGATGTGGTGACCTTCGATAGTTTTTCCGCCTTCCGCCAGCGCGTGCATTGCACCGTGGATGAAACCGGCAGAACCACGGAAAAGACCTCGAACGGCCGGCCGCATCTCGAGCTCGAATGGTGAGGCCTTCTGGCGTTCCGCAAAAGCGCTCCATGCCACCGCTGCGACGGTTCTAGAACGAGCCGGCAAACCGTACGGCAAGGCCGTCGACCGTGAAATCGGCGGCCTTGTCGTTTTCGCGGCGCACGAGGTGGCTGTATTCCAGTGCCACCGTCGCTCCCTTGGGCAGCGTGTAGGCCAGCGTGACGGCGGCCGATTTCGTGCGTGTACGATAGTCGTAGTAAAGCCAGTCACTATAGGCCTGCTCGTAGGCGAGTGTGAGCTTCAGCTTTTCCGTCAGTTCCTTTTCAAGCGAGAGCCCGATCGTGCGCACGTCCTCGGCGAGCGGATCGTCGATGTCGGCGAGCTGGAGGTCGCGTGCCAGCTTGGCCTTCAGCACGGCCTTGTGGGGCAATTGCCAGGTCACCTCGCCTTTGAAAAAGGGGCGGGTGCGCTCGACGGTCGTGCCGAGATAGGCGCTGGTGATGCCGACGACGCCGGCCTCGGCCATCAGGGTGATACCGTTGGCGTAGGCCCGGCCATAGGCGAGCGAGCCACGCAGGGTTTCCGCCGGAAAGCGTTCGAACATCCTGCGCTCGGAACGTGCGATATGGCTTGCTCTGTATTGCAGTGTCGCACCCACCTCACCGCCGAGCAGTGGCCGGATATGACCACCGGTGATGTCCAGCAGACTGTACCCGGCTTCGAGCTGGGTCGGCTTCAGGCCGGGAAGGGTGAAATGCGCCTTGCCGCGGTCGAGGTTCGAGAGGGTTGTCGTCAGGTGGTTGCGTCCGCCCCAATGATCGACCGTCAGGCCGGCGCTCCCCGTTGCGAAGACATCGTCCTTGCGATAGCCGATGAGTGCGCCGGGAAGAGCGAGGAAGATATCGCCGTTGCGCCGGCGCTCGATGCCGCCCTTCAGCGTGACCTTCACCGCCTTGCTGACATCGTAGGTGAAGCCAACTTCGAGCCCGATCGTGCGCTGGTCGGCGAAACGGTATTTCGGCACGCACCGGGCACTCGCGCTCACCGCATAGGCAACCTGGGAGTCCTCAAGAGCAAGGGTACCGCGAAGGGCGAGTTTTGCTTCGCTGAAGGCGGCGGAAAGGTTGGTTGGGTCCTGAAAAATGTTCGACGACCAGCCCATGCCCGTCCTGTAGTCGACGGTTGAATCGGCTCTTGCCGGGTTGTATCCGGTCAGCATCACAGCCGCGCAGAGGAAACCACCAAGGAAGCGCATCGGGTCTGTTCCTGTCTGTTTCTGGAACAGAATCCTAGAGTTGTATGGTTAAAAATTCCCCCGATGGTTGATGTTCGACCGGGATATGCGTGTTTTTCTATTTTAGCTTGAGGAAGGGCGGGATTCGTTAAACTTGTCTATGTTATGGTTAACTATTTGCTATGACTAGGGAATCCGGTTGAGTAATTCCGTGCTTATATTACCTTCGGTTGCGTACCAGCGAGGTACACAACCGAAGGAGAGAGAGCATGAACATGACCCGCATCATCGCAATCGCATCCGTCCTCGCAATCGCCGGCGCTGGCCAGGCATCGGCTGGCGGCCTGCTCGGTGGTATCGGCATCCTGAACAACAACAAGACGGGCGGCGTTGTGATCGCCCCGAGCGTCGGCGTCGGCGACATCCTCAGTGACAATGACGGCAACAACGTGCTGAACGGCGTGCTCAACGGTACCCTGTCGGGTGTCCTCAACGGCAACACGCTGGGCATTCTCGGCGGCAGCGACTGCGGTTGCAAGAAGCGCAAGCACTGACCGCATTCACCCCCGCCCGTGCGGTCTGTGGGGCCCGGGAGAGCAACGCTCTCTCGGGCCTTCCCGTTTTCAAGGAAGCGTAAGGAATTCAGTCGATCCGGTGGTCCATCGTCGCGGCCGGCATCTCGTCTTCAGAGTGGACGCGGACGATCCTGGCGGGCACGCCGGCGACCGTCGTATGTGCAGGGACTGGCTCCAGCACCACGCTTCCGGCGGCGATCTTGCTATAAGCGCCGATCTCGATATTGCCGAGGATCTTCGCGCCAGCCCCGATCAGCACGCCGCGGCGCACCTTCGGGTGGCGGTCGCCCTTGTCGCGGCCGGTACCGCCGAGCGTGACCTGCTGCAGCATCGAGACGTCATCTTCCACGACGACCGTCTCGCCGATGACGATGCCGGAACCATGGTCGAGCATGATGCCGCGGCCCATGCGTGCGGCGGGATGGATATCCAGACCGAAGGCGAGGGAGGCCTGCGAGGATAGCCAGCGTGCGCCTTCCATGCGACCTGCCTGCCAGAGGCGATGGGCGAAGCGGTGGACCTGCAGGGCCTGGAAACCCTTGAGGTGAAGGAGGACGGTGAGTGGATCGGGATTGGCGGGGTCGCGTGTCACGATCGCCAGGAGATCGGCCTCGGTCTCCTCCAGAAGTGCGCCGTCTTCGGTGGAGGCAAGGACTTTCGCCGCAAGCGCCCGGTCGCCGGCTGTGTGGGCGAGCCGCGCGGCGAGCGTACCGATCAACATCTGGCGGCCTGTTTTGGCCGCAAGGATAGGGTGCAGCAACGTGGCAAGGCGCGGTTGCTCGTCGGCGCGCAGTTGCGCCGCGGCCCGGATGTCGGTCCAGACCCGCCCTTCCGTGTCGCTGGCGATGGGCGAGGCAAAATCGATCACCTGACGCGCCACGATGCCGCTCCTATCCCGCAAGATCGATGACCCCACAATCGCCGGCTTCGCTGGCGAAAGCCAGAAGTTTTCCGTTTTTGCTCCAGGCCATCGAGGTGATGGCGCCCTTTCCGGGGCGGCGCAGCAGCACCTCGCGGCTGTCGGCGAAGCGGGCGGCGAGCACCATGCCGTCGGAATAGCCGATGGCGACGACCTCTTCGGCGGGATGGCAGGTAACGGACGTGACCATGACGTCGGCGCGGGTGCCAAGCTCCAGCGGTGGCTTGCCCATCGGACCATCTTTCGCGGAGAACGGCCAGACGATGGCCGCCGGTGCGCCCGACGAGGCGAGCCACTTGCCCTTCACCGACCAGGAGAGCGACTTCACCTTGGCCGGGTAGCCTGTCATGCGCATATGGCGGGCGTCTGCGCCAGGCTTCGTGTCGAGCTTCCAGCCGTGCAGGGCGTTTTCCTGCATGCTGGTCACGACGAAGCGGCCGTCGGGGGAGAAGGTGATGCCGGTGTGAGCGCCTTTCCATTCCAGATCGACGGGCTGGCCGGCCATTGCTACCCAATGCAGCGAGGCGCCATTGTAGCGCGCCACGCCAATGCGCAGGCCCTTCGGCGCGAAGGCGATGCCCTCGATCGAACGGCTTTCCGTAAATTCCTTGATCGTGCCGTCGCCAAGACGCACGCGCGCCGTGCGACCTTCCGCGAAGCCGACGGTGCCTTGCGGACCGGCGGCGACGATCGAGATCCACTTGCGCGGCACTTCGGCGAGAAGCGCCACGGTGCCGTCGGCGGCGATGCGCTGCACCTTGCCGTCCTCGCCGCCCGTGATCAGCGTGTCGTTCGCCTCGTCCCTGGTGCAGGCGAGCAGCCCGTCATGCGCTTCCGTGACCTTCTGGCCGTGGTCGAGGCGATGGATGGCGCCGGAGGCGGTGGCGAAGAACGGCACATCGCCGAGGAAGGCGGCCGCGACGACGTGGCCGTCGAGATCAAGAGGAGCGACAGTCGGCATTACGGCACTTTCAGTCTTGGTGCGGGTGAGGAGTTGCGACGGACCAATACGCCATCTTTTGGCAAAGGAACAGGAGCGTCCAGTTCATCGGGAAAATCCCTGTAGCAAAACCACCGGTCCCAGTTTTCACGCAACCAAGCGGTTTCGAGAGAAAGGCGATTGGTGCCCTGGCTTTCTGGCGGCAAGTAGATCCAGGGCATTCCAGCCTTGTAGCCCTTGGTCATCATCAGCCCCAAAATCCTATCATATCCCCACAGTTCAAACAGGAGAAGATCCACCGGCCCCGCATGGGGACCGATGGAGGGGTGATGGGGAAGACGAATGACATCTCCTCGCCACAGGCTTTGGTCCGGAAGCTCGAAGAGTGGAACCCAGTTCCGGCCGAGGCCGTTTGCAGACCAGGTTTCCACGCATCCGCTCCCGCGACCCTTAGTTCGCTTGCGCCTCGCAGGCCTTGAAGGTGCGTTCGATCTTCTCGCGGTCGAGGTCGCGGCCGATGAAGACGAGGCGGCTTTCGCGTTTCTCGCCGTCCTTCCAGGCGCGCTGGTGATCGCCTTCGACGATCATGTGCACACCCTGCACGACGTAACGCTCGTCATCCCCGGCAAAGGCGATGATGCCCTTGAGGCGCAGGATGTTCGGGCCGTCGGTCTGGGTGATCTTCTGGATCCACGGGAAGAAGCGGTCCGGGTTCATCTCGCCGCCGCGCAGCGAGATCGACTGCACCGTCACGTCGTGGATCGGCGAGACGCCGTGGTCGTGGCGATGATGGTCATGATCGTGGTGGTGATGGTCGTGATCATGATGGTGGTGATCGTGGTCGTGACCATGATGGTGATGGCCATGGTCATGGCCGCAGTCGGGGCCACAGACATGGTCCGGGGCATCGTGGTCGAGGAAATGCGGGTCGTTTTCCAGCGCCCGCTCCAGGTTGAACGCACCCTGGTTGAGAACCTTGGCGAGATCGATTTCCGAGCGGGTGGTGCGGTGGATGCGGGCCGACGGGTTGATCACGCGCACGGTCGCCTCGATCCGGGCCAACTCTTCCGGGCTGACGAGATCGGTCTTGTTGATCAGCACGACGTCGGCGAAGGCGATCTGGTCCTCGGCCTCGCGGCTGTCCTTCAGGCGCAGCGGCAGGTGTTTTGCATCGACCAGCGCCACGACGGCGTCGAGTTCGGTCTTCTGGCGCACGTCGTCGTCCATGAAGAAGGTCTGGGCGACCGGTACCGGATCGGCAAGGCCCGTCGTCTCGACGATGATGGCGTCGAAGCGGCCGGGGCGGCGCATCAGACCTTCCACCACGCGGATCAGGTCGCCACGCACGGTGCAGCAGATGCAGCCGTTGTTCATTTCATAGATTTCCTCGTCGGATTCGACGATGAGGTCGTTGTCGATGCCGATCTCGCCGAATTCGTTGACGATGACGGCGTATTTCTTGCCGTGATTGTCGGTCAGGATGCGGTTGAGCAGCGTCGTCTTGCCGGCGCCGAGATAGCCGGTGAGCACGGTGACGGGAATGGGCTTGGGGAGGGCTGTTTCGGTCATGGGAACCTCGAGCGATGGCGGGGACGCCTGCAGCGTCCGGTTGGCGTCTGATATAGGAGATCGCACGGGCCAGCGCAAATGCGATCCGGCCTTGTTGTCACGCAAAACGGCTTGGTGCTCCTTAGCGTAGCGTCTCCACGTCGAAGGCTGCGACGTCTTCGAGGAGTGCGACGATGCCGCCGAGGGCGTGTGCGATCAGGATCTCGCCGCGCCCTGCGGTTGCTGCTGCGGCATTTCCGGCGACGCCCTTCGGATTGAGGTCGGCCATCTTCCAGCCGAAAGCATGCGGGCCATAGGCGCGCAGATGCGCAAAGCGTGCGGCGAACTCCACCTGCCGCGAGCCGAAATGTTCCGCCTTGTCCATATGAACGCGTTCCGGATGCAGGGCGAGCATGACGGAGGTCTCGATATCGCCGCCGTGGATGTCGATCGCCTTGTCTTCCGGCGCAATCCAGCCGTCCGGCTGGCCGAAACGGGTCCAGGCCGTCGCAACGACGAGCATGTTCCAGCGCATGCGGGCCTCGGTGGCGACGATCGTCAGCAGGGGGGAATTGCCGCCGTGAGCGTTGAGCAGGACAAGCTTTCGGACGCCCTTTGCGTTGAGGTCTCCCGCGATGCCCAGCCAGCGTTCCACCGCCTCCGCATAGCCGAGCGAGCGCGTGCCGGGCACGTCGAGATGCTCCGGCGAATAGCCGACAGGCTCGGCGGGCAGGATGGTCACGGGCAGGTGCGCCGGCAGCACGGCCATCAGACGCGCGGCAATGCCGTCGGCGATCAACGTGTCCGTTTCGAGCGGCAAATGCGGGCCGTGGCCTTCATGGGCGCCGAGCGGCAGAATGGCGATCCAGCCGGCACGGTCCCGTGCCGAAAGCGCCGGATCGTTGTCGCCCCACCGCATCTTCGGATGCGTCATCGTCTGCCTCTATCCCGTCTTGCCGCCCGACTGTCACATGAGTCATACAAGGCCATGCCCGCGATGCAAGGGTGATGCAAGGTACGGTGAGGCGGAGGCAATCGATGGGCAAGAAGCACAAGGACGGCAAGAAGGGCAAGAAGAAGAAGGGGCATGATGATGTCTCGGGCGCCGGACTTGCCGCCGCCGTCGTCAATGCGGCCCGCTCCATGCGCACGGTCCTGTCGCGCAATCTTCTCGCCACCGGTCTTTATGCCGGCCAGGACGGCGTGATCCTGGCCCTTGCGGAAGATGGCGGCCTGACCGCCGGTGCGCTCGCTGCCCGGCTCGGGGTCAAGGCGCCGACGATGACGCGCACGATCGGGCGCCTGGAGGCGCAAGGGTTCGTGGAGCGGCGGCCGGACGAGACGGACGGTCGGCTGACCGTCGTGCATCTCACCGAGGCCGGCGAGGCTTCCGTCGATCACATCACCGAGGCCGGCCGGCTCAGCGAGCAGCAGGCGGCGGAAGGGTTGAGCGAGAAGGATGTGCGCCAATTGCTCAAGCTCCTGCGCGCCATGGACGAAAACCTGCACGGTGGCCTGGCGGACGCCCCTCGTGAGGTCGAAAAGGCAGTTGCCGACGAGATTTAAACTGTTTAAATAAACGGTTTTAAACGCCGCATTGCTTGGCGTTCGTCGGGGAGGGGTCGTGGCACAGAAAATCAAGCTTTCCACCATCGCGGAAACGCTCGGTGTTTCCACGGCGACGGTATCGCTTGCGCTCAGGGACAGCCCGCTCGTCGCAGCCACCACCCGTGACAAGATCAAGGAACAGGCCCGCGCGCTCGGCTATATCTACAATCGCCGCGCCGCCAGCCTGCGCACCTCCCGCTCCGGCATCATCGGCGTCGTGGTGCACGACATCATGAACCCGTTCTATGCGGAAATCCTGAAGGCCATCGAAAGCGAGCTCGACCGCGACCGGCAGACCTTCATTCTCTCCAACCACTACGATTCGGTCGAAAAGCAGCGCAATTTCGTCGAGACGCTGCTGCAGCTCGGCGGCGACGGGGTCATCATGTCGCCGGCCATCGGCACGCCACCGGAGGATATCCGGCTTGCCGAGGACAATGGCATGCCGGCGATCCTGATCGCCCGTTCGATCGAGGGGCTGGACGTGCCGATCTTCCGCGGCGATGACAGCTACGGCATCTCGCTTGCGACCAACCACCTGATCGGCCTCGGCCACCGCACCATCGCCATGGTGGGCGGCACGGACCAGACGTCGACCGGTCGCGATCGCTACCAGGGTTATGTCAATGCGCTGCGCAAGGCGAATATCGAGGTCGATCCGGGCCTGCGCATCCCCGGGCCGCGCACCAAGCAGGGCGGCTTCGAGGCGGCGGTGCACTTCCTCTCCCTGCCGCAGAAGCCGACCGCGGCGGTCTGTTGGAACGACCTCGTGGCGATCGGCCTGATGAACGGCATCGCCCGCGCCGGCCTCGTGCCGGGCCGCGACGTCTCCGTAACCGGGTATGACGACCTGGAAGAGGCGGCGATCGCCACCCCGGCGCTGACCACCGTCTGGAACGGCCAGTCCGAAGTCGGCCGCAATGCCGCCCGCGCTTTGCTCGACAAGCTCTCGGGCAGCCACGAGCCTGACGGCATCCACCTCATCAAGCCGGAAATGCGCATCCGGCAATCCACCGGACCGCTCAAGGCCCATCCGGAAGGCTGAGGCGTCGGGTAAAGGGAGATCTCGCCATGGTGGCCAAGACGCGTCTTCTCGTGCCCGGCACGATCCGCGACCGGGTGCTCGACCGCCTGAAGGACGCCTTCGACGTGGTGCGTATCGAGCGGGCGGATCCGGCGTTGCTCGCTCGCTCCGAGGCTGCGAGCATTTCCGGTGTCGCGGTTTCCGGCGGTCTTGGCGCGGCGATGATCGAGCACCTGCCGTCGCTTGAAATCATCGCAAGCTTCGGCGTCGGTTACGATGGTGTGGATGTGGCGGCTGCCGCGGCACGCGGCATAGCTGTCACCAATACGCCCGATGTGCTGAACGACGAGGTGGCCGATACGACGATCGGCCTGCTGCTCAATACGGTGCGCCGCCTTCCGCAGGCCGAGGCGTGGCTGCGCGAAGGGCGCTGGGTGCGCGAGGGCGCCTTCCCGCTGACACCGCTCAGCCTGCGGGGCCGCAAGGCCGGCATCTACGGGCTGGGGCGCATCGGCATGGCGATCGCCGAGCGGCTGAAGGGCTTCGGCGTCGGGATCGCCTACCACACGCGGCGCCCGCGCGAGGACGTGCCGTTTGCCTATTATCCCTCGCTGGCGGAACTGGCGGAGGCGGTGGATATCCTGATCGCCATCGTGCCGAAGACGGCCGAGACGCACCGGACGATCGATGCGCATATCCTTCGCGCGCTCGGTCCCAATGGCGTGCTGATCAATGTCGGGCGTGGCTGGACGGTCGATGAGGGCGCCCTTGCCGAAACACTTGGGGACGGGGTAATCGCGGCGGCCGGGCTCGACGTCTTCTATGATGAGCCGAACGTGCCGCAGGCACTGCTCGACCTGCCGAACGTCTCGCTCCTGCCGCATGTCGCTTCGGCTTCGGTGGCAACGCGTGATGCCATGGCCGACCTCGTGGCAGACAATCTCTTCGCCTGGTTCGAGCGTGGTGCGGCCCTGACCCCGGTGCCTGAAACGCCCTTTGTGCGAAAAGCAGGGAACGATCTGGAAAGCCTTCGTTAACCTTTCGGCAATTTTGCGGGCGCATGCTTTTGCCATCGAGTCGATCGCGAAGGAGAGCCCATGAAGACGCTGATGATTGCCGCCGTGGCCGGCGCATTGTCGCTGGGGCTCTGGAGTGTTGCGGCGGAGCGCGCACCGGCTGTGGACCCGGTGACGACGAGTTCCGTTCCCGCTTCGGTGTTCGCGCACAGCTATACCATTTCCAATGTGGTGGCGAATACCGCCTGCCTTGCAGAGCGCGGTGACCGTATTTCGAGCCGCAGCGAGCGCTTCACTGCCAACAGCGACTGCGACGCCGTCTGGCCACGCCTTTCGGCTGCACGCACCTGGGTCGACAACGGCGATGGTACAGTCATCGTTGCTGATGCGCAGGGTGAGGCCATTCTGACCGTCGTCGATGGCGACGGTCTCGCCTATGAGGCCGTCGAACCTGCCGATGCCATGATCACGATGATTTCGGCCGACTAGCAAACGCCCAAGAAAACAAGGAACTAGAGCTGCCTCGGCGGATTGGATCCTGCCGGGGACGCCCTTCGCCCTTTCGGTTCGTCTGCCGCGGAGGTATCGCGCTTCGCACCCGATACACAGGTTTCGGCCCAGCCGAGCCGCCGCCCGTCCCCGGCTTGCAGCCTGAGGCGGCCGACGGGCGCGCCGGTTGCCGTTTCCACCAGCACGGAATGGCGTTCGTCCGCTCGGTAGAGGTGGTCCTCCCCCCATTGCCTCATGGCGACGATGACGAGAAAGAGGTCGCGGCCCTTCTTGGTCAGGACGTATTCCTGGTAGGCACTGCCGTCCGATGCCGGGGCGAGAGCGAGGACCTCGGCCTCGACGAGGTCGCGCAGGCGCGTGCTCAGCATGCCCCGGGCGATGCCGAGATTCTGCTGGAAGGCGCTGAAGCGCCGGATGCCGTCGAAGGCATCGCGCACGATGAGCAGCGACCACCAGTCGCCGATGGCGTCCAAAGTGCGCGCGACGGGGCATTCGGCCTCGCGAAAACTCTTGCGTTTCATATCGGGTACCCTCGGCGACAAACTGGTTCTAAAATAGAACTGGAAGAGGTGTTCCGAAGGTGGTCTCATCATAAGACAAAGATGAGGTTGATTATGAAAACGTGCGATACCCTTTCCCAGTCCCGCCCGTGCCAGCCCGCCGATGGACCGAGGCAAGCGCCTGAAACATCGGGCCTCTCGCGGCTGACATTGCTGGTCTTCGCCGTCACTTGCGGAAGCAGCGTGGCGAACATCTACTATGCCCAGCCCCTGCTCGATGCGATCGCGGCGACCTTTGCCATTCATCCGGCCGCTGTCGGCCTCGTCGTCACATTGACGCAGGTCGGCTATGCGGTGGGCCTGCTCTTCCTCGTGCCGCTCGGAGACCTGCTCGATCGCCGCAAGCTGGTCATCGGCCAGACACTGCTCTCCGCCTTGGCGCTTGCTGTCGTCGCCGGGGCGCCGAATGCCCTTACCCTGTTCGGTGCGATGATCGTTGTGGGCCTGCTGGCAGTCGTGCTCCAGGTGCTGGTAGCCCTCAGCGCCACGCTGGCGCGGCCGGAAGAGCGTGGTGCGGCCGTTGGCCTCGTCACCGGGGGCGTGGTGATCGGTATCCTGGCGGCGCGGTTCGTTGCCGGCATCCTGGCCGATGTGGGCGGGTGGCGGATCGTTTATCTTGTCTCCGCCGGCTTCATGCTGCTCCTGGGCGCGTTGCTCATGCGAGTCTTGCCACGGACGATCCCGGTAGCAAGTGCGGAACGCTATGGCAGCGTGTTGAAATCCATGCCGCTCATCTTTCTGAACGAGCCGGTGCTGCGCCTGCGGGCGGGGCTGGCTTTCCTGATCTTCGCCAGCTTCAGCACGCTCTGGACTGCGATGGTTCTGCCGCTGAGCGCGGCCTTGCGGAGCGCACGACCGGTTTATCCCTTGTGCTGCTCTGCCTCTCCTGGCTGGCAATCGCATTCCTGCCGCACTCGCTCGCGGTCTTTGCCATCGGTGTGGTGCTGCTCGATTTCGCGGTGCAGGCGGTGCACGTCACGAACCAAAGCCTTATCTTTGCTCGCCGGCCTGATGCCCGCAGCCGCCTCGTCGGCGGATACATGGTCTTCTACTCGGCCGGTAGCGCCTTGGGCGCCATCGTCTCGACGGTGAGCTATGCCCGTTTCGGCTGGGCAGGGGTCTGCCTTGCGGGGGCGACCTTCAGCCTTGCGGGCCTGTTCCTCTGGGCGGTTTCGCGAGAGAGGGCACGGCGCGCTTCATGACGACGCGTCGTGCGAGGCCGGGCCGTTCAGGCGGTCTTGGCCGAGCCGAAAGCCAGCACGTCGGCCTCGCCGGCCGTCTTGGCGGGGCGGGGCGCGCCCTGCTTCGCGGCAGCATAGTTGCGAACCGCTTCGCCGAAGGCGGCGAACAGCTTGTTCGACGGCTGGTCGGAGCCGACCCAATATTCCGGATGCCATTGTACACCGACTGCGAAGGCCTTGGCCCCGAGGACGGAGACGGCTTCGATCGTGCCGTCTTCGGCGACGGCTTCGACGGCAAGACGCGGTGCGATGTCGGAGATCGCCTGCCGGTGCAGGGAATTGACCTGCACGTCGCCGGCGCCGACGACGGTGGCAAGGCAGCTGCCTTCCTTGACGTGGACCGTCTGGCGGATGCCATAGGCGACGTCGAGCACGGGAGTGTCCGGCTTGCGGTGATCCCACATGCCGGGCTGTTCCTGGATCTCGTTGGCGAGTGTGCCGCCGAGCACGACGTTCAGTTCCTGAATGCCGCGGCAGATGGCGAGCAGCGGAATGCCACGCTCCAGCGCGCGGCTGATCAGCGGCAGGCTGGTGGCATCGCGTGCCATATCATAGGGGCCTTCCGCATCGGTCGCTTCTTTTCCGTAGAGGGAAGGGTGCACGTTGGTGCGCGAGCCGCTGACGAGGAGCCCGTCCACCCGGTCGAGAATGCCGTCGAAATCGTTGTCCGATTCGAGCGCCGGCACGAGGAACACCGTGACGTCGGCGCCCTTGACGGCGGCGCGCACATACTGGTTCGGGGTGGCCTGCCAGACGTTGCCTTCGATCTCCCTGATATCGGCGGGAATGGCGACAACGGGTTTCGACATGATGGGCTCCGGAAAAAGAAATACCAATTGACGATTTGCTATCAAATCTCCGATCAGTCAATTCCCCCATTCTGGCGAAATGACGGCCGAAGCCCGGTTTCCAGGCGGTAGACGGAAGGATATACTGATCTAGGTTCGGGGAATCCCGGTGTGGTTCGGCGACGCCTTGTTAACTACATGCTTGCAAACAGCGATTGCATATACGACTTTTTTCGCTTTGCGTGCGCGTAATACTGTATCGCTCCGGAGACAGGATATTGCGCGGGCGGCCCATGTTAGGTTGAGTTGGCTGCGCGAACGGCCTCAATGTTGCAATATGAGGTTGAGAGCGTCTTCTCTGGGTTGAGTGCGCGTGCAATGATGCAGGGCAATACCCTCGTTATTGGGTAATTTCCCGAAATCATTCATTAAATTTTGGTCGGTAACCCTCTCGTGTCAAGGGAGTGCCGAGTCCATGAAGGATAAGGGTCAAAACACACTGCCGGCTGATGTCTACCTGTCGTTCGTCAGCTCGCTGTACGGGAACCGCCAGACCCTTTTCGTGGGCATGATTTCGCATGTCATCACGTTCTCCTTCGTTTACGCCAAGACCGCCGACCCCTTTTTCCTGATCTGGAGCGGGCTGGTTATCGCCATCTGGTCGCTGCGTGCCGTCGGCATGCGCCATTTCGACCGGGTGGACCACGCAGCGCTCGACATGGACGGCATCCGCTACTGGGAGAACTGGTACAATCTCGGTGCCGTCGGTACGACGCTGGCGCTCGGTACGTCCTGCGGGTACAGCCTGCTCTTCAGCCGCGACAGCTTTGCCGAGCTTGCCACGATCGCGGTGACACTTGCCACCATGGTCTCCGTCGTCGGGCGCAACTGCGGTTCGAAACGCGCCGTTGATTACATGACTTTTTCCGCATGTTTTCCGATGGTCGTGGGCTTCCTGGGGCTTCAGGATTTCTACCATGCCGTGCTCGCGGTGCTCATCCTGCCTTTCGTGATGACGACGCGCATGATGGCGAACGGCGTGCGCGAGTTTCTCTACAAGAACGTGCTAGCGACGCGCGAGGTCTCCATCATCGCCGACCGGTTTGACACGGCGCTGAACAACATGCCGCACGGCCTGTTCATGCTGGACGCCGACCACCGTATCCTCGTCGCAAACCGCCGGGCTTGCGAGCTTCTGCATCTTGGCAACCAGGAGCGGCTGAAAGACTGCCATCTCGACGTCGTCCTCAGGTTCGGCGTGCGCAACACCTTCCTCAACACCGAGCAGAGCAGGGTGATCCTGCGCCAGCTCGACGAGCTGTTGAAGGGAGAGCGTTCCCGCGCGCTGGTGCAGGTCACGGACGGGCTCTATCTGGAGTTCACCGCCTCGCCGCGTGAAAACGGTGGCGCCGTGCTTATTTTCGAGGATGTGACGGCACGCGTTCGGGCGGAAAAGAAGATCCTGCACATGGTGCGCTACGACAGTCTCACGGGCCTGCCGAACCGCGCCTACTTCACCGATCTCGTGCAGGAGGCGCTGGGCGAGCGCAAGAAGGCCGGTACGGTCGGCTTCATGGTGCTCGATGTCGACGACTTCAAACATGTCAACGACATGAAGGGGCACGTTACCGGCGACCGGCTGCTGTGCGCCATTGCCGAGCGGCTGCGCAAGCTTGCCGGCGACAAGGTGCTCGCCGGTCATCTGATGGGTGACGAATTCATCCTCTTCTTCCCCAACGAGACCAACCGCCGCGATCTCGAAGCGCGCATGCGCCGGTTCCACGAGCAGCTGCGCGGTACCTACGAATTTGACGGCATGACCTTCCTCGTCTCCTTCAGCGCCGGTGCCGTTATGGTTTCGAGCGACGATTTCCGGCTGGAGGAAATGCAGATCCGCGCCGACCTCGCGCTCTTCGAGACGAAGTCGCGCGCCAAGGGCAGCGTCACCGTCTTCGAGCAGGAGATGGACGCACGCTACATGGATCGCCAGAAGCTCAAGGACGATCTGCGCGAGGCACTTGCCAGCAACACGCTGTCCGTCGCCTATCAGCCGATGTTCGTGCCCGACGGCACGCGCATCGAATGCTGCGAGGCGCTGTCGCGCTGGACGCATACGGAGCGTGGTCCGGTGCCGCCGAACGTCTTCATCCAGCTTGCCGAAGAGATGGGCATCGTCTCCGAGATCACGCGCTTCATGATCATGCGTGCCTGCGCCGATTGCGCGGGCTGGCCGGCGCATATGGGTGTCTCGGTGAACCTCTCGGTGCAGGACCTGCGCGGCACCGGCATCATCGACCTCGTTGCCGAAGCGCTGGAAGTGGCGGGGCTCGCGCCGCACCGGCTGCACCTGGAGGTCACCGAAAGCTGCCTCATGGAAGAGCCGGTCAAGGTGCAGGCCATCCTGCAGGAGCTGCGTGCCCGCGGCATCACCATCGCCATCGACGATTTCGGCACCGGCTATTCCAGCCTCAGCTATCTCGACCAGCTGCCGCTCGATGTCATCAAGATCGACCGGTCCTTCGTGCGCAACATCGGCGAGGACCCGCGCCGCTTCAAGCTCCTGCGCGGCACGGTCAACCTTTCCCGCGAACTCGGCCTGCGTATCGTCGTCGAGGGCGTGGAAACGCGCGAGCAGCTTGCGCTTATCAACAAGTACGAGTGTGCCGATCTCGTGCAGGGTTATGTCTTCGCAGCGCCCATGTCGCCTGACGCACTGCGTGATCTCTACGAGACTCTCGCCCGCAAATCCGGCGAATCCCGCCGCCGCGGCCGCCGCGTCGCCTGATCCTTCCTGTCTTCTTCCTCCGTGACGTATGAATTCGATACGGCGTATCAGTGTCTTCAAAATTAGCGTTAACCATTTATTAAGGTTAATGAATGGTATTTTACACAAATTGTCTTATATCGACGATTGTAATGGTGGCAGCGCGGTGGCTGCCGGTGCTCTTGCAATCGAGGATACGGGGACAATGGCCAGCGTAGAGACGGCGACCAACCGCTTTTCGGACAAGCTTCTGGGGCTGCTCGACAGGATCGAGTACCGCCGCGTCGAGACGGGCGAGGACATGGAAGACGTCGCCCGCATCCGCTACAAGGCTTATAAGGCGGGCGCCGTCATGCATCTCGACGAGCAGGCGGTCCTGATCGACGAGGTCGATTTCGATAGCCATGCCTATGTCTTCGGCATCTATTACGAGGAGCGGCTGATCTCGACGGTGCGCCTGCACCACGTCACGCCGGAGCACCGCGTCACTTCGTCGGGAAAGGTTTTTCCGGATGAAATCAATGCCTTCCTCGATGCCGGCATGTCGCTGATCGACCCGGTTCGTCTGGCCGCCGACCCGGAAATCTGGAGCGAGATGCCGGCAATCCCGTATCTGACGTTGCGTATCGCCACCATGGCGACGGATTACTTCCAGACGGACCGTTGCGTGCAGATGGTCAAGCCTGCGCATTCGGCCTTCTACAAGCGCGTCTTCGATGCCGATTTCGTGGCTTCGCCGAAGAGCAACCACGGCAAGTTCATTATCGACCTGATGCTGCTGGCGACCAACGTCAAGGAGACGTTGCCCTCGCTCTACCAGCGCTTCCCGTTCTTCAAATCCGAACCCTATGAGCGCCGTATGATGTTTGCCCGGGGCGACGGCCTGCCGTTCAGCCCTTTGACCGTGCGTCCGACCGCGCGCCGCGCGCATTTCGGCGGCGAGCGCATCCAGCTTTCCGGAAATGCCTTTGCCGGATAAGCGCTCCGCGTTCTGATGTCGCATGATGGGCCGGTTTCTTGCGAAACCGGCCCGTTCTGTTTCGGAAACGAGAAAGGTCGAAACGCTCTGCCTGCCTTGCCGTTGCGCTTTGCCGATCCATTGTGTATGGCCAGAAAGACGCGTGTCTTCACGCTTGAGGGAATCTGTTTTCGGTGCCTGTCAGCGAGGCTTTTCCGCTGACGGGTGCGGGTGCTTAGGAGAAGGTAGACTATGGCTGAACATCATTCCGGACCGGTCGAGACGGGCGCTGCGATGGATTACCCGGAGCATGAGAAGACCTACGACCTCTTCATCGCCGGCGCCAAATACGGCACGCTGTTCTGCGTCGCACTGCTGATCGCCATGGCGGCCGGCTTCTTCACCAGCGCCGGTTTCTTCAGCGCGCTGCTGCTGCTCATCATTCTCAACGTCGTCGGCTACTTCCTGCTGCGTTGACCTAAACAACCGCATCTGCGGATTTTCACACGGCGCCATTCCGGCGCCGTGATTTAACACGGCCAGTCTCGGGGGGAGGACCACGGTTTGAGTCAGTGTGTTTTTGTAGCACGGGAAAGTGATCCGGCGGAGGGCCGCGTCGCGGGCTCCGTTGAAACAGTCAAGAAAATGAAAAGCCTGGGGCTCGACGTGCTGGTGGAAACCGGTGCCGGCCTTGCCTCCCGCATCCTGGATGCGGATTACGAAGCTGTCGGCGCACGCATCGTCGGGGCCGAAGAGGCAAGGGCAGCGGACGTCGTCCTGAAAGTCCGGCGGCCGACCTCGGCCGAAATCGCCGCCTACAAGGCCGGCGCCATCGTCATTGCCACGATGGATCCCTACGGCAACGAAGCCGCCATCGCCGAGATGGCCAGTGCCGGTCTCACCACCTTCGCCATGGAACTGATGCCGCGCATCACACGCGCCCAGTCGATGGACATCCTGTCCTCGCAGGCGAACCTTGCCGGCTATCAGGCCGTCATCGACGCCGCCCATGAATACGACCGCGCCATGCCGATGATGATGACCGCTGCCGGTACGGTTCCGGCCGCGAAAGTCTTCGTCATGGGCGCCGGTGTTGCCGGCCTTCAGGCTATCGCGACCGCGCGCCGCCTCGGTGCCGCCGTCTCCGCGACGGATGTGCGCCCGGCCGCAAAGGAGCAGGTCGCTTCGCTTGGTGCCAAGTTCATCGCCGTCGAGGACGACGAGTTCAAGGCCGCCGAAACCGCCGGCGGCTATGCGAAAGAGATGTCCAAGGAGTATCAGGCGAAACAGGCCGCGCTCGTCGCCGACCATATCGCCAAGCAGGACATCATCATCACGACGGCGCTCATTCCCGGCCGTCCTGCCCCCCGGCTTGTGACGCGCCAGATGCTGGCGGCCATGCGCACGGGGTCCGTTGTCGTCGATCTCGCGGTCGAGCGGGGTGGCAACATCGAGGGCGCTGAGGCAGGCCGCGTTGCCGAGGTCGAAGGCGTCAAGGTCATCGGCTATCTCAATGTGCCCGGCCGTATCGCGGCCTCCGCTTCGGCGCTCTACGCCAAGAACCTTCTCACCTTCCTGGAGACCATGGTCGACAAGGAAACGAAGTCGGTTTCGGTCAATGTCGAGGACGAGTTGGTCAAGGCGACGATGCTGACGAAGGACGGTGCCGTGGTGCACCCGAATTTTGGCGGTAGCGTTCAGCAAGGGGAGGGCAAGTGATGGCGAACGAACTTCTCGACAAGGCGATCACCGATCTGGAACGTGCGGTGGAAGCTGTCCGCGCCGCTTCCGAATATGTGCCGGATGCGGCCGCTGCGGCGGCGCACGGCGTTTCCGGCGGGGCGATCGATCCTTTCGTCTTCCGTCTGGCGATCTTCGTGCTGTCGATTTTCGTCGGCTACTATGTTGTCTGGTCGGTGACACCCGCGCTGCACACGCCGCTGATGGCCGTCACCAACGCCATCTCCTCGGTCATCGTCGTCGGCGCTTTGCTCGCCGTCGGTATCTCGCTCTCGGGTGTGGCGACCGGCTTCGGCTTCGTCGCGCTCATCCTCGCCTCCGTCAACATCTTTGGCGGCTTCCTCGTCACCCAGCGCATGCTGGCGATGTACAAGAAAAAAGAGAAGTGAGGGCGGCCCGATGAACGCAAACTTCGCAGCCTTCCTCTACCTCGTTTCCGGGGTGCTCTTCATCATGGCCTTGCGCGGCCTGTCGCATCCGACGACCAGCCGCCGCGGCAACATGCTCGGCATGATCGGCATGGGCATCGCCATCGGCACGACGCTGCTGCTCGCGACGCCGTCCTTCGGTGGCCTCGTGCTCATCGTGCTCGGCCTTGCCATCGGCGGCGGTGCCGGCGCCTATATCGCGCGCTCGATCCCGATGACCTCGATGCCGCAGCTCGTGGCGGGCTTCCACTCGCTCGTCGGCCTTGCCGCCGTGCTGGTCGCTGCCGCCGCGCTCTACTCGCCGGTGTCCTTCGGCCTCGGCCAGGTCGGCGAGATCCACGGCCAGGCGCTCATCGAAATGGCGCTGGGTGCCGCCATCGGCGCGATCACCTTCACCGGCTCGATCATCGCCTTCCTGAAGCTCGACGGGCGCATGTCCGGCAAGCCGATCATGCTGCCCTACCGGCATGTCATCAACATCGTGCTGCTCGCGGCGATCGTCTTCTTCATCGTCGGCCTGACCCTGTCGGAAAGCCATTTCGATTTCTGGCTGATCGTCATTCTGGCGCTGGCGCTCGGCGTGCTGCTCATCGTGCCGATCGGCGGCGCCGACATGCCCGTCGTTGTCTCGATGCTCAACTCCTATTCGGGTTGGGCTGCGGCCGGCATCGGCTTCACGCTCGGCAACCTCGCGCTGATCATCACCGGCGCGCTGGTCGGCTCCTCGGGTGCGATCCTGTCCTACATCATGTGCAAGGGTATGAACCGCTCGTTCATCTCTGTCATCCTTGGCGGCTTCGGCGGCGACAGCGGCGCGGCAGCGGCGGATGACGGTGTGCAGCGCACGGTCAAGCAGGGTTCTGCCGACGACGCGGCCTTCCTGATGGCGAACGCCTCCAAGGTTATCATCGTGCCGGGCTACGGCATGGCGGTGGCGCAGGCGCAGCATGCGGTACGGGAACTCGCCGACGCGCTGAAGAAGAACGGCGTCGAGGTGAAGTACGCGATCCACCCCGTGGCGGGCCGCATGCCCGGCCACATGAACGTGTTGCTTGCTGAGGCGAACGTGCCCTATGACGAAGTGTTCGAGCTCGAGGATATCAACTCCGAGTTCGCCCAGGCGGATGTCGCCTATGTCATCGGCGCCAACGACGTGACGAACCCGGCGGCGCGCGACGACAAGTCCTCGCCGATCTACGGCATGCCGATCCTCGACGTCGACAAGGCGAAGACCTGCCTCTTCGTCAAGCGCTCGCTTGGCTCGGGCTATGCCGGCATCGACAACACGCTGTTCTACAAGGACGGCACGATGATGCTGCTCGGCGATGCCAAGAAGATGACCGACGATATCGTCAAGGCGATGAACCACTAAGAGGGTTTCAACCGAGACAAAAAAGCCCGCGAGATGATCGCGGGCTTTTTTTGTTTCAGAATCTCCCGGAAGGAGAACCCCGGGCTGGCCCGAGGATGACGAACGAGAGGTGCGTAGCTTAAGCGGGCTTTGCAGCCGAGGCGGCGCCTCTTGTGCGGGCAAGGCCGTCCTTGGCCGGCTTGTAGTTCGGGTCGAGCTTCAGGGCGTGCGAATAGGATTTTGCCGCGCGGGCCATGTCGCCGCGGCGCTCGTAGATCAGCGCCTGGTTTGCCCAGGATTCGGCAAGCTTGCCGTCGAGGTTGATCGCCGTGTTGAAGTCCTGGAACGCATTGTCGTCGTCGCCCTGCGCGGCATAGGAAATGCCGCGACCATTGTAGGGCTCGGCCGAGTTCGGCGAGAGCGAAATGGCCTTCGAGAAGTCCTCGATGGCCTTGTCGTGCTGGCGGCGGGCCTGGAAGATCAGGCCGCGATTGTGATAGGCGCGCGGATCGGTCGTATCGAGTTCGATCGCGCGGTTGAAGTCGCGGAAGGCCTCGTCGAGGCGGCCAGCCTGACGATAAAGATTGCCGCGACCGATATAGGCGACGTCGTAGTTCGGGCTGAGCTGCAGCGCAGTGTTGTAGTCGCTCGCCGCTTGCGCCTGATTGCCCTGGCTGCGCTCGACGAGCGCACGGTTGGCGTAGGCCTGGTAGAAGCGCGGATTGAGCTCGATCGCGCGGTTGAAGTCGTCGATCGCGCGGCGATACTGGCCGGCGCGGCCATAGGCGGAGCCGCGTACATTGTAGCCGGCCGGGTCCTGCGGGTTTGCGGCGATCACTGCCGAGAGCGAGGAGATGTTCTCTTCCGAGCCCTGGGCGCGCTCGACCTTCAGCACGTCCGTCGACGTAGCGGTCGACTGGCAGCCGGTCAGAAGGAGCGCGATGGACGTGGCGGCGACGGCGGCCATCAGGGGGCGGCGCAGGCGGGCAGCCGAGGGAGAGAAGCGGTCGGTCGGGAACCCGGTAGATGCAGCCATGTCCAAGTGCGAATCCTCAAAGTGGGCTTCTGTCGCGCCTCATGCGCGATGAAAACGCTACGCTTGAAAGCAATTCCGGCGACGGTGCGTAGCGATAGCGCCCGGAATTGCACGGGAAGTCTTTCACATCTGTGAAAAAACGTCCGGTCACGTCAAAAAAGGCGGCGGCGAAATGTTCGCCCCCGCCCGGTCTTGCATCCGAAAACGTCGAAAAGACGGCCGATCAACGGGCGCCGGGACGACCGCCGATGAGGCCTTCGCGCTGGGCGCGCTTGCGAGCCAGCTTGCGAACGCGACGGACGGCTTCAGCCTTTTCACGCGCACGCTTCTGCGACGGCTTTTCGTAAAAGTCGCGCATCTTCATTTCACGGAAAATACCTTCGCGCTGCATCTTCTTCTTGAGAGCGCGGAGAGCCTGATCAACGTTGTTGTCGCGGACAAGTACCTGCACGAGAATCCCGTTCCTTTGTTTGTTGTACGCCCACCGAGCACGGGTCGCCGGGCAAATAGATTGCGTTCGCGCAGCCCACCAGGCTGGCAATTGGTGGGTCGGATACCAGATCGCAGCAGCGAAGTCCAGCCTGAAGCGCCGGGAAGCTGAGGATATTTGTGGGGTGCCGGTGGGAAAGCATGGCAAAGCTTCCGTGACGCTCATGTCGCATGTGGTACAAGGTGCGCCTGAATGCGTCGCAAAGGATACGGCGTGGAGCGTCAGGATTTGCTTTCTTTCTGGGCAGGAAACAAGCCGGCCGGGCCGGCGCGATTTTGAGGACATGGGATGCGCAAATATTCGGTTTTCGCCGTCGCCCGCGAGGCGATGCGTGGCCACAAGGGCTGGGAGGCGCAATGGACCTCGCCCGAGCCGCGCAAGGAATATGACGTGATCATCGTCGGCGGCGGCGGCCATGGCCTGGGCGCGGCCTACTATCTTGCCAAGGAACACGGCATCACCAATGTCGCTGTCATCGAGAAGGGTTGGCTCGGCGGCGGCAATACCGGCCGCAACACGACGATCATCCGCTCGAACTATCTCTATGACGAGAGCATGGACATCTACGAGCATTCGCTGAAGCTCTGGGAAGGGCTCAGCCAGGATCTCAACTACAATGTCATGTACTCGCCGCGCGGCGTGATGATGCTGTCGCACAATGTGCACGACAAGCAGTCCTTCCAGCGCCATGTCCATGCCAACCGGCTCTACGGCATCGACAACGAATGGCTGACGCCGCAGCAGGCGAAGGACTTCGTGCCGGTTCTCGATATCTCTGCCTCCGCCCGCTACCCGATCAACGGTGCGGCCCTCCAGCGTCGCGGCGGCACCGCTCGCCACGACGCCGTCGCCTGGGGCTATGCCCGTGCCGCGTCGGATCGCGGCGTGCATGTCATCCAGAACTGCGAGGTCAAGGGCATCCGCCGCGGGCCCGACGGCGCGGTGACAGGTGTGGAGACTTCGAAGGGGTTCATCGGCGCGAAGAAGATCGCGGTGTCGGCCTCCGGCCACAACTCGGTCATCCTGTCGATGGCCGACGTGAAGCTGCCGCTGCATTCCGTGCCGCTGCAGGCGCTGGTCTCCGAGCCGATGAAGCCGATCTTCCCCTGCGTGGTCATGTCCAACTCGGTGCATGCCTATATCTCGCAGTCGGACAAGGGCGAACTCGTCATCGGCGCGGGTACGGACCAGTACAACTCCTATTCCCAGACCGGCGGTCTGCAGATCATCACGCATACGCTGGATGCGATCTGCGAACTCTTCCCGATGTTCAGACGCGTCAAGATGATGCGCCAGTGGGGCGGTATCACCGACAACACGCCGGATCGTTCGGCGATCCAGGGCGTGACGCCGGTGAAGAACCTCTTCGTCAATTGCGGCTGGGGCACCGGCGGCTTCAAGGCGACGCCGGGTTCGGCCCATCTCTTCGCGCACCTCATCGCGAAGGGTGAGCCGCACAAGCTGGCTTCCGGCCTGACGCTGGACCGCTTCCGTACAGGCCGCCTCATCGACGAGGCCGCGGCGGCGGCCGTGGCCCATTGATGAACGGCGCGCTCCTTGCCGGGTTGCTGATGACGGCCGGTGTGATGCCGGCGGGCTCGATCATTCCCGAGCCTGATGATTTCCGTTTCCAGACGATCCGCAAGGCGGCCGGCGAGCGGAACTGGCCCTTTCTCGCGGAGAGCGGGATGTTGGGGTGCACGACGATGCTCGGCGAACGGGTGGTCTACTTCATCCCCGGCGACGACATGGAACGCGCCTACAACATCGACATCAACCTCTTTGCGATGAGTATGGCCAATGTCGGAATAACGGATGTGCTGGCCCCCTACGAGGATAGCGCGCAACTGCTTTATCGGCTTGTGCCCTTCGTCTCCATGGGCCAGCGACTTTGCGACCAGGAACCCGGCACGCTCGTGACGGAACCAGAGCTTTAAACAGGTAGGATACCATGCTGCTGATCTACTGCCCCTACTGCGAGGAAGAGCGCTCGGAGCTCGAATTCCGCCACGGTGGCGACGCGCACATCGCCCGGCCGACCAACATGGCCGATATCACCGACGAGGAGTTCCAGGAGTATTTCTTCCTGCGCGACAACCCGAAGGGCCTGATCTTCGAACGCTGGCGCCATATCCATGGCTGCGGCCGCTTCTTCAACGCGGCACGCGACACGGTGAGCGACAAGTTCGTCATGAGCTACAAGGCGGGCGAGCCTAAGCCTGATCTCTCCGGTGCGCCGACAACCACCGAAAAACCCGCCGAAACCTTTGAAACCACGGAAGGAACCGCGCAATGAGCGGCGCCAATCGCATTGCCGGTCAGGGCCGCCTGACGCCGGCCAAGACAGCGCGTTTTACCTTCGACGGAAAGACATTCGACGCGCTGGAAGGCGATACCGTCGCCTCGGCGCTGCTCGCCAACGGCGTGCACCTCGTCGGCCGCTCGTTCAAGTACCATCGCCCGCGCGGCATCCTGTCGGCAGGCCCGGAAGAGCCGAACGCGCTGATCGATGTTTCGCGCGATGCCGCCCGCCGCCAGCCGAACGTGCGCGCGCCGGTGCAAGAAGTCTTTGACGGCATGAAGGTTTCTTCGCAGAACCGCTGGCCGTCGCTCGCCTTCGATATCGGCGGCGTCAACAACCTGATGTCGCCGTTCTTCGCCGCCGGTTTCTACTACAAGACCTTCATGTGGCCGAAGGCCGCCTGGGAAAAGGTCTACGAGCCCTTCATCCGCAAGGCCGCCGGCCTCGGCGTCGCGCCGACGGAAGAGGATCCGGACCACTACGCCAGCCGCTATGCCTATTGCGACGTGCTCGTCGCCGGTGGCGGCGTCGCCGGCCTTTCGGCAGCACTTGCCGCTGCCGAAGCCGGCGCGCGCGTCATCCTCTGCGACGAGCAGCCGGAAGTCGGCGGTGCGCTGCATTACGACACGTCGGTGACGATCGACGGTCGGAACGGCTACGACTGGGCGCAGGCGACGGCCGCCAGGCTGAAGGCGATGGAGAACGTCACCGTCCTCACCCGCACGACGGCCTTCGGCTACTACAACCACAATTTCGTCGGCCTCGTCGAGCGCGTCACCGACCACCTCGCAAAGCCTGACAAGAAGCTGCCGCGCGAGCGGATGTGGCAGGTGCGCGCCAAGCGCGTCATCCTCGCCACCGGTTCTATCGAGCGCCATATGGTGTTCGCCAACAACGACCGGCCGGGCATCATGCTCGCCTCAGCGGCGCGCACCTATCTCAACCATTTCGGCGTCGCCGTCGGCCGCAAGGTCGGCGTCTACACGGCGAGTGATTCGGCCTATGAGGCCGCCTTCGACCTGAAGCGTGCCGGCGTCACCATCGCCGCCATCGTCGACAACAGAGAGAAGCCGGGCGAAGCCGTTCTGGCGGAAGCCCGCAAGTTTGGCATCGAGGTGCTGACCGGCCATTCGGTCGTCGACACCAAGGGCAAGCTGCGCGTCTCCTCCATGTCGGTCGCCCGCAATGGCGGCGGCTCGGCCCGCGCCATCCCGGTTGATGCGCTGCTGATGTCCGCCGGCTGGACGCCCTCCGTCCACCTCTTCTCGCAGTCGCGCGGCAAGGTGGCCTATGATGCCGCCTCCGGCCGCTTTCTGCCGGGAGCCTATGCGCAGGATTGCCTCTCGGTCGGTTCGTGCAATGGCACGGACGGCCTCCAGGCGACCATCGAGGAATCGCTGGCCGCGGGCGAGCTGATGGCCCGCGCTACCGGCAACGAGGGCGGCGGCAAGGTCGAGCTCTCGGGTGAAAACGCCTTCGAATGGACCGGCGGCATGGCCGGCGCGGGCGAGGGCGCCGGCGTCGATACGACCGTCAAGGCTTTCGTCGATTTCCAGAACGACGTCTGCGCCAAGGACATCCGCCTTGCCGTGCGCGAAGGCATGCACTCGATCGAGCACATCAAGCGCTTCACCACCAACGGCATGGCGACGGACCAGGGCAAGCTGTCCAACATCCACGGCCTTGCCATCGCCTCTGAAGTGCTGAACCGCGAGATCCCGAAGATCGGCCTCACCACCTTCCGCGCGCCCTATACGCCCGTCACCTTCGGCGCGCTGATCAGCCATTCGCGCGGCGAACTCTTCGATCCGGCGCGCAAGACGCCTATGCATGCCTGGGAAGAAGCGCATGGCGCGGTCTTCGAAGACGTCGGTAACTGGAAGCGCGCCTGGTATTATCCGCGCCCCGGCGAAACCATGCACGACGCGGTCAACCGCGAGTGCCGCACGGTGCGCAATGCCGCCGGCCTCTTCGATGCCTCGACGCTCGGCAAGATCGAAGTCGTCGGCCCCGATGCCGCCGAGTTCCTGAACCTGATGTACACCAACGCCTGGGATACGCTGAAGCCCGGCCGTTGCCGCTACGGCATCATGCTGCGCGAAGACGGTTTCGTTTATGACGACGGCGTCGTCGGGCGCCTCGCGGAGGATCGCTTCCACGTCACGACGACGACGGGCGGCGCGCCGCGCGTCATGAACCACATGGAAGACTATCTCCAGACGGAATTCCCGCATCTGAAGGTCTGGCTGACCTCGACCACCGAACAGTGGGCAGTCATCGCCGTGCAGGGTCCGAAGGCGCGCGAAATCCTCGAGCCGCTCATCGAAGGCATCGACATCTCGAACGAAGCCTTCCCGCATATGAGCGTGCGCGAAGGAAAGATCTGCGGCGTGCCGACGCGGCTCTTCCGCATGTCCTTCACCGGCGAAGCGGGCTACGAAGTCAACGTTCCCGCCGATTATGGCCAGGCCGTCTGGGAAGCCATCTGGGCCCGCGCCGAACCGCTCGGGGCCTGCGCCTACGGCACGGAGACCATGCACGTCCTGCGCGCCGAAAAGGGCTATATCATCGTCGGCCAGGATACGGACGGCACGGTGACGCCGCACGATGCCAGCCTGAGCTGGGCCGTCTCCAAGAAGAAGACGGATTTCGTCGGCATCCGTGGCCTGAAGCGTCCGGACCTCGTCAAGGAGGGGCGCAAGCAGCTCGTCGGCCTTTTGACCAAGGACCCGAACGTGGTGCTGGAGGAGGGCGCGCAGATCGTCGCCGATCCGAACGAGCCGAAGCCGATGAAAATGCTCGGCCATGTGACCTCGTCCTACTGGTCGGAAAACTGCGGCCGCTCGATCGCCATGGCGCTTGTCGCCGGTGGTCAGGCACGGCTTGGCCAGACGCTCTACGTGCCGATGCCCGACCGTACCATCGCGGTCGAGGTCAGCGACATGGTGTTCATCGACAAGGAAGGAGGACGCCTCAATGGCTGATCAAGCTCTTCGCAAGGCGCCGCTCGCCGGCCGTCATGGTGGTTCCGCCGGCGCGCGCGTCACGCCCGCCGCCCCTGCAACCCGTCTTTCGCTGCGTGCAGGCGAAGATGCCATCGGCACGCTTTCGCTGGCCTTCGGCCTCGAACTGCCGAGACGGCCGAAAACCTCGGCCTCCGTCAGCGGGCGCCACGCGCTCTGGCTCGGGCCGGACGAATGGCTGCTGATCGACGAGAACGGCGCCGACCTGATGGGCATTGCATCGGGCGTTTCCGCGCTGCATTCGGCGACGGATGTCTCGCATCGCAACACGGCGATCCTCGTTTCCGGCCCCAACGCGGCCGGAGCGATTGCCAGTGGCTGCCCGCTCGATCTCGGCAATGCGATCTTCCCGGTTGGCGCCGCGGCGCGCACGGTGCTTGGCAAGATCGAGATCGTGCTCCTGCGCACCGGCGAGGAAGACTATCGCGTGGAATGCTGGCGCTCGTTCTCGCCCTACGCCTTCGGCCTGCTTGCCGAGGGCGCGGAAGACGCCGGGCTCTGACCGCGATCAGAAGAACCGATAGAAGAACAGGGCTGTCTCCCGCGTCCCGGGGGACAGCCCTTCGTACAGGTGCCGGTCATAGCCGCCGAGGGTAAAACCCTGGCGCAGATAGAACCGGCAGGCGGCAACATTGGTCGTCTGGGTTTCGAGACGAATACCCGGCAGGCCGTTGTCCTTCGCCCAGCGAAACGCCTGCTGTATCAGGCGCTGCGCTGCGCCTGTGCCACGCCACTCCGTATCGACGGCGATGTCATCGATGAAGGCGAAATTGTTCCATCCCTTCGAGAGTACGATATAGCCGACCGGCGCCTCGTCCCCGACAACGACAAAGAGCGCCTTGTTCTCGTCGTTCAGGTCGGCTTTGAGGTCATCCGCGTCGAAGCCGTAGCTCTTGGCATAGGGCTCCACAGGCCGGGCCTGCGCCAACCAGTCGCCGTCGAAAGGTGGTACAGCTTCGCGGGTGACGAGGAAGGAAAAGTCGCAGGCACCGAGGATCGCGATGTCTTCCGGTGCGGCGAGACGGATTTTCACACGTCCTCCGGCCGGTCCTTGGGATCGAACTGGATGATGGTGATCCAGTCGGCGGTCAGGGCGGGCTTTCGTTCGTCCTCGATCTCCACTGAGACGTCATAGCGGATGGTCACCATGCCGGCACCGCGAAAGCGCGCTTCGGCGAGAACGAAGCGGCCGCGCACACGCGTTCCGCTTTTCACCGGCGTCATGAAGCGGACCTTCTCGAAGCCGTAGTTGATGCCCATCGTCTGCTCGACGATGCGCGGCACGCAATCGTAGTTCATTGCTGAAAGCAGTGAGAGCGTCAGGAAGCCGTGCGCGATCGTGCCGCCGAAGGGCGTTTCCGCGGCTGCCCGCACGGGATCGGTATGGATGAACTGGTGGTCTTCCGTCGCTTCGGCAAAACGGTCGATCACCGTCTGGTCGACCGTGAACCAGCGCGACAGGCCGAGTTCGGTGCCGACGAGGGTGCCGATGTCCTTCAGGTGAATGGTCTCTGGCATAGGGTTTTCCTGCCGCTCGATGCGCGCCTGGATTCGGTATTCTCGCAAGAGCGCGGCGCGTTTGCGCGACATGCTTTAGAGAGATGGTTTGTCCGGACAATGAAGATCAGTGCTTTTCGACAAAAATCTCGACGCTGCGGGGATGGATGAGGCTGGTCGCGGGATGGTTGGTGGAAAGCAGGCTCGTCCAGTCGCGTCCCTCCGGTGGCGGCAGGGCGAGCGCCTGCTCACCATGCGTCCGGTTGATGGCGATTGCGAGATGGACGATCCGCTGCTGCTGTAGATCAGGCGTCTTGAGGATGGCAAGCAGGGTTCCGGCGAACGGCGCTTCCCAGTCGCCGACCGTCATTGGGGTGCCTGCCAGTGTCCGCCATTCGATATCGCCGGTGCCGCTCCAGAAGGTCGTTTCCGTGAGGGCGGGGAAACGCTTGCGAATGGCAGAGAGCATGGCGGTGTGTTCGATCAGACCGTCGTCGAGCCGGTCCCAGTGCATCCAGGTGATGGCGTTGTCCTGGCAATAGGCGTTGTTGTTGCCGTTCTGGCTGCGTCCGCCCTCGTCGCCGGCCGTCAGCATGACGGTGCCGCGCGAGAGGAAGAGGCTCGCCAGCAGCGCCTTTACATCCGCCCGGCGGGCCGAGAGCACCGCGCCGTCCGTCGTCTCGCCCTCGGCGCCGTTGTTCCAGGAATGGTTCTCGTTGTGGCCGTCGCGGTTGTCCTCGCCGTTCGCCTCGTTGTGTTTCACCGTATGGGAGACAAGGTCCATCAAGGTGAAGCCGTCATGGGCGGCGAGGAAATTGACGGAGCGGGTGCGGTCGCCGCCGTGGCGGGAGAAGATGTCGGAAGAGCCGGCAAGCGCGGTGACGAAGGCACCGAGCCGGTGGCTGTCACCGCGCCAGAAGGTGCGCGTGTCGTCGCGATAGCGGTCGTTCCATTCGAGGAAGGGTTCCGGGAAATTGCCGAGCTGGTAGCCGCCGGGCCCGATGTCCCAGGGTTCGGCGATCAGCACGCGGTCCTTGAGCAGCGGGTCGGCGCAGATTTCCGAGAGCAGCGCGGCCCTTGCGGAAAAACCGTCCGCCTCGCGGCCGAGGATGGTGGCAAGGTCGAAGCGGAAGCCATCGACGCCGGCATGGCGCACGAAATGGCGCAGGCTGTCGAGCACGAGCTGGCGTACGATCGGGTGTTCCCCGGCGATGGTGTTGCCGCAGCCGGTGTCGTTGATCAGCTCGCCGGGGCGGCCCTCCACATGGCGGTAATAGGTGAGGTTGTCGAGGCCGCGCATGGAGAGCGTCGCGCCGTGGAGGTCGCTCTCGCCGGAATGGTTGAAGACGAGGTCGAGGATGACGCCGATGTTTTCGGCGCGCAGTGCCGCGACGGTGTCGGCGAGTTCCTTCATGCCGCCGGGAACGAGGCGCGGATCGAGCGCCATCAGCGCGATCGGGTTGTAGCCCCAGCTGTTGGAAAGACCGAGAGGCGGCAGATGGCGTTCATCGATCCAGGCGGTGATCGGCATCAGCTCGACGGCATCGACGCCGAGGCGCTTGAGATGGGCGAGCACGGCGGGATGGGCAAGCGCGCCGACGGTTCCGCGCACCGCCTCCGGCACGTCGGGGTGCAGCATGGTGAAGCTGCGCACCGCTACCTCGTAGACGAAGCCACCGGGGCGGAAGAGCGGCGCTTTTACATCGACCGGCCGGTTTCGTGTGACGATGGCCTTCGGCACGATATCCGCCGTCTCGACACCGAAGCGGGTGAGGCGGCCGTCGTGCACGAAGGGGCGGTCGATTTTCTTGGCATAGGGATCGACGAGCAGTTTTGTCGGGTCGAACCAGAGGCCGTGGTCGGGGGAATAGATACCATCGGCGCGGAAGCCGTAGCATGTTCCAGCGGTCGCGCCTTCGACGAAGACACGGTGGAAACCGTTCTCGTCCCGCCCCATTGCGAGGCGGGCGAGTTCCTTGTCGCCATTGTTGTCGAACAGGCAAAGCTCGACCCGGCCGGCGTTGTGCGAATAGACCGCGAACTCCACCCCGTCCCCGGAGAGCGTGGCGCCCGGCGCGAAGGAAGGGGCGGTGATCGTCATCTCAGGTGATCACGGTCGGCGCATCGCGGCCGGTTCGGGTCTTGATGCCGCCGATCTCGTCGGCGACGGCGATGAGGTCGGCGAGAGCTTCCTGCGTGTCGATGTCGTGGCGCGCGGCGTCGGGCTCGAAGCGCTCGATGTAGACGCGCAGGGTCGCGCCCGAGGTGCCGGTGCCGGAGAGGCGGAAGACCACGCGCGAACCGCCTTCGAAGAGGATGCGGATGCCCTGGTTCTTGCTGACCGACTGGTCCACCGGGTCGTTGTAGGCAAAATCGTCTGCCGTTGCGACGGTGAGGGAGCTGAAGCTCTTGCCGGGAAGGGTGGCTAGCTGGTCGCGCAGGTTCGCCACAAGACCGTTCGCGGCATCGGTGTCGACTTCCTCGTAGTCGTGGCGGGAGTAGTAGTTGCGGCCGTAGGTCGCCCAGTGCTGTTCGACGATGTCGAGAACGCTTTCCTTGCGCACGGCGAGAATGTTGAGCCAGAGCAGCACGGCCCAGAGGCCGTCCTTCTCGCGCACATGGTCGGAGCCGGTGCCGGCGCTCTCCTCGCCGCAGATCGTGGCAAGGCCGGCGTCGAGCAGGTTGCCGAAGAATTTCCAGCCGGTCGGCGTCTCGAAAATGCCGATGCCGAGTTTTTCCGCGACGCGGTCGGCGGCGCCCGAGGTGGGCATGGAGCGCGCGATGCCGGCGAGGCCCTTGGCATAGCCGGGCGCAAGATGGGCGTTGGCGGCGAGCAGCGCCAGGCTGTCGGACGGGGTGACGAAGATGCCCTTGCCGATGATCAGGTTGCGGTCGCCGTCGCCGTCGGAGGCGGCGCCGAAGTCCGGCGCGTCGTCGGCCATCATCGTCTCGTAGAGCGCGCGGGCGTGTACCAGGTTGGGGTCCGGGTGGTGGCCGCCGAAGTCTGGCAGCGGCATGAAGTTGAGCACCGAGCCCTTGGTGGCGCCGAGGCGGTTTTCGAGGATCTCCTTGGCATAGGGGCCGGTGACGGCGCTCATGGCGTCGAAGACGACGCGGAAGCCGCCGGCGAGCAAGCCGCGGATCGCGTTGAAATCGAAGAGCTGTTCCATCAACTCGGCATAGTCGGCCACGGGATCGATGACGGTGATCGCCATTCCCTCGATTTCGTGCGTGCCTTCGAGGTCAAGATTCACGTCGGCGACGTCAGATATCTTGTAGCTGTCGATGACCTTGGTGCGGGCGAAGATCGCGTCGGTGATCTTTTCCGGCGCCGGGCCGCCATTGCCGATATTGTATTTGATGCCGAAGTCTTCCGTCGGGCCGCCGGGATTGTGGCTGGCCGACAGAACGATGCCGCCGAAGGCCTTGTATTTGCGGATGACATTGGACGCAGCGGGGGTCGAGAGAATGCCGCCACGGCCGACCAGCACGCGGCCGAAACCGTTGGCGGCGGCCATCTTGATGGCAAGCTGGATGACCTCGCGATTGTAGTAGCGGCCGTCGCCGCCGATCACCAGCGTCTGGCCCTCGAAGCCTTCCAGGGAATCGAAGATCGCCTGGATGAAGTTCTCCGCATAGTTCTTCTGCTGGAAGACGGGGACCTTCTTGCGCAGACCGGACGTGCCGGGCTTCTGGTCGGAATAGGGCGTGGTCGATACGGTCTTGATGGTCATCGGCTTACACTCGCGAAAGTAGGCTGGAATAGAGGTCGGCATAGCGCGCGGCGCTGTTTTCCCAGGAAACGTCCGACTTCATACCCTGGTTCTGGATGCGGCCCCAGATTTTTGGTTCGCGCCAGGCCTTGAAGACGCGGCGCAGCGCCTGGCGCAGGCCCTCGGCATTGATCGGGGTGAACTGGAAGCCCGTGGCGACGCGGGCGGAAAGGGCGGCCTCGTTGGCGTCGATGACGGTATCGGCAAGGCCGCCGGTGCGCGCGACGACCGGGATGCAGCCGTAGCACAGGCCATAGAGCTGGGTGAGGCCGCAGGGCTCGAAGCGCGAGGGGATGAGGATCGCGTCGGCGCCGGCCTGCATGAGATGCGACAGCGGCTCGTTGTAGCCGATGACGATGCCGATGCGGCCGCGATGGCGGGAGGCGGCCGCGAGCAGGGCGCCCTCGAGGCCCTGGTCGCCGGAACCGAGCACGGCGAGCTTGCCGCCCTGATCGACGATCCAGTCGGCGATTTCGGCGATGAGGTCGATGCCCTTCTGCCAGGTGAGGCGGCTGACGACACAGAAGATCGGGCCGTCGTCCTGTTCGAGATTGAACCGTTCGGCCAGTGCCTGCCGGTTGACCGCGCGCTGCTTCAGCGAGCCGGCGGCGTAGGGGCGGGCGATCTGGTTGTCGGTTTCGGGGTTCCAGACGGTGGTGTCGATGCCGTTGACGATGCCGACGAGGTCGCCGGCGCGGGCATTGATCAGGCCTTCGAGCCCCATGCCATAGTCCGGCGTCATGATCTCGTGGGCATAGGTGGGGCTGACCGTGGTGATCGACCAGGCGGTGCGCAGGCCGCCCTTGAGGAAGCCGACATCGCCGTAATACTCGAGCCCGTCGACGGTGAAGGCTTCCGGCGGCAGGCCGAGGCCCGGGAAGATATCGGCACCGAACTGGCCCTGGAAGGCGAGGTTGTGCACGGTGACGATGGTGGGAATGTGCTGGAGGCCGGTATAGCGCATGTAGACGGCCGTCATTGCCGCCTGCCAGTCATGGGCATGCACGATGTCCGGCCGCCAGTCCGACAACAGGCCGCGGGCGATTTCCGCGCCTGCGAAGGACAGGGCGGCGAAGCGCTGCCAGTTGTCCACAAAATCCTTGCCCGTGGCGTCCGTATAGGGCCCGCCCGGCCGGTCGAAGAAACCGGGGGCATCGAGTACGAGGATATCGAGACCCTCGTGCACGGTGGCGAGGATGCGCGCAGGTTCGCCGAGAAGGTCGTCGAAGGTGGCGACCACCTCGACGCTTCCCAGCCGCTGCATGACCGCGGGGTAACCGGGCATGAGCGTGCGCATGTGCGTTCCATGCCCGGCGAGTGCGATCGGCAATGCGCCGGCGACGTCGGCGAGGCCTCCCGTCTTGATCAGCGGGAATACTTCGGATGCCACCGAAAGGATGTTCATGAGGACGACTAGAGCTCCAGCTTGTCGATCATGGGTTGGGTGATGAGGCAGATGCCGCCTTCCGACCGGCGGAAACGCTTGGCATCGAGCACCGGGTCCTCGCCGACGACGAGGCCTTCCGGAATGACGACGCCCCTGTCGATGACGACATTCCTGAGGTTGGCATGGCGGCCGATCATGACGTTGGGCAGCACGACGGCGCCTTCGAGACGGGAATAGGAATTGGCGCGCACGCCCGTGAAGAGGAGGCTGCGATGCAGCGTCGAGCCGGAGATAATGCAATCGCCGGAGACGAGCGAGGAGATCGCCGAGCCGCGGCGGTTCTCGTCGTCATGCACGAACTTTGCCGGCGGCTTGATCTCGGCGAAGGTCCAGATCGGCCAGGAGCTGTCGTAGATGTCGAGTTCCGGGGTGATGTCGGTGAGGTCGATATTGGCCTGCCAATAGGCATCGACCGTGCCGACGTCGCGCCAATAGGCCTCGCGCTCGAAATCGGAGCGCACGCAGGAGGCGGTGAAACGATGGGCGACGGCTTTGCCGTGCTCGACGATGTAGGGGATGATGTCCTTGCCGAAATCGCGGCTCGACGTCGGGTCGGCGGCGTCGCGCCGCAGGAGGTCCATCAGGAACTTCGTGTGAAAGACATAGATGCCCATGGAGGCGAGCGCCATGTCGGGATTGCCGGGAATGCTCGGCGGATCGGCCGGCTTCTCCACGAAGGCGATGATCTGGTCCTTGTCGTCGACATGCATGACGCCGAAGCCGGTTGCTTCCATGCGCGGCACTTCCAGGCACCCGATGGTGACCTGCGCGCCGGAATCGACGTGCTGCTGGAGCATCAGCTCGTAGTCCATTTTATAGATATGATCGCCGGCGAGGATGACCATGTATTCGACGCCGTAGTCTTCGATGATGTCGATATTCTGGTAGACGGCATCGGCGGTGCCCTCGTACCACTGTGTTTCGGACACACGCTGGCTGGCGGGCAGGATATCGAAGCTCTCGTTGCGCTCGGGGCGGAAGAAGTTCCAGCCGCGCTGCAGGTGACGGATCAACGAATGCGCCTTGTACTGGGTGGCGACGCCGATGCGGCGGATACCGGAGTTCAGCGCATTGGAGAGGGCGAAATCGATGATGCGCGCCTTGCCGCCGAAATAGACGGCGGGCTTGGCGCGCCGGTCTGTCAGTTCCTTGAGGCGGCTGCCGCGACCCCCCGCCAGAACATAGGCCATCGCGTCACGGGCGAGGGGTTGAATCCGCTTTTGCTCCATAGTGTCCTCCCGACAGTCGAATTTATGCGTCCAGCTCGAGCATCAGCGTCGCCAGCGGCGGCAGGGTGATCGTGGCTGTTATTCTTCCATTTGCCTGTTTCTTGGCCTGTACGGCGCCGCCGTTGCCCTTGCCGCTGCCGCCGTAGATTTCGGCGTCGGTGTTGAGAATTTCCCGCCAGCGGCCCTCCACCGGAAGCGGGACCCCATAATTCTCGCGATAGACGGGGGTGAAGTTGGTGACGATGGCGATCGGCTTCTCGCCCGGCGCCTTGCGCAGCCAGGCGAAGACGGAGTTCTCCCGGTCGTCGGCAATCAGCCATTCGAAGCCGTCGCCTTCGCAGTCGCGCGCATGCAGCGCCGCCTTGCGGCGGTATGTGCCGTTGAGATCCCGCACGAGCCGGCGCATGCCTTCGTGCAACGGATATTCGAGCAGGTTCCAGTCGAGTGCGCGGGTCTCGCTCCACTCCTGCCATTGCGCGAATTCCTGGCCCATGAACAACAGCTTCTTGCCGGGATAACCCCACATGAAGCTGTAATAGGCGCGCAGGTTTGCGAATTTCTGCCAATCGTCGCCGGCCATCTTGGCGATCAGCGAGCCCTTGCCGTGCACGACCTCGTCATGGCTGAGCGGCAGCACGAAGTTTTCCGTGAAGGCATAGAGCAGGCCGAAGGTCATGTCATTGTGGTGGAACTTGCGATGCACCGGCTCGCGCGACAGATATTGCAGCGTGTCGTGCATGAAGCCCATGTTCCACTTGAAGCCGAACCCGAGGCCACCGTCGTGCACCGGCGCCGAAACCTTTGGCCAGGAGGTGGATTCCTCCGCGATGGTCAGGATGCCGGGATGGGCGGCATAGACATGGGCGTTCATCGACTGCAGGAAGCGCACGGCCTCCAGGTTCTCGTTGCCGCCATATTCGTTCGGCACCCATTCGCCGTGCTTGCGCGAATAGTCGAGATAGAGCATCGAGGCGACCGCATCGACGCGCAGGCCGTCGAGATGGAATTTTTCTGCCCAGTAGAGCGCGTTGTTGATGAGGTAGGACAGGACCTCGGCGCGGCCGAAATTGTAGATCGCGGTGTTCCAGTCCGGATGAAAACCTTGCCGCGGATCCTCGTGCTCATAGAGTGCGGTGCCGTCGAAGTGACCAAGGCCATGCGCATCGGTCGGAAAATGCGCTGGCACCCAGTCGAGGATGACGCCGATGCCCACCTTGTGGCAGCCGTTGACGAAGCGGGCAAAACCTTCCGGCTCGCCGAAGCGGGCGGTCGGCGAGTAGAGGCCGGTCGTCTGATAGCCCCAGGACGGGTCGAAGGGGAATTCCGAGATCGGCAGGAACTCGATATGGGTGAAGCCCATGTCGACACAGTAGGGGATCAGGCGGTTCGCCAGTTCGTCCCAGGTGAGGAAGTCGCCATTGTCGTTCTTCTGCCAGGAACCGGCATGCACCTCGTAGATCGAGATCGGCTGGCGGCGGGCGTCCGCCGAGGCCCAGTGCGCCAGGTGCGCCTTGTCCTCCCAGGCCTGGTCGATCGGCCCTGTCGTCATGGAGGCGTTGGCGGGGCGGAGCTCCGAGCGGCGGGCGAAAGGATCGGCCTTCAGCGGCAGGACCTCGCCGTCGATGCCGACGATCTCGTATTTGTAGGCATGGCCGGTGGTGATGCCGGGCAGGAAGATTTCCCAGATGCCTGTGTCGCGGCGTAGCCGCATCGCATTCCGCCGGCCGTCCCAGTTGTTGAAGTTGCCGACAATGGAGACCCGCTTGGCATTTGGCGCCCAGACGGCGAAGTGGAAGCCCTCGATGCCCTCGAGCGTCATTGGATGAGCGCCCATCTTGTCGAAGAGGCGAAGATGCGAGCCCTCGCGGATGTAGTAGTCGTCCATCGGGCCGAGCACCGGGCCGAAGGAATAGGGATCGACCACCACCCACTCGCCGCTGTCATTGCGTGCGCGGTAGCGGATCGGCTGAAGCTTCTTGAGGGAGACCTCGCCGGCGAAGATGCCGGCCGGATCGACCTGCGTCAGCACGCCGATCTCCTTGCCCGAGAGCGTCTCGGCGGTCACCTCTGCGGCGCCGGGCAGGAAGCAGCGGGCGACATGGCCGTCGCCGGCCGCGTGCAGGCCGAGCACTGCGAACGGGTCGCAGTGCCGGCTTTCCAAGATCGCGTCGATGTCTGCCTTCGCCAGAAGCTCTGACGGTCCCCCCGTCGTGCCTTTTTTCGGCGGTGCGGTCATCAGGCTCTCCAGATTTCCTTGGCGTATTGGCGAATGGTGCGGTCGGATGAGAACCAGCCCATGCGGGCCGTGTTGCGGATTGTCTTGGAGTACCAGGATGCCTTGTCGTTCCAGATGGCATCGACATCGCGCTGGGCTCTGGCATAGGCGTCGAAATCGGCTGCGACCATGAACCAGTCATGATTGTAGAGGCCATCGACGAGACCGGCGAAGCGGTTGCGGTCATCAGGCGAGAAAACGCCCGAGGAGATTGCGGCGAGCGCCTGCGACAGCTCCTTCGACTGCTCGATGATGGCGCGTGGATTGTGCCCCTCGGCCCTGACCTTCGCCACCTCTTCCGCCGTCATGCCGAAGATCACGATGTTCTCCTCGCCCACATGGTCGCGCATCTCGACATTGGCTCCGTCGAGCGTGCCGATCGTCAGCGCGCCGTTCAACGCGAACTTCATGTTGCCGGTTCCAGACGCTTCCATGCCCGCAGTGGAAATCTGCTCCGAAAGATCGGCGGCCGGCACCATGATCTCGGCGAGCGAGACGTTGTAGTTCGGAACGAAGACGACCTTGAGCAGGCCGCGCACCGCCGGGTCGTTGTTGATTACCTTCGCCACGTCGTTGGCGAGCTTGATGATCAGCTTGGCGTTGTGGTAGCTCGGCGCCGCCTTGCCGGCGAAGAGTTTTACCCGGGGAACCCAGTCGAGTTCCGGGTGCGAGCGGATCTGGTCATAGAGCGCCACGGCCTCGATGATGTTCAGCAGCTGGCGCTTGTATTCGTGGATGCGCTTGATCTGGATGTCGAACATCGCGGCGGGATCGATCCTGGCGCCCATGCGGCTGCCGACGAGATTGGCGAGGCGGTTCTTGTTCTCCCGCTTGATCGCGGCGAAACGCTCCTGGAAATCTCGGTTGTCAGCGAAGGCGTCGAGCGCCTTCAGCGCCTCGGCATCGTCCATGAAGGCATCGCCGATCGCTTCGCGGATCAGGTTGAAAAGCCCCGGATTACACTGCATCAGCCAGCGGCGTGGCGTGATGCCGTTGGTCTTGTTGTTGATGCGGTCCGGATAGAGCTTGTGCAGGTCGGCGAAGACCGTTTCCTTCATCAGTTCGGTATGCAGTGCCGAAACGCCGTTGATCGAGTGCGAGCCGACGAAGGCGAGATTGCCCATGCGCACACGCCGCTCGCCCGATTCCTCGATCAGCGAGATGTTGCGGATGCGCTGATCCTCGAAACCCTTTTCCTTGCGTGCCACGATGAGAATTTTGGCATTGATCGCGTAGACGATCTGCATATGGCGTGGCAGCAGGCGCTCAAGCAGCGGCACCGGCCAGCTTTCCAGTGCTTCCGGCAGCAGCGTGTGGTTGGTGTAGGAGAAGGTGCGGTGGGCGATGTCCCAGGCCGTATCGAACTCGATGCCGTGCACGTCGGTGAGCAATCGCACCAGTTCGGCGACGGAAATGGCCGGGTGCGTGTCGTTCAGCTGGATCGCCACGGCATCCGGCAGTGACGTGAAGTCGGGATATTGCTGCAGGTGGCGGCGCAGGATGTCCTGCAGCGAGGCGGAGCAGAAGAAGAACTCCTGCCTGAGGCGCAGTTCCTGGCCGGCGGAGGTGGCGTCGGCCGGGTAGAGGACGCGCGTCAGGCTCTCCGCCTTGTTGCTCTCGCGCAGGGCGCCGATATGGTCGCCGGCATTGAACGCATCGAGCAGGATCGGGTCGATCGGGTTGGCGGCCCACAGGCGCAGCGTGTTGACGCGCTTGGCCCGCCAGCCGACGGCCGGCGTGTCATAGGCCGTCGCGATGACGCGTTCGGCCGGCTTCCAGACGAAGCGCTGCTTGTCCTCGCCGATATTGATCGTTTCCACGGCGCCGCCGAAGCCTATTTCATAGGAGCTTTCGCGCCGTTCGAACTCCCAGGGGTTGCCGTGGGCGAGCCAGGTTTCCGGAAGCTCCACCTGCCAGCCGTCCGCCATCTGCTGGCGGAAGAGGCCGTGCACGTAGCGGATGCCGTAGCCATAGGCCGGCACGTCGACCGTCGCCATGCTTTCCATGAAACAGGCGGCAAGGCGCCCGAGGCCGCCGTTGCCGAGGGCAGCATCCGGCTCCAGTTCGGCGATGATGTCGAGATCGACGCCGAGCGAGGCGAGCGCGTGGCGCATCTCGTCCATGATGCCGATATTCGTCATGGCGTCGCGCATCAGGCGGCCAATGAGAAATTCGAGCGATAGATAATAGACGCGCTTTGCGCCCGTTGCATAGGTTCGGCGGGTGGAGTCCATCCACTTGTCGGTGATGCGATCGCGCGCGACGAGGATGGCCGCCGTCAGCCAGTCATGCGGCTTGGCCACTTTCGGGTCCTTGCCGATACGATATTTGAGGCGCTCCAGAAGCTCGGTCGCAAGTTGTTCGCGATCGGATGATCGGGGGGCGGGAGCGAGATCGTTGTTGGTAACCCGGTTCATCATTGGTGAACTTTGCCCCCTCGCATTCTGTGCGTCCGTTCTCGCGAAAGTCGCGTTTAAATCAATTTATGCATCTATCCGAAGCGCTTGCAACAGGCTTTTCTAGAAAGGCCGCATGCATTTTCGACATGCCTGAAACACGTTGAATATGCTAAAAAACCCGCTGGGCCGGCCCAGCGGGTTTTGCTTTTTCCTATAGCGGAATGCCGCTTATTTGGTCAGGCGGGAGACCACCGCGGAGGTCCGCTCGCCGATCACCTTGAAGGCCGCGACGAGGGCTGCCATGTTCTCGGCCTGGAAATAGTGCGAAGCGCTCGATGCACAATCCTTGAGCAGATTCTGGCCGCGGGTCGGTGCCATGAAGGCAACGGTGTAGACCTCCATGCCATCATTCTTGGCCGAGGTGCAGGTTGCCTTCGTGCTCGTGTCGTCGGCCGTGTTGTTGTTGTCGCCATCCGTCATGAGGACGATGTATTTGGTCGGAACCTGGCCGTTCTTATCCCTGTGAGCGGTGTTTTCGGACGCTTCCTTCAGCCTGTTGTAAGCCGTCTTCATGGCTGCGCCGGAGGCCGTGCCGCCATTGGCGTCGAGCTTGTTGACGTAGTCCAGCGAGCTTGTGAAGCCCCAGGCCAGCGCACTTGGTGTATAGCTCACCGAATCATAGGCGATGGTGCCTGTGCGCACGAAGGTGTCTGTCGGGTCGGCCGCCTTGAACTGAGTGAAGAGGCTTGCCACAGCGAGCTTCAGCGCGGCCATCTTGGAAACGTAGCACGGGCTCGTCGCCTTGGTCTTGGTGTTGCCCCAGTTCGATTCTGTCCAGTTGATGCAGGACTTTACCGCTGCGTCCTTCTCGTTGGTGATCCAGGCCATCGAGCCGGATTTGTCGAGCACGAGGAACATCGAGAGGGCGTTCTTCGATTCCGTCGCGCTTTCCGCCGAGCTTGCGGCGTTCATCGTGGTCTTCGTCTGGCCGAGAAGCCGCGTGAAGGGGTTGAACTTCATCTCGTAGCTTGTCGAGACGTTCACTTTGAACGATTTGCCGTTGCCGACCAGCGCCGTTTCGATGATCTCGACGACGGTCGAGGCATCGAAATCGTATTCTTCCACGCCATTTTCGTTGCCGTCCGAACCGCTCGTCCCTTCCGTCTTGGCCTTTTCCTCTTCCTCTTTGGTCGAGCCGCTCATCTGTGTCTTCAGGAAGCTCATCGCGATGACCTTCGCCTCGGAGATGCTCTTGCCGTCGTTGGCCAGTGCGGAGGCCGCCGCGAGGGCGGCCGCGTCGGCGGCGTCCTGCAATTCGGCTTTCTTCATGACCATGGTGGTCAGGTCGATGGCGACGCCACCGGCGGCCAGCATGACCGGGAAGACGAGCGCCGTCATCATTCCGAAATTACCGCCGCGGTCCCGCAGAAGGCGGGAGACCCAGGTCTTTCTTTCCGTATTCTTCGTCATGAGAACTCACCCACCATCTTCATAATGTGGGGGGAAGCTAGCAGCGAAGTGTTATTTAACGGTTCGGGTGCGTGGTATAGTTTTCGTAAAATTGCAAAGACCTTGAAAATCCGGTCTTCCCGGTTGTTTCCAAACGGGATTTACGCCGTCTGCCGCACCGGAATGACGTCGACCGCCTGGCTCGTCTTGTGCTGGCCGTAGCCCTTGAGCACGCCGATGACCGGGGCGACGTCGGCATAGTCGCGGCCGTAGCCGACGACGATGTGATCGGTCCCGGCGGGGATGTTGTTGGTCGGGTCGAGCTCCATCCAGCCGTTCACCCGGCCGCACCAGTAGCGCACCCAGGCATGCATGGCATCCGCCCCCTCCAGCCGCTCCTTGCCTGGCGGGGGGATGGTGCGCAGGAACCCGCTGACATAGCCGGCGGGAATGCCGAGGCTGCGCAGCGCCACGATCATCACATGGGTAAAGTCCTGGCAGACGCCGCGCTTCAGCTTGAAGGCCTCGCGCGGGGTGGTGTCGACGTTGGTCGCCTTCGGATCGTAGGTGAAGTCCTTGTGGATGCGCGCGCAGACGGCCGTGGCGATGGCGCGGATCGTCATGTCGGGTTTGACGATCGAACGGGCGTATTCGGCGATCTCGGGGCAATCCTTCAGCCGCGGGCTCGGGCCGGTATAGTGGTGCGGCGAGCCGGCATCGAGCGACCAGTAGTTGGCGATATCCTCCGGCAGGTCGGCAACGCGGGGGGAAAAGTCGGCGGCCGGTTCCGGCACGTCGACATGCACGCGCGCCTGCATGCGGATATCCAGCCGCTCATGCGCATTGCGAAAGAGGATGGCGCTCATCGGGTTGTCGAAGAAGTCGTTGTGGTCGACCCGTTCGCCGGGGCCGGGTGTTACGCCCACCGTGCCGGCGACCAGCCGCTGGCGCCCGCCGATCGACAGCGGCAGCACGCGCACGATATGCCGGCCGCCGGAAACCGGCGTGTCGTAGAGGTAGCTGATATGGAGGTTGACGTCGTAGAGCATGGTTTCGGCGCCTCCCCCTCGCTCAGCTCAGATAGGTCTTCGCAAGAATGTCGGACAGCTTTTCGAGTTCCGCCTCGAAACGCTTGTACACCGCATCCGTCATGGTTTCCGGCGTCATCACCGCCAGGCCCGCATGCAGGCGCATCGCCTCGCGGTAGAAGGGCGACATCTGACCGTTGGCATAGGCGTTCGGCAATTGCTCGACTTCGTTCTTGATCTCGTTGAGCTGGTAGAGGATCGAGCGCGGGTTGAGCGGGTCGAGTGCGAGCAGGTCGGTGACCGTCAGGCGTGCGGTCGCGACATTGTAGCGGCGGCGGTGGGTCATGACGCTGTCGCCGATTTCCAACAGCATGTCGAGCGCGCCGTCGGGCGCGTCCTCGCCGGACATGTGGCCGAGCAGGCGCGTCATGTGCAGCCCGCGTTCGAGATAGCGGCCGATGGACAGGAAACGCCAGCCGGTGAAGCGGTACATGTTTTCATGCACGAGACCGGCGAAGCCTGCGAGCTTTCGCAACAGCACGGTCATGGCGCGTGTCGCGTCGTCGCCGGCCTGCACGTTGACATGGAAGCGGCGCGCCGTCTTGGAAAGGTCGTTCAGCGCCAGCCAGCCATCCGGCGAGAAACGGTCGCGGATGTTGCTGGCGGAGAAGACGGCGCTGTCGATGTTGCGGATGAGGCTTGTCGGCACCGCCTCCGACGTATCGATGTCGAGCGCTTCGAGATAGTCGCTGACGTCCTTCAGCAGCGGTTGTTCCGGATTGGCATATTCGGCGTAGCGACCGTGCCAGGCGCGCAGGATGCGCAGCGCCCCTTCCGCCCGCTCGATGTAGCGGCCGAGCCAGAAGAGGTTGTCGGCCGCGCGGCTCGGCAGGCTGCCGGGCATGTTGCGGGTAAAAACCTCTTCGGCGGGCAGCAGCGACGTGCGCTCGACGGGTTTCGGGCTGACGATCCAGACGTCCGCCGCCGAACCGCCCTCCTGCATGGCGATGGCCGAGACATTGTCGCCGGCGCCGATGCGGGCGAAACCGCCGGGCATGATCTGCCAGCCGTCGCGCGTGCGGGCGGCGAAGACGCGCAGCGACATCGGCCGCGGCACGAGTTTTCCCTCGACGAAAGCCGGCGTGGTGGAGAGCGTCACGGCCTCTTGACCGACCAGTTTGGCACCGTCGGAGGCCAGCCATTCGGCGATCGATTGTTTCGCGGTGTCGCGCAGCGTCGAGCCGAGCACGGATTGTTCGTTGTCGTCGAAGAACGGCCGCGTGGAATAGGCCGGGCCGATGACCATGCGCTCGATATGGGCCGCGACATGTTCGCGCTCGCTCTTCTGGCCGCACCACCAGGTCGCGACGGAGGGGAGGAGCTGGTCCTCGCCGAGCAGTTGCCGACAGATGTTCGGGAGGAACGCGAGGAAGGCGCGCGTCTCGACGATCCCGGCGCCGAGCGCGTTGACGAAGGTGACGGAGCCGGAGCGCAGCGCCTCGACCATGCCGGGCGTGCCGATATGGGAGTTCTGGTTCAGCTCCAGCGGATCGGCGAAGGAGGCGTCAAGCCGCCGCCACAGCACGCCGATCGGTTTCAGGCCGGCAACGGTGCGCACCATGACCTTGCCGCCGACGACCGTCAGGTCCTCGCCCTCCAGCAGCATGAAGCCGAGATAGCGGGCGATATAGGCGTGTTCGAAATAGGTCTCGTTGGCAAGGCCCGGCGTCAGGACGGCGATGCGGTCCTCGGCCGATTTGTTGGCCTGCAGCGTGTTGCGGAAGGCGCCGAAGAAGCCGGCGAGGCGATGGGCGTGGGTCTCCGCGTAGACATCGGAGAAGGCGCGGGTGGTTGCCACGCGGTTTTCCAGCGCAAAACCGGCGCCGGAGGGAGCCTGCGTGCGGTCGGACAACACCCACCAGTTGCCGTCAGGCCCGCGGCCGATCTCGAAGGAGACGAAGTGCAGGAAATGCTGGCCGGCAGGATGCACGCCGACGAGCGGGCGCAGGAACTCGCTGTTGGAGGCGACGAGGGCAGGAGGCAGGAGGCCGCTCGCGACAAGCTCGTTCTTGCCGTAGATATCGGCGACGACGGCCTCCAGCAGTTCGGCGCGCTGGATGAGGCCGCGGGAGAGGTTTTCCCACTCCGCTTCGTTGATCAGCACGGGAATGTGCGAGAGCGGCCAGGCACGATCGGTGTTCGCCTCCTTGCCGTAGGCGCGGTAGAAGACGCCGGCATCGCGCAGATACCGGTCGGCGCGGGCGAAGCGGCCGGCAAGGTCGGCCTCGTCCATGCGGCCGAGCGCATTCAGGAAATGCCGCCAGACGGGGCGCACCTTGCCGTCGGTGTCGACCATCTCGTCGGCCACCTCGGGAAGCGGGGCATAGGCGTGAGCCGGCTCTTTCGCCGCACTGGCCGCCCTGCGTTCCGCCCCCATACTCGTGGTCTTCAATCCATTCACTCCTGGAGGAGGCTAAACACTAGATACCGGCGGGCCGGCGCAAATCCAGCGTCAGCGGGAAATCCGCCGGCGGGGTTTCCGGCCACAGCGTATAACCGCCCGCCCTGTGCCCCCAGGGCTCGAACCGTGCCAGCCGGCGCGCCTCGGCCTCGTTGCCGTTGACCGGAAAGGTGTCATAGTTGCGTCCACCCGGATGGGCAACGTGGTAAATGCAGCCTCCGATCGCGCGCCGTGACCATGTATCATAAATGTCGAAAGTAAGCGGTGTATTGACGGGCAGCACAGGATGCAGGCCCGAGGCCGGCTGCCAGGCCTTGTAGCGCACGCCGGCAACCGAAACGCCCCGCGCGCCGGCCTGCCTCAGCGGCACCGGCCGGCCGTTGCAGGCGATGGTGTAGCGCTCCGGATTGGCCGTCTCCAGCTTGACCTGCAGGCGCTCCACGGACGAATCGACATACCGCACCGTGCCGCCGATCGCACCCTGTTCGCCCATGACATGCCAGGGTTCGAGCGCCTGGCGCACCTCCAGCTTCGCGCCCTCGTATTCGACTTCGCCGCAGAAGGGGAAGCGGAATTCGAGCTGGGCGGAAAACCATTCGGGGCGAAGGTCGAAGCCGTTCGCCTTGAGGTCGGCGAGCACATCGAGAAAATCCTGCCAGACAAAATGCGGCAGCATGAAACGGTCGTGCAGCGTGGTGCCCCAACGCACGAAACTTCCTTTCGCCGGGGTCAGCCAGAAGCGGGCGATGAGGGCACGGATCAGCAATTGCTGGGCAAGGCTCATGCGGGCGTTCGGCGGCATTTCGAAGCCGCGGAACTCGACGAGGCCGAGGCGGCCGGTCGGTCCATCTGGCGAGAACAGCTTGTCGATGCAGATTTCCGAGCGGTGTGTATTGCCGGTGACGTCGGTCAGGAGGTTGCGGAACAGCCGGTCGACCAGCCAGGGCAGCGGCGGCGCGCCTTCGCCGGGGGCAGGCACCTGGGAAAGCGCGATCTCCAGTTCGTAGAGCGAATCGTGCCGGGCCTCGTCGATGCGCGGTGCCTGGCTGGTCGGGCCGATGAACAGGCCGGAAAACAGGTAGGAGAGCGCGGGGTGGCGTTGCCAGTGCAGCACGAGGCTTTTCAGCAGGTCCGGGCGACGCAGGAACGGGCTGTCGTTCGGGCTCCTGCCGCCGACGACCACATGGTTGCCGCCGCCCGTGCCGGTGTGGCGGCCGTCGATCATGAACTTGTCGGCGCCGAGGCGGGATTGGCGTGCCTCCTCGTAGACGGCGCTGGTGATGTCGACGCAGTCGTCCCAATCGGAGGCCGGGTGGATGTTCACCTCGATGACGCCTGGGTCCGGCGCGACGCGGATGACGTTGATGCGCTCGTCATGCGGCGGCGCATAACCCTCGATATGGACGGGCAGGCCGAGGGCAGCGGCGGCGCGTTCGGCCGAGGCGATGAGGTCGAGATAGTCTTCCACGCTGACGGTCGGCGGCATGAAGACGCAGAGCCGGCCGTCGCGCGGCTCGACGGAGATGGCGGTGCGCACGTGGCCGCCGATTTCGTCGGTGGACTGCGGCACCTGCGACTGCTGTCCGGCAAAGGGCTGGAAATGCGCGGCCTGCTGGGGACGGCCCGGATCCTTTTCGAAATCCGGCAGGTCGTCGCGCGGAATGCACGGGTCCATCGGATTGATATACGGGTAGACCGCCGGTGACAGCCAGGGCAGGGTGGTAAGCGGCAGGCGGTAGCCGACAGGGCTGTCGCCCGGCACGAGGAACAGGCGGCCGCGACGGGTGCTCCACTTCTCACTCGACCAGCGGCGGCCGTTGGCGCGGGAATTCCACGCCTGCACGGGCAGCACGTAGCCGGTGGGGCGGGTCAGGCCGCGATCGAAGACGCGGGCGATACGGCTGCGCTCTTCCGGGTCTTCGAGCTTGGAGTTCGACGGGTCGACATTTTCGGGAAGGTTCGCCTCCTTGACCAGCCATTCCGCCGGGTCCTCGAAAGCGGGCACCACCATGTCGGGCGCGATATCGAGTTCGCCGGCGATGGCGGTCAGCAATCGGCCGGCATCGTCCTCGGTGACGGGGCGCACGACGCCCTCTTCGGCGATGAGATCGGGGTTTTGCCAGATCGGCTTGCCGTCGCGCCGCCAGTAAAGCGAAAAGGTCCAGCGCGGCAGGCTTTCGCCGGGATACCACTTGCCCTGGCCGTAATGCAGGAAGCCGCCGGGCGCGAATTTTTCGCGCAGGCGGCGGATCAGCGTGTCGGCCTTCTCGCGCTTGGTCGGGCCGACGGCGGCGGTGTTCCATTCGTCGGATTCGAAATCGTCGATGGAGACGAAGGTCGGCTCGCCGCCCATGGTGAGGCGCACGTCATTGGCGGTGAGCACGCTATCGACCTCGCGGCCGAGCGCGTTCAGCGCGTCCCAGCTCTCGTCGGAAAACGGCTTTGTAATGCGCGGGTGCTCGGCGACGCGCTTCACCGTCATGGCGAAGTCGAATTCGGTGTTCGCCTCGCCGAAATAGCCGCCGGATATTGGCGCGGCGTTGCGGTAGTGTGGCGTGGCGGCGAGCGGGATGTGGCTTTCGCCGGTGAGGAGACCGGAGGTCGGATCGAGACCGATCCAGCCGGCGCCGGGAAGATAGACCTCGCACCAGGCATGCAGGTCCGTGAAATCGACCTCGGTGCCCGAGGGGCCGTCGAGCGCCTTCAGGTCCGGTGTGAGCTGGATGAGGTAGCCGGAGACGAAGCGGGCGGCAAAACCGAGATTGCGCAGGATCTGCACCAGCAGCCAGCTCGAATCGCGGCAGGAACCGCGGGCAACCGTCAGCGTCTCCTCCGGCGCCTGCACGCCGGGCTCCATGCGGATGACGTAGCCGATCTCCTGCTGCAGCCTCGCATTGAGGCCGACAACCATGTCGATGGTGCGCTGGCGCGAGCGGTCGATCGTCTTCAGGAAATCTTCGAGCGCCGGGGTCAGCGGCTCGGGCGTGCGATAGATATTCAGGTCTTCGCTGAGGTCCTCCGGATAATCGAAGGGCCAGTGTTCGGCCTCCTCCTCCACGAAGAAGTCGAAGGGATTGTAGACCGTCATGTCAGCAATGAGATCGACCTCGATCTTCAGCTCCGTCACCGGATCGGGGAAGACGTAGCGGGCGAGGTAGTTGCCGTAGGGGTCCTGCTGGAGGTTCACGAAATGGTTTTCCGGCGAAACCTTCAGCGAGTGGCTGATGACCTTGGTTCTGGAATGCGCCGCCGGCTTCAGCCGGATAATCTGGGGTCCGAGGCGGACCGGCTTGTCGTAGATATAGTGGGTGAGGTGGTAGATACCGGCCTTGATCGACATGCGCGCTTTGATCCCCTCGGACGGTCTTCTGCCGTCATCGAGGGGAGTTTGTGCAATGCGAAGAAAGATTGCAAGCGCGATCGCCGCGCGCTTTCAAAGGATTACGCGATGCGCCGGAGCATGGGGCGCGCCGCCGGTGCCTCATGCGGGATTTCGAACTGGCCGACGAGACGGGCGAGCATCGCCGACTCGTCCGAAAGACGGTGCGTGACGGCGCTGCTTTCCTCGACCATCGCGGCGTTCTGCTGCGTGACCGTATCGAGCTGGCGGATCGTCGTGTTGATCTCGTGGATGCCGACGGACTGGTCGCGCGCGGCCCGGGCGATTTCCTTGATCTCGGCGTCGATGGCATGGACCTTGCCGGCAATATCGCGCAGCACGCTGCCGGTCTCGCGCACGAGGCCCGCCCCGCGCGCCACCTCGCCGGCGGACTTGGTGATCAGCGCCTTCACCTCGCGCGCGGCGCTTGCCGTGCGCTGGGCAAGTTCGCGCACCTCCTGGGCGACGACGGCGAAACCCTTGCCGGCCTCCCCGGCGCGCGCGGCCTCGACGCCGGCATTCAACGCCAGAAGGTTGGTCTGGAAGGCGATATCGTCGATGACGCCGATGATGTTGCCGATTTCGCGCGAGGAGGTCTCGATCTTGCCGATGGCGCCGACGACATTGTCGACGACCTGTTCGGAAGCGGCGGAGCTTTTCTTGGTATCGGAGGCGAGGCGCTCGGCGACCGTCGTGCGCTCGGCGGCCGATTGCACGGCCTGGGTCATCTCGGCAAGCGCCGTCGCGGCCTCGCCGAGCGAGGCGGCCTGGCGCTCGGTGCGGCTGGAAAGCTGCACGAGCGCCTCCTGCATTTCGCCGGAATCGTCGCGGATGCGGTGGGTGTTGATGCGCACCGTCGTCATGGCTTCGGCGAGGCGCTCGATGGAGACGTTGTAGTCCGTACGGATGCGATCGAGCGCGGCAATGAAGGGCGTGTCGATCCGTCGGGTGAGGTCGCCGCTTGCGAGGTGTTGCAGCGCTTCGGCAAGGTGCTGGACGGCGGCTTCCGTCTCTGCGTCCTCGGCCGCTTTGGCGGCATCGCGGGCGGCACGTTCGCTTTCGGCGTCTTCGCGCATCGTCGCCGTTTCCTGTTGCAAACGTTCCTTTTCGATTGCCGCGTCGCGGAAGACGACGACGGAGCGGGCCATGTCGCCGATTTCGTCGCGACGCTCCTGGCCGTTGCAGGCGATGGTGGTGTCGCCGGCGGCAAGGCGCCCCATGTCGGAGACGAGGGCGGTGATCGGGCGCGAGAGGCGGCTGGCGAAGAGGAAGCCGACGGCGGCGGTGATGAGGAGCACGCCGAGCGAGATCAGCAGGGTCCAGTTGATGAGGCGATTGAGGCCGACGAAAACCTCGCTGGAGGCCATGACGGCGGCGACCGTCCAGGTGTGGCCGAGGAAATCGAAGCGCGCGGCGGCGAGTTTTGCCTCGCGGCCGCGATGATCGGGAAGGGTCGCCTTGGCGATATCAGTACCGTCTTCGGCAGTCAGCAGGTCCGGTGCGATGCGCATGGCGAATATGTCGGCATCGGCGCCATGCGCGGGGCGGGTGAGGAGGGTGCCTTCGGCGTTCAGCAGCATGGCCTCGCCGGTTTCGCCAAGGCCGACTGGATTGTTCAGCCTGGCAGTGATGCGCTCGCTCGGCAGTGCGACGACGAGCACGCCGATCTTGCCGGCGACGGAGGAGACGGGCGCGGCAAGGAAGGCCGTGGCGCGGCCGGCGGGGGCGTAGGCCTCGAAATCCCCGAAGGACACGATGGCCGTGTCCGTACCCGGTGCCGCCTCCGCGAAAACCCTGGCGAGACCGGTGTCCTTGAGCGTTGCGCCGCTCAAGACATTGCCGCCGAAATCGCCGTGTTTCTTCAGTGAATAGACGACGTCGCCGCTGAGGTTGACCAGCAGCATGTCGTCAAAACCCTGTGCCTCGGCGTTGCGCTGGAAGAAGCCGTGATAGCGGCCGTGCAACTGGTCGAATTTATCGATCTCGGCGGATTTCAGCTCGGCCTTGCCGCCGTAACGGCGTTGCAGCTCACCCGTGCGGTCGCCCTCGATGGCGCCTAGCGCGCCGGAAAAATCGTCGAGCGCCTTGGCGATCACCTTCTGGCCGGCAAGATCGCGCGTCTCCTTGACGACCGATTGCAGATATTGCGCCAGCTCGTTGCGCCGTCCGTCGGCCAACGTTTCGAGTTTTGTCATGGCGGCCGCGGTCGATTGGCTGGCGCTCAGCGTGAGGCTTGCGATGCTGGTCGCGGAAATGGCGATAACAGCCAGCAGCAGGGCTGCAAGCGAAAGCTTGATGGAAAGGCGCATGGGATGATTTCTGAAAAAGATACGCAGCTACAGATCATGCCGGCGTCGGCGGTCAGAAGGCGCATCCTGCAGCCGGAGCCTGTCCGGTTCTGACGGCCTATCCATACCGTCTCGTCATGACGGCTCCATGACTGTTTCATGAAGGCTGTGGAAAGGCAGGGCGGCTGGGCCGCCCCGCGCAGTCGAGGCTCAGCGGCTCGTCGCGACGAGCGAGAAGTATGCGCCCTGCGGATCGACACAGTTGAGGATCCAGGCGCCGCCGGGCACTTCCATCGGGCCCATGACCACCTGGCCGCCGCCGTCCGTCACGCGTTTTCCGGCCGCGTCGAGGCCTTCGACCACGAAGTAATAGCTCCAGAAAGGCGGCATGGGCGTGCCGGGCGGGTTGGTCATCATGCCGCCGATGGCATTGCCGCCGCGCACGGCAAAGGTCTGGTAGGTGCCCATGCCGGCGTCCGACATGTCGACGGCCATGTCCTTCGTCCAGCCGAAGGTTTTGTCGTAGAAGTCCCAAGCCTCGTCGAGGTCGCCGGCCATCAGCTCGTTCCAGCCGATATGGCCGGGCGTCATCATTTCCGGCCGGTCGGGGCTCTGGTCCTCGGTGGAGAAAAGCGAGAAGACGGCGCCATGCGGGTCGGTGGCGACGGCGAAGCGGCCGATGCCGGGAATATCCTGCGGCTGACGGTGGATTTTCCCGCCATTGGCTGCGATATCGTCAAGAGTCTCCTCGATCGTGTCGGTGAAGATGTAGCCCATCCACATCGGCGGCATGCCCTCGGCTTCCTTGGGCAGTTCCATCAGCCCGGCCACCTGTGTTTCACCGGCATAGGCGAGGGTGTAGTTCATGCCCTCCATGCCGGAATCGCGCGTCGACCAGCCGACGACCGAGGCGTAGAATCGCTCGGCGGCGGGCACGTCGGGCGTCATCAATTCGTACCAGCAGAATGTGCCATAATCCTTGTGCATGCGGTTCTCCATTTTCTTGATGGACGGACTCAGTCGCAGCAGGATCGCGCTTTGGGCGCATCCGCATACTCATCCTTGCGCTTGACGAAGCTGAGTGTGCCGGTCTCGTTTCGGCCCTTTGGCGCACGGTCGAGGATCATCAAGGTGCCGAGCGCCTCCTCGCCGCCACGGGCATAGTCGGAATAGGTGTGGTAGACGGTGCCGTCCTCGTCCTTGAAAAAGGCGCTGAGGCCGGGAAGCTCGTCATGCGCATCGGCGGCGTTCGTCTCGCGGTAATTGTACATGACCTTGCCGCTCGCCAGCTCCTCCTTGGTGAAGGAGACATGGTAGTCGAAGTTGAAGTCGCTGCCAAAGGCAGAAACCCACGGGAATGTCCAATTCATGCGCTTCCTGTAGGCGGTGAGTTTTTCGAGCGGTGCGCGGGAGACGGCGATCATCGTGACATCGTGATTGTTGAGATGCGGCAGCATGCCGTCGATATGGTCGGCCATGAAGGAACAGCCGGGACAGCCTGCCTCCCAATCAGGACCATACATGAAGTGATAGACGATGAGCTGGCTGCGGCCATCGAACAGGTCGGCCAGGGTCTTGCGGCCATCGGGTGTCTCAAAAGTATAGATCTTCTCGACTTTGACCCAGGGAAGCGAGAGGCGTTCGGCGCGCACCTTGTCGCGCAGCTTTGTCTCCTCCTTCTCCAGCACCAGCAACGCCTTTCGCGCTGCCAGCCATTCATTTTCGGATACGATCTCGTGGTGCGGTCTCATGCTCGGGACTCCTCTTTCACGGGCTTTCGACAAATAAGTTGATATCAACATTATTCGGCCGTGTCAAAGCGACGCCCGGTCTCGGTCGTCGGGCACGGTCTGCTTCTCGACGGCCTGTAACGCTGCGGCGATGGTTCTGGTTGCCGCCTGAATGTCTTTTTCGCCGAGCAGGCCGCCGAGGGCATTGGCCCAAACTGCCTGCCGCGCCCTTATGGCCGTCAGCGCCGCCACGCCGTCATCCGTCAGCACCATCAGCTTGGCGCGCTGGTGGGCGGGGTTCTCGGCATAGGCGACGAGGCCGTCCTTCTCGAGGAGATCGGCAACGCGCTGAACGCCTTGCCGCGTCATGCCAAGCGCCCGGCCGGCATCGGCGACGGACATGGGCGCATGGGCGGCGGCGGCGAGCACCTGCCAGCGGGCGCTGGTCTGGCCGGCGGGTTTGGCCAGTGCATCGCCCGCCGTCTGCAAATGCCCGGCGAGGCGCAGGACCGAGATGGCAAAGGTGGCGAAGGCATCGCCGGCGGGAGTGCGGTCAGAGCTCATATTGACAACATGCTGTCATTTTGCAAATGTGGTTTTGACAGCATATTGTCATTTTAGTTGGATCGGTGCAAGCGAGGAGAACGTGATGTTGAAGACCTACAAGGGAAGCTGCCATTGCGGAAAAATCCGCTATGAGGCCGATATTGACCTCTCCGCCGGGACGGGCCGCTGCAATTGCTCGATCTGCTCGAAGAAGCGCTATTGGGGTGCCCAGATCAAGCCGGATGCCTTTCGCCTGCAATGCGACGAGGCGGATCTCGGCGACTACCAGTTCGGCACGATGAGCGGGCACCACCACTTCTGCAAGACCTGCGGTGTCTCGCCGTTCGGCCAGGGCTATGTCGAGGCGATCGGCGGCGCCTATGTCTCGATCAACGTCGCCTGCCTCGACGATATCGAGCACAGCGAGCTTGCAGCATTGCCGGTGCAATATTTCGACGGACGGAACAATGCCTGGTGGAATACGCCGGCCGAGACGCGCCACCTCTGAGCAAACAGCCGGGCGCGAAACAGGATGTTCGCGCCCGGTCGAAGCTTATTCCGGCAGGATGCGCACGGCGCCCTTGTCGGCGCTGGCGGCGAAGGCGGCATAGGCCTTGAGCGCCGTCGTGACATTGCGCTTGCGCGGAGCGGCCGGCTTCCAGCCGAGCTTGTCCTGTTCGGTACGGCGGGCGGCGAGTTCTTCTTCCGGGACCGCAAGGTTGATCGTGCGGTTGGGGATGTCGATCTCGATGAGGTCGCCCTGGCGCACGAGGCCGATCGCGCCGCCCTGGGCGGCCTCGGGCGAGGCATGGCCGATCGAAAGGCCGGACGTGCCGCCGGAGAAGCGGCCGTCGGTGATCAGCGCGCAGGCCTTTCCAAGACCCTTCGACTTCAGGTAGCTCGTCGGATAGAGCATTTCCTGCATGCCCGGGCCGCCCTTCGGGCCTTCATAGCGGATGACGACGACGTCGCCGGCCTTCACCTCGCCGCTGAGAATGCCCTTGACGGCTGCATCCTGGCTTTCGAAGACGACAGCCGGGCCGGAGAATTTCAGGATCGATTCATCGACGCCGGCGGTCTTCACGATGCAGCCGTCGAGCGCGATGTTGCCGGAGAGGACGGCAAGGCCGCCATCCTTGGAGAAGGGATGCTCGACGGAGCGGATGACACCCGTTTCCCCGTCGGTGTCGAGTTCGTCCCAGCGTGCTTCCTGGCTGAAGGCGACCTGCGTCGGGATGCCGCCCGGTGCGGCGCGGAAGAAGGTGCGCACTGTCTCGCTGCTGGTGCGGGTGATGTCCCAGCGGTCGATGGCGTGACCGAGGGTTTCGGAATGCACGGTCGGCGTGTCGCGATGGATGAGACCGCCGCGGTCGAGCTCGCCGAGGATGCGCATGATACCGCCGGCGCGGTGCACGTCTTCCATGTGCACGTCCTGCTTGGCGGGCGCGACCTTGGAGAGGCATGGGACGCGACGCGACAGTGCGTCGATGTCGTCGAGGTCGAAGTCGATGCCGCCTTCATAGGCGGCCGCCAGAATGTGCAGCACGGTATTGGTCGAGCCGCCCATGGCAACGTCGAGCGACATGGCGTTCTCGAACGCTTTCTTGTTGGCGACCGAGCGCGGCAGGATGCTCTCGTCTTCCTGCTCGTAGTAGCGGCGGGCGAGGTCGACGATCAGGTGGCCCGCCTCGACGAAGAGGCGCTTGCGGTCGGCATGGGTCGCGAGCGTGGAGCCGTTGCCCGGCAGTGACAGGCCGAGGGCTTCGGTCAGACAGTTCATCGAATTGGCCGTGAACATGCCGGAGCAGGAGCCGCAGGTCGGGCAGGCGGAGCGCTCGATGACCTTGACGTCCTCGTCGGAGATCGTGTCGTCGGCGGCGGCGACCATGGCGTCGACAAGGTCGAGCGCGTGGGTCTTGCCGTGCAGCACGACCTTGCCGGCCTCCATCGGGCCGCCGGAGACAAAGACCGCGGGGATGTTGAGGCGCATCGCGGCATTCAGCATGCCGGGCGTGATCTTGTCGCAGTTGGAGATGCAGACCATGGCGTCGGCGCAATGCGCGTTGACCATGTATTCGACCGAGTCGGCGATGATCTCGCGCGACGGCAGCGAATAGAGCATGCCGTCATGGCCCATGGCGATGCCGTCGTCGACGGCGATCGTGTTGAACTCCTTGGCGACGCCGCCAGCCTTCTCGATTTCGCGCGCGACGAGCTGGCCGAGGTCCTTCAGATGGACGTGGCCGGGCACGAATTGGGTAAAGGAGTTCACCACCGCGATAATCGGCTTGCCGAAGTCCGAATCCTTCATGCCGGTTGCGCGCCAGAGGCCGCGGGCACCGGCCATGTTTCGGCCGTGGGTGGTGGTTCGGGAGCGATATGCGGGCATGGTCAATTCCTCGAGTGGACGCGGCTGACATATGGGCTTTTTCGGGCCGCATTGCGAGCCTCAGCAGGGTTCCCTAGCGCAAAATGCCCCGCGCGTCACGAAAGGAATGGAGATTTTTCGCCGGTGCGACGCAATTTCCTTGCCGGGAGCCGTGGCAGACATGACCGTTGTCGGCACGGTGCATTCATGCAATGGTCCGCGCCATGATCGGCACGGGGCAGGCTTTGGCGGAAACGGGTATGGAAAGCGCCGAAGGGGTCCTCGACAAGAGCCCGCTCTATCTGCGTATCCGCGAGGTGCTTGCCGAGGCGATTGCCTCCGGGCGGCTGCCGAAGGGCACTCTGCTGCTGGAAGGGCCGGTCGCGACCCTCTTTGCCTCCACCCGTACGCCGGTGCGCCAGGCTTTCGCGCTTCTGGAGGCGGCGGGGCAGATCCGGCGGTTCGATGGGCGCGGTTTTCTGGTGGGGCAGGGGCGCGGCGGGCCGAAGCGGGCGGTGCTGACCGCCGAGATGCTCGGCCTCGACGAGGAGGCGCCGGCCTTGCGCAAGGCACCGGCCTGGGAGGCGATCTACGAGAGCCTGGAGCGCGAGATGGTGCATCTGTCCGTCTTCGGCCGCCACCGCATCAACGAGGTGGAGCTGGCCCGTGCGCGCGGCGTCGGCCGGCAGGTCGCGCGTGATGCGCTGACCCGGCTGGAAGCACTCGGCATCACGGAAAAAGACGAGCGCATGCGCTGGACGCTGGTGCCGCTCGACGAGCAACGCATGCGTGACCTGCACGACATCCGCGTCGCGCTGGAGCCGCTGGCGCTGAGCCAGGCTGCGCCCTTCATCCCGCCCGCGGAGCGCGGTGCGATGACGCAGCGACTGGAAGAGGCGCTGGCCGTCTATCCGGATCTCTCCGTCGAAGCGATGGACGACCTTGAGACCGACCTGCACATCACCTGCCTTGGCTATTGCCCGAACCGCGAATTGCTGATCGCGCTGCGCCGTGCCCGTTTCATGCTGAATGTCAGCAAGCACATTATCGGCGTTTCGCACCGGATGCCGGCCGACGAGCCCTTCATAGCGGAGCATCTTGCGGTGTTCCGTGCGCTCGACGTCGACGACAGGGCGCGTGCGGCCGAAACGCTCCGCCATCACATCACGGTCTCTCTGCCCAAGGTGATCGGCCGCGTCGCGGAGCTGCGTGCGGCGCACCGGCCGGACATGCCTGCCTATGCGACGCCCGTCACCCGGTGAGGAGGAAAGGATGACGGTCAGGCGCATCGTCGCGAATATCGAAACGGCCGATCCGGCGGGTGTGGCCGCTTTTTATCGCGGGATACTCGGGCTGGAGCTGCTGATGGACCACGGCTGGATCGTCACCTACGGCACGCAGGATCGTATGCCATTGCAGGTGAGCTTTGCCTCCGAGGGCGGTTCCGGCACGCCGGTGCCGGGTCTTTCGGTCGAGGTGGACGATCTCGATGCCGTCTATGCGGCGGTCCTTGAGGGCGGTTACATCGTCGAATACGGACCGGCGGACGAGCCCTGGGGTGTGCGACGGTTCTTCGTGCGCGATCCTGCGGGCACACTCGTCAACATCGTCATGCACCTCTGACGGTCAGGTGATCGCGCCGACCTGCCAGGGCACGAATTCGTTGTCGCCGTAGTCGAACGCTTCGCTTGCCGTCTTGCGGCCGGAGGCGGTTTCGATGACGAATTCGAAGATTCGGCGGCCGGCCTCCTCGATCGTCTCGGTGCCGTCGACGATCGTGCCGCAATTGATATCCATGTCCTCCTTGATGTGTTCGTACATCGGCGTGTTGGTGGCGATCTTGATGCACGGCGCCGGCTTGTAGCCGGAGACCGAGCCGCGACCGGTGGTGAAGGCGACAAGATTGCAGCCGCCGGCGATCTGGCCGGTCACGGCCGCCGGGTCGTAGCCGGGCGTGTCCATGAAGACGAAGCCCGGCTCCGTCACCTCCTCGGCATATTCATAGACGGCGTTGAGCGGCATCGAGCCGCCCTTGGCGACCGCGCCGAGCGATTTTTCCAGAATGGTGGTGAGGCCGCCGGCCTTGTTGCCGTGCGAGGGGTTGTTGTTGAGTTCGGCGTCGTTCTTTGCCGTGTAGTCTCGCCACCAGTCGATGCGGGCCAGCAGTTTTTCCGCCACTTCAGGCCGGGCGGCGCGGCGGGTCAAAAGATGTTCCGCGCCATAGATTTCCGGCGTTTCCGACAGCACCGTCGTCGCACCCTCCTTGACCAGGAGATCCGAGGCGATGCCGAGGGCCGGGTTGGCGGAGATGCCGGAATAGCCGTCCGACCCGCCGCATTCGAGGGCCAGCTTGATGCCCGACAAGGGCTGTGGCGTGCGGCGGATGCGGCCGACATCCGGCAGCATGTCGTCGATCATCTCGCAAGCCGCCTCGATCGTCTTGCGCGTGCCGCCCTGGTTCTGGATCATCATGGTGCGGAAGGTTTCCCCCTCCTCCAGCCCGGCCTCCTCGACCAGCGGGCCGTACTGAAAGGTCTCGCAGCCGAGGCCGATCATCAGGATGCCGCCGAAATTCGGGTTGCGCGCATAGCCCTTGAAGGTGCGGGTGAGAATGCGTCCGCCCTCGGACTTGAGGTTCAGCGCGCAGCCGCCGCCATAGGTCAGCGCCACCACGCCGTCGATATTGTCATGGCCGGTCTCGCGGAACTTGCGGGCATAATGCTCCGCCACATAGCGCGAGACCGTGGCGGAACAGTTCACGGTCGAGAGGATGCCGATGTAGTTGCGCGTGCCGATGCGGCCGTTGCCGCGATCGTAGCCATCGAACGTGCGGCGCTCAGCCGCCGGCACCATTGCCGGCAGCGCATTGTCGACGCAGAATTCGTGTTTCAGCGCCACGTCGAGAATGGCGAGGTTCTGCAGGTGAACGTGTTCGCCGGGGCGGATCGCCCGTGTCGCATATCCGATGATCTGGCCGTATTTCCGCACCGGTTCGTTTTCCGCGATCGGTGCGATTGCCACCTTGTGCCCGCGCGGTATGCGCTCGATGGCGGAAACGCCGTTCATCAGCATGCGGCCGGCGTCGACATTGGCAGGAACGACCCCGACATTGTCTTTCGGGTTGAGGACGAGCACGGGGGGGATGTCGGCGAGCATGGCGGCTCCTGCTGTTGAGGTCGGCGCATTATGCACTTTGTCAGCAAAAGTCAATATTGCGATTTGCCTGTGCTCCGCAATAGGTGGCAATGGCCCTGGCCGTCAATTTGTCGTATGATTGCTTCCGATTTGTATGATCAATGATTGAACTGGTGGAGGCAACGTGGCGGAGAAGCTCGCAAGGCAGGCGCATCGGCCGTCATCGCGCCGACCCCGGGTGCGTCATAACGTGACCGCGGCGATCGGGGGCGATATCTGCGGCGGGCGTTTTCCGCCCGGCGGGGCTCTGCCGCGGGAAAGCGACCTGTGCGAAAGCTATGGCGTCAGCCGCACCGTCATCCGTGAATCGCTGAAGGTGCTGGAGACGAAGGGGCTCGTGCGAGGCCGGCCGAGGGTCGGCACGCTGGTCTGCGACCGTTCGGAGTGGAACGTGCTCGACGCGCAAATCCTGGAATGGATGGGCCCGGACGTGCTCTCGGCCGAGCTTCTCGGCTCCATCCTCGAAGCACGACGCACCGTCGAGCCGGCCGCCGCCTTCCTCGCGGCCGCCCGCGCGACGGCGCAGGAGATTGCCGACCTCGAGTGCGCCTGTGACGACATGAGCGATGCCGAAGGCGACCTCAAAGCCTTCACCGCCGCCGATACGCGTTTCCACGAGACGCTGCTGAAAGCGAGCCACAACCAGGTTTTCCACCAGTTGTCCTCGATCATCCACGCTGCCCTTTCCTACGCGTTGCACGCCTCCAACCGGGCGACGGAGCGTCATGACGAAGCGCTCGGCGTGCATCGGGCGCTGGTCGATGCGCTGCGTTTGCGGGATGGTGCGCGCGCGGAGGCCTGCTCGCGTCATATTCTCGATCTCGCCGCGCGAGATATCTCCGGCCTGATGGGGCGCACCGAGGTGCCATGACGAAGCTGGCGGGTGTGGCATCCCGGGCTTGACGATGAACGCACGGGATATGAGGGCGGCGGCGGTGGACGCAAGCCTTCGTCATGCCTATGTCATACGGGCACACCGCAAAGGAGAGATTCATGCGCCCCATCACCGGTTTCGTCGTCGCCGCACTTACGGTCCTGTCGCTGGCAGGATGCAGCACGACCGCTGCGAACAACACGACCTATGCTCGCCCGGCGGCTTCGGGCGGCGGCCTTTCGATCCCTCTGAATTGATGGGATGCCGGTGATCGCCTTCAGGCGTTTCGGAGCGGCAAGGTGATGGTGGCCAGGTAGCGGCCGCCATCCACCGGACCTGACGAGAAACGCCACCGGTTGCCGAAGCGGGCCTGCAGCCGCTCCCGGATGTTGCGAAGGCCTATGCCCATTCCAGGCGGTTTTCTGCCCATGTCCTCAGTTGGAAGGTCGTTCTCGACACTCAGCACGAGATGATCCCCCTCCCGTTTCGCCTCAAGCACGATCGCGACGTGTTTTCGCGACGGGCCGACGCCATGTTTGACGGCGTTCTCGATCAGCGGCTGGAGAATGAGATTGGGGACCATCGCCCCTTCCAGTTCGGTCGGCAGACGGATATCGAAGGCCATGCGGTCTGCGAAGCGCTCATGCTCGATTTCGAGGTAGTCGCGCTGCAGGGCGATTTCCTCGGCTAACGGGACATCGTGGAGCGGGTCGAGCGAAAGCGTCTTCTGGAGAAAGCGCGAAAGCGACAGGACCATGCGGTCAGCCCGCCCCGCCGATCCCTCCTCGATGAGGCCGGCGATGGAGTTCAGAGTATTGAAAAGAAAATGCGGGTTGAGCTCGTAGCGCAGCGCCCGCATCTCCGCGTCCAGCTTGCGGCGCTGCGCATTGAGCAGGGAGAGCGCCGCCACATAGAAGCCGAAGACAATGCCGTTCCAGATCAGGCTGAAGCGGAACTGCAGGAGAGCTTTCTCCCAGGTATTGGCGATGGCGAAGCCCGGCACGCTCTGGCCGCCGGGCAAGGCGTGCGGGCCGACCGTCATGATGACGGTGATGTCGAACACCGCCTGGGTGGTCGCGGCGGCGAACACGCAAAGCGTGCCGAAACCTATCGCCTGGACCTTCGACAGATTTTGAAGGCGCTGCAACACCCTTGCAAGAAGCAGCGCGAGCAGGATGCTGCTCAGCCAGCCCGGTGCGATGATGGGCAGGCCGCCGGGCAACATGAGAATGTCGTTGATCGATAGCGCCGTCCACAGGGTGACGGCCAACACGAGCGCTTCGCGTCCATTCAGCATGCCGGCCATGAGTACTCCTCGAAACCGCCTTTCCCGGAGGCGGTTGTCCGCCACGCCCTCAGCTATGCCTTGGAAGTGGGCTCAGGAGAATGCCGCGTGCTCCCTTGTTCACGGAAAAACCCGGCTTGCGCAGAGGCAAGCCGGGTTTGAGGTGAGCGAATGGCCTTTAATGCGAGTCGGCCATGCGGGCGGCCTCGACGGCATCGGACTGCTCGAAGCGTACGCCGTTGAAGAAGGCGTTCAGCAGCACAGCGACGATGGAGGCGAGCACGATGCCCGATTCGATGATGGGATGGATCGCATGCGGCATCCACATCAGGTAGTTCGGAGCCAGCAGTGGGATCAGGCCGAAGCCGACCGAGACGGCAACCACGAAGAGGTTGTTGCGCGAGGACTTGAAGTCCACCGTCGTGAGGATGCGCACGCCCGTCGCGGCCACCATGCCGAACATCACGAGTCCGGCGCCGCCGAGGACGAAGGTCGGCACGGCCTCGACGAGGGCACCCATCTTCGGGATGAGGCCGAGGATGATCATGATGATGCCGCCGGCGACGCAGACATAGCGGCTCTTCACGCCGGTGACGCCGACGAGGCCGACATTCTGCGAGAAGCTGGTATAGGGGAAGGTGTTGAACAGGCCGCCGATCATCGTGCCGATACCATCGACACGCAGACCTGCAGTCAGCTTCTGCTGGGAAACCGGCTTTTCGGTGATTTCGCCCAATGCCAGGAACATGCCGGTCGATTCGATCATGACGACGATCATGACGAGCGTCATGGTGGCGATCAGCACGGGATCGAAGATCGGCATGCCGAAGCGCAGCGGCGTGACGACGGCGAACCAGCCGGCATCGGCGACGCGGTCGAAATGCATCATGCCGAGGATGGAGGCAGCAACGCAGCCAATGACGACGCCGCTGAGGACCGCGATGTTGCTGATGAGGCCGCGGCCGAAGCGAGCGATGGCGAGGATCGAGACGAGCACCAGTGCCGACAGCGCGATATGGCTCGGCTCGGCATAGACCGGGTTGGACACGGTCGGTGCGATCGCAAAGCCGCTGGGCACGGCAGGGCCGCCACTTTCGGCGAGCGTCTTCATCTGGGCGAGCCATTCGGCATGCGCCGGGTCGATCAGCTTGGGCGCGGTCGGGCCGAAGGGGTTGCCGAACGTCCAGTTGATGCCGACGCGCATCAGCGACACGCCGATGACGAGGATGATGGTGCCTGTCACGACGGGCGGGAAGAAGCGCAGCAACCGGCCCATGATGGGGGCAATCAGCAGCGCAATGAAGCCGGCACCTATGATGGCGCCGAAGATCATGCGGGCACCCTCCGTTCCCGGCGTCATCGTTGCCATGGAGACCATCGGGCCGACGGAAGCGAAGGTCACGCCCATCATGACGGGCAGACGGATGCCGACATGCCGGCCAAAGCCGAGCGACTGGATGATGGTGACGAGGCCGCAGACGAAGAGGTCGGCAGAAATCAGGAACGCCACGTCCTGGGGGCTGAGCTGCAGGGCGCGCCCGACGATGAGCGGCACGGCGACGGCGCCGCCATACATGACGAGTACGTGTTGGATGCCCAGCGTCGCGAGCCTGCCTGCGGGCAGTTTCTCGTCCACCGGGTGTATGCTGGATGCGTCGCTCATGGATACTCCTCCGATCACGTCGACTTTTCGAATGCCCGTCCTCCAACGGGGTGCGCCATCTTTGGTAGAGGGGCAGACGGCCGCAAGCATAGCCAGGCGATAAACACTTTACGGTTTCCTGGGGTAATCGAGTGGTGGAGTATGCGCGCCGCGTGCCGCCGGCTTGCCGGATTCGGGTGTAATTTCACCTGCTTGGCGCTGGTCCGCAGTGCGATATGCGGCTGGGCGTGCCACATATATGACCGCAAAATACCCCTCGCCGTCAACTCTTTCCTGCACGGCATATGTGTATTTCCGCGTGGCCATCCGGACGGAGCAAAAGCCGGCGGCATGCGGCGTGTCGCGAGGAAAGCCGGACAATTTTCAAGAGCCGCGCCGGCGCGGGCTGAAAACATGACGGTGTGATGGGGAACTGGAGCGCGCTGTTGGATTCTCCGAATCCTCACCTTGCAGGCGCCGGTTTCCGGTCAGGATCAGGGGCGGGTCGGCGAAGCAGGTTTTGTGCTGTGGGGGAGAATGCTTCGTACCCAGCGCCCGGCCTTGCCGGCAAGACGCAATGGCGGAAAAGCAAAAGGCCTTCCGGTTTCCCGAAAGGCCTCTGGAATTCGAATGGTGGGCGTGACAGGGATTGAACCTGTGACCCCTACGATGTCAACGTAGTGCTCTCCCGCTGAGCTACACGCCCATCCGATGAGGGGCATAGACCACAAAACCCTGAGGCGCGTCAATAGCTTTTTGAAGCTTTTTTTACGGGCCGATTTTGCGGTCTTTTCCGGGGGTTAGGCGGCCAGCATCTTGTTGACTTCTTCAACGAGATCGCGCAGGTGGAACGGTTTTGACAGAACCTTGGCGTCCTTCGGGGCCTTGGAATCCGGGTTGAGCGCCACGGCGGCGAAGCCCGTGATGAACATGACCTTCAGGTCCGGGTCGAGTTCCGTTGCGCGGCGGGCCAGCTCGATACCGTCCATCTCCGGCATCACGATGTCGGTCAGGAGCAGCGAGAAGGGCTCTTCGCGAAGCCGGTCGTAGGCGCTGGCGCCGTTGTCATAGGACAGCACCTGGTAGCCCGCCTTTTCGAGCGCCTTCACGAGGAACCGGCGCATATCGTTGTCGTCTTCTGCGAGGAGAATCTTGGGTGTCATGGAGTTCGGGAACCGTTGCTAAGGTTGTCTGCCCGCGGACGGGCGGTTCTGTTACAAGAGCGTATTCCGGTAAATATCCGGTGAATGGGGCAGGGCAAGCCCTTATCCCTTGTTTCTCAGTATGGACACGCAGGGTGGCCGCTGGCAACATGGCACACGCAATGACTTGAAGGCATGGTAAAGGGCAACAATGGCGGAGGCTTTGAGCGAAAACAGCCACTTCGAAGTGCTGGAGCCGGTTTCGCAAAGCGTGCCCCTCGTCTTCAATTCCCCCCACAGCGGCCGACGTTATCCACAGGGCTTTCTGGCGCAGTCGCGTCTCGATTCACTTGGTATCCGCCGTTCGGAAGATCATTATGTCGATGAGCTGTTCTCGGTCGCGCCGGCGCTCGGCGCGCCGATGCTGATCGCACACTTCCCGCGTGCCTGGCTCGACGTCAATCGCGAGCCGTACGAGCTCGACCCGCGCATGTTCGAGGGGGCACTACCCTCCTTTGCGAACATCAATTCGATTCGGGTCGCCGGCGGGCTCGGCACCGTGCCACGGGTCGTCGCCGAGAACATGGAGATCTACCGCCAGCGCTTTCCCGTGGAGGAGGCGCTGGAGCGGGTCGAGACGGTCTACAAGCCCTATCATGCGTGCCTGCGCCGTCTTGTCGTGCGCACCCATGTCACCTTCGGCTTCTCGGTGTTGATCGACTGCCATTCGATGCCGGGCAATATCCGCGTCTCCGGCACGGGCATGCGGCCGGATTTCATCATCGGCGACCGGTACGGCACCAGTGCGTCGGGCGAGCTTTCACGCACTGCTATGCGGCTTCTGGAGGACATGGGCTTTTCCGTGGTGCGCAACAAGCCCTATGCGGGAGGCTTCATCACCGAACATTACGGCCGGCCTGCCAAGGGGCTGCATGCCTTGCAGATCGAGGTGAACCGCGGCCTTTATGTCGATGAAACGACACTGGCCAAGCGACCTGATTTCGCGGTGCTGCAGACGGCGATTTCAGCGTTCCTGCAGGATTTTTCCGACCATATCGAGGAATACGCCGTCGACCGGGCGCTGGCGGCCGAATAGGGGCCGGTCTCCTCTCAAAAAAAACCGCGCTTGGGGCGCGGTTAAGTCTAGGGAGGAAACACCCAAGGAGGGTATTTACAGCCACGAGTGACTGTAAGAAAACAATAATATTGCGCTGCACAAATGTCAAGCGCAACTGCGGAACAAATTTGCGATCCGTTAAGCAATTTCCTTTGCCTGCGCTGCGCGGGCTTTCGCACCATCCCGGTTCCGTTTTGCGTGTCGATGCAGTAAGGAAGGGCGGTCCGCAGTCCCTCCGAGAGATCCCCCATGTTGCCTGATCGCGCCTTCTTCGACCGCCTTGCCGAAGCTGCAAGGAAGGAAACCCTGCCACGCTTTCGCGCCGGTGCCGATGTCGTCAACAAGGAAGCTGCTGGCTTCGATCCGGTGACGGAGGGCGACAGGGGGGCGGAGCTGGCGATCCGGGCGCTGATCGAGCAGCATTTTCCGGAGCATGGCATCCTTGGCGAAGAGCATGGTTCGGTCGGTCTCGACCGGGAATATGTCTGGGTCATCGACCCGATCGACGGCACGCGGGCCTTCATTTCCGGCGTGCCGGTCTGGGGCACGCTGATCGGCCTCTACCGCAATGGCGAGGCTGTGATGGGGCTGATCGACCAGCCCTTCACCGGCGAACGGTATTTCGCTGACGGCAAGGCGTCGCACTATGCCGGGCCGGACGGCAGCAAGGTCCTCTCGACCCGCTCCTGCAACAGCTTGTCCGACGCGATTCTCTTCACCACCTCGCCGCATCTCTTCACGGAGAGCCGCAAGACGCGGTTCGAGGCCGTGCAGGAAAAGGTCCGGCTCTTCCGCTATGGTGTCGACTGCTACGCCTATGCGCTGCTTGCCGCCGGCCATATCGACCTCGTCGTCGAATGCGGGCTCAAGCCCTACGATGTCGGCGGCCTCATTCCCGTCATCGAGCAGGCGGGCGGCATCATCACCGCCTGGGATGGCGGCCCGGCGGAAATGGGTGGCGAGATCATCGCGGCGGGCAGCCGCAAGGTCTATGACGAGGCGATGGCGCTGCTGAAGGCATGAAGCTTCGCGGTCAGGCGCCGAGCCCCGTCCGCTCGGCGTCGCTTCCCGGAATGAAGGCGTCGATCGCAGCGAGCGCCTGTGCGCGATAGCGGTCAGCCTCCTGGAACAGCTCGTGCCGCGCGCCGTCGATCTCGATGAGGCGGGCGGCGCGGAAGATGCGTGAGAGATCGCCGATTGCCTTGCGCGGCACGAGGGCGTCCCGCGTTGGGCACAGCAGCAGGGTGGGAATGCGGATGCGCGTCAGATGATCCTGGTGCGTCACGCGCGCCATGGTCTTCAGCGTCTCGTTCAGCCAGCGGGCGGAGGGCCAGCTGATGGAAAGCTCCGGATGTTCGGTGAAGATACCGGCATTGCGGGCAAATCGCCTTTGATCCGACGTCACGATGTTGTGTGCGAAGTCCAGCGGTGGATCACCCTTGCGGAAGGTGCGCTTGCCAAAACCCAGCAGCGAGGCGAGGCGGGCGATGATGGTGATCTTGCGCTGGCTCATCGACTGGCCGGCGAGCGCGATGAAGGGCGCGGCGAGCACCATGCGCTCGATGCGATTTTCAAGGGCTGGCGCCTGCGAGAGGGCGACGAGCGCGCCGGTCGAATGGGCGACGATGAAGAAGGGGAGGCGGGCATCTGGCAGCACGATCTTCTCCAGGAAGAGCGAGAGATCGGCTTCGTAGTCGGAAAACCGTATCACGTGGCCAGCACGGCTGTCCGGTATCAGCCGGTCCGAGCCGGCCTGGCCGCGCCAGTCGAAGGTGGCGACCCACAGGCCGCGGGCCGTGAGGTCGTTGATCGTCTCGAAGTATTTCTCGATGCATTCGCTGCGGCCCTGCAGCAGCACGACCGTGCCCTTGGCCTCGCGCTCCTTCGAGCGGAACACGGCATAGCGGATCTTCACGCCGCCACTGCCCTCCAGGAAACCGGCGGAATGGTTCTCCGGAACGGGATTGTCGGCGGTGGCGTTGAGGATGGAATCCATAGCGCTGGCGGGTCTCGGCGGGCGTCGATGATCGATGGATAGGCGCTGGCGCAAGTGTCGTCAAAGAAAAAAGCCGGCTGCATGTGGGCACGGGGGTGGCTTCACATGCAGTCCGGCGCAATTTGACCGGGAAGGAAGGGACGTTACACCCCGGTCGTCAGAAGTTTTCGCTTCCGATGATGCTGTTCTAGCGGGATCAATCTGAACGCTGCCCGAAGTCGCCGTTCATCCACCGTTCATCTCGAAAATTTTTAGGGCGTGGCCTTTTCGGCCGCTTGGGACCCCTTGAACGGCCGAAAACCCATTCCCATCTCATCGTCACGGGCGCCAACAGGGTCCGTCGAGGTTTCCGTCGCCAGAATGGGGCGGAGGCCGGTTTAACCGGGCTGCACCTTTAGAAATCGGGTGTTGCCTTCAGGAAGATCGCAACCGTTGCTCTAAAGGAGGACACCATGCGTCACGTCGATTTCTCCCCCCTCTATCGCTCCACCGTCGGCTTTGATCGCCTCTTCACCATGCTCGACAGCCTCGGCCAGCCCGATCAGGCCCAGACCTATCCGCCCTACAACATCGAACGCACCGGCGAAAACACCTATCGCATCACCATGGCGGTGGCCGGTTTCGATGAGAGTGAACTGTCGATCGAAGCGCGCGAACATGCGCTGACGGTCAAGGGCGAGAAGAAGGACGAAGCGGCTGAGGAAAACCAGTATCTTTACCGCGGCATTGCCAAGCGCGCCTTCGAGCGCCGCTTCCAGCTCGCCGATCATGTGGAAGTGCGCGCCGCTTCGCTGAAGAACGGTCTCCTCCACATTGACCTTCTCCGCGAGATTCCGGAAGCCGCCAAGCCGCGCCGTATCGAGATCGCCGCCGTCCAGCGCGAAGCCAAGCAGATCGAAGCGCAGACGAACTGATTTTTCGCTGTCTCGGGAATGAACAAGGGCGGCGCCGCAGGGCGCCGCCTTTTTGGTGTGTCAAAGCACTGACAGGAACCTGTCGACGTCCTCTTCTGTCGTGGCGAAGCTGGTGACGAGGCGAATGAGGGTTTCGTCCGCGCGCATGGTCGCCTTCAGCTCGGGGCCGGCCGGCCAGTCGTAGAAAACCGCGCCCCTGTCCTTCAAGGCTTTCATCGCATCGTTGCGGATGACGACGAAAAGTTCGTTCGAGCCGGTCGGCCAGGCGAGGCGTGCTGTATCCGATGTGGCAAAACCGGTCGCAAGGCGGGCGGCCATGGCGTTGGAATGGCGGGCGAGTTTCAGCCACAGGCCGTCCTTGAAATAGGCGTCGAACTGGGCGGCGATGAAGCGGGACTTGGAGAAGAGCTGGGCCGAGCGCTTGCGCAGGAAATGCATCTGCTGCGCCTTGCCGGGATCGAACAGTATCAGCGCTTCGGCGCACCAGCAGCCGTTCTTCGTGCCTCCGAAGGAGAGGATGTCGATGCCGCGTTTCCAGGTCATTTCCGCCGGCGTCGTGCCGAGATGCGCTAGGGCGTTGGCGAAACGCGCGCCGTCCATGTGCAGCGGCAGGTGCGCCTTCTTCGCGACGTCTGAAAGGGCGGCGATTTCGTCCAGCGTATAGGCCGTGCCGGCTTCGGTCGCCTGGGTGATGGTGACGGCCATCGGCTGCCCGCCATGCACGAAATCCGGTGGGAAGCGGCCGATGGCGGCGGCAAGTGCATCCGGGGAGAGCTTGCCGGCGGGGCCGTCGATCGGCACCAGCTTGGCGCCGGTGGCGAAGAATTCCGGCGCATTGCATTCATCGACATTCACATGGGCCTCGCGGTGGCAGAAGACCTGGCCGCCGGGGCGATTGAAGCTGGCGAGCGCCAGCGAATTGGCCGCCGTGCCCGTGCCGACGAAGAAGACCGCGACGTCGCGTTCGAAAATCTCGGAAAAGGTCTTTTCCACACGCTTGTCGAGGTCGCTGGTGCCGTAGGCCGAGGCGAAGCCGCCGGCTGCGGTCACGAGGCTCTGTGCGATGTCGGGATGGGCGCCGGCCCAGTTGTCGGAAGCGAAAAACATGCGGTTTCCAGTTCGAATGAGGCTGCGAAAGGACCATAATGGAGAAATGAAGGCGATCAATCGCCGAAAACCGCCGAAAGTGCCGCATGGCTCCAGAATGAAAGGAATGGAAACAATGTGCCGGGTGTCCGTAATTTAATTTCAAGCATATGGCGGGGCGGGCAATTTTTCTTCATGAGGTGGTGATTATTTGGCATGATGGCCTTGCGGCCGGGGGGTGTTTCTGGCATAGAGCCCATGAAATAGGACAGGTTTACTGTCCTATTTCGGTCAAGAGACCGAAGAGGCACCGTCCGCGACTGCGGCGCGTTGCCGAAACGGCGCCGGGGGAGGGAAGAGAGTTCTTCCGAAACCCTGGCTGTCCAGACGGTCCTGATGATCATTCCGGTCGACCGTCGCTTGTTGGTCGCATCGGGTTCTTGAAGCAGTCGCTCGCGGGGCCGGCCCAGCCGAAAGGCAGATGACGGTCACACGGGCGAAAACGAATGCCCGCAGGATGGGCCACAGGAGGGAAGACGATGATGGAGAAGACCCAAGCACATGACTGTCGGCAGACCCGGTCGCAGACGACTGCGACGGGCGCCAAAACGCGCGCTTCTACAACGGGCCTGCCGAAAAAACAGGGACTCTATGACCCGCGCAACGAACATGACGCCTGCGGCGTCGGCTTCGTGGCGCATCTGAAAGGCAAGAAGTCGCACCAGATCGTGCAGGACGGGCTGTTCATGCTCGAAAACCTGACGCATCGCGGCGCCGTCGGCGCAGATCCGCTGATGGGCGACGGTGCAGGCATTCTCGTTCAGATTCCGGACCGCTTCTTCCGCGAGGAGATGGCCAAGCAGGGCATCACGCTGCCGAAGGCAGGCGAATATGCCGTCGGCCACATCTTCATGCCCCAGGACGAGAAGCTCGTCGATTATTTCAAGAAGGTTATCGGGGATGTCGTTGCCGAAGAGGGACAGGTCCTCATCGGTTTCCGCGACGTGCCGGTCGACAATTCTTCCCTCTCCAAGGCCCCTGAGATCGCCGCCACCGAGCCGCGCCATGTTCAGGTCTTCGTCGGCGCTGGCCGTGAGGCCGCGACGAACGGCGAATTCGAGCGCCGCCTCTTCACCCTGCGCAAGGTGATCTCCAACCGTATCTACGACGAATACGAGGGCGAAGAGAGCAACTTCTACCCGGTCTCGCTCTCCTCGACGACCATCGTCTACAAGGGCATGTTCCTCGCCTACCAGGTGGGCGCCTATTACAAGGACCTTGCCGATCCGCGCTTCGAATCGGCTGTCGCGCTCGTGCACCAGCGCTTCTCGACGAACACCTTCCCGTCGTGGAAGCTGGCGCATCCCTATCGCATGGTCGCCCATAACGGCGAAATCAACACGCTGCGCGGCAACGTCAACTGGATGGCGGCCCGCCAGGCCTCTGTTTCGTCGCCGCTGTTCGGCGAGGACATCACCAAACTCTGGCCGATCTCCTATGAGGGCCAGTCGGATACCGCCTGTTTCGACAACGCGCTCGAATTCCTTGTGCGCGGCGGCTATTCCATGGCGCATGCGGTCATGATGCTGATCCCCGAGGCCTGGGCCGGCAACCAGTTGATGGGCCAGCAGCGCAAGGCGTTCTACGAATACCACGCCGCGCTGATGGAGCCGTGGGACGGCCCAGCCGCTGTCGCCTTCACCGACGGCCGGCAGATCGGCGCGACGCTCGACCGCAACGGCCTGCGTCCGGCGCGCTATCTTGTCACCGACGACGACCGCGTCATCCTCGCCTCCGAGGCCGGCACGCTGCCGGTCAAGGAAGAGAGCATCGTCAAGAAGTGGCGCCTCCAGCCGGGCAAGATGCTGCTCATCGACATGGAAGAGGGCCGCATCATCTCCGACGAAGAGGTGAAGTCCGCGCTCGCCGCAAAGCACCCTTACCGGGAATGGCTCGACAACACCCAGATCATTCTCGAAGACCTCGGCCCGGTCGAGCCGCGGGCGCTGCGCCGCGACGTCTCACTGCGCGACCGCCAGCAGGCCTTCGGCTATACCCAGGAGGACACCAAGCTCCTGATGTCGCCGATGGCGACGACCGGCCAGGAGGCGATCGGCTCCATGGGTACGGACACGCCGATCTCGGCCATGTCCGACAAGACCAAGTTGCTCTACACCTATTTCAAGCAGAACTTTGCGCAGGTGACGAACCCGCCCATTGACCCGATCCGCGAGGAACTGGTCATGAGCCTCGTCTCCTTCATCGGCCCGCGGCCGAACATCCTTGACCATGGCGGTGCGGCCAAGGCCAAGCGCATGGAAGTGCGTCAGCCGATCCTTACCAATGGCGACCTCGAAAAGATCCGCTCCATCGGCCATGTCGAGGACCGCTTCGACACCAAGACGCTGGACTTCACCTATGACGTCTCGCGCGGTGCCGAAGGCCTGCCGGAAATCCTCGACCGGCTCTGCGAGCGCGCCGAACAGGCGGTCACCTCGGGCTACAACATCATCGTGCTCTCCGACCGCCAGATCGGCCCGGACCGCGTGGCGATCCCGGCGCTTCTCGCTACCGCCGCCGTGCACCACCATCTGATCCGCAAGGGTCTTCGCACCTCGGTCGGCCTCGTCGTTGAATCCGGCGAGCCGCGCGAAGTGCACCACTTCTGTCTTCTCGCCGGTTACGGTGCGGAAGCGATCAACCCGTACCTGGCCTTCGACACGCTCACCGACATGCACAAGCGCGGCGAGTTTCCGAAGGAGGTGGATGCGGAGGAAATCGTCTATCGCTACATCAAGGCGATCGGCAAGGGCATCCTGAAGGTCATGTCCAAGATGGGCATTTCGACCTACCAGTCCTATTGCGGCGCGCAGATTTTCGACGCCATCGGCCTGTCGTCCGACCTCACCGACAAGTACTTCTTCGGCACGGCGACGACCATCGAGGGCATCGACCTCAATGCCATCGCGCAGGAGACCTTCAACCGCCACAAGGCCGCCTTTGGCCGTGATCCGCTGCTCGCCAACACGCTGGATATCGGCGGCGAATATGCCTACCGCATGCGCGGCGAGGAGCACGCCTGGACGCCCGACGTCATTGCCTCGCTGCAACATGCGGTGCGCGGCAATGCGGCCGATCGCTACAAGGAATTCGCCGAACTGGTGAACAGCTCGGCGCTGCGCATGAACACGATCCGCGGCCTGTTCTCCATCAAGGGCGCGGAAGCGGCCGACCGTAAGCCGATCTCCATCGACGAGGTCGAACCGGCGGTCGATATCGTCAAGCGCTTCTCGACGGGCGCGATGTCCTTCGGCTCGATTTCCCGCGAGGCGCACACGACGCTGGCCGTCGCCATGAACCGGATCGGCGGCAAGTCGAACACCGGCGAGGGCGGCGAGGAAGCCGACCGTTACCTGCCGCTGCCGGATGGTTCGATGAATCCGGAACGCTCGGCGATCAAGCAGATCGCTTCCGGCCGCTTTGGTGTGACCACTGAATACCTGGTCAATGCGGACATGCTGCAGATCAAGGTCGCGCAGGGCGCCAAGCCCGGCGAGGGCGGCCAGTTGCCCGGCCATAAGGTGGATGCGACGGTTGCGAAAACCCGTCACTCCACGCCGGGCGTCGGCCTCATCTCGCCGCCGCCGCACCACGATATCTACTCCATTGAGGACCTGGCGCAGCTCATCTACGACCTGAAGAACGTCAACCCAGAGGCGGATATCTCGGTCAAGCTCGTCTCGGAAGTCGGCGTCGGCACGGTTGCCGCCGGTGTCGCCAAGGCGCGTGCGGACCATATCACCATTGCCGGCTTCGACGGTGGCACGGGTGCTTCGCCGCTCACCTCGCTGAAGCATGCCGGTTCTCCCTGGGAAATCGGCCTTGCCGAAACGCACCAGACGCTCGTGCTGAACAAGCTGCGTTCGCGCATCGCGCTGCAGGTTGACGGCGGCCTGAAGACCGGTCGCGACGTCGTCATCGGCGCGCTGCTCGGGGCCGACGAGTTCGGTTTCGCCACCGCGCCGCTGATTGCGGCCGGCTGCATCATGATGCGCAAGTGTCATCTCAACACCTGTCCGGTGGGGGTCGCCACGCAGGATCCAGTGCTGCGCAAGCGCTTCAAGGGCGCGCCGGAGCATGTCATCAACTACTTCTTCTTCGTTGCCGAAGAGGTGCGCGAAATCCTGGCCTCGCTCGGCGTTCGCTCGCTGAACGAGATCATCGGCGCCTCCGAGCTGCTCGAAAAGGAGAAGATGATCTCGCACTGGAAGGCCAACGGTCTCGACTTCTCGCGCATCTTCCACAAGGTCGAAGCGCCGAAGGAGGCGACCTATTGGACCGAGCGGCAGAACCATCCGATCCATGACGTGCTCGACCGCAAGCTGATCGAGGAGGCCAAGCCCGCGCTCGAATCGAAGACGCCCGTCGCCTTCGAGGTCGACATCAAGAACGTCGACCGTTCGGCCGGCGCGATGCTGTCGGGCGCCGTCGCCAAGCGTTACGGCTTCAAGGGTCTGAAGGACGACACGATCTCCGTGAAGCTGCACGGCACGGCCGGCCAGTCTTTCGGCGCGTTCCTTGCCCGCGGCGTCACCTTCGACCTGATTGGCGCCGGCAACGACTATGTCGGCAAGGGTCTTTCGGGCGGCCGCATTGTCGTGCGTCCGCCGGAGGGCAACCGGGCGGTGCCGCATGAATCGATCATTGTCGGCAACACGGTGCTCTACGGCGCGATCTCGGGCGAGTGCTACTTCAACGGCGTGGCCGGCGAGCGGTTTGCCGTGCGCAATTCCGGTGCCGTCGCGGTCGTCGAGGGCGTGGGCGATCATGGCTGCGAATACATGACGGGCGGCGTCGTTGTCGTCATCGGCCAGACCGGCCGCAACTTCGCGGCCGGCATGTCGGGCGGTGTCGCCTATGTGCTGGACGAGGAAGGCGATTTCGCCCGCCGCTGCAACATGGCGATGGTCGAGCTCGAGCCGGTGCCGGAAGAGGACGACATGCTGGAGAAGCTGCACCACCATGGTGGCGACCTCATGCACAAGGGCATGGTCGACGTGTCCGACGACATGACGCGCCATGACGAGGAGCGGCTCTACCAGCTCGTCTCGAACCACCTGCACTATACCGGCTCGCCGCGGGCCAAGGAGATCCTCGACCAGTGGGCCGAGTATCGTCCGAAATTCCGCAAGGTGATGCCGGTCGAGTACCGCCGCGCGCTCGAAGAGATGGAGCGCATGAGGATGGGGATCGCTGCCGAGTGAGGCAGCGGTTCACCTACCTTCACCGACTGATTGCGCTTGGTGTTGCGGTCGCAGTCCCCGGGATTGCGACCCTCGTGAACGGCGAGATCAGGATCGAATTCATCGTACTGGGATTGGTAGCGGGAGTTGCCTACTGGTACTGGGGCCCAGCCGCCCCGTTTTGAGCAAGGATTACAAAAGTGGGCAAGGTTACTGGTTTCATGGAAATCGACCGGCAGGTGGCGAAGTATCAGCCGGCCTCCGACCGCATCCGCCATTTCCGCGAGTTCACCATTCCGATGTCGGACCCCGAGGTGCAGAAGCAGGCCGCGCGCTGTATGGATTGCGGCATTCCCTATTGCCACGGCCCGACGGGCTGTCCTGTCCACAACCAGATCCCGGACTGGAACGACCTCGTCTATAACGGCAACTGGGAAGAGGCGATCCGCAACCTGCATTCGACCAACAACTTCCCTGAATTCACCGGCCGCGTCTGCCCCGCGCCCTGCGAGGAAGCCTGCACGCTGAACCTGGAAGACGCGCCGGTTTCGATCAAGACCGTCGAGCAGGCGATCGCTGACAAGGCCTATGAGATGGGCTACATCGTGCCGCAGCCGGCGACGGTGAAGACCGGCAAGAAGGCCGCGGTCATCGGTTCCGGCCCGGCCGGCATGGCGGCCGCCCAGCAGCTCGCCCGCGCCGGCCACGAGGTCCATCTCTACGAGCGCGAATCCAAGGCCGGCGGCTTGCTGCGCTACGGCATTCCGGACTTCAAGATGGAGAAGAACTTCATCGACCGCCGCGTCGACCAGATGCGGGGCGAGGGCGTCACCTTCCATTACGGCGTCAATGTCGGCGTCGACAAGCCGATGGACGAGATGCTCGCCGAACATGACGCCGTGCTCTATTGCGGCGGCTCCGAAACGCCGCGCGATGCCGGTATTCCGGGCGTCGAATTTACCGGCGTGCACGATGCCATGCCCTATCTCGTGCAGCAGAACCGCCGCGTCGGCCGCGAGAACATCGACAGCGTCGGTTGGCCGTCGGATCCGATTCTCGCCGGCGGCAAGCATATCGTCGTCGTCGGTGGCGGCGATACCGCGTCGGACTGCGTCGGCACGGCCTTCCGCCAGGGCGCAGTGAAGGTCACGCAGCTCGACATTCGCCCGCAGCCGCCGGAAAAGGAAGACAAGCTCGCCGTCTGGCCGTTCTGGGCGACGAAGATGCGCACTTCCTCCTCGCAGGCCGAAGGCGCCGTGCGCGAGTTCCAGGTCGGTACGCTCGAATTCGTCGGCGACGAGGACGGTGTGCTGACGGGCGTCAAGTGCTGCCAGGTGGACGATCGCCGCAAGCCGATACCCGGCACGGAGTTCATCATCAAGGCGGATCTTGCCTTCATCGCCATCGGCTTCCGCGGGCCCTTCACGAACAGCGTGCTGAAGGATCTCGGCGACAAGCTCGCGATCAACACCGACAAGCGCGGCTCCTCGAACGTCATCGCCAACGACCGCGACTACAAGACTTCGGTGGAAAAGCTCTGGACCGCCGGCGACGTGCGTCGCGGCCAGTCGCTGGTCGTCTGGGCGATCCGCGAAGGCCGCCAGGCCGCCCGCGCGATCGACGAGGCGCTGATGGGTTCCACCACACTGCCGCGCTGAGGTTTTTGACAACGATGAAAGGGCGCTCCGGGAAACCGGCGCGCCCTTTCATCGTTGGTGAAGTGCCCCTCATCCGCCTGCCGGCACCTTCTCCCCACAAGCGGGGAGAAGGCGTATGCCGCATCGCTTTCCAGTGTTTTGGGCGTGGCCTTGCCGCAAAATCCCTTCTCCCCGCTTGCGGGGAGAAGGTCGCGGCAGCGGGATGAGGGGCCGTGTCCGCCTCAGACGAAGAGGAAGTCCGACGCCGAGAGGTCGGCGAGCTTGACGTCGTCGAGGCGCAGTTCGCTCTGGCCGAAGTCGAACACCACGTCCTTGCCGCCATCGGCCGTGCGGGCGATGTCCGTGAGGTCGGCGAAGCTGGAGACGCCGAGGCTCTTGGAGATTTCGATCGTGTCGAAATTCGCCTGGAAATCCTCGATTTCGGTTTTGCCGGTCTTGAAGACGAAGGTGTCGCGGCCGGCGCCGCCTTCCAGTTCGTTGTTGCCGGAGCCGCCGTCCAGGCGATCGTTGCCGGAACCGCCTTCGAGGTCGTCATTGCCCGAACCGCCGAAGAGCTGGTCGTTGCCCGATCCGCCTTCCAGGTCGTCATGGCCGGAGCCGCCCCAGATCTTGTCGTTGCCGGCGTCGCCCGAAAGCTTGTCGTTGCCGCCGTGGCCGGAGATGCGGTCATTGCCGTCGCCGCCGGAGATGGTGTTGGCCTTGCTGTTGCCGTTCAGCACGTCATCGCCCGAACGCGGGTCCTTCGGCTCGTCGGTGTCAACTGCCTTGAAGGAGAAGTGGCTTTCCTTGAGGCTCGACAGCTTGGTGTCCTCGAGCGTCAGCGTATTGCCGTTGCCGAAGTCGAAGCGCACGTCTTCACCGCTATCGACGGACTTGGCGATCGCCTTCAGCTCGGCAAAGCTCTTCACGCCGAGGGCGCTGTCGATGATGATCTTGTCGGCGCTCGTGGAGAAATCGTCGATTTCGTCGCGGCCGGCGGAGAAGACGAAGGTGTCACGGCCCGAGCCGCCGGTCAGCTCGTCATTGCCGGTGCCGCCCTGCAGCCAGTCGTTGCCGGTGCCGCCTTCCAGGTCGTCATTGCCGCCATAGCCGAAGAGCTTGTCGTTGCCGCCCTTGCCGTAGAGGTCGTCGCCCGTCGACTGGCCCTTGAGCGTGTTGTTGGAAGAGGTGCCGATAATCTTAACCATGAGGAGTGTCCTTGTTCTTTTGGGAGGTCAATGGAATGGGGAGTGGGCGGGGATCAGTCTTCGCGCTCGAGGCGAAGGATCTCACCGGTGTAGCTGTCGATCCTGGCTTCGCTGATCACGTTTTTTGCATCCACGATCTTTGCCTCGAAGTGGCCGTCGTCCATTTCGAGCTCGCGGATAACGTAGCCCTTGGCCGAAAGTTCCGTGGCGACCTGTTCCAGCGTCTTGCGAACGGGTGCAGTGGTGGTTTCTGCAAGGGCCGGCACGCTAAGGGCAAGCAGGCTGGCGGCGAGAAGGCCGGTCGTGATGGGGCGCATTTGCGAAGTCCTTTCCTGTCGTTGTGAGGAGAGGTTTGGCACAGCCCGCCTGTTGCTTGCCTGACAGGCGCTGTCAGCGATTTGTCAGCTTGATGCGCGTATAGGTAGGCCCATGATCAAGAAGATATTGACCCCTTTTCCGCTGGCGCTGGCCCTGTTCGTCGCCCTTTCCGTGGTGCCGCCGATGGGCGCGCAAGCGGACGATGACGACGATGCGGTAGAGCATGAAGAAGCGCGCCGCGCCCTCGAACAGGGCCTCGTGCGTCCGCTCGAGCAGATCATCGTGGAAGCCCGCAAGCATGTCGAGGGCGATCTCATCGAAGTCGAGCTTGAGCGTGAAGGCGATCGCTATATATATGAGCTGGAGTTCATCCAGCCGTCCGGCCAGATCATCGAGTTGCAGCTCGATGCCAAGACGATGGCGATCGTAGAGGACGACGACGACTGATGCGCCTGCTTCTCGTCGAGGACGATGCCCGCATTGCGGCCGATGTTTCCGCCGTGCTGACGGGGGCCGGCTATACCGTCGAGACCGCCTCGGACGGTAAGGACGCCTGGTTCCTGGGAGATACGGAGGATTATGACCTCATCATCCTCGATCTCGGTCTGCCCAGCATGGATGGCATGTCTCTCCTGAAGCGCTGGCGCGCCAACGGCCGCCACATGCCGGTGCTGGTGCTGACAGCCCGCGGAAGCTGGGCCGAGCGTGTCGAGGGCATTGATGCCGGCGCCGACGACTATCTGCCGAAACCTTTCCAGTTCGAGGAGCTGCTGGCCCGTGCCCGTGCGCTCATCCGCCGGTCCGTCGGGCACGGCGCGGCGACGATCGCCATCGGAACCGTCACCATCGACACACGGGCGATGCGCGTCAGCGTCAACGGCGTGCCGCAATCGCTGACACCGCTTGAGTATCGCCTCGTCAGCTATCTCGGCCATCACCGCGACCGCATCGTGCCGCCGACCGAGCTGCAGGAACATCTCTACGGCGATGATTTCTCCCGCGATGCCAATGCACTGGAAGCACTTGTCGCACGCCTTCGCAAGAAGCTTGGCGCGGTTGCCATCGGCACGCGGCGCGGCTTCGGCTACTATATGGGCGAGACTGCTCCGTGACGCGCCGTTCGCTGCGTCTCCGCCTGGCGCTTGCCGGCGCCGCATCCATCATCGCCGCCCTCGTGGCGGCGTTCTTCGTTCTGTCGACACTGTTCGAGCGGCATGTGGAGCGGCGCATCGCCGCGGAGTTGATGCTGCATCTCAACCAGGTGATCGCCGGTCTTGCCGAACAGCCGGGCGCCACGCTCCACCTCGTCAAGCCGCCGGTCGATCCGCGGTTCGAGCGGCCGCTTTCGGGGCTCTACTGGCAGATCGAGGGGGATGGGAAGCGGCTGCGCTCCCGTTCGCTCTGGGACGATGTGCTAACCCTGCCGGATATCCCGGCCGGCGGTGTCCATACGGCGACCATCAAGGGGCCGGGGGATGCGTCGCTGCTGCTCGTCGAGCGTGAGGTTGTGACCAGCGAGCGGGCCGGGGCGCTGCCCCTGCGTGTCGCCGTCGCCATCGATCGAACTGATATTTCGCGCGCCACGGATGAATTCGAGGGAGATCTTCTGCCCTATGTGCAGGTGCTCGCCGTCCTTCTCCTGGCTGCGAGCTTCGTGCAGATCTTCGTCGGCCTTCGTCCGCTGGCGACGCTGACGGAGCGCCTTTCGGCCATTCGCGCCGGCAAGGCGGAACGGCTCGGAACCGATTTCCCGGACGAGGTCCTGCCGCTCACCGGCGAGGTGGATGCCCTCTTGCAATCGCGGGAGAACCAGTTGCGCAAGGCGCGCGAGCGGGCAGCCGACCTTGCCCATGGTTTCAAGACACCGTTGCAGATACTCTCCGGCGACGTGCTGCGCCTGCGCGAGCGGGGCGAGGAGAGCGTCGCTCGCGATATCGAGGCGATCATCCTGCGCATGCGGCGCCATGTCGATCACGAGATGGCTCGTGCCCGCCAGGCCGAGCGCGGGCACACGGCACGCAGCGATCTCGGCCGCGTCGCCTCGCAGGTCGTCAGCGTGGTCTCGCGCACGCCGGCCGGGCGTGACCTCGACTGGCAGCAGGAAATCGAACCGGGCCTCATTCTGCGCATCGATGCCGAGGACCTCGCCGAAATCCTCGGCAGCCTTGCCGAAAATGCCGCGCGTTACGCCAAGACCACCGTCGGTATTTTTGCCCGGGCGGAGGGGGCGGCCGCGGTCATCGAAGTCGTCGATGACGGGCCGGGCATCCCCGAGGAGGAGATCGAGTTCGTGCTGAAGCGCGGCGGTCGTCTCGACACGACAAGCGAAGGCGCGGGATTGGGACTGGCCATTGCGGAGAGCTTCGTCGAGGAGGCGAATGGCAGCTTCGTGCTGGAAAACCGCAAGCCCGGTCTCTGTGCCCGAATCATGTTGCCCCGGATCGTGGCCTGATTCGACTGCCGAGCAACGAAAGGCGTACAACAGCCTCGAAGGCAGGGCGCCGTCAAAGCACCCGTCTATGATCAAGGCGTTGCAATTTTATTCAAGCGGAAATCGTCGACCCGGCCGAGCGGGGCGTCGGCGATCTCGCCCTTCTCCACCAGCTTTTCGCGCAGGCTCTTGCCGTTGCCTTTGATCGCCGTGCCCCCGAGCAGCGCGGTGCCGCCATCGAGTGCCGGGTCGGAGAGGCTGATCGGCAGGGTCTTGGTGATTTCGGTGTCCTCGGCCGGTGCGGTCACCACCAGATCCTTGAGGTCGCCCTGCAGTCCGGGGCCGTCGGCAGCGGCGTCGCCCAGCACGCGGCGGATTTCCTTCTCCACATAAAAGGCGAGCTTACGCTTGCCGGCCTTGGTGAAGTTGATGCCGTCGGAGCCGCGCAAGCGCACCTGCTGACCGTTGATGTCGGAGCCGGAAATGACGAACTTGCCGTTTTCGTCGACGAAGCCGTCCCAGATATCGACGAATTCGCCACCGGCCTTCTCGACACCAGCACGATAGATGGTGTTCAGCGTCGTCATGTCGGCCGTCATGGCCGAAGACTGGAAGGCCGGCATGCCGATCCACATCATCGGCTTGCTGCCCTGGCGGGCGAGCGTGGCAAGGCGCTCCACCCGTGCTTCATATTCCTTTGTCCAGGCTTCGGAACGGAACTTTTCCTTCTCGCCGGCCACCGCCATCTGCTGCCGGTCGTTGGCGCCCATGCTGAGCACGACGAGGGCGGGCTTCGTTTCCGCGATCAGGCCGGGCAGGGAAGCCGGCCAGTTGTAGTAGTCCTCGCGTACGATGCCGGAAGAACCGTTGGTCCGCCGCTCGACGATGATGCCGGGTGTCGATTCGAAGGCGGCGACGAGGCCTTCGCCGAGGCTTCCGGCAATGAAGTCGCCGACGACAAGCACGACCTTGGCGTCCGGCAGCTTCTCGATCGCCGCAGGCTCCGGTTTCGTCGCGATGGTCGTCGTCTGCTTCTTCTTGCGGTTGACGGTGCGCGGCTTCTTGATTTGCCGCTCCGGTACGGACTCCTCGCGCTTCGGTTTGCCGAAGAGCAGCTCCAGGATGGTCTTGCGCTCCTTGCGCTGCTGGGCTTCGGCCGGAAGAGCGGTCACCACGATGCTCGCCCCAGCCACAAAGGCCAGTCCGAGGCGCACAATCCGCATGGTCGTTGTCGTGCTCATCGCGAAGGCTCCCGTCTCGACCGCTACCTTGCCGGATCCCGGTGGCGGCATGATGGCAAATGCGCGGGCCAAGCGAAAGCCCGAACAAGAAGGGGCGCCGGAGCGCCCCTGTTCGTCTCTATGGGATTCGAGCACTATCGCATGTCGGGGCCGAGGCGCCTTCGCCTCACTGCGACAGGCCCTAGCGGCGCAGGGCCTTCAGCACTTGCAGGCTCGGCTCGCCATCCGCCGAGAGGCCCATGCGGTTCTGGAAGGCTTGGATCGCGGCCTTGGAGCCGGAGCCGAAATTGCCGTCCACTTCGCCGTCGTAGTAGCCAAGTTCCTTGAGACGGGTCTGCAGCTCGAATTTTTCCGTGATGTCGAGTGTGCCCTCCGGACGCGGCCAGCGCTGCTTGACGCCGCTATAGCCGGCGAGCTGGTCGGCGAGCATGCCGACACCCATCGCGTAGGAATCCGATGCGTTGTAGCGCTTGATAACGAAGAAGTTCTTGGTCATCAGGAAGCCCGGCCCGCCGTTTGCCGGCAGCTTCAGCTCGGCGCGGTCCGCACCGTTCTTGAAACCGGAGCCGTTCGGGCGCGTGAAGCCGAGCTTCGCCCATTGGGCAAGCGTCTTCGTCTGGCCGGAATATTTACTGCCGCCGGTCGGTACGATGATCTCGTAACCCCAGGTCTTGCCGGCCTGCCAGCCGTTCTTGGCAAGCAGGTTTGCGGCGGTCGCCAGTGCGTCCGGCACCGAATTCCAGATGTCGCGGTGACCGTTGCCGTCAGCGTCGACGGCATAGATCAGATAGCTCGTCGGGATGAACTGGGTGTGGCCCATGGCGCCGGCCCAGGAGCCGGTCATGTCGGAGGCTGCAATGTCGCCGCGCTGGATGATCTTCAACGCGGCAATCAGCTGCGTGCGTGCAAACTTCGCACGCTTCTTGTCGGCATAGGCGAGTGTTGCGAGCGCTCGTGGTACGTAGTGCAGCCGGTCGTCCTTTTCGAGCACCGCGCCGTAGTTCGATTCCATCGACCAGATGGCCAGCAGGATGTTGCGGTCGACGCCGAAATGGCGCTCGAGGGCGGCGAGCGTGCGGCCGTGTTTTGCCGCCATTTCCTGGCCGATGCGCACCGTGTACGGGTTGACGCGCGAATCAAGGTAGTCCCAGATCTTGTGCTTGAATTCCGGCTGGTAGGCGGCCTTTTCGAGGACGGCCGGGTCGGGTGTCTTGACGCCGGAAAACGCCTTCTGGTAGGTCGATTTGCTGATACCGGCTTCCGATGCCGTCGCGTAGAAGTCGGCGATCCACTTCTGGAAGCGGGCGTCCGCGCGGGCTGCGGTGGCCTGGGCGAAAAGCCCGGCCGACAGGAGGAGAGTGAGCGCGGATCGGCGCAGAACGGTTTTCAGATTCTGTGTCATCAGCTGTCGTGTCCGTTTCTCAAATTTCGGTACGATGGCGTGGAACCACCGGCTGAACGCAAAACTTATAAAAACGAAGTCAACAAATTCTTTACCATCAAAAATTTGCCCCGTCTTCCTTCGCAAAAAAGTCTTCCTTTGCAAAAAAATAGCAATTGGCTTCTATTTCGGCACAAATACGTCCCGGCTATGATGGCGACGGGCGCAACGAGGTGAATATGTCGCAGGCACGCAAGGTTCGCAAAGCAGTCTTCCCAGTGGCCGGTCTCGGCACCCGCTTCCTCCCGGCCACCAAGGCCGTTCCGAAGGAAATGCTGACCGTCGTGGACAAGCCCGTCATCCAGTATGTGGTGGACGAGGCGCTGGACGCCGGCATCGAGCACCTGATCTTCGTGACGGGGCGTTCCAAGGCGGTCATCGAGGACTATTTCGACATCCAGGTCGAACTGGAACAGACGCTGCGCCAGCGCAACAAGACCGCCGAGCTGACGCTGCTCGAAAGCATCCTGCCGGTCGCCGGCTCGACGAGCTTCACCCGCCAGCAGGAGCCGCTGGGTCTCGGCCATGCTGTCTGGTGTGCCCGCGAGCTGGTCGGCAACGAACCCTTTGCGCTGCTCCTGCCCGACATGATCATGAAGGGTGAGAAGGGCTGCCTGAAGGGGATGGTCGAGCTTTTCGAGCACAGTGGGGCCAACGTCATCGCCGTCGAGGAATGCGCGCCGGAGCAGTCCCATAAATACGGTATCGTCGGCGTCGGCGAGAAGATCGGCGACGGTTTTGCCATCACCAAGATGGTCGAGAAGCCCCCGCAGGGCACTGCGCCCTCCAACTTCTTCATCAACGGCCGCTACATTCTCCAGCCGGAAATCTTCCCGATCCTTTCCACGCAGGAGCGAGGCGCCGGCAACGAGATCCAGCTCACCGACGCCATGGTGAAGCTTGCCGATGTCCAGAAGTTCGCCGCCTACCACTTCCGTGGCGAGACCTATGACTGTGGCGCCAAGGACGGCTTCATTCTGGCCAACATCGCCTTCGCGCTGGCCCGTGCGGATATCCGCCCGGCTGTCGAAGGCCCGCTGAAGGAACTCGTCGCCAAGCTGAAATAGGCTTTAGCGGCGCAGGACGAGGCCGATGCCGGCGCGCGTGACGCCGGTGTCGCTGCCGCGCGACTGGCTCGTCAACTCGTAGGAGACGTCGCCGGTCAGCGCGAGCCAGCGGTTGAGGTCCCAGGTGAGACCCGTGCCGACCAGGTAGACATTCTGATCGGCACTGCCGGACGAACGGAAATCCCGCCACGTATAGGCGCCGCTCAGGCGCGCGACGAGGTTTTCGCGCAGTTCGTGCGTCAGTTCGGCCGTAGTGGCATAGGAGACGTAGCCGCTTTCGCCCGCGGTGGTAGACGGTTCGATCGCCGTGGCGAGGCCGAGCCGGAGTTCCGTGCCACGCTGCGGCGACCAGGTGAGCGTGCCGTCGAGCGCGAGGGCAGCGATCGATTTCAGGCGGCTGTCGTCGAAGGCGGAGCGCCGATAGCCCATACCGAGATCGCCACGCAGCTTCTCGCCAAGGTCGATTTCCACGCCGGCACGACCGACCACCGTCGAACTGGAACGCTCGTAGCCGAGTGAATCGCGTTTCTCGTCATAGATCGAACGGCCGATCGAAGCCTCGAGATAGGGAATCAGCGCCGGCGATAGTTCGAAGCCGACGCGTCCCGTCAGCGTGCCTTCCGTGAAATTCCGATCGGAAAGACTGAGCTTCCCGCCATTGGCGAGTTTTACCGACCCGTAGACCTCGCGATCGATCTCGGCGCCGATCGTGCCGCGGATCACGCCGAAATCGCGCTGGACGCGCGCACCGGCGGTAAAGCCATGCACGCCGGACTGGGCGCTGGCACCGTCGACGGCGTTGGGATCGGCGGAATCCTCGCGTTCGAAACTGTAGCCGGCGGTGAGGTTCGCGATGGTGTCGTCGCTGAGGTCGAGGCGCAGGTCGCTGTCGATGCGCGCCTGCGGCTCCGTCTCGCCGGTGCCGCTGATGTTGCGCTGGTAGATGCCCTCGGCATTGATGATCAGTTGGTGGCGGGACCAGTCGGAGGTCAGCGAGCCGCGAAAACCGGTCTGCGAATAGGTCCGGCGCGTCGTGCTGCCGGCCTTCGTGCGCTCATGGCCGATGCTCTGGGTAATCGATGGACGCAGCACGAACGTGCCGACGCGGATGCCGGTCGGCTCATAGGGATCGCCGAAATTGCTTCTCGTCGCGTCGGCGCTGCCTTCCCGCAGGTTCAGCCGCTCACCCTCGCTGGCGGTGCGCCGGATGGCGTCGTTGTCGCTTGCGGCTTCGGAAAGCGCCTCGGCCTGATCGCCCGTGAGGGCGGGGTCGCTCAGCGCTCCGGTCGATGCTGTGGTCTCGGCACCCGGCAGCGCCGTCGTGTCCGGCGTCTCGCTCCCGGTTGCCTGGACGAGGGGGTCGAGCGGCTCCTGGAATGTGGGTGTCTCGTCTACGGTCCGCTGCTGGGCGAACGCGGGGGTGGCTGCAAGCATGGTGCCGGCAAGCAGAAGACCGGCCAGAGGCCATGACAGGCGGGGCATCCTTGCCTCGCGATCTCTTGCTTCTACCTTTGGCATGTCTGCGGCCTGCGACCCTTTTTGATTTCCTAAGCGAACGTAAAGTCCAATGCTGTTTTGTTTACACGGGCGCTTCGCGCTTAAGTGTTTGGAAAACGGCGTTATTTCCCACGTCTACGCTCATGGTAACACTCTATTAGCCAAGGGTTAGTTTATGGTTAACAGGTGGTGAAAATCTGCAAGGATCTCTTTTCCCCTTACCGTGTTTCAGCAAAGCACGCTGTGCATCGCTGCAAGCGAGGGACCTCTTCGAAAATTCGGTGGAGCGAACTCTCGTCCCATGCGACTACGCTGCTAGTGCTCTGAACTGTCGATTGAAACGCCCATGCTGAATCCGGTATGGGAAACACCATTGGCTATGATGACGATTGCGGAATGGTCGTCGCTGTCGAAGACGATTTCCGTAATGAATTCCCGGATAGCTGCATGGACTTTCGAGCGAAGACCTAGGGTTACAGTTTCCCTGACATACCATCATCCGTTCGTGCCTTCCCCCGTGGCATGGGATGCCCTGTTGTCTCCAATACGATGACGGGATGTCCCATTTTGACGGCGATCTTGGAATGCTGGATGGTGGAGCTTCTGTCGCTGCGCGATTGGCATTTCCGCTTCCGACCTTAATTTCTGCCGTTCATGGCAGGAGGTGAGGACGCTTAAAGCGTCCCCTGCAGATCGCTAGTTTCTTGAATCAAATCTGTCGTGGGTTGCGTGAACTTGGTGAGATCTGTATGGAGCATAGTATCAAATATCGCAATTTATTAATTGATATCAGTAATTTAGTTGACGTGAATGGAAAGAGAGGGGAGCGTCATGCTGTTTCGATCCGGCAAAAAATTACAAGATCTGGTCAACGGTCGGAATCAAGCCTACCACACTCCTCAAGAGCGACCGTTCGTCGCCGGCATCGGCGAGGTTCTGTCGCCTTGGTATGCCGTCGTCCTTGCCCTATCCCTTTGCGGTGCGCATTCCGCGTATGGTGCGGACACTGCTCTCAACTTGGCGGAAGGGCAAGTCCCGGTAGACACCCAAAATTGGGCCTTGCAGGTCACGCCCTATTTGTGGGCGGCCGGCCTCGACGGGCGCATTTCTCCGTTTCAACGAGGCCCGACGATCGGCGTAGAAAAGTCGTTCTCCGACGTCATGGACGACCTGAATTTCGGCGGCTTCATCAACATCTGGGGACGCCACGACCGCTTCGTCTTTTCGGGCGACATCATGTATGTCGATACGACGGATGGCCATGGGGTCGGGCCCCTGCCTGCATTGACGATTCCGGGTGTCGGCGTGATCCCGCCGGGCGGCAACATCGATGCGAAGGTTGACACGAGGCAGTTCACTGCCACGATGATGGGCGGGTACCGGGTTGTCGATACATCGCAGTTCACTCTGGATGCCCTTGGCGGCGCTCGCTTCTGGTACATCTCGAACGATGTGACGCTTACCGGGAGCATTGGCGGCTTGAGAGGGTCTGTCAATCACGACGAAAGCTTCGGCTGGGTCGATCCACTGGTCGGTCTACGCGCCTTCCTTCCTATCACGGAAAAGTTGTCGGTGCAGGCGCAGGCTGACATCGGCGGATTCGGCGCCGGCTCCGATCTCACATGGTCGGCGCTGGCAACCGTCAATTATGTCTTCAGCGATCGCCTATCCGCCTCCGTGGGCTACAAGGTACTCGACGTTGATTACAAGCGCGGCGGTCACGTCTATGACACGCGCCTCAGCGGCCCGGTTCTCGGCCTGACCTATCGGTTCTGATCGGCAACGGTTTCGCGTAGCCTTCTTATGGATGGAATGATGTTCAACATGTCTCGGTTCACACGCTTCCTTGTTACCTTGACCGCCGCTGCGGCGCTGCTGACCGCCGAGGCCCAGGCCTGCACACGGGTCGTCTATCAGGGGCCTGACGGGCGGATTCTGACGGGTCGCAACATGGACTTCAAGGACCCGATGATCAGCAACTTCTGGGTTTTTCCCCGCGGTATGAAGCGCAGCGGGGCCGCCGGTCCGCGGTCGGTGGAATGGACATCGAAGTTCGGCAGTCTGGCCGTTTCCGGCTACGATATCTCGACGGTCGACGGCATGAACGAAGCCGGCCTCAACGCCAGCCTGCTATGGCTCAACGCCACGAAATTTCCGGAGGACGACGGAACGACGTCGCGCATGTCGCTCTCGATCTGGGCGCAATTCTACCTCGATCAATTCGCAACGGTCTCGGAAGCGGTTGAATATACGCGCGCCCATCCTGTGCAGGTCGTGAGCGGCGAAGTGCCCGGCCGTCCCGGCAGCCTCGCGCCACTGCATTTGACGCTCTCCGACGCCACCGGCGACAGCGCCATTCTTGAGTGGATCGATGGAAGGCTGAACATCCATCATGGCCGCGCGTATCAGGTGGTGACGAACGATCCGCCTTATGATGACCAACTCGCCTTGCAAAAATACTGGAGTGCGGTCGACTCCCTCAAATTCCTTCCCGGCAGCGGGCGCTCCGAAGACCGTTTCGTACGCGCCGGCTTCTATATCAACACGGTGACCCAGAGCGACGATCACCGGGTTGCCGCCGCCGCCGTTTTCAGCGTGATCCGCAACGCTTCGGCACCCTATGGCGTAAGCATTCCAGAGGCACCGAACCTTTCCACGACCCGCTGGCGTGTGGTGGCGGACCAGAAGAGCATGCTTTTCTATGGTGAATCGGCAACGTCACCCAACGTTTTCTGGGTGGATTTGAAGAAACTCGACTTCTCTGAAGGCGCGCATGTCCGCAAACTGGATCTCGGGGTTGACATGGCTCGTATCCTTGCCGGCGAGGCATCGGACCAGTTCGCCCCTGCAAAGCCGTTCGACTTCATGGAAGCCGAATGAAGGCTGTTTTTTGCCAGCCAATTGGAAAGTCGCTGACCGCTTTCCACCCCTTCTCAGGCATGTTCAAATCAGCCCTGCAATCTAAGGGCTAAATCGGACATACCTCAGAAAACGCTTCGTTCGCCCTTTTGGCAGATGGCTGTATCCCGAGAACATGTTCAACGGTTTCGGAAAGGATCGCAGCATGTCCCATCTCAAGGTCCTCAAGCTCGCCAGCGCAGTTCCGGTTCGCTCCGCCGCCGATCCGGTGCAGCGCGTCCGCGAGAAGATGGTCGCCGCTTTGGCCAAACTGAATATGCCATCGAGAAGATCAACAAACACGGCATCGTTGATAGCGGCGAAGCGCTGGATAAGGGCATCGGTTGCCTGACCGCTGAGCGCTACAAATGGCTCGCCGACGAATTGGTCAGGGTGGGGTTGCTGAAGCAGGAAACCGACTACACCAAGGCTTTTGACACGCGCTTTTCCTGAAAGGGTGTCGGATTGGCATTGAAGAAGTCGTAGCCCGGTTTAGGTGATGTTGCAAAGTTCGGTCGCGAAGCTGAGCTTCTCGCGGCCGAATATCGCGACAAGAAAATCGCTGATTTCTCAGTGTTGGAGGATTTCGGCGGAAAGTCAGGATTTGCGCGACACGATCGTAAGCATCCGAGGAGCGCCGCCTTGAGCGGTTGAGATGAATCTGTCGTTTTGTCGCTATGGACAGGCATAAGGACA
>NZ_KQ410728.1 GCF_001262505.1 Shinella sp. SUS2
CCCGGCGGTCTCAGGCCGGCGCCACCGTGGCCGACTGTTGCTCCGCCCCGTGGCCGGTTTTTACTCCGCCGTTGACAACACCACCAAGGGGAAGGTCTGGCTCGAGCCGGGAGAGACCGTTGAGGTTGACCTCGCTGAGGGCGAAGATGCGCCGGAGAACTGGTTCGAAAGCTCAGGCCTTCCTGAAAAAGGTGATGGCAAGCCGAGCGAGCGCGACGAGCTGAAGAAGCAGGCCGACGAACTCGGTCTTCAGTACGCCGGCAACATCTCGAACGTGAAGCTGAAAGAGCTGATCGACGCCAAGCTGGCCGAATGACCCATGACCCGGCGGGAAACCGCCGGGCACCCCTTCCAGAGGACGGAACATGGCCTATACCGCCCCGACCCCCACGACATTCAAGGCCCGCTATCCGGAGTTCGCGCCGGTCAGCGACGATCTCGTTCAACTGATGATCGACGACGCGATTGGCGAAGTCGGCGACACATGGATCGAGAAAGACCGATCTCGCGCGCAGATGCTCCTCGTCGCCCATTGGCTGACGATTGAGGGCGAGCCGGGCCGGTCCACAACCGGGCAGGGCTCCGCAGGCACTGGCCTCGTCAAGCGCCGCAAGGTCGGTGACGTTGAGGTGGAATTCGCGACCGCCGGCGGCTCATCGTCTGGTGGCAGTGCGACGTCCAGATACGCCCTCACATCGTACGGGCAAGAATACATGGCGCTGATGTGCCGCAACTTCCCGGCAGTCGCCGTGGTTTGAGGAGATGACAATGAAGGTCACCAACACCAGCCAGTCCCGCCAGGGCGTTCACACCACCGACGGTGTCGTTTTCATCCATCCGGGCCAGAGCCGCGACGTCGAGTTGACGGCCGCCGGTGAGAAATTTGTCGACGGTTCGGCTGATCTCGTCATCGATGGCCGCACCCGCAAGGGCTCAAAGGCCGATGGCGAACAGAAGACGGCCGACGAGTGAGCTTCACGGTCGAGGTCAAGCGCAAGAAGCGGATCGACCTCTCAAGGCTACAGACCAGCCTGCGCGGGCCCAAGAAGGTCAAGGTCGGCTTCCCGGCCGGCGAGGCGGACAGCGACAACATCCAGAAAGCAGTCTGGAACGAATTTGGCACGCGCGGCGGCGCATCCGGCGGCGGGTGGGGCGGCCCAGTTCCAGAACGTCCCTTCATGCGCAACGCAATGCGCGAGAACACCAGCAAATACCGCAACGGCATGCGGTCGTCCGCTGCGAAGATCCTGACCGGCAAGACGTCGATTACGGTCGTTCTGTCGAAGCTGGGCATCATGGCTCAAGGCGATGTGCAGCAGAGCATCACGTCGCTCTCATCGCCCGCGAACAGCCCGACGACAATTGCGCTCAAGGGCTCGAGCAACCCGCTTATTGACACCGGCGAGATGCGCGGCGCCGTGACCTGGAAGGTCTGGAACGGATGATCGACGTTGCCATTGCCATAGACGGGGAGGCCGTCAACGTAACGCGGGCGCGCCTGGTGGGCGGCGATCATAACGACGACGGCGACTGGATCGAAGGCGCGCCCGTCACGGCGACCATTCGCGCAGCCATCCAGCCGGTGAAAGGCAACCAGCTTATGGATATGCCCGAGGGGATTCGCACCGAAGCGGGGTGGATGTGCTGGAGCCGGTCTGACATCATCGTCGATGACACGATAACGGCGTCTGGCGTGTCCTACCGCGTGCTGTTTTCCTGGCCGCGCGCCGAGGGAGGGTTCTACCGCGCTGCGCTGGGGCGGCTCGCATGACGAACGACGAAGTCCACAGCGCCGTCGTCCGCTGGATCTGCGCGCGCACCAACGGCGTGAGAACGATCAAGAGCCACGAAGGCGGCAAGACGTACCCCGCCTATAACATGGTCAATTTCACCGGCGCGGAAGAACTTCGGCGCTGGCACCGCAAGATCGAGTTTACCGAGACCGACGAACTCAACTCCGCCGGCGAGAAGATCATTGAGGCCGCCCCGGTTATCGACATGGAATGGCGCTTCTCCGTTCATGCCTACGGGGAAAACCCGACCGACCGGCTTCGACCGATCCTTTCGGCAATAAAGCTCCCCCAGGTGATGGAGCCGCTGTTGCCGGGCCTGCTGGTGCATTCCGCGTCCCAGATCCGCAATGTGCCGGACTGGATCAATGAGAAATGGCAACCACGCGCTCAGATGGACCTTTTCGTCCGTGGTGTGACGCGTGACGCCCACGTTCTCGATGTCATCGACGAATACAGCTTCGACATCCGTCCGGCTGGCTAACCCCTGAAAACCCGAGAGAAAGGAAATCGCCATGGCGGTGATCCCTTATTCGCGAGTGGTGGATGTCACCCTCTCGCGCAATGACGCCTACCCGAGCCGCCGCGGTTTCGGTACGCAGCTCATCATCACCACGGAATCGGTGACCGGAAAGGTCGACCCGACCCACCGCACGAAGCTTTACGGCTCGATCGAGGAAGTCGGTGAAGACTGGGCGACGACGACCAGCGCCTACAAGGCCGCGCTGTCTGCGTTCTCGCAGAAGCGTCGGCCCCGCCAAATCAAAATCGGGCACGTCGTTGATGACGAGACGATGATCGACACTGAGCTTCAGGCGCAGCTCGATCTCCTCTATGCCGCTGACAGCGACTGGTACTTCTTGACGATCGCAGCCGACCTCCGCGACGTCGCCGCGCTTCCGGGCCTCCTCCCGTGGGTTCAGGCCAAGCCGAAGCTTGCCATCCTCGACAGCAACGACGTCGACACGGAAAATCCGGCCAGCACGACCCAGAGCATCGCATCGGCGAACAAGGGCAACTTCGACCGGACGGCGATCTTCTATCACACCGATGCATCGGCATATCCGGCGGCTTCGCTCGCCGCCTACATGCAGACGCGCGACTTCGATGAGGCAAACTCGGCATATACGGCCAAGTTCAAGGAGCTTCCCGGCGTGCCCGCCGTGAATATCGGCTCCGCTGCACTCACCGCCGTCACGGGCTTCACGCCCGGCGTCGGTCAGTCCGAAGCGGCCGGCCATATGGCCAACACCTATATCGACATCGGCAGCCGGAATTTCGTGGTCGAGGGCTCGACGTTGACGGCTAACGTCTTCCTGGATGAGATCCATGCGACGGACTGGATCATCGCCCGCACGGAAGAGGAGGCACTCGGCATCTTTCTCAACAATCCGCGCATCCGGTTCGATGACAGTGGCATGCAGATGCTCGCCGGCGCGGTTCGCACCGTCATGCAGCAAGCCACGCGCGCCGGCCTGGTTGCGCTCGACGTCGACGACGCCACCGGCGCATACGAGGCGGCCGTTCAAATCACCGTTCCGAGCGCCTTCGATGTGCCGGAAAGCCAGCGAAAGGCTCGTATCTCTCCCCCGATCGAATGCCGCTTCCGCGCCGCCGGCGCCGTCCACTACACGGTCGTTCGCTACCAGATGGCTTATTAAGGAGGCCTGATCCATGGGAACCACTTCCGCATATGGCTACGTCAATACCGCGAATACGGTAGACGGCCAGCTCGTCCAGGGCCTCTGGGACGGCGACGACGTGATCAGCATCGCGCCTCTCGGCGATAAAGGTACGATGCTCATCGGCGCCGACGGATCGGCTCTGTTCTCCGTCTCGGCGAACCGGGGCGCGACGATTACGCTCCGCCTGATGCACACCAGCCCAACCCATCGCCTGCTCATGCAGAAGCTGAAGCGTCAGCAGGCGCTGGCCTCGCCGTCGGCGGCATTCCCGGTAACCGCCTTCGACACCTCGAGCGGCGAGGGCGGCACGGGTGACAAGTGCTTCATCCAGAGCGCACCGACCGACAGCAAGGGCAGCAATGCGACCGTTCGTGAATGGGTTCTGGTGACCGGCGAATGGAACCCGGAGATCCCGAATGGCTGAGCGTAAAATTGCCGGCATGGAAGTCCGCGTCGATCGGCCCCTCGCGACCGAGGCGCTGAGGCTTCAAGCCCGCCTCATGCGCGCGGCCGGGGGCGCCGCCGACCAATTGCCCGAGATCCTCGGCGAGATGCGCGCCGCCCAGACCGACGAAGCCAAGCAGGCGATCGGCGTCAAGCTTATCGGCGTGCTGACCGACGTGTTCGACCGCCTTGATGCGGACGAATACGTGCGCCTCGTGGGCGATATCGTCGCAATGGCGAAGATCAAGCGGCCCTCCGGTCAGTACGACCGTATGGACCTCGACGGCGACCTGACGCTCAATCTCGGCGCCATCATCCCCGTCGCCGCCTTCGTCCTGAAAGAGGTGTTTGGGGATTTTTTCTCCGGCGCGCTGGCCAATGGCAACCGCGGGGCGATGGGAACGGCCTAACCTCGGCTCAAGTGGAGCGCATCGCGCCGAACCTCAACATGTGGCTCTGGCGGCCAATCGTCGCCGACCCACCCATATACACCCAGGCCGACCTACGCACTTGGGTAACGTTGCAGGACGTCATGGACGCCCATGAAGCCCTCGATTTGAAGGGCGCGATGCAGGAGAAGGCGAACAAGCCTTGATCAGGCGTGTTCGTTAGGTAGGGTAGTGCCCCAAAACCATGGAGGGGCGCGATGTTCGGTTGGCTTCGTAGAGTTTTTACGTCGCGGCCAGTCGTCTTCGATGAGGTCAAGAGGTCAATCTCCCTCGACATTTCCGGTGACCCTGACTTTGACGATTATGCACCTCCTCGTGAGCGGCTGGAGGTCCGACTACGGGGCAGCAACCTAGTATCCCCGGAGGCAAAGGAGTTCATCGTAAAAAATGCGACGATGCACATCCGGAAGGGTGGAAGCAGCAGCGGGTTCATGAAGTTGCTGAAGTCAGCTTTGCCGGATGAATCTGCGGATTCAGTCGCCGAGGCGGCGAGGTTGCTTCGGTTGGAGGAGCATAGATGTCGCACTCTCCATAACCTTCGCAGAATGGAAGAGGCGGATGTTACGCATTGCACTCTCAGTTCTGCGGGGGATGAACGGGACACGTCTTTCGAAAAGAAAATGAACGGGAAGAGGATGACTCTTTCGCAAGCAAGAAACCTTACGCTTGAACGATCTGACGACTTTCCTCGCAGCGTTTTCCGCGGTGAAGTGAAATTCTAAACCGATTGTTCAATCGCACTTTGAACCTCGAACCACGCAAGGCCGCTCGAACGTCCCGGCCCAGATGCCGGCGCCGGCCGCATCTGCCTGGCGCTGCTCCTCGGCATATCGGCCCTTGCTGTATTTCGGCCAATCGATGGCATAGCCGTTCGTCACAAGCCAACGGTTCACGTCAGTCCCATCGGCCCGGGTGCAGACGGCAACGATCCTGTCCCGGTCGCGCCCGGTCTTGTGGCAAGACACTGGGCGGGACTCGGCTAGGAACGCGTCGAGAGCGTCAGCCGACACCTTGCCGCATCGATATGACTGTCCTGAGGCGTCCGTGCAGCGCTGGCGGCTTTCGGGCGCGTCGATCCCATCGAACCGGATGCGGGTGCCCTGGATGTCGATCGTGTCGCCGTCGATGACGGAGGCGCGGCCGACGATCTCAGTGGCCATCGCCGGGATAGGCAATGAGGTAAGGGCGACCAGGATCAACCGAGCGAGCATTCACTCTTCCCCAGTTCGGTCATTTCATCCCTCGCAAGTGCTGCGGCATCAAGGATGCGAATGATGACTAGATCACCTTTGGGCATTCCGGCCTCGCTGAGCAGTAGACACATGTAGTCGGCCAAGCCGTCGCGACGTGAGCCGTCATCTCGAACCGAAACCCACAGCGATATCCGCTGAGGAAACATGGCCTCGACCACGACCTTCTCTTTCCGGATCAGGTCAATTGCTTTGTCCCGCCACGCGTCATCCGCCGCAACGCTCAGCGGCAAGAGCAGCGAAAGCGCAAGAATTCCGATTCTCTTCATAGGTTCCTCCAGAAGGTGAGCGCCTATGGTTAGGCCCATCAAGGATTTCAATCAATGATCACTGACGAGCTGGTCGCTATTCTCGGATACGAGATCCGCGGTCAAGACAAGCTGCGGGCTTTTACGCAGTCGATCGACGATGCGGCGCGCCGGCTGACAACCTTTGCCGTGGCGGCCGCGACGGTCGCTGCGGGAGCGGCTGCCGCACTTGGCAAGTCCGTCATTGATACCACTGCGAAATTCGAGAGCTTCCAGGCCACGCTCGAAACCGTCGAGGGGAGCGCCGACAAGGCTCGAGCCTCACTCGACTGGATCAGCGAGTTTGCGAAGCGCACACCCTATGAGGTCGAGGAACTGACGAGCGCCTTCGTCAAGCTTCGCGCATATGGCATGGATCCGACGAACGGCCTGATGGAGGATCTCGGGAATGCCTCGTCGGCTATGGGCAAGTCCCTGATCGATGCCGTAGAGATGATTGCGGATGCTTCCACCGGCGAGTTTGAGCGGCTGAAGGAGTTCGGTATCCGCGCGAGCCAAGCCGGCAATCAGGTGACGTTTTCCTGGACGGAAAACGGAAAGACGCTCACCAAAACCGTGAAGAAAAACGGCGAGGAAATCACGAAGTTCATCCAGGAGCGTTTTGGCGCGCGCTTCAACGGCGCGATGATGCGCCAGTCGAAGACCTGGAACGGTATGATGTCGAACCTGTCCGACACATGGACCGATTTTCAGCGAAAGATCGGCGAAGCCGGCTTCTTCGATGCCGTAAAGGGGCAGCTTGGTAGGGTTCTCGACTTTCTCGCCCAACTCGAGCTTGATGGGACGCTCGCCCGCTGGGCCAAGTCGTGGTCGAGTGCGTTTATCTGGATCACCGATGCCATCGCGCGCTTCGGATGGCGCCTCGCCGCCCACTGGGGGACGATCGCCGAGTTGATCGAGGAGCATAAGGGCGTCTGGGAAGGCCTAAAATGGGTCCTCCTCGGTATCGGTGTGCGCCTCTTCCCGCTCATTTCGCTGTTCGGTGCCCTCGCTCTGGCGATCGACGATTGGCTGACGTTCATGCGAGGCGGGGAATCCGTTATCGGTGACTTTGCCGACGCGCTTTCCGAAATGCTCGGCGCTGACCCTGACGCTGTTGCCTCGGCGATTACGACAATCGGAACTGCGGCCCTTGGGCTTGTTGGAGCCGCCGCAGTGATGGGCTCGTTTACGGCGGCTGTCTGGCCCCTTGCTGCGGCGCTCGCCGCGTTCGCAGGGGCCTTCTACCTCGCGAAATCTGGTTTCGATTACCTCGCGAACTTGGATGCGGAAGGTTCGAAGATCAAGGCGGTTGAAAACCCGCGCTCGAAGCCGGGATATGTCGAAAAGGGGCATGGCTACGACGAAAAGGGCGAGTTCATCTACATGGACGGCAATCGGCGCATTGACCGACCGGATGAGAACCCGACGGCCGGGTTTACCAAGGACGCGCTGGACTACAAATTCCTCCTTCAGAACCTTGAGGAGAACAGGGCAAAAATGGAGGGTGACGCCGCCGCGGCGAATGTCAGCAACACGCTCAATGACAGTCGAAACCAGAGCACGACGGTAAATGTCGGTGGAGTGACGGTCCAAGGCGTCCAAAACGTCACTGGCGCGGTAGGCGGTGCGGTCGGCAATGCGGTTGGCCAGGCTGCGGCTCGGGCCGGCGCGTCCCGTTTCGAGAAGGATGACCAGCTATGAGCGCCATCGCCTTCTCGCGCCTCATCGGCCCTATCCCGGTCGATTGCGTGATCTCGGAAAAGCACGAGAGCGATATCGAGATCACGGAAATCCCGATCGAGAGCGGGGCGAGAATCACGGATCATGCATTCGTGCTGCCGAAGCGCGTCGTGCTAGACATTGCCAACGACAACGCCGCTGCGGCCTATAACGCATTCGTCGCGTTCCAGAGCACCAGGGTCCCGTTTCAGCTCGTCACGGGGCTCTCGCTCTATCGGAACATGCTGATCAAGCGGCTCACCGCCGACCGGGACAAGGATTCGGCGCGCATCCTTCGCTGCACGGTGGAGCTTCAAGAGATCATCATCGTCAGCACCGGCTATACGACCGACACCAGCGGCCGGACGAGCGGCCGGACGAGCGGAGAGCCGGGCGGCAAGGACAGCACCCGGTCCACGCGCCTCAGCAAGGAACTTTCCGGCGACACGACGACCGGTGACCGCGTTACGGAGACCATCCAGCGCGGGGATACCGGTTTCGACAACGTGACCACCAGTGACGACACCTCGTACCTCAAGACCATGCTTGGCGGCTAACCCATGAACGTCTTCAAGATCATCGATGAGGCGGATCAGCAGTTTTCCGCTGTGATGAACAATCGCCGGGTGACGCTTCGTCTCCGCTACAACAAGGTCGTGGACCGGTGGATGCTGGACCTCTCGATCGATGATGTGCCGGTTCTGAACGGCCGGCGGGTGGTGGCTGGGCTCGATCTGCTCCGTGGTTTCGGCTTCGGCGTCGGCGCGATCGTGGCTTTCTCGCCGTCGGGTGCCGCCCCGGACCGCTCCGCTCTGCCGCTCGGCACAGTGAAGCTCTATCAGGTCTCGGCGGAAGAGATGAAGGCGGCTGCCTGACATGCGCCAATACCTGAAGAAGGTCCGCGGAATTTTCAACGGCGGGCTGACCATCAATCCGGGCGGCATCGCTGTGCACGAGATGAAAATCGCCTTCGACATCGTCAAGGATATCTCGAGCTCGGCGAACACGGCCACCATCGAAATCTGGAACCTGTCGGAGAGCCACAGGAACAGCGTCGGCAAAGAACTGGACGAAATCACCCTGGAGGCCGGCTATATGCCGCCGGAAGGGGGCGGCAACGTCGGCATCCTCTTCAAGGGCGCCATACGCGACGTCGAGCACAAGCGCCAGGGCGCCGATATCGTCACCCGCATCTCCTGCGGTGACGGCGACAAGGCGATCCGCAAGGCCAAGCTCTCCAAGAGCTATCCCAAGGGCACGCCGGTAAAGGACGTCGTCGAAGACCTCTACAAGGAGTTGGAGAAGGAAGGCGTCAAGCGCGGGGAGTGGAAATTCCCCGATGACATGAAGCAGGAATTCAAGCGACCCTATGCGACCTGCACCCGGTGCTATCGGGAACTCGACACGATCGGGCGCGGCCACGGCTTCTACTGGAACCTCCAGAACCAGACGATGGAGATCATTCCTGGAGACGGATACGTCGGCCAGGTCGTGCTGATCGCGCCAGAAACGGGCATGATCGACACGCCGGCCATCACTGACAATGGGGTGCGGGTCTCCTGCCTCCTCAATCCGGAGATCCGGCCGAACCGCCGCGTGCAGGTGCGGTCGGGCATCATCGATATGAATGCTGACGGCGGCATGTACCGCGTCAGCCAAGCCAGCTACCGCGGCGACAACTTCGACGGTGACTTCTCGGTCGAGGTCGTGGGTGAGTCCGTCAGGGGCGGCAAAGTGGACGAGGGAAAGCGCTAATGGTCGGTCTGCTCGGCAAGGTCACCAATCAGTCCCGCGACGTCGTCGGCAGCAGGGCGCAGTCAGAAGTGAGCGCGATCTGGGGCGAGATCCCCGGCAAGATCGTTTCCTTCAATGCCAAGACCCAGACGGCGACCATCCAGCCGCTCTACAAGCCGAAGTTCGACGGAGAATCCGTCGACATGCCCCAGCTCTACGAGGTGCCGGTGCGCTTCCAGCGCGTGGGTGGATTCGTCATCACCACACCAATCAAGCCCGGCGACAAGGTTACGCTCCGGCCGCAGATGCGCAGCAGCGAGAATTACCACGGCGGCGAGGACTATGAGGCGTCCGATGCGCGGACCTTCTCCCTGGCCGACTATGAGGCGTTCCTTGACGGCGGTGAGGCCCTGACCGATCCGATCCCGAACTTCAACAGCGAGAACATGGAAATTCGGTCGGCCGACGGCAAGTTCGCGATCGAAATGAGCGAAGACGGCAAGTTTCGGATCCGCGGGGCCGAGGGCAACATCTACGATCTCCTCGCGCAGGTCGTCGAGCTGTTGGGCGCCGAAACGGCGACCGTCTCCGGTGGCTCATCGAAAGGCATTTGGCCGCTGACGCATCAGGCACAATTCGCCGAGATCGCCGGCAAGCTGCGGGGAATGGCGCTATGAGCAGGCTCGGCCTCGCGATCGACCAGGCGACAAATGATCTCTTCCTTCGCGCCGACAAGAGCCTCGCGGTCGTGACAGACGCGGAAGCCGTCGGCCAGCACACCCGCCAGCGTCTCCAGACCTATGAGCGGGAATGGTTCCTCGACACGACGGCCGGCGTGCCGTGGCTCGATCAGATCCTCGGCAAGGCCTACGACCCGGCGCTGGCCGAGGCGGTGGTGAAGGCGGAAATCCTCGACACGGATCAGGTTACCGGCATTGAGGGCTTCTCCGTTTCGTTCGACCGCGGAACCCGGCGCCTCAACATCCGATCCATCGAAGTCATGACGGCCTATCAGGAGGTGGTACAGGTATGAGCGGAGTAACGGCCACCGGTTACGTCATCAAGACGCCGCAGGAGATCCTTGCGAGCCTGGAGGATAAGGCCGAAACGGTGTTCGGCCCGGGCGTGATCATGACGGCGCAATCGCCGCTGGGCCAGATCCTCGGCCTTATCACGGACTTCGCGACGGAAATGGAAGAGCGCAACCTCGCCATCTACCAGTCCTATGACCCGACGCAGGCCGAGGGCGCCAACCTCAACCGGATCGGCAATATCCGGGCCTTGTCGCGCGGTTCGCTCTCCGATGCCGGTTTTGCCCGCGTCATCACCAACCAGCAGAACAGCGCGGTCCGCATGTCCGACCGCATCCAGGCGGTGATGGCCGTGGATGGCGTTTCGTGGGTAGCGGTGCGGGAGAACAGCGCGCAGTTTTCGGACTCGTCCGGCATCCCGCCCCACACCATCGCGTTCGCGGTGATCGGCGGGAATGATGCCGACGTGGCCGAAGCGATCTATGAGAACACCGTGCCCGGCATCGGGCTTTACGGCATGACGTCCGTCCCGGTGACGATCGGCGGCTACTGCCGGCAGATCAATTTCATCCGCCCCGCTGACGTGCCCGTGTTCGTGGACCTGACGGTGCGCCTCGTGCCTGATGTCTGCACCTGTGGTCTGACCTCGCCGCAAGAGGTGGTGGATTATCTCGACGCCGCGGCGAACGGCGATTGCGGTCTCATCAACGGCGATCTGGTCGATCAGGCGAAGATTGAGGCGCTGCTGGGCACGATCGGCGGGCTCTCGGTTACGCGCGCGCTCGTCGGCATCGATGCGAACGACCTGACGGCCGACGGGCTGCAATTCGACGTCCTTTCACGCCCGGTCATCGTGGCCAAGAACATCAACGTGCGGTTCTCCTGATGATCGACAAGGCGGCGATGGAAGAGGAGCGGATCGACCGCGTCCTCACCCAGTATCGTGAAAGCTCGAACCTCCTTGGCTTGATCCGGGCCGCGCTGTCGGAATTGGCTGATGTGGCCGAGCGCGGTGACGCTATCCAGTCGGCGTTCGATATCGACACGTCCACCGGCGATCAGCTTACGATGATCGGCAAGTGGCTGGGCTGGCCGCGCACGCATTGCCAGGGCAGCAGGGCCAAGGTCTTCGGCTTCGCATGTGAGGACGACGACTGCAGCGTTGGCTATCCCGTTCTCGGCTTTTGCGAGGGCGCCCGATTTGCGTGCGACGGCGCGCTCTACGAGGAATACACGTTCGCCGACGATGCGCTCTACAGGCGGTATCTGAAGGCGAGGGCGGTTGCCATCAACTCCGCCCAGACCAACGATTACAGGCGCGAAAGCCTCGTTTTGGCGGCAAGCGCGCTTCTTGCCTCGGAATGTGTGATCGTGAAGGAGCGGCGAGGGGAGATCATCCTTTGCCTCACCAGATTTTTCACCTCGGCTGAGCTGCAGATCCTGCACCTTGCGGAGCAAGTCCTGCCGATCGCGCCGGGCGTCAAACTGACATGGGCGCACTGCGACGGCGCAATCTTCGGCTTCGGTGATGGATGGGGTGAAATGTGCACCTCATCATTCTACTCGATCATCAAGGATCCGCTGGAGCGGACTCCCAAATCCGGCATCTTCGGCTTCGGCTCCGCATGGTCCGGCTTCTGCAATGGCCGCTTCTATTCCGGCGATCCGGCCGACATCGAAACCCTCTGAAACCTCGAAATTTTAGGTGAGAACATGACTCTGCCGTTCCCGCAGAAATGGGCGAACGCGTCGACCGATCGGCGCACGCCCTCGACCGAAGAAAACGCGAACGGTTGGGCTTGCGGCGCAGCCGACCCTGACCTGTTCGACTACCTGTTCTACGTCGAGCAGGACGCGATCAATAAGCTGGCCAGGCAGATCGAGTATGCCGCCGTCGAACTCGGTATGACCTATTCGCCGGACGACGAGACGATTCTCGACGACGTCCTGAAGACCTATAAGGACATCATTTCCGAAGATCGGGTCATCAACGTCCCGGGCGATTTCACCGACCCGGCCGACGCGATGGACTACCTGTCGCGGTTCCGAATCTCGAACGATGCCACGGTGATCGTGAACATCGCCGAGGGCACCTACAATATCGGAACGAAGGTCATTTCCGGCCACCCCGACGGCCTGCGTATCAAGATCATGGGGCCGGCACTGCCCTCTGGCATGGTGACAGAGCCGAGCTTCTCGGTAACCGGCTCCGGCGTCGGCAACATCTCGACCGACCGCATCGTCAATGCCGCGATGCTTCGAACCCGCTTCAAGGTTGTCATCGAATCCACGAACGGAGCGGTTGACACCGGCACAAGCGATATCACGCTCGAGAACATCGCCTTCATCGGCCTGGGCTCGAATGACGGCATCAAGACCTCCGGTGGCCACATCAGGGCGACCAACGTCGCGGTGCACAACTATCTCAATGGCTGGCTGGTGGACCGTGGCGGCATCATCTACGCGCCGGGCTGCACCGCCTCGGGCTGCACCGCCTCGGGCTGGAACGTCACGAACAACGGGACGATCGTCAACAGCGGTGGCGTAGCGTCGGGCAACGCCGATGCTGGTTACACCGCGTCGATCGGCGGCACGGTCATCGCGGACGTATCGACGGCCAAGGGCAACGGCGGGTCTGGGTCAGGGGGGTATTTCGTCTCCCTTTCCGGCATCATTCAGGCCCGCGCATCTGTCTCCAAGAACAATGAGGGCTCCGGCTACCTCATCACCAATGACGGCTTCATCCAGGCCCGCGAAAGCCAGTCCAACAACAACAAGGTCTACGGCTACTCGGTCTTCAATGGCGGGCGCCTGAATGCGGCGGAAAGCAATTCCGGCAGCAACACGTCCGGCGATTATCGCTGCTCGAACTTCGGGGCGATGACGATCACAGGCTATGCCGGCTCCGCTTCGGCGTCTCCGACCGTGAATACCGTCGGCAACGGCAACTGCTACATCAAGAACTAAGGGCAAGCCCATGAAAATCGTGATGAATGAAGCCGGCGCGATTGTCGGCCGGCATGTCGATGCTGCGACGATCGACGCGACGCTCTACAGCGCGTGGGGCTCGGTTCTGGTCGGCATCGTTCCGGACGGAGTGATCGGGCAGGACAGCCTCGGCCGGGACATCCTTTCCGGCTCTGCAATCGACGTTGCACGCGATCTGGCCAAGCAGATGACGCGCGAGGACGTCGCCCACAAGATGGCCGATCTGCGGGAAGACTATCCGCAGGAGGAGCGCGACACCTGGCCGTCGAAGCTCGTCGAGGCGAACGCCATCATCGCCGGCGGCGCGGTCGAAGATACGATCTACATCGCGGCCATGGCGGAGGCGACAGGGTCCAAGCCTGAGACCATCGCGAAAACCGTGATCAAGAAGGCGAAGACCTACGCCACGAAACTGGCCGAGGCCGAGGCCTTCCGATCCGACCGCTATGCCGCGATCGACAAGGCCCGAAACATCAAGGCGGTGATCGCTGCCGTCGGTGGCTGATCATGGCGTCCTGCACCAATTTCCTCTCCCTGCCGTTCCAGTCGAGGCAGGGGCGGGCGCTCGATCGCACCACAGCCCCGCTGCCCGACGGCGCGGTTGCCATGTTCAGTTTTGGCGCTCGGCTCTACATCATCAAGGGCCGGTCCTTCAATAACGCGGACCTCGCCGTCACGGTGCGCTGGGGCGACGAAACGGTCTACTTGGCCTTCGCCGACGGTATCGACACGCGCGGCGGAGACATTCGCCTCGATCTTCCTCCCGGCATCTATGACCTCGTCAAGGTCGATCCGTTCGGCGGCGAGATCCAAACCAACGTCATCGTCAAGGATGGCGCTTCCCTCATCCCGCGCTCCGGCCAGCCGTTCGTTCAGATCGTCTATGCCTTCCCCGCCGGCCAACTCACCACCGAGGAACTGGAGGACTTCATCGTGCCTCTCAATGTGCAAGCCGACTGGTCCGTCACGGACCCGTTGTCGGCCGCTTACGTCCAGAACAAGCCGAACTTCATTACGAACGACGACCTTAATCTCATCCTGGAAACCACGATCGGCCCGATCATCGACGAAGCGGTTGAGGAGCAGTTGACACCAGTCGTCGCGAGTGTCGCCGGTGCGGTCGAAGCCGCCGAAGATGCCGCTGCCGCAGCCAATGCAGCCGCAGGCTCGGTCACAGATCAGGTGCGCGGCGCACTCTACTTCACACGCTGGATTGCGGGGTAAATCATGGCCATCTCAACTCCCAAAACCTTCGGGATCGAACTGACGACCTCCGCGCAGCGCATCATGGCTGACGTGGTTCCTGTCGGGAAGGTTCGACACTTCACGATGGTGCAGTGCACGAGCATCGATGCATCGAACGATGCGCTGGCAACCGTGCGTTGGCTTGACGCTTCAAATAGCAATGCGGCCAATCCGCTGCTGTCTCAGGCGACGGTGACGGCCAAGGATGTAATCCCGGCGATCGTCGGGGCGTTTTCACTTGAGGCTGGCGATGACTTCGAGGCGCTGGCGTCGGCTGCTGGCGACATCCATGTGACCACCGTCTATTACGATGAGGATGTTGTCTAATGCCTCGTATTCGACACATCGGCGGGCATGGGTCGATTTTGACGGCGAAGGGTGGGAAGGGCGCCGCCTATGAGGGGGCGGCGTGGACGCCAAGGGCCTTGATCCCGCGATTCAATGTTTTTGGCGTCGTGAACAACGCTCGCGGGATCTGCGTGAAGCCCGACGGAACACGGTTTTACGTGCTGCTCTCGACTGACGACACGATACACGAGTTTCGGCTCGCCAAGAAATGGCGCGTCGATAGCGCGGTATACGTCGGTAGTGCTGTCCTTGGGACGATGGGGACGGCGGTCAACCTAGCGTTCAAGCCAGACGGGACTGCTGTCTATGTGACGGATAGTGTTGCTTCCGCCGCAATTAGGCAATACTCGCTTTCTACACCATGGGACCTTTCGACCCTTTCCTACGTAGGCGTGAAACTCGTCAACTCTCAATCCACTTCTCCGGGGGGCATGGCGTTCAAGCCAGACGGAACGAAGCTTATGCTTCAAGGTGGGTCGAACATCTATGAGTACACGCTTTCGACGCCATGGCTCGTCTCAACGGCGACCTATGTCGGAAGTTCCGGATTCCTATCTCCTGGGTATTCGGTTGCTCTAAGCCCGGACGGAACACGTCTCTTCCATGACCGCGGCGCGAACGGCACAATCGCTGACTACACCCTTGGAAATCCATGGTCGGTCGGCGGGACCAACACGGCCAATAATCCTGTCTTGAGTGTCGGCGGAATCCAATCGTTCTTTTATCGTGAGGACGGCAAGGCGCTCTACGCGATGGATATAAACGGCTACCTCAACCAGTTCGGAGGCGTCTGATGCTCTACACCCGCAACGGCTCCTACCCGGCCGCTCTGCCGGCCTCCATCACGCTCTCCAATGGCTTCATCCGCACCGATCCGTCGAGCTTCACGGTCGATGAGATCGCAGATGCGGGCTATGTCGAGGCGCCGGCGCAGCCCGACTACGATCCGGCAACGGAGCAATTGGGATGGGACGGCGAGGTTTGGACGGTGACGACTTTGCCTCCGCCCACCGAAGAACAGGTCGACGCCGAGCGAGACCGCCGCATCGCGGCCGGGTTCAGCTTCGGCGGGGTGATCTACCAATCCCGCCCAGAGGACCGCGAGAACATCATGGGCGCTTCAACAGCGGCGCTCGGCGCCATGATGCAGGGGGCGCAGGCTGGCGACTATCGTTGGCATGGCGGCGACAGCGACTTCGTGTGGATCGCGGCGGACAACTCCATCCATCCGATGGATGCACAGACCGTCTATGCTTTCGGCCTTGCCGCCATGGAGCACAAGACGGCGCATATCTTCGCGGCCCGCGCGATCAAGGACGCGGACCCGATCCCGTTCGATTTCACCGACAACGGATACTGGCCTTAAATGTACAGAGACCCGGGAGCGCCTCGTGTCGCTCAACCGGGTCCGTGCCAGATCGATCTTGGGGGAACATCCAGCCGCCTCAAAATGGCTGGGATGTCTTAAAATATCGTAGGTTGCCATCATGATTTTTCGCATCCTTGCGGCGGCCTTGTGCTGCCTGCTTCTTGCCGCCTGCGCGACGGATGGTGAGGGGCACTTGCTCACCAACGCCGTCGTCATCACCGATCACCAGAGGGGCGCCCGATGAAGTACAGGACCTATGGCAAACTTCGCTGGTTCAGCGAGTGGAAGGTGGACCGGAGCAACTTCGGCCATGCGCTTGAGGCGTTCATCTTCGCCCTGGCGCTGACCGGGATCACGGTCATAGTCTCCCGCTACACGCCGGCGCAGGCGTTCCTTTTCTGGACCGGCATCATGCTGGCCAATTACTGGGGCCGTGAGAAGCGCGACTGCGAGACCGGGATGGATATGCCGGCCGGCTCGCCCAAGGCCTGGCTGTTCATGTGGTGGCGGCCGAAGAACATCCTGGACATGGCCGGACCGATCCTCGTGCATGCCATTGCGTGGGCCATCTACCTCGACCCGTAAAATTCCTCTCCGAAAGGACACACCATGACTGCAACGCTTTCGCTTGCGCTGCTGGAGCGCGCCTATGGCCGTGCCTTCACCAGTGCCCAGCGCACCAATGCCCAAAGCGTCATCGACGCCCTGACAACCTACGGAGACCGCTTCGGCCTTCTCCAGCCGCATCGCCTCGTCCAGTATCTGGCTCAGCTCATGCATGAGAGTGGCGGTTTCGCCTATGACCGTGAACTTTGGGGGCCGACGAAAGCCCAGAAGGGCTATGAGGGCCGCAAGGATCTCGGCAATATCCACAAGGGAGACGGGTCGAAGTACCGTGGCCGCGGGCCGATCCAGGTCACCGGACGGGCGAACTACCGGGAGTTCAGCAAGTGGGCGAAAACGATCGACCCGGGCGCTCCTAATTTCGAGACCGCCCCCGACAAGATCAATTCCGATCCATGGGAAGCTCTCTCGCCGATCTGGTATTGGTCCACACGGGATCTGAACCGCTACGCCGACCGTGGCGATATCGAGAACGTGACGCGGACCATCAATGGCGGCTTGAACGGCTATGCCGATCGGCTCCGCTACTACGACCGCCTTGCGCTCGCCTTCCTCGGCTACGGCATGAACGACATGCCGAAATTCCAGAAGGCGGCCGGCCTCAAAGACACGTCCGGCACCTCCGGGCCGCTGACCCGCGCCGCGCTGCATTCGGCTCTTCTGAAGCTCACCGCACCGCAGCGCCTTTCTGCCGATGTTGCGACGGCGCCCGTGGTGGAAGAGGTCGCCGTTGAGGTCAAGGTGCCGGTGCAGGTTGACAAGCCCGTCGTTCCCGTCGCGGTCGATAAGCAGGTCAAGAGCAAGGCCGACCGCATGGGCTGGCTCGCCGGCATCGGTGGCACGATCGGCACCAGCCTGACCGGTTTGCTCGGCGCGAACTGGCAGACCGTCCTTGCGTTCGGCGGCGTGGCGCTGGCGGCGCTCATCATCGTGATCCTGCTGCGCCACCAACTTGTGGCGGCGGTGAAGGATATCCGCGGGGAGGTCGAAGCATGATCGGCCTCCTCGATGCCGCCAAGATTGCCGGCGGCATTGCTCTTGGCGCAATGATCGCCACGCCGGCCGCACACTACCTCGGCAAGCGCGAGGGCCGCCAGGAGGCTGCTGTTGCCGCCCTCGAAGCGGCCGTGAAGGACTTCACCACGAAAGGAAAGATCAATGGTCAGGTGTCTTCTGCTGACGCTGCCTCTCTGTGCGCTGATCTGGGGTTGCCAGTCGACGAAACCAACGAGTGCATGCGCCGGCTTCGAGAAGCTTCGACCGAGCCTTGAGACGTCGGTGACCATCTTGCGAAGCGATCGGCCTTTCGCCAACCAGGTCGCGGCGCACAATCGCTTTGGGTCGCAGAAAGGCTGCTGGGAATGAGCCCACCTGAAATCGACGCGGCAGTGCACCGCCAGCTGGGCGAGCTCGTCGCCGGTATGCACGGCCTGCAGGACGCGATCCGTCGGATGGAAGAGGCCAGCCGGCGATCGGAAGACAAGTCGGAAGCCAGCCGGGCCGTCGTTCACCGCCGCCTTGACGAGGTGGTCGACCGGGTGGGCAAGGTCGAAACATCAATCGTCACGGTAAAGGAAGACGTGACGGAAATGAAGCCGGTGACGGATGAGGTGAGGAGGTGGAAGCTCATGGGGATGGGGGCGCTCGCAGTCACCGGCGTTGCTGCTATGGCCCTCGGCGTGACGTTCAGCGAGGCGCTGAAACGGATCGGGATGGCGCTACTCGGGAAAGGGTGATGACGACAGGGACATTGACCGAATGGATCGTCAGCGCTTATGCTCAGCGCCGTAAGGTCTCAATCTTCTGTAACGCCCCGCGCCCTTCTGGGTTGCGGGGCTTTTTTCGGTTTATGGCCTGACAAACACATCCGCTTCGTCGGCGGCGATAAGGAATGCCTTTCGGGCCTCTTCCGGGTCCGCAGCGCCTTCCATGACGGCGAGGCACAGGGTCTTGGCGGCAACAAATGCCTCGCCTTCGTCCACCGGCCATTCCTCAATCAGGACACGAGCAGCTTCCGCGGCGCTCGATATCATCCTGTAGCGCCCGAGCGTGAGCGTCTCGATAGTGACGGGAGGATCCCAATAGCCGCGGTTCATTGCGCCGGCGCCGGATCGTCTGCGGGGTCGGGGTCTTCCGCATAGGCCATGGCCTGGTTGTCGACGACGCTTCTCATGGCGGCAAACACCACGTCCGGCGACCACCCTGACTGAATAAGCTGGTCGATAAAATCCCGCACCGGTATGTCGATCATGCTTTCACAGTCGATCTGGGCGTCCGGATGATCCATCGGCTTGTTGGGAGACTGGATAACGGGTTGCATGCTGGCTCCTCCATTGCTGTAGCGGCAACGCTGGACTGGGCGGTCTGTTCCCTGGCTAGCCTCGCAGCCAGAGCGGCAACCCATCCTCATCCAGCGGCCCGATACGCTGAGCGACCAGCGCCGGCCTCGGCCCGCTGCGCGCCAGCCCCTCATCGTACCAGTCTTCGACGGCCTTCGCTGCTTCCCAAGCTTCATGCTTCCGGCCGTTGTGGGGCATTGGCCCTTGGAAGCCGGGCCACTCCGAACACCCTCCCGACCACAAGAACATGCCCCGCTTCAGGCTGGTCCGGTCTCGCGATACGCGACCGATATAGAGGCCGTCATGAAAGGCGCTCCAGTCTTCCTTCTCCTCGGGCCAGGTTTGGACCCAGCGGTATTTTCGCTTCCATGTGCGTTCGGACATGGGGGAGGAGATGATGCGGGGAGGGAAATTCGTCAAGAAAGTCATTCTGAACGCGCGGAATTGTTCAGTGTTTTCAATGGCCGTAAAGCCGCGCAAATCCGGTCGATCCGTCCCGATTTTCAGAACGCTCGTTGATATCATTAAATTATGATGGGATTTGCAGTCCTCTGCGTCACCACTCCGCCACGAGGCCATCCGTTTTGCTATAAAGCGTGTGGTGCCGGGCGTTTAGAACGAATTGAGAAAGGGCGCAAGGGGCTTATTCCGAACATGCCGTTTTTTTCATCCTGACGGATGTGTACGAAGCGTTTGACGGCGTTTTTGTCGCAGCTTTGCCGGAGGCCGAACAGACGGTGGCCGATGACCGCAGGTCCGGGCGGCGCGCCCGAAGGCGCGCCCCATATTCTATTGCTGCTGCGCCGGGGCGCCGCCTTCAAGGCCGACAAGGGCGATCTTGCCGTATCCCGCCGCGCGCAGGAGGTTCATCACATCCATCACATTGCCGTAGTCGACGGCCTTGTCGGCGCGCAGCAGGATGCGGGCATCCTTGTTGCCTTCCGTCACGGCGTCGAGTTCCGGGCCGAAACTGTCGCGGGCGATCTCGCCATTGCCGATCGAGACCGTCAGGTCCTTCTTCAGCGTCATGAAGACCGGCTTGTCCTCGCGCGGCGTCGGCTGCGCGACGGAGGAGGGCAGGTCGACATTGATGTCGACGGTGGCGAGCGGCGCGGCCACCATGAAGATGATGAGCAGAACCAGCATGACGTCGATGAACGGCGTCACGTTGATTTCGCTGTTCTCCTCGAGGTCGTCGCCGCCGCCTTCCTTGATCTTGCTCGCCATGGCCTCACCCGATCTTCACGACGGAGCCTGGGCCCCGTTCACTGCGCTGCGCGCCGTGGCGCAGCGAGCGGCGCACGTCGAGGTCGCGGCTGGCCAGCCGCTCGATGGCGGCCGAGGCATCGGCGAGGTTCTGGCGGTAGCCGGTGATCGCGCGGGCAAGGAAATTGTAGATCACAACAGCGGGAATGGCGGCGACGAGGCCGATGGCCGTCGCCAGCAGCGCTTCGGCGATGCCGGGCGCGACGATGGCAAGGTTCGTGGTCTGGGCCTTCGAGATGCCGATGAAGGAGTTCATGATGCCCCAGACGGTGCCGAACAGGCCGACGAAGGGGGCCGTCGAGCCGATGGTGGCCAGGAGGCCCGTTCCCTTGGCGATGCGGCGGCCGGCATGGACTTCCATGCGGGTGAGGCGCGAGGAGATGCGCTCCTTCACGCCGCCATCGGAAACGTGGTCGAGCACGGCCTCCGAGGCTTCCATTTCCTCGCGAGCGGCGCGCGTCATGCGGGCGACGGTGCCGCGGTTGCGGCCGAGCGCCTGCTCGCCGTCCTCAAGGCCGCGGGCGACCGTGAGCTGCCGCACGGCGCGGCTGGCCGAGCGCTGGGCAGCGGCCAGTTCGACGAGCTTGGCGAGAAGCACGGCCCAGGTGACGATGGAGGCGAAGGCAAGGCCGATCATCACGCCCTTGACGACGATATCGGCCGCCATGAACATGCCCCAGGGGGAAAGGTCGTGCGGCAGGCCGGCCTGCCGTTCGCCGCCGTCATCGACGACGTCGAGATCGGTCGCCTCTTCGCCGGCGGCCTCCTGGTCTGCATCGGCCGTCACGGCGGGCGTGTTCACGGTGTCGCCTGTCACGGGCCGCGATGTCGTGTCCGTGGTCGTCGTCGCGGCGGTGCCGCCCGTCGCCGCGCCGCCGGATTGTCCGGCTTCCGGCTGGCTGTCCGTCTGCGCAGAAGTACCCTGCGTCTGGCTCTGGGTTTCCTGGGTCTGGGCCAGGGCGGCCGGCGGGGTGGCGAGCGCCATCAGGATGATCGCGAATAGCAGTCGAGACCGTTTCAGCACGGCGTATTCCTCTTGCATGTCTCAATTTATACGGTGCCCGTCCGATAAACGGGCGCGGTGCGGACGCCAGGCGCCGCAAAAACCTGACTGCTCAATACGACATTATGGAGGGGGCAGGCAATAATATGTTGAGTAATTTATTCATGATAAACTGCGGAAAATCCTCGGTGTGGGCGGGACGAAACCGCAGCGGCGCGGTTTTTGCGCGCAGACGATCGCCGCCTATGGACACCCGGCCCGAAACCGCTCTAAGAGAATTGCGACGCATCCGGCATCGCAACCGGGCCTTCGTGCCGCGGTCTGCCGCTTACTCACAGGGCTAGAGATGATTGACTACAAAGCAGCGCGCACGAAGATGGTGGACAACCAGATCCGTACGACGGACGTCACGGCGCATGAGGTGCTCGACGCCTTCCTGACCGTCGCGCGCGAAGAATTCGTGCCCGCGGCCGTCAAGCCGCTCGCCTATATCGACGACGATATCCAGATTGCCCCCGGCCGCTACCTGATGGAGCCGTCGCCGCTCGCCAAGCTGATCCAGCTGGCCGAGATCGCCAGCAGCGATGTCGTGCTGGAGGTCGGTTGCGGCACGGGCTACGCCTCGGCCGTGCTCTCGCTTCTCGGCAGCTCCGTCGTGGCGCTGGAAAGCGACGCGGCGCTGGCTGCGAGTGCGACGGAAACGCTCGCCCGCCTCGGTTATGACAATGTCGCCGTCGTCACCGGCGATCTTGAGACCGGTTACGCGCCGGAAGCACCCTACGAGGTGATCTTCGTGCATGGCGCGGTCGAGTTCGTTCCGGAGGCGCTTTTCGCCCAGTTGCGCGATGGCGGACGCCTCGTCGTCGTCGAGGGTTACGGCAATGCCTCGCAGGCGCGTCTCTATATCAAGGAAGGCGGCCACGTCTCCGAACGCAACGTCTTCAATACCGCCGTCAAGCCGCTTCCGGGCTTCCGCAAGGCGAAGGAATTCGTCTTCTGAGCCAGCGCGGATATGCGCCGTTTCGACAGGCCCGTTTGTTGCACTTTCGCAACGGGCCTGTCCTATTGTCGTTACCAAATCCTTCCTGAAGGACCTGACGACTGTTCCCGAATGAGCGAAGAGGCATTATCGCGGGCGAGGCGGAGCTGTCCGCGACCGGCCACCGATGCCGGATGAAATGCACCAGGCCTTCGTGTCGGTGAGAAGTGTGTAAAGGCGGCTCCCGCGACGGGCTGGCCAGGATCGGAGTTTCGTACTGTGTCCCTTCTTCGTCGAACTGCCCTTGCGCTCGCGCTCGCCACTGCCGTCAACGCCCTGCCGCAGGCAGCGCTTGCCGAAACACTGGCCGGCGCCATGGCCAAGGCCTACGAGAACAACCCCGACCTCAACGCCGCCCGCGCCGCGCTGCGCGCCATTGACGAGAACGTCACGATTGCCAAGGCCGGCATGCGGCCGCAAGTAAGGGGGGTGGCTGAAGTCGAAGGGACCCGCACGAACCTCGATGTCCGGCCGCCTCGCGGTCTCCTCGGGCAGGCCGGCCGCCAGACGGACTACGTCGCTTCCAGTTACGGTATCACGATCAGCCAGCAGGTTTTCGACGGCTTTCAGACGCTCAACCGTGTCCGGGCAGCGGAGGCGAACGTCCTGGCGAACCGCGAGTCGCTGCGCGCCCAGGAAATCTCCATCCTTCTCGCCGCGGTCGAAGCCTATTCGAACATTGCCCGCGACCAGCAGATCGTGTCGATCCGCAAGCAGAACATCGCCTTTCTCAAGGAGCAGGTCGCTGCCGCGAATGCGCGCCTGAACGTGGGCGAGGGCACGCGCACGGACGTCAGCCTGTCCGAGGCCGAGCTTGCCTCCGCCAAGGCGGAGCTTACCGCCGCCGTCTCCTCGCTCAAGCAGAGCGAAGCGGCCTATGTCCAGATCGTCGGCGAGACGCCAAAAGGCATCAAGCAGCCCTCGGCAGCCAAGAAGGCCATGCCGAACTCGCTGGACAATGCTGTGGCGACGGGCATGCGCGAGAACCCGAACATCATCGCGGCGATGCGCGGCGTCGATGCCGCCGGCTTCAATGTGAAGGAGGCCGAAGGCGCCATGTTGCCCGGCGTCTCCCTGCAGGGCAGCGTCTACAAGTCGGTCAATACGGTGGACGGCCCGGGCGACAGTCTTCAGGGCACTGTATCGGCCCGCCTTACCGTTCCGATCTATCAGGGCGGCGCCGAATACGGCCAGATCCGCCAGGCGAAGGAGCGGCTTGGGGAAAGCCAGCTGCAGGTCGATTCCGCGCGCATGGAGGTCCAGCGCACGATCGCCTCGGCGCATGCGCAATATGAGGCTGCCAATGCCTCCATCACGGCCATCCGGGTGCAGATCGACGCGGCCAACCAGGCATTGAACGGTGTCGTCGAGGAGCGCAATGTCGGCCAGCGCACGACGCTGGACGTGCTGAATGCCCAGCAGAACGTGCTTGAAGCTCAGGAAGACCTTGCCGCCGTGCAGCGCAATGCCGTCGTCGCGAGCTATTCGCTGCTGGCTGCCACGGGCAGCCTGACGGTGCGCAGCCAGGGGCTGGAGGTCGCCGAATACCGCGCCGAGGTGCACTACGAAGCCGTCAAGGACAAGTGGTTCGGCCTGAGAACGGTCGACGGCAAGTAAGTCCTTCCCTTTACGACGAAACGGGCTCTCCTGCGACCGCGCGGGATGCGGTCGCGCGTCTTGCCCTTGGCAGGGCAAACAAATCTGTGCATCACTTGGAACACATGATTCGCGGCGATTTAGTTCGCCATCGAACTCGCCTAGGGTTTTCGTGATGTCCGGCAGGTCCCGTAGCGGCTGGCCAGGGACGCCGCAGAGAACGGGGATAGAAATGGCTCAGCCAAATGTCGCGCGTGAACCGTCCATGGATGAAATCCTGGCGTCCATTCGCAAGATCATCGAGAACAACGAAGCCATGCCGGACCTTGCGGCCGATGCCGAGGACGATGGCGGCTTCGACATCACGACCGGGAGCGAGGATCGCGCCTTGCTCGATCATCCTGTTGTGGTCGAGCAGTTCCATGCCGAAGAACGGCATGCCGCCGCTGTTCAGCCGTTGCCGCGTGCCGAGCTGATGCAGGGTGGCCAGCCGGCCCTGTCGCTTGCCGATGTCGCCGCCCGGGTTCGTGCGGCCTCCGAGCGTCATGTCGCCAGCCGTGAGATGCCGGAGCCCGTTTCCGTCGAGCCGGTAGCGGCGCCGGTGCGGGAGGAAAACCCGATCGTGACCACGCGCATGGCCGCCAATGCCGGGCGTGTCGCGCCGGCCTTCGAAGCCGTCGCAAAGGCCGAACCTGTCGCCGATGTGGCGGCGGCGCCTGCGGTCGATTTGGCCGTCGAGGAGCGCGCTGCCGAGCCGGCTGCTGCCGGCCGGGACGTCGCCGCGATCGTTTCGCCCGATGTCGGCGCGCGCGTGGCCCAGTCCTTTGGCGCGCTGGCGCAGGCGCTCGACGCCGGCCCGCGCCGCTCCTTCGACGAGATCGCCGAGGAGATGCTGCGCCCAATGCTGCAGGAATGGCTGGACGACAACCTGCCGACGCTCGTCGAGCGGCTGGTGCGCGAGGAGATCGAACGGGTGGCGCGCGGCCCGCGCCGCTGACCGACGCCACCAAATCTCCAAAAGATTGGTTTAAGCCGCGCCGGAGCCTCCGGGGCGGCTTTTCTTCTGATATTGTTGACTTCGCCCCGGCCATCCGGTTTAGAAAACGCAACCGACAAACAGCAGGCCACGCACGAAAATGCTTGAAAAAAACTATGATTCCGCAGCGGTCGAGCCGCGCATTGCCAAGGCATGGGAAGATGCGGACGCATTCCGCGCCGGCGAGGGCGCAAAGCCCGGCGCCGAGACCTTCACCATCGTGATCCCGCCGCCGAACGTGACGGGCTCGCTGCATATGGGCCACGCGCTCAACAACACCCTGCAGGACATCATGGTCCGCTTCGAGCGCATGCGCGGCAAGGACGTGCTGTGGCAGCCGGGCATGGACCATGCCGGCATCGCGACGCAGATGGTCGTCGAGCGCAAGCTCGCCGCCGAAAAGCTGCCGGGCCGGCGCGAGATGGGCCGCGAGGCCTTCGTCGAGAAGGTCTGGGAGTGGAAGGCGGAATCGGGCGGCCTGATCTTCAATCAGCTGAAGCGCCTCGGCGCCTCCTGCGACTGGTCGCGTGAGCGCTTCACCATGGACGAGGGCCTGTCCGATGCCGTCCTCGAGGTCTTCGTCTCGCTCTACAAGGAAGGCCTGATCTATCGCGGCAAGCGGCTGGTCAACTGGGACCCGAAATTCGAAACGGCGATTTCCGACCTCGAAGTCGAGAACAAGGAAGTCGACGGCCATATGTGGCACTTCAAGTACCCGCTCGCCGGCGGGGAAACCTACACCTATGTCGAGAAGGACGCCGACGGCAACGTCGTCTTCCAGGAAGAGCGCGACTACATTTCCATCGCGACCACGCGCCCGGAAACGATGCTGGGTGATGGCGCTGTCGCCGTGCATCCCTCCGACGAGCGTTATGCGCCGATCGTCGGCAAACTCTGCGAGATTCCGGTCGGCCCGAAGGCGCATCGCCGCCTCATCCCGATCATCACCGACGAATATCCGGAGCCCGATTTCGGTTCCGGCGCGGTCAAGATCACCGGGGCTCATGATTTCAACGACTACCAGGTCGCCCGTCGCAACAACATTCCGCTCTACCGCCTGATGGACACACGCGCCGCCCTGCGCGCCGACGGCGAGCCCTATGCGTTCTACGCCGCGCAGGCGCTCGACATCGCAAAGACCGGCCATGTGCCGAACGAGGCCGAGGTCGACGACATCAACCTCGTTCCCGACGAGTATCGCGGCCTCGATCGCTATGAGGCCCGCAAGCGTATCGTCGATGCGATCAATGCCGAGGGCCTCGCCGTCACCGTCAAGGATGCCGAAGGCAACGACGTACCCTTCGTCGAGAACAAGAAGGTCATGCAGCCGTTCGGTGACCGCTCCGGCGTCGTCATCGAGCCGATGCTGACCGACCAGTGGTTCGCCGACGCCGCGACGCTGGCCAAGCCCGCCATCGCGTCCGTCCGCGAGGGCCGCACCAATTTCGTGCCGAAGAACTGGGAAAAGACCTATTTCGACTGGATGGAAAACATCGAGCCGTGGTGCATTTCGCGCCAGCTCTGGTGGGGCCACCAGATCCCGGCCTGGTACGGTCCGGATGGGCAGGTCTTCGTCGAGAAGACCGAGGAAGAGGCGCTGCACGCCGCCATCCAGCACTACATCGCCCATGAAGGCCCCTGGAAGGCCTGGGTCGAGGAGAAGCTGGAGAATTTTGCGCCGGGCGATATCCTGACGCGCGACGAGGACGTGCTCGACACCTGGTTCTCGTCCGCCCTCTGGCCGTTCTCGACGCTCGGCTGGCCGGAACAGACGCCGGAACTGGCAAAATACTACCAGACCGACGTGCTCGTCACCGGCTTCGACATCATCTTCTTCTGGGTTGCCCGCATGATGATGATGGGCCTGCACCTGATGAAGGACGAATACGGCAACCCGATCGAGCCGTTCCACACCGTCTATGTCCACGCCCTGGTGCGCGACAAGAACGGGCAGAAGATGTCGAAGTCGAAGGGCAACGTCATCGATCCGCTCGAACTGATCGACGAATACGGCGCGGATGCGCTGCGCTTCACGTTGGCCATCATGGCCGCGCAGGGCCGCGACGTGAAGCTCGATCCGGCCCGCATCGCCGGCTACCGCAACTTCGGCACCAAGCTGTGGAACGCCACGCGCTTTGCCGAGATGAACGGCGTCGCGTCCGATCCGAAATTCGTGCCGGAAGCGGCCTCGCTGACGATCAATCGCTGGATCCTGACGGAACTCGCCCGTACGGCGCGGGACGTCACGGAGGCGATCGAGACCTATCGTTTCAATGACGCGGCGAGCACGCTCTACCGCTTCGTCTGGAACCAGTTCTGTGACTGGTATCTGGAGCTTCTAAAGCCGGTGTTCAGCGGCGAGGATGCGGCTGCCAAGGCGGAATCGCAGGCCTGCGCGGCCTATGTCCTGGAGGAGATCTACAAGCTCCTGCACCCGTTCATGCCTTTCATGACGGAAGAGCTCTGGGCGCATACGGCCGGCGAGGGCAAGACCCGCGACACGCTGGTCTGCCACGCCGAGTGGCCGTCGCCGGCCTATGGCGACGAGGCGGCGGCCGACGAGATCAACTGGCTGATCGACCTCGTTTCCGGCATCCGCTCGGTGCGCGCGGAAATGAACGTGCCGCCGAGTGCGACGGCCCCGCTCGTCATGGTCGATGCCAATGCGATGACGAAGAAGCGCCTCGAAACGCACGATTCAGCCATCCGCCGCCTTGCCCGCGTCGAGCAGATCCGCCTGGAGGACACGGCGCCCAAGGGGGCCGCACAGATCGTCGTCGGTGAGGCGACCGCCTGCCTGCCGCTCGGCACGCTGATCGACCTGGCAGCCGAAAAGGCGCGCCTCGAAAAGGCGATCGAGAAGGCGAAGGCGGAAGCCACACGCATTCAGGCCAAGCTGTCGAACGAGAAGTTCGTCGCGAATGCCAAGCCTGACGTGGTGGAAGCCGAGCGCGAACGCTTCGCCGAACTGGAACAACAGCTCGCCAGCCTGGCGGTGGCGCTCGCCCGCGTTAGCGAAGCTGGCTGATTCCCCTCAGATTTATCTGGGAACGATGAAAACCGCGCCGGAATCTCCGGCGCGGTTTTCTATTCGCCGGTTATCCCGCAAAATTCCGACTGTCTCCCAAATGTAACAGGTCATTATCGCTATAGAAAAGATAACTCTTTATTAGCGGAAACGTCCCTACTGTTTGAAAAATCATTTCAGGCCGCTCAACTGCTGAGGGGCTTCATGAAAAGCTTACGTAATTTTTTGAATACCCACTGGAAGTTAGGGGCAAAAACTGGGGTTTGCCAATCTCGTGGTCCTCTTCGATAGTCGGGGTGGAGAGGCGGGACGCAGAGGCAGCTGCGATTTGCGCCGGCGTTGCGCAGGGGAGGATTGCATGAACCGGAAGAACATCAGCCTTGGAGGGATGACGGCGCTTGCCCTGCTGGCGGCGACATCCGCACAGGCGGGCGGCCTGGAGCGTGGCGGGTACAATATCGACCTGCTGTTCGATCCCTCGGACTACATCTTCGAATCGGCGGTGACCTTCGTCAATCCGCAGCGCGACATGAACAACGTCCGCGACAACATTCCCCTCGACGGCGACCTGAACGGCCTGCCGAACAACGGCATTCGCGATACGGAAAGCTACTGGGTGCCGCGCATCGGCTTCAAGGCGGCGATCACCGATTCCATCGACTGCATGGCCGATTATTCCCAGCCCTGGGGCGCGCATATCAATCCCGGCCGCAACTGGGCGGGGGCCAACGACAATGTCGAGACCAAGATCGAGAGCCATAACTACGCGGCGACCTGCTCCTACTCCTTCGATATGGGGCCGGGCCAGTTCCGTGTGATTGGCGGCGGCTTCTACCAGGAGGTCTCCGGCTTCAAGGATCGTCTCGTCTTCGCCATGCCCGAGGGCTCGCCGTTGAACGGCATGGGCCGTCTCAAGCTGGAGGGTGAGGGCTGGGGCTGGCGCGCCGGCATCGCCTACGAGATCGAGGAATATGCGCTGCGCACCAGCCTCGTTTACAACAGCGCGGTGAAGCTCGACGACATCACCGGCACCATGGACCTGCGCCAGGTTCCCGGCGCGGTTCTGCCGGGCTTTGCCGGCGTCAACACGCCGGTCTTCGGCTCCGCCGACATGCCCGATTCACTGGAGTTCAAGTTCCAGACGGGCATCGCGCCGGACTGGCTGGCCTTCGGCTCGATCAAGTGGACCGACTGGAGCCAGCTGCAGAGCCTGCCCTTCTGCCCGATCGCCACGCGCGGTGTCGACTGCCGCACGAGCGGCCCGACGGAAGTGACTTCGCTCGATCTGCTCTACCGCGACGGCTGGACCGTTTCGGGCGGCGTCGGCCACAAGTTCAACGACAAGCTCAGCGGCGCCCTGAGCCTGACCTGGGACCGCGGCACGGGCACCGGCATCGGTGCGCATACCGACACCTGGACCGTCGGAACGGGCCTTTCCTACGCGGCAAACGAGAATGTCGAGTTCCGTCTGAGCGGCGCGCTGGGCATCCTGACGAGCGGCTCCTCCGGTCAGGTCGTCAAGGACGGCCGTACCTTCGGCCGCCGCGTCTCCTATGACTTCGACAATGACCTGGTGACGGCGATCTCCACGTCGCTGAAGATCAAGTTCTGATCTGGCGGACCAAAACGATCAGAATCGGGCCCGGTGTCATCACCGGGCCCTTTTTCTTGGTTAATACTTCGTTGCTTCACGGCAGGCTTGATGGGAAGAACACAGCGACGCCTGAAAATATGTGATGGAATCGCAACACTTTTTTTCCCAGAGTTTGCTACACCTTCAGGGAAGCGACGAAATGTCCATTTCCCGCCACAAACGGGGCGCAGCGATACGGACATGTAGACGCGTGGAACCGCGCCCAAGGAAACGATGAGCCAGCCGATGTCATTGCCGCCGGAGTTGCCGGAAAACCGCACGAAAGTCGTGCATTCCCGGTTTGGCGGAAGGAACAAGGTTCGGCGCGGAATTGTAGAAGTGATGCCGAAGTCCGAGTTGATGCCGATGAAAGTAATGGTATTGGGTCTTTGTCTCTCGCTCTCCTTTGGAGCGGCGTCTCAGGCTCTCGCATTCGATCCCCAATCCGGCGTCAGCAAGGAAAGCGGGCCCTTCGATCTCTTCAAGTTCGGTTTCTTCTCCTACAAGGAGGGGCGCAAGAGCGATGCCGTCGAGGCGTACCGCTATGCGGCCGAAAAGGGCCATACCGGCTCGCGCTGGGCGCTCGCCAACATGTATGCCGATGGTGACGGCGTACCGGAAAACGACCTCGAAGCCTTCAAGATGTACAGCGAGATCGCCCAGGCCGGCGTCGAGCCGGGCTCGGAAGACACCGGCTATTTTGCCAATGCGCTGATTGCGCTTGCCAGCTACTATCGTCGTGGCATTCCCGACAGCCCCGTCAAGATCGACATGACGCAGGCCCGCCAGCTCTATTTCCAGGCGGCTTCCGCCTTCGGCATTCCCGAGGCCCAGTTCCAGCTCGGCCGCATGATGCTCTCGGGCGAGGGCGGCAGCGTCAGCGTGCATCAGGCCAAGAAGTGGCTGAACCGCGCCCGCAACAATGGCCATGCCGGCGCCATGGGCCTGTTCGGCAACATCCTTTTCCAGGAAGGCCAGACGGCCCGCGGGCTTGCCTTCATGACCGCCGCGCTCGATCATTGCCCGCCGAAGGACTGCGGCTGGCTGCAGGCCACGCAGGAAGAAGCCTTCTCCGTCGCCAGCGAGGCTGATCGCCGCAAGGGCGTCGCACTGGCGCAAAGCATCCGGTTCAATCCGGAAGAATAGTTTTCAGGAAAATTTGAGGCCGGTTTGCGCCCGCAGGTCTGCGGGCCGGGCGTATCAGGCCGCGTAATCCAGCACGGCCACCACGGGAACGTGGTCGGACGGCTTTTCCCAGTTGCGCACATGCTTCTCGACCGCGGTCGAGACGAGGCGATCGGAGGCTTCGGCCGACAGCATGAGGTGGTCGATGCGGATGCCGAAATTCTTCGGCCAGCAGCCACCCTGGTAATCCCAGAACGTATAATGCGGCACGGCGTCGGTCGAGGCGCGCACGGCATCCAGCAAACCGAGGTTTTCGAGACGCCGGAAGGCCTGGCGGGTGGGCGGCAGGTAGAGCGCGTCCCGCTGCCAGACCTTGACGTCCCAGCAGTCGTGCGGCTCGGGAATGACATTGTAGTCGCCGGCAAGGATCAGCGGTTCCTCCAGCGCCAGCCGGTCCTCGGCAAAGGCGATCAGCCGGTCCATCCAGGAAAGCTTATAGGGGAACTTGACGGGATCGTCCGCCGGGTTGCCGTTCGGCAGGTAGAGTGAGCAGAAACGGATGACGCCGCCTTCGACGGAGAAGACACCCTCGATGAAGCGGGACTGCTCGTCGCCGTCACCGCCGGGAAGGCCGCGGTTCACCTCGTCGGGGCGGATCTTCGAGAGCAGGGCGACGCCGTTGAAGCCCTTCTGGCCATGCGTCTCGACGTGATAGCCGAGCGCTTCGATCTCACCGCGTGGAAATCCCTCGTCGACCGTCTTGATTTCCTGGAGCCCGACAATGTCAGGATTGGATTCCTTCAGCCATGCGACGAGATTGTCGATGCGCGCCCGCACGCCGTTGATGTTCCAGGTGGCAATCTTGATCGGCATGCGGGTTCCCGTCTTGGTTTTCTGAAAGGTCAGATCGAGAAGCTGGTGCCGCAGCCGCAGCTGGCGACGGCATTCGGATTCTTGATCTGGAAGGACTGGCCGAGCAGGTTATCGACGAAATCGATCTCGGACCCGTCCATGTAGACGAGGGAGAGCTGGTCGATCAGCACCTTCGCATTGTCGCGCTCGAGCACCATGTCATCGTCCTGCTGGTCCTCGACGAGGTCGAATTTGTAGGAGAAGCCGGAACAGCCGCCGCCTTCCACGGAGACGCGCAGCGCCTGCTTTTCGGGCGACGCTGTGAGGATCGACGCGATGCGCCGGACGGCGGCGTCGGAAATGGTAACGGACTTGTCGGTCATGTCTGCCTCCTACCGGGGTCAAGATCCGGAGAGAATCGCTATCCTTCGAAGACGGCGCCTTTACCGTCCCTGGCGTCGCCCGCTGCGGGCCGTCTTATACAAATCCTTGAAAAGGCTTGTATTTCAAGCTCGGCTTGCAGCCGGACTTGCCGCTGTGCACACTATAGGTATGAAGGCATTGCGGCCGCGTCAATGGGCGGCGTGAATGCAGGTGAAGAATGACGTTCGACAGACATGCGCTGGGTTTTGGCGCGGGGCAACGCGCCATCTATGCCTCCGACCCCTGGGCGACCCGTGGGCGGCTCCATCCCGAAGCCGAGAGCCCCACACGGTCGGACTTCCAGCGCGACCGTGACCGCATCGTGCACACCACCGCCTTCCGGCGTCTCAAGCACAAGACGCAGGTCTTCATTGCCGCCGATGGCGATCATTATCGCACGCGCCTGACCCACACGATCGAGGTGGCGCAGATCGCCCGCGCGCTCGCCCGCGCCCTGAAGCTCGACGAGGATCTCGCCGAGGGCGTGGCGCTGGTGCATGATTTCGGCCACACGCCCTTCGGCCATACCGGCGAGGACGCCTTGCACGAGGTGCTGAAACCCTTCGGCGGTTTCGATCACAATGCCCAGTCGCTGCGCATCGTCACCAAGCTCGAGCGGCGCTATGCCGAGTTCGACGGGCTGAACCTGACCTGGGAAAGCCTCGAAGGCCTCGTCAAGCACAATGGTCCGCTGATCGGGCCGACCGGCGAGTGCACCCATGGCGAGGAGGTGCCGCGGCCGATCCTCGACTATTGCGCCATACACGACCTGGAGCTCGGCAGCTTCGCCAGCATGGAGGCGCAGGTCGCCGCAATCGCCGACGACATCGCCTACAACACCCACGACATCGACGACGGCCTGCGCTCGGGCTATCTCACGTTCGAGATGCTCGAGGACGTGCCGTTCCTCGCACGGCTGATGCGCGACGTGCGCGAGCGCTATCCGGATCTCGAGGCTTCGCGCTTCACCCACGAGATCATGCGCCGGCAGATCACCGCCATGGTCGAGGACGTGATCGGCTATGCGCAGCAGGCGATCCACGAGGAGCGGCCCGAGAGCGCAGAGGACGTGCGCAAGGCGCGCCGCTGCCTGGCGACCTTCTCCACCGAGATGGCGGTCACGGACAAGCAGATCAAGAAGCTCCTGTTCTCGCGCATCTACCGGCATCCGGAGGTGATGCGGGTGCGGGCGAACGCCGCTTCCATCCTCACGGACCTCTATCACGCTTACATGGACGACCCGCAGCTGATGCAGGGGCACTATTGGGTGGACCGCATCGCGACCATGCCGGAGACGGCGCGTGCCCGCCATGTCGGCGACTATCTTGCCGGCATGACCGACAACTACGCGGTCAACACCCATCGCCGGCTGTTTGACCATACCCCCGAATTGCGATAGTCAGCCGCCACCTGAACTTCTTCGCAGAAATGGCTCGAAACGGGCCGCTGCGTGCGGATGGATGAGATGAACCTTTTTACAGATTTCGATAGCAGAATCAAAAACGTACTCGAAGGACTTGAGATCGTCCGCGAGAAGCGCGCCGATCTCGACTTCAGTCGTATCGGCGTCGAGCCGCCGCGCGATGCGAGCCACGGCGACGTTGCGACCAATGCTGCGATGGTGCTGGCAAAGCCCCTCGGCCTCAATCCGCGGGCGCTGGCCGACCTTATCGTCGCCGAACTCAAGAAGGACCCGGAAGTCGCCGATGTCAGCGTCGCCGGCCCCGGTTTCATCAATGTGCGTCTCTCCGTACCCTACTGGCAGAAGCTGCTGGCCGCGATCGTCAAGACCGGCACCGACTATGGTCGCGGCTCCCTCGGTGTGGGCCGCAAGGTGAACGTCGAATACGTCTCCGCCAACCCGACGGGACCGATGCATGTCGGTCACTGCCGCGGCGCCGTGGTCGGCGACGCGCTGGCCAATCTGCTCGCTTTTGCCGGCTATGGCGTGACCAAGGAATATTACATCAACGATGCGGGCTCGCAGATCGACGTGCTCGCGCGTTCGGCCTTCCTGCGCTACCGCGAGGCGCTCGGCGAGACGATCGGCGATATTCCGTCGGGCCTCTATCCCGGCGACTATCTGGTTCCGGTCGGCGAAGCGCTGGCCGAGGAATTCGGCACGACGCTGCGCGCCATGCCGGAGCAACAGTGGATGCCCATCGTCAAGGACAAGACGATCGACGCGATGATGGTGATGATCCGCGAAGATCTCGCGGCCCTCAATGTCCGGCACGACGTCTTCTTCTCCGAACGCTCGCTGCATGCCGGCAACGGCGCGCCGATCCGCACAGCGATCAATGACCTGACCTTCAAGGGCCATGTCTACAAGGGCGTGCTGCCGCCGCCGAAGGGGCAATTGCCGGAAGACTGGGAAGATCGCGAGCAGACGCTCTTCCGCTCGACGGAAGTTGGCGACGATATCGATCGCCCGCTGATCAAGTCGGACGGATCCTATACCTATTTCGCCGCCGACGTTGCCTACTTCAAGGACAAGTTCGACCGCGGCTTCGACGAGATGATCTATGTGCTCGGCGCCGACCACGGCGGTTACGTCAAGCGCCTGGAGGCGGTTGCGCGCGCGGTCTCCGAGGGTAAGTCCAAGCTGACCGTGCTGCTCTGCCAGCTGGTCAAGCTGTTCCGCAACGGTGAGCCGGTGAAGATGTCGAAGCGCTCCGGCGACTTCGTGACGCTCCGCGACGTTGTCGACGAGGTCGGTCGCGATCCGGTGCGCTTCATGATGCTCTATCGCAAGAACAGCGAGCCGCTCGACTTCGATTTCGCCAAGGTGACGGAGCAGTCCAAGGACAATCCGGTGTTCTACGTGCAGTATGCCCATGCGCGCTGCATGTCGGTGTTCCGCCAGGCGGCCGAGGCGTTCCCGGATCTCGATGTACCCGCGCTCGATTTCGCTTCCGCGATCGCGGGCAACATCGCCGATCCGAGCGAGTTGCAGCTTCTGGCGAAGCTCGCAGAATATCCGCGTGTCGTCGAGGGTGCTGCACTCGCGCACGAGCCGCACCGCATCGCGTTTTATCTCTATGATCTTGCCAGTTCATTCCACGCTCACTGGAATAAAGGCAAAGAGCAGCCGGAATTACGGTTTGTTAACGATAAAAATAGAGAATTGAGTATCGCCAGACTTGGGCTGGTGCACGCTGTCGCCTCTGTTCTTAAGTCGGGCCTGTCCATTACAGGCACGGCTGCACCGAACGAAATGCGGTAACGTCACCATTTGCCCACAATAAGCTGGCAAATGCGTATTTGTAGCTTGTGAGTGGGAAGCAGTATGGCAGACAAGAACTTCGCGCGAAGCGGAACCGCTGACACGGATCTCCTGGCGGACGACGATCCGCTGGCTGAGCTTGCCCGTCTCGTCGGCTACGAACCGCGTCCGGTCCAGGACGTCAGCAAGTCTTCCTCCGAGCCCGCCCAGGCGGTCCCGCGGATGGACAATCCCGTGCTCGCCCTCGAGGACGAGCTGATGCGCGCCTTCGAGCAATATGACACGCCGCGCCGCGAGAGCGTCCAGCCGGTCGTTGCCGAGCGCGCTACGCCGCGCCATGTCGAGCCCGTCTTCGACAGGCCGGCACCGGTCGTGGAAGAGCGCGAAGCCATCCTCGACGCGGTGCCGACGCGTGACATGGCACCGCGCGATGCCGCACATCACGAGCCCTCCTTCGAGGAGCAGTTCTTCGGCGCCGAGCCGTCTTTCGACGAGCAGCGCCCGGCCGAGATTGAGCAGCCGGTTGTCGCTGAAAGCGATGCCGGTCATGCGCTTCCGGTTGAAGAGCACGTGGCGGAGCTGCCCCGTGAGGAAGAGATCGTCGCGGATGCGGCGCCCGAGCTTGATTTCGATCCGGCCTTGCTGCTCGCCGACGAGCTTGAAACGGCTGTGCATGACGTTCCTGCCGTCGATGTCGAGCCGGTAATGCATGCCGGCCGCCAGTTCGTCGACCGGCTGGAGCCGCGCTTCGAGCCGCCCGTGCGCAGCGAACCGATTGTCGATACCCCGGTCGTTGCCAGCGCCGACGAGCGCCAGCCCGTTGTCCTTGGTTTCCAGCCCCTCGCGCCGGAGGAGAATCCGATCGACGAGATCGGTCTCGATCTTGAGCGCGAACTGGAGCTGTCGATCGGCGATGGTTTTGCCGATGACCTGCTCTCCGACATCCGCGCCGCCGATGATGCGCAAGCCGGCCATGAGCCGACCCTCCAGGACTGGATGTCCGACGCGGCGAGCCGCCCCGTTTCCGAGCCGTTCCATGCGGAACCGGCCTATGCCCGGGACGAGCCGCATTTCGTTGCCGAAATGCCGTTCGAGACGCGGGAAGACCGTGCCCGCGCCGTGGCCGAAGCAGAGACGCAGTGGCAGGGCGCCGAGCCCGCCCGCGATGCGGAACCCGACTACCGGCTGGAATCGGTCGAACCCGGCCGCAACCACGATGCGGATTCCTTGTTGGCCGAGGTCGAGCGTTACCCTGTGCCGGACAACCGGCCTTCTCTGGAGGCAGCCACGCTTGCCGCCGCCTCGCTTGCGGCCGTGAGCACGACGCCGCGCAACAGCCTGGCAAACGTTTCCTCGATTTTCGGCCGCGCGACGCCGGTCGCGCAACGCCAGTCGAGTGTGGAGACGGCGCGTACCCCGATGGTCGAAACCGCGCGCGAACCGGTGTTCGAGCCCGTTCAGAGCCCGGTGGCTGACGCCTATCGTGCGCCGGTTGTCGAAGCGCGCGCCGAGCCGGTTGCAAAGCCGAGCCCGGTGGCCGTCGAGCCGGAGCTCGATATCGAGAACCTGGAATTCGATCTCTCCGACATCGACCTCGATCTTTCGGATTTTTCGCTCGACGAGGAGCCGGTGCGGCAGGAGGTCAAGACGCCGGAGGCGCGGCTTGAAACCCGTCCGCAGGCCCGTGTCGAGGCCGTAAGGCCCGTCGAGATGCAGACGCCGGTGCGCCGCGAGCCCGTCGTAGCGGTCCCCGTCTCGACCTATACTGCGCCGCAGCCCGTCATTCCGGAAATGGCCGATGGTGCGCTGCCCTTCGATCCGACGATGATCACCGAGACGGACGAGGGGGTTTCCCCGGTTACCGAACTCGACGTGCCGCAGCTTCCCGTCATCGAGAAGGAAAAGCCGCCGGCCTATCAGCCGGACTATGATTTCGACATCGACGCGGAAATGGCGCAGCTCTTCACCGAGCCGGCTGCCAAGACGCGCGGCGAAGATCTCTCCGCCGGCATTGCCGCCGGTGCGGTTGCCGCGGCCGTCGCCCAGCCGGCGGCGCAGATCAACGACGTCGACGATTTCGAACGCGCCCTGGAAGAGGATTTCCGTCGCTCGCTGAGCCAGCCCGAGCGCATGGCGATCCCCGTCGATCCCGGCCAGGCCAACACGCACTATGCCGGCGATGGCTACGACGACGAACAGTCCCGCCCGCGTCGCGGCCTGCTGATCGCGGCCTCCATTGCGGCCCTCCTCATGGTCGGCGGCGGTGGCGTCTATGCCTGGACGGCCTTTACCGGCGGCGCGGCCGGTTCGGGCGAGCCGCGCGTGATCCTCGCCGACAAGGAGCCGGTCAAGGTCGTGCCGGAGGAAAAGGGCGGCAAGACCGTGCCGAACCAGGACAAGGCGGTCTATGACCGTGTTGCCGGCGATACGGCCGCGACCCCGCAGCAGGACCAACTCGTCACCTCCACGGAAGAGCCCGTCGATGTCGTGCAGCGCACGCTGACGCCGGAAACCCTGCCGTTCGATGGTCCGGAAGACGGCGTCGAGGCGGTCATTGCCGCGGAAAACGAAAACCGTGTCCTGCCGGGTGTCGATGAACCGGAAATGGCCGCGGCCGAAGGCGGCAACAAGCCGCTCGTCTCGCCGCGCAAGGTCAAGACGATGATCGTCAAGCCGGACGGCACGCTCGTCGCCCGCGAAGAGACGGTCGGCGAGCCCGCGACGGAGGTTGCCGGTCTCGACGCCAAGGCGACCGCGACCACCGGCAGCGCCTCGGGCGAGGCCGCTGCCACGGCCAATGCGACGGTCGACACCAATGCCTCGCTCAGCGCCGAGCAGGCGGCCAGCGAAGGCCAGCCGCGGTCCGTGCTGGCGGAAGTCGCCAATGCCGAAGTCGACGACACGGCGCCGGTGCGCACGGTGAAGACGACGACGATCGGCGCCACGAGCGGTTCGACGGACGGCAATGCGCCGGTTCCGGGCACGCGTCCGATCGACCAGCCGGTCAACGTGGTCGGCACCGTCACCGAAAACGGCAATGTCTCTGGCACCCAGACCGCCGAGGCGACGCCGACGCAGACGCAGCAGACGGCCGAACAGACGCAGGTCGCAGCCGTCGCCCCCGGCAGCTACGTCATCCAGATCGCCTCGCTGCCCTCGGAAGCGGAAGCGCAGAAGAGCTACAACTCGCTCTCCTCGAAGTTCTCCTCCGTCATCGGTGGGCGCGGCGTGGACATCAAGAAGGCGGAAATCCCGAACAAGGGTACCTACTTCCGCGTCCGTATCCCGGCCGGCTCGCGCGAGGAGGCCAATTCGCTCTGCAGCCGCTATAAGAGCGCCGGCGGCAGCTGCCTCGTCACCCGCTGAGGAGACGCTGATTTTCTGGAGAGGCGCGGGCAGGGTCCGCGCCTCTTCGATTCCGACGGGCTGCTGCCGCAGGAGCCGGCAGGGCACTCCTTCGTTTTCTCCATCGAACCTTTAAGATTGCGGACATGAGCGAATCGAAATCCTTCCTTTCGGGCTGCAAGGGCCTGAGTCTGACCGCCGACGAGAAAGCCTTCTTCCGCAGCGAGCGGCCGTGGGGCTTCATCCTGTTCGGCCGCAACATCGGCGAGCCGGCGCAGGTGGCGGACCTGACCGCCGAGATGCGCGACTGCCTTGGCGGCGACGCGGATATCCCCGTGCTGATCGATCAGGAGGGCGGCCGCGTCCAGCGCATCAAGCCGCCACATGTGCAGCAGTATCCGAACGCCGCCGCGCTCGGTGCGATCTACCGCGCCGATGCGGAGAAGGGGCTGCGCGCCGCCTGGCTGATGTCGCGCCTGCATGCTTTCGATCTCCTCCGCCTCGGCATCAATGTCGATTGCCTGCCAGTGCTCGACGTCGCTGTCCCGGGTGTGCATGACGTCATCGGCAACCGTGCCTATGGACAGGAGCCCGAGATCGTCTCCGTGATGGGCAGGGCGGCTGCCGAAGGTCTCAAGGCCGGCGGCCTGCTGCCGATCATGAAACACATGCCGGGCCATGGCCGGACAATGGTCGATTCGCACCACGACCTGCCGGTCGTGCATGCCAGCCGCGCTGAGCTGGAGGCCTGCGATTTCGTGCCCTTCCGCCGCATGAACGACGAGCTGATGGCGATGTCCGCCCATATCGTCTTTACCGCCATCGATGCCGACAATCCGGCGACCACCTCGGCAAAGGTCGTCAGCGAGATCATCCGCGGCCATATGGGTTTCGACGGGCTTCTGATGTCCGACGACGTGTCGATGAACGCGCTGAAGGGCGATATTGCCGCAAGAAGCCGGGGAATCATTGCTGCCGGCCTCGACATGGTGTTGCATTGCCATGGCATCATGGAGGAAATGATCGCGGTGACCGAGAACGTTCCGCCACTGACCGGCGACAGCCTGCGGCGGGCGAATGCGGTGCGTGCAGGCTTCCCGACGCCGGACGGGGCGGACGAGGCGGCGCTGCGCGAAGAGTTCAACGCCATGATCGCGGTGGCCTGACAGCCGCCGCAAGCGGGCTCCCGCAGGCGCGGGCGCGCGGCACGATAAAGAGGGGCGACGTGCAGGGAACGGGGTCGAAGCCACCGAAGAAAGGGCGCGGCGCGCAAGCGCCGATGGCCGACCTGTGGCAGGACGCCGAGGCGCGGGGCCTTACCGAGGAGAGCCTCGTCGTCGATCTCGCCGGCTTCGAAGGCCCGCTCGACCTTCTGCTGCATCTCGCCCGCACGCAGAAGGTGGATCTTACCCGCATCTCCGTGCTGGCGCTTGCCGAACAATATCTCGTCTTCATCGAGCGGGCGCGCAAGATCCGCATCGAGCTGGCCGCGGACTATCTCGTCATGGCGGCCTGGCTTGCCTATCTCAAGTCGCGCCTGCTCATTCCCAAGCAGGCGAAGGACGATGGCCCCTCCGGCGAGGAGATGGCGGCAAGCCTCGCCTTCCGCCTGAAGCGGCTTGAGGCGATGCGCGATGCGGCGACGCGGCTCATCAACCGCAACCGCCTCGGCCGCGACGTCTTTGCCCGCGGCATGCCGGAGCATATTCCGACCGAGCGGCGCTCGTCCTTCGACGCTTCGCTCTACGACCTGCTCAACGCCTATTCGTCGCTGCGCCAGCGCCACGCGGTCACGCAGGTCACCATCGAGAAACGCACCGTCTGGTCGCTCTCCGATGCGCGCGAAATCCTGTCGCTGCTCGTCGGCGGCTTTGAGGACGACTGGGCGGCGCTCGACAACTTCATCCTGCGCTACCTGCGCAACCCGACGGAGCGGACCACGGCGATCGCCAGCGCGTTTGCAGCGACGCTGGAGCTGGTGAGGGAAGGGCGCCTGGAATTGCGCCAGGACGGTGCCTTCCAGCCGATCTACCTGCGCCGCGGACCCAAGCCCGAGGGCGACGATGACGGGGGCGACGGACGTGGCTGAGCCGGGGGACGACGCACCGCGCGATGCGGACGCCGGCACGATCGTCGATCCACGTCGACTGCACGAGGCAGCGCGCATTGCCGAGGCGCTGGTTTTCGCCTCCGCCGGACCGGTCTCGCAGGCCTATATCGCCGACAGGCTGCCGCGCGGCGTCGATGTGCTGCATGTCATGCGCGAGCTGAAGGCACTCTATGCAGGCCGCGGCGTCAACCTCGTGCAGCTCGATGACAGCTGGGCCTTCCGCACGGCCCCGGACCTCTCCTTCGTCATCCGGACGGAGGAGACGGAGGTGCGCAAATTGTCGCGCGCCGCGCTCGAGGTTCTGTCGATCATCGCTTACCATCAGCCCGTCACCCGCGCGGAGATCGAGGATATCCGAGGCGTACAGACCTCGAAGGGCACGCTCGACGTGCTGATGGAGGCCGGCTGGGTGCGGTTTCGCGGCCGCCGCCGCTCGCCGGGCCGCCCGGTGACGTTTGGCACCACGCGTGATTTCCTCGATCATTTCGGCCTGGAGGACCTGCGCGACCTGCCGGGCCTTGAGGAACTGAAGGGCGCCGGCCTGCTGTCCGGCCGCATTCCGTCCAATTTCCAGGTGCCCATGCCGCTGCGCGAGGACGAGTTTGCGGACGACGAGGATCCGATCACCCAGCTGGATCTCGAAGAACTCGGTCTCTTGACACCGGGCGGAAAAGAAGACGAATAAACGAAGCTTATGACAGGACTGTACCGTCGGCGCCTGTGCCGGCGGCAGGGAAAGACTTCGGCACATGGTTTTGGACCCGTCAGGCTCCAACGGCAACGAGACGAGACGGGCATCGGCGGTCACCTTCGCGGCGCGCCTGTCCTTCGAGGATATCCACCACAGCTACCACAACAAGGAAACGATCCGCGGCATCTCGCTGACGGCGGAGCCCGGCGAGGTCTTGTGCCTGCTCGGTCCGTCCGGTTCCGGCAAGACGACGCTTTTGCGCATTGCCGCAGGCATCGAGGCGCAGACGGCCGGCCGCGTGCTTCTGAACGACCGTGAGGTTGCCGGTCCGACCGTCTTCCTGCCACCCGAGCGGCGCGGCGTGGGGCTGATGTTCCAGGATTTCGCGCTCTTCCCGCATATGTCCGTGCTCGACAATGTGCGCTTCGGCTTGACGGCGCTGCCGCGGGCAGAGGCGGAGGCAGAGGCGCAGGTCGCGCTCGAACGCGTCGGCCTCTCGCACTACGCCCAGAAGTTTCCACATGTTCTTTCGGGCGGCGAGCAGCAGCGCGTGGCGCTCGCCCGGGCGCTTGCGCCGCGCCCTTCGGTGCTTCTGATGGACGAGCCGTTTTCCGGGCTTGATTCGCGCCTCAAGGACTCGATCCGCGCCGATACGCTGGCGATCCTGCGCCAGTCGCGCGCCAGCGCCATCGTGGTGACCCATGATGCGGAGGAGGCGATGCGCATGGGCGACCGCATCGCGTTGTTGAAGGATGGCCGGCTCGTGCAGGTGGGCACGGCGGAAGAGCTCTATCTCAATCCTAAAAATATCTTCGCTGCCGCCTTTTTCTCCGAAATCAACGAGTTTCCCGGCCGCGTGCACGGGGGCGTGGTCGAAACGCCGCTCGGCACTGTCGACGGCAAGCGGTTTTCCGACGGCCAGAAGGTCCATGTCGCGGTGCGCCTTTCCGGGCTGCGGGTGATGGAAACGGGCGGTGAAATCCCCGCACGCATATTGTCGCGGCGTTTTCTCGGGGTGGTGGAGCTGCTCGATCTCGCCGTGCCGGGCACAGATCGGCCGGTCCGGGCGCGCGTTAGGGCCGATCAGTTGGCTTCCGGATTGCGCGACGTCACGCTTTCGGCTAACCACCGCGACATTCTAGTGTTTGAAAAAGACGGCTGAACGTCTTACATCGGGGTACGAGTTCGAAAGGGAGTCAAGAATATGGGTTCATTCAGCATCTGGCATTGGCTGATCGTTCTGGTGGTGGTGCTGCTGCTGTTCGGCCGCGGCAAGATTCCGGAATTGATGGGCGATGTTGCCAAGGGCATCAAGAACTTCAAGAAGGGCATGTCCGACGAGGAAGCCGCCGCTGCCGACAAGGCCAAGACCGTCGATCACAAGGCTGACGAGGTCAAGTGAGCGGCGTTGAACCTGGATTTGCCAGGTCAATCCGTGCAGCGTGACCTGGCGGCTGCGAGCGGTGGTTCGCAGCCCATGAGGACAGTACCCTATGCTTGATGTCGGCTGGACCGAAATACTCGTCATCGCGATCGTCCTGATCATCGTGGTCGGTCCGAAGGACCTGCCGCAGATGCTGCGCACGTTCGGCCGCATGATGTCGAAGATGCGCGGCATGGCGGGCGATTTCCGCCAGCAGTTCGACGAGGCGCTGCGCGAAGCGGACCTCGAGGACGTCAAGAAGACGATCGGCGAGGCGCAGAAGCTCAATCCGCTGAACACCATCCGCGAGGCGGTCAACCCGCTGCGCCAGATGGGCGACGACATCAAGGCTGATCTTCAGAAGACGACCAGCTCCGTCTCCTCGACGGCCCCTGCCGCAACGCCCGCGGAAGGCGTTGCCGGCAGCACGCCGGTCGCCGTGCCAGCCGAGGTGCCGAAGCCGGTTTCCGCCGAACCCGTCGCTGCCGTTCCGTTGAAAGCCGGACCGGTGAAGAAGACGGCGACAAGGAAACCCGCGGACGCGACGGACAAGGCGGCAAAGCCCCGCAAGGCGGCCGCGAAAGCCGAACCCGTCGCCAAGGCGGCTGAAAAGCCGGCCGCAAAGGCCTCCGCCGAAAAGAAGGCGGCGCCTGCCAAGGCCAAGACTGCAAAGACCAAGAAGGGCGACGCATGAGCGGCGATATGGAAGATAAGCCCCAGCCGCTCATGGAGCACCTGATCGAGCTTCGCCAGCGCCTTCTCTGGGCGGTCGGCGCGTTCTTCGTTGCCTTTCTCGTCTGTTTCTATTTTGCCAAGCAGCTGTTCAATCTGCTCGTCCTGCCCTTCAAATGGGCCGTGACATGGGCGGGGCTTTCGCACCGCAATGTCGAGCTGATCTACACGGCGCCGCAGGAATTCTTCTTCACGCAGATCAAGGTCGCCATGTTCGGCGCGCTGGTCATCGCGTTTCCGGTCATCGCCCAGCAGGTCTACAAGTTCGTCGCGCCCGGCCTCTACAAGAACGAGCGCGCCGCCTTCCTGCCGTTCCTGATCGCCTCGCCGATCCTTTTTCTCATCGGTGCGGCGCTCGTCTACTTCTTCTTCACGCCCATGGTCATGTGGTTCTTCCTGGCCATGGAGCAGGGCGGCGGCGAGGGAGAGGTGTCGATCCAGCTCCTGCCGAAGGTGTCGGAATATCTCAGCCTCATCATGTCGCTGATCTTCGCCTTTGGCCTTGTCTTCCAGCTTCCCGTGGTTTCCTCGCTGCTGGTGCGGGCCGGTTTCATCGATTCCCAGACGCTTGCCGACAAGCGCAAATACGCGATCGTCATCGCCTTCGTGGTCGCCGCCGTGCTGACGCCGCCCGATCCGGTTTCCCAGATCGGCCTTGCACTGCCGGCCATCCTTCTCTACGAGATTTCCATCTATACGGCCCGACTCATCGAACGGCAGCGGGCGAGCGCCTCGAACGCGCAGGATGCGGAGAACGAGGTCGTTGCGACGCCGGAAGAGGCCGACAAGGCCTGATCCCCGGCGTCGTCGCACTGTGCTGCCGGGCGCGGGTGGGCCTCAATCCACGGAACGCCTGGAACGACAATGCTTGATATCAAATGGATCCGCGACAACGCCGCCGCTCTCGACGCCGCCCTGGCAAAGCGCGGTGCGAGCCCCCTGGCAAAGGCCCTCATCGATCTCGACGAGAGGCGCCGCAGCGTCATCCAGAAGGCGCAGGACATGCAGTCGCGCCGCAACGCCGCCTCCAAGGAGATCGGCGCGGCCATGGCGGCGAAGAACGGCGAGCTCGCCGAGAAGCTGAAGACCGAAGTCTCGGCCATCAAGGATCAGCTTCCCGCCGCCGAGGAGGAGGAGCGCCAGGTCACTGCCGAGCTCAACGACGCCCTGTCGCGCATTCCGAACATTCCGCTCGACGACGTGCCTGTCGGCACCGACGAGGCCGGCAATGTGGAAAAGCTGAAATGGGGCGCCAAGCCCGGCTGGAACCACAAGGCGCTGGAACACTACGAGATCGGCGAAGCCCTCGGCTACATGGATTTTGAAGCCGCAGCTAAGATCGCCGGCTCGCGCTTCACCGTGCTGAAGGGCCAGCTCGCACGCCTTGAGCGCGCCCTCGGCCAGTTCATGATCGATCTGCACACCGGCGAGCACGGCTATACGGAAGTGCATGCGCCGCTCCTCGTGCGCGACGATGCCATGTTCGGCACCGGCCAGTTGCCGAAGTTCTCCGAAGACCTGTTCCGTACCACGGACGGCCGCTGGCTGATCCCGACCGCGGAGGTCTCGCTCACCAACCTCGTGCGTGAGGAGATCGTCGATCAGGAAAAGCTGCCGCTGCGCTTCACCTCGCTGACGCCATGCTTTCGTTCGGAAGCGGGCTCGGCCGGCCGCGACACGCGCGGCATGCTGCGCCAGCATCAGTTCATGAAGTGCGAGCTCGTGTCGATCACCGATGCGGAAAGCTCGATCGACGAGCACGAGCGCATGACGGCCTGCGCAGAAGAAATCCTGAAGCGCCTCGGCCTGCACTACCGCGTCATGACGCTCTGCACCGGCGACATGGGTTTTGGCGCTCGCAAGACCTATGACCTGGAAGTCTGGCTGCCCGGTCAGGACACGTTCCGCGAAATCTCGTCCGTTTCGGTCTGCGGTGATTTCCAGGCACGGCGCATGAATGCGCGCTATCGCGGCAAGGACGACAAGACGACGAAGTTCGTGCACACGCTGAACGGCTCGGGTACGGCGGTCGGCCGCGCGCTGATCGCCGTCATGGAAAACTACCTTAACGAGGACGGCTCGGTCACCGTGCCGGACGTGCTGCTGCCCTATATGGGCGGCCGGAAGAAGATCGAGAAGGCCGCCTGAGGCGGAAGGCGGAGATGACATGCGTATTCTTCTGACGAACGACGACGGCATCCATGCCGAGGGCCTTGCTGCCCTCGAGCGGATTGCCCGCGAGCTGACGGATGACGTCTGGATCGTGGCGCCCGAGACGGACCAGAGCGGTCTTGCCCATTCGCTGACGCTTTCCGAGCCGCTGCGCCTGCGCAAGATCGACGAGAAGCGCTACGCGCTGCGCGGCACGCCGACCGACTGCGTCATCATGGGCGTGCGCGAAGTGCTCGACAGGAAGCCGGACCTCGTGCTGTCCGGCGTCAATGTCGGCGCCAACATGGCCGACGACGTCACCTATTCGGGCACGATTGCCGGTGCGATCGAGGGCACGCTGCAGGGCATCAAGTCCATGGCGCTGAGCCAGGCCTACAACCATGCCGGCGGCCGCGTCGTGCCGTGGGAAGTCGCCGAAAGCTTTGCGCCGAAGCTGATCCGCCAGCTGATGGACGTCGAGCTGCCGGACTGGACCTTCTTCAACGTCAATTTCCCGAACTGCGCGCCTGCGGACCTCAAGGGCGTCGAGGTCACCAGCCAGGGCAAGCTCGATTTCGGCCTGACGATCGACGAGCGCATGGACGGCCGCGGCTTCCCCTATTACTGGCTGCGCTTCGGTGAGCGGAAGGGCGATTTCCGCGCCGGAACGGACATCCACGCGGTGAAGAACCACAAGATCTCCGTAACACCGCTGAAGCTCGATCTCACGGACTACACGGTGCTGGATCGCGTGCAGCGCGCGCTCAACGGCGAGGATGCGGATTGAATACGGGACGGGTCATCGAGAAAGAGGGTTTTGCCGCGCTGGCGTTGCGCCTGCGCGGCCAGGGCATCAACAATCTCGACCTGTTGACCGCCGTCGAGCAGACGCCGCGCACGCTTTTCGTGCCGCCGCAGTTTGCCGGCGACGCCTATTCGCGGCGCATCCTGCCGCTCGACTGCGGGTCCTTCATGGAGGGGATCGACCTTTCCGTACGGCTCCTGCACCATCTGAACCTCAAGGCCGGCCAGCGCATCCTCGAGGTCGGCACCGGCTCCGGCTTCACCGCCGCCGTCATGGGGCGTCTGACGGAACGCGTGCTGACCGTCGATCGCTACCGGACGCTCGCCACCAATGCGCAGCAGTCGATCGAGAAGGCCGGCATCCGCAATGTCATCGTGCGACAGGCCGACGGCAGCAACGGCATGCCGGGTGAGGGGACCTTCGACCGCATCCTCGTCACCGCCGCCTTTCCCGCCCTGCCGCGCTTCTTCGCCGAACAGCTGGTGTCGGGCGGCATGCTGATCGCCCCCGTCACGGTCAGCGAAACCGAGTGTCGCATGCTGAAGCTGGTCAAGACCGGCAGCCGCTTCGATCGCGAGGACCTCTTCGAGGTGCCGTATCTGCCGATCGTTCCTCAGATGGCGCAGGCCCTCTGATCCCTTCCCAAAACCCGCTTTCTTTCGCTCGGCAAGCCGGCGCCGGCTGAGTCTTTCCGCATTTTTGGCGGAAAACCAACGCGCCCGGCGCTCGCGCCTGCGCGTTTCGCGCGAATTCCGAGCGTAAATACAGCGCGTTAACCTTTTGTTAACCAGCGCAAGCTTCGCGCAAGCTTCAGGGCGTAGGCCGGTAGCGAAGCAGAAACTTCCACGCAGGACGCCGGTTTTCCAAGGGTGCGGCCGTTCCGATGGAGAGGGAAATGCACGTCTCGAACAGGATCGCCAGCAGCTCGACCAGCGACAGCCTCGCTTATCTCGCGACCAAGGCTGCAGGCAAGGTCGCCGAAGAAAGCGCCGAGGCCGGCTCGACCGCGCATCTGGCTGGCGGCAGCTATGATCCTTCCGCCCATGTCGGCCTTTCGGTCGATGCGCTTCTGGTCCTCAGCGTCGCCAGGGAAGAGACGGCTTACAGTCAGCCGGCGCTTACCGAGGCCGAGCGCGAGAACCTGGATACGGCGGCGCTGGAGCAGCGCGAACATGCGGCGTTCGGCCACTTCCTGGCGGAAGGCGACCGCAAGGCCTATTACCGTGCCTATATCGAATATTTCGACAGCATGCCCGTCGAGGACCAGCGCAGCGCCCGCTATGCCGGTACGCGCGAGCCTGCCGTCGCCGCGCTTCGCGCCATCGCCTACAATGAAAGCGCGCTCGACATGACGGCGCCCGACGCCGCTCTTGAGAACGTCGTGCCCACCGATGACAGGGCCACCCGGCGCGCGACCCCCATCTCCGCGATCTTCCAGCCGAGCCAGGCGGATTTCGAGAACGCCGCCCGCGTCGTCACCAGCCGTATCTCCCGCGCCGACACCATGTACGCGACCGGCTTCTGATCCGTTACCGTGGCCCTCTTGCCACGGTGCGGGCGCGCCATGGTTATCAATTCATCAAAAAAACAATGCGGATAGGCCCGCTTTAACCGGGCAGTAACTCTAACGCGCTTTAATCGGTCCACATCAAGTAGCGTACCGATTGGGTAGTCACATGCGTAAGAGTGTATCGCCGAGTTTTGCTAGGACCGCGACCCGCCTCGTGGTTGCCGCCTTGCTGGCCAGCGTCGCGACCGGGTGCAGCTCGGACGTGTCTCGTTTTGGCGGCCTCTTCTCATCCTCCGGCCAGGATAACATGACGACGAGCTCGGTCCCGCGCCGCACGCTCCTCGGCGGCAATCCGGTTCCTCGCGGCAATGTCGGCAACGGCCAGCAGTTCGCGACGGCCGACCAGTTGGGGTCGCGCGAGGAAGCGCTCAATCAGCCGTTCCCCGATCAGGGCGCCGTCTCCTACGATCCGATCAACACCGCGACCACCGGCGGTTCCGGCACGCGGCTGGCGACGACGCCGATGAGCGTCCAGCGCGGCGAGCTTGGCGATCCGACCGCCGGCGCCCGTCAGGCCGCCGAGCGTGAAGTCGCCCTCGGTCAGCAGCTTCCCGAGCGCAAGGCGAAGGCGATCGTCGGGGATGCAGACACTCTGACGACGGCAACCGTCAACAAGGGCAAGGCCGGCTGGTCGACGGCGAACGCGCCGGTCGTCATGCTGCGCCAGGGCGAAAGCGTGAAGACGCTCGCCAACCGCTACGGCGTGCCGGAAAAGGAAATCCTCGCGGCCAACAACCTGAAGCGCGCATCCGACGCCGAGCCGGGCCAGAAGATCGTCATCCCGACCTTCAGCACCACGGCAAGCGCCGCCAAGGCCTCGACCGACAGCACGCTCAAGGTCGACAACAAGCTGCCGACGCCGGAGCGCAAGGGCGAGCAGAACGTCGCCATCCTGCCCACCACCTCCAGCCGTGAAAAGCTGAAGTCGGAAAGCGGCCAGACGAATTCGAACGTCGCCGATGCCGGTGAAGGCAAGGGCAAGGGGAGCTACGAAGTGAAGCCGGGCGATTCGCTCGCCAAGATCGCGCGCAGCAACGGCGTCTCCGTCGATGCGCTGAAGAAGGCGAACGGGCTCACCACCGCGTCGATCCGCATCGGCCAGAACCTGGCCATCCCGGCCGGCGGCAGCATGGCTGCGGCCGAGACGACGACCGACAAGACCGTGACCGCATCGGTTCCGGTCAAGAAGGAAAAGGCTGTCGAGACGGCGGAGAAGAAGCCGGAAGCCTACAAGGCGCCGGTGAAGACCGTGTCGGTCACCGAAGTGGCTGCGAAGTCCGACGTGACGGACGAAGCGCCTGAATCCACGGGCATCGGCAAGTATCGCTGGCCGGTGCGCGGCGCGGTCATCGCGGGTTACGGCGCGAATGTCGAAGGCAACCGCAACGACGGCATCGACATCTCGGTTCCTGAGGGCACGCCGATCAAGGCTGCCGAAAACGGTGTGGTCATCTATTCGGGTTCCAGCCTGAAGGAACTCGGCAACGCAGTTCTCGTGCGTCACGACGACGGCACTGTCACGGTCTATGGCCATGCCGGCGAGCTGAACGTCCAGCGCGGCCAGAAGATCCAGCGCGGCCAGACCGTCGCGACCTCGGGCATGAGCGGCAATGCCACCCGCCCGAAGGTGCACTTCGAGGTGCGCAAGAACGCCACCCCGGTCAACCCGATGACCTTCCTCGAATAGGGTCGGGCGAAACGGCACCGCTGAAACATCGAACGGACGGCTCCTTCACGGGCCGTCCGTTTGTCGTTGCGTGGCGCGATTGCCGAAGGCCTCGCGATAGGCGGCGGGCGTCGTCGAAAGATGCAGGCGAAAATGGTGACGCAGCGTACCCGTTGTGCCGAAGCCGGCGAGCGCTGCGATCTCTTCGACCGAGGTGTTGGTTTCCTCCAGGAGGTCGCGCGCCTTGCCGAGGCGTTGGGCGAGCAGCCAGCGGGCAGGCGTCATACCGGTCGCAGCTTCGAAACGGCGGAGGAACGTGCGCTCGCTCATGCCGGTGCGGCGGGCGAGCGTCGCCACGGAATGATCCGCGCCGAGATTTTCCCTGATGTGGTCGAGCAGCGGGCCAAGCCGGCTTTTCTCGTGGGCGCGCGGCACAGCCTGCCGGATGAATTGGGCCTGGCCGCCGTCGCGATGCGCCGGCACGACCAAGCGCCGCGCCACCAGGTTGGCCGCCTCCGTACCAAAATCCCGACGGATGAGATGGAGGCAGAGATCGAGCCCCGCCGCTGTTCCTGCCGAGGTGAGGACGTCGCCCGCGTCGATGTAGAGCACGTCGGGACTGACGCCGATTTCCGGATGCCGTTCGGTGAGGGCGTCGGTATAGCGCCAATGCGTCGTCGCCGCCTTGCCGTCGAGCAGCTTCGCCGCGGCGAGCACGAAGGCGCCGGAGCAGAAGGAAAGAATGCGCGCACCGCGCTCATGGGCCGCCCGCAGCGCCTCGATCAGCGCCTGCGGCACGGGCGAATCGATCCCGCGCCAGCCGGGTATGACGATCGTCCCGGCCTCCGCCAGCAGGGCCAGCCCGCCATCCACCTGAAAGCGCAGTCCGCCGGTGGCGCGCATCTCGCCTTCATCTACGCCCGCGACGGCAAAACGATACCAGTTCTCGCCCATTTCCGGCCGCGGTAGCGCAAAAATCTCGGTCGCGATGCCGAATTCGAAGGTGCAGAGCCGGTCGTAGGCAAGTGCGACGACAAGGGGATTGGCAATCGGGCGGAGGAAAAGCGTGTTTGGCATGATCTTGATCCTATATGGCGATCCTGCCATCTGCAAGGCGCGCGGAAAACCGGCTAAACATTTCCCATCGCCAGCAAGGAGAGAGACCATGAGCACGGTCACCGATTACGCCGCAGCCCCGTCCACCGTCGCGATCGAGCATTTTTTGAAGCGCCTTTCCGTCGAGACCGATTGTGCCGATGTCGCCGCGGCGCTGAAGTCGGCGGATCAGGATTTCGTGCTGCTGCATGTCGTCGGCACGCCGGAGGCCTATGCACGGCGGCATGTGCCGGGTGCGCTGCATCTGCCGCACCGGGAGATTTCCGCCGAGCGCATGGCTGAATGGCCTGAGGACACGCTGTTCGTCGCCTATTGCGCCGGTCCTCATTGCAACGGCGCGGATCAGGCGGCGCTGAAACTCGCGCGGCTCGGCCGGCCGGTGAAGATCATGATCGGCGGCATTACCGGCTGGGTCGATGAGGGCCAACCCTTCGCCGCCGGCGCCGAGCCGGGAAGCCTGCTTTCGGTTGCCGCCGAATGAGCGGCGGAGAGATCGTCGTCCGGCCCTTCGAGCCGCAGGATGTCGACGCCGTCTGGCGGCTGATGCGCGATCTTGCGGTCTTTGAGGGCTATATCGACGCCTTCGCGGTCACGCCCGGGGATCTGCTGGCGTTTGGCTTCGGCCCTGCGCCGGCCTTCGGCGTGTTCGTCGCCCTGAAAGGCGAAACGATCGCCGGTATTGCCGTACACTATCGCATCCCTTGGACCTTCGACCTGCGGCCCGTCGTGGTGCTGAAGGAGCTTTACGTTGCGGAGGGTTTTCGCGGCGCGGGCGTCGGACAGGCGCTTTTTGCGCAACTGCGCGCCTATGCGGCCGGGATCGGCGCTTCCGCCCTGCGCTGGACGGTGCTGCCGGACAACGAACCGGCCCGGCGCTTCTATACTGCCGAGGGCGCAGCGCCGGATGCGGCCTGGGAGCATTGGACCCTCCCGCTACCAGGCCGAATCTGAGAAAGTCCCCGCAAAACACAAAGACCGGAGGCCCTCTTGATTACCTGCTATCTCAGATATGTCATCGATCCGCACAAGTTGGCGGAGTTCGAAGAATATGCCCGTGCCTGGATCCCCATCGTCAACCGCATGGGCGGCACGCATCACGGCTATTTCCTGCCCAGCGAAGGGGCGAACAACATCGCGCTGGCGCTCTTCAGCTTTCCGAGCTTTGCCGCCTACGAGGACTACCGCACGCGTATGCTGACCGATCCCGAATGCGTCGCGGCCTTCGAGATGGACAAGCGCAACCGCAGCATCGTGAGCTACGAGCGAAGCTTCCTGCGCCCGGTGTTTTCCTGAGCAAGGAAAAAGCCGGCTCATTGTTGAGCCGGCTTTTCGTCATTTCGCCAGCGGTTTGCCCAGCCTGCCTGCAAGATCCTGGACATACTGCCAGGCGACGCGGCCGGAGCGCGAGCCGCGGGTGGTCGACCATTCCAGCGCCTCGGCATGCAACTGCTCTGACGGGATGTCGAGGTCGAAATGCCGGGCATAGCCGTCGATCATCTCGAGATATTCGGCCTGGCTGCACTTGTAGAAGCCGAGCCAGAGACCGAAACGGTCGGAGAGCGAAACCTTCTCCTCCACCGCCTCCGACGGATTGATCGCCGTCGACTGCTCGTTCTCCATCATGTCGCGCGGCAGGAGGTGCCGGCGGTTGGACGTGGCGTAGAGCAGCACATTGTCCGGACGCCCCTCGACGCCGCCGTCGAGTGCCGCCTTCAGCGACTTGTAGGACGTGTCGTCATGGTCGAAGGACAGGTCGTCGCAGAAGATGATGATCGGGCAGGGCGCTTCCTTGAGAATATCCATCAGCGCCGGCAGCGTGGCGATGTCCTCGCGGTGCACTTCGACCAGCTTCAGCTTGCTGCCGGTTTCCTTTGCGGCAAGCGCATGGACGGATTTCACCAGCGATGACTTGCCCATGCCCCGCGCGCCCCAGAGCAGCACGTTGTTGGCTGGCAGGCCGCGGGCGAAACGCACGGTGTTGTCGACGAGGATGTCACGCACATGGTCGACGCCGCGGATGAGATCGATCTCGATGCGGTTCGGCCGCTTGACCGGCTGAAGGTGCTGGCGGGCCGGCGACCAGACGAAAACCTCGGCGGCGTTCCAGTCGTTGACGGCGGGGGCGGGGCCGGCGAGGCGTTCCAGCGCGGCGTTGATGCGGCCGATTTCGGCGAGCAAGAGCTTGACGTGATCTTCCTGCAATTTCTCTCTCCTCATGCGTCCCTGCCGGGTAGCATGCGGCGGCGGGTCGCGAAAAGGGGGAAAGCGCTTGAAAACAGGCCACTTCGCAAGGTCGTGTGTTGCATTCAAGGCCCGCTTGCCTATATTCCGGCAACCGAAACGGCCCTGGAGGCCGCACGAATTCAAGATTTCAAGGAGTAGTTGATGTTCATTACCGAGGCCTTCGCGCAGACGGCGGCACCCGGCGGTGCAGGCGGCGCAGACATTCTGATGTCGGTCCTGCCGTTCCTGCTGATCTTCGTGGTGATGTATTTCCTCATCATCCGTCCGCAGCGCGCTGCCATGAAGCGTCGCGATGAGCTTCTGAAGAACATCCGCCGCGGCGACCAGGTCGTTACTGGCGGCGGCATCGTCGGCAAGGTCACCAAGGTCGTCGACGACAACGAACTCGAAGTCGAGATCGCCGAAGGCATCAAGATCCGCGTCGTACGCAGCGGCGTCAGCGAAGTCCGCGTCAAGGGCGAACCCGTCAAGGAATAACTTGGCCTGCCGCCTGGCCGAGCGAATGTGCCCGGCCGGACGGCCCGACTGGTTTTCAGCCGGCGGCGCGCCGGATTAGTCGAGATCGCGATGCAGCAATCCGCCCGCTGGAAGACCTTTTCCCTCTGGCTCGTCCTTGTGGCGAGCCTTCTTGTTCTTCTGCCGAGCCTTTTGCCGGCACGGATGTCGGCCGGCCTTCCCGGCTGGCTGAGCGAGCGTCGCCTCGCCCCCGGCCTCGATCTTACCGGTGGCTCCCGCCTGGTGCTGGAAGTCTCGCGCAGCGACATCGCCGCCGAACGGCTGCGTGCCGGCGTCGAGACGATCGGCAACGCGCTTCGCGCCGCCCGCATTCCCTATAGCGATCTCAACGGCGCCGACGACACGATCGAGGTGACGGTTTCGGCGGCCGATCGCCGTGACGCGGCCCGCGCGGCGCTCGCCGGTCTCGATCTCGGCACGCTCAGCGAGCCGGAGGCCGGCCAGTTCCGCATCGTGCTTTCGGGCGAAGCGGTGGACAGCGCCGTCAGCGCGGCTTCGCTCGGGGCGGTCGATGCCGTGCGCCGCCGCGTCGAAAGCCTTGGCATTCCCTCGCTGCTCGTCGCCCGCGGCGACCGCGATCGGATCACCGTCTCCATGCCGGGCCTCACGGATCCGCAGCGCGTGAAGGACATGCTGGCGCAGGTCGGCCGTCTCTCCGCCCGGCTGGTGGACGACAGTGTGCCGGTCGACCAGGCGATCGAGAACGGCCCTCCGGCCGGATCCGAAGTGCTCTACTCCACCGGCGAGCCGCCGGTCGGCTATCTCGTGCGCCAGGACGATCTTTTCACCGCCGTCGACGTTGCCTCCGCACAGCCGGCAGCCAATGGCGAACCCTTCATCGAATTCGTGCTGAAGGGCGAGGCCGCCGAACGGCTCGCAGCCTTCACCCGCAACAACAGCGGCCGCACCGTCGCCATCCTGCTCGACGGCCAGGTGATCTCCACCTCGCGCATCCAGGGCGCCATCACGGACGGCGTTGGCCGCCTCTCAGGTGATTTCGACGCCGAGGGCGCGGCGAACCTCGCACGCGTCATCACCAGCGGCCCGCTGCCTGCGCCGCTCACCATCATCGAGGAACGCTCCATCGAGCCGGTGCTTGGCACGACCTCGGGCGACACGGTCGTTGTCGCGCTTCTCGTCGCCGTCGCGGCCGTCGTCGCCTTCATGACCTTCTTCTATGGCGTGCTTGGCGTCATCGCCTCGCTGGCATTGTCCTTCAACGTCATCCTCACCTTCGCCATGCTGGCGCTGATCGGCGCACCGCTGTCGCTTTCCATGATCGCCGGTATCGTGCTCACGGTCGGCATTGCCGTCGATGCCAGCGTGCTGATCTTCGAGCGCATCCGCGAGGAGGTGAAGGGTGGGCGCGAGCTCTCCCGGTCGGTTCTGGTCGGTTTCCGCCGTGCCCGTGCCACGGTGCTCGATGCCGCCGTCACCATGTTCATCGCCATCGCGGTCCTCTTCCTGCTTTCGGCCGCGCCGGTGCGCGCCTTCGCGCTTGCCGTCGGTATCGGCCTTTTCGCGACGCTCATCACCACCTTCACGCTGACGCGCCGCCTTGTCACGGTCTGGCTCAACCGCAGCCACGCGACGCACCTGCCGAAGGGCGTGCGCTCCGGCTTTTTCGACAGCCTCAATCTGCGTTTCATGGCGGTGCGCAATGGCGTCTTCCTGCTGACGGCGGTGCTGTCGCTCGCCATCGCGGGCCTCTTGGTCGCCGGCAAGCTCAAGCTCGGCATCGATTTCACCGGCGGTGCGGCGCTGGAGGTGCAGGCGAAGGCCGGCAATGCGGATCTCGACGACATCACGGCCCGCCTGAACGATGCCGGCGTCGACGTGCTGAACGTCACGAAGCAACGCGATGCGCGGCACGCGCTGGTGCGGATGACATCGGCGGGTGAGGGCGAAAACGCGGAGCAGACCTCCGTGCTGATTGCCCGCGGCGAGCTGGAGGACGATTATGATTTTCGCCGTGTCGAGGTGGTCGGCCCGGCGATCTCAGGCGAATTGATCGATACTGCGACCCTTGGCTTCATCGTCGGTTTGCTCGCGCTCGTCGCCTATATCTGGATCCGCTTCGAATGGCATTTCGCCATCGGTGCGATCATCTCGCTGGCGCATGACGTCTTCTTCACACTCGGTTTCCTCGCGCTCGCCAAGATCGAGTTCAACATCAGCGCCGTTGCGGCGCTGTTGACGGTCGCCGGCTATTCGCTGAACGACACGATGGTCGTTTACGACCGTGTTCGCGAGAATCTCCGGCATTTCAAGCAGATGCCGCTGCCGATCCTCATCGACGACGCGATCAACCGCACACTCTCGCGCACCGTGCTCACCTCGGCGACGACGCTGATCGCGCTCGCCGCGCTTGCGCTGTTCGGCGGTGAGGCAATCGGCACCTTCGCGCTGACGCTGCTCTTCGGGGTGGCGATCGGCACCATATCCTCTATCTATATCGCCGGACCGGTCCTTATCCTGTTCCGCCTCCAGCCGGAGCGCTACCGCCCGGGCAAGGGCGGCAAGGGCCCGGCTCCGGAAGCGACGGGAGCCAATGGCTAAAGGCATCGAAATCCGGGAGGCGCATTTCCCCGGCCGTGCGCCGATCGACGCATATGGCAATGGCGGCTTCCGCTTTGCCGACATGTCGCATCGCGGCTCCATCCTCTGCCTGCCCTCGGGCATCCATGGCTGGGACAAGGAGGAGGGCGCGCCGCTGACGCTGGCCGACCTCCAGCGCGTCCTGGACGAGGCGGGCGAGATCGAGGTGCTGCTCGTCGGCACGGGCAAGGAGATCCGTCCGCTCTCGGCCGAGATCAAGGCAGCGCTGACGGAGCGCAAGGTGCGTTCCGATCCGATGAGCACGGGCGCCGCCGTACGCACCTTCAATGTCATGCTGGCCGAAAGCCGGGCCGTCGCCGCAGCGCTGATCGCGGTGTGAATTTTGCCATGACCGATATGCGGCAAGACCCTTATGCGCACTGTCTGGCGATGCTTCGCGACACCGACCGCGACCGTTACCTCGCCTGCCTGCTGGCCCCGGCGGAAAAGCGCGGCGCGCTTGCCGCGCTCTATGCCTTCAATGCCGAGATCGCCCGCGTGCGCGACGTGGTGCGCGAGGCGTTGCCCGGCGAAATCCGCCTGCAATGGTGGCGCGACGTGCTCGAGGGTACGGCCGAGGGCGATGCCATGGCCAATCCGCTCGCTGCCGGCCTGATGGCCTGCGTGAAGGAACATCGGCTGCCGGTCGCCGTGCTGACGGACATGACAGAGGCGCGCATCTTCGACGTCTACAACGACCCGATGGAAAGCCGCGCGGCATTCGAAGGCTATGCCGGTGAAACCGCCTCGGCGCTGATCCAGCTTGCAAGCCTTATCCTTGATCCGGCAAGGGCGCCCGAATCGGCGGAGGCTGCCGGCCATGCCGGCGTGGCGCAGACCGTCGCCGGCACCCTGCTGATGCTGCCGATCCACCGGCGGCGCGGCCAGGTCTACCTGCCGGCCGATCTTCTTGCCGCCACGGGCCTGACACCGGAAGCCCTGCTTGCCGGCAACGATACGGCCGCGGCGGCGCGGGCGGTGGATGCCTTTGTCGGTCTCGGTCGGGAGCACCTTGCCAAGGCACGGGCCGCTGGTGGCGTTTCGCCGGCCAACCGCCCGGCCTTTCTGCCCGTCGCGCTCGTTCCGCCTGTGCTGGGTGCTGCGGAGAAGGCCGGCGAAGCGGTGCTTGAGCGCTCCCTCCAGCCCGCCCAATGGCGACGGCAATGGTGGATGTGGCGTGCGCTGCGCCGTGGCCCGTTCTAACTTGGCGGGGTTCCCGTTTCTTCGCGTGTCGCGTAAAATTGCGGTGTCCGGTCGGCGCTGCCTCTTGAGCGCCTGACAAGACGCAAAACTGGCGCAAGCCTTGTCCGCTACAGCGGCAGGACGTTTTTCGCGGAGGAATCGCGCCGATGCTCTGGACCATCACCATCGCCTGCCTGCTTTTGGCCGGCCTCGTCTTCCGTCAGGTGTTTCGCCGGGATGAGGAGCAGGAGATGGCCGGCGAGGATGCGGGGCTTGCGATCCTTGAATTCGGCCGCGCCTTTCCCGACGAGGCGATCCGCGAGGTCATCACCACCGCGGACAGCCGCACGGTGTTCCTGCGCCTGCATGACGGCAAGGCCGGATGCATGCATGCCCATGGTCACCACTATTCCTGCCACAGGATCGAGCCCGGCACCGTGCGCGTCGAAAGCGCCGGCCCGAAGCGCCTCGCCGTGAAATTTGCCAATGCCGCCTTCGAGGGCGGCGTCTTCGAATTCCGCGACGAACGGGAGGCCGCGGAGGTCTCGCTCTGGCTGCTCGGCAGCTTCATGCCGGCCGTGGCCGGGCGCGGGGCCGAGACCGCAGGCCAACAAAACTAAAAAGGCGGGGCCAATCGCCCGTGGCACGACGTTGCGTCCTTCTCCTTCTCCTCAACGGGGAGAAGGGGCAGGAGGCGTGCTCCCGGCCTCCTGTGCTATCCTGCATTTTGACGGTGCGGCCGAGGGAGCCGTCCGGAAAATCAGCGACCGAGCCAGCGGGCGCAGTCTTCGAGCGCCCGTGCGGCCGTCGCCTGTTTCTTGGCGAGGGCCTTGTCCTTGCCACGGAACCGCTTGACGCCGTCCGGCTTCGTCACCGTGCCCGGCTCCAGCGGCGGGAACAGGCCGAAGTTGACGTTCATCGGCTGGAAGGAACGTTTTCCCGGTTCGTCGTCCGAGACGATATGGCCGCCGGTGATGTGGCCGAGCAGCGAACCGAAGGCTGTGGTTTCCGGCGGCAGTGAGGGCGTTTCGCCGCGTCGTTCGGCAACCGCGAACCGGCCGGCGAGCAGGCCGATGCTGGCGCTCTCCACATAACCCTCGCAGCCGGTGATCTGGCCGGCAAAGCGCAGGCCCGGGCGACCCTTCAGCGTCAGCGAGCGGTCGAGCAGCGTCGGCGAATTGATGTAGGTGTTGCGGTGGAGGCCGCCGAGGCGAGCGAATTCCGCATTCTGGAGGCCGGGAATCAGGCGGAAGATCTCGGCCTGGGCGCCGTATTTCAGCTTCGTCTGGAAGCCGACCATGTTGTAGAGCGTGCCGAGCGCATTGTCCTGCCGCAGCTGCACGACGGCATAGGGCTTGACCGTCGGGTTGTGCGCATTGGTGAGGCCCATGGGCTTCATCGGGCCGTGGCGCGGCGTTTCGCGGCCGCGCTCCGCCATCACCTCGATCGGCAGGCAGCCGTCGAAATAGGGCGTGCCCTCCCATTCCTTGAAGCCTGTCGTATCGCCGGCAATCATCGCGTCGATGAAGGCGTTGTACTGCGCTTCGTCCATCGGGCAGTTGATATAGTCCTTGCCCGTGCCGCCGGGGCCGACCTTGTCGTAGCGCGACTGGAACCAGCAGATGTCCATGTCGATGCTGGCCGTATGCACGATCGGCGCGATGGCGTCGAAGAAGGCGAGCGAATCGGCGCCGGTGCGGGCCTGGATCGCTTCGGCGAGCGACGGGGCGGTGAGCGGCCCGGTGGCGATGATCGCCTGGTCCCAAGCCTCCGGTGGCAGGCCGGTGACCTCCTCGCGTATGATGGAAATCAACGGGTGGCCTTCGAGTGCGGCGGTGACGGCGGCGGAAAAGCCGTCGCGATCGACGGCGAGGGCACCGCCGGCCGGCACCTGGCTGCTATCGGCCGCGCGCATGATCAGCGAGCCGGCGAGCCGCATTTCGGCGTGCAGCACGCCAACGGCATTGCTCGTCGCGTCGTCCGAGCGGAAGGAGTTGGAGCAGACGAGTTCGGCAAGGCCGTCCGTCTTGTGGGCATCCGTGCCGCGCACCCCGCGCATTTCATGCAGGATGACGGGTACGCCGCTGGTCGCGATCTGCCAGGCGGCTTCCGAGCCGGCAAGGCCGCCGCCGATGACGTGGATGGGAGCGAGGGAAGAGGTCTGTGTCATGGGCGGTTCGTTACCATGCCCGCGGGCTGCTTTCCATCACGGAGATTCAAAAGCCCGAATCAAAAACGGCACCAGATGGTGCCGTTTGAAGCGTTCCTCGCGCGTCGCCGTTTCCGGCCGCAGCGGTGGAAACCGGCTATGTCTTAGCGGAAGGAACGGGCTGCGATGTCGCGGATGTCGTAACGGGTCAGGCCGATGTCGGACAGCGTGTGGTTCGACAGGTTGCCGAGTTCGTTCATCGTGCGGCGGTAGGAAATCCAGTTCTTTGCAATGCGGATCGGGTTCATCGTCTTCTCCTCGAAGGGTTGGCCGGGAGGTCTGTCTCACCGGTGTGTGAGCTCTATATAGGCGATACCCTTATTAATGTGCAGTGCAAAGAAAATGCAGCTGCTATGCATTTGTGCAATAAGACGACCACCAATCGGGCAGGTGATTTTGCTGCGGGCATAGCACGCAGAAAATGCCGCTATTCCAGGCAGATAGAAAGCTTCATCGTACTGGGTGGCTTCTCTGCGGAATGTCGCATGGGGAAGATTGCGACATTGTGCGGCGCAAAAAGACAGGCAAACAAAAACGCCCCCAGGCGGGAAGCCTGAGGGCGTTCGAAACAGGACCGCTAACGGTCGTTCGGCTTAGTTGGCAGCCTTGCGAGCGATGTACGGAATATCGCTGCGGCCGATGCCGAGGTCGCGGAGTTCCCGGTCCGACATGCGGCCGAGTTCGTTGACGGTCTGACGGTACTTGCGCCAGTTGTTGAAAGAGCGTGCCAGGTTCATGTTCTTACCCCTTTCTTGGGCTTCCTACTGGGCGGCCGCTCGTCCTTGGCGCCGCCCCGATCTGATGAATTGGAATATACGCTGCGCCGCCGAAAAGAACAGCGCTGTTACAGCACGGCACCTATGCGTTTTGAGCATGTCAAGCGGAAATTTCGGCAAAATTCTGGCCAAATTTCCGGCTTTTGGCCACAAAGGTTAAGATCGCTATGCGTCAGAGGTTGGGTGCGGTGCAAAAAAACAAAACCCGCCGGGGGAGGAGATCCGGCGGGCTTTGCTGATATCGATTGGCAGCCTGGGAGGAGGAGGGAGGGCCGCCAATCCTGTCGGGGACGTTGGGAGGAGGAGATCGCCGCCCGACCGATGGGAATGATATAGGCCGTTCGAGCCTTGCGTTGAAGCGCAGGATGGGAATGGCACCAATGCATGTGGTGCATGCCTGTGATCGTGCAGCAGGATTTTCTGCCCGGATTTTGAGCGGAGTGGTCGATCGTGTCGAGGTGTTTGGCCGCTTTGGCGCGGCTGCGCATGCGTCTGGCGCAAACAATAACGCCCGCTGGGGGAGGAGGTCCAGCGGGCGTCACTATGAGTGATTGGCAACTGGGAGGAGGAGTGTTGCCAATCGTATCGAAACGACACTGGGAGGAGGAGTGCGTCGTTCCGAATTCTATGTCGATCCCCGTTTCCAGGGCTCGGGTCGGTCGGCATCATGCCGGGCGTTCGACCAGTCCGCCTTTCCCGTTCCTCTGTCGCCCTACGTTACGCGGCGCCTTGATTTGCGGGCTGGATCGCTTCTGATCCGATGTCTGAACTATAGCCTCGACCGTTGATTTTGTGCAGTGCAATATGAGCATGGATGATATGCGCCAACTGCATGTCCGAAACCACCGGTCCAATCGACCTGTTGAGGCTAATTTTATCAGGCCTTTCTTTATTTCCCGTTAATCTTGGTGGTGCCGAGCCCGTCTTCAAGGGCAGAAGTGTCGAATAAATGCTCTTTTTTCGGATTTTTGCTCCGATTGCGAATTTCCAGCGGCCCTGTATCGTTCCTGTTGACAACGCCGGAATCGGCGCGAACCGCAGGCATTTTCGAACGGAGCAGGAACGGATGTACAGGGGCAGGTTGGAGCGCGACCTCAAACACTGGACGGCACAGGGCTTGCTCGATGCCCCGACGGCCGGGCGCCTGCTGCAGGAATACGATTCCCGCCCCAGTTCCTTCAGCCTCGGCCGGGTTTTGATGATCATCGCGGCGCTGCTCGTTTCGGCCGCGGTGCTGCTGCTCGTCGCGGCCAACTGGGAGGCGATCCCGCGGCTCGTCCGGCTCGTCGGCATCGTCGGGCTGATCTGGGGTGCCTATATTGCCGGCGCGGTGCTGATCACCCGCGGCGCGGAGCGGCTGGCTTCCGCCTTCCTCGTCTTCGGCACGCTCGCCTTCGGCGGCGCGATCGCCCTCGTCGGCCAGATGTATCATCTTTCCGGCGATACGTTCCAGGCGATGCTCGTCTGGTTCTCAGGGGCGGTCGTGGCTGCCGCGCTCTTCCGCTCGGGTGCGGTCACGGCCATTGCCGGTGTCCTTGCCTTCGTCGTTTCCGGCGCCGACTGGACGTCGTCCTACAATGTCGACGAGACGGTGCTGCTCTGGCTGATGCCGTTGATGGCGGTCATCGTCATCCTCTTGGTGCGCTATACCGGCGCGGCGCGGGTGCGGCATCTCGCCTATCTGCTGCTCGTCGCCTGGCTTGCCTTCATCTATAGCGAATACGAGACGCCCGAGACCGCCATCGCGATCGCCGGCTTCGGCGCGATCGCCTATCTCCTCGCCGCCGTGCCACAATCGCCGCTGCATGCGTTTGCCCGCAGCGCCGGTGCTGCGCCCGCCTTCTATTCCTATCTGGTGCTGGTGGTCGGCCTTCTCGTGCTGCATGCCGAATTCGACAATATGGCGAACCGCCTGTTCCTCGGCATCATCACGCTCGCGGCCGCCATTGCCGGCATTGCGCTGTCCGGCAAGGAGAACGGCGCGGTGCGCTACCTCGGCTATGCGACCTTTGCCGCCGAGACGCTCTATCTGGCCTCCGAAACGATCGGCTCGATCATCGGCACATCCGGCTTCTTCCTGGTGTCCGGCCTCGTGGTGGCGCTGATCGCCTGGGCGGTGATCGTGCTGGAGCGGCGCTTTTCCAAGGCTGAAACGAAGGCGGAGGCCTGACCCATGACCCTTTCCCGTTTTCTCCGCATGCCGCCGCTCGTCGCCGGTATCCTTGCCGCCGCGTTGCAGACGGCCGTGCTCGGCTACATGGTCGAAAGCCGCGCGTCGATCCTGCGCAGCGGCGCCGATATCAAGCTGAAGACGCTGCCGGTCGATCCGCGTGATCTCCTGCGCGGCGACTATGTTATCCTGTCCTACCCGATCTCGACCATCCCCAAGGCGATCGTCACCGGCGATGTGCCGAAGGCGAGCGGCCGTGTACGCCTCGCCGTGCGCTTGAAGCCCGGCGCGGACGGCCTGTGGACGGCGAACGAGGCGCGCTTCGGTGATCTTGCGCCGGAAGAGGGCAGCGTCATCCTGCGCACGCTGCCCTTCGATTACTATTCCGCCGGCGACGGCAGCCTGCCCGACACCCTCTTCGTGAGCTATGGCCTCGAGCGCTATTATGTGCCGGAGGGCGAGGGCAGGGTGCTGGAGGATGCCCGCAACCTGGAGGAGCTGGAGGTGGAGGCCCGCGTCTCCGCGGACGGCACGCCGCAGATCGCCCGGCTGATCCTTCGCGGTGAGCCAATCTATGACGAACCGCTCTATTGATGGGAGTGCCCGGAAGCTCCCGCATTTTTCCTTTGATCCTCCGGAAACGGGTGATATAGAGACGCCGCGCTCGGAAGGCGCCACGGTGCGCAGCTGCGCTGCCCGTGGCAAAGCGGTTTCTGAGACGCGGGTATGGTGAAATTGGTAGACACGCCAGATTTAGGTTCTGGTGCCGCAAGGCGTGGGAGTTCAAGTCTCTCTACCCGCACCAGAGCCACCAAACGCGGAGACAGGAGGTTTCCGCGTGACGTGGAGCACAGCGACACAATTCCTTAGATCGACAGCGATTTAAGGAATTGTGTCGTAGATTCTAGAGTGCGACAGCGTCCTTTGCGCGCCGTAAATGGCGCGCGGCGCTGTCGAGAGCGCCATTTTGCTTGCCAAAAGGCCACCGAATTCAGTAAAGCCACTGCCGGCAAATGGACCGGCGGGGTGCTCGCCATAACCGGCAGGCCGGTTTGAGCATCGCCAACTCGAAATGAAGGTTTGAACATGCAGGTTATCGAAACGCTCGCTGAAGGGCTGAAGCGCGAAATCAAGGTCGTCATCCCGGCCAAGGACATGGAAGCTCAGATGAACGAGCGTCTTGAAGACGCCAAGGGCCGTGTCCGCATCAACGGCTTCCGTCCGGGCAAGGTGCCCTTCGCGCATCTCAAGAAGATGTACGGCAAGTCCATCATGGCCGAACTCGTCAACGAGATCGTCCGCGACCGTCCGTCGGCCATCCTTTCCGAGCGCGGCGAAAAGTCTGCGACGCAGCCGGAAATCGCGATGACCGAAGACCAGGCTGAAGCGGAGAAGATCCTCGCCGGTCAGGCCGATTTCGAATTCACGCTGTCCTATGAAGTGATCCCGGCAATCGCCCTGAAGGACAATTCCGGCATCGCCGTTACGCGCGAAGTCGTCGAGGTCGACGCGTCCGAGGTTGACGAGCAGATCCTCAAGATCGCCGAAAGCGCCCGCACCTACGAGACCAAGAAGGGCAAGGCCGCCAATGGCGACCGCGTCACGATCGACTATCTCGGCAAGGTCGACGGCGAAGCCTTCGACGGCGGCAAGGACGAGGACGCAGAACTCGTTCTCGGCTCCAACCGCTTCATCCCCGGCTTCGAAGAGCAGCTCGTCGGCCTGAAGGCTGGCGAAGAGAAGGTCATCACGGTCACCTTCCCGGCCGACTACCCGGCCGCAAACCTCGCCGGCAAGGAAGCCACCTTCGACATCAAGGTCAAGGATGTCGCCGCTCCCGCCGACGTCGAGATCAACGACGACCTCGCCAAGACGCTCGGCCTCGAATCGGCCGACAAGCTGCGCGAAATCGTTCGCGGCCAGATCGAAAGCCAGTATGGCTCGGTCACCCGCCAGAAGGTCAAGCGTCAGATCCTCGACCAGCTCGACGAGATGTACAAGTTCGATACGCCGGAACGTCTGGTCGAAGCCGAATTTGAAAACATCTGGCGCCAGATCAACACGGACCTCCAGCAGTCCGGCAAGACCTTCGCTGACGAAGACACGACGGAAGAGGCTGCCCGCGAAGAATACCGCAAGCTTGCCGAACGCCGCGTCCGCCTCGGCCTCGTTCTCTCGGAAATCGGTGAAAAGGCCGGCGTCCAGGTCAGCGACGAGGAAATGCAGCAGTCGCTTTACCAGCAGCTCCGCCAGTTCCCGGGCCAGGAAAAGCAGATCCTCGAATACTTCCAGAAGACCCCGGGCGCCGCCGCTTCGCTGCGCGCGCCGATCTTCGAAGAGAAGGTCGTTGATCACCTGCTCGGCGAGATCAAGGTGACGGACAAGACCGTCTCCAAGGACGAGCTGATGGCAGACGACGAAGAGGGTTCCGAAAAGGAAACCAAGAAGGCTGCGCCGAAGAAGAAGGCTGCTGCCAAGGCCGACGCTGCGGAAGGCGAAGACGCCGCTCCGAAGAAGAAGGCCCCGGCCAAGAAGAAGGCCGCTGAAGGCGAGGCCGAATAATTTGGGATAGGGCCACGACGGCCTGATCTGACACTGTTCGTCGCCCGCGGCTCTGGCCGCGGGCGATTTTTTATGCGTTCTCGATGGATGCGAGCAGCGGCCAGCCGGAAAGAACCGCAGAAGCGGGCATATCGATGAAGCCCGACCGCACCTGATCGGGATCTCGCTCATGGCAAAGCCGTGCCAGCCGGTAGCCGAGGGTGTAGCCGGCCCAGCGTGGCACCGCACCGGCCCCGAAGAACCATTCGGCATGGTCATAATAGGGATTTTCGAGTTCCGTGTTCGCCTGGGCGAGGGTGCTGGGAAGCTGCTCATGATCGAGCGCCGCGGTCCAGGGCGGTGGAGCAAGGCCGGTCAGCATCTCGGCAAAGGCATCTGCCAATCCTTCCGACGTGATCGCCTCGCCGAGTGTTTCCCCATAGCCGCAGGCGTTCCAGCGCATGGCGTGGTGCAGCTCATGCGCCAGCATCTGCTGGAAAACCCCGCCAGCGACATGCGCTTCGAAGGCTGGGTTGTCCGGTGCCAGACTGATCGTCACGAGGCCACGCCGGAAGCAGGACCCGCCCATCGCCATTTCCGGGATCGTGCCCTCGGGAAAGTTCTGTACGAGAATATCCACCGGATGGCGGCAGAGATCGGCGGGCACGCGGGCGGCTATCCGTCTGCCGATGTCGATCGTCTGTAAGCGAAGCGTATCGCGCCAGGCGGAAAGAGAGCCCTCCGCCTCCAGCAAATGAAGTGTCAGGTTCATGCCGTCTCCCCGCTCATGCCATGCGGTGCAATGTTTGCAGAAGGAAGGGGACGCGGAAAGAGAAAACTGTCAGTGGCGCGGCGCTCGTTCCGCGTGCGTGGAGGACGCGCCCTGGCCGAGCGTCAGAAGCAGTGCCCGGTGATCCGACACTTCCGGTGATTCGACGACGGCAAATCCGGCGACTGGCACCGTCGCATTCACCAGCATGTAGTCGGCGTAGCGGCCGGGTTTCGTGTAGTGCGACGTCCGCGTGTCCGTGAAGCCACGGGTCGTGACGAGATCGGCCAGACCGAGGCGGGAGAGGGCCCCAAACGTCCTGCTCTCCGGCAGAAGGTTGAGGTCGCCACAGAGGACGAGGCCTTCGTCCGGGCGGTGCAAACGCTGGACAAGGGCGATCAGGGCGCCGGCCTGCGCGTCACGCTCCGGGGTGTCGCCCTTGCCGTCGACGGTCCGCAGGCCGTGGAGCTGCACGACGGTGAGTGCGCGGTCCGCGGCATAGTCGTAGAGGCGCAAGGCGTGGGCATTGCGGGGACGCGGATGCGGGCCGAAAGCGTGCGGGGAGAACGCGCCGTGCACGAAATCGAGCGCCTGGCCGATCACGGAGACATCTTGCCGGACGAAGGTGGCGAGGCCGAATTCCTGCCAGCAGGGATGGGCGCCGTCCATCAGCTCGCCGCGCATGGCCGGCGCGAAGAAACCGTCATGGCCGGGCAGGGCGGCGGCGATGTCGCGGTAGAGATTGGCGCGCTGCTGGAGTTCCACTGCGCCGTCGCGATAGGTCAGAAAGGCCGAGCGCGCGGCGATGGCGCGCGGCACCTCCTGCAGGCAATAGACGTCGGCATCGACATCCGCGAGATAGGCAAGGAGCGGCGCATGCAGCATCCCGCCCCAGACGTTCAGCGACAGGATCTTCACGCGCGCTCCTCCTCCCGCGTGTTTTGCGATTCTGGGCGCAACTGGCCTGTCCGCTCGGTGGTCAGACCTGCCTTGTTCGCCTGCGAAAGATCAACCAGCCTGCGACAGGTCGCCCATGCGGTTCCAGGCGTCGAGGCCGGCGATCTTGTAGGCTTCGGCGAGGGTCGGATAGTTGAAGGTGTTCTCGACGAAATATTCGACGGTGCCTTTCAGGTTGAGCACAGCCTGGCCGATATGGACGAGCTCCGTCGCGCCTTCGCCAACGATGTGAACGCCGAGCAGGCGGCGCGTCTTCAGCGAGAAGATCATCTTCAAGAGACCGGAATTGAGTCCCATGATATGGCCGCGCGAGGTCTCGCGGAAACGGGCCATGCCGCATTCATAGGGAATGCCGCGCTCCTTCACCTCTTCCTCGGTGAGGCCGCAGGTGGAGATTTCCGGCACGGCATAGATCCCGTAGGGGAAATATTTCGGCGGCTCCTTGGCGATGGCGCCGACGGCGACACGGGCGGCGATGCGGCCCTGTTCCATGGAGGTCGAGGCGAGCGACGGGAAGCCGACGACGTCGCCGGCGGCGTAGATATGCGGCACGTCGGTCTGGAAAGTTTCCGGGTTCACGCTGAGGCGGCCGCGCGAATCGGCCGTCAGGCCGGCAGCCGGCAGGTTGAGGCTGTCGGTCGCGCCGACGCGTCCGGCGGCATAGAGCACCATGTCGCAGGTGACGCGGCGGCCGTTGTCCAGCGTGATCTCGCACTTGCCGTTGTCGAGCTTTTCCACCTTGTCGGCCTTCTGGCCGAGGATGAGCTTCATGTTGCGGTCGCGCAGATCGTGGATGAACTCTTCGACGATTTCCCTGTCGATGAAATCGAGGATCGTCGGCTTCGGGTCGATGACGGTGACCTGCGTGTCGAGCGCGGAGAAGATCGTGGCATATTCGATGCCGATGACGCCCGCGCCGATGACGGCCATGGAGCGCGGCAATTCCTTGATGTCGAGCAATTCGTCACTGTCGAGAACGCTGACGCCGTCGAAGGGGATGCTCTCGGGACGGTACGGCTTCGTGCCGACGGCCAGCATGATGCTCTTGGCCTGGACGTGGATGGTCTCGCCGTCGTCCTTGGCGATCTCCATCGTATCCGCCGTCACGAACTTCGCCTTGCCGCGGATGTGCTGCACGCGGTTGCGGGCGAACTGGTGCTCCAGAACCTCCACCTCATGATCAAGCGTGATCAGCAGGCGGCGGCGCAGGTCGTCCGCGCTGATCTCCTGCTTGACGCGGTAGGCGCGGCCGTAGAAGCCGCGCTCGCGCCAGCCGGAGAGGTTCAGCGCCGTCTCGCGCAGCGTCTTGGAGGGAATCGTGCCGGTGTGCACCGAAACGCCGCCGACACGTTTTCCCTGTTCGATGACAAGGACCTTGCGTCCGAGCTTGGCTGCCTGGATGGCGCCGCGGCGGCCTGCGGGGCCGCTGCCCACGACGACGAGATCATATTCCTGCATGTGAGATGGCCCCAGCCTTTTGCGGGAAGAATCATATTGCGACGCAGCAATTGTCTTCGCCGTGCAAGTTTTCGTCAATCGAATGTGGCAGCAAACCGTTTCAATCGGATGAAGGAACGCTCACCCGATTTCGTTGTTTTGTAACGCGATTCGGCGCTTCCCCGCAGGGTGCGCCCCTTGATTTCAGATCAGCCTCAGCCCCTTCAGGCTGGCATGCCCGTCCTTGCCGATGATGATGTGGTCATGCACCGTGATACCAAGCGGCCGAGCGGTCTCCACGATCGTCTTCGTCATATCGATGTCCGCCCGCGACGGCGTCGGGTCGCCGGACGGGTGGTTGTGGACGAGGATGATCGCCGTGGACGACAGTTCCAGTGCACGCCGCACCACCTCGCGCGGATAGACCGGCGTGTGGTCCACCGTGCCGTGGCCCTGCACCTCGTCGGCGATCAGCGTGTTGCGCTTGTCGAGGAAGAGGATGCGGAACTGCTCGCGCGGCTCGTGCGCCATGGCGGCGTGGCAATATTGGATGACCGAAGACCAGGAGGCGAGCACGGTCTTGTTGCGGATCTCGCTCTTCAGCGTGCGCTGGGCGACGGCGGAGACGAGTTTCAGATCCAGCGCCACCGCCTCGCCGATGCCCTTCACTTCCTGCAGCAGCGCCGGTGTGGCGCCGAAGACGCCGGCAAGCGTGCCGAACCGCTCGAGCAGGGCTTTTGCCACCGGTTTGGTGTCGCGCCGGGGGATGAGGCGAAAGAGGAGGAGTTCGAGGATCTCGTAATCGGCCAGCGCGCCGTCGCCGCTGTCGCGGAAGCGCAGGCGAAGCCGCTCGCGATGGCCGTGGTAGTGCTTGTCTTCGGCGGGGGGAATCGCCTTGGCGGGCGTCGTGCGGGCGGGGCGCTCGAAGAAGTGGCCCCGCTCGTCGAGGGTGTCGAAAAGATCGTCGGCGGTCGTCGGATCGTTGCCCGTCTCGGCGGGGGAGGTCTTGTCCGTTCGGCCGCGCGATCCTGTCATGGCGGCCTTAGGCGGAAAGGCCGGGGCGGTCGAGGCCGCCGGGCGAAAGCGTGAAGATCTCGCAGCCGTCGGCCGTGACGCCCACCGTGTGTTCGTACTGGGCGGAGAGCGAGCGGTCGCGTGTCACCGCCGTCCAGCCGTCGGACAGCACCTTCACATGCGGCCGGCCGAGATTGATCATCGGCTCGATGGTGAAGATCATGCCTTCCCGCATTTCCGGCCCCTCGTTGGCGCGGCCGTAATGCAGGATGTTCGGTGCATCGTGGAAGAGGCGGCCGACGCCGTGGCCGCAGAAATCGCGCACCACCGAGCAGCGCTCGGCCTCCGCATGGGCCTGGATCGCCTCGCCGATGGCGCCGGTGCGCGCCCCGGGCCTGACGGCGGCGATGCCGCGCATCAGGCATTCATGCGTCACTTCAAGCAGGCGCTCGGCGGCGCGCTTGATCTCGCCGACCGGATACATGCGGCTCGAATCGCCATGCCAGCCATCGAGGATGAAGGTGACGTCGATATTGACGACGTCGCCCTCGCGCAGCGGCTTGTCGTTCGGAATGCCGTGACAGACGACGTGGTTGATCGAGGTGCAGCTCGACTTGGTGTAGCCGCGGTAGTTCAGCGTCGCGGGCAGGGCGCCGTGGTCCATGCCGAATTCGAACACGAAGCGGTCGATGGCGTCGGTCGCGACTCCGGGCTTGACCAGCGGATAGAGTGCATCGAGGCAGCGCGCTGTCAGCTGGCAGGCCTTGCGCATGCCGGCAAAGGCTTCTGCATCGTAGAGGCGGATCACGCCCGTGTTCTTCAGCGGCGCGGAGGACGCGTCGATATAGGTCACCATGGTCGAACTCTCGCTAGTCTTTCCGCATGTTCATAAAACAGCCATACCGGGTTCGTCCATGGTGATCGATGCCACAGGCCGGATTTGCTGGGATGTAACGGCGCATTTGACCGCATAGGCCTCGACGCCGCGAGAAATCGCCCGGCGGAACCCGGCCGCATAGGCGGGGTCGAGATCGGCGCAGATGCGGAACCGCAAACAATCCTCCCGCTGGATGAGATAAAGCATGACCGCGCGGCAGCCGGCCTCGGCCATGTCGCCGAGTTCTTCGAGATGTTTTGCGCCGCGTTCGGTCACCGTGTCGGGGAATTCGGCAAGGCCGGCGGTGCGACGGAAATGCACGTTTTTCACCTCGACATAGGCAAGCGGCCGGTCCGGCCCGGAGAGCAGGATGTCGATGCGTGAGTTGCGGCCGTATTTCTTCTCCCGTTCAAGAACGGGATAGCTGCCGAGATCGGAAACGAGACCGGCGTGGATCGCTTCCTCCGCCAGCCGGTTCGGCAGGCCTGTATTGATGCCGACGACGGTGTCGTCGGCCTCCACCAGTTCCAGCCGGTGGCGGTGCTTGCGCGTCGGGCTGTCGCTCTCCGACATCCAGATGCGCGAACCGGGCGCCGTCAGGCCGCGCATCGAGCCGGTGTTGGGGCAGGAGCCTGTTATCGCCGATCCATCGTCGAGGATGGCGTCGAACAGGAAGCGCTTGTAGCGCTGCACGAGAGTGCCGGAAACGAGCGGTGGATCGAATTTCATGGCGGTTCGGCGATCAGGCGCGCACGCGCACATAGGAGCCGGGGGCTTCCTCGATCGAGTTCATCGTGCCGCCGGTCTTGCGTGCCGGCACCATGCGATCGTCCTCCGCCTTGATCCAGTCGTGCCAGTGCGGCCACCAGGAGCCCGGTGCCTCCTTCGCCTTTTCCACCCAGTCCTCGAACTCGCCCTTCACCGGCCCGCCTGTCCAGTACTGGTATTTCATCTTGTCCGGCGGGTTGACGACGCCGGCGATGTGGCCGGAGCCGGCCATCACATAGGTCACCTTGCCGCCAAAGAACTTGCTGCCGACGAAGACGGATTTCGCCGGCGCGATATGGTCCTCCTTGGTGGCGAGGTTGTAGATCGGAATCTTGACGTCCTTCAGCGACAGCTTTTTGCCGGCGAGCTGCATCTCGCCCTTGCTGAGGGTGTTGTTGAGATAGCAATTCCTCAGATAAAACGAATGGTTGGCGGCGGGCATTCGCGTGGAATCTGAATTCCAGTAGAGCAGGTCGAAGGGCATCGGATCCTGGCCCTTCAGGTAGTTGTTGACGAAGTACGGCCAGATCAGCTCGGAGGCACGCAGCATGTTGAAGGCGGTCGCCATCTTCGAGCCGTCGAGATAGCCGGTCGCCTTCATTCCGCGCTCGATGAGGTCGATCTGCTCCTCGTCGGCGAAGACCTTCAGGTCGCCGGCATGGGTGAAATCGACCTGCGTGGTGAAGAGCGTCGCCGTGCGGATGCGTTTGTCGCCTTCCTGGCCGTGCAGGGCGAGCGTCGCCGCGAGCAGCGTGCCGCCAACGCAATAGCCGATGGCGTTTACCTCGTCCTCGCCGGTCGCCTGTTTGATCGTGTCGAGCGCGAAGCCGACGCCCTCACGGGCGTAGGATTCCCAGTCCTTGGCCGCATGCCGTTCATCCGGGTTCACCCAGGAGATGACGAAGACCGTGTGACCCTGGTCCACGGCCCACTTGATGAAGGATTTTGCCGGGTTGAGGTCGAGGATGTAGAACTTGTTGATCCAGGGCGGGCAGATGAGAAGCGGGCGCTTCAGCACCCTGTCCGTCGTTGCGTCGTACTGGATGACCTGGCAGACGTCGCTCTGCGCCAGCACCTTGCCCGGCGTCAGCGCCATGTTCTGGCCGATAGCGAACTTGCTCGTGTCGGTCTGGCGCAGCTTCAGGTCGCCGCGGCCGGCGGCGATGTCCTCGGCCAGCATCTTCATGCCGCGCACAAGGTTCGCGCCGTTCGAGGCGACCGTCTCGCGGTAGAGTTGCGGATTGGTGGTGACGAAGTTCGTCGGCGAGATCGCGCTGGCGATCTGTCTCACATAGAAGCCCGCCTTGTGGCGCGTGTGCTCGTCGAGGCCTTCGGCATCGGCGACGAGCTTCTCCGCCCAGTCGGAGGTCACGAAATAGGCCTGGCGCAGAAAATCGAAAAACGGGTTCTTCACCCAGTCCTCATCGGCAAAGCGTTTGTCCTTGCCATGCGGATCGGGTGCCGCATCCTGCTCGTCGCCGGAAAGGCGCCCCAGCGTGCGCGACCAGATGTTGAAATAGCTGCCGAGCAGCAGCGTCTGCGCCTCCAGCGTGCGGCGCGGGTCCGTCAGCCAGTATTCGGAGACTTTGGAGAGGGTCTTCACCATGTCGACCATCGGCTCGGAAACCGTGTCGACCTTCTCGCCGCTTTCGCGCGGGGCGAGCCAGGCGGAGGCGGCCTTGCCGAGCTGTTCGACGGTGCGCGCGAAGTTGACCGTCAGCGCCTCGGGATCCTTGACGATGTAGGGCTCGATCGTCGCGGGGTCGAAGGGCTGGAAACCGGGCTTGTTTCCGGCCGCATCGCGTTCATTCGCCTTGCGTTCATCGGCCATGGTTCCCTCCCGATTTTATTGTTACTTTTGTATTTTTACATTCTCTACGAAACAGATTACAAGGGCCTGACAGCCGCATACGGCATTATCGGGAACCGGTCGTTTCGACAGGAGCATACAGCCACATGGCGTTCGAAATCAGGCGCTTGCGCGCCGCTCTCCTCATGGCTGCCGCCACGGTGGCGCTCGCTTCCTGTGCCTCGAGCGAGACCGGATCGACCGCGACGGTAAATGCCGGCGCGAACCGGGCCGATGTCTACCCTGATATCACGGCGATCGTCAGCGCCGAGACGCAGCAGATGAGCGACGAGGAAGCCGCCAGCTACAGCGCACGCCTGACGGCACTCTCCAGTCGTCGCCGTTCGGGCGCGATTTCGGAAGCCGAATACCGCCGCAAGCTTGCCGAGTTGCAGGCGCTGCGCGACGGTCACGGCAAGGCGACGCTTTCCGAAATCGAGAAGACGAATTAGCGCTTGCGTTTCTTGCCGTTTGGCAGCAAAGCGGATGACGGCCAGTTGGTCGTCGGCCGGGCGGAGTGCCTTCATTTCGAACGCTTTCGTCCGTATCCGATTTCTTGATTCGCACGGAGTTTTACGCCGTCCGGCAAAGCCGCCGGAGGGGCTCCGTGCCTAACGGGGTTAAAGATGGAAGAGTTTCACAAGGTCCGGCGTCTGCCGCCGTATGTTTTCGAACAGGTCAACCGTTTGAAAGCAAGCGCGCGAGCGGGTGGCGCCGATATCATCGACCTTGGCATGGGAAACCCCGATCTGCCGACGCCCAAGGCGATTGTCGACAAGCTCTGCGAAGTGGTCCAGGACCCGCGCACCCATCGCTATTCTTCGTCCAAGGGCATTCCCGGCCTGCGCCGTGCCCAGGCCGCCTATTACGCCCGTCGCTTCGGCGTGAAGCTGAATCCGGAAACGCAGGTCGTCGCGACCCTCGGCTCCAAGGAAGGCTTTGCCAACATGGCGCAGGCGATCACCGCGCCCGGCGACGTCATCCTCTGCCCGAATCCGACCTATCCGATCCATGCCTTCGGCTTCCTGATGGCCGGCGGCGTGATCCGGTCCATGTCGGTCGAGCCGGACGAAAGTTTCTTCCCGCCGCTCGAGCGCGCCGTGCGCCACTCGATCCCCAAGCCGCTTGCTCTCATCATCAACTATCCGTCGAACCCGACGGCGCATGTCGCCACGCTCGATTTCTACAAGGACGTCATCGCATTCGCGAAGAAGCACGACATCATCGTGCTCTCCGACCTTGCCTATTCGGAAATCTACTTCGACGACAACGCGCCGCCGCCGTCCGTTCTGGAAGTGCCCGGCGCGATCGACGTGACGGTGGAGTTCACCTCCATGTCGAAGACCTTCTCCATGCCCGGCTGGCGCATGGGCTTTGCCGTCGGCAACGAGCGGCTGATCGCTGCGCTGACCCGCGTCAAGTCCTACCTAGACTACGGTGCCTTCACGCCAATCCAGGTCGCTGCGACCCATGCGCTGAACGGCGACGGCGCCGACATCGCGGAAGTGCGCAACGTCTACAAGCGCCGCCGCGACGTGATGGTCGATACCTTCGGCAAGGCCGGCTTCGACGTGCCGCCGCCGGCGGCCACCATGTTCGCCTGGGCGAAGATCCCGGAAAAGTTCCGCCACCTCGGCTCGCTGGAATTCTCCAAGCTGCTCGTCGAGAAGGCGGACGTCGCCGTCGCACCGGGCATCGGCTTCGGCGAGCAGGGCGACGATTACGTCCGCCTCGCGCTGGTCGAGAACGAGCACCGCATCCGCCAGGCGGCGCGCAACATCAAGAAGTTCCTCTCCACGGCGGACGAGACGATGCACAACGTCATCTCGCTGAACGCCCATCGCTGAAAAATCCGCCCTCCGCGCATCTGCGGAGGGCCTTCTTCCAAAACGTTAGGACATGACCATGGCTGATGCCCTGAAGATCGGCATTGCGGGCTTGGGGACCGTTGGTGCCTCGCTCGCGAAGATTCTCGTCGAACGCAGGGACATGCTCACGACAACGTGCGGCCGGCCGATCGAGATCGTCGCCGTGACCGCCCGCTCGAAGGGCCGCGACCGCGGCGTCGATCTTTCGGCAGCCGAATGGTTCGACGATCCGGTCGCGCTCGCCCGCGAGGCCAGGATCGACGTCTTCGTGGAACTGATGGGCGGCTCCGGCGATCCGGCCCGTGCCGCCGTCAAGGCGGCGCTTTCGCGCGGCGTGCATGTCGTGACGGCCAACAAGGCGCTGCTCGCCGCCCATGGCGTGGAGCTCGCCGGCATCGCGGAAAAGAACGGTGCCATCCTCAACTACGAGGCGGCTGTCGCCGGCGGCATCCCTGTTATCAAGGCGCTGCGTGAATCCCTGACGGGCAACACGATCTCGCGCGTCTACGGCATCATGAACGGCACCTGCAACTACATCCTGACCAAGATGGAGAAGGAAGGCCTTTCCTTCGAGGCTTGCCTCAAGGAAGCCCAGCGTCTCGGCTATGCCGAAGCCGATCCCGCCTTCGACATCGAGGGCAACGACACGGCGCACAAGCTGTCGATCCTCACGACGCTCGCCTTCGGCACGAAGATTGCGGCCGACGACATCTATCTCGAAGGCATCACCAACATCTCCATCGACGACATCCGTGCCGCCGCCGACCTCGGCTACCGCATCAAGCTGCTCGGCGTCGCACAGAAGACGGATACGGGCGTCGAACAGCGCGTGCACCCGACCATGGTGCCGCTCGACAGCGTCATCGCGCAAGTGGACGGCGTAACGAATGCCGTTGCGATCGAATCGGACATTCTCGGCGAACTCCTGATGGTCGGCCCCGGCGCCGGCGGCAACGCGACGGCCTCGGCCGTGCTCGGCGACATCGCCGACATCGCCAAGAGCCGTCCGGGTGGGCAGACCGTGCCGGCGCTCGGCCGCCCGGCCGCCTCTCTCTCCCCCTACAAGCGCGCGCAGATCCGCAAGCACCACGGCGGCTATTTCATCCGCCTTTCGGTGGAAGACCGCACCGGCGTCTTCGCCAGCATCGCCAAGCACATGGCGGAGAACGGCATCTCGCTGGAATCCATCGTGCAGCGCGCCCAGGCGAGCGCCGAGACCACTGACCCGAAGACGATCATCCTCGTCACCCATGCGACGATGGAGGATTCCGTCCGCAAGGCGGTCGCTTCCATCAAGGGCGAGGGGTACCTTGTCGGCGAACCGCAGGTGATCCGCATCGAGCGGCCGAAGACGACCTGATCTTTTCGTTTCTTCGGCGTGGCGTGGTATCAAGGGATCGATGAACCTCGCCACGCCCACCTTCGTCGTCCTCGGCCCTGGGTCGAGGATCTATGCGTCACCCGCGACGGTGGTTCCTCGGGGTAAGCCCGAGGATGAAGGACGAGAGGCGTTCGAGGGAGAGGTCTTCGCGACTTTGTCTGCAGTGTAGAGCATTTCCAGCAAAAGTGCGAAGCGATTTTGCGTCCGGAAATGCGGCAAAACAAGGAGATAGAGCGTTTTCGCGATTCGGGGAAAAGCGGAAAAGCTCTCGTTGCCGGAGCCGCCATGAGCATGCTGGAAAACGCCGACCCCGTCAGCCGGGCCTTCCTGAATGTCGAACGCTCGGTGACCGGCCAGCGCTGGGTGGCGCGGCTTGATCAGGCGGGCGAGAACCGGGCGCTGGCGATGAGCCAGAGCCACGGCCTGCCGGATCTCATCGCGCGCGTTCTGGCGGGGCGGGGCGTGCCCTTCGAAGGTGCCCTGGAATTCCTCGACCCGACGCTGCGCCGCCTGATGCCCGAACCCTACAGCCTGATGGACTGCGAGGCGGCCACCGAACGGCTGGCGCGCGCCATCGAAAAGCGTCAGCGCGTCGCGATCTTCGGCGACTACGACGTCGACGGCGCGTCGTCCTCGGCGCTCCTCTATCGTTTCCTCGCGCATTTCGGCGTGCAGGCGGAAATCTACATTCCCGACCGCATCTTCGAAGGTTACGGCCCCAACCCCAATGCCATCGCCCAGCTTATCGAGCGTGGTGCAGAGCTTATCGTCACGGTCGACTGCGGCTCGACCAGCCACGAGTCGCTGGCTGTCGCGAAGGAGCGCGGCATCGACGTGGTCGTCATCGACCACCACCAGGTGGGCGAGGCGCTGCCGCCGGCCCATGCGCTGGTCAATCCGAACCGCGAGGATGATTTGTCGGGGCAGGGGCATCTGTCGGCCGCCGGCGTGGTCTTTCTCGTCCTGGTCGCCCTGCAGCGCGTCCTGCGGGAAAGGGGCGACGGGCGGGCGAAAACCTTCGATCTGCTCGCCATGCTCGATCTCGTGGCGCTCTCCACCGTCTGTGACGTGGTGCCGCTGAAGGGGCTCAACCGCGCCTATGTGGTCAAGGGCCTCGTCGCGGCACGTCATCTCGGCAATGCCGGCCTGACGGCGCTCCTGAAGCAGGCGGGCATCGGCGGGCCGGTGACGCCGTACCATCTCGGCTTCCTCGTCGGCCCGCGCATCAATGCCGGCGGGCGTATCGGCGATGCAGCGCTCGGCAGCCGCCTCCTGACGATCGACGAACCGGGCGAGGCAGAGCGAATCGCCAAGCAGCTCGACGACCTCAACCGCGAGCGCCAGGCCATGGAGGCCGCCATGCTGGCCGAGGCGGAGGCCGAGGCACAGGCGGAATACGGCACCGGTGAAGGCGCCTCCGTCATCCTGACGGCCCGCGAGGGCTGGCATCCGGGCGTCGTCGGCCTGCTCGCCTCGCGCCTCAAGGATCGCTTCCGCCGACCCGCCTTCGCCATCGCCTTCGATCCCTCGGGTAAAGGCACCGGCTCCGGCCGCTCGATCAGCGGCTTCGATCTCGGCCGCATGGTGCGCGCCGCCGTCGACGAGGGCCTTCTCGTCAAGGGGGGCGGCCATGCCATGGCGGCGGGGCTGACGGTGGAGCGGTCGAATCTCGGCCGCCTGCGCGGCTTCTTCGAGGAGCGCGCCGAGCGCACCGTGCGCGATCTGGTGGCCGTGGAAACGCTGAAGATCGACGGTGCGTTGAGCGCAAGCGGTGCGACGCTGGCGCTTGCCGACCAGCTGGAGCAGGCCGGCCCGTTCGGTTCGGGGCATCCGCAGCCGATCTTCGCGCTGCCTGCGCACCGCGTACGCGACATCAGGCCCGTCGGCGTCAATCACCTGCGTCTCGAACTCGAAGGTCCCGACGGTGGCCGGCTCAGTGCCATGGCCTTCCGCGCGGCGGAAGCCGATCTCGGTCTTTTCCTGATGAAGCAGCGCGGCCAGGCGGTGCATCTCGCCGGCACGCTTTCCGCCGACAGCTGGCAGGGCAGCCGGCGCATGCAGTTCCGTGTTCTCGATGCCGCAAAGGCATTCTGAAACAACGTTATTCCGGAAGATGAACGGGAGAGTGGCACGCCCTAGGGGAGTCGAACCCCTCTTTTCAGAATGAAAATCTGACGTCCTAACCGATAGACGAAGGGCGCGTGCGGTGGGCGTTATCTAGTCGGGACCGCTGATTTGCGCAAGCCCTAAATGCAGGAATTTTCAGTTTTTTCCGTTTGATGTTTCCGCTTTTCTGCAGGCTGCGAAAACGCCAAAGGCCTCCACTCCGCCGCAAACCGGGAACATTCCTCTTCAATTGTTCGCCGGGAATGGCGACCCCTGCAGGACTCGAACCTGCGACATTCTGCTTAGAAGGCAGATGCTCTATCCAGCTGAGCTAAGGGGCCGGGGCTGGCAGGGCCAGCGAAACCTCAATGGGTCCAGGGCTGCATGCGGTTGAAGCGGAAATTGTCCGGGTAGGCGACGCGCTTGCGGGTCGATTCCTTCGGCTCGATCACGCGGTAGTCGATGCCCTTGCGTTCCGCATAGGCGACCGCCTCTTCGCTGGTTTCGAAGGTGAGCTTGACCTGCTGGTACATGTCGCCGGAGCTTGTATAGCCCATGATCGGGTCGATCGTCCGCGGCTTCTCGGCATCGAATTCCAGAACCCAGAGATTGGTCTTGGCCTTGCCGGATTGCATGGCGGTCTTGGCGGGACGATAGATCTTCGCGGTCATCGAAGCGGCTCCAGAATTCTCGCATAAAGGCGCACCGTTCCGCCGGCGCGCGTTCGAGAATGCATAACCCGGATTCCGTAAAGGGGGAATGACCGAACGCGCATTTGGCATCGAAACGCCCGCCGGACTGGTCGGAGTGGAGAGATTCGAACTCCCGACCCTCTGGTCCCAAACCAGATGCGCTACCAGACTGCGCTACACTCCGTCCGTCCCGGCGATGGGGAGATACACGCATCCGCCCCCCGCCGCAACAGCAAATGGGCGTTTTCAAGCGCTTGTCGCAGGAAATGCAGGCTTACTTCGCCTTGCGCAGCGAATCCATCAATTCGCTCTCGACGCGGTTGCCCGCGCGGATGCCGAGGCGCTTGGCCGTGCCGCCGTTGAGCTCCAGCACATAGTCGATCGGCCCTTGCGAATCGATGATCGATTCGGAGTGCGGCTCGGCGTTTTCCTTGATGGCGCGCACCTTGCCGTCCTTGGCGATGAACAGCATGTCGAGCGGCAGGTACGTGTTCTTCATCCACATGAAGACCTGCCGCGTCTCACCGAACGCGAAGAGCATGCCGCGGTCCTGCGCCATCTCGCGGCGGTGCATCAGCCCCTGTTCGCGCTGGCGCGGCGTAATGGCGAGCTCCACCGTGAAGGCATGGCTCTTGCCGTCCTTCGTGACGATCGTCAGCGGCTGTGTGTCGAATGTTTCCGCTGCGAAGGCCGAAAGGGAAAAACAGAAGAAAAGCGCCAGGGCGGCGCTAGCAAGGCGCGCGAAACCGGCCGCCCGCGCGAAAAGGCCCATCAGTGGGGCCTGTTGCCGGGAACCGGCATGTCCGGGTGGATTTCCGCTGCCATCAGGCCCTTCTCGCCGTCGCCGAAGCGGACCAGCACGACTTGACCGGGACGCAGTTCCGCCAGGCCGAAGCGGCGCAGCGTCTCCATGTGGATGAAGATGTCTTCCGTGCCTTCGCCGCGCGTCAGGAAGCCGAAGCCCTTCGTGCGGTTGAACCACTTGACCAGAACGCGCTCCAGTCCGCTCGACGGCGTGACCTGCACATGGGTCTTCACCGGAGGCATCTGCGAGGGGTGCACGGCCGTGGTCTGGTCCATGGAAAGGATGCGGAAGGCCTGGTAGCCGCGGTCGCGTTTCTGGATCAGTGCGACGACGCGCGTGCCCTCCAGAACCGTCTGGTAGCCGTCTCGGCGAAGGCAGGTGACGTGCAGCAGCACATCCTGCATGCCGTTGTCGGGAACGATGAAGCCGAACCCCTTGGCGACGTCGAACCACTTGATGACCCCGGTGATCTCGACGAGATCGACGGCGTCGTTGCTCTGGTCATCACGATCAGTGATTTCCTTTGAAGACACCCTATCCGCCATGACCTGCCAGCCCCTCGTTTACGCGTCACATGAGTTACGGTTAACTGATTCTTGATAACCAGAATAACATTGTCCCGATGCGAATGCGCAAGCCCCTTTGAAAGTTTTGCCGGTCCCATTGGTAGGCTGCAAGGCTTGCCTGAGGCTGACAAAACCCTACTCTTCCGGACGATTCCACATTCAGAGGATATTCCAATGCGTTATCTCCACACGATGGTCCGCGTCAAAGACGTCGACCAGTCCCTGCATTTCTATTCGACGCTGTTCGGCCTCACGGAAGTTCGCCGCTACGAGAACGAAAAGGGCCGATTCACGCTGATCTTCCTCGCCGCGCCCGACGATGTCGAAGCTGCGCGGGCGAATGCCGCCCCTTGCCTCGAGCTCACCTACAACTGGGACACCGAGGATTATGCCGGCGGGCGCAATTTCGGCCATCTCGCCTACGAGGTCGACGACATCTATGCGTTCTGCCAGAGGCTGATGGACAATGGCGTCACCATCAACCGCCCGCCGCGCGACGGCCACATGGCCTTCGTGCGTTCGCCGGACGGCATTTCCATCGAAATCCTGCAGAAGGGCGAGCGTCTGCCGGCGGCCGAACCCTGGGTTTCCATGGGCAACACCGGCGCCTGGTAGGCAAATGCCGGACGCAAGCTCCAGGCAAAGCTTGCATCCTATAGATCCGTGCAACGATCATCGTTCCGCCGTATTTGACCGGAAATCTCTTGCCCATCCGGTCGATCGCCAGCGAGAGGGTGCTTTGGCCGATTTGGGCCGGATAGCCTCCCGTTCTGCGTTTCACGGCTTCACGCGCTTCGGCCTTTACACCACCGGCCGAAACGCTAACATCGCAGCAACCGCAGCCTGGCCCTATGGCTTTTCTCGATTGCGGTTGCGACTGTTTGAAGAAATGGCCCTATCGGCGGCAAGACCGAGGGTGTGAACGTCGAAAGCGGGGGAAAGCCTTTGCAGGACATGCAGGGAAAGTGGCCAGGCCTGAAGGCGCTGCGGTATGGATTGCTGCTGGCCGTGTCGGTCGCCACGCTCTCGGGCTGCGTTTCCGCAGTCTCCACTGATATGCGCGCGGATAACAAGGCTGCGCAGGAAAGCGAAGACACGGTCGCCGAAGGCAGCACGGACGAGACCACCACGCCCGTGGTGAGCGCGGGTGCTGCGAACGCAGATTCTTCCGCCGCCCTCGATATCGCGGCCGCCGCCACGGCGGACCAGCAGGTCGCGGGCGAGGCAACCGGTGACCGGGCCGGCCTCGTGATGCAGCCGACGACGCTGAATGCCGGCAAAGCCAGCATATACGGCAACGGCAGCCAGGCCGTCGCGACCGGCAATGCCTATGCGACGCAGACCGCCGGCGCCAATGCTTCCGTCAACAGCCTCTATGCCAATACCGGTGCCGCGCAGACGACAGACCAGTCCGGCCGTCTGCCGGTCGAGGACATGCCACCGGTCGGGGCAACCGGCCAGCAGCCCCTCGCCATGCTCGGCGACGAGCAGGCGGAAATCACGCTGCCGGAAAACGGGCCGATTCCCAAGACCGCGCGAACGGCTCTTGCGGCGGAAGCCGCAACCGGCAATGCGGCCGAACTTGCGCTTGCGACGCCGGCGGACGATGGCGCAGCGGCCGTGCTGCCCGGCACCACGGGTCAGGTGAGCGCGACCGGCATCAAGAAGGACGAGCCGAGAAAGACCGTGACGCTCGCCTCGCTCTTCGCGGGCAAGCGCGAGGCCAAGCAGCAGTTCGATGGCGACCGTTTTGCCGAGCAACCGCGCCGCGTGCTCAACCGGGAAAGCGCAAACACCACCCGCAAGGCCTCGCTCGGCACGCTGCCGGGCGTCTCGATGGCGAGCGCCATGTTCTCGACGGATCACTCCGAGGCCGACGAGGTCGAGGATGACGGCCCGCAGTTCAAGGAAGTCGCCTCGCTTGCCGGCCTTGCCCGCCTTGCACCGAACGGCCTGTGGCTGCAGACGGACAAGGTGCGCACCGGCTGTTTCAAGCCGGAGCTGCTGCAGGTGCTGAAGACGATCGAGACCCACTATGACAAGCCGATCATCGTCACCTCGGGCCTGCGCGACCTGAAGGTCAACCGGACGAAGCAGTCGCTGCACACGCGCTGCGAGGCGGCCGACATCCAGATTTCCGGCGTCAGCAAATGGGAGCTGGCGGAGTATCTGCGCACCATGCCGGGCCGCGGCGGCGTCGGCACCTATTGCCATACCGAATCCGTGCATATCGACGTCGGTCCTGAACGCGACTGGAACTGGCGCTGCCGCCGACGCAAGTAGGCGGTGTCTCTAACCCTCTGTGATCGATACCTTTTCGCGTGGAGAGCCGCCCTCGGGGCGGCTCTTCATTTTTTTGTCACAACAGCTTTTTCCGGCTTGCAGAAGGCAGGATGCCCTTCTATAAGACGCCCACCGCACGCGCCCTTCGTCTATCGGTTAGGACGTCAGATTTTCATTCTGAAAAGAGGGGTTCGACTCCCCTAGGGCGTGCCACTCTCTCCTGTACTTACTGTAAAAAAACAAGCGATGCCGTGCTTTGGTGTGTCGTTTCCGCACGCCTTTCGGAACGAAGCATGGTTCAGAACGTTTAACTGTCACGGCTGCCATCTTACGCGGTCGGGCGAGAGGCCCCGTCGAGCTTGGCCCAGCGCTCCGGGGTCTCGAACCGCTTGGGTCGAGCCGCCCGCCCGGCCCAGCTTGCCGGACGAGCGGCTGCGTGTTGCCGACGGGGCAACGAAGCCGAGCCAACGGGCGACGCCGGGAGGGTCAACGGCGGCAACCTCAGGTCCTCAGCAGAAGAGATATGGGAAGGCCGATGCAGAATTGCCAGTGGTCAAATCTGGCTGGGCGGCAAGGCGTGGCTCGGGCGTCCGGCAGGCGGAGCTCCCTCGAAATGCGCTGGCTCCTATCCTTCACTCCCGCCTGTGAAAAACTTCGCGCCGACGCGATTTTTCGTCTTGCGAATCCATGCGGTCCCGACTAGATAACGCCCACCGCACGCGCCCTTCGTCTATCGGTTAGGACGTCAGATTTTCATTCTGAAAAGAGGGGTTCGACTCCCCTAGGGCGTGCCATTCTCTCCTTCCATTTCGTGTTTGAAATCCTGCAGGATTCACGGCTTGCAGTGCGCCGTGCCGCTTTGCCGTACAACAAGCTTGTCGCCCGGTCGCGGCTGTCCCGCCGCTTGTCAGCCGGGAGAACGTCGACGATCTTGCGCTCACCGAAATAAGCAGGAAAATCAATGGCGTCGACAGTCCGCAACCTTGGCTTCTCGGCCATTGTCGCCTTAGCCGTCGGGGGTGGCGAAACGCGGCGGATGTTGGCCGGCGACATCCATGTGTCAGATCGACGTCAGCCGCACCCGCTGCTCCAGCTTGGCGGCGTCCTCCTTCCGCTCGCTGTAGCGATCGGTCAGGTAGGAAGAGGCGTCACGGGTCAGAAGCGTGAATTTCACCAGCTCCTCGCAGACGTCGACGACGCGGTCGTAGTAGGATGAAGGCTTCATTCGCCCCTCCGCATCGAATTCCTGATAGGCCTTGGCAACCGACGACTGGTTCGGAATGGTGATCATCCGCATCCAGCGGCCAAGGATACGAAGCTGGTTCACGGCATTGAAGGACTGGCTGCCGCCGGAAACCTGCATGACGGCCAGCGTCTTGCCCTGGGTCGGGCGGACCGAGCCGACGGACAGCGGTATCCAGTCGATTTGCGCCTTCATGATCCCGGTCATCGCGCCGTGGCGCTCCGGACTGATCCAGACCTGCCCTTCGGACCATGCCGACAGTTCACGCAGCTCCCGGACCTTCGGGTGAGCGGCCGGTGCCTCGTCCGGCAACGGCAGGCCTCTCGGATCAAACAACCGGACGTCACAACCATGATGCTCCAGCAAGCGCTGCGCTTCAAAGGCGAGGAGCCGGCTGTAGGATATGTCGCGCAGAGAGCCGTAGAGGATCAGGATGCGGGGGCGGTGCGTCGAAAACGGCGGCCGGAGAGCAGCCGGATCGGGCTTGCGCAGATGGTTCGGCGAGGCCGCTGGCAATGGTTCAGACAAGGCGCTGCCCCTTCTCATCGAGAACCTGTTCGCCGTCTTCCTTCGCGAAGGAGCCCCGGTGCGTGTCGGGAAGGGTATCGAGAACGGTTTCGGACGGGCGGGCAAGGCGCGTCCCCATGGGTGAAACGACAAAGGGACGGTTGATCAGGATGGGGTCTCGCAGCATGGCATCGAGCAGCTCGTCGTCCGTGAGCGCCGGATTGTCGAGCCTGAGCTCGGCATAGCGCGGTTCCTTCTCGCGGACAGCAGCTCGGACGGTGAGACCGGCGCCGGCGATCATCCCGGCAAGCTGCGCGCGTGTCGGAGGCGTCTTCAGGTACTCGACCACCCTGGGTTCGATCCCGGCATTGCGGATCATGGCCAAGGCGTTTCGGGATGTGCCGCATGCGGGATTGTGATAGATGGTAACGTCCATGGTCATGCGCTTTCCGTTGATATGTTTCGGGAGACGGCGGGTGAGGCCTCGTACCAGCCCTTCGACCTGTTCACGATCCAGACGACCGACAGCATCACCGGGACTTCGATGAGGACGCCGACGACGGTGGCCAGCGCGGCCCCGGATTGAAATCCGAACAGGCTGATGGCGGCAGCGACCGCCAGTTCGAAGAAATTGCTGGCGCCGATCAGGGCGGACGGCCCGGCGACACAGTGTTGCTCGCCGGATAGGCGATTCAGCACATAGGCAAGGCCGGAATTCAGGTAGACCTGAATGAGGATCGGCACGGCGAGCAGGCCGATGACCGCGGGTTGCGCGATGATCTGCTCCCCCTGGAAGCCGAACAGCAGGACGAGGGTCGCGAGCAGCGAGACGAGGGAGACCGGTTGCAGTGTCTCCAGCAGGCCGTTCAACCGCGACGAATTGCCATCCGCGGTTAGCCTGTTCCTCAGAAGCTGAGCGATGACGACCGGTATGGCGATATACAGGACGACGGAGATCGCAAGCGTGTCCCAGGGCACGGAGATTGCCGACAGGCCCAACAGCAGGCCGACGACGGGCGCGAAGGCCACGATCATGATCGCGTCGTTGAGGGCGACCTGCGACAGGGTGAACAATGGCTCGCCGCGGGTGAGGTTGCTCCAGACGAAGACCATTGCGGTGCAGGGGGCCGCAGCAAGGATGATCAGGCCGGCGATGTAGGAATCGACCTGGTCCGCAGGCAGATACGGTCGAAACAGCCAGCCGATGAAGAGCCATGCCAGGATCGCCATCGAGAATGGTTTGATCGCCCAGTTGACGAGCAGCGTCACCCCGATGCCACGCCAGAATGTCCCGACCTTTGTCATGGATCGAAAATCGATCCTGATCAGCATCGGAATGATCATCAGCCAGATGAGGACCGCGACGGGAATGTTGACCTTCGCGATTTCGATGGAGGCGATGGCCTGAAACACGTCTGGCGCCCCATGCCCGAGAGCAACACCGACGATGATGCAGAGAAGGACCCAGACGGTCAGATATCGTTCAAAGGTGGACATCTAAGTTTTCCCTTGCAGGAGCAGCTGCCGTGCCATCCATTTTGCCGATTTCACGCGACACCAGCTCAAGCGCCGATTTATCGGGAAAGGTGAATGGTGAGAACGGCAGTGTGGGGTTGCCCGCGCGCGGAAAGGGCACGCTGGAGATTCTGTCGGCCATGGCTGAATCCGTCGCCTAGATCTCAGACTCAGGTTTTGCGGAAAGGCGCTTGAGCGCCGGATACCTTTCGGAGATCGGGTTCGTGGTCATGTGGGTCGCTCTTGCGGTTTGCAGCACGGCGTAAGTTCCGCGATCAACGGGGCGCAAAGCGCGGTGGAGCCGCCGCAGCAGTCTTTGAGAAGGAAGAGCATCAGTTCGCGAAGGCCATCCAGATTGGCTCTGTATATGATCGAGCGGCTTTGTCGCTCGCTTTTGACGAGGCCGGCTCTCGACAGGGTGGCCAGATGCGCGGACATCGTGTTCTGGGGAACGTCGAGCAATCGAGCGAGCTCGCCCGCCGGCACCCCTGCAGGTTCGTGCCGAACGAGAAGCCTGAAGGTTTCAAGGCGTGTTGCCTGGGCGAGCGCTGCAAGGGTGTTTACGGCTGAAGAGGTTTCCATATATCCAGAATAATGGATGTATTGCCTTTGTCAATGCAGGCCGGATTGACCTTCCGCTGCCGGCGCCTGTTCGCGGTCCATGCAAAAAAGGGCAGCCAAACGGCCGCCCCTTGTTTTGCCTGTTGTGCGTTCGTTACGAGTAAGGCGAGACGCACTGCTGGCGCGGGCCGTTGTAGGGCTGGAACGTGTTGTCATAGGCGCGGTATGACCGATAGCGGTTGGCGCACCAGCTCTGGTGCGATCCGCCACCCGCCTGCGGCTGATTGGCGATGGCACCGCCGATTGCAGCACCGAGGCCGAAAGCGGCGAGGGGATACCACCAGCCGTCCGAATGGCGGCGATAGCCCGGGCGATAGTCCCGATAGCCGCGATGGCCGTGCCAGCGCCTGTCTGCGCGCCGCTCATACCGGTCCCGGCGATCGCGGCGCTCGTAGCGATATTGCACCTTCTCCACGGCAGAGGCCTCCGGCACGGGCACCCTTGCGAAGGTCACGGCCTGGGCGGGGATGACGGAGGTTAGCGCGAGCGCGAGGGAAAGCGCCCCTGCGGCAAGACCAGTCTTCAAACTCAACATGGCAAAAACCTTTCCTGCTTCTTCGGAAGAAGAACGCGGCAAGGGCGGTGTGGTTCCAAAAACCTGACAAAAACCATGATTCCGTAAGGAAAAACGTCAAAAAAAACGGGTTGGTCCGCCTTGTCGGCTCGCCAACCCGTTCCGGTAAAATGCGGATCAGGGTGTTCGGGGTACAGGGGTTCTCACCACAATCCGGCTGCATCTCCAGATCTCCTGTGTGAGCGATCATGCCCGAATGCGATTTTGCCGATTGACAGAATGCGCATCTTTTTTGACAATTTCCACATGAGCAAACAAGCGCCGCGGCAGGGGCCGCTCGACATCACGATCGTGCTTCTGCCCGAGTCGTCGATCATGTCGCTCGCCTCGGCGCTCGATCCGATGCGCGCGGCAAATCGTGTCGTGCCGGAGCCGGTCTTCCGCTGGACGATCCTGTCGCCTTTGGGCAAGCCGGTGCTCCTGACCTGCGGTGTGGAAATCCGCGTGGACGGCGCCTTTGCCGATGTCACGAGCGGCGATGCGCTGCTCGTCATCGCCGGTTTCAACCAGGAGCGCCATGCCGACCGGACCTTCGTGTCGCGGCTGAAGAAGGTGGCGCGGCGGTTCGACGTGGTGGCCGGCATCGAATCGGGTTGCTGGCTGCTGGCGCGCTCCGGCCTGCTCGATGGGCGCGATGCGACGGCGCATTGGGAGGAGCTGGAGGATTTTGCGGCGGCCTTTCCGGCGCTCAATGTCCGGGCCGACCGCTTCGTCACAGACGGGCCGCTCTGGACCTCCGGTGGCGCTTCGCCGACCTTCGACATGATGCTGCATCTGGTGCGCGAGCGATTCGGTTCGGCAGTGGCGCTCGATGTGGCGAGCGTCTTCGTCTATGACGAGGTGCATGCCGCGACGGATGCGCAGCCGCTCGTCTCGCTCGGCCGGCTGGGAGAACATCAGCCGGACCTCGCCGCAGCGATCCGCCTCATGGAACGCACGATCGACAGGCCGCTGACCATTGCCGCGCTCGCAAGGCGTCTCGGTTTTTCCACGCGCAAGCTGGAGACGCTGTTTGCCACGGGCCTCGGCATCGGGCCGGGAAAATATTATTTGCGCCTGCGGCTGACGGCAGCACAGCGGCTGGTGCGCGACACGTCGCTTTCAATCCAGGATGTGGCGCTGCGCAGTGGCTTCGACAGCCTTTCCGCCTTTTCGCGCGCCTTCCGCAATCACTTCGGCGCCAGCCCGCTCAAGCTGCGGGCCGAGCAGCGGGCCAAATAGAGCGCGGCCGGTTCCGGGACAGCAGAACCGGCCGCAGGGCCATGGTCGGGGACGGGGATTGGGGGACTGACCGGGCCCTTTCTCGCGCCCGGCGGGGTCGCCGGGCAGTCTCGTCATACGGCGCCTTGCGGCGGCCGGAGGTTACTTGACGCTACCGACGGCGTCGGCACGACCGTCCTGAAGCTTGACCCACTTGCCGGCATTGGCCGAGGACTGGCGCTTCAGGTAGCGGTATTCGGTCTGCGACCAGAGCAGGACCTTGTTGCGCATGTTGTCGAGCACGAAGTCGCCGCGGTCGGTGCGCACGGTCAGCACGGCATGGCCTTCGCCGTTCGGCTGCAGCACGACGGTGATTAGGAGGTTCGACGGCGAGATGCCGGCTTCCATCAGGCGCTTGCGCTTGATCAGCACGTAGTCCTCGCAGTCCGCCGCGCCGTTGGGATAGGTCCACTGTTCCTCGACGCCGTAGATTTCCATGTCTGTCAGCGGTGCGAACTCGGTGTTGGCCGAAAAATTGACGTTGAGGATCGTCTTCCAGTTTTCCTGCGTCAGCGTGAGCGGGCCGGCATCCTTGCCGTTCGAGCCGCACTCGTCGCTGTACTGCTTGCAGAATTCATAGTGCCCGATGGGCTGGTTGGTCGCGCCGGCCAGCGGAATGTTCGCGGGCAGCGCCATCGCGGCACCGGCGGCGGCGAGAGAGAAGAGGAATGCAAACGTCCCTGTCTTGATCGTTTTTGTCATTGTGTTCGTCCCCGTTTGATGAGGTCACAATGACAGCTATGTTTTGAGCTTACGCGAAAAACCGAAGTATAACTTAGTTCAAATCAAGATCGCATAAGCATAAAATAAGAATAGAATTTGAGTTTGTTTTGATCTGTATTTGAGATGTATTTGATTAAAATTTGAACGAATTTCCACCTGCTCCGGGAGCGTTGCTTGTGTCGTAAGTGGCTGGTTTAAAGGGATATTTTTTGACTCCTCCTCGAGTTGCCGGAGGGTTGTTTTCCGGCTGAGCGTGCCGGTGGGGGGGATGGGGAGCCACATGCGGTGCCGAGCGGGTGCGCGGAAAGTCAGGGGAAACACTGCTAGCGTCAGAAAAACGCTTTCGACGGACAAAATTTTTTTGAATTTATTTTTGCGCAGATTGATCTGTTTCGTCCTGAAACAGCAAAGGGCCCCGCGGGGCCCTTGTGGAACAGGTCGGTGTCGCGCCGTCCTGAAATGTTACAGGAAAGCGGTCAGGGCTTCCTTCGACTGGACGGAGGAGAACTCGATGGCGACGCCCTCCTGGAAGTGCCGCACGACGCGGCCCTTCATGTTGCCGAGCTGGATGGGTGTGCCCAGGGCCGGGCGCACGTCGATGTCGACGGCGGCGCCGGAGAGCGACAGGTCGATGATGCGGCAGGGGTAGCGCCGGCCGTCGTCGAGCGACAGCTCGGTGCGGGTGTTGCGCGGCGTCAGGCGGTTGTGGCGGCGGTCTTCCGGCAGGCCCAGTTCATGCTTGTTGGCGATCCAGGTTAGCTGTGCGGCGAGTTTTTCGCGCTTGCGGTCCGTGGCGGTAAGGAGAATGGCAAAGCCATTGTCGTTGAGGGCGGCGACGCTGCCCTCGATGCGGCCGAGATGATCGACATAGGCGATGATGCGCTCGCCCATGCGCGGGCGGGCGGCACAGATGAAGTTGGCGTCGCCGGGCGACATGTCGAGCACCGTGCACTCGTATTCATCGTGATTGGGCAGCATCAGCCGGCCGGGCAGGGTCACCGAGACGCGTTGAAAGCTGCGCTGCTCGGGCTGCAGCTTGCGGGCGGCGGGCGATGCTTGCTGGAATGAGTACATGTGCGCGCGGGCCTGATGATCCTATCTCTTTCCAACTCTTAATCTTTCGGGGTTAACAGAAGGTTCGTTGCGCCGTGGAAAAGTCGTCACACGCGCATCCGTCAACAACTATGAAGCGCCCTCGATTGTAGTTGTGCCGCCAGCCTCACGTATCGTCAGTCTGGCGGCCGCCTTCGAAGATGCGAAGATGCAGCACGCGGTTCACCGTCTGGCCAAGCCCCACCGGCCGCATGGCCATGATGGAGGTGGGCATGGGAACGGCGGGCCGGTTGCCCTCGAGGGTGCGCGCGCGGCTCGGGTCGATGACCGAAAGTGCGCCGAGTGTCGCATAGCGGAAGGCGCTCAGCGGCTGGCGCTGGCCGGGCAGGGGGGAGAAGGCGCCGATGATGCGATCGGCCACTTTGCCGTTGCTGGCGAGCGGCAGCAGCACGATCTCGGCCTCGGTGGTCTCCAGCCGGCCATCGACGAGTGCGACCTGCAGGACCGCGGGTGCCGCATGCGCCATCACATTCTCGGTGATCCGCGCGATGCGGGTGCGCTGGTCGGGCGCAAAGAGCGTGTCGAAGCCGGTCGCCTTCAGTTCCCGGCCGAACTGCGCACAGAGGCGCGTGCCCGCCAGGCGAAAACGCGGATCGTGCAGCCGGCTGTGTTCCAGGATGAAGACATCCGGGAGGATCGGCGCGATGTCGGCGGGCTCGATGACGCTTCGCAGCGGAACGCGGCGATCGCCACGCTGGCGCGTCCAGTAATCGTAAAGGGCCGTGATGGCCTTCGTCTGCATGCTCATTTCCAATCGGTTCTGTTCCGTTCCGGCACGAAAGGCCGGGCATATGGTGGTCATGCCAGGGAAGGAGCGAGTTTCGTGCCAGCGCGCCGTTAAGGTTAACGATTGGTTTCGATTGCGCTTGAGGCCGGCATGGGAGAACATCCGGGCATTCCTCCACGAGGGAATGGTTTACTGCACATCGATTTCAGCCCCGGGGATTGGGGGCGCCGGCCGTCAGCGAAAGCTGCACGGCCTTTCTTTTCTCTGTATAAGCGCGATTCGTATTTTATAAATTTGGTGGATCGGTCATGAGCAACGACGGCGTTGACGCGCGGGATGGCAGTGCGGATATCCGCAAGCGAGAGCCGGCCTTCAACCTGCCGGGCAGCCTCGTCGCGGTCCTGGCACTCCTGACCGCAATCCATGTGATCCGCACCTATCTTCTCTCGGCCTCTGCGGACGAGTACGTGCTCCTGCATTTCGCCTTCATTCCCGGGCGCTATGCCATTCCCTTCGCCGAGCAGGATCTCGGCTGGCTCTGGGGGCCTATCACCTATTCGCTGCTGCATGGCAGCTGGGAACACCTGATCTTCAACGCCTTCTGGATGGTCGCCTTCGGGGCGCCGGTGGTGCGCCGCATCGGTGTCACGCGCTTCTTCCTGTTCTGGTGCCTTTCGGCCATCGCGGCGGTTGCCTTTCATACGGCCCTGCACTGGGGCGCAATGATCCTCGTCGTCGGCGCCTCCGGCGTCGTGTCGGGCCTGATGGGGGCAGCGGCCCGCTTCGTCTTCTCGCCGAGCGGGCGCATCAGCCGGCAGTTCGCCCATCTCAACCGCCGCCTGACGATCGCAGAGGCGCTGTCCAACCGGTCCGTGCTGGTCTTTTCCGGCATCTGGTTCCTGACGAACTTCCTGATCGGATTCGGCCAGATCTTCGGCTCGGATGCCGGCGGGGCCATCGCCTGGGAAGCCCATATCGGCGGCTTCCTGTTCGGCTTCCTGTTCTTCCCGCTGTTCGATGTGGCAACGTCGGAAAGCCGCCGGGATTAACGATAGTCCATTAGCGGTCTTGCAATCGCCTCCTTCGTGGCGCACCATGGTTGTGTTCCGGTTCGCACATGCACACCGGAACGGGGCGACACCGTGCAGGAGGAAGCGGGTGTCGCCGGTACTGGCAGGGCATCCCTGCGCGGGTGTCCCGCCTCTCTGCGTTCATGATGCACACGGGAGGTACGCATGTATGTAAAGACGATACTGGACGAAAAAGGCCGCAACGTCGTCACCGGCGGCCCGCAGCTCACCGTCAGGCAAGCCGCCGTCTATCTGCATGAAAATCACATCGGCGCCATCGTCATCCTCGACCGCAACGACCGCATCGCCGGCATTGCGACCGAACGCGATATCGTTGCCGCCGTGGCCCGCAACGGGGCCGAATGCCTGGACAAACCCATTTCCTCCATCATGTGGGGTAACGTCCATCGTTGCGGCGAGAACCAGACCGTCGATGAACTCATGGAAATGATGAGCACGCTGCGCGCCCGCCATATCCCGGTGGAGAAGGACGGCAGGCTCGTCGGTATCATCTCGATCGGTGACGTGGTGAAATCCCATATCCGGGCGATCCAGCACGAGGCGGATGCCATCAAGGCCTATATCGCCGGCTGATTGCAGGTCTCCCGAACGGTTTCGGGCGGAGCGATGTGTCGCTCCGCCCGCTCCGGCATTTTTAAAAGCAAGCCTCTCTCAGCGCATCAGCACGACTTCCTGCATGCGCTTGATCTCGGTTATGCGGGCCTTCGCCTCCAGGTAACCGCGGTCGATCGCTTCGCCGGCGCGGTGGAACTCCGACAGGCCGATATCCGACAGTTTGGGGTGCAGCGCGAGATCCGGCGGGTCGCCGGCAAGGCGCGCGCGCGAAATGCGGTCCTGGATGATGTTGAAGGACTGTACCATGACGCTCGTCAGGCCGAGGCGCGCAGCGCTGTCCTCCTGCTTGTGCTCGTCGATCTTCTGTTCGCTGGCGCTGTGCTTGATCACTGCCGAGCGGCCATAAAGGTCGTAATTGAGGTTGACGGCAACGACCAGCGGCTCCTCGTGGGCGCGGCAGACCGACACCGGAACCGGATTGACCAGCGCCCCATCGACCAGCGTGCGGTTGTTGCACTTGATCGGCTCGAAGATGCCGGGCAAGGCATAGGAGGCACGGATGGCGGTGATCAGCGCGCCGCTGTTGATCCAGACCTCGTGGCCGCTGTTGACCTCGGTGGCGACGGCGACGAAGGGGCGGTCGAGGCTCTCGATCGAGAGATTCTCCAGATGCTCCTGCATGCGTCTGGTCAGCCGCATGCCGCCGAAGAGGCCGGAACCGCGAATGGTGAAATCGAGAAGGCTGGCGATGCGCCGCATGGTGAGCGAGCGGGCAAAAGCCTCCAGTTCGTCCAGCTTGCCGGCGAGATAACAGCCGCCGACGAGAGCGCCGATCGAGGTGCCGGCGATCATCGAGACCTCGATGCCTTCCTCGTCCAGCGCCCGGAGCACGCCGATATGGGCCCAGCCGCGGGCAGCACCGCCGCCCAGCGCCAGCGCGATCTTGGATTTGCGCGGCGTGGCCGGCGCGGGAATATGGGACATGTCGTTCATGGAAGGGCCGCCGGGGTCGGATGCATCCGCCGTTACGAGACTACGATTGAAACTCCAGTTCAACATTCCGGACCTCCATTACCAAGAGGAATTCGCAGCGAGGCAATCCGTTCCGGTGCCTCGGCACCCTCGGCAACACAATAGATGACAGGATAGAAGCACTCTGTGACGCGGGGAACTTTGCCGAAGATAATCTCCCGGCGGGTTGTCTCGTGTGCGTCCGGTCGCAGCTGGAGGAGGGCCTTCGCCCGCAGGATCGGCACCGCGGTGAGGGTGGCCTTGGAAACCGGTCGTGACGCACGAGAGCGATGGGGTTCCATGTCCTGATCCAATGGCGGGGGTAGAGGCCGCCATGGGGGGTATTAGGCGTCGGCACCGGTTGCCAATTGATGAATCCGTGCCGAAACCGGACGGATTTCGCCGGGATGCTTAATTTTTCCCGTAGACCGACGCCGGATCGAATTGTGGCGTGCCGCCGGTGATCGTCAGCAGGGCACCGTCCGGGCCGCTTGAGACGGTGCGGTAGAAGCAGGAGCGGCGGCCTGTGTGGCAGGTCGCGTCATGGCCCGCAACCGAGACCTTCAGCCACACGGCGTCCTGGTCGCAATCCGTCCGCAGCTCCACGACGGTCTGCAGGTTCCCCGAGGTTTCGCCCTTCTTCCACAGGGCCTTGCGCGAACGGCTCCAATAGTGCGCGATGCCCGTCTCGATGGTCAGGGCCAGGGATTCGGCATTCATGTGGGCGACCATCAGCAGTTCGCCGTCCTTCGCATCCGTCACCACGGCCGTCACCAGGCCGTGCTCGTCGAAACGCGGCGTGAAGGCCGGGCCCGTTTCGAGCTCGGCCTTGTCCTTGGAGGGGCTTTGGAAGGTGATCGGCATGGCGGTCGGCTCCGTCGAAAGGGAGCCGGTCCTCGCCTAGCTCCGGATCATCGTCATGAACCGTACCTGCTCGGTCGGTTCGGTCTTGAAGGCACCGGTAAAGGTGGTGGTGAGCGTTGTCGAGCCCTGTTTCTGGATGCCGCGCATCGCCATGCACATATGCTCGGCCTCGATCATCACGGCGACCCCGCGCGGGTTCAGCGTCTCGTCGATCGACCTGGCGATCTGCGCCGTCATCGTCTCCTGCGTCTGCAGGCGGCGGCCGTAGATCTCGACCACGCGGGCGATCTTGGAGAGGCCCAGCACCCGGCCGTTCGGCAGGTAGGCAACATGCGCCTTGCCGATGATCGGCACCATGTGGTGCTCGCAATGCGAGAAGAACGGGATGTCCTTCACCAGCACCATGTCGTCATAGCCGGCGACCTCTTCGAAGGTGCGGCCGAGCACGTCTTCGGCGGCGAGGTCATAACCGGAGAACAGTTCGCGATAGGCTTTTGCGACACGCTTGGGCGTATCGAGCAGTCCTTCACGCTCCGGATCGTCGCCCGCCCAGCGAAGCAGGACGCGAACGGCATCCTCCGCCTCTTTTTGCGAGGGACGGCCCGACGGATCGTCGACACGCGGAAAATTGGTGACTATGGCGTCCATGGACCCATTGACCTTTCTGCAGGTTACCTGACGTGTTTATCGGACTCGCCACTGGCCATTCGCCTAACCCTGCAGGCTTGGGTTCCGTTGGCGGGCTCCGGGGCTTTCGGGTCTTCGCTTCTCAGTGCGTATGACCGTCCGGCACGGTTTCCCAAACAACAGGTGAACGATCTGCTTTTTGCTTCTTGCAATTCCGGACGGAAAACCGCTTCACGCTTTTCCTGGAATTGCCCGCTTCTTGCAAAACGCTCACCCCAATACGAGTTATCATATAGTATCGAGCGAGGCCTGCGAAAGAGGCTTGAGACGACACGCGGTGCTTTTTTACCGACGAGGCCGGAATAATCTCCTCGGATCATTGAAGATTCCGCAAAAAATGCGGAAAACGGGGCCATGATGGACGATATCTACAACAGCCGTATCCTCGAATTCGCCGGCAACATTCCACGCATCGGCACGCTTGCCGATGCCGATGGCGAGGCGGGCGCCCATTCCAAGTTATGCGGCTCGCGCGTCAAGGTCTACCTGAAGCTCGAGGGCGACCGCGTCATGGATTTTGCCCATGAGGTAAAGGCCTGTGCGCTCGGCCAGGCCTCCTCCTCGATCATGGCGCGCCACGTCATCGGCGCGACGGCGGCGGAAATCCGGGATGCGCGCGAAAAGATGCTCGCCATGCTGAAGGCCGACGGCGAGGGGCCGGACGGTCGCTTCGAGGACATGCGGTTCCTGAAACCCGTCAAGGACTACAAGGCCCGCCATGCCTCCACCATGCTGACATTCGACGCCGTGGTGGACGCCATCGGCCAGATCGAGGCGAAGCGGCTGGAAAAGGCCGGGTGACAGGCGATGTGCGATGCGCCCGACTGCCGGCATGCCGGCGCGCGGCCCGTCCATCGGGGCCGCAACTGGCAGGGGCCGTTCCGCCGGACGCCGGGCCGCCTCGTCGGCATGGGCTTCATCCGCCTCTACCAGCTGACGCTTTCCGGCTTCATCGGCAATGCCTGCCGCCACCTGCCGACCTGCTCGGAATACGGATATGAGGCCGTCGCCCGCCATGGCCTGTGGCGGGGTGGCTTCCTGGCGCTGTTCCGCGTTGCCCGCTGCGGCCCCGGCGGCACCCATGGTTTCGATCCCGTACCGGAGGTGCTGGAGCCGCGTTTGCGCTGGTGGGCGCCGTGGCGGCTGTGGCGCATATCGGCCGGGAGAGGGTGACGCCATGTCGGTTCGGATGGAATACCGCCAGGCCTCGCGCGATTTCGACGCCGTTTTCGTCGATCCCCATGTGATCGACTGCCCGCCACATGCCGTACGGGAGCTCTGGCACGCATGACGGTTTATGTCGCTCTCCTGCATTCCATCGTGCTCGGCCCGGACCAGCGGCTTGTCATGGCCGATCTCAGGGCCATGGCGGAAGGCCTCGGTTTTCGCAACACGCGCACGCTGGTTGCTACCGGCAACCTGATCTTCGAGGGCGACGATGCGCCGCTTTCCGCCATCGGGGACCAGCTGGAAACGGCGTTCCGTGCGCGCTTCGGAAAACATGTCGACATCATCCTGCGCAGTGCGGAGGCCTGGCGGCGCGTCGCGGCCGGCAATCCTTTTGCCGACGGCAACGGAGCGGATGTCGGCATCCGCGTCATGCGCAAGCCGCTGGGGCCGGAGATCTTGCCGAAACTCGAAGGCATTGCAGCGCCCGGCATCCGCCTCGCCATCGTCGACGGCGATCTCTGGATCGACTTTTCGCAAAAGCCGAGCGAGACGAGGCTCCTGTCGCATCTGACGACGAAGAAGCTCGGTATCGGCACCCTGCGCAATGCCAACACGGTCAACGGCCTTGCGGCCATGCTCGCCTGACCTCACAGCCACCGGGGGACACGCTGCCGGTAGGCGCGATAGGCCGCGCCGAGATCCTGGGCCAGCACATCCTCCTCCACCCGCACCTGGAGCCGGACGGCGAGCACCAGCACGGCCGTGAGCGCGAGCTGGACCGCATCGGGCCGGGTGATGGCGAAGCCCGCAAGGAGCATCACCTGCCCGACGAAGACCGGATTGCGCGACAGGCGAAACGGCCCCGTATCGACGATGGCGCCGGAATGGCCCGCCGCTGAGCCGATGCGCCAGGACGTGCCCATATGGTGCTGGGCATGGATGGCGAAGACGCCGCCGCCGAGCGCCAGCAGCAGGCCGGCGAGGCGGACCGGCAAGGACGGATCGACAAGCGCCGGCGCCGGCGGCAGGCCTGCGGCCAGAAGCGCGGGATAGACAAGAGCGCCGGCAAAACTCAGGCGGAAGAGCAAGGCGGGCAGGCCCTGGCGCCCGCCGAGGCCGAACAGCCAGGCCGGCCGCTCCGCTGCCCGCGCCGAACGCGCCGTCAGGGCGAGGAAGGCGGCGAGATAGACGCCCATGAGGGTCGCGGAAAGAAGGGGCAGGGACGGCATGTCGGGTCTCCGGGCTTGGCCTCGACCAGTCTGCAACCTCCAGTGACTGGAGGGTCAAGGCCGGCGCCCCGCGCCCAGTATGCGGCCAACTGGCGGTGCGGGGAAAACAGCCGTCGCCGCGCTCAGCGCCGGACGAGCCGCCTGAGGCCCTTCACCTCCGCCTCCGTCAGCGCGCGCACGGCGCCCTTTTCCAGATCGCCGAGCGCCAGGTCGCCGATGGCGACGCGCACGAGGCGCAGGCACGCGATGCCCTGCGCTTCCAGCATGCGGCGGATCTGGCGGTTGCGGCCCTCGTCGAGCACGATTTCCAGCCAGGCGTTCCGTTCGCCCTCCCGGAGCCTGCGCACGGCCTTCGCGCGCAAAAACTCGCCGTCGTGGTGGACGCCGGCGATGAGCGCGTCGAGCATCGGCTGGTCGGCGAGGCGGTCGATCTGGACGTGATAGGTCTTGGCGACATGCGTCTTCGGGTCGAGCAGGGCGTTGGCGAAGTCCGTGTCGTTGGAGAAGAGCAGAAGGCCCTCGCTCGCCTTGTCGAGCCGGCCGACGGGGGAGAGATGCGCGGGATCCAGATGTTTCAGGCAGTCGAACACCGTCGGCCGCCCCTCGGGATCGCTGCGTGTGGTGACGAGGCCGCGCGGCTTGTTGAGCATGAGATAGACCGGCTTTTCCGCAAGGACCGCTGCCCCGTCCACCGTGATGCGCGCGTCGGCAAGGTCGATCCAGGTTTCGGGATCGGTGACGACATGGCCGGCGACGGCGACGCGGCCGGCTGAAATCAGCGCTTCCGCCTCCGTGCGCGAACAGAAGCCGAGCTTGGAAAGCGCGCGGGGCAGGGTGGCGCGCTTGCCGGCGGGCGGGGCGGCGGGTCGCGCGGGCGCGCGCGCCATCGGGGCGGCCGCTGCCTTGCGGGCGGGCGCCGGTTTCTGCCCTTTGCCTCTGTCTTTCGCCATGCTGCGTGCAAAACCCCTGATCGTCGCGGTTGACCGGCCTGCCCATGCCATTCTAAAGCCGGGTTCGTCCAGAGCCTTTCCGCTCGCCCGCGGCTGGCGGAAGGCCCTGTTCGTTTCCTGCGCAAGTCCAAAGACAAGACCGTTGCACGTTTTTGCCGGAATTGCGCCCGCCAACAGAGTATCCGAAGCGAGGCCGCCGTTGACCCAGGACGACATCACATCCGAACTCGTCACGCTGCGCGACTACTGGCGCTATGCGATCTCCCGTTTCAACGCGGCCGAGCTCAGCTACGGCCACGGCACGACGACGGCCGGCGACGACGCGGCCTTCCTGCTGCTCGATACGCTCGACCTGCCGATCGACACGCTCGATCCCTTCCTCGACGCCCGCCTGCTGCCGGCCGAGCGGAAGCTGCTCGCGTCCCGTATCGAGGCGCGCGTTGCGACGCGCAAGCCCTCGGCGTACCTCACCGGCCGGTCCTATATTCAGGGCGTGCGCTTTTTTGTCGACGAGCGGGTGATCGTGCCGCGCTCGCATATCGGCGAAATCCTGTTTTCCGAATATCTCGGCGAACACGGCTCGTCCTTCCTGCCCGATCCGATGCTTGTGGAAAGCGCCGTCGACATCTGCACGGGCTCGGGCTGCCTTGCGGTGCTCGCGGCAAAGTTCTTCCCGCAGGCAAGCGTCGATGCGGTGGACCTGTCGGCCGATGCACTGGAGGTCGCCAAGCTGAACCTTGCCGAACACGACGTCGAGGGCCAGGTGACGCTCTTCAAGGGCGATCTCTTCGCCCCGCTTTCCGGCTGCACCTACGACCTCATCATCACCAATCCGCCCTATGTCGATCATGACGCGCTCGCGGGCTACCCGCCGGAATTCCGCGCCGAGCCCGTCATGGCGCATGACGGCGGGGAAGACGGCCTCGACCTCGTGCGCAAAATCCTTGCCGGGGCGGCCGATCACCTCAATCCCGGCGGCGGCATGATCTGCGAGATCGGCTCGGGCCGCGAGATCCTGGAAGAGGAATTCCCGCATCTGGAATTCGTCTGGCTGGAAACGGCCGAATCGCAGGATGCGGTCTTCTGGATTTCCGCTGAAGCGCTCGGCGTTTCCTGATCCGGTCTCACGCGACGGCGTTGCGCGGTGGCGGGCAGAGGGGATCTTCCGGCCAGTCGTCATCCTCCTCCAGGGCGCGGCGTCGCTCGTCGCCGAGCCGGTCCAGCGCTTCCAGCGTGTGGCCGGCGGCAAGCCACGCCCGTTCGTCACGGTCGCAGAGCACGCGCCAGCCGGCAAGCAGGCGTGCCTGCGCGGCGTCGTCGTGCACGCAGGGCGGAAAGGTCTTGTAGTGCGTCGTGGCGATCTCGTCGGCGGGATGGCAGCCGGTGCAGCGCTTTGCCCGCCGGCATTTCGGCAGGCGGCAGGTGCGGTGGTGGCCCGCTTGCGTCGCCGCCTCGCGAAGCTCCGGCTGCAGGCGCCGGATGTGGCGGCGCTCCAGCGCGCTCAGCGTGATCTCTACGTCCTTCACCTCGTCTTCCATCGCGCCTGCCTTCCGTCCTTGCCTGCGGGCGTGCGAAAACGCCCCGAAGGCCGCCCATCGGGTTTGTCCATGTCCGGAGAACCGCGCGAAAGCGTTGCCTCTGGGGATGGGGATATGTGGCTTCGCTTTCGCGCGGCCCAAGGCGTTCTTCGGAGACGGTCCGGTCTCCTTCAGGCGCAAAACTGCTTCGCTGCGCAGTGTGTTGGCGCTTTTCCGAAAACCACGTTCCGCGCCTTTCGGGGACATGCGCCGCCATCCTGCTTGCATGGCGGACCCAAACCGACCCCGCAAGACCCGGGGAAGGGGGAAGCCTGTCACGACGGAAATTCGCATTCCCGCAGCGTTTCGCGCCTCTTCCGCCCCTGCCGTACGTTTCGGCCGAAAACGGAAGCGCCTCCTCCCGCCCGCATCGACACGTTACGCGATCCGTCCGGCGGCGGAAGGAGGTTTAGGATATGCGAGGTTTTGGGAGCGGGGAAAATGATAAAAAACGTTCTGCGGCGAGCAAGCACTCGCCACCGCAATGTTCCCGTTTGCGTTGAGTTTGGATTTTTTATAGCGATGCAGCACTCAACCCTTGCGCTAAGTAGCTCCAGGAATTTACAACAATCGAATTGAATGTTGAGCGAGCGAAAAATGGACGCCTTAGAAATTCTTAAGCAGGTAAACATCGGCAATTCTGTCGCCGAATTCGATGAGCATCTCGAGAATTACTTTGTCGAAACGGAGACCTTTAGAGCTGTTATAAGCAATAAGGGCGATGTTATTGCTGGCGATAAAGGCACCGGAAAATCAGCGATTTATAAAGTACTGAAAAGGCATTACAGAACTTACAAAGAGTTGGATCATGTCGAAATTGTTGATGCATTCAACATGCAGGGCAATCCCATATTTCAAAGGCTTCTCCAAGGGCCTACTCTATCTGAGGGGTAATATAGAAATTTTTGGAAAGCATATGTATTTTCACTTGTTGGAAACTACTTAATTGATATTTACGGTCATGATTTCAATGATGAAATGAATACACTAAAGAACACACTGGATTACCTCGGCCTAGAGTCTCCTGATCCGACACCGGCTACTATTTTTGGTAAGTTGTATAACCTTGCTCACAGGCTCACTGAGCCAACCGCTTTAGAGGCGGGCCTTGAGTTGACTGAATCTGGTTTGCCTATTGTTACGCCTCGTATTGAATTTGGGCCGGAGAAGAAAGAAGGTACCCTGATATTCAGCGACGACTTTCTGAAAATTCTCGAGCTTGCTGCTGCCACTACCGACCTGACCTACTGGGTCCTGTTCGATCGCCTTGATGAGGCTTTCACTGGCTCGCCTGATGTCGAAATTCCCGCATTGCGAGCTCTTATGCGTACATACTTGGACTTAGCCGCAATGGCGACGGTCAGGTTGAAGCTTTTTGTTCGAAAAGACCTTTTCAGGCGTATCATTCAGGGCGGATTTGTTAATTTAACGCACATCAACGCTAGAAGGATCGAGATAGTTTGGGATCAGGATGACTTGGTGAATATGATTGTTCGCCGATTGGCCCTCAATGAATCTTTGAAAAAATTGTGCGGGCTTGAGGGAAAGAGCGATAAAGAAGTAATGGAAATTATGTTACCAGAGCAAATAGATTTAGGCGACCGTAAGCCTGCGACTTTGACTTGGATAATGGGGCGTATACGCGACGGAAACGACGCAAAGCCTCCCAGAAATATAATAGATCTATTTAATAAGGCGCAAGAGGCGCAAGCAAGAAAGGATGGGCGTGAAAAGCGAGATATCGAAGCGACGCGTGGGCCGATATTCGAGGCTGTCTCGGTAAAGAAGGCATATTCACAAGTATCTGCACTCCGCGTTCAGGACACATTACTTGCCGAGGCCAATGAGCTTACAAGAGTAATAGAATTGTTCAGGGATGGGAAATCAGAGCATAACGCCCAGACGCTTGATGAGCTTATTTCTCCAGTTGCCAATACAAAGGCGTCAATTCAGGCTCTTACTGATATGGGTTTTCTTGAGCAAATTGGGGAAAATTTCAAAATTCCGATGCTTTATCGTGACGGGTTGAAAATCACTCAAGGAAAAGCATTTTAATAGATACTGCGTCACTACTCGGAAGCGGGAATTAACAAATTTGCATTTGGGTGGAGGGTTTGGCTGGATGGCCGTGCCTGTACCCTTATTTGCAATCCCCCCATTTTCCCCTTATACCGCGCGACGCACGCGCCGGCATTCCGGCTTTACCCTCGCATACCACCCGCATTCGTTGGCGGGACTGGATAGGAGATTCTTTCATGTCTGCACCCGTTTCCCTCACTTTCCCTGATGGTTCCGTCCGCGAATACCCCGCGGGCTCGACCGGGCGTGATGTGGCCGAGGCGATTTCCAAGTCGCTGGCCAAGAAGGCGATTGCCATTGCGCTCGATGGCGAGCTGCGCGATCTCTCCGAGACCGTTTCGAACGGCCGGATCGAGATCGTCACGCGCGAGGACGACCGCGCGCTGGAGCTGATCCGTCATGACGCCGCCCATGTGATGGCCGAGGCCGTGCAGGAGCTTTGGCCGGGCACGCAGGTGACGATCGGACCGGTCATCGACAACGGCTTCTATTACGATTTCGCCAAGGACGAGCCCTTTACGCCCGACGATCTGCCCAAGATCGAAAAGCGCATGAAGGAGATCATCCAGCGCAACAAGCCCTTCACCCGGGAAGTGTGGTCGCGCGACAAGGCGAAGGAGGTTTTTGCTTCCAAGGGCGAAAAGTACAAGGTCGAGCTGGTCGATGCGATCCCCGAGGGGCAGGACCTCAAGATCTATTACCAGGGCGACTGGTTCGACCTGTGTCGCGGGCCGCACATGGCCGCGACCGGCCAGATCGGCACGGCCTTCAAGCTGATGAAGGTCGCGGGCGCCTATTGGCGCGGCGACAGCAACAACCCGATGCTGACCCGCATCTACGGCACCGCCTGGCGCACGCAGGAGGAGCTCGACACCTATCTCAACATCCTCGCCGAGGCCGAAAAGCGCGACCATCGCCGGCTCGGCCGCGAAATGGACCTGTTCCATTTCCAGGAGGAGGGACCGGGCGTCGTGTTCTGGCACGGCAAGGGCTGGCGCATGTTCCAGACGCTCGTCGCCTATATGCGCCGTCGTCTTGCCGGCACCTATGAAGAGGTGAACGCGCCGCAGGTGCTCGACAAGTCGCTGTGGGAAACCTCCGGCCACTGGGGCTGGTATCGCGACAACATGTTCAAGGTGACCGTTGCCGGCGACGAGACCGACGACGAGCGCGTCTTCGCGCTGAAGCCGATGAACTGCCCGGGGCATGTGCAGATCTTCAAGCATGGCTTGAAGTCCTATCGCGAACTGCCTGTGCGGCTTGCGGAATTCGGCAATGTGCATCGCTATGAACCCTCTGGCGCGCTGCACGGGCTGATGCGCGTGCGCGGCTTCACGCAGGACGATGCGCACGTTTTCTGCACCGACGAGCAGATGGCGGCGGAGTGCCTGCGCATCAACGACCTCATCCTCTCGGTCTACAAGGATTTCGGGTTCGACGAGGTGGTCGTGAAGCTCTCGACCCGGCCGGAAAAGCGCGTCGGCTCCGATGCTTTGTGGGACCGGGCGGAAAGCGTCATGATGGACGTCTTGAAGACCATCGAGGCGCAGTCCGGCGGGCGCATCAAGACCGGCATCCTGCCGGGCGAGGGCGCGTTCTACGGGCCGAAGTTCGAGTATACGCTGAAGGACGCCATCGGCCGCGAATGGCAGTGCGGCACGACGCAGGTCGACTTCAACCTGCCGGAACGCTTTGGCGCCTTCTATATCGACCAGAACTCCGACAAGACGCAGCCGGTGATGATCCACCGCGCCATCTGCGGCTCGATGGAGCGCTTCCTCGGCATTCTCATCGAGAACTTTGCCGGGCACATGCCGCTGTGGATCGCGCCGATGCAGGTGGTGGTGGCGACCATCACCTCGGAGGCGGACGACTATGGCCGCGAGGTGGCCGAAAAGCTGCGGGATGCCGGCCTGGTCGTCGAGACCGACTTCCGCAACGAGAAGATCAACTACAAGGTCCGCGAGCATTCGGTGACCAAGGTTCCGGTCATCGTCGTCTGCGGCAAGCGCGAGGCGGAGGAGCGCTCCGTCAACATCCGTCGCCTCGGTTCGCAGAACCAGACGGCGATGTCGCTCGACGAGGCGATCGCGATGCTGTCGCTGGAGGCGACCCCGCCGGACGTCAAGCGCAAGCTCGGCAAGGCGTGAGCCTTCCCGGCGATTGTCGGAAAACTGCAATAATCCCGTGCTATCAGGTGCGGGATTATCTTTTTGGGGACTGCCGTGCAGTTCAAGGAACTGTCCTACGCCAACGAAAACGATCCGCGCCTCAAACGATGGTTCATCCGCTCCATGGAAGGTCTTGCCGGTCGTAACCGCTACGCCCGGCTCTACGACATCTGGCGCAGCTCCATTGTCGGGCAGAGCGCGCGGGTGTTCGGCGACATGCTCGACCTCATCAATGTCGGGCTGCGCGTCGAGGGCTCCTGGCCGCCGCCGGACCTGCCCGAGGGGCCGGTCGTCATCGTCGCCAACCATCCCTTCGGCATCGGCGACGGTATCGCCGTCCTGGCGCTTGCCGAACAGCTCGGCCGGCCGTTCAAGGTGATGATCCACAACGACCTCCTGAAAGTGCCGGAAATGCAGCCCTATGCGCTGCCGGTCTCCTTCGAGGAGACGAAGGAGGCGCTGGCGCTCAACATGAAGACGCGTTCGGAGGCGGTGCGGCTCCTGAAGGAGGGCACGACGGTCATCGTGTTCCCGGCGGGGGGCGTTGCGACGGCGAAGAAGGTGTTCGGGCGGGCGGAGGACCTGCCGTGGAAGATGTTCCCGGCCAAGCTGATCCAGTCGGCCAAGGCGAATGTCATCCCCGTCTATTTCGAGGGCCAGAACGGGCGGCTCTTCCACCTCGTCAGCAAGGTCTCGCTGACGCTGCGCCTGTCGCTGCTGATCCGCGAGTTCCGCAGGCTTTCGGGCTCGACGATCGCCGCGCGCATCGGCGGCGTCATTGCCTGGGCGGAGCTGGATGCGGGTGACCGGAAGAACATTACCGCGCGGCTCTACGAGGCCGTGTTCGCGATGGCGCCGCGGCAGAAGCCGTTCTTGCGGCGCGCTGGTTAGTCCACGACGTCTTCCGCCGCCGCCTTCTGCTCGTTGGCGTTCTCGTCGAGCAGCACTTCCACATCCGTGTTGACGCCGGCCTTCACCGCGAAGTCGCGCTGGTAGATGCGGTTCTTGTTGCGGGCGACGGCGATGTAGCTGCCTTCGGCCAGCACCAGCGTCGGAAACGCGCCGACGCTTTCGCTGACCGTGTCGCCCGAGGAGGTCAGGATCGACCAGGCCGTATCGGCGATCGCCTCGCCGCCGGGCTCGGAGACGAGTTTCAGCGTAAGCTTGGCGGCGCGGTGCTGGATGGTGGCGCGCGTCAGCTTGCCGGCCTCGACCTGGATGTCGGCGCGGATGACGGCGTTGACCGTGCCGTAGTCGGAAACGACGTGATAGGTGCCGGCATTGAGGCGCACGACGGAATTCGGCTTCACCTCGGCAACGACGAGGTTGCGCTCGCCGTCCTCGCGCACCTCGGCGGCGAAGATCGAGAAGCTGAGCTCCTTCGGCGGAATGCGCACGTCCGAACCGGAAACGGCGTTCAGCATGATGCCGCCGGCATCGAGCACCATGACCTGCTTGTCGACATCGCCCGTATCGGGAACGACCAGCTTCTTGGTGGCGCCGGCGCGGCCGAAGGCGACGTTGACGAAATATTCGCCCGGCACCAGCTGGAAGGCGGCCGAGCCGCCCTCGGAGGTGGCGAGCAGCGGCAGTTTGCCGTCGGCGCCGGGGATCGGCGAGAAGACGCGCCAGGTCAGCCCGTGCTGCATGGGGCTGCCGTCCCGGGTCAGAAGCGCCTCGCAGGTTACGTCCCGAAGGTTCGCCGGCGTCGCCTCGCCCGTCACGATCGGGTTGAACGAGGTGAGCTTGCCGCCCTTCATGGGCGTGGTGACCTGCGAAAAGCTGTCCAGCGCCTCCTGCGCGCGGGCCGGGGCGAGCGACAGGACAAGGCCGGCCACGGCAAGGCTCGCGACAAGGGCGGGAGGGAGGGGCATGCGCATGGGGACGGTTGACTTCCTGACTGTAAGGCTCCACTTGGAGACCCGGCTAATGGCATTTTCAAGGCCGCGTCGCGCGCCAAGGTATTGGAACTCCCTCCCGATGAAAACCGAAATCAAGCTGATCGATTATCTTTCGACCCGCCGGTCTATCCCCGCCTTCCAGATGAGCGAGCCGGGCCCCTCGAAGGGGGAGCTGGAGGCGATGCTGACGCTCGCCTCGCGCGTGCCGGATCACGGAAAGCTCGCCCCCTGGCGCTTCATCGTCTATCGCGGCGCGGAGCGCTGGCGCATCAGCGAGGCACTTGCCAGGATCGCGATGGAGGACAAGCCGGACCTTTCCGTGGAGATGGTCAAGGTGGAAAACACACGGCTCAGCCGCGCGCCGGTGGTGGTCGCCGTCGTCAGCCGCGCCGCGCCGCATTTCAAGATCCCGGAATGGGAGCAGGTGATGTCGGCCGGCGCCGTTTGCCTCAACCTCGTCATGGCGGCGAATGCACATGGTTTCGCCTCGAACTGGCTGACCGAATGGTACGCCTTCGACGAACGCGCCTATCCGATCCTCGGCGTTGCCGAGGGTGAGAAGGTCGCCGGCTTCATCCATATCGGCACGCCCACCGTGCCGCCGACCGAGCGGCCGCGGCCGGAGCTTGCCGAGATCGTCACATGGGTCGGCGATGACACCTGACGCGCTGTTCTACGAGACGGCGGAAAACGCCCACGGCCTGAAGCACGATCCGTTCAAGGCGATCGTCGCGCCGCGCCCGATCGGCTGGATCGGCACCAAGGCGGCGGACGGGCGGCGCAACCTGGCGCCCTATTCGTTCTTCAACGCGGTGAGCGACAGGCCGAAGCTGGTGATGTTCTCCTCGAGCGGCCACAAGGACAGCGTGCGCAACATCGAGGAAACCGGCGTCTTCACCTGCTCGCTGGCCGGCCGGCATCTCGCCGAGGCGATGAATGCCAGCTCTGCTGCCGTGCCGCGAGGCGTCGACGAATTCGCGCTCGCCGGCCTTACGCCCGTCACCGGCCGCCTTGTCGATGCGCCCTATGTCGGCGAGGCCCATGCGGCGCTGGAGTGCCGGATGACGCAGTCCTTCCGCCCCGTCGATACCGATGGGCGGGAGACGGACAACTGGGTGGTGTTCGGCCAGGTGGTCGGCATCCACATCAGCCCGGAGATCCTGCGCGACGGCATGATCGACATGGCCGCCGCGCGCCCGCTCGCCCGCATGGGCTATATGGATTACTGCGACGGCGGAGCGGATGTCTTTGCCATGATGCGGCCCAAGGTGGGGTGATGCCTGAGCCTCAGCGGTTGCGGCCGTAAATCGTCCCGATCGGCGCAACTTGCGCCGTATCGACCGCGAAACCACCGAAGAAGCCCTCGTCTCGTGAGTGTTCGCAGGCCCGTTCCAGTGCTGCTCCCGTCAGATCCGGAAACGAATCAAAGGCAGGAACGCCGGCGACAGCGGCGGTGAGGAGGGTTGCGGCGCGGGCTGCGGCGAAGGGGGCGATCCATTCGTCTGATGCGGTGAAGGCGCGGGCTGCGCCGAGGGTGCGCTTCAGCGCACGCTGGTCCCAAACCAGGGCGGCAAGCCGTATGGTTTTGCCCGCAACGCCCTTGCACGAGACGGGGGCGGGCAGAATACCGTCGGTGATCGCCAGGACGGGGGTGGTGCCGTCCCCCCTGCCTTCCTCGGCTTCTGCGACGGACAGGAGGGCGGCGAGGCGCTGGAGGTCAGCGCCGGTTCGCCAGCCGGCGAGGGCGATGGCGGCAGCGCCGCTACCGATGATGTAGCGGAGGGTTGCGAGATCGATCGTCGTATCGACGATGACGATGTTGCCTTTTGTCTGTGAGTCGCCGGCGCGCACCAGTACGCCGCACCCTTTGGGAAGGGGAAAGGGCGTTTCGGTCGCTTCGAAAAGGGCGTGGGGCAGCGGTACCATGTCTTTTCATAGGGCTTTGCGCCTGGGAATGGCAATGACGAACCGGTTAACGGGTATGGTGAACCAATCTTAAACACTTTGGCGCTAGCGTGTTTCCAGTAGCGTTTTGCAGGCGTTTGGGGCGTCCATTGATCGTTCATGCTTTTCTCCGTTGGGTCGAGACCGCACGGGCAGCCGACCGGGCCAAGGCGGCCAGCGTGTTGGCGCGGGCTTACGCACGGGCGCGCATTTCGGCGGATGACCGCCACGGCGCGGAGATGGCCATGATCTTCCTGCTTGACGATCCGGCGCCGAAAGTACGGCTGGCCCTCGCGGAAGCGCTTGCCGACTGCGAGGAGGCGCCGCGCGCCGTCATCCTGCCGCTGGCGGAAGACCAGCCGGAAATCGCCGCCCATATCATCCTGCGTTCGTCGGTGCTGACGGATGGCGACCTCGTCGATCTCGCTGCCAAGGGCAGCGCGACGACGCGTATGCTGATCGCCCATCGTGCTTTTGTCTCGCGCGCCGTTTCGGCGGCGCTGGCGGAAATCGGCGATGGGGCCGACGTGCTGGCGCTGCTGGAGAACGAGGGCGCCGTGCTCTCCCGGCGCAGCCTGACGCGCATCGTGGACCGCCTCGGCGACGATGCGGAAATCCGTGCCTTGCTGCTCGACCGAGACGACCTGCCGAGCGATGCGCGCCATGCGCTGGTGGAGAAGATCGGCACGGCGCTGGCCGGTTTCGGGCTCATCCAGGCGGCGGTCGGCACGAGCCGTGTCGAGCGCATCACGCGCGAGGCCTGCGATGTCGCGACGATCGGCATGGCCGGCGAGGTCCCGGCTGCCGAGATGCCAGCACTTGTCGAGCACCTGCGCCTGACCGGCCGGCTGACGCCGGTCTTCCTGATGCACGCGCTCTGCACGGGGCGAGTCGAGTTCTTTGCGGCCGCCATCACCGATCTCTCCGGCCAGGCGGAGCGGCGCGTCCGCTCCATCCTTTCCGACGGCCGCGAGGCGGCAGTGCGTGCCCTCTACGAGACCGCCGGCCTCGGCCGGGACGTCAGCGCCCTCTTTGCAGAGGCGACGATGCTCTGGCGGCGCGAGGCGAAGGGCGAGGACGACGGGCCGTCGGTTTCCGAACGCCTGCTCTCCCGTGCCCGCGCGGCGGGCGATGCCGCCTGCCAGTCCATGCTGGAACTCGTTGAGCGGCTGGCCATCGCCGAGCAGCGCCAGACGGCGCGCAGCTACGCCCTCATCGCCGCACGCGAAGCGGCTTAGGCCAGGGCGGTATTCGAAAAATCCCCGGCGTACATCCGCAGTTCCCTGAACTGGAAATTGTTGTAACTAATTGTTTTTACACAGTTAATGACGGAGGTGCGCCTGGCATTTTTGCTGGCATCACTCTAATCGGCGAAGCGCTTGACCACCCAGGAGTAACCATCCTCGGCGTAACGCACCGGGGTGGTGACGGCGGTCTTCAGGGCGGCCTTGTCGGGAATGGCCTGCTTCACGAAGTTCAGGGCGCGGGTGGCAAGGCCCTGCTTGGCCTCGGCGGTCTGGGCGGGCAAGGGAACCTCGGCCGTGGTCGCGGCCGGCATCTCGTCGGGGGACGGTTCGGCGGCATCGGCGGTGATCCGGTCGCCGGAACTTTCGCAAACCGCCACGATGACCGGATAGTTCTTGTCCTGGTGGCGGTTGATAAAGGTTTCGGCCTGCGCATCGCACAGCGCCACGGTCTGCCAGCTCTTGCCGACCGTGTCGATATAGTGGCACTGGGTCGCGCTGTCGTCGCAGCCCATGATCGTCATGACGATGAGCGCAGCTTTCATGGCCGTCCTTTCCGGGTTTGTTCCTGACGGTTAGAGGAACGCATTGCCGCGAAAATATGGCGCCGCAACCTCAGATGTCGAGATTGTCGGCGAAGACGGCCCGTTCCTGGATGAAGCGGAAGCGAGCCTCCGGCTTGGTGCCCATCAGGTCGTCCACGGCGGTGCGGGTGCCCTCGAAATCGACGTCGTCGATCGCCACTTTCAAAAGCGTGCGCTTCGACGGATCCATCGTGGTTTCCTTGAGCTGCGCCGGCAGCATCTCGCCGAGGCCCTTGAAGCGGCCGATCTCCACCTTGCCGCGGCCGTTGAACACGGTGCGCATCAGTTCTTCGCGATGCGGGTCGTCGCGGGCATAGAGCGTCTTGCCGCCCTGGCTGAGGCGGTAAAGCGGCGGCACGGCGAGATAGAGATGGCCGCCACGGATGAGGTCGGGCATTTCCTGATAGAAGAAGGTGATGAGCAGCGAGGCGATGTGCGCACCGTCGACGTCGGCGTCGGTCATCACGATGACGCGCTCATAACGCAGGTCGTCCTCGCGGTATTTCGAACGCGTGCCGCAGCCGAGCGCCTGCACGAGGTCGGAGATCTGCTGGTTGGCGCCGAGTTTTTCGCGGCCGGCGCTGGCGACGTTGAGGATCTTGCCGCGGAGCGGGAGGATCGCCTGATTGGCGCGGTTGCGCGCCTGCTTGGCCGAGCCGCCGGCCGAATCGCCTTCGACGATGAAGAGTTCGGCGCCTTCGGCGGAATTCTGCGAGCAGTCGGCCAGCTTTCCCGGCAGGCGCAGCTTGCGCACGGCGGTCTTGCGGCTGACTTCCTTTTCCTTGCGGCGGCGCAGGCGCTCTTCGGCACGCTCGATCACCCAGTCGAGCAGCTTTGCGGCTTCGCCCGGATTGTCGGCGAGATAGTGGTCGAAGGGGTCGCGCAGCGCGTTCTCGACGATGCGCTGGGCTTCGACGCTGGCAAGCTTGTCCTTCGTCTGGCCGACGAATTCCGGCTCGCGGATGAAGACGGAGAGCATGCCGACGGCCGAGATCATCACGTCGTCGGTGGTGATGGCGGCGGCACGCTTGTTCTGCGTCAGCTCGGCATAATTCTTCAGGCCCTTGGTGAGCGCGATGCGCAGGCCCGCCTCGTGCGTGCCGCCGTCGGCCGTCGGAATCGTGTTGCAGTAGGAGTGGATCAGCGAATCGCCGCCGTACCAGGTGACGGCCCATTCCAGCGAGCCGTGGCCGCCCGATTTCTCGCTCTTGCCCGCAAAGATCTCGCGGGTGACGGTGTAGTCCTTGCCGAGCGTCGCCTGGAGATAATCCTTGAGGCCTCCGGGGAAGTGGAAGACCGCCTTTTCCGGCGTTTCCGAACCCTCGGGCAGCAGCGACGGGTCGCAGCTCCAGCGGATCTCGACGCCGCCGAAGAGATAGGCCTTGGACCGGGCCATGCGGAAGACGCGGGCCGGATCGAAATGGGCGTGCGCGCCAAAAATTTCCGGGTCCGGATGGAAGCGCACCTTGGTGCCGCGGCGGTTGTGCACGTCGCCGAGCTCCTCCAGGCCGCCGACCGGCTTGCCGCGCGAAAAGCGCTGGCGGTAGAGCTTCTTGTTGCGGGCCACCTCGACCTCGAGATGGTCGGAGAGGGCGTTGACGACCGAAACGCCGACGCCGTGCAGGCCACCCGAGGTCTCGTAGGCCTTGCCGTCGAACTTGCCGCCGGCATGCAGGACCGTGAGGATGACCTCCAGCGTGGACTTGCCCGGCATCTGGGGATGGTTCTCGACCGGGATGCCGCGGCCGTTGTCGGTGACGGACAGGTAGCCTTCGGCATCGAGATTGACCTCGATGAAATTGGCGTGGCCGGCGACGGCCTCGTCCATCGAGTTGTCGATGACTTCGGCGAAGAGATGGTGCAGCGCCTTCTCGTCCGTGCCGCCGATATACATGCCGGGGCGCATGCGGACCGGTTCGAGACCTTCCAGCACGCGGATCGCCGAGGCGTCGTAGCCGCCGGTGCCTTCGCTCGGCGGGGCAGGGCGCGCCTCGCGGGCAGGGGCGGCCGCCGCAGCGGGCTTTTCGACCGGCGGCGTGGCGGGCTGGGAGGGCATGTTGGCGAAGAGGTCGTTGCTGTCGTCTTGCATGGGCCGTTCAGATTTTGTTCCGTTTGCCAGCTTCCCCGCCGGTCCGTGACGGACCGGGGTCTGGCGCAAAAAATGTCGTTTAGCGAATCACTTGCGACTCTGCCAGATTCCGTGGGCTTTCGCGATGCCGGGACGGCGTGCCGCCCCGTCCGCCTTCGGCCGCATTCGTGCGATGCCGGATGGTCTGACCGGCCTCAAGGATGCGCCAAGCCGCGCCAACCGCTGGCGGAGGATTGCGTTGCGGGCGGGCGGATGGCAAGTATCGCAGCCTCCAGGGAGCCACAGTTCATGCGTCAGTCCACAGTTCATTGCCTTTCCCGGCTGTTTTTGGCCGCGGCCCTTGCCTGTTCGGTGGCCGGCGAGGCGGCGGCGCTGAGCCTGAAGCCCTGGAAAGACGACCTGTTCGGCTACGGCACCGTTGTGGAGACGAGCGACGATGGGGCGCTCACGGTCGTCGACTACCAGGAACTGCGCGACATCAACGGCCGTGACCAGGTGCCGGAGCGCCGGGTGAAGGCGGCCTATGTCTCGACCGCGGTGAAGAAGGGGCAGAAGAATGTGACGATCGACACGCCGGCCGGGCCGATCGACGTCGCGATGACCGGCAAGGGGGAGGGCGCGGCCTTCACGGTCATCTTCATCCATGGCCGCGGCGGCGACCGGCGGCTCGGCAACAACGACTGGAATTTCGGCGGCAATTTCAACCGGCTGAAGAACCTCGCCCTGCAGAATGGCGGGGTCTATTACGCCCCGAGCGTTCCCTCCTTCGACGACAAGGGCGCCGCGCGCATCTCCGGCCTCATCCTGACGGCCAAGGCGCTTTCGCCGGATGCCCCGGTCATCCTCGCCTGCGCCTCGATGGGCAGCTTCATCTGCGCCCGCGTGGCGCGCGATCCGGCGGCGGTGAAAAGCCTTGCCGGCATGGTGCTGATGGGCGGGGCGGCGGACGGCGACTACGGCAAGACGCCGGCCTTCAAGGCGAAGCTGCCGGTGTTCTTCACCCATGGCGACAGCGACAGCGTCTATGCCGCAAACGACCAGATCGCGGTGTTCCGCCGGCTGCGCAAGGCCGGTGTGCCGGCGCGCTTCGTGCTGTTCCAGACCGGCGGGCATGGCACGCCCGTGCGCATGACCGACTGGCGCGAGACGCTCAACTGGTTGTTTGCGCAATAGGCGCCGATTTGCTACGCCGCAAACCACGCGAATTTCAAGGAAAGGGAGGTCTCATGACACCGGATGTAACCCCGCTCGTTGCCGGGAACTGGAAGATGAACGGCACGCGCGCATCGCTCGACCAGATCAAGGCGATGGCCGAAGGCGTGAAGGGGCCGCTTTCCGACAAGGTCGAGACGCTGATCTGCCCGCCGGCGACGCTGCTCTATGTCGCGACGGCGCTCTGCGACGACAGTCCGCTGATGATCGGCGCGCAGGACTGCCACGAAAAGGCCTCCGGCGCCCATACCGGCGACGTCTCGGCGGAAATGATCGCCGACTGCTTCGGCACCCATGTCATCGTCGGCCATTCCGAGCGCCGCACCGACCACAAGGAAAGCGACGCTTTGGTGCGTGCCAAGGCGGAGATCGCCTATGCGAACGACCTCGTCGCGATCATCTGCATCGGCGAGACCGGCGACGAGCGCAAGGCGGGCAAGACGCTCGACGTGCTGAAGACGCAGCTTGCAGCCTCCGTGCCGGATGGCGCAACGGCAGAAAACACCGTGATCGCCTATGAGCCCGTCTGGGCGATCGGCACCGGCCTGACGCCGACGGCCGGTGACGTCGAGGAAGCGCACGCCTTCATGCGCGCGGAGCTGGCCGGCCGTTTTGCCGGCGAGGGCACCAAGATGCGCATCCTCTATGGCGGCTCGGTGAAGCCGGGCAATGCGCAGGAACTGATGGGCGTCGCCAATGTCGACGGCGCGCTGATCGGCGGGGCGAGCTTGAAATCCGACGATTTCCTCGCCATCTACCGCGCATACGAAGCGCTGACCGCCTGATCCCTTCCGTCGGCCCGAAAAGGGCAGACGGATCGACACCTAGGGCTTGGAATGGTGCGCGGCTTGGTATATTGAGCCGCAAACCTGACATTTGGGCCATCTGGCCGGGATACCGAAAACATGCAGACCATCTTGCTCGTCATCTATCTCATGGTCGTCGTCGCGCTGATCGGCGTCGTGCTGATTCAGCGGTCTGAAGGCGGCGGCCTCGGCATCGGTGGCGGCTCCGGCTTCATGTCGGCGCGCGGCACGGCCAATGCCCTGACGCGCACCACGGCGATCCTTGCCACGCTGTTCTTCGTCCTGGCGCTCGGCATGGGCATCCTTGCCCGCTACGAGACGCAGCCGACGGACATTCTCGACCGTATCCCCGGCACCACGGGGACGGGCGGCGTTCTCGACGCGCTCGGCGGCGCATCGCAGGGCGAGGGCACCCAGAACAACAACACGACCAACCAGACGCCCGCGACGACCGGCACCGATGCCGTTCCGACCGAAGGCGGCGCAGCAACCGGCACCGGCAACACGTCCACGACGGGCACCGGCACGGGCGCTGCAACGGGCACGGAGCAGAACTCCGGCGTCCCGAGCGGCCAGTAAGCCGCAAGGACTGAAAACAAACCGGCCGGTTGGCGAAATCCAACCGGCCTTCTTCTTGTGTAAAACGCCGATTGCGCCTTCCGAAATCACACCCAAGGTGATTTTTCGGTGGCGGAATCGATTTTGAAAAGGTATCCGGTGACTCCCATGGCGCGATATGTATTCATCACAGGCGGCGTGGTTTCCTCCCTCGGAAAAGGCATTGCCGCCGCTGCACTCGGAGCTCTCCTGCAGGCCCGCGGTTACCGCGTTCGCCTGCGCAAGCTCGACCCCTATCTCAACGTTGACCCGGGCACGATGAGCCCGACCCAGCACGGCGAGGTGTTCGTTACCGACGACGGCGCGGAAACCGACCTCGACCTCGGCCACTACGAGCGCTTTACCGGTCGCTCGGCCACCAAGACCGACAACATCACCACCGGTCGCATCTACAAGAACATCATCGACAAGGAACGCCGCGGCGATTATCTCGGCGCGACCGTGCAGGTCATTCCGCACGTGACCAACGAGATCAAGAACTTCGTCACCGAAGGCAATGACGACTACGACTTCGTCATTTGCGAGATCGGCGGCACGGTGGGCGACATCGAGGCCATGCCCTTCATGGAGGCGATCCGCCAGCTCGGCAACGACCTGCCGCGCGGCACGGCCGTCTATGTCCACCTGACGCTGATGCCCTATATTCCGGCAGCCGGCGAGCTCAAGACCAAGCCGACACAGCACTCCGTCAAGGAATTGCAGGCGATGGGCATCCATCCGGATATCCTTCTGGTGCGCGCCGACCGCGAAATTCCGGAAGCCGAGCGCAAGAAGCTTTCGCTGTTCTGCAACGTTCGTGCGACTGCCGTCATCCAGGCGCTCGACGTCGCGTCGATTTACGACGTGCCGCTTGCCTACCACAAGGAAGGCCTGGACGACGAAGTGCTTGCCGCCTTCGGCATCGAGCCGGCGCCCAAGCCGCGGCTTGAAGCCTGGCAGAACGTCTCCGATCGCATCAAGACGCCCGAGGGCGAGGTGACGATCGCCATCGTCGGCAAGTATACCGGCCTCAAGGACGCCTATAAGTCGCTGATCGAGGCGCTGTATCACGGCGGCATCGCCAACCACGTCAAGGTGAAGCTCGAATGGATCGAGTCGGAGGTCTTCGAGAAGGAGGATCCGGCGCCGTATCTCGAGAAGGTGCACGGCATCCTCGTTCCCGGCGGTTTCGGCGAGCGCGGATCGGAAGGCAAGATCAATGCGGCGCGTTTTGCCCGCGAGCGCAAGGTGCCCTATTTCGGCATCTGCTTCGGCATGCAGATGGCGGTCGTGGAAGCGGCGCGCAATCTCGCCGGTCTCGAAAAGGCCTCGTCCACGGAATTCGGCAAGACGGCTGAACCCGTCGTCGGCCTGATGACGGAATGGGTGAAGGGCAACGAGCTGGAGAAGCGGTCGGCTTCCGGCGATCTCGGCGGCACGATGCGCCTCGGCGCCTATCGCGCGGCGCTGAAGGGTGGCACGAAGATCGCCGATATCTACGGTTCGACGGAGATTTCCGAGCGCCACCGCCACCGCTACGAGGTGAATGTCGACTACAAGGACCGGCTCGAAGGCTGCGGCCTTGTCTTCTCCGGCATGTCGCCGGATGGCGTGCTGCCGGAGACGGTGGAGTATCCCGACCATCCGTGGTTCATCGGTGTGCAGTACCATCCGGAGCTGAAGAGCCGGCCGCTCGATCCGCACCCGCTCTTCGCAAGCTTCGTGGAGGCGGCCCTGGAGCAGAGCCGCCTCGTCTAGGCAGCATGCAAGCCTCTCCTTCCCGGTCGGCTCAAGTCCGAGGGTGACGACGGGAGAGGCAGGCTTCCAACGCTATGAAAAAAGCCCGGCATTTCTGCCGGGCTTTTTGTCATTCGGCCGCCTGGACGAGGGCGTCGATCCCGTCGTCGGGATCCTCGCCGGCGAGGATCCGCTGGCCGATCCCGACGGTGATTGCCGCACTGATGCTGGCGGCGACGGAGACCCAGAAGCCGTTCTGGGCACCGAAATTGTCCACCGCCCAGCCGGCGACGAACGCGCCCAGCGCCATGCCGATGCCGATGCCGGTCGTGACCCAGGTGATGCCCTCCGTCAGCATGGCGGCCGGCACGCGACGCTCGATGAGGCCGAAGGCGGTGATGAAGGTGGGCGAGATGGCGACACCGCTGACGAAGACAGCCAAGGCGAGCAGCGGCACCGTATCGGCGAAGGGCAGCGGCAAGGCTGTGAGCGCCAGCACGGCGACGGCGATCATCAGCTGCTTCTGCAGCGCCATCTTCGGGTTCAGGGCACCAAGCACGAGGCCGACGACGAAGGAACCGATGGCATAGACGCCGATGACGAGGCTGGCGGCATTCGGCTGGCCGAGTTCCTTGGTGATGGCGACGGCGCTGACCTCGGCGGTCGCGAAGGTCGAGCCGACGAAGACGAGGGCGAGCGTGATGACCTGGACGGCGCGCAGGCGGATCGCCGATTTTTGCGGGGGGCTGCCGGCGACATGGCGTATGGCGGGCTCGGTGGCGCGCTGCAGGACGAAGGCGAGCGTGCCGACGGCGAGGAAGGCGGTGCTGATCAGCATGCCGGCCTCGGGGAAGAGGGCGACGGCAAGGCCGACGGAGAGCGACGCGCCGGCGATGTAGACCAGCTCGTCGGCCGCCGATTCGAAGGCGAAGGCGGTGTTGAGCTCGGGCCTGTCACGAAAGATCTCGGTCCAGCGGGCGCGCAGCATGGCCGGCATGCTGGGCATGGTGGCGGCGAGGAAGGCGGAGGCAAAGAGCGTCCAGACCGGCCAGCCCTGATGCGTGGCGGCTATCAGCGCGAGAAAGGCGAGGACGGAGACGATGGTCGCGGGCGTCAGCACCGCGGCCTGGCCGAAGCGGTCGACGAGGCGGGAGACCTGCGGCGCGATGAGCGCGTTGGTGAGCGCGAAGGTGGCGGAGACGGCGCCCGCAAGCCAGTATTCGCCATGGGTCTGCGAGAGCATGGCGACGATGCCGATCGGCGCCATGGCGATGGGAAGGCGGGCGAGGAAGCCGGCGGCGGAGAACGTCTTGGTTCCCGGCACGCTGAAAATTTCTTTGTAGGGGTTGGACATGGCCTGCTCCTGGGAATGGGCGGTTCCGATATTTACATACGCGGCGTATGTTGAAGAGATAGTTGCATACGACGCGTATGTCAAATAAAATACGCGGCGTATGTGAATGAGGAGACGCCATGCGCAAGCCGCGTGAGGAAATGATCGCCGAAACAAGGGCAAAGCTGATCGCCGCCGGCCGCCAGGCGTTCGGCACGGTGGGCTACGCCGCTGCGTCGATGGACGACTTCACCGCGGGGGCGGGTCTGACACGCGGCGCACTCTACCACCATTTCGGTGACAAGAAGGGACTTCTGCAGGCGGTGGTCCAGCAGGTCGATGCGGAAATGTCGGTCCGGCTCAACCGGATCTCGGCCGAGGCGCCGAACCGCTGGCAGGGCTTCGTCGAGGAATGCGTCGCCTATATCGAGATGGCGCTGGAGCCGGAAATCCAGCGCATCATGTTCCGCGACGGACCGGCGGTGCTCGGCGACATCTCGCAATGGCCGACCAACAACGGCTGCATCGCCGCCCTCAGCCGCAGCATCGAGCGACTGAAGGCCGACGGGGTGATGGCGGACATAGACACGGAGGCCGCCGCCCGGCTGATCAACGGGGCGAGCAGCCATGCCGCGCTGTGGATCGCCAAGTCGGACGATCCGGAAGAAACCTCGAAGCGCGCGGTCAAGGGGTTCCGGACGCTGCTCGAGGGGCTGCGGATCAAGGACTGAGGGTCGCTCACGGCCCCGCCGGCGCTTCCTTCAGCTCGCAGGCCGTCGTGCCGATCGTCATCGTGTTGCCGCGCCAGTCGATGGCGCCGCCGATCCAGGCGCGCACCCAGATGGCCGGCATCATGACGTCGCGCACCATCATCGCCGGCACGGACCAGCGCGACAGCCGCCAGCCCTTGGAACGCGCAAGGGCAGCCTCCGGCAGATAGAGACCGGCGAGCACGAGCGACATGGCGGGCAGCAGCGGCGCGCCGCCGACGAGCACCGCGGCAAGCGCGAGAAGCAGCGGCGGGACGGCGCCGAGCAGGATTTCCGGGCTGAAGAAGGCGGGGAAGGTGACCCGGCGCAGGCGCGACCAGCGGCACTGGCGCGACCAGACCTCCTGTCCGCTGCGCCGCCCCAGCGGCTGCTCGAAGGGCGAGGAGACGAGGTGCACCTTGAGGCCAAGCCGGCTGACGAGCTTGGTCGAGGCGGCGTCCTCGGCGATCTCGGCGTTCAGCGCCTGGATGCCGCCATTGGCATCGAGCATCGGCTTGTACCACAGCATGCTCTTGCCCTGCGCAAAGCCGAGGCCGAGCGCCTCGCCGGCATATTGCCAGCGCGCCTGCTGGGTGTTGAGGAACATGCATTCCACCTCGGCCCAGAACCCTTCCGGCCGCGAGCCGAGCGGCGTCGAGCAGACGAGGCCCGAATCGCTGCGCCAGCCGCCCATCAGGTGCTGGATGTAGTCGGGCGGCATCAGGACGTTCGAATCGGCGAGCACCACCCAGTCGTGCCGCGCCGCCTGCCAGCCCTTGACGCAGTTGTTGAGTTTTGGATTGGCGCTGACGCGATCGTCGCCGACGAGGACGCGCGCGGCGACATGCGGATGGGCCGCGGCGGCGGCCTCTATCAGCGGCACGACGGGATCGCTGCCATGGGCGACGCAGAACAGCAGCTCGTAGTCCGGCCAGGTGAGGCGGAAGGCGCGGTCCAGCGTCTCCGTGGAGAAGTTCTCGATCCCACGCACGGGAACGACGATGGAGACGGGCGGTTTTTCGTCGATCTCGGGCGGCAGTGCGCCAGTCGGTTTCAGCCGTTTGCCGGCGATGAGGATGCTGAAGAGGTTGGTGGCGACGAGGGCGCCCGAGGCAAGGGCCAGGGCCTGAGCCGTATCCATTCACGCGTACTCCGCTGGGCGCCGGATCAGGATGCGGCCGCCGGGGTGCATTCACGCGCGAAGAGACACCATCGTCACATGACAGGGGAATGACGGGCGGTGCGATGGCTCCAGCGGCGCCGTGCCCGCCGCTCCACAGACCGCCCCGGCCTGGGCCGGACCGTATGCGGCATTGTCATTCTTCCCTTCTCCCCCGTGGGGAGAAGGGAGATGTGGCAACGGCTTCCTTCCCTGTGCGATAACCTTCTTGCCCGGGACGAGGACGGCGGTTGCCGGGGGTTACGACAGGAAATCGGCGGTCGTGGTGACCTTGCCGTAGCCGAACTCCAGCGCCGACATGATGGTGGCATGCACCTGGGGAGCCGGGACGACCGAATCACCGAAGGCCTTGTCGCGCGTGGCGCAGGCGTCGTGCACGACGGTGAGGTTGTAGCCGAGATCGGCGGCGGCGCGCGCCGTCGCGTCGATGCAGACGTCGCTCATCGCGCCGACGACCACCACATCCTCGATGCCGCCGTCCCGCAGGGTCTGGTGCAGCGCCGTCTCCCGGAAGGAGTTCGGATAGTTCTTGACGATGACCGTGTCGTCCTGCCGCGGCGCGACGGCCGGGATCGGCTGGATGCCGTCCGTGCCCGGGGCGAAGAGCGGCGAGGCGGCGTCCTTCGCGATGTGGTGGACATGGATGATCCGGTCACCCTTGCCGCGCCCCGCCTCGACGACGCGCGCGGCATTGGCGGCGGCGGCATCGATGCCCGTCAGCGCGAAGCTGCCGGAGGAAAGATAGTCCTTCTGGAGGTCGACGATGATGATGGCGCGTTTGCTCATGGCGGTTCCTTTTTGCAGGCGATGGATGATGTGGACATTCTGCCCCCGGCCTGCCATCTCTCGCCATTGGCGGGACCGACATAATCCGGGGTGAAAGTGACATGGTGCGTGACGCCGAGATCGGACTGGTTCTCTATCCCGGCGTGCAGATGGCCGCCGTGCTCGGCATGACCGACCTCTTCCAGTCGGCGATGGAGCTCGGCCGCAAGAAGGGGCGGGCAGGGCCTGTGCTCACCGTCAGCCATTGGCGGCTGGAAGACGGCAAACCGGTGCGGGTGGACGCGCAGGCAGGGAGCGGCGACGGGTCGCGCCCCTGTGTCCTCGTGCTTCCCCCGGCGCTCGGCGATCCGATCCGGCGCGAGGAGGCGGCGCCCTTTGCCGCCTGGCTGCGCGAATGCCATGCAGGCGGCATCCAGCTCGCCTCGATCTGCGCGGGCGCCTTCCTTCTGGGCGAGACGGGGCTTCTCGCCGGCCGGACGATCACCACCAACTGGGTGATTGCCGAGACGTTCGAACGGCGGTTTCCCGACGTCACCGTCGATACCGACCGGCTGCTCGCCGACGACGGCGACATCGTCACGGCCGGCGGCGTGATGGCCTGGGTCGATCTCGGGCTGAAACTCATCGACCGGTTCCTCGGGCCGACGGTCATGCTGGAGATCGCCCGGCAGTTCGTCATCGATCCGCCGGGCCGCGAGCAGCGCTACTACAGCACCTTCTCGCCGCGCCTGCTGCATGGTGACGGGGCGATCCTGAAGGTGCAGCATTTCCTGCAGGCGAGCGAGGCGCGCGAGATCGGCCTCGACCTGCTCGCCGCGCAGGCCGGGCTGGAGGAGCGCACCTTCCTGCGGCGCTTCCGAAGAGCGACAGGGCTGACGACGACGGATTATTGCCAGCGCCTGAGAGTGGCGAAGGCGCAGGAGCACCTGCAATTCACCACGCGCTCCGTCGACCGCGTGGCGCTCGACGTCGGCTACAACGATCCCGGCGCCTTCCGGAAAGTCTTCGCCCGCATCGTCGGGCTGACGCCGGGTGAGTACCGCAAGCGGTTCCGCTCCTGACCTATCGGGGACGGGCACGGTTGCGCACGACGGTGACGGTGCAGGGGGCGTGGGCGGCGACTTCGCCGGAGACGCTGCCGAGCATGGAGCGCATGGCCGATTCGGCGCGCGCGCCCATCACGATGTGATCGACGTGGTTTTCGCGGGCATAATCGAGGATGGCGTCGGCCGGCGAGACGGCCTCCAGCACGTGGAAGGTGATGCCGCCGCCGGGAACGGCAAGGCCCGTCGACCAGGTGCGCAATGCGACGAGACGCATCACGTGCTTGTTGCGGCCCTCCTCGTCGAGGGACGTGTCGATGGCGATTCGGTTGATCTTCAGGACGTTGATGCAGGCAATGCGGGCGTCCGGCGTGTTCTCGATGATGCGGGCGACGGTCCTGTGCATGGCGTCGGCAAGATCAGGCGTGCCGGCGGCAAGGTCGATCGCCACTGCGACGATCGGCGCATTGGCGAGCTGCGCCTCGGCGGTCTGTGGCCTGACGGTCTCTATGGGCACCGGATTGAAGCGGCGGCGCAACACCATCCCGAACGGGTCGCGCGTCATCTTCTCAGCCCGGGCCGTCAGCTTGACGGCGGACAGGTCCTGCAGGTCGAGCGCGAGCTGGGCGGCGCTCGGATAGCGCCAGGCGGGGTTGACCTCCAGGCAACGCAGGATGACCTCCTGCAAGGCCGGCGGGATGGCGGCATTGCGGGCGCGCGGCGGCAGGGGGTCGCGCCAGAGGCGGCGCTTCAGGCCCTTCAGGCGCTGCGGATCGCCGAAGGGACGCTCGCCGGTCGCAAAGAAGTAGAGAAGGACGCCGAGCGCGAAGAGGTCGCTGCGAAAATCGCTGCGTGTGCCGAGTACCTGTTCGGGCGCCATATAGGGCGCGGTGCCGTAGGGCAGGCGGAACTGCTCGTCCATCAGGTCGGGCAGGTGGATGTGGCGGGCAAGGCCGTAGTCGATCAGCACCGCCTCGCCGGTTTCGCGGAACATGACGTTGGAAGGTTTCAGGTCGAGATGCACGACGTGCTGGCGGTGCAGCGAATCGAGCGCGACGGCGATCTTCGCGCCGAGCGCGGCAACCTCCTCCGGCGGCAGCGGCAGGCGCTCCAGCAGCGGATAGAGCGAGGCGCCGGGCAGGCGCTCCATGACGATGTAGGGCAGTGTCGAAAAATCGCCATTGGCGACGAAGCGTGGCACATGCGGGCCGGACAGGCGCGGCAGGATCATCTGCTCCATCTCGAAGCCGACAATGGCCGCCGGGTCGTCGCCTTCGCCGATGACAGGCACCTTCATGAGGATCGGGAAGTCGATATCGGGCCGCGACACCTGCCAGATGCGCGCCATGCCGCCATTGTGCGCGATGTCCTCGATCAGGAAACCGTCGATGACATCGCCGGGTTTCAGCCGCGCCTTGACCATCAGCGCCCCCGCAAGAGCCGGTCGGCGAGCGAGGCCGGCAACCCGGCCGCCCGGATCTTCTCCGCCGCCCGTTCCACGTCATAGGCGGCGCGCTGGAAGCGAAGCTCGGCACTTTGCGTGTCGTAGAGCGCGTAGGCGGCCGCGGCATCGCCGTCGCGCGGCTGGCCGACAGAACCCATCACCGCGAGCCAGCGGCGTTGCATCAGCAACGGCACGGGCGTGGCGGCGACGGGGCGAAAATGCGTGACCTTGCCACCCGGCGCCGTGGAATAGAGCGCCGGCTTGTGCACATGGCCGCAGAAGCTGACACGCGCGGCACAGGCGGAAAGGTGCTGGCCGGCATCGCTGGCATCGAGCACATAGTTCCAGTCGGACGGCGCGCTGGCATCGGCATGTACGAAGAGACAGTCGCCCTCGCGCGCCTCGAAGGGCAGGGCGGCAAGGAAGGCGCGGGTCTCGCTACCGAGCTGGCGGCGCGTCCATTCGAGGGCGAGGGTGGCGGTCGGATTCATCGAGACGGCGGGATTGCCGACGGCCTCGTCATGGTTGCCGCGCAGCACGATGGCGCCGCTTGCGGCAAGCATCATCGCCTGTTCCGCGCACCATTCCGGATCCGCGCCGTAGCCGACGATGTCGCCGAGCAGCACGAGCCGGTCGGCCCCCGCGCCCTCGACGGCGGCGAGCACGGTTTCGAAGGCTTCGCGGTTGGCGTGGATATCGGAGAGGATGGCAAGCAGCATGGCAGTCCGGTTTCATCGATGTCCGGCGAGCATAACCCGCCTTTCCGTCTCCAGCCATTCAACGGAAGGGGAATATCGGCCGGCCGGACTGGCGCTTCGTCAAGTCCGGCGGCCTGGGAAGGCGAAGAGGTCGGCATCCGCATCGGCATGGCCGGCGATCGCGGACGAGACGATCTCGGCGGCGATCTGGCTGAACGTGATGCCGTTGCCGCCAAAGCCCATGACGGCGAAGACATTTTTCAAGCCCGGCACACGGCCGATCAGCGGCAGGCCGGTGCGGGTGGTGCCAAAGGGGGCCGCCCAGACGTGGTCGGGCTCCGGCAGGGCGAGGCCGAGCAGGCTTTCCGCCTTGCGGCGGATGGTTTTTGCCTTCTGTCGGAGCTTCTTTGTTGAAGCATAGGCCTCGGCGCTGCCCTCGTCCTCGCCGCCGACGATCAGCCGTCCGTTGCGCGTGCGGCGGAGGTAGAGATAGGGGTTGGCGCCCTCCCAGACGATGCAGGTCTTCAGCCAGTCCGGCAGCGTGGTGCCCGGCGGCGTGGCGAGCGCCCAGGTGGAGACGATGGCGTGGTTCTCGTCGGCGACGGCCTTCAGAAATTCGTAGCCGGAGCAGAAGACGGCATGGCGGGCAGAGACGATCCGCCCCTCGGCCGTCGCCAGAAAGGCTGCGTCCGCCGTGCTGCGCAGATCGGTGATTTGGAGCGGGCTGACGAGTTCGACGCCGCGCGTCATCGCTGCACGCAGGATGCCGGCGGCCAGCTGCGCCGGGTTCGCCGCAGCGGAGACGTTGCTGAGGATGGCGCCGGTGCGCGCAATCGAAAAGCGTTCGGCAAGGGTGGTGGCGTCGAGATAGTCGGCCGCAATGCCGGCCGCGCGGCGCGCCTCGGCCTCTTCCTGCAGGGCCTGGCGGCCATAAGCCTTGCCGGCGAGGAACAGGGTTTGCTTGCGCGCGAAACCGCAGGAGAGGCCGAGATCGGCGACGATTTCAGACAGGCTTTCGACAGAACGGGCGGAGCGCTGCCAGGCGCGCCGGGCCTTCGGTACGCCGATCATGTCCGAGAGCCTGGAGAGCGGGAGGTCGATCTCGTGCTGGATCATCGCGGTGCTGGCGAGCGTGCTGCCCTGCACGGGGGGACGCCGGTCGATGACGAGGATGGCGCGCCGGCCATCCGCCAGTGCATGGGCCATCAGCGCTCCGGAAATCCCGGCGCCGACGATGACGACGTCGTAGTCGGCGCGTGACGGCCTTTGCCGCGTGCGCAGCGCAAGGCGCGGCGAACCGGCCCAGAGAGGGCGGGCTTCATGCAGGTCGCGCTGGCGGGTGATGTCGCGGGATCTTGGAATGGGCGGGCTCCTGTGCCGAGGGGCGCATCCGCAATGGCCGGACGACGGAAAAGTTCCCGCAAGGCGCGGCGGGCCGTGCTGGCGCTTGCATTGCGCGCCGAAAGCGGGCAAAGCACGGGGCGCCTGAAACACGCCGGATTTTTCGCCATGACCGTGAGTTCGAGAACGCCCCGCCCGATCGACCATCTGGTGCTGCCGGTGTCCGACCTCGGGGTGGCCCGCGAGCGCCTGACCGCGCTCGGCTTCACCGTCGCCAGGGACGCCCGCCACCCTTTCGGCACGGAAAACTGTTGCGTCTTCCTTGCCGACGGCGCCTATCTGGAGCCGCTCGGCATCGCCAACCGCGAGGAATGCGAGGAAGCGGCGCGTGGTGGCAACGTCTTCGTCGCGCGCGACCAGGCCTTCCGCTTCCGCCGCGGCCTTGAGGGCTTTTCCGGCATTGCCATGGCGAGCGGCGATGCCTGGGAGGACGACCAGCGCTACACCCAGGCCGGCCTTTCCGGCGGCGAGGTGCTGGAATTTTCCCGCGACATGCTGCTGCCCGACGGGACCAGCGCCACCGGCAGCTTCCGCCTTGCCTTCGCCGCCGACCTGCGCAGCCCCGATTTCTTCTTCTTCGCCTCGCAGCGCATCCTGCCGCTGCCGGCCGACCGCAAGGCGCTGGAGGCCCACGAGAACGGCGTCACCGCCCTGTCCGAGGTCGTCCTGTCGGAGCAGAATCCGACGGATTTTCAGTATCTGGTGCAGGAGGCGGCCGACGAGCGCGAGGTCGAGGCCCTGTCGTTCGGCATGTCCGTCGATACGCCGCGCGGGCGCATCACCGTGCTCAACGATGCCGGCCTTGCGGGATTTTACGGGATCGCGCCGGTTGCCGGCACAGATCGCGGCCTGAAAGGGCGCGCAGTCGTCTTCAAGGTTGAAAATACAGCGGAATGCGAGCGTCTCCTGACGGAGCGCGGCATCGCCTTCCAGAAACGGGACAACCGTCTCCTCGTGCCGCCGGCACCGGGGCAGGGCGTCCTCTTTGTCTTCGGAGAATGAGATGAACACCAATTCCACCGTCGTCGTCGGCGAAGACGCCAAGAAGGTCACCTTCGCCCAGGACAAGCGCTTCTCGCTGATCGCAGGCCCCTGCCAGATGGAGAGCCGCGACCACGCCTACATGATGGCCGAGGCACTGGTCGCGATGACCGAAAAGCTTGGCATCGGCCTGGTCTACAAGTCCTCCTTCGACAAGGCGAACCGCACCTCGCTCTCCGGCAAGCGCGGTATCGGCCTTGAAAAGGCGCTGGAAATCTTCGGCGACCTCAAGAAGGATTTCGGCTTCCCCGTTCTTACCGACATCCACACGGAAGAGCAGTGCGCCATCGTCGCCGAGACGGTCGATATCCTGCAGATCCCGGCCTTCCTGTCGCGCCAGACGGACCTGCTCGTCGCCGCCGCCAAGACCGGCCGTACGATCAACGTCAAGAAGGGCCAGTTCCTAGCGCCCTGGGACATGAAGAACGTGCTGGCGAAGTTCACCGAGAGCGGCAACCCCAACGTCATGCTGTGCGAGCGCGGCGCCTCCTTCGGCTACAACACGCTCGTCTCCGACATGCGCTCGCTGCCGATCATGGCTTCGCTCGGCGCGCCGGTCGTCTTCGACGCCACGCATTCGGTGCAGCAGCCGGGCGGGCAGGGCGGTTCCTCCGGCGGCCAGCGTGAATTCGTCGAGACGCTGTCGCGCGCGGCGATTGCCGTCGGCGTTGCCGGTCTCTTCGTCGAGACCCATGAGGACCCGGACAACGCCCCCTCCGACGGCCCGAACATGGTGCATCTGAAGGACATGCCGCGCCTTCTGGAAAAGCTCGTCGCCTTCGACGACATCGCCAAGGCCTGACGTTTCAAACGGATGACATGGAGACATGGCATCCGTTTTCCCGACGGCGCCCGACACCATTGTAATTTCTGCATCGTCGATTAAAAGTGGATTTTAATCGATTTATAAACCCCGGAACAGGACGATATCCATGACTGCAATCATCGACATCATCGGCCGCGAGATTCTCGACAGCCGCGGCAATCCCACCGTTGAAGTGGACGTGCATCTCGAAGATGGCAGCTTCGGCCGTGCGGCCGTTCCGTCGGGCGCCTCCACGGGCGCGCATGAAGCCGTCGAGCTGCGCGACGGCGGCAAGCGTTACCTCGGCAAGGGCGTCGAAAACGCCGTCGCCGCCGTCAACGGCGAGATTTTCGAAGCGATCGGCGGCCTCGATGCCGAAGACCAGATCGAGATCGACCAGACGATGATCGAACTGGACGGCACGCCGAACAAGGCGCGCCTCGGCGCCAACGCCATCCTCGGCGTCTCGCTCGCCGTCGCCAAGGCCGCCGCGGAAGCCGCCAACCTGCCGCTCTACCGCTATGTCGGCGGCCCGAACGCCCGCATCCTGCCGGTGCCGATGATGAACATCATCAACGGCGGCGCCCATGCCGACAACCCGATCGACTTCCAGGAATTCATGATCGTTCCGGTCGGTGCCGACAACATCCGCGATGCCGTGCGCATGGGTTCGGAAGTGTTCCACACGCTGAAGAAGCAGCTCGCCGCCGACGGCCACAACACCAATGTCGGTGACGAAGGCGGCTTTGCGCCGGGCCTTGCCTCCGCGCCCGCCGCCCTCGACTTCATCATGAAGTCGATCGAGAAGGCCGGCTACCGCCCGGGCGAGGACATGTTCATCGCACTCGACTGCGCCTCGACGGAATTCTTCAAGGACGGCAAGTACGTGCTGGAAGGCGAAGGCCGCACGCTGGAGCCGGGCGCCATGGCCGACTACCTCGCCGAGCTTGCCGGCAAATACCCGATCTTCTCGATCGAGGACGGCATGGCGGAAGACGACTGGGACGGCTGGAAGGCGCTGACCGACAAGATCGGCAAAAAGGTGCAGCTCGTCGGCGACGACCTGTTCGTGACCAACTCGGCACGCCTTCGCGACGGCATCAAGATGGGCGTCGGCAATTCGATCCTCGTCAAGGTCAACCAGATCGGCTCGCTTTCCGAGACGCTCGACGCCGTGGAGACCGCGCACAAGGCGAGCTACACCGCCGTCATGTCGCACCGCTCGGGCGAGACCGAGGATTCGACGATCGCCGACCTCGCCGTCGCCACCAACTGCGGCCAGATCAAGACCGGCTCGCTCGCCCGCTCCGACCGCACCGCCAAGTACAACCAGCTGATCCGCATCGAGGAGCAGCTCGGCGCCCAGGCGAAATACGCCGGCCGCGGCATCCTGCGGGGCTAATCAGGCACGACGCATCTTTCGGCGGCAGCGCGAGAAGACGCGCTGCCGCCGTTTTCGTTTCTATGAGGGGCGGGGCTGCCCGCCCCTCTCCGACGGCAAGCAATCGCATCTGGAATTCGACATTGCCGCATTCCCCATTTCCATGCGGGGAGAAGGAGAATGCGGCGCCGCTTTCATTCCAGACGCGGGGGCCTTGTCGTTGGGGGAGGTGTCCGGCTGACCGGAAGGAGCAGGGCAGGCCGTGCGGCTGCCCCGCAGGGCGGCTTAGTCCGCCAGCGCCACGGCGATTTCCGCCGCGAGGCGCGCATTGTTCTCGACGAGCGCAATATTGGTCTTGAGGCTGCGGCCGTCCGTCAGGCGGAACAGGCTGTCGAGCAGGTAGGGCGTCACGGCCTTGCCGGCGATCTCGTCGCGTTCGGCATTGTCGAGCGCGCGGGCGATGTAGATCTCCATCTCCTCGCGGGCGATCTCGTCGGCCTCCGGCACCGGATTGGCGATCAGCATGCCGCCGTCGACGCCGAGCTGGTCGCGCACCTTCTGGAAATTGGCGATGGCGGCCGGGCTGTTCAGCGTCAGCGGGCTTTTGAGCCCCGAATCGCGCGACCAGAAGGCCGGGAAGGTGGGGCTGTCGTAGGTGACGACGGGCACGCCGCGCGTCTCCAGCACTTCAAGGGTCTTCGGAATGTCGAGGATCGCCTTGGCGCCCGCGCAGACGACGATGACGCCGGTGCGCGACAGTTCGTCTAGGTCGGCGGAGATGTCGAAGGTTTCTTCCGCCTTGCGATGCACGCCGCCGATGCCGCCGGTCGCAAAGACCTTGATGCCGGCGCGGGCGGCGCCGATCATCGTCGCCGCAACGGTCGTCGCGCCCGTGCGGCGCTCGGCGATCGCGAAGGCGAGGTCGGCGCGCGACAGCTTCATCGCGCCCTCGGTCTGCGCCAGCGTTTCCAGCGTCGCATCGTCGAGGCCGATATGCAGGATGCCGTCGATGACGGCGATCGTCGCCGGCACGGCGCCTTCTTCGCGGATGATGCGCTCGACGCTGCGGGCCATGTTCAGGTTGCCCGGATAGGGCATGCCGTGGGTGATGATCGTCGATTCGAGCGCGACGATCGGCGCGCCGCGGCTCTTGGCGGCGGCGACTTCGTCCGAATACTGCATCGGCAGGAGGGTGGAAACGGGTCTGGTCATGCGAGGTCCTTGCAGGAATTTCGGCAAAAAAGTCTCATGCCATTCCTTCGGCCTCCGGCACAAGGGAAAGTGCGGCCTGAAGCGCCGCCTGCGACATTTCTTCGGCGACGGCGAGCGGCGAGCGCACGGTGATCGCCGCGGCGGCAACCCCGTGGCGCAGCGCCTCGCCGATCTCGTGGCCGCTGATCCAGGCGTCGAGGAAGCCGGAGGCGAGCGAATCGCCCGCGCCGGTGACGTCGCCGAGCGCGGGGGCTTCCGGCGGCGCAACGCATGCGGCGCGCTTGGCATCGAAGGCGATGACGCCGCGGCCGCCGCGCGTCACGACACCGGCGGAAAGGCCGGCTGCGCGCAGCGCCTTCGGCCAGTCGGCCGGATTGTCCGGTGCTGCGCCCGTCAGTGTGCGCGCCTCCGCCTCGTTCATGAACAGGAAGGCGAGGGCGGGAAGGCTAGCGGCGAACCGCGGGACCTTGGCCGGTGAAATGGCGATTCCGGCGATCGGCACACCTGCGGCGCGCGCCGCCGTCGTCATGGCCGCCAGCGTTTCGGCCGGCAGGTTGGCATCGGTGAGGATCAGCCCCGCCGCAGCGACCGCATCGCGCATCGCCCGCTGCTGCAGGCGGCGCGGCGAGAAGAGGCGGTAGAGTTCCATGTCCGCCAGGGCGATGACGAGATTGCCGTCCCGCTCGATGATCGCCGTATAACTTGGTGTCGCCCGGTCGAGGAAGGTGAAGGGCGTGTCCTCGACCCCCGCCGCCTCCGCTGCCGCCGCGACGATGTCGCCGTCCGCATCGCCGCCGCGCGGCGAGACGAGCCGCACCGTCCGGCCGAGCCGGGCGAGGTTGCGCGCCGCATTGAACGCGCCGCCACCCGCTTCCACGAACCAGGCGCCGGGATTGCTCGCCCCCGGCGCCGTCTCGCCGGCAATGCGCCCGCGCCTGTCCACATGGGCGCCGCCCATCACCAGTATCGTCTTTCCCGTCATCGTCTTCCTTCATTCCCGCGGCACGATTCGCCTGCAACCGTGCAGACCCTGCGCGGGTACATCCTTGTTCCGCCACGGCTTTCAACAGCCCTAAACGAAAAGAGAACAAACGCTCGTTTCACGAAATCATTCAAATGGATGAATGGATCTTGCAAAAAGAGAACAAAATGTGTACATAGCTTTCATCGACGGCTTCGTTGCCTGTCTTGCTTCAATAACCTAAAGGTGGACGAAATGGCACAGAACACTTTGCGGCTCGTAGAGGATAAAGCAGTGGATAAAAGCAAGGCACTCGAAGCGGCACTCTCCCAGATCGAGCGCTCCTTCGGCAAGGGCTCCATCATGAAGCTCGGTGGCAAGGACAGCGTCATCGAGATCGAGACGGTGTCGACGGGCTCGCTCAGCCTCGACGTCGCGCTCGGGATCGGCGGCCTGCCCAAGGGTCGTATCATCGAGATCTACGGCCCGGAAAGCTCGGGCAAGACGACGCTTGCGCTGCAGACCATCGCCGAATCCCAGAAGAAGGGCGGCATCTGCGCCTTCGTCGACGCCGAACACGCGCTCGACCCGGTCTATGCCCGCAAGCTCGGCGTCGACCTTGAAAACCTTCTCATCTCGCAGCCCGACACCGGCGAGCAGGCGCTCGAGATCACCGACACGCTGGTGCGTTCCGGCGCCGTCGACGTGCTGGTCGTCGATTCGGTCGCCGCGCTCACGCCGCGCGCCGAAATCGAGGGCGAGATGGGCGAGAGCCTGCCGGGTCTCCAGGCGCGCCTGATGAGCCAGGCGCTGCGCAAGCTCACCGCCTCGATCTCCAAGTCGAACACGATGGTGATCTTCATCAACCAGATCCGCATGAAGATCGGTGTCGTCTACGGTTCGCCGGAAGTGACGACGGGCGGCAATGCGCTGAAGTTCTATGCCTCCGTCCGCCTCGACATCCGCCGCATCGGCGCCGTCAAGGAGCGCGACGAGGTGATCGGCAACCAGACGCGCGTCAAGGTCGTCAAGAACAAGATGGCGCCGCCCTTCAAGCAGGTCGAGTTCGACATCATGTATGGCGAGGGCGTTTCCAAGACCGGCGAGCTCATCGACCTCGGCGTCAAGGCGGGCATCGTGGAAAAGTCCGGCGCCTGGTTCTCCTACAACAGCCAGCGTCTCGGCCAGGGCCGCGAGAACGCCAAGACGTTCCTGCGCGACAATCCGGATCTCGCCCGCGAGATCGAGACGGCGCTGCGCCAGAATGCCGGCCTGATCGCCGATCGCTTCCTGGAGAACGGCGGACCGGATCCGAACGACGCGGACGACGCGGCCGGCATGTAATCGCCGCGCAACGGTTTCGCAAAAACATCGAAGACCGGCCTCTTCTTCGCGAAAGGCCGGTTTTTTGGTGTCTGGACAGGGGCCGAGGCGGGCGATAAAAGCCTTCAGTTCTCGCGCGCGCCAAGGTTTTCGACCTTCCGCCTCCTCTAAGCGGCAGGCGCGGGCGGTTTCGACGGAATTCGCGGATGGGCGACCTTGACGGGTCTTCCGGGCGGGCACTCCGGCCGGCGAGGCGGTTTCGCCATCGTTGCAGTGAATTGGGTGGGTGATGCGCCGGTTTTCCGGCGCAAAAGGGCAGAGATGAAGGACGCGATATGAGCGGCGTGAATGAGATCCGGTCGACTTTCCTCGACTATTTCCGAAAGAACGGCCACGAGATCGTGTCGTCCAGCCCGCTCGTGCCGCGCAACGACCCGACGCTGATGTTCACCAATGCCGGCATGGTGCAGTTCAAGAACGTCTTCACCGGCCTGGAATCACGTCCCTATTCCACCGCGACGACAGCCCAGAAGGTCGTGCGTGCCGGCGGCAAGCACAACGACCTCGACAATGTCGGCTATACCGCGCGGCACCTGACCTTCTTCGAGATGCTCGGCAACTTCTCGTTCGGCGACTATTTCAAGGAGCGCGCCATCGAGCTTGCCTGGACGCTGGTGACGAAGGGGTTCGATCTGCCGAAGAACCGGCTGCTCGTGACCGTCTATTCCGAGGACGAGGAAGCGGCCATCCTCTGGAAGAAGATCGCCGGCCTTTCCGACGACCGGATCATCCGTATCCCGACCTCGGACAACTTCTGGCAGATGGGCGACACCGGTCCCTGCGGCCCCTGTTCGGAAATCTTTATCGACCAGGGCGAGCATGTCTGGGGCGGCCCGCCCGGCTCGCCCGAAGAGGATGGCGACCGGTTCCTCGAATTCTGGAACCTCGTCTTCATGCAGTTCGACCAGACGGCGCCCGGCGAGCGCAGTCTGCTGCCGCGCCCGTCGATCGACACCGGCATGGGCCTCGAGCGCATGGCCTGCATCCTGCAGGGCGTGCAGAGCGTTTTCGAGACCGATCTTTTCCGCACGCTGATCTCGGCCGTCGAGGAGGCCGTCGGCACGAAGGCCGAGGGCGAAGCGGCAGCGAGCTGCCGGGTCATCGCCGATCACCTGCGCTCCTCCGCCTTCCTGATCGCCGACGGCGTCCTGCCGTCGAACGAGGGCCGCGGCTACGTCCTGCGCCGCATCATGCGCCGCGCCATGCGCCACATGCAGCTGCTCGGCGCCCGCGAACCTTTGATGTGGTCGCTGCTTCCCGCGCTCGTCGGCGAAATGGGCCGCGCCTATCCCGAACTCGTGCGGGCCGAGGCGCTGATCTCCGAGACGCTGAAGCTCGAGGAAACCCGTTTCCGCAAGACGCTGGAGCGCGGCCTGTCGCTGCTCTCGGATGCCACCGTGACGCTCAAGACGGGCGACATGCTGGATGGCGAGACCGCGTTCAAGCTGTACGATACCTATGGCTTCCCGCTCGACCTGACCCAGGACGCGCTGCGCGCCCGGGACATCCATGTCGACCTTTCCGGCTTCAACGATGCGATGCAGCGCCAGAAGGCGGAAGCGCGCGCGAACTGGTCCGGCTCCGGCGACAAGGCGACGGAAGCCGTTTGGTTCGAGCTGAAGGAAAAGCACGGCGCGAGCGAATTCCTCGGATATGACACGGAGACGGCCGAGGGCGTCGTCCAGGCGATCGTCCGGGACGGCAAGATGATCGACGGCGCCACTGCCGGCGACAGCGTCCAGATCGTCGTCAACCAGACGCCGTTCTACGGCGAATCGGGCGGCCAGATGGGCGATACGGGCGTGATCGTCAGCGACCATGCGCGCCTTGCGGTGACCGATACGCAGAAGAAGGGCGAGGGCGTCTTCGTCCACAGTGCCGTCGTCGAGAGCGGCAAGCTTGCCGTCGGCGACGCTGTCGCCCTGACGGTGGATCACGCCCGCCGCTCGCGCCTGCGCGCCAACCACTCCGCCACCCACCTGCTGCACGAGGCGCTGCGCGAGGTGCTCGGCACCCATGTCGCCCAGAAGGGCTCGCTGGTCGCGCCCGAGCGCCTGCGCTTCGACGTCTCCCATCCCAAGCCCATGTCGGCGGAGGAGCTGCGCGTCATCGAGGACATGGCGAACGAGATCATCGTGCAGAACGCGCCGGTCACCACCCGCCTGATGACGGTGGACGACGCGATCGCGGAAGGCGCTATGGCGCTCTTCGGCGAAAAGTACGGCGACGAGGTGCGTGTCGTTTCCATGGGCACCGGCCTGCACGGCGCCAAGGCGAACCGGCCCTACTCGGTCGAACTTTGCGGCGGCACGCATGTGTCGGCGACGGGCGAGATCGGCCTCGTGCGCATCCTTTCGGAAAGCGCGGTCGGCTCGGGCGTGCGCCGTCTCGAGGCACTGACGGGCGAGGCGGCCCGGGCCTACCTTGCCGAACAGGACGAGCGCGTCAAATCGCTCGCCACCACGCTGAAGGCGCAGCCGGGTGAAGTGCTCGCCCGCGTCGAGGCGCTGGTCGAGGAGCGCCGCAAGCTGGAGCGCGAACTGACCGAGGCGAAGAAGAAGCTGGCGCTGTCGGGCGGCACCGCCGGCGGCGATGACGGCGTGCGCGAGGTCGCGGGCGTGAAATATCTCGGCAAGGTGGTCACCGGCGTCGAGCCGAAGGACCTGAAGAGCCTTGCCGACGACGGCAAGAAGAGCCTCGGCTCCGGCATCGTCACCTTCGTCGGCGTTTCGGCCGACGGCAAGGCGAGCGCCGTTGTCGCCGTCACCGAAGACCTTACCGGCCGGTTCAGCGCTGTCGACCTCGTGCGCCGCGCCTCCGAAGCGCTTGGCGGCAAGGGTGGCGGCGGGCGTGCGGACATGGCGCAGGCCGGTGGCCCGGATGGTGCCAAGGCGGGCGACGCGATCGAGGCGGTCGCCGGCGCGATCGCCGGCTGACCGGCAGGACCGGAATGCAAATGGATCATGGCGGCGGGCTTCGGCCCGCCGCTTTTGTTTGCGAAGTCTTCAAGGTTTGTCCCTAGCATCCTGCGCGTGCGGAGTGGGTGTTTTGATTGAAGACGTCATCAGTATTTCAACCTTGATGATCTGTACGTTCCTGTCGACCACCATCGTCGGGATTTTCATGCTGCAGCTCTGGCTGACGGACCGGCGGCACAGGGCAGCCGGCTACTGGTGCCTGTCCATGTGGGTCGGCTCGCTTTGCACGCTGCTCTTCGCCCTTCGTGCCGTGGGCCCGCCGCTCCTCACCGTCGGTCTCGGCAATCTGCTCGCCGCCTTCGGCTATGCCTTCATGTGGGCCGGTTTTCGCGTCTTCGACCGCCGCCGCGCGCATCTTGCGGTCATCCTTTCCGGCCCGCTCTTCTGGGCTCTTGCCTATCTCTTCGTGCCGCAGGTGACGGCGGACGTGAACAACCGCATCATCGTCACCTCGGTCATCATCGCGGCCTATTCGCTGTGGATCGGCGCCGATATCTGGCGCGGGCGCCGCGCCGAGCCGCTGCCGACCCGCACGCTTGCTGCCGCCTTCTTCGTCAGCCACGGCGTCATCTACGGTCTGCGCATCCCCATGGCGATCATGCTGCCCGCGGCCTTCGGCCATGGCACCGCCTATTCCGCCTGGTTTGCACTCTTCTCGCTGGAACTCTTCGCCCACACGATCCTGGCCGCCGTCGCCATGCTGGTGCTGATCAAGGAGCGCGGCGAGGCGCTCTACCGCCAGGCCTCGCGCACCGATGCGCTGACCGGCATCGCCAATCGCGGCTCCTTCCTGGACGACATGCAGAAGCGGCTTGCCGACCGGCCGCAGGGCACGCTGATGATTTTCGACCTTGATCGGTTCAAGGCGATCAACGACACCTACGGCCATGTCGCGGGCGATCTCGTGCTGAAGCGGTTTTCCGCGCTGGTCGCCGCGCGTCTCGAAACGGGCATGCTGTTCTGCCGCTTCGGCGGCGAGGAGTTCGCGCTCTTTGCGCCCGGGCGCGACATGGCCTGTGCCGAGCCCTTCGCCGAGGGGCTGCGGCACACGGTGGCCGCGTTGCCGATCCCCACGGAAGAGCATGAGATCGCCGTGTCGGTCAGCATCGGCCTTGCCGATGTCGCGACCTTCGGGGCGGATTTCGACCGCCTGCATTCGGCGGCCGACGGCGCGCTCTATGCGGCCAAGGAGGCGGGCCGCAACCAGGTGAAGCGTGCGGCGCCCTCGCTGGGCCTTCCCGGTCTCGCCGAGCGCATGAAGACGCCTGTCACGGCGGATGTTGCCCGCACCGGCTGAGGCCTTTCAGAGATCCTCTTTACGCGCCCGCCCGGATAGTTTCAGCGCGATGGCGGAAAGGTCGCGATCTCCTCCAGCGCGCTTTCCAGCGTCGCGGTGAAGGTGACGCGCGGGGCGTGCAGCTCGTGGGCTTCCAGCAGGCGGCGCATGTCGGGCTTCAGCCCGGTGATGAAGACGCGCACGCCGGCCCGCTCTGCCTTGCGCACCAGGCCTTCGATGACGCTGGCGGCGGTCGAATCGAGCAGCGGCACGTCGGCGCAGTCGAGCACGAAGTTGCGCCGCTGGTCGGCGATGCGGTCGAGCACCGAGCCGACGCTGGCGGCTGCGCCGAAGAAGAAGACGCCGCTGATGCGGTAGATCACGGTGTCCGGATCGTTGGCGACGACCGGCCGTTCGGGCAGGCCGCTGTCCTCCCCGGCATTCTCGATGGCGCGCACGACGCGCGGCACGGTCTCCTCACGGATGGCGACGGCCTTGCCCATGCGATCGATGAACAGCACCGCGCCGATGAGGAAGCCGACGACGATGCCCTCCGTCAGGTCACGGAAGACGACGAGCAGGAAGGTGACGACGAGCACTGCCGCATCGCCGCGCGAGGAGCGGAAGAGGGCGGCGATGGCCGGGCGCTCCACCATGTTGAACGCGACGACCGCGAGCACGCCGGCAAGCGCGGCGAGCGGGATGTAGCTGGCGAGCGGCGCGGCGACGAGCATGAAGAGCAGCAGGAAGAGCGCGTGCAGCATGCCCGAGACCGGGCTGGTGGCACCGGAGCGCACATTCGTTGCGGTGCGGGCGATGGTGCCCGTCACGCAGATGCCGCCGAACAGCGCCGAGCCGACATTGGCAAACCCCTGGGCGACCAGTTCCATGCTGGAGCGGTGCCTGCGCCCCGTCATGCCATCGGCGACGACGGCCGAGAGCAGCGATTCGATGGCGCCGAGCAGGGCGAAGGCGACGGCATCCGGCAGCACGGCGATGACGAGCTCCGGCGAGAAGGACGGTAGCGCCGGCAAGGGCAGGCCACGCGGAATGCCGTTGAACCGGCTGCCGATCGTATCTGCCGGCAGCGAGAGGAGCGCGGTGGCGAACGAGGCGACGGTGACGGCGATGAGGAGGTTCGGCCAGCTCGGGCGGAAGCGGCGCAGGAGGAGGATGACGGCGACGGTAAGCCCGGCGACGCCGAAGGCGGCCGGGTTGAAGCTCGGCCGGGCGATCCATAGTGCTTCGAGCTTGTCGAGGATCGGCCCCGGCTCGCGCCCGTCCAGCTTCAGGCCGAACAGCTCGCCGATCTGGCTGGCGAAGATGATGACGGCGATGCCGGCCGTGAAGCCGACCGTCACGGGATAGGGGATGAACTTGATGTATTTGCCGAGCCTGAGATAGCCGGCAAGCGAAAGCAGGATGCCGGAAAGCAGGGTGGCGAGCAGCAGGCCCTCGACGCCGTGGCGGGCGACCGTCGCCGAGACCAGCACGATGAAGGCGCCGGCCGGCCCGCCCACCTGAAACCGGCTGCCGCCGAGGGCGGAAACCAGGAAACCGCCGATGATGGCGGTGTAGAGACCGCGATCCGGCGTGACGCCCGAGGCGATGGCGATCGCCATGGACAGTGGCAGCGCGACGATCGCCACCGTGAGGCCGGACAGCGCATCGGCCTTGAAACGCGCGGGGCCGTAGCCCTCCGCGAAAACGCTGGCGAGCTTCGGCATCAGGGTATCGGTCATGGGTGCCTCGAAAGGCCGGAGGATGGAGAAAGGGGCCGGCGCGGTCATCTCACGCCGAGTCGCCCGTTTTTGCAATGACACAAGGCAAGGCTATGCGAAATTTGCAGAGCAAGAAGAAGCGCAGGATTTGTGAAATCGCGCCATGCTTGATTGAATGCGTTCCGGCGAGAGGAAAACGGCATGAGTGAAAACGAGATCTGGACAGCCTATGAAAAGCGCCTGCTCAGGGTTTCCGCCTATATCTACGAGCATCTGGAAGAGGATCTCGACCTCGACCGGCTGTCGGAGATCGCCTGCCTTTCCGCCTATCACTGGCACCGCGTCTACCGCGCCGTACACAACGAGACGCTGGCGGGTACCTTCCGACGGTTGCGTCTGCACCGTGCGGCGGGCGATCTGGTGCGCAGCGACCGCTCCGTCCGGGACATCGCCGCGCGATGGGGGTACCCCAACCTCCAGTCCTTCAACCGTACCTTTGCGGCAGTCTACGGCCTGCCGCCGGCACGCTACCGCAAGGAGGGTTCCCATCGCGCCTATGAACCCCAAAACGGCAAGGAGTCTTCCCGCATGTTCGACGTGACCATTCGCACCATGCCCGAGCAGACGCTGCTCGCGGTTCCCCATTCCGGCTCCTATATGGGCATCGGAAAGGCCTTCGAGGCGCTTTACGGCGCGCTCTTTTCCCGCAACATCTTCCGGCCGGACATGCGCATGATCGGCATCTTCCTTGATGATCCCGATCTTGTGCCGGAGGCGAAGCTGCGCTCCTTCGCCTGCGTGACGGCGGGCACGGAGGCTCCCGTCGAGGCGCCGCTCGTGCGCCGCACGCTCGCAGAAGGCGACTACGCTGTGCTGCGCCACCAGGGGCCCTATGCGAATATGGGCGCGGCCTATCGCTGGCTCTACGCCACATGGCTTCCCGCCTCGGGGCGCTCGATCCGCGACGAGGTGATGTTCGAGACCTATCTCAACAATCCGCGCGAGGTTCCGCCGAACGAGCTCCTGACGGAAATCTGCCTGCCGCTCCAGCGGGCGGCGGCGGTGGCCTGAGGCCGGCAGCACGGCGCGGAGAGTTGCAGCAGGTGATTGTTCCGACCTGTCGCTTTCAGGCTCGGCCCGAGGATCCCCATTACTGGGTGCTGGGCGTTCGGGTGGTCGGGCCGAACCCGACCACCACGAAAGAAAGAGAAGCGGCAAAGACAGCCAGCCCTAGCTCTTCTTCATCGCTTCGAGCTGCCGATGCATCTCCTCGTCATCGATCGCCTTGGCCTTCAGATAGGCCGGGCGATCCTTCAAACGGTCCCAGTAGGCCTGATATTCCTGCCGTGTTTCCAGCGAGCCGAACTGCAAGCCCCAGCTGATATGCGAGCCGACATAGACGTCGGCGGCGGTGAAGGCGTCGCCGGCAATATAGGGCGTGCGGGTGACGGCGAAGGAGAGGGCGTCCAGCACCGATTGATAGCTGCCGCAGCCGATGCTGCGTTCGCGTTCCTTCGGCACGCTGAGTCCGAAGGCCTTGAGCGAGACCGCCATTTCAACCGGACCCGCCGCGAAGAACATCCAGCGATAATAGTCCCCGCGCAGGTTTGCCGGCGGGGCAAGGCCGGCTTCGGGAAAGGCGTCGGCCATGTAGGCGCAGATGGCGGCGGCTTCCGTCACCACGGTCTTGCCATGGCGGATGGCGGGCACCTTGCCCATGGGATTGACCGCAAGGTATTCCGGCGCCTTCATCGAGCCTTCGAAGGTCAGCCATTCGCTGCGGTAGGGCGCGCCGACCTCCTCCAGCATCCAGCGGGCGATGCGCCCGCGCGACATCGGGTTGCTATAGAAAACAAGCTCTTCGGCCATGGTATTCTCCTCCTATGGCGAGGGGAGAATAGGGCGCGGGCCGGGGTGCGCAAGGGCATGCAAAAGAAAAGCCCGGCGCTGGGCCGGGCTTTGCGAAGTCTCGTTTCAGGCTCAGGCCGCCATGGCCTTCTTGAGGTTCTCGTCGATCTTGTCGAGGAAGCCGGTGGTGGAGAGCCACGGCTGGTCGGGACCGATGAGGAGCGCGAGGTCCTTGGTCATGAAGCCCGATTCGACGGTTTCGACGCAGACGCGTTCCAGCGTTTCGGAGAACTTGGCCAGCTCCGCATTGCCGTCCAGCTTGGCGCGGTGGGCAAGGCCACGCGTCCAGGCGAAGATCGAGGCGATCGAGTTGGTCGAGGTTTCTTCGCCCTTCTGGTGCTGGCGGTAGTGGCGCGTCACCGTGCCGTGGGCGGCTTCGGCTTCGACGGTCTTGCCGTCCGGCGTCATCAGAACCGACGTCATCAGGCCGAGCGAACCGAAACCCTGGGCGACGATGTCGGACTGCACGTCGCCGTCATAGTTCTTGCAGGCCCAGACATAGCCGCCGGACCACTTGAGCGCCGAGGCGACCATGTCGTCGATCAGGCGGTGCTCGTACCAGATCTTGGCTTCCTTGAACTTGTCGGCGAATTCGGCGTCGAAGACCTGCTGGAAGATGTCCTTGAAGCGGCCGTCATAGACCTTGAGAATGGTGTTCTTGGTCGAGAGATAGACCGGCACCTTGCGCTGCAGGCCGTAGTTGAACGACGCGCGGGCGAATTCGGTGATCGAATCGTCGAGGTTGTACATGCCCATTGCGACGCCGGCGGACGGGGCGTCGAACACGTCGTATTCGATTTCCTTGCCGTCCTCGCCGACGAACTTCATCGTCAGCTTGCCCTTGCCGGGGAACTTGAAGTCGGTGGCGCGGTACTGGTCGCCGAAGGCGTGGCGGCCGACGATGATCGGCTTGGTCCAGCCCGGAACGAGACGCGGCACGTTCTTGCAGATGATCGGCTCGCGGAAGATGACGCCGCCGAGGATGTTGCGGATCGTGCCGTTCGGCGACTTCCACATCTTCTTCAGCTTGAATTCTTCGACGCGGGCTTCATCCGGCGTGATGGTGGCGCACTTGACGCCGACGCCATGCTTCTTGATGGCGTTCGCCGCGTCGATCGTCACCTGGTCGTCGGTGGCGTCGCGGTTTTCCATGCCGAGGTCGTAATAGTGGAGGTCGATATCCAGGTAAGGATGGATCAGCTTTTCCTTGATGAACTGCCAGATGATGCGCGTCATCTCATCGCCGTCGAGTTCGACGACGGGGTTGGCGACCTTGATCTTTGCCATGGAGAGCCTCGTGTTTTGTCGGGGCCTAGCGCCCCGGATCGTGGACTTGAAAGGAACGCTTGGCCCTATAGCACTCGCGGCCGGGAAGGCAAAGACAACCAATTACCGAGACGGTTTATTTTCGCCGGGGTTGAGAATAAGTTTCGCCAAAATTCCGTTTCAGGAAGGCTCTCGGGCGGCCGCTCCGGTCCGCCGTCATCCAATGGAGAATATGATGTCGCGTTTCGGTTTCGTGGCGCTCGCCCTTCTGCTTCCCGTTTCCGTCGAGGCTGCCGATTTCAAGGCGCCCGTCGCGGAGGTCATGGCGGCCGCCACGGCCAACTGGCAGGACATGGGCACGGACACCGATACGCCGCCGCCCTATACCGACTACTTCTCCGAGGATTTCCTGAAGCGTCTCTACAGCAAGGATTTCGTCGCGAAATACAAGGAGGCGGCGAAGTTCCCGGCCTATGACGACGGCGGCTCGCCCTTCGACTACGATCCGATCATCGGCGGACAGGACGGCTGCGCGCTGAAGGACGTGGCGACCGCCGAGGGGCAGCCGGCAAACGGCGCTGAAGACGTGACCGTGACCTTCGACAACAGCCATTGTTTCGGCGAGCGGGCCAGCGACTGGCAGCCGGAAAAGCTGGTCTTCAAGGTGATCGAGGAGGACGGAAGGACGGTCATCGACGATATCGAGCGTCCCAGCTTCGAGGATGGCGCCTCCCTGAAGAAGGAAATGCTGGAGATCGCCGAGGCTGGCGCCAACGGTGGTAGCGGCAGCGCCGCCGAATCCCCGGAATAGGCGGCTGGCGCTTTTCATTTCCGGCGTATTGTGCCAGTGAGGCCCATCTTTCCAAAGCGCGCGCGCCGCGGTCCTTCGGATTCGCTTCCGGCGCCTTGGATTTTTGATTTTCGCATGTCGGTAGCGCAAAACCGCGGCACACTTTTGCGTGACATGCTTTAGGGACATATGGGCATGGCAGGCACGAACAGCGAACGCACGCTGATCGCCGAAGGACCGGCGATCATTCTCGTTCATCCGCAACTCGGCGAGAATATCGGCATGGTGGCGCGCGCCATGGCGAATTTCGGCCTTGCCGAGCTGCGCCTGGTCAACCCGCGCGACGGCTGGCCGAGCGAGAAGGCGATTTCCGCGGCCAGCAAGGCGGATCACGTCATCGAGGCGGCGGAGGTCTATCCATCCCTGGAAGCGGCCGTCGCCGATCTCGAATTCGTCTATGCGACGACGGCACGCGACCGCTATGGCTACAAGGAAGTTCGCTCGCCCGTGGTTGCCGCCGACGACCTGCGCACGCGCTTCCGCGCTGGCGAAAAGACCGGCATCCTCTTCGGCCGCGAGCGCACGGGCCTCACCAACGAGGAGATCGCGCTCGCCGACGAACTGGTGACCTTTCCGGTCAATCCCGCCTTCGCCTCGCTCAACCTCGCCCAGGCCGTGCTCCTCATGAGCTACGAATGGATGAAGAGCGGCCTTGCCTCCGTCGAGGATACGCCCTTCGACGCGCTGCCACAGCGCCCGGCCAAGAAGGAGGAGTTGCAGGGGCTCTTCGATCATGTGGAGGAGACGCTGGACGCGCGCGGCTACTTCCGGCCTGCCGAAAAAAAGCCAAAGCTGGTGGAGAACCTGCGCGCCATCCTGACGCGCCCTTCCTTCACCGGCACGGAGATCCAGGTCATGCGCGGCATCATCTCATGCCTCGATCGTTTCACCCGCGAATCGCCTCGCGGCGCGAGCAATCCGAACCGCACCCGCAATCGTCGGCCCAAGGTGCCCCGTGACGACGAATAGGCCCTTTCCCGAAAAGTCGGCGGCCGGTTCCTCACTCGGCAAGGCTCCGGAACAGACGGCAAAGCCCATCCTGATGTTCGACAGCGGCATCGGTGGCCTGACCGTTCTGCGTGAGGCGCGCGTGCTGATGCCCGAGCGGCATTTCACCTATGTGGCCGACGATGCCGGTTTTCCCTACGGCGGCTGGGAAGAGCCGGCGCTGAAGACGCATGTCATCGATCTCTTCGAAGGACTGCTTGCCGAGCACGATCCGGAAATCTGCGTCATCGCCTGCAACACGGCCTTCACGCTGGTGGGAGCGGACCTGCGCGCCGCATTCCCGCACATGCCCTTCGTCGGCACCGTGCCTGCCATCAAACCCGCCGCCGAGCGCACCCGTTCCGGCCTCGTCTCGGTGCTCGCGACGCCCGGCACGGTGAAGCGCGCCTACACGCGCGACCTCATCCAGTCCTTCGCCAGCCAGTGCGACGTGCGCCTCGTCGGCTCGGAAAACCTCGCCCGCATGGCGGAAGCCTATATCCGCGGCGAGACCTTTTCCGACGATGCCGTGCGCGCCGAGATCGCGCCCTGTTTCGTCGACGAGGACGGCCACAAGACGGATATTGTCGTGCTCGCCTGCACGCACTACCCGTTCATGGCCAATCTCTTCCGCAAGCTCGCCCCCTGGCCGGTCGACTGGCTCGACCCGGCCGAGGCCATCGCCCGCCAGGCGCGCCGTCTCGTGCCGCCGCTGGAAACCCTCGCCCCTGGCGAGGACATCGCCGTGTTCACCTCGGGCAAACCGGATTTTTCGACACGCCGGCTAATGCAGGGGTTCGGGCTCCGGGTCGTCTGACGCGGCTTTGCCTGTGGATTCTTCCAAAAAGCCGGGCGTGACGGCTGCGTGTTTCGTGTTAGGGCATGCCTGATATCCGGTGGCGGCCGGCGAATCAGGAATTTTTAGACGAGGAACGGGATGAAGGTCGGCATCGACATGGGGACGGTGCAGGGCGGCGCACCGGCCAGGCTCGATATCGAGGAGCTGCTGGCGACGCGCCTCCTGGTGCAGGGAAATTCGGGCTCGGGAAAGTCGCATCTCCTGCGGCGCCTGCTCGAACAGTCCGCCCAATGGGTTCAGCAGGTCATCATCGATCCCGAGGGCGATTTCGTCACGCTGTCCGACCGGTTCGGCCATGTCGTGGTCGATGGCCAGCGCACGGAGGCCGAGCTTGTCGGCATCGCCAACCGTATCCGCCAGCATCGGGTCTCCTGCGTGCTTTCGCTGGAAGGGCTGGAGGCCGACGAGCAGATGCGTGCGGCCGGAATCTTCCTCAATGCGATGTTCGATGCGGACCGGGATTTCTGGTATCCGGTGCTCGTCGTCGTCGACGAGGCGCAGCTTTTCGCGCCCGCCGTCAGCGGTGAAGTCTCCGAAGAGGCGCGCAAACTCTCGCTCGGCGCGATGACCAATCTGATGTGCCGCGGCCGCAAGCGCGGCCTTGCCGGCGTCATCGCCACGCAGCGCCTCGCAAAACTTGCCAAGAACGTCGCGGCCGAGGCCTCCAACTTCCTGATGGGCCGCACCTTCCTCGATATCGACATGGCGCGTGCCGCCGACCTGCTCGGCCTCGACCGTCGGCAGGCGGAAATGTTCCGCGACCTGCCGCGCGGTTCCTTCGTCGCGCTCGGCCCGGCGCTGTCGCGCCGTCCTTTGCCGGTGACGATCGGTACGGTGGAGACCTCCGCACGCTCGACCAGCCCCAAGCTGATGCCGTTGCCGGATGCCCTGCCGGATGTCGAGGATTTGATCTTCACGCCCGATCCGGACGAGTTTTCCCGTCCGCTCGTTCGCCGTGCACCGCCTGCGCCGCGCCCGACGACGGACATTCTCGCCGAACTGTCCCGCGCGCGGCCGGAACCGGTGCAGGCGGAAACGAAGGCGCCGGCGCCGGAAATCTCCGCGGAGGAGCGCGAGGGCCTACTCGACCAGGCGCTTGCCGAAATCCTCGGCAATCCCGAGGCGGCCTTCCGGGCCGATGCAGAGCTTTTTCAGGATTTCCTCGTGCGTTGCCGCATCCGCCGCGTGCCGGGCGCGCCGCTTTCGCTGCCGGCCTTCCGCCGCAAGATGGCGGTCGCGCGCTCCGGGGTCGATGCCGAGACCGCGGCGACCGAAATCTGGGGCCGGGCGCTCGATCTTTCCCGCAGCGTCACCGAGGATCTGCAGGGTGTGTTCCTGCTGGTGGCGCAGGCTGCCGTGCGCGGGCTTGCCTGCCCCTCCGATGCGCGGATCGCGCGCGCCTACGGAACCCATTCCGCCCGTCGCGCGCGCCGCCTTCTCGGTTACTTCGAGGAGCAGGGGCTGGTGGTCGTGCACAGCGATCTTGCCGGCCACCGTATCGTCGCTTTCCCGGATCTTGGCTGCGAGACCCAGCCGGGCGACGCGAATGGGCCCGATCTGACGGACACCCATCCCGCCGCCGCGGAGTGAGGTTTACGCGTCTTCGGCGATCGCCTTCTCAGCGTCCTTGCGGGTCGCCCAGAGCGAACCGAAGATGCCGGCTGCAAGGATGGTGACCGTCACGCCGAGCGAAACCATCGGCGGGATTTTCGCAAGGCCCAGCATGTCGGCGACGAAGATCTTCGAGCCGATGAAGATGAGCACCGTCGCCAGTGCATACTTCAGATAGGCGAAGCGGTGGATCAGGGCCGAAAGGGCGAAATACAGCGCGCGCAGGCCGAGGATCGCGAAGATGTTCGACGTGTAGACGATGAACGGATCCGTCGTGATGGCGAAGATCGCCGGGATCGAATCGACCGCGAAGACGAGGTCGGCGAATTCGACGAGCACCAGGGCGAGCAGCAGCGGCGTCACGTAGGTGCGCAGGCGCCCGGTCTTCGGATCGGGCTGGCGGACGAGGAAGCGGTCGCCGTGCAGCGCGTCGGTCACCGGCAGGCGGCGGCGCAGCAGTTTCAGGAGCGGGTTTGAAGCGACATCGTAGGCTTCGTCCGACGAGAACAGCATCTTGATGCCGGTGAAGACGAGGAAGGCGGCGAAGATGTAGAGCACCCAGCCGTAGTTCTCGATGACGGCGGCACCCGCGGCGATCATGATGCCGCGCAGGACGATCACGCCGAGGATACCCCAGAGCAGCACGCGGTGCTGATACTGCCGGGGGACGGCGAAATAGCCGAAGATCATCGCGATGACGAAGATGTTGTCCATCGCAAGGCTCTTTTCGACGACGAAACCCGTCAGGTATTCGACGCCGGCCTGTGCGCCGGACTGGAACCAGACAAAGCCGCCGAAGGCGAGGCCAAGACCGATATAGAAGGTGGAAAGAAGGAGGCTCTCCTTGATGCCGATTTCCTTGTTCTCCTTGTGGAGAACGCCGAGATCGAGCGCGAGGAGGGCGAGAACGATTGCGATGAACGACAGCCACATCCAGACGGCAGTGCCCTGGAAGTCAAGCCACAGAAAATCCATGACGGTTTCCCTTGCCGGATATGTTGGTGATACAGCCTCGACATCACGAGGTCCGGCAAGGCACAAGTCAGAGGGGCCCGGGGCTGTTACTGCCGGGGAAGATAGGCAAGGCGAATTCCTCCTGCAAGATGCGTTGACAAATTTTTGAAAACTGCCTAATGACCCCGTCAACGCCGGGCAGAAATGTCCGGTGTTTCATTTGACATGTCCCGTGGATTCTCCGGTCGCGATCGTGAGAAGCCTGTCGGAACCTCGGAAAAGGTTCAGAGGAGGGCGTGTTTCCTTCAGCCGGTCCGGCAACGGGCAGGCGATAACAAGACCAAGAGGAAATGCGATGAGCAAGCGCGCTGCATCCAAGTACAAAATCGACCGCCGCATGGGCGAAAACATCTGGGGCCGTCCGAAGTCCCCGGTCAACCGCCGCGAATACGGCCCGGGCCAGCACGGCCAGCGCCGCAAGTCCAAGCTTTCGGACTTCGGTGTTCAGCTCCGCGCCAAGCAGAAGCTGAAGGGCTACTACGGCGACATCCGCGAGAAGCAGTTCCGTGCGATCTTCGCCGAAGCTGAGCGCCGCAAGGGCGACACCCCGGAAAACCTGATCGGTCTGCTCGAATCGCGCCTCGACGCGATCGTCTACCGCGCCAAGTTCGTTCCGACGGTCTTTGCTGCCCGTCAGTTCGTCAACCACGGCCACGTCAAGGTCAACGGCGTCCGCGTCAACATCGGTTCCTACCGTTGCAAGCCGGGCGACGTCATCGAAGTCAAGGAAAAGTCCAAGCAGCTCGTCACGGTTCTCGAATCCGTTGGTCTGGCTGAACGCGACGTTCCGGACTACATCGAAGCCGACCACAACAAGATGACCGCGACCTTCGTTCGCATCCCGGTTCTCTCCGACGTGCCCTACGCCGTCGTCATGGAACCGCACCTGGTCGTCGAATTCTACTCGCGTTAATCGCTGAAGACACCTTGCGCAAATCGGAAAAGCCGCCAAGAGATTGGCGGCTTTTTCGTTTCGGGGGGACGGGATGACGGACTTGCAGGGTATCGTCGAGGAAATCCACGCGGCGCTGTCGCCACGGCGCGGCGAGGGCAGGGTGGCGGACTACATTCCGCAGCTTGCCCATGTGGATCCGGAAAAATTCGGCATCGCCGTGGTCACCACAGACGGTGCGGTGCACCTTGCCGGCGATGCGGAAGAAGCCTTCTCCATCCAGAGCATTTCCAAGGTCTTCACCCTTACGCTGGCCCTTGGCAAACACGGTGAGGCGATCTGGAAGCGTGTCGGGCGCGAGCCGTCCGGCTCGGCTTTCAATTCTATCGTCCAGCTCGAGCATGAGGGCGGCATCCCGCGCAATCCCTTCATCAATGCCGGGGCGATCGCCATCACCGACCTCGTGCTGGCCGGACATACACCGAAGGAAGCGATCGGCGAGGTCGTGCGGTTCCTGCGTTATCTCGCGGATGAGGACGATATCATCATCGACCAGGACGTCGCGCGCTCGGAGCAGGCGACGGGCTTCCGCAATTTCGCGCTTGCCAATTTCATGCGCTCCTTCGGCAAGCTCGACCATGCGGCCGAACTGGTGCTCGGCGTCTATTTCCATCAGTGCGCGCTGGCAATGAGCTGCCGGCAGCTCGCCAGGGCAGGGCTGTTCCTCGCCAACAGCGGCACCAATCCGCTGACCGGCCACCGGGTCGTCTCGCACCTTCGGGCGCGGCGTATCAACGCACTCATGCTGACCTGTGGCCACTACGACGGCTCGGGCGACTTCGCCTATCGCGTCGGCCTGCCGGGCAAGAGCGGTGTCGGCGGCGGAATCCTGGCCGTCGCGCCCGGAAAGGCGTCGGTCGCCGTCTGGTCGCCGGGGCTCAACGAGAACGGCAATTCGCTTCTCGGCTCGCTGGCGCTCGAAATGCTGGCGGCGCGCACGGGCTGGTCGGTGTTCGGGGCTTGATTGTGCGGCCGGTTCGGGGCATTGCAGGCCCATGACGGCATCAACGACCCTGGCCTTTGCTGACACCGACGACGACGCACCGGAGACCGGCCGCCATCCGCTCTTTGCGGATGCGCCCTCCAGCGTCTCCTTCAACAAGCTGCGAAAGCGCCTGCTCCGGCAGGTGCGGCAGGCGATGGATGATTTTTCCATGCTGAAGGGCCAGAAACGCTGGCTCGTCGGCCTATCCGGCGGCAAGGACAGTTATGGCCTGCTCGCCCTGCTGATGGACCTGCAATGGCGCGGCCTCCTGCCGGTCGAGCTGATCGCCTGCAATCTCGACCAGGGCCAGCCGAATTTTCCGAAGCATATCCTGCCGGACTATCTTGCCTCGATCGGCGTCAAACACCGGATCGAGTACCGCGACACCTATTCCATCGTGAAGGAGAAGGTGCCGTCGGGGGCGACCTATTGTTCGCTCTGCTCGCGCCTCAGGCGCGGCAATCTCTATCGCGTCGCCCGGGAGGAGGGCTGCGATGCGCTGGTGCTCGGTCACCATCGCGAGGATATTCTCGAAACCTTTTTCATGAATTTCTTCCACGGCGGGCGGCTCGCCGCCATGCCGCCGAAGCTTTTGAACGATGAAGGCGACCTCATGGTGCTGCGTCCGCTCGCCTATGCGGCGGAGGACGATCTCGCCAAGTTCGCCGCCGCCATGCAGTTCCCGATCATTCCCTGCGATCTCTGCGGCTCGCAGGACGGGCTCCAGCGCAATGCGATGAAGGCGATGCTGGCGGACATCGAAACGCGCATGCCGGGCCGCAAGGACGCCATGCTGCGTGCGCTCGGCCACACCAATCCGTCCCATCTTCTCGACCCGAAACTTTTCGATTTCTCCTCCCTCGAAACGGTAAGGCCCCATGACGACGATTGATATCAATGCCCTCGCTCTCGTGCTTGCACAGGCGGCCGAGGCGGAAATCCGCCCGCGCTTCCGTGCGCTTGCCAAGGGTGATATCCGCACCAAGGCGGATGCCAACGACCTGGTGACGGAAGCCGACGAGGCGGCCGAACGCTTCATCAAGCGCGAGGTGACGGCGCAGTTTCCGGGCGTGCTGTTTGTCGGCGAGGAATCGGTCGCGGCCGACCCGGCCCTTCTGCCAAAGCTCAAGGATGCGGATGTCGCGATCGTCGTCGACCCGATCGACGGCACTTTCAATTTCGCCTCGGGCGTACCGCTCTTCGGCGTCATGGCGGCGATCGTCTCCGGCGGCGAAACGGTCGGCGGCATCATCTATGACCCGATGGGCGACGATTTCGTCATGGCGGAAAAGGGCGGCGGCGCCTGGCAGACCGGCGATCACCGGCCGGCCGTGCGGCTGAAGACGCGCGGCGGTGCGCCGCTGGAAGCGATGACCGGCATGGCCTCGACGAGTTTCCTCGACCGGGAGCGCCGGGCGCGTATCCTGTCGAACCTCGCGAAGGTCGCCTTCGTTTCCAACTATCGTTGCGCCGCGCATGAGTACCGCACCTTTGCCGGCGGCCACCTGCACTATCTCATGTACAACAAGCTGATGCCCTGGGATCACCTTGCCGGCACGCTCATCGCCCAGGAGGCGGGTGCCTATGCCGCCCGCTTCGACGGCTCGGCCTACAAGCCGCACCATGTCGAGGGCGGCCTGCTGGTCGCGCCCGACAAGGACAGCTGGGAGATGTTGCGCCGCGAAGTCTTCGTCGACTGAGGTATATTTCATTCCAGCAAAAAGGCCCGGTTGCGTCCGCAGCCGGGCCTTTTCTTTATCTCCGTCCTTTCTCCCTTGTCATCCTTGGGGCGAGCCCGACGATGGCGGAAGGAAGCAGGGTGTTCCCTGTCAAACCGGCTTGTTGTGCGGCTGGAACAGCTTTCCGTGCTCGGCGATCAAGACGAAGATCAGGCCGATGATCGACAGCACGAAGAAGCCCATGACCAGCGGCAGGGCCGTGCCGTTGAAGGCCTGGCCGATGATGGCGCCCAAAATCGTGCCGCCGGCGGTGCCCATGAAGCCGAGCACCGAGGAGGCCGTGCCGGCGACGTGGCCGAGGGGTTCCATGGCGAGCGAGTTGAAGTTGGAGCCGATCCAGCCGAACTGGAACATCGACAGTGCGAAGAGCACGATGAAGATGGCGAACGGCAGGTGCGGTGTCCAGACGAGCGTCAGGAGCAGCCACAGCGTGTTGACGCCGAGGAAGCCCACCAGCGCACCATGCGACAGGCGCCGCATGCCGAACTTGCCGACGAGCCGCGCATTGACGAAGGACGACAGCGCCATGAAGGCGGCGACGCCGGCAAAGGCGACCGGGAACCAGACGCCGAGCCCGTAGATGCCGACATAGATCTGCTGCGCCGAGTTGATGAAGCCGAACAGGGCGCCGAAGATGAAGGTGCTGGCGAGCGTGTAGCAGAGTGCGACGCGGTTCGTCAGAACGATGCGGAAACCGTCGAGGACCGAACGCACCGTGAAGGGACGCACATCTTCGGGATGCAGGGTTTCCGGCAGGCGGAAATACATCCATGCCCAGATGACGGCCGCCATGACCGCCATGAAGACGAAGATGAGGTGCCATTCGCCGAACAGCATGACGACCTGACCGGTGCCCGGCGCCAGCACCGGAACGACCATGAACACCATCATGATCAGCGACATGACCTCCGCCATCGCGCGCCCGCCGAAAATGTCGCGGACGATCGAGATGGTGATGACGCGCATGGCGGCCGAACCGATGCCCTGGATGACGCGCAGCGCCAGAAGCGCGGCAAAGCTCGGTACGAGAATCGCGGCGAGCGACGAGACGATGTAGATGGCCAGACCGATGAACATGGGAATGCGCCGGCCGAACCGGTCGGAGATCGGCCCGTAGACCAGCTGCGCGAAGGCGAAGCCGATCAGGTAGGCGGAAATGACATATTGCCGGTGGTTCTCATTCTCTACGCCGAGGCTGGCGCCGATCTCCTGCAGACCGGGCAGCATGATGTCGATGGCGAGCGCGTTGAGCGCCATGAGAAGCGCCATGAGCGCAATGAATTCTATCTTGCCCATGCCATTCAGGCGCTGGGAAGCTTCGGGGGAAAGTCCAGACATAATCACATTAATCCATGAAAGAGATAAGGCGCCGCTGGGGTGCGGCGCCTTTGAAAAGCTCGGGGTCTTCGGAAAGACCGTAAAGCGTCAGGCAGCGCCCTTGATCGAAATACCCTGTTCCTGAAGGTGAGACTGCAGCTCGCCCGACTGGAACATTTCGCGCACGATGTCGCAACCGCCGATGAACTCACCCTTCACATAGAGCTGCGGGATGGTCGGCCAGTTGGAATAGTCCTTGATGCCCTGGCGGATGTCGGCGTCGGCAAGCACGTTGATGCCCTTGTAGCCCACGCCCACGTAGTCGAGGATCTGCACGACCTGACCGGAGAACCCACACTGCGGGAATTCCGGCGTGCCCTTCAGGAACAGGACGACGTCGTTCGTCTTCACTTCGTTTTCGATGAAATCGTGGATGCCACTCATAGCCGTATTCCCTAGCAAATCGGCTTCAAGGGCCGATGCGATGAACCATTCGCCCTAGATAACAATCTCGTGTGACAAATGCCAGAAGCCCCGCCACAAAAAACGTGCGGGGCTCCCTTAGCATTTCTACGGTGTTGCGCGTTCGCCGCGCCCGGTCGTCCGGTCAGCGGCTGCGCTGGCGGCTGCGGCTTGCCGCCGTGCGACGGCGGCTCACCTGTTTGCGCGGGCGCCTGGCCGGCTTCTTTTCCGGTTTCAGCGCGGCTTCGATGATGTCACCGAGGAGCCCGCCGGACGCCTTCTTGCGCGTCGTCGTCTTGCGGCGCGTGCGCCGGGTCGAGGCCTTGCGCACGCCGGTCTTCTTCAGCACCTCCTTGAGGGCTGCATCGACCACGCCGCTGACGAGTTCCTTGATGAGATCGGCCATGGGCGGATTTTACTCCGGGATCGAGGTCTGGAGGGCGAGGGCGTGCAGGATGCCGCCCATATTGCCCTTCAGCGCATCGTAGACCATCTGGTGCTGCTGCACGCGGGTCTTTCCGCGGAAGGCTTCCGCGACGACTTCGGCGGCGTAGTGATCGCCGTCGCCAGCAAGATCGCGGATGACCACCTTTGCTCCGGGAATGCCGGATTTGATCATGTCTTCGATATCGCCGGGTGACATAGGCATGTGCGCTTCCCCTTACTGTTATTCTGCGGCAGCAGCGGCGTTGCCGTTGCCATCCATGAAGTCAGGGAACCACGATTCATGGGTGTCGCGCAATTGCTCAATCGGCAGCGACAGGAGGCCGTCCACCACGAGTGCATCGCCACCGACCGTGCCGAGACGACGGAACGGTACGCCGGCACCTTCCGCATTGGCGCACAGGAAGCCCGCGAGATCGGCCGGGACGGCGAGCACGTAGCGTGCCTGGTCTTCGCCGAAGAGCAGCGCATGGGCCGGGCCGTTCGCCGCGGAAAGATCGACCGTTGCGCCCTTGCCGGAGGCCATCGCCATCTCTGCAAGCGCGACAGCGAGGCCGCCGGAGGAGATGTCGTGGCAGGCGGTGACCTGGCCGTTGCGGATGGCCGAGCGCACGAAATCGCCGTTGCGGCGCTCGGCGTGGAGATCGACTTCAGGTGCCGGGCCGTCGACGAGGCCGGCTACGTCGCGCAGATAGACGGACTGGCCGAGATGGCTGCCGTCGATACCGATCAGAACGAGCTGGTCGCCGTCCTTCGCGCCACCGATCTTGGCCATGACCGACCAGTCGGGCAGGAGGCCGACGCCGGCGATGGTCGGGGTCGGCAGGATCGCGACGCCGTTCGTCTCGTTGTAGAGCGAGACGTTGCCGGAGACGATCGGGAAGTCCAGCGCCCGGCAGGCTTCGCCGATGCCCTGGATGGCCTTGACGAACTGGCCCATGATCTCGGGCTTTTCCGGATTGCCGAAGTTCAGGTTGTCGGTGGAGGCGAGCGGCTCGGCGCCGGTCGCCGTGATGTTGCGCCAGCATTCCGCGACGGCCTGCTTGCCGCCCTCGAACGGATCGGCCTCGACATAGCGCGGGGTGACGTCGGAGGAGAAGGCGAGGGCCTTGCTGGCATGGCCTTCCACGCGCACGACGCCGGCATCGCCGCCGGGGATCTGCAGCGAATTGCCCTGGATCAGCGTATCGTACTGCTCGTAGACCCAGCGGCGGCTCGACTGGTTCGGCGAACCGACGAGCTTCAAGACCGCCTCGCCATAGTTGGCGGGTTCGGCGACGAGGTTCGCCGGCAGCGGCGCGGGCTTGCCCGGCTCGCGCCAGGGGCGGTCGTATTCCGGGGCCTGGTCGCCGAGATCCTTGATCGGCAGGTTGGCGACTTCCTCGCCCTGGTGCAGGATGCGGAAGCGCAGGTCGTCCGTCGTGTAGCCGACGATGGCGAAGTCGAGGCCCCACTTGACGAAGATCGCCTTGGCGACCTCCTCCTTGGCGGGTTCGAGAACCATGAGCATGCGCTCCTGGCTTTCCGACAGCATCATCTCGTAGGCGGTCATCTGCTCTTCGCGCACCGGCACGAGATCGAGGTTCAACTCGATGCCGAGGTCGCCCTTGGCGCCCATTTCGACGGCGGAGCAGGTGAGGCCGGCGGCCCCCATGTCCTGGATGGCGATAACGGCGCCGGTCTGCATCAGTTCGAGGCAGGCCTCCAGCAGGCACTTTTCGGTGAAGGGGTCGCCGACCTGCACGGTTGGGCGCTTCTCCTCGATCGACTCGTCGAATTCGGCCGATGCCATGGTCGCGCCGCCGACGCCGTCACGGCCGGTCTTGGCGCCGAGATAGACGACGGGCAGGCCGACGCCCTTGGCTTCCGAAAGGAAGATCGCGTTGGACTTGGCAAGGCCGGCGGCAAAGGCATTGACGAGGATGTTGCCGTTGTAGCGCGGATCGAATTCCACTTCGCCGCCGACGGTCGGCACGCCGAAGGAATTGCCGTAGCCGCCGACGCCGGCGACGACGCCGGAAACGAGGTGGCGGGTCTTCGGATGATCCGGCGCGCCGAAGCGCAGCGCGTTCATCGCCGCGACCGGCCGCGCGCCCATGGTGAAGACGTCGCGCAGAATGCCGCCGACGCCCGTCGCCGCGCCCTGGTAGGGCTCGATATAGGACGGGTGGTTGTGGCTCTCCATCTTGAAGACGACGCAGTCGCCGTCGTCGATATCGACCACGCCAGCATTTTCGCCCGGCCCCTGGATGACGCGTGGCCCCTTGGTCGGCAGCGTGCGCAGCCAGCGCTTGGAGGACTTGTACGAGCAGTGCTCGTTCCACATGGCCGAGAAGATGCCGAGTTCGGTGAAGGTCGGCTCGCGGCCGATCAGCGAGAGGATGCGGTCGTATTCATCCGGCTTCAGCCCGTGGGCGGCAATCAGCTCCGGGGTGATCGGGCGGGTGTTCGAAATGGTCATCGTCGCTCGTCTTGTCGTGGAGGGCAGGATTGCGGTCTCTTTAACCTATGCTGCCTTGCAGCGCGACAGGAAAATGACCCCGATCACAGCCGAAACGGCGCGTTTTCAGGCCGGACTGTCATAGCCCGTCGGGCCATGGGCGATGAGCCGGCGCAGCCGCTGGAGGCCGGCAACGACATCCGCGCGGCTGTCCGGCGAGGAGAGGCCGATGCGTACCCGGTAGAACGTCCTCTCCGAGCGGCCGGCCTTGAACTCGTCCTCGTCGTCGATGAGGATGTCCTCGGCGAATGCCGCCTGGCGGAACGTGCCCGACAGCCACGGGTCCGGCAGCTTCAGCCAGAGGAAGGGAACGCGCGGATGCGAATTGAAATCGAGCCCCGCGAAGATTTCTCGCGCATGCGCCTCTCGGGCCTCGACCTCAGCGGAAACCTTCGTGCGGATGGCATCCGCCATGCCTGAAAGCACCAGACGGGCGCCGAGTTCGGCAAGCAGGTAGGGCAGGCCGCCGCTGACCATCTTGTGGGCGATGCGCACGCGCTGGGCAAGGTGCGGCGGGCAGGCGATCCAGCCGCCGCGCACCCCGGCCGCAACGCTCTTCGACAGGCCGCCGACGAGGAAGGTCCGGTCGGGGGCAATTTCCGCCAGAAGCGGAATGCCGGCGTCGACCGTGCCGCCATAAAGATTGTCCTCGATGAGGAAGACATTGTGCCGACGGGCGATGGCGGCGATGGCGCGGCGGCGCTCCTCCGGCATGATGCTCAGCGTCGGGTTCTGGCCGGATGTCATGAGGAAGGCGAGTTTCGGGTGCTGCTGCACACAGACCCGCTCGAAATCCTCCGGGATCACGCCATGGGCATCCGATTCGACCAGCACCGTCTGGCGGCCGATGAGGGCGGTGCCGCGGCTCACCTGCGAATAGGTGACGTGCTCGAAGACGATGCGGTCGCCGGGGGCGGTGATGACCGAGACGGCGGCGATGACGGCAGCGTGGGCGCCGAGCGTCGGCACGATGCTTTCGATCGCCGGCTGCCAGTCGTCCCGCTTCAGCCAGCGCTTCCCGGCCTCCAGCCATTGCACCGGAAAATTGCGGGTGTAGCTGGCGATCTCGTTCGGCTGCTCCCGGCAGATGTCTGTGAGCATGTCGGTGACGACGCCCGACTGGCCGACATCGGTGGCGGCCGTCGTGTCGAAGCGCAGCTTGCCGGGCGGTGCATTCGCCGCGCGGGTGCCCACCAGCTTCGCGCTGACCGGATCGACGGCGGCCGGGTCGTTGTCCTGCGCCGAGCCCAGCACATAGGTGCCGCGCCCGACCTCGCCACTGACGAGGCCGCGCTCGCGCACCATGGTATAGGCACGGCTGACGGTGCCGATGGTGACGCCGATGTCATAGGCGAGGTTGCGCTGCGGCGGCAGCTTGCTGCCGGAGGCGAGCATGCCGGTGCTGATCGCCTGCTCGATCTGGTCGGCAATGCGCACATAGAGCGGGCCATCGGAGGCCTGCAGGTCGGGAAGCCAATTTGTCATGGTGCCAATTCTTAGATTGCACCGCGCGGAGAGTCAATTATTTCCTGAATGCACCGCTTGCTGTGAAGGCTTGTGAAGCCTCAGGAGAAATGATTATGGCAATTGATACAATCTTCGTCGAGGAGGCGTGCAATCGACCCGCCGGCCTGCGCGCATTGCTGCATCACGCCTGGTGCGCTTGCCATGCCTGGAGCATCACGCGGCGCACGCGCCACGCGCTGGTCGAGATGACGGACGAACAGCTTCGCGACATCGGCGTCAGCCGTGCCGAAGCAACGCGGGAAATCCGCAAGTCGATCTATTGGGATTGAAGGGAGGCTGCGGTCAGCAGCCCTTGCCGCCGCCGGCCCAGCGCTTGACGTCGGTGGCGATGCGGGCGCCGGCAGCCTCGCCCATCAGCGGGCCGAAAGCGTCGAGCTTCGCCGGATTGCCCTCCGCCTGCACGACGAGCAACGGGCGCGCTTCCGGCGAATTGCGATGGACGACGAGGATGCGCGGGCGACCGGAAAAGGAGTTCAGCTCCGGCGCAAGGCGATAGGCCTTGAAGGCGGGGTCGCCCGACTTGAACCAGCAGCTGTTGGCGCCGAGCGCGACACGCTCCATGGTCGGCAAGGCCGCGCCGTTGACCTTCGGTGCGGGTGCCTTCGCCTGGCAGGCCACAAGACCTGCGGCGGCGAGAAGCGGCAGGAGGAGCTTTGCGGCGAGGAGAGAGCGCATGGAAGGCCTTTCGGGGATGGACACGCGCCCTTGATAGCAACAGGGCGTTAAGAGAGCCTGACGAAATGGTCGGAAGCACCGGGAACGCGTCATCCGAGCCAATCCCTGGCTTCGGCATGAACCCGCGGGCCGGCAGATCGCAATCACTCCCGGCCCAAAGGTTTTTCGAGGCGTCTCAAGCCGCGATGACGTCGAGCACCGAGGCGAAGAGGCCGCGGCCGTCGGAACCGCCATGGGCGACTTCGATGAGGTTTTCCGGGTGCGGCATCAGGCCGAGCACGTTGCCCTTCGTGTTCATCACGCCGGCAATGTCGTTGATCGAGCCGTTCGGATTGGTGCCTTCCGCATAGCGGAACACGACCTGGCCATTGCCTTCGACGGCGGCGAGCGTCTCGGCGTCGGCGAAATAGTTGCCGTCGTGATGGGCGACCGGGCAGCGGATGACCTGACCCTTGTCGTAGGCGCGGGTGAAGTCGGTCTCGGCGTTCACCACTTCCAGCTTCACTTCGCGGCAGACGAATTTCAGCGAGGCATTGCGCATCAGCGCGCCGGGCAGCAGGCCGGATTCGAGCAGGATCTGGAAGCCGTTGCAGACGCCCAGCACCTTCACGCCGGCCTCGGCCTTGGCCTTGATCGCCTGCATGACGGGCATGCGGGCGGCGATCGCGCCGCAGCGCAGATAGTCGCCGTAGGAGAAGCCCCCCGGGATGACGATCAGGTCGACATCCGGCAGTTCCGTTTCCGTCTGCCAGACGGTGACCGGCGCCTGGCCGGAGATCTTGGTCAGCGCCGCGATCATGTCGCGGTCACGATTGAGGCCGGGAAGTTGGACGACGGCGGACTTCATGGGTGTGGTTCAAACCTTGCCTGGGCCTCGGCGAGTTCACGCAGTTCGAGGCGGTTTTCGATACGGTCGAGGCGTGTCAATACCTGTGCCATGCTGCCGTGCAGGTTGTTGATGTCCCCTTGCATGACATGCATGTGATTTCGCAGACTTACGATATCCTGCCGCATATCTCTCTGGCCGTCCTTGAGCGTGACAAGGTCGGACTGGATACGGTTCATAAGCTCGTACATCAGTCCCTGAGAGATATCCGTCACCATCGTCTCCTTCAACCGTCAGGCGAGGGCGATAGTATAGTTCTCGATTACCGTGTTGGCCAGCAGCTTGTCGCACATGGCCTTGAGGTCGGCCTCGGCCTTGGCGCGGTCGGCGGTCGCGAGCTCCAGGTCGAAGACCTTGCCCTGGCGGACCTGGCCGACGCCGTCGAAGCCGAGGCTGCCGAGGGCGCCTTCGATCGCCTTGCCCTGCGGGTCCAAAACACCATTCTTGAGCGTAACCGTTACGCGTGCCTTGATCATGTCTGTCTGTCCATCCTTGGGAGGCGTGTTACTTCACCAGAACCGGGCCGGTGCCGCGCACGGGCTCGTTCTCGTTGATGATGCCGAGGCGGCGGGCCACTTCCTGATAGGCTTCGACCAGGCCGCCCATGTCGCGGCGGAAGCGGTCCTTGTCCATCTTCTCCTGGGTGGCGATGTCCCAGAGGCGGCAGCTGTCGGGCGAGATCTCGTCGGCGATGATGATGCGCATCATGTCGCCTTCATAGAGACGGCCGCACTCGATCTTGAAATCGACGAGCTGAATGCCGACACCGAGGAAGAGGCCGGAGAGGAAGTCGTTGACGCGAATGGCGAGCGCCATGATGTCGTCGAGTTCCTGGGGGCTTGCCCAGCCGAAAGCGGTGATGTGCTCCTCGGAGACCATCGGGTCTTCGAGCGCATCGGCCTTGAAATAGAACTCGATGATCGAGCGCGGCAGCACGGTGCCTTCCTCGATGCCGAGGCGCTTGGACAGCGAGCCGGCGGCGACGTTGCGCACGACCACTTCGAGCGGGATGATCTCGACTTCCTTGATCAGCTGCTCGCGCATGTTGAGCCGGCGGATGAAGTGCGTCGGGATGCCCATCTTGTTGAGCTGGGTGAAGATGTACTCGGAAATCCGGTTGTTCAGCACACCCTTTCCGTCGATAATATCGTGCTTCTTCTTGTTGAAGGCGGTCGCATCATCCTTGAAAAACTGGATCAGCGTGCCCGGCTCGGGACCCTCGTACAGGATCTTGGCCTTGCCCTCGTAGATACGGCGGCGACGGTTCATGGATTTTGTCTCTGTTGTTGGCGCGTTTGGGCCCGCGCAGGTGTCGTTCGTTTGCGCTCCCATAAACGAAATGCCGCACTTTAACAATCGCTGTCGCTGTCGATCCCCCGTTTTCCGGCCTTTGCGGGAAGCCGGCGCGGTCACGAAAGTTCGCATTGCACTTTTGCCGTCGTTTTGATTTATGGGCGGGGAGCCTAACGGGTTAAAGAATCTACGGGAGTCATCGATGACGAACATGCAGGATCGGGAAAAGGCCTTCGAGGCCAAGTTCGCGCTGGACGAGGAGCTGCGCTTCAGGGCCGAAGCGCGCCGCAACAAGCTGGTCGGCCTGTGGGCCGCGGGCCTGCTTGGCAAGACCGACGGCGAGGCGGACGCCTATGCCAAGGAAGTCGTTGCCGCCGATTTCGAGGAAGTCGGCCACGAGGACGTCGTGCGCAAGGTCAAGGCCGATTTCGATGCTGCTGGCATTGCCCGCAGCGAAGACGAAATCCGCGTCCAGATGATCGAACTCCTGGCCGTCGCCATCGCGCAGCTCGAAGTTGGCTGATCGGCGCTCTGCCGTGATACCATGTTTCGAAAAGCCGTCCGGTACTGCCGGGCGGCTTTTTTCGATTCTAGCGGGTGACGGCCCTGCGGACCTCGCTCTGGAGGTCGCGTACGGTGCCGCCCTGGTTGCGCCATTCCTGGCGGCGCACGAAATCGGGAATGGCCGCGGCCGGCATGGGTCTGGCGAGCGCATAGCCCTGCAGGATGTCGCAGCCGAGATCGCGCATAATGGCGACATGGGCCGGCGTCTCCACGCCTTCGGCGACGACTTCGATGTTCAGCGAGCGGCCGATCTCGACGATGGTGCCGACGAGCTTGCGCTGGCCGGGGGAGCGGCTGACCGGCTTGACGAGCTGCCGGTCGATCTTCAGCCGGCGCGGCGAGAGCTTCATCAGGCTGATGATCGAGGCGTGGCCGGTGCCGAAATCGTCGATCTCGATGTCGATGCCGAGTTTGCGCATCTCGGCGAGGTTTTCCAGCACGGTGCGGTCGCAATCGTCGAGGAAGATCGATTCCAGGAGTTCGAAGGAAAGGGACTTCGGGCGAATGGCGAGCGTATGCAGCGAGCGTGCGAGTTCCGGGTCGTGCAGGCGCTTGGAGGAGACATTGACCGAGATCTTTTCGATGCCGAGGTCGAGCGCTTGCCAGTCGGCATAGTCGCCAAGCGACTTTTCCAGCACGATCCGGTCGATCATCGCCACGCAATCGAGATCCTCGGCGATCTTCAGGAAGGTGTCGGGTGCGAGGATGCCGCGGGTCGGGTGGTCCCAGCGCGCCAGCGTCTCGACACCGACGACGTCGAGCGTACGGGCGCAGAACTGCGGCTGGTAATAGGGCAGGAAACGCTGCTGCTCGATGCCGGTGAGAATTTCGTCGGCCGTCTGCTTGTTGACGATGATCTGCGCCTGGAAGTCGCTGGTGAAGAACTCGTGCCGGCTGCGTCCGCGGTTCTTGGCGCGATAGAGCGCGAGGTCGGCATTGACGAGAAGCTGTTTGGCGTCGATGCCGGCGCCCGACTGGCTGGCGATGCCGACGCTGGCACCGAAGCGGCAGATGTGGCCGTTGAAGGTGACGGGCTTGCGCATCGCCGCGACGATCGCCTCGGCGAGCATGGCAAGGTTGCGCCCGGCAGAGCCAGCGGACAGGAAGACGAACTCGTCGCCGCCGATGCGGGCGACGAAGTCATCGGGGCCTTTCAGTTCATTCAGCACGCCGGCGGCGTGCACGAGCATCTGGTCGCCGGCAAGGTGCCCCAGCGTATCGTTGATTTCCTTGAAGCGGTCGAGATCGATATGCAGCACGGCAAGGCGGCTGCCGGTCTGCTGTGCCTGCCGCGCGGCAGCCTCGATGGTGGTATCGAGATAGCGGCGGTTCGGCAGACCGGTCAGGTGATCGTGCAGGGCGGTGTATTCGATGCGTGCCCGGGCGGCTTCCAGTTCCGCGTTGCGCGCCTCTGCCAGGTCCTTGGCATGTTGCAGCTCCTCCTGCAGCCGCATGTCGTCCGTGACGTCCCAGTTCACGCCGATGAGGCGTGGTGCGCCGGCGATGTCGACATAGGGGGCCGCACGGCTGCGGATGTGACGGATTTCGCCGTCGCCGCGGATGATGCGGAACTCGTTGGCGAAATCCTGGCTGCGGGTGAGATTGTCGTTGACCTTTGCCTTTGCTTTCGACTGATCCTGCGGATGAAGCGTCCGTTCCCACGTGCCGGCGTCCGGCTTTTCCGTAACGCCGTACATCTCGATCATGCGGTCGTCCCAGCGGACCTCGCCGGTCTGCAGGTTGACGTCGAAGACGCCAATGCGCGAGACGCCGAGCGCCAGCTCCAGGCGCCGCGACATCTGGGCGAGGCGTTCTTCGGCTTCCTTGCGCTCGGTTATGTCCGTGTCCGTGCCGGCGATGCGGGTCGGCTTGCCGTCAGCCCCGTAGTCGACGACGGCGCCGCGGCTTTCGATCCAGACCCAATGGCCGTTCTTGTGGCGCTCGCGATAGGAGAACATGTTGAACGGCGTCTCGCCGGTCTCCTGCTTGTGGATTTCCTCCAGGACATGCGCCCGGTCGTCGGGATGCACGCACTGGAGCCATCCCTCCAGCGAGGCATCGATGGGTTCATCCGGCCGGAGGCCACGGATCGCCCGCCATTGGCGGGAATAGAAGAGGTCGCCGCGGGCGAAATCGTGGTCCCAGACGCCCTGACCGGCGGATTCGAGCGCATGGTTCCAGCGGCTTTCGCGCTCCGCCAACTCGAGCGCATTGCGCTTGCGCTCGTCGATATCAGTGGTCTGGACGATGAGGGCGGGCGCCAGCGGCTCGCCGGGCAGAACAGGCGCTTCGGCGAAGGACGCGAGGACCCAGAATTCGGCGCCATCCGGCCGCTGCAACCGGATCTCCCACGGTGTCTGCTCGGCAAGGCTCGGGCGCATCGCAAAGGTGATGACGGCGCGGTCCCTTGGCGAGACGCAGTCGGGGAAGGGCGGTAGCCGGGAGGGAGAAGAGACGCCGAAGGCTCGCAAGAACGTCCCGTTTGCGTCGAGGATGCGTCCTTCGGAATCGAGCGCGGCAAAGCCGAATCCGGATCGTGCGAAAAGCCGGCGATAAAACGGCTCGCGCTCCGTTTCATGCACGGCAATGGAGGTCGAACCGGATGGTTTGGCCATGAAACGCGGCGCCTGCTTGGAACTCAACAGGATCAGCGTGCCGGATTTCTATGAAATTCCTCTTAATGGTGTACCGGAGGCACACACCACGCGGAGGTGTACGCCACTTGGGCGCTCATTATTCGGGCGCCCTGAGGCGGCTCAGGAACTGGGCGAACACCATCGTGCCTTCCGGCCAGGGGCCATGCCCGGACTCCGTGTTGATATGCCCGGCCTCGCCCGCATCGAGCAGCATCGAGCCCCAGGCGGCAGCGATGTCGTCGGCATGCTCGTAGGTGCCGAAGGGATCGTTCCGGCTCGCCACGACGAGCGAGGGGAAGACGAGCGGCTCGCGTGGATAGGGGCCGAAGGTCATCAGGTGTTTCGGCCGGATACTGTCATTGGCGACATCGGGCGGCGCCACGAGAAAGGCGCCGGCGACCTTGTTGCCAAGATGCGGAGCGGCATGGATCGCCGCCGCCACGCCCAGCGAATGGGCGACGAGCACGACGGGCTTGCTGGCGGCCGCGACCTCGTCGATCACGCGCTGCACCCAGTCCTCGCGCACGGGCTTGGACCATTCGGCCTGCTCGACGCGCCGCGCCGAGCCGAGCTTGGACTGCCAGCGGCTCTGCCAGTGCTCGGGTCCGGAATTGGTATATCCGGGGACGATGAGGATTTCTGCTTCTGAGGCTTTCATGCGCCGGCATGTGCGTTCACGAAGTGCTGAAGTCAAGGGGGAGGGACAAATCATCGCTGCGGGTGTATGATTCCACCCCTTCAATGCCAATCACGGCCCGTCGTGCTGGCGGACGATTGCCCTCCACGCGCGTGCCGAGACGGTCTCGAACCGGCAAGGAGGAATTGTCATGACGACATTTCATGTGATGGCAGGCCACGACGCGATGGTGGCGCACCCGGCGATCCGGCGGATCGGCATGTCCGATGTGATGGATGCGCTTCGCCTCGGCTTCGACGATTTTCGCGCCAAGCCGTCCCACTACGTCTTTCTCAGCCTCATCTATCCGATCGCGGGCGTTGTGCTCGTCACCTGGAGTTCCGGCGCCAACATGCTGCCGCTGATCTTTCCGCTGGTGGCCGGTTTCGCACTGCTCGGCCCGTTCTTCGCGATCGGCCTCTATGAGATCAGCCGGCGGCGCGAGCGGTGCATGGACACCTCCTGGCGCCATGCGCTGGAGGTGCGCAACTCGCCGGCCCTGCCATCCATCCTCGCCGTCGGCGCCATGCTGATGTCGCTGTTCATCGCCTGGCTGGTCTTTGCGCAGGTGCTCTATACCAGCCTGTTCGGGCCGGAACCGCCGCAGTCGCTGGCCCTGTTCCTTGCCTCGGTCTTCGGCTCGGAGAACGGGTTGCTGCTGATGCTCGCCGGCAATGCCATCGGTTTCTGCTTCGCGCTCGTGGTGCTGGCGACGACCGTGATCGCCTTTCCCATGCTGCTCGACCGGGACGTCGGCGCCGTGGCAGCGATCGAGACCTCGCTGCGCGCCACATTGGTGAACCCGGTGCCGATCGCCTGCTGGGGCCTGATCGTTGCCGCGCTGCTGATCGTCGGCTCCATCCCGGTCTTCGTCGGCCTCGCCGTGATCATGCCGATCCTCGGCCATGCCACCTGGCATCTCTATCGCAAGATCGTCGTCGACGAGCGACGCTGACGCGGTTTTGCGGGCGGCACGCGCCGGGAGGAGAGTGCAAGGCCGCCCGTCAGAGGGGAGCGATGGCGCCATTGGCGCCATCGCTGTTTCCGGCGGTCATTTGGTCAGCGGATAGCATTTGTCGGTGGAAAACGCGCCGTCCTTGAAGCCGATCTGGCAAATGACGACCGTGTCGTCCTTCTCCAGAAAGACCGCATAACTTTCGGCGATCGGCGATACGTTGATGATGTCGTAGCCGGCGGTCAGAAGGTCGATGACGGATTGCGGTGTTTGTGCTTGCGCCGTTCCGGCAAACAAGGCCGTGGCGAGAAGCGCGGCAGCAGGAAACCTCATGTTCAGCCCCCAGGATGGCGTGCGTCATTGCACGCAAGGGAAGTCTAATACAGAGGGACCGGCCGGCGAAGAGGCTTCGCCGGCCGACTTCGGCAAACGGTTACACGGTGCCGAAAACGCGGCGGAAGATCGTGTCGACGTGCTTCGTGTGGTAACCGAGATCGAATTTTTCGCGGATCTGCTCCTCCGAGAGCGCGGCGCGCACCTCGGCATCGGCCAGAAGCTCCTCCAGGAAATCCTTGCCCTGTTCCCAGACCTTCATCGCATTGCGCTGCACGAGGCGATAGGAATCTTCGCGCGAAACGCCGGCTTGCGTAAGGGCAAGCAGAACGCGCTGCGAGTGAACGAGGCCACGGAACTTGTTGAGATTCTTCAGCATGTTGTCCGGGTAGATCACCAGCTTCTCGATGACGCCGGCAAGCCGGTTCAGCGCGAAGTCCAAGGTGATCGTCGTATCGGGGCCGATGCCGCGCTCGACGCTGGAGTGGGAAATGTCGCGCTCGTGCCAGAGCGCCACATTCTCCATGGCGGGGGTGACGGCCATGCGCACGAGACGGGCAAGGCCCGTCAGGTTTTCCGTCAGCACCGGGTTGCGCTTGTGCGGCATGGCGGACGAGCCCTTCTGGCCCGGCGAGAAGAACTCTTCCGCCTCCAGCACTTCCGTGCGCTGCATGTGGCGGATCTCGATGGCGACGTTCTCGATGGACGAGGCGATGACGCCGAGCGTGGCGAAGAACATGGCGTGGCGGTCGCGCGGGATGACCTGCGTGGAGACCGGCTCCGGCGTCAGGCCCAGCTTGACGCAGACATGTTCCTCGACGCGCGGATCGATGTTGGCGAAGGTGCCGACGGCACCGGAGATCGCACCGGTAGCGATTTCCGCGCGGGCGGCAACGAGGCGGGCGCGGTTGCGGTCCATCTCGGCATAGAAGCGCGCGAGTGTCAGGCCCATCGTCGTCGGCTCGGCGTGGATGCCATGGCTGCGGCCGATGCGGATCGTATCCTTGTGTTCGAAGGCGCGCGTCTTCAGCGCCGCAAGAACACGGTCCATGTCGGCGAGAAGGATGTCGGCGGCGCGCACGAGCTGGATGTTGAAGGTTGTGTCGAGCACGTCGGAGGAGGTCATGCCCTGGTGCACGAAGCGGCTGTCCGGGCCGACGAACTCGGCAAGGTGCGTCAGGAAGGCGATGACGTCATGCTTGGTGACGGCCTCGATCTCGTCGATGCGGGCGACGTCGAATTCGGCCTTTCCGCCCTTTTCCCAGATCGTTTCGGCCGCCGATTTCGGGATGACGCCGAGCTCGGCGAGCGCATCGCAGGCATAGGCTTCGATTTCGAACCAGATGCGGAACTTCGTTTCGGGCGACCAGATGGCGACCATGTCCGGTCGGGAATAGCGAGGGATCATCGGCTCTAGGCTTTCCTTGGGAGGGTGGGAATTGCCGCCGCTTTAGCAAAGATGGCCGGCAAGCTCAACGTTTGGATCGGGAGAGCCACAGGCTGGCGCCTACAACGACCGGCAATCCGACCGGCAGATAGAGGCTGAGGCCCATGACGAGAAACTGGTAGACTGCCCCGGCTATAGTGAAGATGAACTGGTAGAGCCAGATGCGCGTGCCGGGCGGGTGGTGCCATTGCGCGTAGAACAGCCGGTAGTCCAGGGCGAAGAAAAAGGCCGTCACGGCGATGGTGCCGAGGCTGAGCAGTGCGAAATGGGCGGCAAAACGGGTTTCGAACGGCCGGTGGCGGGTGAGGACACGGGCCACCGGCAGGGCGATGGGCCAAGCGGCAAGGCCTCCCGCGAAATAGATCGCGAGGATGCGCAGAAGCTGGAAGTTTTCCGCGCGGCCCTGCAGCGTCAGCGAGACAACGGCACAGGCCGCCATCAGCGCGCCCCAGCCAAGGGCGCCGCCGAGAAGGACCGGCAACGGCGGGAAGATCGGCGCGGACGGTTTCAGCCTCGCAGCGCCCGTGTCATCCCGTGCCGCCGCGGCCAGCTCCACGATCAGGGCCGGAAGGGCACGGCGATCCAGCGGCCGTCAGCGCCCTCGAAACCGAAGCTGCGCACCAGAACGAGCGCGACGTGGACCGGGTCGCCATCGAGCGGATTGAAGGTGAGCGCGCCGGAAACCTGGTAGGAGAGCGGGCAGGCGCGGCTGTCGGGTATCCGCGTATCCTTGTGCACAACCGTGTCGGCCGTCTCGCCATCACGCTTGACGAGCTTCAGGCGAAACCCCTTGCCGCCGTCCGGCGTGATGTCGCGGCATTTGTCGGAGAGCGCCAGCGGGATATCCTCCAGCGCAAGGGCGAAACTGCCGCCCGGCGTCGGTTCGACCGCATATTGCAGATATTCGATACGGTTGCGGTCAGCGCCGACTTCTCCCATCGGGTTGAAGGCGGCCAGAACGCCGGGATTGGAGAGCACCTTGTGCGTCTCGATCAGTGCCTTGGCCTTGTCGCGGCTTTGCGCGCGCACCGTGGCGATGTCGGCCGCCTCGTCGTCGATGCGCACGCGGATCGGTGTGCCCGAGAGATAGGCGTCCTTCGCCGTGTCGATGAAATAGACGTTGGAATAGGGAAAGCCGGAGCCGTCCTGGACGCCGAATTCCTCGAAGGCGTAGACCTTGCCGTCAGGCGAAAAGCCGAGCGACTGGAAGGTCGAGAAGTCGCCGGCGGTGGCCGCCGTCGCTGCCAGCAGGCAGGCTGCAAGCGCGCCTGCCGCTTTCCGGAAAATCGTCACGCCCGCGCTCCCTCCGCATTGCCGCGCAAAGTGTCGATGGTTTTGCGATAGGCGTCAACATGACCGCCGCTGAAGATGGCCGAGCCCGCGACGAAGACATTCGCGCCGGCAGCGGCCGGCATTGCAATCGTATCGACCGCAATGCCGCCGTCGACCTGGATGTCGATCGGCCGGTCGCCAACCATTTTCCGCACGCGGCGCAGCTTTTCCTGCATGGCGGGAATGAACTTCTGGCCGCCGAATCCGGGGTTGACCGTCATGACGAGGATGAGGTCGATCTTGTCGAGCAGGTAGTCCAGCACGCTTTCCGAGGTGGCCGGATTGATCGAAACGCCCGCACGCTTGCCGAGCGCGCGGATCGCCTGCAGCGAGCGGTCGAGATGGGGACCGGCCTCGGCATGCACGGTGATGCCGTCGCAGCCGGCCTTCGCGAAGGCTTCCAGATAGGGGTCGGCGGGTGCGATCATCAGGTGGCAGTCGAAGAAGGCGTCGGTGTGCGGGCGCAGCGCCTTGATGACGTCGGGGCCGAAGGAGATGTTCGGCACGAAATGGCCGTCCATGATGTCGAGGTGGATCCAGTCCGCCCCGGCCGCAACGACGTCGCGCACTTCCTGGCCGAGTTTCGCATAGTCGGCGGCGAGGATGGAGGGCGCGATCCGGATGGGAAGGGTCATGTCAGGCTCCGTGAGCAAGGAATTTTGGCGTCGCCATACCACTCCCGGCAGGGGCGAACAACGGTTGAATTACCGCAGGGCCCAGCTTGGCAGCGCGTCGCCGGGCATCGGCGTCGCATCGTGCACGCCGCGGGCGATGGCGCGCGCCATGGTGGCGGCAGCGGCGGCGCAGAGCGTGATGAAGTCCTCCGGTGCCGGCCGGCGGCCGCTCCCGCCGGTCGCAAGCGCGAAGACGAGGTCGCCGTCGAGCGGCGTATGGGCCGGCCAGAGGGCGCGGGCAAAACCGTCATGCGCGGCAATCGCCAGCCGCTTCGCCTCGGCCTTGTTAAGGACCGCATCGGTGGCGATGACGGCGATCGTCGTGTTCTCGGTGCCGGTCGGCCGCCGGGACAGCTTCGTGCGCGGCGTGCGGGCTTCGGGCGGGAAGGGGAAGGGCAGGCCGAGACCGCCGAATTCGTTCGCCTCCTCGAAGGGCGCTGCCCAGAAATGCCGCGTATCGCCGACGGTGGCGGAGCCGAGCGCATTGACCGCCACGAGCGCGCCGATCGTGAAGCCGCCCTCGACCACACTGGAGGCGGTGCCGAGCCCGCCCTTGTAGGTTGCCGTCAGCGCGCCGGTGCCGGCACCCACGCTACCGGTGGCAAAATCCGCTCCCGCCCCGGCAAGCGCCGCATAACCGAGTTCGCGATAGGGCGGGTAGCGCCCCCAATCCTTGTCGCCGCCGTTCATCAGGTCGAAGAGGATGGCGGCCGGGACGATCGGCACGCGGTGGGGGCCGACGGCAAAGCCGCGCCCCATTTCGCGAAGGCCGGCCTGAACGCCCGATGCCGCATCGAGCCCGAAGGCCGAGCCGCCGGACAGGACCAGCGCGTCGACGGTCTCGACGGTGTTGTGCGGCTCGAGAAGATCCGTCTCGCGCGTGCCCGGCGCGCCGCCCAGCACCTGCACGGCAGCCGTCGCCGGTTCGGTGCAGAGGACGACGGTGACGCCGGAACGAAGGCGATGGTCCGTGGCGTTGCCGACCGTGAGCCCGGCGACGTCCGTCAAACGGTTGTTCGGGCCGGGCCGCATCATTCGCTCTCCGGCGCCGCCTCGGCCGGCATGAAGGCGCCGGCGCGCCAGACGAGCAGGCGATAGGGATTTTCGCGCAGTTCATGGTCGGCGCCAAAGGCGACCGTGCCGAGCGCCGTGGGGAAAGGCTCGCCGGAAAGCGCCGTTGCCAGATCGCCCCCCCGGCTCGCTGCCGTCGCAAGGACGGTGACGGCGGCATGGGCCGGCAGCACGTAGCCTTCTGCAAAAATGTTCTTTTCCTTCATCGCCGCCGCGATGGCTTCGCCTTCCGGCAAGGCCTGGTAATCCGGCAGCGCGATCGCCTCGACGCCATCGGTCATCGGCACGAGCGGATCGGCGCCCAGAAGGGCTTCGCCGCCGATAAGTGTCAGCGCCACCTTTTCCGCCCTGGCATCGCGCGCGATCACCGCGATATCCGTCCGGTCGCCGCCGACGAAGACGCGGGTAACCCCCGTCTGGGCGAGACGACGAACGAGGGTAAGCTGCTGTTCCTGTGCCGGGCGGTAGGTATCGACGAAGGCGGCCTTCATGCCGACCTCCTCCAGCCGCAGCCGGATCGTCTCGACCAGTTCGCGGGCATGGATCGTGCCGTCGTCGATGAGCGCGAACGGCTCGGCCTTCCAATCCCTGACGATGACCTCCACCGCCTTGTCGGCCTCCGCCTTCGGCCCCGGGGCGAGGCGGAAGAGCGGCCATTTCTTCTTCAGCGCATCCTCCATGAGGATGCCCGAGCGCACGGAAAGCGTGATTGCCGGCACCTTCGCCTCGGCAAGGGCGGGCAGGGCGGCTGCAAGCCCTTCCGTGCAAAGAAAGCCGACAGCGGCGACAGCGTCTGCCGCAAGGATCGCCTTGCCGATCGCCGCGCCGTCGCTCTCGTCGCAGGCCTCGGGAATATCCACCACCGTGTCGCCGTTCGCCTGTGCGGCGAAGCGGGCGCCGTCGCGCACCTGTTGGCCGAGAATGGCGAGCGGTCCTTCCGTCGGCGCGACCACGGCAAAGGTGAGGCCTGCCGCTGCCGCGGGAGAGGCGGCAAGCACCGAGGCGCCGAGCAGGCAGGCTAGGAAAGCGGCTCTCATTCTCAATCCATCGATCACGATGACGCTCTTTGTAAGGAACGGGCCGGCAGCGTCAAAGAGAAATATCGATGCAGGGAGCGGCCTTGTCTCTGATGGGACAGGAAAATTCGAGAACGGGGCTTACATTTTTCTTCACTTTCGCCATGTATCACCTGTGGTGAAGGAGAATGCCGTGTTGGACAGATTGATGCTGGACCCGTCGCTCTACCGTGATGCGATGAGCCGCTATGCCGGCCATGTGCAGATCGTGACGACGGCACATGCGGGCGAAAAGCGCGGGGTGACGATCACCGCCGCCTGCTCGGTGTCGGACAGTCCGGCCATGGTGCTCGCCTGCGTCAACGCGTCCAATCCGAAGAACGCGATCTTTTCGAAGAGCGGCAATTTTGCGCTCAACACGCTCTCGGCCGGTCAGGTCGATCTTGCCAACGCTTTTTCCGGTCGGGATCCGTCGCTGACATCCGAGCAGCGCTTTGCCATGGGCAACTGGCAGGACCTGGTGACCGGTGCGCCCGTTCTGAAGGATGCGCTGGCCGCCTTCGATTGCCGGCTCGTCGAGCTCAAGGTCATGGCGACGCATATGGTGCTGATCGGCGAGGTGATGGGCGTCTCCTTCGGGGAGCCCGGACAGGCCCTTCTCTATATGGACCGGGGCTACCACACGCTATAAGTTCGTTCTTCCAGACGGAGGAATGGCGTGGCCTATCAGCGCGGAAACATACCGCAATCCATCGACGATACCCTGGACATACTGGCGGCGGGCAACTATCTCGCCGGCCGTTCGCTGGCAACCGTGCTGTTTCTCGCGCTGCGCATGAAGCGACCGCTCTTCCTGGAGGGCGAGGCCGGCGTCGGCAAGACCGAGATCGCCAAGGTGCTCGCGGCCGCGCTCGACCGCCCGCTGATCCGCCTGCAATGCTACGAGGGCCTCGACATTTCCTCGGCGGTCTACGAGTGGAACTATCCGGCGCAGATGCTGGAGATCCGCCTTGCCGAAGCCGCCGGCACCACGGATCGCGGCCGCATCGAGGCCGATATCTTCTCCGAGCGCTATCTCATCCGCCGGCCTGTCCTGCAGGCGCTGTCCGCGCCGGATGGCCGGGCGCCGGTCTTCCTGATCGACGAGCTGGACCGCACAGACGAGGCCTTCGAGGCCTTCCTGCTCGAAGTGCTGTCCGATTTTCAGGTGACGGTGCCCGAGCTCGGCACCATCCGTGCCGCAGAGCCGCCCATCGTCATCATCACGACGAACCGCACCCGCGAGGTGCACGATGCGCTGAAGCGCCGCTGTCTCTACCACTGGGTCGATTATCCCGCCGCCGTGCAGGAGCTGGAGATCATCCGTCGCAAGGTGCCGGGCTGCAACGCGGCGCTTTCGCGGGAGGTCGTCGCCTATGTGCAGAAGCTGCGCGGGCTCGATCTCTTCAAGAATCCGGGCGTCGCCGAAACGATCGACTGGGCGACGGCGCTTACCGAGCTCGACCGTGTCGCGCTCGACCCGGAAACCGTGTCCGACACGCTCGGGACCCTGCTTAAATACCAGGACGATATCGCCCGCATCGAGGGCGCGGAGGGGCGCAGGCTGCTGGACGGCGTGAAGGCCGATCTGGCGGCGGCGAACTGAGCGATGGTGGCGGCGGACAACAGCCTGCCGGGAAACGCCTTCGATGGGCGGCTTGCCGACAATATCGTGTTCTTCGCCCGTGTTCTGCGCAAGGCGGGCCTGCGCATCGGGCCGGCCGCGGTGACGGATGCCATCGAGGCGGTGCAGGCGATCGGCATCGGCGAGCGCGAGGAGTTCTATACGGCGCTGCACGCGACGCTGGTCAAGCGGCATGAGGACGACGCGGTGTTCGACGAGGCGTTCCGGCTTTTCTGGCGCTCGCGCGATCTCGTCGGCAAGATGATCGCGCTGATGTCGCCGGTGGTGCGGCGCGAGGAAGAGCGCGAAAAACGCAAGGCGGGCGAGACGCGCGTCTCCGATGCGCTGTTCGGTGGCCGGCAGGACGAGCGGCGCCTGCGCGACGAACCGGATATCGAGATCGACGCCCGGTTCACGGCCTCCGGCAGCGAGGTGCTGCGCAAGACGGATTTCGCGCAGATGTCCGCGGTGGAGCTTGCCGCCGCCAAGCGTGCCATCGCGCACCTCGTGCTGCCTCTCGACGAGGTGCGCACGCGCCGTTTCCGCCGGTCTACCCGGCCGGTGGCGATCGATGCGCGCGCCACGATGCGCCACGCCATGCGCACCGGCGGCGCGCTGATCCTGCCGCGCCACCGGAAGCCGAAGACGGTGCATCCGCCGCTCGTGGTGCTGGCCGACATTTCCGGCTCGATGAGCCAGTACACACGCATCTTCCTGCATTTCCTGCATGCGCTGAGCGAGCACCGCCACCGCTTGCATGCCTTCCTGTTCGGCACGCGGCTCAGCAATGTCACGCGCCAGATGCGGCACCGCGATCCCGATGTCGCGGTGGAGGCGTGCAGCCAGTCGGTCAGCGACTGGTCCGGCGGCACGCGCATCGGCGAGACGCTGAAGGAGTTCAACCGGCTTTGGTCGCGGCGCGTGCTGGGGCAGGGCGCGGTCGTGCTGCTCATCACCGACGGGCTGGAGCGCGAGGGCATCGATCTCCTGGAAAAGGAGATGGACCGGCTGCACCGCTCCTGCCGGCGGCTCGTCTGGCTCAATCCGCTCCTGCGCTTCGAAGGGTTCGAGGCGCGGGCGCGCGGGGTGCGGGCGATGCTGCCGCATGTCGACGAATTGCGGCCGGTGCACAATCTGGAGGCCATGGCCGACCTGGTGGCGGCGCTTTCCGGCGAGGCGCCGCGCGGCACCGGCGATCCGCGGCGTTTCCTGCCGGCGGCATGAGGAGGGGAAAATGGAAACCAACGACGTGCTCGATCCACTGGCCATCGCGGAACGCTGGATGGACGACGGGCGCATGGTGGCCCTCGCCACCGTCATCGAGACCTGGGGTTCGGCGCCGCGCCCGGTCGGCAGCCATCTGGTGATCGACGGCGAGGGCAATTTTCACGGCTCGGTCTCCGGCGGCTGTGTCGAGGGCGCTGTCATCGGCGAGGCGATGGAGGTGATCGCCGATGGCGAGCCGCGTCTTCTGGAATTCGGCGTCGCCGACGAGACCGCCTGGCGCGTCGGCCTGTCCTGCGGCGGGCGTATCCGGGTCTATGTGGAGCGCGTCGGCTGATGGACCCCTATCTCCTGCGCAAGCTGAACACGGAACGTGCCGCCCGTCGCGCCGTCATCCACCTCACCGATCTCGGCGACGGCCGCGACCGGGTGATTCGCGAGGGCGATCCGGTCGCCGGTCCGCTCGGCGAGGCGGTCACGGGTGCTTTCCGTTCCGGCCGGTCCGTTTTGGCGGAGGTCGAGGACCGAAAATTCTTTCTCAATGTCCATCTGCCGCCCGCCCGCATCGTCGCCATCGGCGCGGTCCATATCAGCCAGGCGCTGGCGCAGATGGCCGGTGTCGCCGGTTTCGACATCACCATCATCGACCCGCGCACCGCGTTTGCGACGGAGGCGCGTTTTGCCGGCATCGACCTTGTCGCCGATTGGCCCGAGGATGTTTTGGCGGCCCGTCCGCTGGATGCCTACACTGCCCTTGTCGCCGTGACGCACGATCCGAAGATCGATGACTTCCCGCTGTCGCAGGCGCTGTCCACCGGCTGTTTCTATGTCGGCGCGCTCGGCAGCCGGAAGACCCATGCCAAGCGCGTGGAGCGCCTGACGGCGCTGGGGCATGGCGAGGCGGAGATCGCCCGCATCTCGGCGCCTATCGGCCTCGACATCGGCGCCGCCAGCCCGGCGGAGATCGCCGTCGCCATCCTGGCCGACATCGTGGCACACCTGCGCCGCCGGCCGCTCGCCGAGTCTCACCCATGATCTTCGGGGAGGTTCCGGTTTCCGAGGCCGTGGGTGCGCGGCTGGCGCATGGCGTGCGTGTCGAGGGCCTGTCGCTGCGCAAGGGGCATGGGATGACGCAGGCGGACTGCGACGGGCTGCTGGCCGCCGGCGTCGCGACCGTCATCGCCGTGCGCCTCGAAGCCGGCGACCTCGACGAGGACGCGGCGGCCGCGCTGGTCGCCGGGGCGATCCCGCCGTATCACCTGACTTTCAGCCCGCCCACAACCGGGCGCATCAACCTCCATGCCACGGCCAACGGGCTCTTTGTCGCCGACCGGGCTGCCATCGACCGGTTCAACCGGGTCGATCCGGCTATCACCATCGCCACGCTGCCGGACCATGCCAGCGTGGCGGCCGGCGACATGGTGGCGACGATCAAGATCATTCCGCTGGCGGTGGCCGGCGACCTTGCGCGAAAGGCGGCGGCGGTGATGGCCTCCAGCCGGGCGCTGGAGGTCAAGCCGTTCGCACCCCGCCGCGTCGCCCTGGTCGCGACGGAATTGCCGACGCTGAAGCCCTCCGTGATGGACAAGACGCGCCGGCTGCTCGAACAGCGCCTCCATCCCTCCGGCAGCCGCCTGACCGGCGAGGCGCGGGTGCCGCACAAGGCGGCCGGCGTCGCCGAGGCGATCCGCACGGCTGCGGCAGACAACGACCTCGTGCTGGTCTTCGGCGCCTCCGCCGTCACCGACGGCAACGACGTGATCCCCGCGGCCATTCGGGCTGCCGGCGGCGTGGTCGAGCATGTCGGCATGCCGGTCGATCCCGGCAACCTTCTGGTCCTCGGCCGCTTGGGCGCGGTGCCGGTCATCGGCGCACCCGGCTGCGCGCGCAGCCCCAAGGAAAACGGTTTCGACTGGATCCTCGCCCGCATCCTCGCTGGCGAGACGCCCGGTCCCATGGAGATCACCGGCATGGGCGTCGGCGGCCTGCTCGCCGAAATTCCGAGCCGGCCGCAGCCGCGCGATGTCCGCGCAGCGGAGCGGCCGCTCTGCGTTGCAGCACTGGTGCTCGCCGCCGGCCGCGCCAGCCGCATGAACGGTAGCCACAAGCTGCTCGCCGCCTTCGACGGCAAGGCGCTCGTCCGCCGCTCGACGGAGGCGGCGCTGGCCGCGCGGCCGGCGCGCGTGCTGGTGGTGACGGGGCACCGGGCGGAGGAGGTGGAGGCGGAGCTATCCGGCCTTAAGGTCGATCTCGTGCGCAATCCCGACCACGCGCAGGGCATGTCGACATCGCTTCGCGCGGGTGTCGCCGCCCTCGGCCCGGGCTGCGACGGTCTCGCCGTCATGCTGGCGGACATGCCGCATGTCACCGGTGAGGACGTGCGACGGCTGCTCGACGCCTTTGCCGCGGCCGGCGGCCATGCCGTCGTGCGGGCGGTCTCCGGCGGAAAGCGCGGCAATCCCGTTGTGCTGCCGCGTACCACCTTTGCCGCAATGCTGCAGCTTGAAGGCGATGTCGGCGCGCGCCATATCGTCGAGAGCACCGGGCTCGATGTCATCGATGTGGAGATCGGCGCGGCGGCACATATCGATGTCGACACGCCGGAGGCGGTGCTGGCCGCCGGCGGGGTCCTGAAGGGGTAGGGCATGGATCGGGACGCGATCGAGGAAATGTTCCAGGCGCTGGGACCGGTGACGATCAAGCGCATGTTCGGTGGCAAGGGCATCTACCACCAGGGCCGCATCCTGGCGCTGGAGGTCTACGACGAGATCCTGCTCAAGGCCGACGAAATCAGTGCGCCGGATTTCGCGGCGGCCGGCTGCCGCCAATGGTTCTACGACGGCAAGAGCGGCAAGCCGGTGAAGATGCCTTACTGGTCCGTTCCCGACGAGGCCTTCGACGATCCCGACCTCATGGCGCTCTGGGTTCGCCGGGCCTATGAGGCGGCACTGCGCGCGAAATAACGGCAGGCCGGAAAACGCGGCATTCAAACTTGACTTACATTGTCATGTTGTCCATTACCGGTCTGTCCGCGCGTCAAAATTGCGCGGGCAGTGTGCGGTGAGGTCTCCATGAAAAAGGTTCGTTTCCACGCGTCGGCGCTTCTTGCGGGCACGGCCATGGCGCTTGCGCTGCTGGCAGCCGCCAATCCCGCAGCCGCGCAGGACGCGACAGCGACGGACCTCGAGCAGATCAATGTGGAAGGCGACAATGACGGCGACGGCATCGTCGATGTTCCGGCCGGTGTCTCGACCGCCGACCGCGAGAAGATCCAGGATCGTTATGCCGGCGACGTGATGCAGGTCCTGCGCTCGGCACCGGGAACGTTCACGCGCGAACCGGCGGACCAGCCGGGTATCACTGTCAACATCCGCGGCATGCAGGGCATGGGCCGTGTCAACAGCATGATCGACGGCGTGCCGCAGACCTTCAGCAACCTCTCCGGTCACGGCGGTACCTTCGATAGCCTGCTCTATGTCGAACAGAACATGCTGGTCGGCGTCGACGTGACGCGCGGCGCGGTCTCGGGCGCCGAGGGCATGGGTACGCTGGCGGGCGCCGCCAATTTCCGCACGCTCGACGTCGACGACGTGCTGCTGCCCGGCAAGGACTATGGTGTGATGACTTCGGTGCGCGCCGGCACCAACGGCTTCGATTATTCGCGCCTTGTCAGCGGTGCCGTACGCACCGGGATGGGCGAGGGCGAGATCAGTATCGTCGGCGCACTCAGCGACACGAAGAAGAGCCCTTACGAGAACGGCTCGGGCACCCTCTACCCGAATGCCGGCGACCAGCATCCGAAGTCGGGCCTCTTCAAGGTCAATCTGTCGCCGAATTCCGATCACACGCTGTCGCTCGGCGGCGTCTGGTATGGCAACGAGTTCCTGCCGGGCAGCTCCGGCTACAACTGGATCGTCGAGAACCAGACCTATACGGCGAAATACCGCTACCAGCCCGGCAGCGACCTGATCGACCTCTCGATCAACGCCTATCTCAACATCACCGATCTCGAATTCGACGGCACCAACGGCAATGTCAGCACCTTCGACGGCCGCAAGGGCACCAACACGACGACCGGCTTCGACATCTCCAACCGCATGCGCTTCGACCTCGGCGAGGAAACGGAGCTGAAGCTCACCTATGGCGGCGCCTACAGCCGCGACCGCTACGAGGGCAACGCCAAGCGCGGCGCCAATCCGGACGGAACGCTGGTGAAGGCTGGCGTTTTCAGCGAGGCGACGATCTCCCACGGTATCTTCGACCTGACCGGAGGCTTGCGCTACGATTACTGGTCTCTCGAAGGCATCAGCGGCTACGACGCGCCGGGCACGAACGGCTGTGCTGCCGGCGGCGATCCGTGCCCGATGGACACGTTGTCGCGCGATGGCGGCGACCTCAACCCGAAGATCACCCTTTCGGCCCGCCCGCTCGAATGGCTGCAGCCCTACGTGACCTACGCCCACACCGCCCGCCCGCCGACGGCGGCCGAGATGTTCTATCCCGGTGGCCACAGCTTCGACGGCTCTTCCGACCCGGTCAACAACAACCCGAACCTCTTGCCCGAAAAGAGCAGAGGCTGGGAGCTCGGCGTCAACATGACGACGGATGACCTTCTGACACCCGGCGATTCCGCCTGGCTGAAGATCGGCTATTTCCACAACCGCGTCCGCGACTACATCACCTATGCCATCGATACGGATGGCGCGGCGCGCTGGGTCAATGTGGATGGCACGACCGTGATGAAGGGGCTGGAAGTGGAGGGCGGCTACGATGCCGGCCGCTACTATGCCGGTTTCTCGCTGACGCTTGCCGACACCAACCAGCCGGAAGGCTCCGCCGCCGGCGTCGGCAGCGATACGGGACGGCTGCCGGACGATTTCCTGACGATCGATGCCGGCATGCGCTTCCTGGAGGAAACGCTCACGGTCGGCGGCCGGATGCGCTATGTCGGCAAGAGCAGCCAGGCCTATATCAATCAGGACAGGGCTTTCGACGTCGACGCCTATACGCTGTTCGACGCGCACGCTTCCTGGCAGATCAGCGAGAATGCAAAAGTCTTCTTCAATGTCGAGAACGTCTTCGACACGACCTATATGAAGGCGAATTCCGGCCTGATGGACAATTATGGCGGCGTCAAGAACGGCCGCGGCCGCACCTTCATCATCGGCGCGACGGCCCGGTTCTGATCCGGGCCGGTCTCCGGCAGGCAAAACCCGTTAGCGGCGGAGCGCGGCCACCGCATCTCTGGCGAAGCGCGACAGCGGCTCGGGCAGGGCGTCGAGAGCGAACCAGCCGAATTCCGGCAGCTTTTCCGGCTCCATGACGCGCGGCTCGCCGGAAAAGTCCTCGGTCACATAGATAAGCGACAGCCAGTGCTGGCGTTCCTCGACGATGATCTGTTCGGAAACACAGAGAAAATCGACGGCGCCGATCGTCAGCCCCGATTCCTCCTCCGCCTCGCGGCGGGCGGAATCGAGCGCGCGTTCCATGTGATCGACCTTGCCGCCGACGATGTTCCACGCGCCGGCTTCCGGCGCACGCAGGCGCCGGTAGAGCAGGAGCTTGCCCTCACGCAAAATGGCCAGGCCGCAACCGAGGCCTGGCACATCGATGCCTGGAATGGACATTCTGGAAGATCAGGCCTTGCCGGCGATCAGCATGAAGGCCGGAACCTCGTCGCCGAAGCCGAGCGGCGTCGGACCGTCATCCTCGTCGCGACGGTAGCGGTTGCGGCGATCGCGGCTGTCGTCATTGGCCGGACGCGGCGCACTATGGTTTGCGGCACGCGGATTGCGAGCGGGATTCTGCGGCCGCCCTTCCGCCTTGCGTTCAGCTTTCACGGCTTCCACCTTCTCTTCAGTCTCGCTGGTCTCGATACGGGGCTCGGCCGAACGGGTTTCCCCCTTGCGGCCACGGGAGCGGTCGCGATCACGACCGCCGCGGTCACGGCCGTTGCGAGGACGTTCCTCGCTTTCGACCTGTTGCGGCAGCTCTTCCAGATTGCCGCTCAGCCACTCGACCTTTTGGTCGATCAGCTTTTCGATGGCGTCGACGAACTTGGTGTCGCGCCTTGAGACCAAAGTGAAGGCGGCGCCCGAGCGGCCGGCACGGCCGGTGCGGCCGATGCGATGGACATAGTCCTCGGCATGGATCGGAACGTCGAAGTTGAAGACGTGGCTCACGTCCGGAATATCGAGGCCGCGCGCGGCGACATCGGAGGCGACGAGCAGCTTGATGTTGCCGTCCTTGAAATTCGAAAGCATGGTCATGCGCGAACGCTGGTCCATATCGCCGTGCAGCGCGCCGACGGAGAAGCCGTGGCGATCGAGCGAACGGAAGAGATCCGCCACATCGACCTTGCGGTTGCAGAAGATGATCGCGTTCTTGAGATCCTGCTGGGCGCGGATGAGATCGCGCAACGTCGCGCGCTTCTCATAGTCCTTGCTGTGCGTGGCGACGAGCCGCTGCGTCACGGTCTTGGCCGTGGAAGACGGCGGGGCTACCTCGACACGCTCCGGGTTCTGCAGGAAGCGGTCGGCCAATTTCTGGATTTCCGGCGGCATGGTGGCCGAGAAGAACAGCGTCTGGCGGGTGAAGGGGATCAGCTTGGCGATGCGCTCGATGTCGGGGATGAAGCCCATGTCGAGCATGCGGTCGGCTTCGTCGATGACGAGGATCTCGACGCCGGTCATCAGCAGCTTGCCGCGCTCGCAATGGTCGAGCAGGCGGCCGGGGGTGCAGATCAGCACGTCGGCGCCACGCTCCAGCTTGCGATCCTGCTCGTCGAAGGAAACACCGCCGATGAGGAGGGCGACATTCAGCTTGTGGTTCTTGCCGTACTTCTCGAAGTTCTCTGCAACCTGGGCGGCAAGCTCGCGTGTCGGCTCCAGGATGAGCGTGCGCGGCATGCGGGCGCGGGCGCGGCCTTTTTCCAGGAGCGTCAGCATCGGCAGAACGAAGGAGGCGGTCTTGCCGGTGCCCGTCTGGGCAATGCCGAGAATGTCGCGCCGCGCGAGGGCCGGCGGAATGGCGCCAGCCTGGATCGGGGTCGGGATCGTGTACCCGGCATCGGTGACGGCGGACAGGACTTTCGGGCTCAGGCCAAGATCAGCAAAAGTGGTCAAAGGGAAAACAGTTTCCGTTCCGGTTCTTGCGAACGCAATGGGTTCAGCGGCCCTATCGCCGCGAGGATGCAGCGCAGATATGCCGAAAGTGCCGGAAAGTCAAGGAATTCAGCGAATTTGGTAAATCGGCGAGCGATTTGAAGCCCATGGCCGATATTTTTGCCATGCGGAGCCGCTTCGTCTCGCGTAACGTCAATCCATATAAGTCGTCAGCTTCATGCCGGCAGTGAGGAAACGCATCGGGTCGAGCGCCTTGCCGTCGCGGCGTACCTCATAGTGCAGATGCGGGCCGGTGGAGCGGCCGGTCGAGCCGGAAAGCCCGATGGGCGCGGAGGCTTCAACGTGGTCGCCGATCTTGACAAGAACGCGGGACAGGTGGGCGTAGCGCGTCTTCAGGCCGTTGCCGTGATCGATTTCAACCATGTTGCCATAACCACCGTTGCGCCCGGCGACAACGACCGTGCCCGCGCCGGTTGCGCCGATTTCCGTGCCCGTGCCGGCGCGAAAATCGATGCCGGCATGCAGCGCGAGACGGCCGAGGAACGGGTCGGTGCGGTTGCCGAAACGGCTTGTGATGCTGCTGGCGGGCGAGGGGTTGCCGAAAGGCAATTTCCGCACGCTACGGCGCGCGGTATCGAGGCGATCCAGCGCCGTGTCGAGATCGTTGATCGAGGCCTCGAACGGATCGGTGACGTCCACCGGCTCGACGAACGGGCCGCCGATCGCCGTTTCCGAATCGCCCCCGGCTGCCTCGTCGGTGACATCCAGGCCGGTGCGGCGCACGATGGTCTGGATGGCATCCGCAGTCTGCGAGGCGCCTGTCGTCAAAGACTGGATGCGGCTGATCTGGTCATGTTCGAGGTCCTTCAGCGAAAGCGTGACCTTCGAGAAGAGCCGGTCGGCACGGTCGGCCACTGATTCGCCGGTCGCCGCATAGGCGAGCTGCGTCGTCTTCTGCGATGCGCCGGTCATGCCCATGATGGCGTTGATGGCGCCTGCCGCATCGGCCCGCCGCCCGTCCACGACCGGCGTCTCGCCGGTGAGGGGGGCGGTGTCGGTTGCCGCCGTGCCGGCATTGTCTGTGCGGTTCAGGAGTGCGTCGAGCTTGCCGTGACGCGTGGAGAGAGCGAGCTGCTGCTGCATCAGCTTCTCGACCTTTTCCTCGACGACCTGCTGATCGAGCAGCTGGCGGCTGGTGACGCGATCGACCTGGGCGCGCAGCGCGGAGATGCGGTCCTCGTAGTCGTGCTGCATGCGGGCCTGGCGCGCCATGGTGGCGCCGATCAGGTCGTCGCGCAGCACGAGATAGGACGTGGCGGCGAGATAGCCGACGGTAAACATGCCGGCAAAGCAGAAGGTGACAGCGGTCATCCAGGGGCGGATGGTCATGTGACGGATCCGGTCGCCGCTCGCAAGGATCACGACATGCTGCTGCGCGCGTTTTCCGAAGATGCGGTTTTCAGGACGCTCCGCCACCATTTTCTCCCCGACCGATTCTTTAAGGTCTCGTGCGGGGAATTACACATTGTTAGGGTTAACAAAGTCTTTCCCGGAGGTGGCGTGCCCCCGGAATATCAGCTTTGACTGACGGAAACGAGCGCGCGATAGAAGGAGGGTGTCAGCCCTGCCTCGGCGCGGGCCACATCGTTGAACGGTGGCTTCAGCGGCCCGCGAAAATTCGTGCGCACCAGTTCCTTGAAGGTGGCCGACGGATCCTTCTTCTCGCGGGCGCAGAGAAAGCGGAACCATTTGGCGCCCACCGCGACGTGGCCTTTCTCGTCATTGTAGATGATGTCGAGGATATCGGCGCTGGCATCGTCGCCGGTCTCGCGCATCTTGGCCTGCAGCGTCGGGGTCACATCGAGCCCGCGCGCTTCCAGGATAAGCGGCACGACGGCAAGGCGCGCGGTCAAGTCGTTGCGCGTGTCGTGCGCGGCCTGCCAGAGGCCGTCATGGGCCGGCAGGTCGCCATAGTCGGCGCCGAGATCGCGCAGGCGGTCACGGATGAGGCGGAAGTGCTTGGCCTCCTCGAAGGCCACCTGCATCCAGCCGTCGAAGAAGGAATGCGGCACGCGCTCCGTGGTGAAGCGCGCGACGATGTCGAGCGCGAGGTCGACGGCGTTGAGCTCGATATGGGCAAGGGCATGGAGAAGCGCGATGCGGCCCTTCAACGTGTGCAACGAACGCTTTTCCATGTGTTTCGGTGGAATGAGTTCCGGCTTTTCCGGTCGGCCCGGCCGCGCCGGCAGGGCCGGGTCAAGCGGCGAGCGCATCGAAAGCGTGCGGGCGAACCAGCGGCGCGCCGTCTCCTGCGCCAGCGCCGTCTTCAGGTCGAGGTCGGCGGCCACGATGGCCGCCGTGGTGCCGCCCCGAAGGCTTTCAATGTGGGGAAGTTCCGTCATTTCAAACTGTTGCCTTGAAAATATAAAGCTTTTTAGCGGCTTCCAGTACGGCCTCGACATGGCCCTTGACCTTCACCTTGTGCCAGATCTCGGCGATCACGCCTTCGGCGTCAACGAGTATGGTCGTGCGCTCCACGCCCATATAGGTGCGTCCATACATGCTCTTTTCCTTCCAGACCCCATAGGCTTCCAGCGTCTGGAGGCTCTCGTCCGAGGCGAGCGGAACGCCGAGTTCATGCTTCTTGACGAACTTGTCGTGCTTCTTCACGGGATCGGGCGAAAGGCCGACAAGGGCGACGCCGGCCGCCTCGAAATCCGCCCTTGCGGCGGTAAAATCCTTCGCTTCCGTCGTGCAGGCTTCCGTGTCATCCTTCGGGTAGAAGAACAGGACGACGGGCCGGCCGCGCATCGCCGAGAGGGAAATGCTTCCACCGCCATCGCGTGGAAGGGTGAAGTCCGGGGCAACGGCGCCCGGGGCCAGTTCTGTCATGGGATTTCCTTTCTTTGGCCGGCTTTTTGAGTCAGGGAGCCGGCCTCCCGCATATATAGTGGCAGGCAGAATCGTCCAGCGGCGAGCGGACGGCAGGCAGCGATTCCATGGGATAACGCTGCGCAAAGGGCAAAGGAAACCAGCGCGCGATGGCAGAACTCCGCGACGAGAAGGTCGTGTTCCGCAGGAAGGACATCGTTCCGCTGCACGAACTGCCGTCCGCGCAGGCGCACGAGCCCATCGTCCTGCACGCGGTCGAGGCGAGCCGCACCGGTATCGCCTGCCGTATCGTTGCCGCAACGATCGCGCTCGTCCTGTTTCTCGGCGCCGTCATCATCGGCCTGGTGGAGACCGGTCTTTTCGACAACACGCTGAATGCACGCGCCGTCGCCGCGCTCAACCAGGCGCTCGGCGCGCGGTACCGTGTCTCCGTCGACCACACCGTGCTGCGGCTTGCCGGGTTCAGCGGTTTTGCGCTGAAGGCGGAGAATGTCCGCATCGTCGAGATCGAATCCGGCAAGGAGCTGGCGACGACCGAATCGATCGGCATTGTGCTCGATCCGCTCGGGCTTGCCTCAGGCCGTATCGCCGTCTCGCGGCTCGACGTGGACGGGGCGATGTTCAATGCCGCGCTTCTGCCCAAGAGCAAGCCGCTCGACCTGGCGGCGCTGCGCATTTCCGACGTGCCGGACTATCTCGAAACGACCTTCGAACGCCTCGACGGCGTCAGCCGCCTCATCGACACGAACGGCATGGAGACCGTCAAGATTTCCGACCTCGGCGCGACCTTCCAGGGGCCGGGCGGCAAGCCGGTGACGCTGGCCATCGCCAGCCTGCAGTTCACCCGCGATGACGACGGCACCATGTCGATCGACGGGCATTTCACAATGGACGGGGCCGAGGGGGAGATCGACCTGACCGCCTCGGGCGGCGCGGGATCGGTGCGCATGCTGGACGGCTCGATCCGCAACGTGGCGCTTGGAAAATTCCTGCTCGGCAATGACGTCAACGGCAATGTGCATGCTGGGGTCGACACGTCGGCGGACGTCTCGGTCCATGCGGTGCGTGAGACTGACAATACGAAGCCGGTGCTCGGCCTCGACGTCGCGCTTGCCGCAGGCTCGGTCTACGGCGATGGCGTTGCCGCGGAGCTGCGCCCGTCCACCCTCAAGGTCGGCTACAATTTCGACAAGGGGTCGATCGAGCTTGCCTCGCAGGATGCCGGCGTCGGCCAGTCGCGGTTTCCGTTCACCGGCGGCCTGATCGACCTTGATCGGGTCTCCGACCGGCCGGACAAGGGCTTTGCCATCGACCTCGTCTTCAGCAATGCGGTAAGCCGTCCCGTCGATTCCAGCGAGGCGCCGATCCATTTCGATGCCAAGGTCAACGGCTACTATCTCCCGAAGACGAAGAACCTGCTGTTCGAGGAAATGGCCGTCTCCAGCGAGAAGGGCAATGTCGCCGGCTCGCTCGCCATGCGGTTCGGCGACCGGGAGCCGGAGGTCAGCTTCGTCATGATTGCCAGCGAGCTGGAATCGGCGGCCGTCAAGCAGTTCTGGCCGTTCTGGATGGCCAAGACGGCGCGCAGCTGGGTGATCAAGAACATTTTCGGCGGCACGGTCACCAACGGCCGGATCGAATTCTATCTTGCCGAAGGCCGCGAGCGTCTGCCGGGCGTGCCGATGCATCTCGGCCCCGAGGAGCTGAAGATCGACTTCGACATCGAGGGTGCGCGCATGAATGTCGCCGGCGAAATCCCGCCGCTGCGCGACACGTCGGGAAAATTCCGCCTCCGTGGCCCGCGCACGGAGATCACAATCAACGGCGGCACAGCCTACTTCCCGTCCGGCCGTTCCGTCGGGCTGACCGGCGGCACCTTCGTGCTGCCGGACAATTATACCAAGCCGCTGATGGCGGACATGGACATCGATGTCGCCGGCAATGCCGACGCGATTGCCGAACTTGTGACCTACCGGCCAATCCGCGCCCTGCCGGCGACGGGCTTTGCGCCCGACGATTTCAGCGGCCAGGTGAAGGCGAAGGTGAAGGCGCATTTCGGCGTCATCTCCGCCCACAATCCGCCGCCGCCACAATGGACGGCCGCCCTGACGCTCGACAATGTCGACGTGGCCAAGCCGATTGCAGGGCGCGCTGTCACCGGCCTGCGCGGTCTCCTCGCCATCGATCCGCAGAAGGCCGACCTCAAGGCCAAGGGGGATATCGACGGCGTGACGCTCGACATCGAACTGGTCGAGCCCGTCGGCAAGGCGGCGAGCTTCAAGCGCAAGACGGTGCTGTCGGGCACGCTCGACAACAGGGACCGTCGCAAGCTGCTGCCGGGCCTCGACGACGTGGTGGAAGGCCCGGTCGGGGTGCGGCTGGAACAGGATGGTGACGGCCCTATGGCGGCGGAGGCAGATGTCGGTGCGGCCGCGGTCTCCATTCCATGGATCGGCTGGACCAAGGGCGCGGGCATCGGCGGCAAGATCACGTTGACGGCCGACAAGAAGGAGGGTGTCACCCGCGTCTCCGATTTCCGCTTTGCCGGCGACGGTTTCAGCGTGGCGGGCAATCTCACCTTCCGGGGTGCGCGGCTCGATGCGGCAAACTTCTCCACCGTCCGGCTTTCGGCGGACGACCGCTTTCGCGTGAAGGTGGAGCGCGGAAAGTCCGGCTATACGATCGTGGCAGACGGCGAGGCGGCCGATGTGCGCGCCGTGCTGGCGCGTCTCAAGAACCCGACCGGCGGTGGCGGCGAAAAACAGAGCGTTACCATCCGGGCCGATCTCGCGCGTGCTGTCGGCTTCAATGGCGAAACGCTCTCCAATGTCAGCTTCCGCTACAGCACGGCAGGCAGCCGCATTTCCGGCGTGGATCTTTCGGCGGTGACGAAGAGCGGTGCGCCGGTCGTGGCGCAGCTTGCCAGTAGTGGCGCCTCGGATGCCATTCAGCTCACCAGCGGCGATGCCGGTGCCGTCGCGCGCTTTGCCGATATCTATGGCCACATGCGCGGCGGCCTCCTGAATGTCCGCCTGCGCGAGACGGCAGGCAGCATCTGGCGCGGATCCGTCGATGTCAGAAACTTCGCGCTTGTCGGCGAGGAGCGGCTGCGCTCGCTGGTCTCGACGCCGGCCGGAGAAAGCGGGCGCAGCCTCAACGATGCGGTGCGCCGCGAGATCGACGTCAGCGCCGTGAAATTCTCCCGCGGCTTTGCCCAGGTGCGCACCGGTGGCGGTGCGCTGAGCCTCGAAAATGGTGTGGTGCGCGGCGAAACCGTCGGCGCCACCTTCCAGGGCACGGTGCGCGATGCCAACGGCCGGACGGACATGACGGGCACCTTCATGCCGGCCTATGGCCTCAACCGGCTGTTCGCCGAGCTGCCGCTGATCGGCATCATCCTCGGCAACGGCAACGATCGTGGCCTGATCGGTATCACCTTCAAGCTCTCCGGCCCCTTCGACAAGCCGAAACTGACGATCAACCCGCTGTCGATCATCGCCCCCGGCGTCTTCCGCAACATTTTCGAATTCCAATGAAAAAGGCCGCCCGGAGGCGGCCTTGATCTCGGTTTCGTTTGCCCGCTCTCAGGCCGGGCGGACGAGGATGTGCTTCTTCTTGCCCAGCGACAGCTTGATGACGCCATCGGCGGAAACGTCCGCGGTGCCGATGACGCGGCGCTCGTCGGAAACGGCGGTGTCGTTGATGCGCACCGCGCCGCCCTGCACGTGGCGGCGGGCTTCGCCGTTCGAGGCGGCAAGGCCGGCCTTGACGACGAGGCTGAGGAGGCCGATGCCGGCTTCGAGCTCACTGGTGGAAACGTCGATGGACGGCAGGTTTTCGGCGATCGCGCCTTCCTCGAACGTCTTGCGGGCGGTCTCGGCGGCCTGTTCGGCCGCCTCGCGGCCGTGCAGCATCGCCGTCACCTCGGTGGCGAGGATCTTCTTCACCTCGTTGATCTCGGCGCCGCCGAGCGCGGAAAGCCGGGCGATTTCGTCCATCGGCAGCGTCGTGTAGAGCTTCAGGAAGCGCGAGACGTCCGCATCCTCTGTGTTGCGCCAGTACTGCCAGAAATCATAGGCCGACAGCATGTCCGGGTTCAGCCATACGGCACCGGAGAGCGATTTGCCCATCTTGGCGCCCGACGCGGTCGTCAGAAGCGGCGAGGTCATGGCGTAGAGCTGCGGCGTGCCCATGCGGTGGCCGAGGTCGATGCCGTTGATGATGTTGCCCCACTGGTCCGAGCCGCCCATCTGCAGGCGCACGTCGTAGCGCTTGTTGAGCTCGACGAAGTCGTAGGCCTGGAGGATCATGTAGTTGAATTCGAGGAAGGACAGCGACTGCTCGCGCTCGAGCCGCATCTTCACGCTGTCGAAGGACAGCATGCGGTTGACCGAGAAATGGCGGCCGACGTCGCGCAGGAACTCGAGGTAGTTGATGCCGAGCAGCCAATCGGCATTGTTGATCATCAGCGCATCCTTCGGGCCTTCGCCATAGGCGAGATAGCTCGAAAAGACCTTCTTGATGCTGGCGATGTTGCCGTCGATCGTCTCCGGCGTCATCAGCTGGCGTGCCTCATCCTTGAAGGACGGGTCGCCGACCATGCCGGTGCCACCGCCCATCAGCGAGATCGGCCGGTGGCCGGTCTTCTGGAACCAGTGCAGCAGCATGATCTGGATGAGGCCGCCGGCATGCAGGCTCGGCGCGGTCGGATCAAAGCCGATATAGGCCGTCACGGTTTCCTTGGCGAGAAGATCGTCGAGGCCGGTTTCATCGGAGATCTGATGGATGAAACCGCGCTCTTTCAGCGTGCGGAGGAAATCGGATTTGAATTCGGACATGGCCTGTCTCTCTTGCCGGAATGCTTTGGGCGGGATGGGGCGGCCGGAGATAATTTTCCGGCGGACCGCCGGGCGTTTAGCACTGTTTCGCCGCATAATCACTTCAAAAGTGATTCTGGAGCGGATGCATGACGGGACTGCAAACGGCGATCGGTCTGATGAGTGGCACGAGCCTCGACGGCATCGATGTCGCGCTGCTGCGCACGGACGGCGAGGCCGTCGTCGAGCGCGGCCCCTGTCTCGCGCGCCCCTACGACGCCGCCTTCCGCCGCCGTCTGCAGGGCGCGCTGGAGGCCGCCAAGGCGATCGACGTTCGCAGCCAGCGGCCGGGCGAGCTCGCCGAGATCGAACGGGAGCTGACGTTGCGCCACGCCGAGGCCGTGCGCGCCTTCCTGGATGGGAACGGCCTGACGGCATCCGACATCGACGTCATCGGCTTCCACGGCCAGACCGTGCTGCACCGGCCGAATGCCGGCCTGACGGTGCAGCTTGGCGACGGCGGGCTGCTCGCCCGTGAAACCGGCATCGATGTGGTCTATGACATGCGGGCGAACGACATGGTGCATGGCGGGCAGGGGGCGCCGCTCATTCCCGCCTATCACGCCGCGCTCGCCGCCGGCCTTTCCGGCGCCACCGGCAAGGCGGTCGTCTTCGTCAATATCGGCGGCATCTCCAACATCACCTTCATCGGCGCCGGCGGGGCGATCGTCGCCTTTGACAGCGGTCCCGGCAACACGCTGATCGACCAGTGGGTCGAGGCCCATGCCGGCATTCCCTACGACCAGGGCGGCATGATCGCCTCGGAGGGCCGCGTCGATCCCGGCCTTGCGGAGCGTTATCTCAACCATGCCTTCTTCACCGATCCGGTGCGCCGCTCGCTCGACCGCAACGATTTCCGCCCGCCCGAGGGGCCGGACGCAAGTCTTGAGGACGGTGCGCGCACGCTCGCCCATGTCACCGCCGCCGCCATCCTGCGCTCCGCCCGCCACCTGCCGGAGAGGCCGAAACTTTATGTCGTGTGTGGCGGCGGCCGGCTCAACCGGGTGATCATGGGGGATCTGGCGGCGCTTGCCGAGACGGAAGCGGCTGAGGTGGTGACGGCCGAGGCGGTCGATCTCGACGGCGACAGCATGGAGGCGGAGGCCTGGGCCTATCTTGCCGTCCGCTCGCTGCGTGGCCTGCCGCTCACCTTCCCAGGCACGACGGGCGTGAAGACGCCTGTTTCCGGCGGCGTACTCCAGAAACACGCAACCGGCGATTAACGCTTTCTTCGCGGGCGCCTTCTAGGATTCGTTCGGATCGCTCCGGGGCGCTTTTGCACGGAGCGGCCTTTTTGTCTTGCGTAAGGTGGCCAATGAGTGGCGCGGGCTTCCTGCTGGCGGTGAATTTTCTCATCGCGCAGTGTTTCTGCATGTTTTTCCTCGCGGTGTCCGCCCGGAGCCGCAATCGCGTCGCAGCCCGCTGGTTTGCCGGCACCTATGCCGTCGCCTCGCTTTCCACCCTTTTTGAATTCCTCGTCGCCTATGCGCCGCCGGCAAGGCTCTGGGCGATCCTTGCCTTTGCCGCCATGCTCGGCGGCATGCTGATGCTGCGCATCGGTGTCGGCCATCTCTACGGCCTCCGTACGAATCGCTGGGTCCTTGCCGCCATCTTCGTCACCTTCGTCGCGCTCGATTATGTCATCTACGACCTGCCGCGCGGCACGCTCGCCCATGCGTTGCCTTACCAGACCCCCTTCGCGGTGGCGCTCGGGATGAGCGCCTTCGCGGTCTGGCGCGCCCGCCCGGCAAGCTTCGTCGACCGGGCGCTCATCGTGCTTCTTGCGCTGACCAGCGTGCATTTCCTGGCAAAGGCCTATGCCGCCGTGCTCGCCGGGGCAGGCAATACGGCAAAGGACTATCTCGCCAGCCAGTTTGCGCTCGTCTCGCAGAGCATGGGCGCAGTGCTGATCGTTACCGTCGGCCTGATGCTGCTCTGTGTGCTCGTGCTAGAGATCGTCGCGGAGGAGAAGGGCAATGCGGAGGTCGATCCGCTCTCCGGTCTCCTCAACCGCCGTGGTTTCGACAACCGCATCGATGCGCTGCTTGCGGGCGCGGGTCCGCATGGCCTCATCCTGTGCGATATCGATCACTTCAAGTCGGTCAACGACACCCATGGCCACCAGGGCGGCGACAACGCCATCCGCGCCTTCGGCGAGGCACTGCGTGTCGCGGCGCCGGTGGGCGCGCTGGTCGCGCGCATCGGCGGCGAGGAATTCGCGCTCTTCCTGCCGAACACCGGCAAGGAGGCGACGCTGCTTTTCGCGCAGACCCTGCGCGCAACCCGCGCCGTCGCGCCCATTCCCGGCCTGCCGCCGGCTGTGCGCATCACCGCCAGCTTCGGCGTTGCCGAGGTGACGCGCGGCGAGCCGCTGCGGTTTGCTATGCGCCGGGCGGACGATGCGCTCTATGCCGCCAAGAACGCCGGACGTGACTGCGTGCGCCAGGCGGAGCCGCCCGCTGTGGTGCTCGAGGTCGTCAAGCGCGCGAATTGATCAGGCGAACATATGGCAAAGAAAAAGCCCGGCGAGATGTCGCCGGGCTTTTTCCTTTGTCTCTCTCCGCCGGTCAGCGAATACGCTTGGCGGCCGGTTCCGGGGTCAGTTCGCCGGCAAGACGGCGGTCGAGGTAGTCTTCGCACTCGGCCATCAGCGTTTCCGTCTGGCCGTTGAAGAAGTGGTTGGCGCCCGGCACCGTGCGGTGCGTGATCAGGATGCCCTTCTGCGTCTTCAGCTTCTCGACGAGGCCGTTGACGTCCTTCTCCGGTGCCACCTTGTCGGAATCACCGTTGATGATGAGACCCGACGACGGGCAGGGGGCGAGGAACGAGAAGTCGTAGATGTTCGGCTGCGGGGCGATGGACATGAAGCCTTCGATCTCCGGGCGGCGCATCAGCAGCTGCATGCCGATCCAGGCGCCGAAGGAATAGCCGGCGACCCAGCAGCTCTTCGAATCGGGATGCAGGCTCTGCACCCAGTCGAGTGCGGAGGCCGCATCCGACAATTCGCCTGCGCCGTGGTCGAATTCGCCCTGGCTGCGGCCGATGCCACGGAAATTGAAGCGCAGCGTCGTGAAACCGCGCTTCTGGAACATGTAGAACAGCTGGTAGACGATCTGGTTGTTCATCGTGCCGCCGAACTGCGGGTGCGGATGCAGCACGATGGCGATCGGGGCGTTCTTCTGCTTGGACGGCTGGTAACGGCCCTCAAGGCGACCGGCGGGTCCGTTGAAGATGATTTCGGGCATTCTTACTCCGGCAAGTTCGCGTTCTGGAACGGATTCTTGTCAACTGAAGTCTTGACGAAACCAGTCAGCTTTTCTAGAACCTAGTTTAGAACCATTCGAAACTGTATAGGCGCCCACGGGACGCCGTGAGCTTGGTGTCATAAGGCAAGCCCGACGGAAAATTCAAGGAAAATGCACGCCGTATCGAATGTATCGTGCGCGCATGGGTGAGAAATGACGAAGACGGAGCGCACTTATCTGGACTGGAACGCCACGGCACCCCTGCTGCCGGCGGCGCGCGAGGCCGTTCTTGCTGCGCTCGACAGCGTCGGCAACCCGTCGTCCGTGCATGGCGAGGGCCGGGCGCTGCGCATGCTGGTGGAGGCCGCGCGCCGTGACGTCGCCGCGCTGCTCAATGCGGCGCCGGCCCATGTGATCTTCACGAGCGGCGCCACCGAGGCGGCGAACCTCGCCCTGACGCCCGACTACCGCATGGGCCGCACGCCGCTTGCCATCGGCCGTCTCTATGTTTCCGAGATCGAGCATCCGGCGATCCGCGAGGGCGGGCGTTTTGCGCGCGATGCCGTGACGACGATCCCCGTCACCCGCGCCGGCCTCGTCGATCTCGAGGCCCTGACAACGCTTCTTGCGGGCCATGACAAGGCGAAGGGCCTGCCGATGGTGGCGGTCATGCTCGCCAACAACGAGACGGGCATCGTGCAGCCCGTGAAGAGCGTCGCCGAGGTCGTGCACCGTCACGGTGGTCTTCTCGTCGTCGACGCGGTGCAGGCCGCCGGCCGCGTGTCCATCGACATTGCGGCACTCGACGCCGATTTCCTCATCGTCTCCTCGCACAAGCTGGGCGGCCCGAAGGGCGCCGGCGCGCTGATCTCGCGCGGCGAGGTTCTGATGCCCGCACCGCTGATCCGCGGCGGTGGCCAGGAAAAAGGCCATCGCTCCGGCACGGAGAACCCGGCGGCGCTTGCCGGCTTTGCCGCAGCCGCCCGCGCGGCGGTGGCGGATCTTGCCGGGCGCAACGCACGGATCGGCGCGCTGCGCGACGCACTGGAGAGCGGCATGCGGGCGGCGACGAACGACGTCGTCATCCATGGTACGGACGTCGAGCGCATCGCCAACACCTCGTTCTTCAGCCTGCCCGGCCTGAAATCGGAGACCGGGCAGATCGCCTTCGATCTCGAGGGTATCGCGCTTTCGGCCGGCTCGGCCTGCTCCTCGGGCAAGGTCGGGCAGAGCCACGTTCTGACCGCCATGGGGTTCGACGCGGCGCTCGGCGGGCTTCGCGTGTCGCTCGGTCCGGCCTCGACAGAGGCGGATGTCGCGCGTTTTCTGGCTGCCTTTTCGCGCGTCATGGCGCGGCGACGGGCGGCCTGACGGGAATCTTGCGGGAACGCAAGTTTTCGCTTGCCAAAAGGTGGGAAAAACCGCCTTTGGCGCTTACATAAGCGGCGGGAGGCCCCGCCAGACGTTGACAAACTGCCGGACCTTGGATCCGGCGAGATTGGAGAACGATATGCCTGCGGTGCAGGAAACGATCGATCAGGTCCGTCAGATTGACGTCGACCAGTACAAATACGGCTTCGAGACGAACATCGAGGTGGAGAAGGCTCCGAAGGGGCTTTCCGAGGACATCATCCGTTTCATCTCGGCCAAGAAGAGCGAGCCCGACTGGATGCTCGAATGGCGCCTCGACGCCTATCGCCGCTGGCTGACGCTCGAAGAGCCCACCTGGGCGCGCGTCGACTATCCGAAGATCGACTTCAACGATCTCTACTACTATGCCGCGCCGAAGAACCAGACCGGCCCGAAGTCCATCGACGAGGTCGATCCCGAGCTTCTGAAGATGTACGAGAAGCTCGGTATTCCCCTGCGCGAGCAGGAAATCCTTGCCGGCGTGCAGACGTCGAAGATCGCCGTCGACGCCGTGTTCGATTCGGTCTCCGTCGTCACCACCTTCAAGGAAGAGCTGAAGAAGGCCGGCGTGATCTTCATGTCGATCTCGGAGGCCATTCGCGAGCATCCCGAGCTTGTGAAGAAGTATCTCGGCACCGTTGTGCCGACGACCGACAATTTCTACGCGACGCTGAACTCCGCGGTCTTTACCGACGGCTCTTTCGTGTTCGTGCCGAAGGGCGTTCGGTGCCCGATGGAGCTGTCGACCTACTTCCGCATCAACGAGAAGAACACCGGCCAGTTCGAGCGCACGCTGATCATCGCGGAAGAGGGCGCCTACGTCTCCTACCTCGAAGGCTGCACCGCGCCGCAGCGCGACGAGAACCAGCTTCACGCTGCCGTCGTCGAGCTGGTCGCGCTCGACGATGCCGAGATCAAGTATTCCACCGTCCAGAACTGGTATCCGGGCGACAAGGAAGGCAAGGGCGGCATCTACAACTTCGTGACGAAGCGCGGCGATTGCCGGGGCAAGAACTCCAAGATCTCGTGGACGCAGGTCGAGACCGGCTCCGCCATCACCTGGAAGTACCCGTCCTGCATCCTGCGCGGCGATGGTTCGCGCGGCGAGTTCTATTCGATCGCCGTCTCGAACGGCCACCAGCAGATCGACAGCGGCACCAAGATGATCCATCTCGGCAAGAACACGTCGAGCCGAATCGTCTCCAAGGGCATTTCCGCGGGCTTCTCCAACAACACCTATCGCGGCCAGGTCTCGGCCCACCGCAAGGCGGAGAACGCACGCAACTTCACCCAGTGCGACTCGCTGCTGATCGGCGACAAGTGCGGTGCGCACACCGTGCCCTATATCGAGGCGAAGAACGCGACGGCCCATTTCGAGCACGAGGCGACCACCTCGAAGATCTCGGAAGACCAGCTGTTCTACTGCCTCCAGCGCGGCATCCCGACCGAGGCGGCGATCGCGCTGATCGTCAACGGCTTCGTCAAGGAAGTCATCCAGGAACTGCCGATGGAGTTCGCCGTCGAGGCGCAGAAGCTGATCGGCATCTCGCTGGAAGGCTCGGTCGGCTGATCGGGTGAAGGAATGTCCCGGCGGCTTCCGCCGGGGGGGCCGGACAGGTCCTTCGATGAAGTTTCCGTGTGATCCGTTATATTAGCGGGATGCGGTTCTCATCGGGAGACACGACATGGATCCGGTCAATCTGACGTATTACGCCGTGGTATGCGGTGGACTGGCAGCGTATGCGCCCAACGTTCGGAACGTGGCGATACGCACGGTTTTGGGGCTCGGCCTTGGCGGGTTGTCCGCCGCGATGCTCCCGTTGGTCCACTTCTTCCTCGGCTTCTGAAACCAAGACGGGAGCGTTTGACCGCTCCGAACGCAGGACCGAGAGACCATGCTTGAAATCAAGAATCTGCACGCCCGCATCGCCGAAGACGGCACCGAGATCATCCGCGGCCTGAATCTCACCGTGAAGGCCGGCGAAGTCGCCGCCATCATGGGCCCGAACGGCTCGGGCAAGTCGACGCTCTCCTACATCCTCTCCGGCCGCGAGGACTACGAAGTCACCGACGGCGACATCCTTTACAACGGCGAGAGCATTCTGGAACTCGACCCGGCCGAGCGCGCCGCCAAGGGCATCTTCCTCGCCTTCCAGTACCCGGTCGAAATCCCCGGCGTTGCCACCATGCAGTTCCTGAAGGTTGCGATGAACGAACAGCGCAAGGCGCGCGGCGAGGCGGAACTGACGACGCCGGACTTCATGCGTCGCGTCAAGGAAGCTGCCGCCGAGCTGAAGATCGCCCCGGAAATGCTGCGCCGTCCGCTCAATGTCGGCTTTTCCGGCGGTGAGAAGAAGCGCGCTGAAATCCTGCAGATGTCGCTGCTCGAGCCGAAGCTGTGCGTCCTCGACGAGACCGACAGCGGCCTCGACATCGACGCGCTGAAGATCGTCGCCGACGGCGTCAACGCGCTTCGCTCGCCCGACCGCGCCGTCATCGTCATCACGCACTACCAGCGCCTGCTCGACTACATCGTGCCCGATACGGTGCACGTTCTCTACAAGGGCCAGGTCATCAAGTCCGGCGACAAGACGCTGGCGCACGAGCTGGAAGCAAACGGTTACGCCGACATCATCGGCGCCGCCGCCTGACGGCTTGGCGAAGGAGTGATCTCATGAACATGCAGACAGGCATGAAGCTCTCCGTCGCCGAGACGGCGCTTTGCGAAGCCTACGACCACGCGCTCGGCGAACTGCCGGGTGATGGTGCCGTGCTCGCTGCCCGCGACGTCCTCATCAGCGACTTCAAGGATGCCGGCCTTCCGACGCGCCGCATCGAGGCCTGGCACTATACGGACCTCAAGGCGCTGCTGCGCGCCGTTCCGGCCTTCGATCCCGCAGCCTCCGCCGCGCGGATCGGGCCGCTGGTCGAGGGGGCGACGGTGCTGTCCGTCGTCAACGGCCTTGCGGAGGCCCGCGGCTCGGTCGAGGGCGTGACGCTGCGCACCTTTGCCGATGCGCTGGCCGACGGCACGGCCGCGGCCGGCCTTGCTGCCCGTGACCGCGACGACGCGATCGGCCGTATCAACGGCGCGTTCGTTCGGGACGGTTTCGTGCTCGATTTCCCCGCGGGCACCGAGCTGGCAGCACCGCTCGAAATCCAGACGGTCCAGAATGCGGGCCAGGCCCATACGCGCTTCCCGGTGAGCTTCGGCGCGAATACCAAGGCGACTGTCATCGAGCGCCATGCGGCGGTCGGCGACACCGCGGCCTTCGTCACGACGGTCAGCGACCTCTCGCTTGCCGACGGTGCCGATATTACCTGGGTTATTTTGCAGGGGCAGGGTGGGGCGGACACCCATCTCGGCCAGATCCGCATCACGCTCGGCACGGACGCAAAGCTCCGCCTTTACGTGATCAATGCCGGCGGTAAGCTCGTGCGGCAGGAAATCCATGTCGTGGTGGCGGGCGAGGGCTCCGACCTCATCCTGCGCGGCATCAACCTGCTCGGCGGCGAGACGCACAACGACGTGACCTTCACGGTCGGTCACGACGTGCCGAACACGACCTCGACGGAAGTGATCCGCAACGTGATCTTCGATCGCGCGCGCGGCGTCTTCCAGGGCCAGATCCGCGTTGCGCCGGATGCCCAGAAGACCGACGCCAAGATGTCGTGCAACACGCTGCTGCTTTCGGACGAAGCGGATTTCTCGGCCAAGCCGGAGCTCGAAATCTTCGCCGACGACGTGCAGTGCGGCCACGGTGCGACCGTGATCGACATCGACCACACGCAGCTCTTCTACCTGATGGCCCGTGGCATCCCGGAAAACAAGGCGCGCGCCATGCTGGTCAACGCCTTCGTCGCCGAGATCGTCGAGGAGCTGGAAGACGAGCCGCTGGTCGAGGCGCTGGAAGGCGTCATCGCCGACTGGCTCGACAAGCACGCCTGATCAGGCGCTATCCCGGGCCGGACCGCAGGACGGTCGGCCGGGGGTTGCGCAAACAAGAAAAGGAGCGCTCGCGGTTCGAAGGAACGGGAACGCTCCAGGGCACGCCTGACATAGGACGAACGAGATGGAACACGCCCCTGCACTGGCCTATGACGTCGAGGCGATCCGCAAGGATTTCCCGATCCTGTCGAAGACGGTCTACGGCAAGCCGCTGGTCTATCTCGACAACGGCGCGTCGGCGCAGAAGCCGCAGTCGGTAATCGACGCGATTGCCCACGCCTATTCCAACGAATATGCCAACGTGCATCGCGGCCTGCACTTCCTGTCGAATGCCGCCACCGATGCCTACGAGGCGGCACGCGAAAAGGTGCGCCGTTTCCTCAACGCCTCCTCGGTCGACGAGATCATCTTCACCAAATCCTCGACCGAGGCGATCAACACCGTCGCCTACGGCTACGGCATGCCCAAGATCGGCGCGGGCGACGAGATCGTTCTGTCGATCATGGAGCATCATTCCAACATCGTGCCGTGGCATTTCATCCGCGAGCGACAGGGCGCGAAGCTCGTCTGGGCCCCGGTGGACGATGCGGGTGCCTTCCACATCGAAGAGTTCGAAAAGTGCCTGACGGAGCGCACCAAGCTCATCGCCATCACGCATATGTCGAATGCGCTCGGCACCATCGTGCCCGTCAAGGAAATCTGCCGCATCGCCCGTGAACGCGGCATTCCGGTGTTGGTCGATGGTTCGCAGGGCGCGGTGCATATGCCGGTCGACGTGCGCGACATCGATTGCGACTGGTACGTGATGACCGGCCACAAGCTCTACGGCCCCTCCGGCATCGGCGTGCTCTATGGCAAGATGGATCGCCTTAGAGAGATGCGCCCCTTCCAGGGCGGCGGCGAGATGATCGTCGACGTCACCGAGGACATCGTCACCTACAACGACCCGCCGCACCGCTTCGAGGCGGGCACGCCGCCGATCGTGCAGGCGATCGGCCTTGGCCATGCGCTCGACTACATGGAAAAGATCGGCCGCGCGGCAATCGCCGCCCACGAGGCGGACCTGCGCGACTATGCCCATGAGCGGTTGTCCTCGATCAACGCGCTAAGGATTTTCGGTTCGGCACCGGGCAAGGGTTCGATCTTCTCCTTCGAGCTGGAAGGCATCCACGCCCATGACGTCTCGATGGTCATCGACCGGGCAGGGGTGGCGGTGCGTGCCGGCACCCATTGCGCCCAGCCGCTCTTGAAACGCTTCGGCGTCACCTCCACATGCCGGGCATCGTTCGGCCTCTACAACACGCGTGCCGAAGTCGATGTCCTGGCCGACGCGCTCGACCATGCCCGCAAGTTTTTCGCCTGAGGAGTAGGCCCATGTCCCTCGACGCAACGGAAGACAAGATCGACGTCCGCGACGGTATCGTCCATTCGGCGATCCCGGACGACGAACTGGCGCGCCTTTCCGACGACATCATCTCCGCGCTGAAGACGGTCTACGATCCGGAAATCCCGGCCGATATCTTCGAGCTCGGCCTGATCTACAAGATCGACATCGAAGACGACCGCATGGTCAAGATCGACATGACCCTGACGGCACCCGGTTGCCCCGTGGCCGGCGAGATGCCGGGCTGGGTCGAGAATGCGGTCAGTGCGGTCGAAGGCGTATCCGGCGTCGAGGTCAAGATGACCTTCGATCCGCCATGGACGCCGGACCGCATGTCGGAAGAGGCGCAGGTCGCCGTCGGCTGGTACTGATTTCGGCAACGCAGCCGGATAGGGCAAGGCACTTGTGCTTTCCGTGACTTGATCCGTTAACCCGTCGTCACTAGATTCGGAATCACAGACCGCCGGGCCTTGAACCCGGTCGGCGAAGGAGAAACGGCCCATGGCCTTTGCAGTGATGACACTCACCGATGCGGCGGCAGACCGCGTCAAGGCGATCGTCGACAATGCCGGCAGCGATGCCAAGGGCATTCGCGTCGGCATCAAGAAGGGCGGTTGCGCCGGCATGGAATATGCCATCGACCTCGTCACCGAACCCAATGCCAAGGACGACCTGATCGAGCACAATGGTGCAAAGGTCTGGGTTGCGCCGGAGGCGGTGCTCTACCTTCTCGGCACGCAGATGGATTTCGAGGTGACGACGCTGCGCTCCGGCTTCACCTTCCACAACCCGAACCAGACGTCGGCCTGCGGCTGCGGCGAATCGGTCGAGCTGAAGCCTGCCGATCTTGCGGCCCTTGCCGCTTCCGGCCAGCCGACCGTACGGGCGGGCTGAACTGCCGGCAGGCCGGCGCGGACTGCCAATCCTTGCGGCTTTTCTTCTCTGGCAGTTTTGCCTAGTCTCCCACGCGCGGCGCGCGAATCCGGTGCCGGCGTGATTGCCAGCGGGAGGGGCGCGAGCGATGGACGGCTTTACCGCGACACTGTACCAGAACCTGCCCTTTCCTGTGGTCATCGTCGACGCCGAGGCGCGCCTTGTCTCCCACAACGACGCGGCCGCCCGCACATTCGGCTGGAATCGCGACGACAGGCGGCCTGCGGGCACGGTTGTTCTCGCCGGGGAGGTCGCGGCGGCGCTTCTTGCCGGCCAGGCCGCGGCCGGCCGTGAAAACACCCATGCCCTCGGTTTTCGCCACGACAACGGCAACATTTTCGAAGCGTCAGCCCATGTGATCGCGCTGCCGGATGAGGCAGCCGGCCCGTCCTATGCGCTTCTCCTGCGCAGTCTTTTGAGCGGGGGCAGCCATGGCGAGCAGATCCTGCTGGGCCAGCGCATCGCCGCGGCGCTCGACACCATGACGGAGGGTTTTGCAATCTTCGATCGGGAAGAGCGCCTCGTCCTGTTCAACCGTTCCTACAAGGAGCGTTGCGGCCTTGCCCGCGATGCCGTGCGTGTCGGCGTGACGCTGGAAAGCATCGCGCGTGCCAACATCCGCGTCGGCATGTTTCCTGGCATTCGCGAGGGCACGCCGGAGGCCGAGGCGATGGTGCGCGAGCGTCTCGAAAGCCATCGCAACACCGGCAGCGGCGGCGCCATCTTCGAGTTCGGCAAGGACCGGTGGATTCGCGGTGAGAGCCATGTGTCGGAGACCGGCGACATCGTCGCGCTGCGTGTCGACATATCGGAGCTGAAGCGCACCGAAGCGGCGCTGGAGGCGAAACGCCGCGAATATCTTTCGCTGCTGCAGATCCTGCCCGACATGATCCTGCGTTTCGACCGGAACCTGACGATCCGTTTTGCGAACGACAAATACGCCCATTTCGTCGGCTCGACGACGGACGAGCTGATCGGGCGGTACCTGCCGGACGTGTCCTGCGCGCCGGAGCACACGGCGGTGCTGATGGACATCGGCAGCTACACGCGCGCTGAGCCGATGAAGACGCTGGAAGTCTGCATGGAGGGGCGCGGCGGGCAGGAGACATGGCTTCTGTGGACGACCGTCGCGATCTTCGACGAGGACGGCGCCTGCGAGATTGTCTGCGTCGGCCGCGACATCACCGAGGCCAAGCGCCAGCAGCAGCAGGTGGAGGCCCAGACGAACGAGCTGCGCCGCAAGAACGAGGCGCTGGACCAGTTCACTGCCACCGTCTCGCATGACCTGAAGGCGCCGCTGCGCCATCTGTCCATGTTTGCCGAGATGATCTCGGAAGACCTGCATCGCGGCGACATGACCGAATTGCCGCACTATGCCGACCACGTCCGCAAGAGTGCCGCGCGCATGCGCCGGATCATCGACAGCCTGCTGGAATATTCGCAGATCGCCTACCGGATCTCGGCGCCGAAGCCCGTTTCGCTCTCCGACGTGGTGCGTGAGGCGTTGGCGCTCCTGGAAAGCCATGTGCGGGAGGCCGATGGACATGTCGAGACCGCACCGATGCCCGAGGTGATGGGCGATCCCGAGCTCTTGAAGCGGCTGGCGCAAAACCTCATCGGCAATGCGCTGAAATATCGCCGGCCGGGCGACGCGCCCGTCGTGCGGGTCTATTGCCGCGAGGGGGCTGACGGCACTGAATTCGTCGTCGAGGATGACGGTATCGGCATCGATCCGCAGCATGTCGGGCGGATATTCGAGGTGTTCCAGCGTCTTCACCGCGATGAGACTGTGTATCAGGGCACCGGCGTCGGACTTGCCCTGGCGCGCCGGATCGTCGAGAGCCACAACGGTGTGATAGCGCTTGACACGCAGTATGGTCCGGGGGCACGCTTCGTCGTGACGTTTCCGCAACCCATAAAGTCAAAGGGGAACGATCGTGGGAGGCTCGGCTAGAAAGCTGATCGTCGTGGACGACGACCCGGTGGACGTGCGCTTCGTCATGCGTGCCTTCAGCGATACCGGCAGTGCGCTCGAAATCACCCATGTCGCCGATGCGGAACTGGCAAGCGACCGGCTCGACCGCGAGGCCTTCGATTATATCCTTCTCGACATCAACATGCACGGCACCAGCGGCATGGAGCTGCTCAAGCGGCTGCGCGGACGCGCCCGCACGGCGGTGACGCCCGTCATCATGCTGTCCTCGTCGTCCAGCGCCACCGACGTCAACCGCGCCTATGAAAACGGTGCCAATGCCTATGCGGTCAAGCCTTCCACGCTGAGCGGCTACCGTGATTTTGCAGAAGGCTTTACCCGCTTCTGGGTGGACGTTGCAGTCTCCCCGTAAGGGCTCGCCCCACCGCCAATCTTTCCCTGCCCGCAACGAAAAGCCCCGGCCGATAGGATCGGCCGGGGACTCAAAGTCTTGCGATGCTTACTCGGCGGCTTCCGCGTAGTCCTCGAGCGGCGGGCAGGAGCAGACGAGGTTGCGGTCGCCATAGACGTTGTCGACGCGATTGACCGGCGACCAGTACTTGTCCACCCGGAAGGCGCCCGGCGGGTAGCAGGCCTGTTCGCGCGAATAGGGGCGGTCCCATTCGCCGACGAGGTCTTCCACCGTGTGCGGGGCGTTCTTCAGCGGGTTGTTGACCTTGTCCATCGTGCCGTTCTCGATGGCGCGGGCTTCCTCGCGGATCGCCAGCATCGCCTCGCAGAACCGATCGATCTCGGCCTTGGTCTCCGATTCGGTCGGCTCGATCATCAGCGTGCCGGCCACCGGCCAGCTCATGGTCGGGGCGTGGAAGCCGCAGTCGATCAGCCGCTTGGCGACGTCGTCGACGGTGACGCCGGCGCTTTCGGCAAGCGGGCGCGTGTCGATGATGCACTCGTGCGCCACGCGGCCCCTGGAGGACGTGTAGAGCACGTCATAGGCGCCCTTGAGACGGGCGGCGATGTAGTTGGCGTTAAGGATCGCCACCTTCGTCGCCTGCGTCAGGCCAGCACCACCCATCATCAGGCAGTAGCTCCACGAGATCGGCAGGATCGAGGCAGAGCCGAAGGGCGCTGCCGAGACCGCACCGGTGCCGCCGAGACCCGGAATATCGGGATGACCCGGCAGGTACGGCGCAAGGTGCGCCTTGACGCCGATCGGGCCCATGCCGGGACCGCCGCCGCCGTGCGGGATGCAGAAGGTCTTGTGCAGGTTGAGGTGGCTGACGTCGCCGCCGATATCGCCGGGGCGGGCAAGGCCCACCATGGCGTTCATGTTGGCGCCGTCGATATAGACCTGGCCGCCGTGCTTGTGGACGATCTCGCAGATCTCGCGCACATTTTCCTCAAAGACGCCGTGCGTGGAGGGGTACGTGATCATGCAGCACGAGAGGTTTTCCGCGTACTGCTCTGCTTTCGCACGGAAATCGTCCATGTCGATGTCGCCGTTGTCAGACACCTTCACGACGACGACCTTCATGCCGACCATCTGGGCGGAGGCCGGATTGGTGCCGTGCGCGGAGGTCGGGATGAGGCAGACGTCGCGGTGCGTGTTGCCGTTGGCGAGGTGGTAGGCGCGGATGGTCAGCAGGCCGGCATATTCGCCCTGCGCGCCGGAGTTCGGCTGCATGGAAACGGCGTCGTAGCCGGTGATGTCGCAGAGTTTCTGCGACAGGTCCTCGATGAGGTAGCGATAACCCTGCGCCTGGTCGGCCGGAACGAAGGGATGGATTTCTGCAAATTCCGGCCAGGTGATCGGCAGCATTTCCGCTGTCGCATTGAGTTTCATCGTGCAGGAACCGAGCGGAATCATCGCGCGGTCGAGCGCGAGGTCACGGTCGGAGAGGCGGCGGATGTAGCGCACCATCTCGCTTTCCGCGCGGTTCATGTGGAAGATCGGATGCGTCAGGTATTCGCTGGTACGCAGCAGGTCTTCCGGCAGACGGTAGTCCGGCTCGAACTCCGCCACCTCGAAATCGCCGCCGAAGGCGCGCCAGACGGCTTCCAGCGTGACGGGGCGCGAGCGCTCGTCGAGACTGATGCCGATGCGGTCGTCACCGATCTTGCGAAGGTTGACCTCTTCCGCGACAGCGGTCTTCAGGATGATGCCCTGCAACTTGCCGACATGCACGGTAATCGTGTCGAAGAAGACCTCGGGCTCGACCGTGTAACCCAGCTTCTCGAGGCCCTTGGCGAGGCGCACGGTCTTCTGGTGCACGCTCTGCGCGATCGCCTTCAGGCCCTGCGGGCCGTGGAATACGGCATACATGGAGGCCATGACGGCGAGCAGCACCTGCGCGGTGCAGATGTTCGACGTCGCCTTCTCGCGGCGGATGTGCTGTTCGCGGGTCTGCAGCGACAGGCGGTAGGCGCGGTTGCCGCGTGCGTCGATGGAAACGCCGACGAGGCGACCGGGCATGGAGCGCTTGTAGGCGTCCTTGACCGCCATATAGGCCGCATGCGGCCCGCCGTAACCGACCGGCACGCCGAAACGCTGGGTGCAGCCGATGGCGATATCCGCGTCCATGTCGCCGGGCGATTTCAGGAGGGCGAGGGCCAGCGGATCGGCCGCGACGACGGCGATGGCGCCGGTCTGGTGCAGACGCGAGATGAGGCCCGAGAAGTCACGTACATGACCGTAGGTGCCGGGATACTGGAAGATCGCGCCGAACACGTCGACGGGGTCGAGATCGGTGAAGGGGTCGCCGACGATGACGCTCCAGCCAAGTGGCTCGGAACGGGTCTTCAGGAGCGCGATGGTCTGCGGGTGGCAGTTCTCGTCGACGAAGAAGGCCTTTGCCTTCGACTTCGAGACGCGCTCGGCCATGGCCATGGCTTCGGCGGCGGCCGTCGCTTCATCGAGCAGCGAGGCGTTGGCGACATCGAGGCCGGTCAGGTCGCAGACCATGGTCTGATAGTTGAGCAGCGCTTCAAGACGGCCCTGGCTGATTTCCGGCTGGTAGGGCGTATAGGCCGTGTACCAGGCGGGGTTCTCCAGGATGTTGCGCTGGACGACCGGCGGGGTGATCGTGCCGTAGTAGCCCTGGCCGATCAGCGAGACGAGCTTCTTGTTGCGGTTGGCGGTCTCGCGCAGCTTGTCGAGCGCTTCGCGCTCGGTCATCGCCGCGCCCCATTCGAGCGGCTTTTCCTGCCGGATCGATTTCGGCACGGTGTCGTCGATCAGCGCGTCGAGGCTGTCATAGCCGATCACCTTCAGCATCGCCTCCATCTCCTTCGGCGAGGGGCCGATATGGCGACGGTTGGCGAAATCGTAGGGCTGGTAATCGGTAAAGGCGAAATCCTTGGGGAGAGACATCAGCCGACAAGCTCCTTGTAGGCGGCTTCGTCGAGCAGCGCATCCGCATCGGACGGGTTGGCGAGCTTCAGCTTGAAGAACCAGCCGGCGCCCTGCGGGTCGCTGTTGACGAGAGAGGGATCGGCGGTGATCGCTTCGTTGACCTCGACGATCTCGCCGTCAAGCGGACAATAGACGTCGGAGGCGGCCTTGACGCTTTCGACGGTCGCGGCATCGCCACCTTTTTCGAAGGTCGCGCCGACCTCAGGCAGTTCCACGAAGACGAGATCGCCGAGCTGTTCGGCTGCGTGCTGCGTGATGCCGACGGTCGCGACGCCGCCCTCGATCTTCAGCCACTCGTGTTCTTCGGTGAATTTCAGCATGTTCGTTCCTCTCCTGGGAAAATCTGTTCGCTGGTCAGCGTTTGAAGGTGTTCTTGACGAAGGGCATCGCCGCGACGGTGACGGGCAGGAATTTTCCGCGCACGCCGGCATAGAGCTGGGTGCCGGGCGCGATCGCGGACTTGGTGACGTAACCCATGGCCACCGGGCCGTCGGCATTCGGGCCGAAGCCGCCAGACGTGACGGTGCCGACGACATCCTCGCCCTCGGCGTCGGTGGCAAGCACCGCACCGCCGCGCACCGGCGCCCGGCCTTCCGCCCTCAGACCGACACGACGGCGCGAGGCACCGTTCTCAAGCTGGTCGAGGATAACAGCGGCGCCCGGAAAACCACCGGCGCGCTCGCCACCCGTGCGGCGCACCTTCTGGATCGCCCATTCGAGACCGGCTTCCACCGGCGTCGTCGTCGTGTCGATGTCGTTGCCGTAGAGGCAGAGGCCGGCTTCAAGACGCAGCGAATCGCGCGCGCCAAGGCCGATCGGCAACACGTCCGGATGGTCGAGCAGGCGGCGACAGACCGCTTCGGCGAGGCTGGCGGGGATGGAAATCTCGAAACCGTCCTCACCCGTATAGCCCGAGCGCGAGACGATGCAGTCGGCATCGTGCAGGTCGCAGGCGCGCACGTCCATGAAGCGCATCGAGGAGACGTCCGCCCAGAGTTCGGCAAGCACGGCCTCGGCATGCGGGCCCTGCAGGGCGATGAGGGCGCGGTCGTCATGCAATGTCAGTTCGCAGACATCGCCGATCTTCGCCTGCATATGGGCGAAATCCGCGTCCTTGCAGGCAGCATTGACGACGACGTAGAAATGGTCGCCGCGGTTGGCGATCATCAGGTCGTCCTGGATGCCGCCTTCGTCATTGGTGAAAAGGGCATAGCGCTGGCGGCCTTCGCCGAGGCCGAGCACGTCGACCGGCACCAGCGTCTCCAGCGCGCGAGCGGCGTCGGCATTGTCGCCGGAGCGGGCGCGCACAGTCACCTGGCCCATATGGGACACGTCGAAGAGGCCGGCGGCCCCGCGGGTGTGCAGATGCTCCTTCATCACGCCGGCAGCGTACTGCACCGGCATCTCATAGCCGGCGAACGGCACCATGCGTCCGCCGAGCGAAACGTTCAGCGCATGAAGCGGGGTTTTCTTGAGTTCAGACGTTTCGTCCAAAAGGCGCCCTCCAGTCTTGTGGCGCCCACGATCTAACGGGCACCGGCTCACAATCCCGGCGCTCTCGCGCCGCTCTCCTGAGCCCCCTCTGTCCCTTCGCCTGAGATTGTTATCCCTTCGGCGAGCGCTCGAAAAACGCTTCTCTCCAGAGTTACGACGGCACCTTGCTGGTCCTTTTGCCTGAGAGTTTCCGGGGCGGTTGCTCCTTCGGCACCGGCCATGCCCGTGGTCGGACGGCCAGCTTCTCCCAGCGAGGTTGCCTCCAGATAACGGCGTTGCCTGCGCTTTGGCAAGAGCGTTGCGTCGCTCCCAAGCGAATTTTTGTCGTAGCGGGAAAGGGCCGGGAGAGGGCTGCAAAGAAAAGGCCCCCGAGGGGGCCAGAGGTCGGAGGACGGCTGTTTCTGTGGGGAGGATCAGGCGGATTCCGGGAGGGCGGGCAGTTCGTTCTCGTCATAGAGGCGTTGCGCCTCGGCGACCGTTACCTGCGGCGTGCCTCCGGGCGCCGTGATCAGCGCGAGCGCGAGGGCCGGCGGCTGGATGACATTGAGCGCGGCGATCGCGCGGGCGTCACCCCGAACCTTGGCGTCCTGGCTCCAGGCGTGGATGCGTTCCTCGAAAAGCGTGTTCGCGCGCGTCTGCAGCCGCATCCCTTGTGATGCGTAAGCGGCCGTTGCCGGCGAAACTGTCACGATCTGTGTCATGGCGTTCTACGGTGTTGGTTACGTTCTCGCAATTTAACAGTTGCGCCTTTCCGAGACATGAACCGCAAGGGTTGCATTTTCATCGAATTTTAACGGTCTGTGCGAATTTCGGCCGGCCTTGCCTTTGCCGGCGGAATTCCGTCATAAGAAGCACTGTAGGCCGCCGGAATCGGGCGGCAACAAGCATGCCGCCGATGGCACGGGAGGACCGATGAAGCCGATTTTCGTGCAATTGCAATGCGCTCCGGGCAAAACCTACGAAGTTGCCGATGCGCTTTACGCTACGGAACTCATTTCGGAGCTCTATTCGACGAGTGGCGACTACGATCTGCTCCTGAAAATCTATGTCGACAGCGAGGAGGATATCGGCAAGTTCATCAACGATCACGTCGCCTCCATTCCGGGCATCGTGCGCTCGCTGACGACGCTGACCTTCCGCGCATTCTAGACGGTTCCCCTCAGCCGGTTCTTGCGCTAAAGCACGGCGCAACGAAAGAAGGCTGACATGGCAGGCATCGAACACAAGCAGGTGGAGAACGACGAGGCGGGCATGCGGCTCGACCGGTGGTTCAAGATCCACTATCCGGGCCTCGGCTTCGGCCCGCTCCAGAAATTGCTGCGCTCCGGCCAGGTGCGCATCGATGGCGGCCGTGTCAAGAGCGATACCCGCGTACAGCCGGGACAGATGATCCGCATCCCCCCGATGGAGGTCGATGCCAAGGCTGCGAAGGGCGGACCCATAGCCGGTCGCGATCTAAAGCATTCCTCCGATCACGAACTGCTCTCTCGCATGTTGCTGCATGAGGACGACAAGGTCATCGTGCTCAACAAGCCGGCCGGCATCGCCGTGCAGGGTGGTTCCGGCGTCAATCGCCATATCGACCAGATGCTCGAGGCCTGGACCAACCAGAAGGGTGAAAAGCCGCGCCTCGTGCACCGGCTCGACCGCGACACGTCGGGCGTGCTCGTCATAGCCCGCACGCGCGGTGCGGCGCAGAAGCTGACGGCCGCCTTCCGCGAGCGCGATACCAAGAAGACCTATTGGTCGCTGGTGATGGGCGTGCCGAAGAAGCATGAGGACAAGATCTCGACCTGGCTCGTCAAGGAGCAAACGCCGGATGGCGACCGGATGCGCATCGCCAAACACGGCGAGGACGGCGCCGATCATGCCGTGTCCTTCTACCGGGTCATCGAGCAGGCCGCCCAGAATTTTGCCTGGCTTGAAATGGAGCCCTATACCGGCCGTACGCACCAGCTGCGCGTCCACGCTGCCCATATCGGCCACCCGATCCTCGGCGATCCCAAATATTTCGAGGCCGACATCAACTGGAATTTCCCCGGCGGCGTACAGAACCGCCTGCACCTCCATGCCCGCCGCATCGACATTCCGCACCCCAACGGCGGGCGCCTGCGCGTCACCGCGCCGCTGCCGCCGCATATGGTGCAGACCTGGAACCTCTTCGGCTTCGACCAGAACGCGGCTGACGAGGAAGACTGATGCGGCTCGTTCTCTTTGATTGCGACGGCACGCTGGTCGACAGCGTCAACCTGATCCATGAGGTCATGGCGCGCACCTTCGTCGATTTCGGCCATGCGCGGCCGGATATTTCCGAGACCAAGGCGATCATCGGCCTGACGCTCGACATCGCCATTGCCCGCATGCAGGGCAAGCCGCATGTCGACGACGAGGCGCTGGCGATGACCGCACACTACAAGGCGGCCTATTCCGGCGTGCGCGCCGAACCCGGTTTCCAGGAGCCGCTCTTTCCCGGCATCGCCGCCATGATCGCGCGCCTCGAACGGCAAGACGACCTGATCCTTGGTGCCGTCACCGGCAAATCCCGCCGCGGCCTCGACCTCATCCGCGCCGCGCACGGCTTCGACAAGACCTTCTTCGTCTCGCGTACGGCGGACGACTGCCCCTCCAAGCCGCACCCGGCCATGGTGACCGAATGCTGCAGCGAGGCGGGCATCGATGCGGCCCGCACGGTTGTCATCGGCGACGCGATTTACGATATGCAGATGGCGAAAGCGGCGGGCGCGAAGGCGATCGGCGTTTCCTGGGGCTATGCCAGTGTGCCCGAACTGGTCGAGGCCGGCGCGGACCATATCCTGCGCACGCCCGCCGACCTCCTCGAATGGCTGGAGATTTCCGATGCGTGACATTCTGAGCGACCTTTCCGATGCGATGAGCGATCCCGATCCGGTGCGCCGCGCGCAGATCCAGATGAAGCGCCCTTTGCCGAAGCGCTTCTACAAGGAGGTCTCGACCGACAAGGTGGAGGAGGGCCATCGCATCCTGCTCGACGGCCGCCCGGTGCGTACGCCCGGTAAGAAACTCCTTGCCGTGCCGACACAACCGATCGCTACGCGCCTCGTCGCCGAATGGGACGGGCAGGGCGAGGAGATCGATCCGGCGAAGATGCCGGTGACCCGCCTCGTCAACACGGCCGTCGACGGTGTCGCGGAGAACTTCGACGCGGTCTTCGACGAGATCGTGCGCTTTGCCGGCACGGACATGCTCTGCTATCGCGCGGATTCACCGGCCGGGCTCGTCGAACGGCAGCGCGAGGGCTGGGATCCGATCCTCCGCTGGGCGGCCGATAACCGGGGCGCGCGCTTCATTCTCATCGAAGGCGTGATGCATCAGGAACAGCCGGCGCCGGCGATCGAGGCCTTTTCCGAGGCGCTTTCCAGCTTCCGCGATCCATTGGCGCTTGCCTGCCTACACACCGTGACGACGCTTACTGGTTCGGCGCTTCTGGCGCTGGCGCTTGCGGAAGGTGTCATCGACGCCGACAGGGCCTGGGCGCTCGCCCATGTCGACGAGGACTGGCAGATCGAACATTGGGGCACGGACGAGGAAGCCTTCCGCCGCCGTGAACTGCGCCGGGCGGAAATGGACGTCGCCGCCGCCGTTCTTGCGGAAATTCCGCGCTGAAAAGACTTTGTTAAGAGGTTCGCACCATTTTGGCACGCGGCCGAAATCCGACATCGCATACCGGTATTTTCATGCAGTTCCTCGTTCGCACGCTTCTTTCCGCAAGCCTTCTCCTTTCCATGCCCCTTGCCGCAAGCGCCGATGAGGCTTTTCCGGTCCGCGATATCCGCAAGGTCGTCGTCAGCGGTGACGACAGTGCGTCCGCCACGGTGCTGAAGCGCACCGGCGAGCACCTGAAACGGGCCGCAAGGGCTACGCGCCGCGCTGTCGCGATCGACCGCGCGACGATGGATGTGCGGGTTTCCGGCGTCAGGCAGGGCCGCGACGGAGAGAGCACGGCGCGTGTCACGGTCACGCTGAGCGGGCCCGGGGCTGCAGCGAGCCGGACGCTGACGATCAACAGCTTCATGCCGGAACGCAAGGGCCGCGAGGCGGCGCTGGGCGATGCGATCGCCAAGCGCGTGGCGCTGGCCTATCACCTCGCGCCCGTCGCAAATGCCAAGGCGCCGCATGGCAAGCGTCCCGGCAAGGGCCGCAAATATGCCGGCGGCAAGCGGCGCACGGCGGCGACGACCTCCGTCCAGGCCTATTCGGGTGGACAGAAGCGACCGCTCGTCATTCCCACCGAAGCGGCGCTCAGCGTGCGCTCGCGCGCTTTGCCGGAGGGCTCCACGAAGAAGATCGCGCCCTGCGTCGTCACGCAGGCGATCAGCTGCGACTGATCCCAAGGCAAAAGGTCCATCCGCCAGGCGAAACCACGGACAAAGCATGCTAGCCTCCCTCTCTCGTAAAAATGGAGAGGGGTGAACCGCATGCTCGACGGACTATCCGCCTACCGGCCGCAAGCGCTGGCGGCGCTGCGCATCATGACGGCACTGCTCTTCATCGAGCACGGAACGCAGAAATTCTTCAATTTCCCGCCAGCCGAACAGCCTTTCAGCGACCTCATGAACCTGATCGGCGCGGCCGGCGCATTGGAGATCGTCGGCGGGGTTCTCATCCTTCTCGGCCTCTTCACGCGGCCGGTGGCTTTCGTGCTCTGCGGCTTCATGGCGATCGCCTATTTCATGGCGCATGCGCCGCAGGACTTCTTCCCCGTCAACAATCGCGGCGATGCCGCGATCCTGTTCTGCTTCGTCTTCCTGTATCTGACAGCCGCGGGGCCAGGCGCCTTCGCCCTCGACAACCGCCGTTAGGCCGCAAATTTCAGGCCGAGGATGCCGGTGACGATGAGGGCGATGCAGCCCATGCGAACGGCGGTTACCGGCTCGGCGAAGAGGATGATGCCGAGCATCACGGTGCCGACCGTGCCGATGCCGGTCCAGATCGCATAGGCGGTGCCGATCGGCAGTGTCTTCACGGCAAGGCCGAGCAGCACGATGGAGATGATCATCGAGCCGGCGGTGAGCGCGGTGGGCAGCGGCTTGGTGAAGCCGTCGGTGTATTTGAGGCCAATCGCCCAGCCGATTTCGAACAGGCCGGCGAGCGTGAGATAGATCCAGGGCATAGCCCACTCCATGAAGGGAGCGAGGCCGTCCCCGCAGTCGTGACCGGATGTGCTCCGGCGGCAGCCGTCTACCGGTCCGGACTATACGCGGGGGACGGCGAAGGGCAAGGTCGGGGGCGGCATGCCAGCCATGCGCGCCCGCCATGACACCGGCTCAGCCGAGGCGTTCGGCATGCCACTTCAGATGGTCGTCCATGAAGGTCGAGATGAAGTAATAGGAATGGTCGTAGCGCTCGTGCATGCGCAGCGTCAGCCCGATGTCCGTATCCTTGACCGCATCCTCGAACAGCCAGGGACGCAGGCCGTTTTCCAGAAAACCGTCCGCCTTGCCCTGGTCGATGAGGAATTCCGGGAAGCGGGCACCATCGGCGACAAGGGCGCAGGCATCGTATTCCCGCCATGCCGCCTTGTCGGCGCCGAGATACTTTTCGAAGGCCGGGACCGACCAGTCGGCGGTGGAAGGCTCGACGATCGGCGCGAAGGCCGAGCAGCTCCTGAAGCGGTCCGGGTTCTTGAGCGCGATCGTCATGGCGCCATGGCCACCCATCGAATGGCCGATAATGCCCTGGCGTGTCATGTCCATGCGGAAATGCTGGCTGACGAAGTTCGGCAGTTCCTCCGTCACGTAGCTGTACATCTGGTAGTGCTCTGCCCAGGGCGCTTCGGTGGCGTCGAGATAGAAGCCGGCGCCCTTGCCCATCTGCCAGTTGGTGATCTCGTCCGGCACGTCATTGCCGCGCGGGCTGGTGTCCGGGCACACGACGATGAGGCCGAGTTCGGCGGCCATGCGCCGGTATTCGCCCTTTTCCATGACATTGGCGTGGCTGCAGGTCAGGCCGGACAGATACCAGAGCACCGGACGCGGCTCCCGGATCGCCTGCGGCGGCACGAAGACGGCAAAGGTCATCTCGCATTTGCAGGCCTCCGAATCATGGGCGAACACACCCTGCATGCCGCCGAAGGCCGTGTTCTGGGAAAGCACTTTCATCTGGAAACTCCGTATGGTTCAGGACGCGAGCGACACCGCCGCATTGACTGCGGCGGCGACCAGCACCGTATTGAAGAAGAAGGAAACGACCGCGTGCAGCAGGTTGACCTTGCGCATCGCCGTGGAGGTGATCGCGACATCCGAGGTCTGTGCCGTCATGCCGATGACGAAGGCGAAATAGAGGAAGTCGTAGGCGCCGGGCTCGGCCTTGCCGGGAAAATCGAGGCCGTTCCCTTCGTCAAGATTGCCGGGACGCCAGTAGAGATGGGCATAGTGCATGGCCGCCATGGTGTGGATGGTCAGCCAGCCGAGCGCGACGGAGGCGAAGGCGAGCGCGAATTCCCCGAGCGAAGCGGCCGGTCGGTTGAGCACCACGAAGAGCGAGCCCGTGGAAACGGCGACGGCTGCGACGGTGACCGCGAAGATGACCGCGATCGGCTCGTCGGTGTCCGTCGCATAATGTTCGAGATGAGCGGCGGTCAGGCGCGGCACGCGCCATGCGGTCAGGAGGAGATAGCAGAGGAAGAAGACGACAGCCGCGATGTCGATCGAAAAATCCGGCTTGAACCAGAGTGCGACGAGAAGGCTGACAGCGGCTGCGCCGGCGCCGACATAGAAGGGCAGGTGCCTGCCATAGATCCTCGGCCCCGGTGAACGTGTCATGGGGAGGGCTCAGCCTGCGCGCTCTTCGCCCGGCGGCAAAGCCGGTCGAGCATTTCGAGGAAGGCGGACCGGTCGCGCGGGGAGAAGGCGGCGTTGTAGCCCTTGCTCTCGCCGGTTTCGCGCAGGTGCGCGCCGAGATCGCGCATCGCGCTCGCCATGCCGATATTCGTCTTGTCGAAGAGCCGGCCGGTGGGGCCGGTGACATGCGCGCCCTTCTCGACGCAGCGCACGGCAAGCGGCACGTCGGCCGTCACGACGATGTCGTCTGCACCAACATGATCGGCGATCCAGTTGTCCGCGGCGTCGAAGGCGCCGGAGACGATGATGTTGCGCACCATCGGGTCGCGCGAGGGGCGCAGGCCCGAATTGGCGACGAAGGTCACCTCCATGCCATGGCGTTCCGCCACCTTGAGGATTTCGGCCTTTACCGGGCACGCATCCGCGTCAACGTAGATCATGGCGCCGCAATTTCCTGTATTTCGGTGGCTCTGCGCAGGTTCAAGAATGGCCGGCGGGACGCTGCATGTCGATATGGGCAATGCCGTCCTCGACATATTCTCCCGATGTCGGCACGAAACCGAAGGACCGGTAGAAGCGTTCCAGATGGCTTTGCGCGGACAGGGCGATCGGTTGTCCGGGGAAATGCGCCTCGCAGGCCGATATCGCTTCGCGCATCAGCGCCTCGCCGAGGCCCCTGCCGCGATGCTTAGGCGAAACGAGGACGCGGCCGATGCGCGGCGCCCCGTTCTCCGGTTGCCACAGGCGGGCATAGGCGGCCGTCTCGCCGTCGATCAGCAGCCGCAGATGCCGGGCATCTGCGTCCTTGCCGTCGAGTTCGGGATAGACGCAGGCCTGCTCGACGACGAAGACGTCGACACGCAGTTTCAGGAGGGCATAAAGCTCGACGGCGGAGAATGCTGCCATCCTCCGCACGTCGATCAGATAGGGTGCCATGCCCGTCAATAGACGACGACGCCGCGGATGGACGTACCGGCATGCATGAGGTCGAAGCCTGTGTTGATCTCGTCGAGCGGCATGGTGTGGGTGATCATCGGGTCGATCTGGATCTTGCCGTCCATGTACCAGTCGACGATCTTCGGAACGTCGGTACGCCCGCGCGCCCCGCCGAAGGCCGTGCCCATCCACTGGCGGCCGGTGACGAGCTGGAACGGACGCGTCGAGATCTCCTGTCCCGCGCCGGCAACGCCGATGATGACCGACTTGCCCCAGCCGCGATGGGCCGATTCCAGCGCCTGGCGCATCACCTTCGTGTTGCCCGTGCAGTCGAACGTATAGTCCGCCCCGCCGATCAGGTCGCCGTTCCGCTTCGTCAGGTTGACGAGATAGGGCACGATGTCGCCCTCGACCTCCTTCGGATTGACGAAATGCGTCATGCCGAATTTTTCGCCCCATGCCTTGCGGTCGGGATTGATGTCGACGCCGACGATCATGTCCGCGCCGGCAAGGCGCAGGCCCTGCAGCACGTTGAGGCCGATGCCGCCGAGGCCGAAGACGATGGCCGTCGAGCCGATCTCGACCTTGGCCGTGTTGATGACGGCGCCGATGCCGGTGGTCACGCCGCAGCCGATGTAGCAGATCTTGTCGAAGGGGGCGTCCGGATTGACCTTGGCCAGCGCGATCTCCGGCAGGACCGTGTAGTTGGCGAAGGTGGAGCAGCCCATATAGTGGTGGATCTTGTCCTTGCCGATGGAGAAGCGCGAGGTGCCGTCGGGCATCAGGCCCTGGCCCTGTGTCGAACGGATGGCCGTGCACAGGTTCGTCTTGCGCGACAGGCAGGAGTAACATTCGCGGCATTCGGGCGTGTAGAGCGGGATGACATGGTCGCCCTTCTTCACGGAGGTGACGCCCGGGCCGACATCGACGACCACGCCGGCACCCTCGTGGCCGAGGATGGCCGGGAAGAGGCCTTCCGGATCGGCGCCCGACAGGGTGAAGTCGTCCGTATGGCAGATGCCCGTCGCCTTCACCTCGACCAGAACCTCGCCGGCACGCGGGCCTTCGAGCTGTACGGTCATGATCTCAAGTGGTTTTCCAGCCTGAACGGCAACGGCGGCGCGTACGTCCATCTTCGTCTCCCTATGCGGATTCTGTGTCGGGCCGACCATTGCAGAGCGGGTCCGGCCTCTCAAGTGCGGTATATGGAAAAATGTCAGCCTTGATCTTTTTTGATCAATTTTGCGACCTCGGTTTCGAGCGCGGCGATCGCCTTGCCCGTCTGGTCGTGCAGCTGGTGGATTTCCTGCAGCTGGCGCAGCAGCGGATGCAGGTGCTCCTCGCCGGAAGGGTCCGCCGGCGCCTCGCCGATGCCGGCGATCAGCCAGGAGGGTGAGACCGAGAGGACGCCGGCCAGCATGAACAGCGCCTTCGTCTCGGGCTCGGCATGGTCGCGCTCCCAGCCGCTCACCGTGCCCTCCGGCAGACCGAGGCGGGAGGCGAGGTCTTCCAGGCTGAGCCCCAGCGCATCACGCGCCCGCCAGATGCGCCCACCGAGCGTATCGCCGTCGGCGCGGCCCGAAGGGAAGGGGATGGTGTTGCTCTCGCCGGGAAAGGTCATCGCGGCCTCCATTGTCTTTGCCGCCAGTCTACAGGCAAGGCGTGCCGGCAGGCTGCCCCAAATGCGCCGCGCCGATGACGCGATTTCCGGCATTGCCAGCGTGCGGAAAAGGAATATGCAAGGGCGAACGAAGGAGACGCGGATGAACACCACGACCAGCACCAACGACCAGCCCGGCGCCGGCACGATGCAGGGCGTGGCACTGATGGCCGTCGCCATGCTGCTGCTCCCCTGCATGGACGCCATCGCCAAATATATGGCGACCTTCGCGGGCATGTCGCCGGGCCAGGTGACGTTCTACCGCTTCTTCTTCCAGGTGGTCTGCACGATCCCGCTGATCTTCACGGTCGCCGGCGGCGCCATGCTGCGGCCGAAGCGGCCCTGGCTCAACCTGTTGCGCGGCGCGATCCACGGGGCGGCAAGCCTCCTGTTCTTCGCGGCGGTGAAATACATGCCGCTTGCCGACGTCTTCGCGATCTACTTCGTCGAGCCCTTCATCCTGACCGCCATGTCCGCGGCCTTCCTCGGCGACAAGGTCGGCTGGCGGCGCTGGCTCGCCATCGTCGTCGGCTTTGGCGGCGCGCTGATCGTCATCCAGCCGAGCTTCGTGCTGTTCGGCTGGACGGCGCTGCTGCCGGTCGCCTGCGCCTTCCTCTACTCCATCTATCTTTTCATGAACCGGGCGATCGGCGATGCCGATTCGCCCTTGACCATGCAGACCATCGCCGGCTTCGGCGGCACGATCTTCATGGGCGCGGCGTTGTTCCTCGGCAATTCCGCCGGCATCGCCGATTTCGAGCTCTCGCTGCCGGGGTCGCTCTTCGCCCTTATCCTGCTCGTCATCCTCGGTGCGCTCTCCGGCTATGCCCATATGCTGGTCGTGCGCGCTTTCCGCATGGCACCGCTCTCGCTGCTCGCCCCGTTCCAGTATTTCGAGATCATCTCGGCCACCGTGCTCGGCTACGCCATTTTCGGCGACTTCCCGACGCCGTCGAAATGGCTCGGCATCGCGATCATCGTCGCCTCCGGCCTCTTCATCATCTGGCGCGAGCACAGGAGCCGCAAGCTCAAGGCCGACATCGCCTTCGAGTGACGGTTCTTCGATGCGGGCCGAACCTTAATATTTGTTAGGATATTGCCACTAGCCTGATCCTGCCTGCCATGACGGCCGGGGAGGACGGCATGTCGACATCGGTTTCGGTCATCCTGCTTCTTGCGATCAACCTCGGCCTGATCTGGCTGCTGATCGCGGCGCCAATCGGTCGCCGGACGCTGCAGATCACCCGCACCTTCAAGGCTTCCCCGCCGCGGATCGCCGCGCTCGTCAGTCCGCTCGGCAGAGAGGCGGACTGGCATCCCTCGATCCTCTCCAGCGAGCGGCTGTCGGCCGAACGGGTCCGGCAGACCTTCTCCCATCCCGACCGCCAAGGAAACCCGATCACCCGCATGCTGGCGGTGAACGAGGCGGCAGAAGCGGAAACCATCGCTTGCGAAACACGGGTGATCGAGGACAGTGCGCTCGACGCCGCCTTCTGGCACCATTTTGTGGAGCGGCGCACGCTACGTCCGGTGGCGGGCGGTACGGCCCTGACCGTCGAGCAGACCGACCGCTATCGCGGTGTCGCCTTCCTGCTTTACCGCTACATCCAGCTCCGCCGGGAGATGAAGGCACTCGAACAGTGGCTGGAGACGGGGAGCGGCGAGGTGCGCGGCGTGCTGGAGCGACCGGTGACGCAGGCGGGGCTTGCGGTGCTTTCCACACTGCTGCTCTGGCCGTTCTTCGGGCTGAATGCCCGTGGCCTCCTGCTATCGACCCTCTTGACGGTGGTGATCGTGCTCCACGAGCTTGGCCACATGGCCGCCTACCGCGCCTTCGGGCACCAGCGGGTGCGCATGATCTTCGTACCGCTGCTCGGCGGCATCGCCGTCGGCGGGCGGCCGTACAATTCGCGCTTCGAGGTCGCGGTGTGCGCCCTGATGGGCGCCGGCATGCCGGCCTTTCTCGTACCGCCGCTCATTGCGCTGCACGATGCGGCGGGTCGCCCCACGGGCGCGATACTGTTGATCTTCCTGTTGATTCTCGGAGCCTTCAATCTCCTGAACCTCCTGCCCATGCACCGTTTCGACGGTGGACAGGTGCTGCGGCAGGTCTTTTCGACCCGGCGCAGCCTTCTGGCTGCGAGTTTCCTGGTGACGCTCGCGATTGTCTGGGTGGGCTGGCGGATCGGGTTGCCGGTCGGCCTGCTGATGGCCGGCCTTGCGGTCTTCACGGCCTTGAGCCTCATCGGCGCAGGCGGAGTGAAGCCCAAGGCGGCGCTCGACCCGATGACTGCGCCGCAGCGCCTGCTCGCCGGATTCGGCCTCTATGCCGCCATCGTCTTGCACGGCTATGCGATCGTCTATGCCTGCGACAGGCTGCTCGGCTGACAGTGCGCATCCGAAACGGTGGGTCCGAACACGTGCTCGAAGGAATCGCGGATGCGCACATCCACATCGCTCATCATGACGGGCAGGCCGAGATCGACGAGGCTGGTCACCCCGTAACCACGGATACCACAGGGCACGATGCCGGAAAAATGGTCGAGATCCGGATCGACATTGAGCGAGAAGCCGTGAAAGCTCACCCAGCGTCGCAGGCGGATGCCGATGGCCGCCACCTTGTCCTCCGCCGGTGAACCGTCCGGCAGCGGCGGGCGGTCCGGTCGGCGCACCCACACGCCGACCCGGTCCTCGCGCCGCTCGCCGCGCACGTTCATCGAGGACAGCGTATCGATGACGACCTCTTCAAGTGCCGCCACGAAGGCGCGCACGTCCTGGCGCCGCCGCTTGAGGTCCAGCATGACATAGACGACCCGCTGGCCGGGGCCGTGATAGGTGTATTCGCCGCCGCGGCCTGTGGAAAACACCGGAAAGCGATCCGGCGCCACGAGGTCGGCTGCATCCGCGCTGGTACCGGCCGTGTAGAGCGGGGGATGTTCGACCAGCCAGACAAGCTCGTCTGCCTCGCCGTTGGCGATCGCCGTGGCCTCTTTTTCCATGGTTTCGACGGCTTCATCGTAGCCGACGAGGTCCTGTGCAACGCGCCAGCGCACCGGCGGCGAGCCGGGGAGGGCATGAAGAGAGGTGGAAATGTCCTGACGCTGCATGAGGGCCGTCCTTTTCGTTCCGTTGTGCCAGATATAGGCGCGATCCTGCAAGGATTTCAGGGGTTTCAGTGTGTTTACACAGGCGCTGTTGAAATAGTTCGCTTTTCGTCATTTTTCTTTCGCAACGGCCTTGTGCACCCAAAATCCTTTTGCTACATGACCCCCGTCGCCGCAAGACGACACCTACCACGATGCGGTCGTGGCGGAATTGGTAGACGCGCAGCGTTGAGGTCGCTGTGGGGCAACCCGTGGAAGTTCGAGTCTTCTCGACCGCACCAAGAACCCGGCCTAGTGCCGGGTTTTTCTTTTTCTGGTCAATGACTTAGATTTTCGCGTGGTCCAACGTTTTCGGCGCATTGGACCAATCATCCCCACCCACCCATTTTCCCCACCTTCGCCAGCGCAGCCTTGGCTAGGTTCCAGCGCTCGACGCGGCGGGTGTAAACCTCGCTGGTTTTTGCCTCGGAATGGCCCAGGATGGCCATGATGTCGTATTGCGAACTCCCCATCTCAGCCAGCACCTCCGCCAAGCCCTTTCGCACCCCGTGCGCAGACAAGTGCCCGAGACCTGCATCCTGGCACCAGCGCTTGAACATGGCAGACATCGCGTCACCGCTGGCATAGGTATCCCCCCACGCTTCGCGACATAGGTCGTTGCCAACACCTTCGGCGCGCGTACCGCGGCCTTCAACGGGTCAAGCAAGGGTATGCATACCTCCGTCGATCCCTTCTTCAGCGGAACCCACCGAAGCGCCTCAATGCCATCGATGACGCACTCATGCTCACGGCCGAGGATCGTTAAGTCTTCGATTCGGCATCCGGTCCAAAGGAGGACGGACATGGCGACGTGAGGGGTCGTGACGGTCTTGTGCTTGGCAAAGAACGCGGTGACGTCTGCGGCCTTCCATGGCTTCGCCCCGTCACCCTTCCGATACACGGACTTGATGCCCCGTGCGGTGTTTTCCTTGAGATATTTTCGATCGATCGCCCAATCGAACAAGACGGCGACGGCCTCAATAAAGGCGTCTGCTTGAGCGGGAGAAGCGGCCATCTTATCCTGAATTTCGATTAGCTTCTCCCGCGGGACCTGCATCTTGCGATCAGGATCCGCGATGAGCTTTGCAAGCAGGTTCCTCTTTTTCTTGACGGTCTTGGCGCTCGTGTTCCCGGCCTTTACTCGCTCCTCAAGATACTCGAGGTAGGTATGGACGAGCCAGCCTATAGATTGAGGGATAGCTTCTTCAGAGGGCTTTTTCGCGGGGTCAGGCTTCACGCCCCGACGCGCGAGCGTGTACTGCCGGCTGAACTCCTCGCTCCCCGGTATTCCGCTGATCTGTATTCGCTTGCCATGCTGGCCCTTTGGGCGGACGCGATACACGACGGTGCCCGACGGCAGCACCTGCCGTATCAGGCCCGGATAATTGACCTTCATGGAACCCCTCACCAATCCTTGAGGCCTCCATGGTCGGGTGAGGGGGCGGCGGCATCAACGTGGCCGCAATGGATTTCAATTTGTCCACCGGTTACGCACAGCTTCTCCACAGGCCGCCCGGTTTCCTGAACAACCTTCAGAGCAATCCTAAGCGCCCGCTCACTGGCGCGAATCCGTTTCGGCAGTTGGATAGGCGCAGGCGCCGTCAATCTCGCGGCTCCTCAGCAGCCTCGGCGCGCCGATCTGCGCATTGATCCCCCGGCAAGCAATGTCCTCCCGTGTAGGAGCATGCATACCCGCCGCGCCCGCCATCCGTACGGCGAGCGGTGACGGTGATCCGCAGCGGACAACCGACTGCGAGGACGCCGGGATGGTCTGCATGATGCGATAGTTCAGCCATCTCGCGGCTCCTTCTCCAGCGCAGCGCGGCCGGCGGGGGTGATGCGGTAGCAAACTCCGCTGCTGAAGGTTGTCCCCAGGCGCTCGACAAGCCCCGCCTTCTCAAGGGACGATATCTTGCCGGAAGCCCATCGCACAGAGTGCCCGAGCGCCTTTGAAATCTCTGGGCCGGCCGGTGGTCCATCGTATTCTTTGCGGCGGGCGAGATAGCGTAGGACGCGCGACTGATCGTCTGTCAGCTTCATGTCCGCTCTCCCATATTGCGGATGGCGGCGGCAGCCAGACGGAAATCGCCATAGGTCAGCGTCTCGTCGCCATACCCCCAAACGTTGTGGTCATCGGGCTTCAGCCGCCGGCTGGTTTCATCCATGAAGCGTCCAGCAAGTTTCGCAAACGGCTCCAGTGCCTTCCGTATGTCGTCCCTCTCGGCGCGGAGAGCTGCGTTTTCGGCCATGTAGGCTTCCAGCTTGTCTGCGGCTTCATCCATTAAGGCGTAGTCCGTATGCCCGGTTTTCCGCAGCCGCTCTACCAGATCATGTGTCATGGTTGCCTCCTGGGTAGGCTCCAGTTGTTGCTGTGGCGTCGTTCCAACGCGGATCGACCGGGCTTTCGCCTTCCCAGTCCCACCAGTAGCCGACCTTGTCGTCGGTCCACGACGCCTCGTAGACGCGCCCGTCTTCGTCGCGGACCCAATAGCGGTCCGAGTTGCGGAGGGTGAGGCCGACCTCGGAGAAGTGCTGAACCTGAGTGATGGTCTTGTCGGCAAACTCGATAGGTAGCCAGAATGCAGCGGCGTCACTCACCGGCCTGACCTTTCGTGCTGGTGGTGGAGGCACGACTGACGCGCAATACTGAGACGCGTACGAAGCTTGACCTGAACGCCTTTCGCAGAAAGGTTGATCGGGTTCGAGGGGCGATCAATTTAGGAGAGCTATTATGTTGCCAAAAGAAGCGGCCGTTGGCAGCTCTGGGGGGCGAGGATTTCGTCCGGTGGATGGTTGTCTTCGGCGATTGCAGCGATGATCATGACCGCCGTGATCTTCGCGTTCATGGCGTTCCACGTCTTTAATGCGCCGATGCCTTCCGAAATGGTTCAGCGCGCTCAGGCGTTCGCACCATTTGGCTTGGTGCTGGGAGCGATTGTCACTTTCCTTACAGTTGGTTGGCGTGGAGTTATCGCGGCAGAGCAGTTGGAGCTGCAACGTCAGCAGATTACTCAGTTCACACGGCAGAACGACGCTAAAGATAAGGAAGTTCTGGCGAAACTTGTGCAGGACGGTGCGAAGCTGCTCGAGAAAAATGCTGGCACGGCAGAGAACCTTGCTGGAGTTGCAAGCCTTGAAACTCTCCTTGAGAACAAGGAAACGGCTTTCCACCAAACAGCGATGAGTTTGATAGGGGATTTCTATATTCGCGAGTGGGCGACTGAGACCCTTGCTATCGACGCTGCCAGAGAAGCACTCATGCGTGGCGCTGATCAAGGCTTGGTCGCGAAAAAGAGCGTCAAGTTCGACGCTGAGCCACTGGTTCGACCGGTTGTCTGGCCCGCCGTCAGAGGGTTCAAAGAGCAGACCTATCTGGGCGGCACTATGTACCCCCAGAGCTTCGCCGAAGTATCGCGAGGTTTGGTAGCAATTCACCGCGCTATCGTCATCGGATGTTCTATTCGCGCGGAAGGAAGCTACTTCGAAGGATGCAGCTTTTTCACATGCCATTTCGAGCGTGTCGGATCCAGCATGCTGGGATGCGAGTTTGATAACTGCAATTTTCCCGGCACTGTCTTCGATGGAAAGCACGCCGCCCTTCTGCAACTTCTCGTGGACGATAAAATAAAGCGTAGCTTCTATTATGCAGGACGCCCGCCTAAAGCGCGGGAACCTATAGAATGGACGCTTTTCCTCGAAGAAAGACAGCCTAATAGGATACCTGTTGCCGGTAGCGTCGAAGCGGAACCAACTATGTAAAAGTTGTACGCCGACCTTTTGAGCACCAACAGAAATGAGCTTCATGGAACCACTCATCGTTGGTTTCCTATCGTGCTTGGGGTGGGCTTGATCGGCTTGGGAATAATGGTCCCGTCGATCGCGATGCACACGATCGGCGGATTTCCAAGCTTGGCGGCATCCCAAGTGGCATGTGAAGCATCGCGATAGGGTGGGTCGAAGTAGTGCGCTCCGCCTGGTCCGATGCAGGGCTCCTGTGACGAGCCGCGCTTTGTGGAGCCGATCTCGATGACGACCGTGTCCCGCACCTTCGCGCAATTCTCATCTTCCCTGCGGATGTCATGCTCATCGAGCGCGATGCTCAGTTCGTACTTGCACACCCATTCACGGTAGCCGAATTCGTCGGCAGGCTTGTCGGTAGCTTCCCAACGGAGTTGCAGGCGCGTGTTGCTCATTCCGCACCGCCGATCGATGACAGGGTGGGGCCGCCCGCATCGGCACTGTCTGCGATACGGGAGGTGGGAGGAGCGGGGAGAGGGCACCAGTGGGTAAATTCGCCGTCCTCGATTTGGAGGATGTCGGCAAAGACGTCGTCAGAGTAGCGCCAGTAGCCGGGCTCTTCGGTTTCTTCTTCGAGATGCGGGTCGTCGTATTGGATGTACCGAACGCCCTCTGGCCAGAGCTATACCCTTCCGCCCATACCAAGATGTTCGTCCCGTCCCTCGGCGCCGTTTCGATCGGCCGCCATTCATCTACCGCCACCGACTGCTCTGCTTCAAGGTCGGCGCGACGGTTCCCGTCGCCTTCATGACCTCGCGAAGGAAAGCGAAATAGAAGCGCAGTCGTTCCGGTACGCGGCCGGTGCGAAGATCGACGCGGATGCGCTGACCGGGCGGGAATTCCCGGATCATCTCGCGATCCATTTCCATTTCGCCGACAAGGCGGTCGCCGTCGCGGATGACGTAGATGGGCGGGTTCTCTGAAGCCTTCTTCGCCATTGGCTTAGCCCCCCGTTGTACGGTTCGAGCTTCGCATAGGTTCGGTCGCGCATTGCGTAGGCCGCATCGATCATGTCGGCGTGACCATTGCTTTCGAGGATGGCCGGCGCGTCATAGTCGTTCCAGATTTCGGCGGCCGACGCGGAATCCTTAGCCGTTGCCAGCGACGTCCCCAGCTCTTCGAGGAATGAACCGAGGTCGAAATCGGGTTCGGATTGGTGCTCCTCCGTTTCCGGTTCCGGCGTCGGTGCGGCTTCGATGGTCTTGGAGGTCGGCGGCGCGGGCGGGGCAGGTGGCTTCGGCGGCGCGGCGCGCCCGGCCGGCGTTATGTCGCGCATCTCCTCAGCGTCGGCGATCTCGCGCGCCTCGAATTCATCCCGGATGCCGCCGAGAACATCGCCGAACAATTCGCGCAGGCAGTATCCGGCCGCACGCCATGCCAGCATCCGCTTCGGGAAGCGATACCAGGGCACGTCGTTCGGAACGTTGTCGCGCCATACCTTTTGGCCGTTTTCCCAGACCTGCTTTCGAACCGTTGCCCGATCATCTCAGAAGGGGATCAGGCGTTGACCGTGACGATGCAGGTGTTGACGCCGGTTCCGCTCGACTTGAACGAGCCATCCGGTAGGCGCTTCATGCCGCCGCCGTTTGCCGAGACGAACTCGCGAAACGCGGTCGTGAGCTTGTTGTCGCGGAACATGACGCTCGCCGACACGATCGCAACGAGGCGACCTCCCGACTTCAAGAACTTGAAGGCGTGCATGACGTGGCGAATGTCGTCCTGCTTGACGAAGGGCGGGTTCGCGAGCAACCGGAGGCAGCGCACGGAGACTGGTGCCATAGGGCCTTCCCGACCACCTGGGTTCTGTTGACAAAGTCGCTTTAAGCTTCACTGGCTTTTTTGGCGGCCGTCTCGAAAAGCGCTGAAACCATTCGTTCACAGCCATGTCGGACGGATTTCTGATCAATCTCCGCCATAATTTCCTCCAGACTGAACCGTCGGTTCATCATGGCGGGAACATTGTGAAAGACGTCGGCAAGGATTTGTGCCTTCGATAGATTCGTGGTCGCTCTTGTTTCTATAAAGACCAGCCCAAGGACGTAGAAGACGTCCTTGTATTCGTCGTGTTCAGTTGGCGACATCTGACTCTCGCTATTGTCCGATATGTGGAGTGCCACCAGGCAATCCGCTTTGCAGGTGGCTACCCAGATATGCCGCATACCTATGGGCATGGTGGCTTGAGCCATAGTGCGACCAAGGAGTTTGAGCGCGCGTTAGACGCCGCTGGATACCGGATCGTGCCTAAACTCACGGTAGCTGACAGCAACTTCGCATAGTAGCATCCCAGCCCGCCCGGTTTCATCCCGGGCGGTGGATTTCAATCGGCCACCGTCTTCCACGTGGTCCATTTTTGCCCATAACAGACGTTTAACGGGCCGATGGTGAAACTCTTCGGGGAAGAGAGCATGATCCTCAGGGGAGCGCCGGATTTCTCATCGTAGACAAGGCGCATGCAGTTGTTGTCTTCCAGAGGCTTGTCCCACATTTTGTAAACATCGAGTCTCCCGGCGCCATGCTCGATCCTGTAGCCGCCGACAATTAGCCTACCGTCTTTGCCAATGGAGTGGGTTATCTCTTCTGGGTCGCTTTCGGCCGACGCGCTTGCGCCATTGTTCGTCGCTCCCTGGAAGCTTGTGCCTGGTCTGGTATGTGTGAGGCTCGCTCTCATGGCGATAAGTTTTGTCGTTAGCGGGATCGCCCGAATTAGCTCTTTTGCCGTATCGGCGGGAAACTTGTCTCCGTCTTGGCTGAGTTTCTCAATCAGGGAGTTGATAGAAAATCGAGTTCTGGCGTCGATCATCATGGTGCACGTCCCAAGGTTGCGGGAAGTTCTGCGGTGCATCTTGCGCGCAAATCGCGACAATATCCAGCCTGCTTCCATGATCCGGTCGGGAGCGGTTTGAGACGGAAGAATGCATGCCCCGCATTGGCGGTTGCGGTCTACCTTCTCAGCGTCGCACTTTTCTCCGTCCCGAGTAGCTGCAAGCTGGAGACGCGGTGACGTGCTTAAACCTTGGCCCCTCCTTCCAATGGGTGTGCGGTCGGACATAGCGTCCACATTCGGGGCATAGGTAAACGGACCGCGTTCGGTAAACAGCCTCGCGGATATCGCAGTCCTCCAGCTCGAACATCAGATTTCGACGCTTGGCGACCAGTAGCTTTGCCATGTCGGTAGCCTCCCAGATGCTTCTTCCTGGATCCTCGGCGAAGGGTAGAAGCAGAGATACCACCTAGACCGGTCCAAGGAAGTAACTGATCGCGCCCATCGCACTGAAAGCAAGCAGTGCGGACGCCAGGAAGATGATCGCGTTTCGCTTCCAATGAAACTTGAAAGGCGGCTTTTCCGGCGCGCTCTCTGCCATCTCTACCTCTCGGACACCCACCGCAGATCGGCCATGGTAGCATCCTGTCCATTGCCGCAGTCTTTCCCGGGGAACATAGCCCCTATCTCCGAAAAAGGCGCGGCCCGTACAACACGATTATGCAGGCGAGAATGATCATCACCAGCGATATGCCGAACTGGTAGATAGGGAAGGCCGCACTGTCTCGCGCGACCCACATGGCGGCGAAGACGCCGGCTGCGCCATCTTGACGTGCATCAATTCGATGCCGTTGTTCGGTCCGGCCGTCATGTTGATTTTTCCGACCAATTAGTGGACCCCGATGTCCCGATCTGTGCCCTCATGCGAGGGTAGAGGTTGGAACATCAGCCCTGGGTGAACCCATGCTCGGCCATGCAGGCTCGGAACGTACTGTTCGAGGCAACCGCGCCAGCAATCCAAAGGCGTCCAGCTGCTACTTGCGTGTCAGCTGATCGGCCTTGGCAAATGGTTTTTGCCCGCTCCAGTCGCGCTTCGCGTGAGGTCGTCGAGACTTCCTTCCACTCTCCAGTGGGCGCAGTTGTGCAGGCGCCGAGAACAAGCGCGCACAGCAAAACGAAACAACGATGTGACATGGTTCCTCCCTGTCAGTCGCGCTTAACGTGCAACGCCTACAAACAAGAGTCGAGAGGCAACGTGATCGCGAAGCAGCACGGTTCGACGTGCAGGGAACCACCGGCAGCTTGATTGAGCGCGATGCGCCGATGCTAGATGCGTTCGTCCGCTGCAAGCCGAAAGGCCATCCCGACCTCATACTGGATAGCCGGGCTATTTGCTCCGGCCCGCCATTCCGGCCACAGACGACGTTACATAGCCGTCTGTGGCTGCCTTGTCGCGTTCGCCAACGGTCTTCCAAGGCGGAAGTCCAAACGCAAGAGCTCCACAGGCAAGGCCAATATGGAGCGGTGCGCCTTCAACCTTGTACTTCGCGAGGGTGTTGCGGGAGCCCAGGCCAAGTCGCCTTGTGGCTTCGGCATCGTTGAATTTCATGTGTTCGAGCCAGGCGTTGAGGTCGTCGGCGGTCATGTTGGAACCCTTCCAACTCGTTGAGGTTTGCACTATATTCGGTTCTAGCAACCGGCGGCATTCGCGCCACCGGCCGCTTGCTTACCTACGGATCGTGATGATGAGGGCTGCGAAACCGACCGTCACGTCAAAGGCTTGCAAGAGAAGGCTGAGAGTTTCGTAGCTCATCAGGGTTTCTCCTCTGCTAGGCGGGAACCGTTCACGTCTTCCATGTAGACAATATGCTCATTTTTGAGCGTAAAGTCGGTGGATAAAGCTCAAAAATGAGCATTTTTGAGGCCGCCCAGCTTGTTTCGGGCGGCTTCATGCGCCAAGGACAAGCTTGTGGATGGCGCTCCACCATTCAAGCGGTATCTGTCCGAAGTTTGCGACGGCAACGACGCAAACCAACACGCAGCCCATGACAGCAATCCATCCCTTCAGCTCGAGTCGCAGCTTTCCAGCCGCGAACACGATCTGATGCTTGTCAGGATCTTTGTCAGGATCGTTTGGCATGATCGAGTTCATTGTCTATCCTTCCAATGCCCGCACGAAAGGGTGTTCGGAAAAGCGTAGCCTTCCGTCGAGCGGTTCAATCTGGTTGTCCGAAGCGGGCCCGTCATGACCCGGTCGCCACACCCGCTTTGATGGCGCCGATACTCTTTGTCGCTGCAACCGAGGGATGGCTGCCGCAAGCTACCGGTTCCGTTTTTTTCTCCACGAAAACGTCGAAGAACTTTCTTAGAGCCAGTAGTATTTGTTGGTCATTTGCCGCGTGCGGCAGTAGCGGTTCCGGAGCAGAGCAAACAACAAAAGCACGACGGTGTCCACGACATAGTACTGGAACGTCAGCATGCTGCCGTGGAACAGGGCGTGGTGGACGAAACGGATCGCGGCAGCCAGGAGAAGCACGTAGATCACCAGCATCGCATAGTTCTGCCAGTTCTCTACAACGCTCTTGCCGGTACGCCAGGCCGTCCAGCCGCCCATGATGACGGTGATGAACAGGAACTGCCAGGTCGACGGTTCTTCGTCGAGAATTCCCTGCATTATCTTGATTTCTGTCGACCGCATTGGCGGGACGCCCACCTTCGAGATAGGTGGGGCGCACACCCGGGTTGGTCAGAACCTCCTTCCTCGAGCCGCTCGTCGTCATCTGGCCGCTGACCATCACATAGGCCCGGTTGGATAGCTTGAGCGCGGCGAAGGCGTTCTGCTGGACGAGGAACATGGTGGGCCCTTGGTTCGGCCTGCGGGCTAGCGCAGATCGTCATCACGAGAGCCTAGGCCGAGATGGCTTTCGGGTCGTACTTCGCATGATCCGGCGTCACGCCGGATATCTTCTGGCCGTATTCCAGCACGACCACACGGTCAGTCACGCAGTTGAACGCCGTGGTCTGAGAAAAATTTTCTATTTTCGGCATGAAATTCAGTTGCCCCGTATCGGGCATCACTGAAGTCGTGGTTGCGCAGATTGTGCATGCAGAGTGCAGAGGCCTCGTGCGGCTCAGCTATTGATAGTTTGAGACAGAAAGGGCTATCGGAGGGACTTTACGGCTATCTCAAAATCATCTGACAAAATGTGCAGGATCGCCCCGATATGAATGTGCACCATTAAGGTGGTGCCCGCATAGCATTGAAAAATCCTAAGTACATCAACTCGGTGAAAGGTCGGTCGGAGTTCCGCGAGCAAAGCTGACCGAATGGCGAGCAACAAGGATGGATGCTTGGTGTCGTCCTGCAGTCGCCCTGATCGGGCTGGAAGCTCACGCCAAAATCGCAGTACGCTAGGCTCAACATCCGCGGCACTGGATAAGAGGCTCGGCATCGATAGAATACGCAGCGGCGTTTCAGCGTCAAAGTTCGAATTGAGAAATGCGACGAGGTCGAGCAACGATGAAAACTCTCGACCATCCACTGATTGAACAACCCCTTCGCTATGTTGTGTACGCTGGGGCTCGCTATCAGGTCGCAGCGCGCTCCCAGCGACAAGCGCTCCTGCAATGGCACCCAGATAGCTATGGACGCCAGTCTCGAACCGGGTAGGGTTCCCAGGTGGCGAGAACGCCTTCATTTTCGAGGTCACTTCATCGGCGTCGGACAGCTTGATGTGAGGTCTATTGGAGAGCGGGCGCAGCCTCGGCCGGATGCCAGTCGCTTTTGCGGTGTCAAAGAAGTCCCTCTCCGAAATCGACTTCGCATTTAGATAAAGCCGAAAATCAACGTAGCCTGCCTTTGATAGGCGCCATCGTCGCCAGCGTTGGACGATCCAAGGAACAAACAGCCAAAGGACTCCAAGCGCTGCGGCAATAGGGACCGCATACGAAAACAAAAAAGCGAGCAAAGATTGCAACGTCATACACGCGGATTGGACTACAACTTTACAATGTTGTCCACTGGACCATTACGTGTTCCGAGGAAAATTGTTGACCAGGATTAAAAACGGGTCGAACTCCTATTTAACAACCCGGATTCTCAGATGGTTCTCTTTGTACCCGTGATGAAGAGTACAGAGAGATTTTTCATCGTTTCGATTGAACTTCCTTCACCGCCTTCGCCAATTCCTCAATGGCGTCAGCAAGATACGCGATGCGCTTGTCTAGGTCTTTGCCATACTTGGCGTTCTTCGCGTGCTCGATTGCTTTCTCGGCCGACATCGTTCTCTGTCTTTCTCCCCAGGGGTTAAACCATACCAGTACTGAAAAAATGCCCGGCATGAGAAGTTCGCGCAGCGCTGATCCGAAAGCAAGCCATGATTGAGCGCCCACAACCTCCGGAGAGCGTGTTCGAAGTGGACGGCTCGCCGTTCACGCAGCCCACGACATGTCGGAATGGGTGCGCGTCACTTTCCTCGATGAGGCGTCGCCCGTCTCTAATCCCGAGCATGCTCATCTCGGGGATGCCCATATCGGCTATCTCTGGGTCGCGGTTGAAAACACCCGCAAGGGCAAGCGCGTCATCGGCCAATGCGAGACCGGCATCCCGCAGGGTGCGATGGGCAAGTGGGCAAAGGCTCGCGTCGAGCAGCAGATCACGGAATGGTTCGGCTCAGTGCCGGATTTCATCATCACGCTCGATGCCCATTACTGCGCCCAGTGTGGTGATGCCGAGTTCATGGCGCTGGTCGAGCACGAGCTTTATCACGCCGCCCAGGACGTCGATTCATTCGGCGCGCCGAAATTCAACAGCCAGACCGGCCGCCCGGTCTTCACCATTCGCGGGCACGACGTAGAGCAATTCATCGGTGTCGTCCGTCGCTACGGTGCAGATGCTGCCGGTGTGCGCGAGCTTGTAGACGCGGCCAGCCGGCCGCCAGAAATTGCCCACGCTCACCTCGAGCATGCGTGCGGCACCTGCAACATGCGCGTCGCCTAGAACGCTTTCAGGTGCCCATCGGCAACCTCTTTGGTCACGTCAATAGACGGCCCCTTGAAGACAGGCGAACCGTCAACCGTCCGCTCAAAATCGACAAAGTATTTCTTCGCGCCGGGGAAGTAGTGTCCCTTGTAAGACCCGGCCGGAAACTCGAAGTCCTCGTAGGGGAATGCCTCGTAGGCGATGTAGCGAACGGGTCGTTTCAAAGGCTGCATGCTTAGATCCATCTTGACGGGGCTTTGACACCATTATGGCAAAAGCGAAGCTATCAGATGAGGTGAAAACCTACGTCGTTCAAGCCCTGGCATGCTTCGATAGCCCCTCGATCGTCGCTGCGGCAGTCAAGAAGGAGTTCGGTGTCGATGCCAGCCGCCAAGTTGGTTGAGAGCCACGACCCGAACAAGAAGGCGGCCTCAGGTCTTGCCCCCAAGTGGCGCGCGCTGTTTGAAGAGACCCGGAAGACCTTCCTTGAGGATACGGCATCGATCGCTATCAGCCATCGCGCCGTCCGGCTCCGCGCTCTTCAGCGCATGGCCGACAAAGCGGAGGGGCAGGGCAACATGGTCCTGGCATCCTCCCTCCTAAAGCAGGCAGCGGAGGAGGTCGGCGGCAGCTACACCAACCGGCGCGAGCTGACAGGGAAGGACGGGAAGGATCTGCCGGTCCCGGTGTCGCCAGTGACGATCTTCCAGTTGCCCGATAATGGCAGGGGCTAAGCTCTGGTCTGCAATGCCTCGATGTATGAGACCATTGAGTGGTCCTTTCGCCAAAGGAGCGGGAGCCTGAGCGCCAAACCGATCCTCAAGAGCCAGCCTGGATCAGCGCGCCAAACACCTTTGCGATACCAATGCCCAGCGCCGACGTGCCGGAAGCCTATTGGTGGGCTGAATGGTACGATGTCGGAATTGTGAATGTATCGTTTGGTGAGCTCGTGGAGCGAGCCGTAGTATTTGCTAAACGCGTTGCCGCCTACCGCAGGAGAGCCGAATAGCACGACACCGCGCAAACTTTTGCTGACGATCTCAGGATGTCTGTCCCGCAATTTTGCAGCAAACAAAGTAGCTATCGCGCCACCCAGTGAATGCCCCGTAATCCAAAGGTCACGTTCGCCAATCTCAATTTCCAACAGGATTTGGCAGAGGCGGTCGATGCTGGGAAGGCCAGATGTCCGGTCTAAGTAGTAGAGAGTGCGCTGAAAACCACCGTGGACGGAGATTTCAACACCAGCTGGATCGGGGCAAACGTAGGGTGCGGGCCAGAACTGAAAATTCGTAACTGACCAGTCGATGGGATCTCGAGTGCCGCGAAAAGCAACGACAACGGCATTGTCATTGTGGAAGATGCGGCTGAACCCCCGGTTGCCTAGACCGTGGACGTAGTGCTGCTCTGCAAGTTTCTCGCCCGCGATAGTTAGAAGACGTTGATTGGTGGGGCCAGGATAGATTCGGCTGCAGATTTTAGCCAACTCGATGTCGATTGTTGTCATTTTGCCCCCGCTTTCCATCATCCAGGTTCGCGTAAAGTCGAGATGTTAGGATGAGTGGAGATGCTAGTGTAGTTCGTCCTCAGCCGGGCCCGCAAACGAATTTCCTGGCTTCTCCGGCAGATATTGCAATCTATGGTGGCTCGGCCGGCGGCGGCAAGACGTGGGCACTCCTGATGGAGCCGCTGCGCCATATCGCCAACTCGCAATTCGGCGCGGTGTTCTTCCGCCGTACGCTTGTGCAGGTTCGAAACGAGGGCGGTTTGTGGAATGAGAGCGAAAAGCTCTATCCCTGCCTCAATGCCAAGCCAAAGGTGGCGCCTGATCTGTCATGGACCTTCCCGTCCGGCTCGTCTGTCAGCTTCGCCCACCTCGAGCACGATAAGACAGTTTCGAACTGGCAGGGTTCGCAAATCCCGCTCATCTGCTTCGATGACCCGATCCTCTCCGAAGGTATGTGTGTCATGCACGTACCCTTCGGTCGTGGCGGCGCTCAAGAAGCGGTTTGCCTGAAGCTCGAACTGGTCAACGGTTGGCTCTTCACCGTCGACACGTCCCGCATCAAGGACGAAGCTGTGCGTGAGAAGGTCATCGTCTACCAGCGGGAATGCTACAGCGTCCTTGCCAAGCACTTTGCGGGCAAGCACGCTGGCCTGTCGCAGGCAACGACCGGCGAGAACGTAGACGACCCACAGGAAAATGAAAGTGTGAAGCTGCGCACGGTGAACGAGAGCCGGCAGGTTTTCGGGACCCAAGCGGCAGCTCAGCTTTGGTTTCGCCTTGGGCTCCCTGTCGTCCCCGCAATGCTCCACGACCCGCGTCAGCTAAACCTGCTGGACTATTCTGTCATCAAATCGGCAAGCGCTGGAGCGCCGACTTAATTAGCGCATTATCTGGGCATGAGTAGGGAAGGCGGCTCTTCGGGGCCGCCTCTGTCGTCAGCACTTATAGGCATCACCTACAGTGTTGGCCCCACCTAACCCGGCAGTCGCGTTGACGATATATAGTCGGTTGCCACCGGCCTCGATCGTTTGCTTCCTCATCTGATTAATAGCGTCGTTATACGCTGCGCCCTGGAACATGACCCCGCCAATCATATTCTGATCGCCGCGAACACTCCTGACGTATTTGCAAGCGGCTACACGTTCCTTTCCAGCCGCGTGATCACCACGACGGCGAGCGACCAGACGGCCGGCACCTACAAGCTCGTGCTCCAGGACCTTACGCTCACGTCGACCGGCGGGGCGACCGGGCCTTTCCGATACATCGCGCTTTACAATGACAGCTCGGTCTCGAACTCGCTGCTCGGCTTCTACGATTACGGTTCGAACCTCACGCTCAATGATGGCGAAAGCCTCACCATCGACTTCTCTGAAGTCAACGGCGCGCTGACCATCGCCTAATCCTCATCGTCGAAAGGAAAAACCGTCATGGCGAACACTGACACGAAAGCGCTCCTGCGCACCCGCTTCTCCGAGCTGCGCACCCAGCGCGACACGATCGAAGAGAAGCTGACACCGCCGCGCGAGAAGCTGAAGACGCTACGCGCCGAGAACGCCGAGGCGGAGGCGAAAGTTGCAGGCAAGATCAAAGCCGCCGCTGCGCCGTTCGTCGAGATCGATGCCGAACTCGCCTCGATCAGCCATGGCCTGATGGGCAAGACGGGTGAGGGGGCGTAAACCATGGCCGACAAGACAATCGGCCAGCTCACCGCGGCTGGCACGCTGACGGGCGCGGAGCTGGTCGAGCTCGAGCAGGGCGGAAACAGCCGTCAAACGACGGTCGATAAGATTGGCGATCGGCTGCCGGCTCGATCCAAGGAATGGGTGGGGCAGCATTCGCTCGTCAAGGATCTGACGATCGACGGAAGCGGAAACGTCGATTGGACGCTCGCGGACGCGAACGTTTTCCGGCTTCTCAACGTCGGGCAGAATTTCCATATGAACCTGCCATCCGACATCGCGACCATGGTCGGCTTTTCCGGCCTGCTTATCATCAGTCAGAACGGTACGGGAGGCTATGACATGACGGTTGACGCCGGCATCCTGCCGCTCAACGCGACGACGCTGTTCGAGATCGTCCAGGCGGCAAATGGTGTCACCATCATCGCGTTCATTGTCGCCAGCGCAACGCAGATCGGCTTCTCCGCCAGCGGTCTCGGGGTGGAGCTATGAGCCATTGGACCAATCCCGCTCTTCTGGCGGGTCGGCGCGTCAAGCCTGCATTTGCAAATCTCGCCAAGCTGTTCGCGGGCGGCGCGGATGGACTCATGGTGGATTTTACCGATGTGACCACGCTCTTTCAGGATGCAAATGCTGCGTTGCCCGTGAGTGCAAACGGGCAGGGTATTGGCCTCGCGCTCGACCAGCACAAGTGGGGCGGCAAGACGCTTGCGGAGTATCGGGCCGCGCAACCGGAGTTGATGTTGAGTGGCAAGTTTGATGCCGACATCACGGGATGGAGCCTTGCCAACGCCTCGAACGGCGCCCTGTCCTGGCAGGCACCCGGAAAACTGCGGACGACAGCCAACAACGGCAACACACCCGGGGCTGTATCGCCGGGTTTCACCTGCGTTGTGGGCAGATGGTATGAACTCTCTCTTGATATTGTTACGGCTCATTCCTCGTACACAGGCTTTGCGATTGGCACGACGTCTGGGGGTGGCCAAACCTACAGCAGCGGAAACCTTTTCAACGCACCCGGATTCTATCGCCGTTTCTTCAAGTCAACGGCCACAACTCAATACATTACGCTGTACGGCCCGGGCGGGGGTGGCAACATTGCCGAATTCGACAATGTCTCGGTCAAGGAAATCGATGGTCACCACCTTACGCAGGTGTCGACAGGTCGGCCGGCATGGGCCAGTGCAACCGGGGACGTCGCGTTCAATGGTACGTCTCACCACATGATCAGCGACTTCCTGAGTGGTTCCGGATCCTGCTTTGCGGCGGCGTATCATGGCGCTCTCGGCAATTTGTCGGCCGACCGGTGCACGATTGGCGCGTACAACGGCAGCAATGCCCATATGCAGATCGGACTACGCATGACCACCGGCAAGGGCTACATGCGCGTGACGAATGCCGCCGCCATCTCTGGTTCGACGACGATAACTGGCCTCACGGACACGCTACTCGCCGACAAGGGCGGCACTGATCACGACCTTTTCGTGAACGGTGCAATCGAAGGCACGGCCGCTAATTCAGGGAGCTTGCCGACCGCGACACCGTTCTTCGTCGGCGCGCTGAATAGCAACGGCTCGGCCGCCTCACGCGTGGCGGGCAACCGCGCGTGAACCCAGCGCCCATCGCTCGATCGGCAAGCTCCAGCTGCCAGCGCAGGTAAACACACTCAGCCAGCAGGGTAGCTATTGCAGCCCGGGCATCACCGTCGTGCCAGGATAGGGCTTCATCGATTTCGTTGGAGGTTTCAGGTTGTTTTTCGAGCGGGCGCACGTGGTCGTTCTCCTGTGTCTTGTGCCACAGCAGGAATCAGATTTGGTTGTCAGATAGCGGCCGCATCGCCGGCTTGTTCTCAATATGTTCTCATGGAGATTTGAGTCAAGCCAGCTGTGAAGATAATCCTAGGAATGGCTCGATGGCCTGGTCGCCTCATGTTGATCTACCTTATCCACAGGTGGCGAAAAATGTGGATGAGCAGATAGGCGATTGGGTTCAAATGGTGAACGAGCGTTGGACCAACCTCGTGCAAGTTCTTGATTCCTTGTGGCTCAATTCGAGGCGCGTTGGACCGTCGCAGGCTTGATTTTCAGCGGCTTGCAACGATTTGCCGAGTCTTCTCGACCGCACCAAAAAAAACCGGCTGAAAAGCCGGGCTTTTTTGTTTTCAGGCATTGAGCGTTTCGGGCCACTCCACGTTCAGACCAAACGTTGGGCTGTTTGCGTTCATCTCGTAACCTTGTCTGACGCCGAAGATCGTTTCAGATCCGAACGAGCGCTAGGAGCGTTTAACGATAGCTGGTCCCGGCCGCTTGATATCCTCTTGTTGCAGTTGAATGCGAAACAACTTTTGGGTTAGTTCTGCGGTAGACAACTACCCAAAGACAGGGGGATGTGATGCCGCTTAAAACATTGCCGACGCAAACCGGAAATTCGTGTGCCGCACACTGCACCGCGATCACGATCATGGAGCTGACAGGCTCGACGATCACTCAAAAGGACGCGGAGAGCACCATTTGGAACAAGATCCTTTTCAAGGATGACGGAAGCAAGGCTATCAAAGCACTTGTGGCAAAGAAGAATTCAGACCCACGAAGAATCCTGAAATATGTCGAGAAAAACTACGCGACAAACCTGTCCGCCGTCATCAAATTCGACGATACCGAGAAGGCGAACGCGCTGGCCTACCTTCCGGACAATGATGTTAAACGGGGACTGGAGGGGCTCTACAACCTCATAAAAGGACAGAGCCAGACCGAAACGCTTCTTCCTGCCGACGACGTCTACTACAACTGCAGCTATCTGATGATGGATGGTGGCGATCCCTCCAGTTCCGGTCTGGATGGGCTTCACAATATCCTCGTCACCAGCAGCGGCGGCCAAGTCTACTATTACAATTCAAACGAAACCAAGCCGGTGTGGACGATGAACAACCACGGCTGGAAGCGCCTGGACAAGGCAAATTCAGGCAAGCACAGCTACGTGTTCACGGGCCTGTGCGTTGCCGTCCGCAAAAAATAGGCGATCCCGCTTCGCGCAGAAGGGCTTGCGCGGTTCAGGCCTTGCTCTTGTTGTACTTCTTGACGATGCGCTCGCGCTTCAGCCGCGAAAGGCGGTCGATCCAGAAGATGCCGTCGAGCTGATCGATCTCGTGCTGCAGGCAGACCGAAAGCAGCCCGTCGGCCTCTTCGGTCTTCCGGGCGCCGGAAAGATCCTGGTAGGTGAGGCGGATACGGGCAGGGCGCTCCACCTCGTCGGTCACGCCCGGTATGGAGACGCTGCCTTCGGCGTGGCGCTGCCCTTCCGGCGAAAACCATTCGATATGCGGGTTCACAAAGACCCTCAGCGACCCCGGCCCGTCGAGCTCGATCACCGTCAACCGCTCGAGGATACCGACATGGGCGGCGGTAATGCCGATGCCTGGGGCGGCCCGCATCGTGGAGGCGAGATCCTCGGCGAGCGTGGCAAGCCGCGTATCGAAGACTTCGACCGCCCGGCAGGGCTGGCGCAGGCGCGGATCGGGGTAGCTGAGAATGGGAAGGATCGCCATGGGGCCTCCGGGTGCCGGTTGTGCGTCCTTCCTAGCCTGTTTGCGGCAGAGGGAAAATGCCGGGTCCGTCCGGGATATCGCGAATCGCGTGATTATCGTGATGTTGCAACAGCTTGCGAATTTTTTGCATCCGGCCGGCTTTTGCCGCGTTCGGCGATGGACCGGCTGCGCTCTTTGCGTTAGCACGAGGTAAGACAACGCGCCTCCCAGAGGGGGCGTTGCGCCCGAATCCTCTACGCAATCCCTGCCGTCCCAGCGCCGCCGACATGCCGGGCGGGACGAGCCCGATACAAGGAGCGGCCCGATGGACAACACCGGCGACGATGACCGTATCCATCAGGGGCAGACAGACCACAGTACCTTCGACGGCGAGGACATCTATGCCGAGGACGGTTCGATCCGCTCGGACTTCCTCATGCATGTCGGCGCGGCGATCGCCGATCGCGACCTCCTGTTCCTGCGCAGGCATGTGGCGCGGCTGCATGAATCGGAAATGGGCGACCTGCTGGAGGCGATCCAGCCGGAGCAGCGCCGCCAGCTCGTCTCCCTGCTCGGCGACGATTTCGACCTTGCGGCGCTGACCGAGGTCGACGAGGCGATCCGTCTCGACATCGTCGAGCACATGCCGAACGAGCAGATCGCCGCCGCACTCGGCGAGATGGATTCGGACGACGCCGTCTACATCCTTGAGGACCTCGACCAGGAAGACCAGGAAGAGATCCTTTCCAAGCTGCCGTTCACCGAACGGATCCGCCTGCGCCGCTCGCTGGATTATCCCGAAAGTACGGCCGGGCGCCGCATGCAGACAGAGTTCGTCGCCGTGCCGCCGTTCTGGACGGTGGGCCAGACGATCGACTACCTGCGGGAGGACGCGGACCTGCCGGAGAGTTTTTCGCAGATTTTCGTCATCGACCCGACCTTCCGCCTGCTTGGCGCCATCGATCTTGACCGCGTGCTGCGCGCCAAGCGCGGCGAGAAGATCGAAGCGATCATGCGCGAGACGAACCATCCGATCCCGGCCGAGATGGACCAGGAAGAAGCCGCCCAGCTCTTCGAGCAGTATGACCTTCTTTCCGCAGCCGTCGTCGACGAGAACGGCCGCCTCGTCGGCGTCCTGACCATCGACGACGTGGTCGACGTCATCCAGGAAGAGGCCGAGGAGGACCTGATGCGCCTCGGCGGCGTCGGCGACGAAGAACTCTCCGACACGACCATCGAGACGGTGCGCTCGCGCGCGCCCTGGCTGCTCGTCAATCTCCTGACGGCCTTTATCGCGGCCTCGGTCATCTCGCTCTTCGAGGCGACGATCGAGGAGATCGTCGCGCTCGCGGTGCTGATGCCGATCGTCGCCGGCATGGGCGGCAATGCTGGATCGCAGACGATGACCGTCACCGTGCGGGCGCTCGCCACGCGCAACCTCGACATCCACAATGCCTGGCGTGTCGTGCGGCGCGAGGCGGGTGTCGGCCTGCTGCACGGCCTCGCCTTCGGCCTGATGATCGGCCTCGTGGCGGGTATCTGGTTCCATGATGCCAATATCGGCGGCGTCATCGCGGCGGCCATGCTGATCAACATGAGTGCGGCGGCGCTGGCCGGCATCGCCATTCCGCTCTTCCTCGACAAGGCGGGGGCGGACCCGGCCGTCTCCTCCGCGGTCTTCGTGACCGCGGTCACCGATATTGTCGGCTTCTTCGCATTCCTTGGCCTTGCGACCTGGTGGTTCGCCATCCGCTGAGGTTTTTGCGGGGAACGAACGGGGCGGTTGTCCGTTCGAGAAGAGAGCGGGAAAGAGCAAAAATTGACTTATACGTAAAAGTCAATAAAATGTCCGCCCAGACGAGATCGGAGCAGGCGTGGACAAGTTTTATACTATAACCGAGCTGACGCGCGAATTCGGGGTTTCCACCCGCACACTGCGCTTCTACGAGGACGAGGGGCTGATCAACCCCGAGCGCCGTGGTCGCACGCGCCTCTTCCGCCCGGCCGACCGCCGTCTCATCCAGGAAATCCTGCGTGGCCGGCGTATCGGCTTCACCATCGCCGAGATCCGCGACATCATCCGCGTCTACAAGGACCCGCCGGGCGAGGTGGGGCAGCTGGAACTGCTGATGGCGAAGGTCAGCGAAAAACGTGACGAGCTGCGCCAGAAGCGACGCGACATCGAGGAGACCCTGGCCGAGCTCGACAATGTCGAGGAAGCCTGCCTGACGCGCCTTGCCGAAATCGGCGTCGGCACCTGAGCGGCCGTCAGATCCAGCGCGTCGTCCCGTTGCAATAGCGTTCGAAATCGATGCCGAAGCGCGAGAGCAGGTGCAGCTCCTCGCGCTTGATGGCGACGATGCTCGTCAACACGGCGGCGATCATGGCCGTCACGATGCACCAGGGATTGAGCATCACAAGGCCGATGCCGGCGGTCGCCAGCGTATAGCCGAGATAGATCGGGTTGCGGGTGAAGCGGTAGGGGCCGGATGTCACGAGATGGGTCGAGCAGCGGTTCGGCAGGATCGTCGTGTGGCAGTCGAGCAGCGTGCGCATGGCCCAGACATCCAGCACGATGGCCATGAGGATCAGGATGCCGCCGGCGGTGCGGGCGATCCAGATGTTCGTCTCGGCCGCCGCGAGCGGAAAATACGCCTGGAGCAGGAAAGCCGCCGCGAGCGCCGCGCCGTAGATCAGCGGGGGCCAGGGAAAGGCGAGTGGCTTCATGCGATAGGCGTTCATGATCCTACTCCTTCAGGTCGGTCTTCGTTTCCGCATCTGCCGTGCATTGCGACGAGATCGCGGCAACGCGCTCGTCCTTCGTGACATCGATCGCACCGCGCACAAGGTCGGTGAACAGGTTCTCCTCCGTCAGCCGGTCCAGCGTGCAGCCGCAGAAACTCTGGCAGAACCCGTCGCCGCGCTCGCTTTCACAGGCGCGCATGCAGCTCTTCGTATAGCCAACGACCGGATCGGCTGCAGGCGCGGGAACCACGAGGGAAAAGCCGTAGACCAGTGCGATCAGCACGGGCTGATGGATAAGGTAGATGGCGAGACTGTGGCGGCCGGCTTTTTCCAAGAGGCTTTTCCACCAGACTTTCGTCTGACCTCCAAAACCCGCCAGCCGCTCGGGAAGCGGGCTTGCGATGAAGAGCTTGCCGAGCACGATGCCGAGCAACACCGGCGCGAGCCAGGGGAGCAGCGGCACATAGTCGTTCGAGCGCGGGACATCGACAGAAAGCCCGACCCACCAGAGGGCTGGATGATCGAAGAGCGGGGCACGCAGATAAAGCGGTGCCACAATGGCGGCGGCGGCGGCAAGCAGCGTCACGACGATCGGCAGGCGCAGGAAGAGAAGGCCGATGACGCTCGCCGCGGCAATGGCATGCAGGATGCCGAAGAAGATGAACGTTTCCGGGAAGGCGAACCAGGTTGCGATGGTAATCGCGGCTGCCGCCAGTCCGATCTTGCCGAGGCGGATGAGGAACGGCCTTGCGCGAAAACCATTGATATGACCGAGCACAAGGCTGAAGCCGGTGAGAAACAGGAAGGAGCCGGCGATCACTCGCGCGAAAATCTTCCAGCCGCCGGTCGTTGCCGTGTCCGGTTCGATGTAGCCGAAAAAACCGAGGTCCCAGGTGAAGTGGTAGATCGCCATCGCGATCAGCGCGAGCGCGCGCAGCTGGTCGATCAGCGGGATGCGCGGAAGGCGGCGCGGTGCTGCACCTTCTCCTGCCACATTGCCGTCAATCACCGTCGTCGTCATGGTTCGGGGTCGCCGCATTGCTTTGGTCCATGGGAGAGTGTCACGCCAAGCTTGCGCCGGGCGGATGGCCGAAAGGTGGCCGTCGGAAGGGATGTCAGTCGAGGCGTTCGAGAACGGCGAGGCGCGCCTGCGAATAGAATTGCCGGCGCACAAGCACGACGATGATGCTGACCGTCGTCGCGATGAAGAGGTAAGGGCTGACAAACCAGCCGAGATAGCCGATCGACAGGAAGATGGCGCGCAGCCCCATATTGAAGTGTTTTGCCGCAAGGATGTTCATGCGGATGACCTTGTCGGCAGCGAGGTCGGCGCCGGCCGGGTCCTTGTGGATGTCGCCGCTCATCGGGATCGCGCCGAGCAGGATCGTGCAGTAGTTGAAAAGACGGTAGGACCAGCCGAACTTGAAGAAGGCATAGCCGAAGATGCCGGCAAGGCCGCCGACCTTGAGCTCGAACCCGGCACGGCTGCCCTGGAAGACCACCGGCAGGTCGCTGAAAATGGCAAAGACCTGCTCCGTGGCGCCGAGCAGCGCGAAACAGCCGCCGAGCGCCAGGATCGAGGTTGAAGCGAAGAAGGCCGTGCCGTTCTGCAGGCCGGCCATGATCTGGGTGTCGATCATGCGCAGGTCGCGGTGCATCGCGTTGCGGATCCACACGGCGCGCTGCGAGCTCATCGCCCGCGTGAGGCTGACGCGGTCGAAGAGTTTCGCCCGTTCCGTGATCCAGGAATATCCCGTCCACAGCAGCAGGAAGAGGGCAAGGGCGATGAAATCCGGTGTGCTCATGGCCAAGCGTTGTGCCATGGATTCCGCATTTTGCAAGCGCCGGAAAGGTGGCTGCACGGGGCTGTTCAGATCTTGGGCAAAAAGGCGGCGAGCCCCTGTCGCCGTCCCACCCTCCAACCGTCTGATTTTGCGACATGTCATGCGTCTGACGCGGGGCTCCTATGAGAACAGCGCCTTGGTTTCGCCATTTTTCGCGATTGCGGTTTCATGAATTCTTCATTAAACAGGGCGTCATGCAGGGTCGTCTCGGCCATTGCAACGACATCTTCCAATCGGGGAAATCATGGAAAGTACCGTTCAGAAATCCTGCTGGGGCGTCACCGCCCGTGCAGTCCTCGGTTTTGGCGCAGTTCTGGTCATCGCCTATCTTTTCGGCGGCATCTGAAAACACCGGCCTGTTACCCTTACATGAACAGCGTGCTTCTCCACGAAGCACGCTGTTTTTGTTTCAAGGCCTGTTGGAAGGGACATGTCGCGCAGGTAAAACCCGATGTCGGGAGATCGCCTTAAGTGCGCCGCATGATGGCGTAGCTTCAGGGATCAGTGCGCCTGCCGAGGCAAGGGAGAAGTTCGGGACATGTTTCTTTCGGTATTCGATGTTTTCAAGATCGGGATTGGGCCGTCGAGCTCCCACACGATGGGACCGATGTCGGCGGCGAACCGCTTTCTCGACCTGATCCTCTCCGCCGACTGGCCGCGGCCATCGGGTGCGCAGGTCGCAACGATCCGCATGAGCCTGCACGGTTCGCTTGCCTATACGGGCGTCGGCCACGGTTCCGACCGCGCCGTCATCCTCGGCCTGATGGGCGAGCGGCCCGATTCGGTCGATCCGGACCGCATGGACGATATCGTCGGCGAAGTGGAGCGCACCGGCCGCATCACGCCGCCGGGCCATCCCGGTTATGCCTTCCGGCCGAAGGACGACCTGATCTTCGACAAGAAGAACCCGCTGCCCGGCCATGCCAATGGCATGACCTTCTCGGCCTATGACCGTGACGACCGGCTGCTGCTGAAACGCATCTACTATTCCGTTGGCGGCGGCTTCGTCGTCACCGACACGGAACTGGAACAGATGCGCACCAGCAAGGCGAAGGCGGGCGACAAGAAGGTGCCGTTCCCCTTCGCCTCGGCAAAGCAGATGCTGGAAATGGCCGAACGCTCCGGCATGACGATCGCGCAGATGAAGCGCGCCAACGAGGAAGCGAGCATGTCGCGCATGGAGCTGGATGCCGGCCTCGACCGCATCTGGGGCGCGATGAAGAGCTGCATCGACCGTGGCCTCAAGAATGAGGGCATCATGCCCGGCGGCCTGAAGGTGCGCCGCCGCGCCCGCTCGATCCACGACAAGCTGCAGGAGGAGTGGCGCTCCAACAAGGCGAACCCGCTGCTCGCCAATGACTGGCTGTCCGTCTATGCCATGGCGGTCAACGAGGAGAACGCGGCCGGCGGCCGTGTTGTCACCTCGCCGACCAACGGCGCGGCCGGCGTCGTGCCCGCGACGATCCGCTACTACCTGCATTTCCATGAGGATGCCGACCAGGACGGCATTCGCGACTATCTGCTGACGGCGGCGGCCGTCGGCGGCATCATCAAGCACAACGCCTCCATCTCGGGCGCCGAAGTCGGCTGTCAGGGCGAGGTGGGGTCCGCCTCCGCCATGGCCGCTGCCGGCCTTGCCGCCGTGATGGGCGGTTCGCCGGCACAGGTGGAGAATGCCGCGGAAATCGCGCTGGAACACCACCTCGGCATGACCTGCGATCCCATTGCCGGCCTCGTCCAGGTGCCCTGCATCGAGCGCAACGCGCTCGGCGCGGTGAAGGCGGTGACGGCCGCCTCGCTTGCCATCAAGGGCGACGGCACGCATTTCGTTCCGCTCGACGCCTGCATCGAGACGATGCGCCAGACGGGGGTCGATATGAACGAGAAATACAAGGAAACCTCCACCGGTGGCCTCGCCGTCAACGTGGTGGAGTGCTGAGGCTTTCGCGGCGAACGCTGTGGAGTGCGACACGGCGGCCCCTTGACCGGGCCGCCGCAAGAGCGTTCAAAGGGGCATGGCCCTGCATCTCATCAAACTCTGTGTCGGCGCGGACTCGATCGAGGACCTGCGCGAATGGGTGTCCGAACGCTCGCTGATCGCGATCGCCGCGGGCATGGAACCGCATTCGAGCCACATCACCCGCATGGTGCCCAAGCGTGATCAGGACCTGCTCGAGGGCGGTTCGCTCTACTGGGTGATCAAGGGCCAGGTGCAGGCGCGCCAGCGGCTGCTCGATATCAAGACCTTCACGGATGCCTACGGCATTTCGCGCTGCGAGCTGTTGCTGGGCCCCGAGGTTATCGAGACCGAACTGCAGCCGCGCCGCGCCTTCCAGGGCTGGCGCTACCTTGCGGATGACGACGCGCCGCGCGACCTGAAGAACATGGGTGACGGTACGGCCGACCTGCCGCTGGATCTGCGCCGCGAACTCGCAGAACTCGGCCTGCTCTGAAATCCGGCGTCCTCAATCGCGTTTCAGGTCTCTTTCCTGCGCTGCTTGCCACATCCCGAGCCTCGTTCAACCAACGAGGCCTCCATGCTGAAAATACTCCTTCTTGCCACCGCGCTTTTCCTTGCCGTCGCGACATCCAGTCGTGCCGACGGGATCGGCGTCCGCGATCTGAGAATCGCCGGATCCTCTGAGTCTCGCGCGCTCTTCGCTGTCGTCTGGTATCCGACGCCCGATACCGGACCGATGGAAACCGTCGCGGAAAATCTGACCTTTCAGGGCATTGCGGCAATCCGTGGTGCCCGGGTGGGTGAGGGGATGCACCCGCTCGTCGTGCTGTCCCACGGCTATGGCGGAAGCTGGCGCAATCTGAGCTGGCTCGCCGGCGAACTCGCCGCGCAGGGCTACATCGTCGCCGCGCCCGACCACCCCGGCACCACGACCTTCGACCGGGATCCCGCAGAGGCGGCAAAGCTCTGGGAACGGCCGCGCGATCTCAGCCGCCTCATCGACGCGTTGCGGGCCGACAACGGCTTGGCCGCTCACATCGACGCGAAACGCATTGCCGTCGTCGGCCATTCGCTCGGCGGCTGGACGGCCGCGGCCCTCGCCGGCGCGCGTTTCGATACGCAGCGGTTTATCGCGGATTGCAAGATGAATGCGAGCCCGCGGGCCTGCAGTCTGACGACGGAACTCGGACTGGACGGCAGAGGCGATGGTCGTCGGCGACTTGAGGATGATCTCGGCGACCCGCGTATCGGCGCTTTCGTCTCGCTCGATCTTGGTCTGGCACGCGGCTTTTCTCCCGAAAGCCTCGCCGCGCTTCGCCTGCCCGCGCTGGTGATCGCGGCCGGCATCGATATCGGCGACATGCCGGCCGAACGGGAATCCGGTTATCTGGCAAAAGGGCTTCCGGCAAAGGGCAGTGTCTACACCGTCATCCCGGATGCCATGCATTTCAGCTTCCTGCAGATCTGCAAGCCGGGCGCGGCCGAGAGGATCGAGGCGGAAACGCCCGGAGACGGCATCGTCTGCAAGGACGGCGGCACCCGGGGACGGGCGGCGATCCACCGCGAGGTCACCGATCGCATCATCACCTTCCTGGGCGTCAGTTTTCGATAGGGGATCGGCGATAGTCGCTCGGGTTTTGGCCGGTAGCCCTCAGGAATTCCCGGTTAAAGTTCGACTTGGTCTGGAAACCGGCCTCAAACATGATGGTGGTGACCGGCAAATCGGTCTCCGTCAGCAGGCGCTTGGCCTCCTCGATGCGGTAGCCGTTGACGAGTTGCGAGACGTTGCGGCTTTCCAAACGATTGACGGCGCCTGAAATATGTCGCGCCGGAAGACCTGCGCGTCGCGCGATCCGGTTCAAGGTGAGGTCCGGGTCGCGGAAGAGTTTACGCTCCCGCATCAAGCGGTCGATCGCTGCCAGAATCCGACCGTCGTCTTCCCTCGGTACACGCAGCGGCTCGGGGGCCGTTTCCTCTCCGGAATCGACCGGCAGGCTCCGTCCGACGGTCGCGACGGCGTAGGCAAGGGCGGGCAGGAGAAGAAGGTTGCCCGCAGCCACGATCCGGGCCGCATGATTGCCGCTGTAGAAGCCGAAATCGACGGCGATGAGGAGATCGACGAACGCCGAGACGATGAGCACGCCGCCCGCCATGCCGGCCGCCTTGCGGGCTCGGTTCGCATCGCTCAGCCGCACCGCGGCAAAACCGTCCGGTCCGGCCCCGGCGAGGCGCAGCAGGGCGACCCCGTAGCCGATATAGAGAAGCGCGAGCAGCAGATCGATCGGGGAACGCCAGACCTGCCAGCCGGCGGACGCAAAAAGGACGAGGGCGACGGGCAGCCCGTGCAGCCAGCGGGCCTTGCTGCGCGCCGCCCGACCTGCCGTGAAGCAGAACCAGGCGATGGGCGGCAGCGCTGCGGCAACGACGGGTTGGAGGAACCGTGCAAACGGCGCGTCGAAGGACCACCGGACACCGACTGCCAACGCAACGACGACGCAGGCAGCAACGAAGCCGATGGCGGGCCGAAGCGCGGTTTCATGCAGCAGCACCAGCTTCACGAGAAGAATGGCAAGCAGGAGTGCGATGATGAAGGGGAGTGGGATTGCCGGCATCGTTCCTGCACAGCAAATGTGGGGCCGCTTTGCAAGGCCCTCGTCGGCCGGTTCAAGCGGCGGTCAGCGCAGGCGCAGGCGCACCGGGTGGCGGCGTTCGCTGACGCCGACATGGAGATGGATCCCGGCGGCCGGCTGGCCCGAACGCCAGGCTCTGGCACCATGGGCGAGCAGCATGCCGACGAGATCCTTCGTCCTGTTGCGCGAACGGCCGAGCCCGATATCCGCGATCCGCATCGCTGCCTCGTGCAGCGGGTGGAGCGTACCCTTCAGCGAGCGGCGTTTTTCCGCGCCGGCTGCGGGGGGGACATCGAACAGGTTCTCGTTCATCGCCATAATCTGCCTCGTACGCATTACCCAATCGAGGATGGCAGAGCCGCTTTCGCGGCATTCCGCCTGCCTTGCTCCGCAGTCCCGGGACGCACTACCTGTCCGGTGACGTTGCGGGGGCAAGGCGGTAGTAGAGGGGCGCGCCGAACCGCTGGCGGCCCCGGTCGTCTTTACTGCTGGCTGGCCCAGCAGGCGAAACCCTTGCGCTTCAGCGCCTTGCAAGCCGCAGCAGCGCCGTTCTGGTTGTCGAAGCCGCCGAAGCGGGCGCGATAAAGCTGCTGGCTACCGCTGTTGACGGCGACGGTGAAGGGCTGCGCGCTGGAAAGCGCCTTGCCACCCTGGTTCTTCGCCTTCGAAAGCAGGTCCTGCGCCTGGCCCTTGTCGGGCGTTGCGCCGATCTGGATGACCCAGCCCGAGGGCGCGGCATCGGAAGCGACGGCGGCAACCGTGGAGGAGGTGGTGAGTTCGTCGAGCGAACCGCCGGTATCGCCCTGTTCCGTCAGGTCGGCCGGCGGCACGGCTGCATCGCGCTGGATCTTCAGCGTTGCGGCCAGCGCGCGTTTGCCGACGACTTCCGAGGTCGACGTCGCGGCATAGGCCGTCTCGATTCGGGCTTCGTTGTAGCGGTAGGTCGGTACCGGGCCGTTTTCCGGCAGGTCGAGGCCGGCGGACACCGACGCGGTCGATGCGGTGGTGGCCTTGCTGGCGACTTCGGCGGTCAGCGTCGGCGCATCCTTCGTTTCGGCGATCAGGTCGCCGCCGCCGCGGCGCGAGGCCTTCGGCATGTAGGTAGCGATGAGCTTGCGCATCTGCTGGTCGCGGGCAGCGCCGGATCGGCCGCCGATGACCACGCCGACGACGCTGCGTCCGTCTGCAACGGCCGAGGTAACGAGATTATAACCGGACGCGCGGGTATAGCCGGTCTTGATGCCATCGACGCCGCGCACGGTGCCAAGCAGCCGGTTGTGGCCGCGAATGGTCTGCTTGCCGAAGCGGAAGCTGCCCACCGAGAAATAGTCGTAATACTGCGGGAAATGCTGGCGCAGCGCGATGCCGAGGCGGGCCTGGTCGCGGGCGGTGGTTACCTGCGCCGTGTTGGGAAGGCCGTTGGCGTTGCGATAGACGGTACGCGTCATGCCGAGCGCCCGGGCCTTCTGCGTCATCATGCGGGCGAAGCGCTCTTCGGAGCCGCCGAGGAATTCGGCCAGCGCCGTGGAGGCGTCGTTCGCCGAGCGGGTGATGAGGCCGAGCATCGCCTGCTCGACGGTGATCGAATTGCCGACGCCGACGCCAAGTTTGGTCGGCGGCTCGCTTGCAGCGTTCTTCGAGAAGGGGACGCGGGTGTTGAGGCGGATCTTTCCGGCCTCCAGCGCCTCGAAGGTGAGGTACAGCGTCATCATCTTGGTGAGCGATGCGGGATAACGCAGCGCATCGGCATCCTCGCTGTAGAGCACCTTGCCCGTCTTGGCGTCGATGACAATGCCGGAATATTTCGGATTGGCTTCGGCCGGGGTAGCGACAGCGACGGTGGCGACCATTCCGATCATCACCAAACCTTTCGCCGCAGTGGCAATTGCCTGGCAGGAGCGGGGGAGGAAATCGAGGAATACGGAACGGGACACTACGTTACTCTTCATTCTCGGATTGCACATGTTGCCCGGGCGTGACCTCCCGGATCGACCATTTCTGGCACAGTAGCGGGATAGCGTTACCAATCGGTTTATGATGAATCATTGGTTTCTGAGATTGGTGCGGTTTTATCGGCCAAGGCCGGTGGAGGAGGATGGGCGGCCGTTGCGGATGAGCGACCGGCCGAGATAGTCCCGAATGCGGGCTTCCATGGCCTGCCACTGCGGCAAAAGTCTGCTCGAAAAACGGTAAAGCACGGAAAGATCCTGGCCGATGTGGATATCGCGCTGGCAATCGGCGCTGGTCGACTGTGCTTCGTCGGCCGGCATCATGCAGCGCACCGCATAGTCGGAGCCGTCGGGCAGGCGGCCCGTGAAGAACACCTCGTCGCCATAACCGGAATTTTCCTTCAGGCGCCGCAGGACGAGGCCGGCGGGGCCCGGCTCGAACGTGTCGCCGAAGAGGTGGCTGTAGATCGGCCCCATTCGGCCGGACATGTCCTTCGACATGGTGCTCTGCGAAAGATTGAGGAAGACCAGGCCTTCATGGCGGTTGGCATCGTTGAACCGGCCGCGGTCCGCGTTGGAATAACCCCGCATTTCCGGCCAGGTGAGGTAGAGATCGACGCGTTCGGTGCGACCCGTCTGGCGCTGCTCCTCGAAGCGGATCGTGTTGGCGGGGAGGCGGATATGGTCCTGACCGATCACGACGTCGACAGGCTCGGCATTCTCGGTGTGACCGGCCAGCGCGATACGCTCGCCGAGAACGCGCCCGGCAACGCTGATCGCCACCGTCAGACCCGCCAGCACGGCAACGCCGATCGTCAGTCGCGTCAGAAGACGATGGGAGATGAGGGGGGCGTGTTCGTCATTGCCGGTCGCTGCCGCTGTCATCTCTTCCGCTTTCGATGATCCGGCCGGAATCGGCTACCTGCGCCATCTCGACCCTATGCGGAGCCTCTGCGAACAGGGTTAATTTTTGGTTGAGATCGGGCGCTGGCAACCGATCCGCCCTGTACCGCTTCGGGGCCGAGGGCTGCAAGATTTCCCGACTTGTTGCTGACGCATTCTGCTCCTAGATTCCTGGTCGCACCCGACAGCAATCAATGCCGGCTGGATGCGGAACAGGGGAGGCAGCCATGGACGTGCTTCGAGACCCCACGCATATCGGCATATTCGAGCCGCAGGACCTCGTCGTCCTGCAAGGCGTCTTCACCCGATTGGCGGCGGCAAACACCCCGAGCCTCGACGAAGCCCGCGCAAGGTCACTCGCCCGGTCGATCATCACGCTTTATAGACATGGCGTGCGCGACCCCGAGCAACTCTTCGACGCGCTGCAGGTTCAGGCCTCGTGAAACTGACGATGATGGATGGGCGGCCCATTTAACCAAGCATAAACCATGAATCATGGAAGCTTGCTGCGGGGTTCCCATCCATTCGCAATTTCGCCATCTTATTGGCATGATTAACGGACTGTTATTTACTGAGTGGCATTGACGGCCGACTTGCAGGGGCAAGGCAGTTGGCTGGCGCACCGTCGGGGACAATAGCGGCGTGGGACATAAAAAATCGACGATCAAGACGACCCGGTTCGGCACGAGCTTGCGGTTGTTGACTATTCCGCTGATCTGCGCGGGCCTTGCAGCCTGTGCGACGACCACGCCCGCACCCAAGAAAAAGGTGCGCAGCAAGGAATATTTCTCCGAGTCGGAATATGGCGTGAAGGCGAGCCCGCGCGTCGTTGAGGAAGGGCAGGCCGTGCCGAAGGGCGGTGGCCGCTACCAGGTCGGCAAAGCCTATCAGGTTCGCGGCAAGTGGTATCAGCCGAAGGAAGAGCCGGGCTACAACAAGACCGGCCTTGCCTCCTGGTATGGTTCCGCCTTCCACGGCCGCAAGACGGCGAACGGCGAGGTCTACGACAAGTATCATCTCTCCGCCGCGCATCCGACCTTCCCGCTGCCGAGCTATGCGCGTGTCACGAACATGGAAAACGGCACGTCCGTCGTCGTGCGCGTCAACGATCGCGGTCCGTACCATGCCGGCCGGGTGATTGACGTCTCTTCCAAGACGGCAGACCTCCTCGACATGAAGCGCACCGGCACGGCCAAGGTGCGGGTGCAGTATGTCGGCAAGGCCCCGCTCGACGGCAATGACATGCCCTATCTCATGGCCTCGTACGTCACCAAGGGGTCACGTGTTCCTGCGGTCGATCCGGGTGGGCAGATCGCCACGGGCGTCATGGTGGCCTCGGCAGACAACCGAATGCTGCCGAGCGACGGCCAGGGCGAGGGCGTGCTGAGGGTTCCGGCCGAAAGCACGATGACGGCGCTCGCCAAGACGACACCGACCTCCGACGCCTTCCAGGTGATGGAACAATTCGTCATGCTGCCGGAGATCGGTCCGATGCCGATCGAGCGGCCGAACTTCGTGCCGCAGCTTTCGGCCGAGCCGAGCTATGCCGCAGCTTATGCGGACGAGCGCGTACGCGATGCCGCCGGCGCCTTCGATGCCATCCTGACGATCGACGGCAGGCTGACGCCGCTCTCGGCGCTTGCCGACAACGCGGGCTGATCGTCCGCGTTCCCAAAGCCGTTTGCGCATCGCGGGCGGCTGTGGGAGTGTGACGACATCCGGAGTCGCCATGCATCGCCGCCTTTTCGCCGTCCTCATTTTCCTGCTCTCCGTTACGAGCCCAGCGTTTGCCCAGTCGGCTGCGCCGCAGGCCGGTTTCGACGTCAAGGCCAGGCAGGTCTACCTCATCGAGGCGGAGACCGGCACGGTGCTGTTTGCGCGCGCAGAGGATGACGCAGTGCCGGCCGCCTCGCTTGCCAAGCTGATGACCATGGCAAGCGTCTTCAAGGCACTTTCGGCCGGCGAGGCGACGCTCGACACGACCTATCCGGTTACCGAATACGCCTGGCGCACCGGCGGTGCACCGTCGCGCACCTCCACGATGTTCGCGGCGCTGAAATCCGCCCCGCGCGTCGAGGACCTCGTCCGTGGCGTCACCGTGCAATTCGCCAACGACGCCTGCATCATCCTCGCCGAGGGGCTTGCCGGTTCGGAAACGGCCTTTGCCGAACGGATGACGGCAGAGGCGAGGGCGCTCGGGCTTGTAAAATCAAACTTTGCCAACGCCACCGGCCTGCCGAACCCTGGCAACAAAGTGACGATGCGCGAGATGGTGATACTCGCCCGACATCTGCAAACCACCTACCCGCAGCACATGCGCTACTATCTCGAACCGGAGTTCGAGTGGAACAAGATAAAGCAGCGCAACCGCAATCCGCTGTTGGCGCTCAACATCGGCGTGACGGGCTTCGTCACCGGCTTTTCGGAGGAGGGCGGCTATTCCGTCGTCGCCGCCGTGAACCGCGACGGCAAACATCTCGTGCTTGCGATGGGCGGGATGGAGAACGACAAGGCGCGCATCGAAGAATCCCGTCGTATCATCGAATGGGCGCTGTCCTCCTTCGAACGGCGCACGCTCTTCAAGGAAGGCGAGCCCATCGCGGATGCCAGCGTCTATGGCGGCGATGCCTCGACCGTGCCGCTCGTCGCCGGCGAGCAGGTGGACGTCTTTCTGCCGAAGGACAATTCGCAGCGGCTCGTCGCGCGCGTCGTCTACACCTGGCCGGTGCGCGCGCCGGTGACGCCGGGGCAGGCGGTCGGTACGCTGAAAATCTGGAACGACAAGCAGCTCTTGCGCGAGGTTTCGGTAAAGACGGCGGGCACCGTCGGCGTCGGCACGTTGCGGGCGCGGGCGCTCGATGCGCTGATCGAACTGTTCTTCTTCTGGATTTGACATCTTCTGGACGTGACAGGTCCCAACGGGGCGAAAAGCGTTTCGCCGGCCGGAAACATGGGGTAGTAGTGTCCCGAGTCATGCCGGCCGTGCCGGATATCGCGCAGAAAGACGGAAACAGGATTTGTCGGCCGCACCGGGTTTGTTTGTCACGTTCGAGGGCGGCGAGGGCGCCGGAAAGTCGACGCAGATCCGGCTTCTGGCCGAAGCCCTGCGCGCACGCGGCCTCACCGTGCTGATGACGCGTGAGCCGGGCGGCTCCAGGGGCGCGGAGGCGGTGCGTCACGTTCTCCTGTCGGGTGCCGCCGAGCCTTATGGCATCCGCATGGAGGCCGTGCTTTTTGCCGCCGCGCGCAGCGACCATGTCGAAGAGGTCATCCGCCCGGCGCTTGCCACCGGCACGGTCGTGCTGTGCGATCGTTTCATGGATTCCTCCCGCGTCTATCAGGGCATTACCGGCAATCTCGAACAGCCGTTCGTCGAAGCGCTGGAGCGCGTCGCGATCAACGGGGTCGTGCCCGACTGCACGATCATCTTCGACCTGCCTGCCGCCATCGGCCTCGAGCGTGCCCGCAAGCGCGGCGCCGGCGGGAGCGAGGTGCCCGACCGCTTCGAGAAGGAAGAGCTGGAAACCCACGAAAAGCGCCGCGAGGCCTTTCTCGACATCGCAGAGCGCGAACCGCTGCGCTGCCGCGTGGTGGATGCGACAAAGGCCCAGGACGTGATCGCGGCCGAGGTGCTTGCCCTCGTCGAACCGCTTTTGCCCATCAGCGCCCGCGGCAACCAGGACCCGGAGCACATCTCGTGAGCGAGGATCGGCCCGGCATTCTCGACGGCGCAGTGTATCCCGCCGAGCAGACGAAACTCTTCGGCCACACCGAGGCGGCGACGTTTCTCGCGCGCTCTTACCGCTCCGGCAAAGGGCACCATGCGATCCTGATCGAGGGCCCCGAGGGTATCGGCAAGGCGACGCTCGCCTTCCGTTTCGCCAACCATGTCCTTCACCATCCGGAGCCCGCAGACGCGCCGGAAACGATCGCCGATCCGTCGCCCGCATCGCCGATCACCCGGCAGCTCGCTGCCGGCGCGTCGCACAATCTCCTGCATCTCAGCCGCCCGGTCGATGAGAAGACCGGCAAGGTGAAGGCCTTCATCACGGTCGACGAGGTGCGCAAGGCCGGCAAATTCCTCGCGCAGACATCGGGCACGGGCAACTGGCGCATCGTCATCATCGACCCCGCCGACGATCTCAACCGCAACGCCGCCAACGCCATCCTGAAAATCCTTGAGGAGCCGCCAAAACGCTCGCTCTTCCTGGTGCTGACCCACGCCCCCGGAAAACTCCTGCCGACCATCCGCTCACGCTGCCTGCCGCTATCGCTTTCGCCGCTGTCGCAGGACGATCTGGCCGCTGCCCTCGACAGTCTCGCTGCATCGCCATCCGGCCCACGGGCAGGGGAGGTGTTGTCCGCCGCCCATGGCAGCGTTTCCGAAGCGCTCAAACTCACCAACTACGGCGGCTTCGATATCGTGGAGGCCTTCCGCACCATCGTGGAGGCTCCGGCCGAGCCGCCGCGCCGCGACGTGCACAAGCTCGCCGACGTGCTTTCCGCGAAGGACAGCGACACGGTCTTTTCGTTCTTCTGTCAGCATGTCACCGATTTCGTGACGGACGCCGCCCGCAGCGCCGCGCTCTCCGGCGACCTCTCCCGCGCCGACCGCCTTGCCCATCTCTCCTCGCAGCTCGGCGAACGCATCACCGTCGCGGGGGCCTACAATCTCGATCGCAAGCAGACGATCATCACCGTGCTCGACGACATCCGGGCCTCTCTCTAGTTTCACGCCATAGTTATGGCCCGGTTTCATGCGGTCTTGGATGAGCGTTTGGAATCGGAATGGTCATGCCGGCACTTTTGCTTCTCTGCCTTCTCTTCGGGGCGTTTTTTCATGCCGCCGACGCCTTTTCGGCCGAAATTCCGGGTGGCATGCCCTTTCCGGTCCAGACGGCGATTGTTCAGGAAAACGGCGATCCGATCATCGGGGCCGTCCTGTGTGCGTTCGATACCGATTGCACGCTCCTTGCAGAAGACGCTCAAGGGTTTCGGCTTTCGCTTAAAGTGCCCTACGGCCGCCATTGCTTCCCGAAGCGACTTTCGCTGCGCTGCGTGTCCGGCGATTGCTCGTTTTTGAACGGCAGTTCGTCCGTGGCGTTTGGTGAAGAACGGGAATTCCCGTTCTTTGAGGGAAGTTTTGGGCGAGAACTGGTCTATCGGCAGCGAACCAAACTGGGCAGCGTTCTCCTGATCGCGCCGGATTTCATCAACCGCTGCCGCATGCCATCATCGATGTTGCGGCGAAGCTGACGTCTTTTGGAGCACGGCAGCGCAACAACGGAAACTTGCTGTTTCCCTTGCCGTCCGCATGGTCTAATACCTTGCGGCATTGCACAACCGAAGACAGAACGCACGCTCATGACCGACACGTCCCGTTTCTACATCACGACCGCCATTTCCTATCCGAACGGCAAGCCGCATATCGGCCATGCCTACGAGCTGATCGCGACGGACGCCATGGCGCGTTACCAGCGGCTCGATGGGCGCGACGTGTTCTTCCTGACCGGCACGGACGAGCACGGCCAGAAGATGCAGCAGACGGCGCGCAAGGAGGGCATTACGCCGCGTGAACTCGCTGACCGGAATTCGAAAGAATTCAAGGATATGGCCGTTCTTCTGAATGCGTCCAACGACGACTTCATCCGCACGACGGAAGAGCGCCACTACGAGGCCTGCGCCGAGATCTGGCGCCGCATGGCCGCCAATGGCGACATCTACAAGGGCGGTTATGCCGGCTGGTATTCCGTGCGTGACGAAGCCTATTACCAGGAAAACGAGACGGAGAAGCGCGACGACGGCGTGCGCTACGGGCCGCAGGGCACGCCCGTCGAATGGGTGGAGGAGGAGAGCTACTTCTTCCGCCTGTCCGACTATCAGGAAAAGCTCCTGAAGCACTACGAGGACAATCCGGATTTCATCGGCCCCGCCGAGCGCCGCAACGAGGTGATCTCCTTCGTCAAGTCGGGCCTCAAGGACCTTTCGGTCTCGCGCACCACCTTCGACTGGGGCATTCCGGTTCCGGGCGATCCTGCCCATGTCATGTATGTCTGGGTCGACGCGTTGACCAACTACATCACCGCGACCGGCTACATGACCGATCCCGAGGGCCCGCGCGCCAAATACTGGCCGGCGAACATCCATATCATCGGCAAGGACATCATCCGCTTCCACGCCGTCTACTGGCCTGCGTTCCTGATGTCGGCGGGCCTGCCGCTGCCCGAGCGCGTCTTCGCCCACGGCTTCCTGCTCAACAAGGGCGAGAAGATGTCGAAGTCGCTCGGCAACGTGGTCGATCCGGTCAACCTCGTCAACCATTTCGGCCTCGACCCGATCCGCTACTTCTTCCTGCGCGAAGTCTCCTTCGGCCAGGACGGCAGCTACAGCGAAGAGGGCATCGCGACCCGCATCAACTCGGACCTCGCCAACGGCATCGGCAACCTTGCCAGCCGCTCGCTGTCGATGATCGTCAAGAACTGCGACGGCAAGGTGCCGGAATGCGGTGCGCTCTCGGACGCCGACCGCGCCATGCTCGCCTCGGTCGATGCACTGCATGCGATCACCCGCGAGGAGATGGGCAAGCAGCAGATCCACAAGGCGCTGGCGGCGATCATCGCCGTCGTCTCGGAGGCCGACCGCTATTTTGCCGGTGAAGCGCCGTGGGCACTGAAGAAGACCGATCCGGTTCGCATGGGCACCGTGCTCTATGTGACGGCGGAAGTCGTGCGCCAGATCGCGATCCTCTTGCAGCCCTTCATGCCGAAATCCAGCCGCAAGCTGCTCGATCTCGTTGCCGCACCCGTCGAAAAGCGCGATTTCGCGGCGCTTGGCGAAGCCGGCCGTCTTGTCAGCGGCACGCCGCTGGACGCGCCGACCCCGGTCTTCCCGCGTTATGTCGCGCCCGAGGCGTAAATGCTGATCGATACGCATTGCCATCTGGATTTCCCCGATTTCGAGGCGGAGCGCGACGACATCGTCGCGCGCGCCCACGCGGCCGGGGTAAAGCAGATGATCACCATCTCGACACGGGTGAAGAAGTTTCCGACGATTTTGGCGATCGCCGAAAAATACCCGTCGGTGTTCTGCTCGGTCGGCACCCACCCGCACAATGCGGACGAGGAGCTGGATGTTCCGGTTTCCGAGCTGGTTGAACTGTCAAAACATCCACGCGTCGTGGCGATCGGCGAGGCGGGCCTCGACTATTTTTACGACAATGCACCGCGCGAGGCGCAGGCTATCGGCCTCCGAAACCACATCGCCGCCGCGCGGGAGACCGGGCTACCGCTGGTCATCCACAGCCGCGCGGCGGATGAGGACATGGCAGCGATTCTGACCGAGGAAACGGGGAAGGGGGCCTTTCCCTTCCTGCTGCACTGCTTCTCGTCTGGGCCGGAGCTTGCCCGCATCGGCGTGGAGCTGGGCGGTTACGTCTCGTTCTCCGGCATCCTCACTTTCCCGAAATCGGAAGAGCTGCGCGAGATCGCCAAAACCGTGCCGCTGGAACGCATGCTGGTCGAGACCGACGCGCCCTACCTTGCGCCAAAACCTTACCGCGGAAAACGCAACGAACCGGCCTATGTGGCGCACACCGCCGCCGTGCTGGCGGAAACCGTCGGCGCCAGCGCAGACGAGATCGCCCGCATCACCACCGAAAACGCCTTCCGCATTTTTTCCAAGATGCCGCGGGTGTAACCGTGGCCTTTGCGCGGCGCTTCACCATTCTCGGCTGCGGCTCGTCGCCCGGCGTGCCGCGCATCACCGGTGACTGGGGCGCCTGCGATCCCGCCAACCCGAAGAACCGCCGTACCCGCGCCGCCTTCCTCGTCGAGCAGATCGGCCCGGAGGGCACGACGACCGTGGTCATCGATACAGGGCCGGATTTCCGCGCGCAGATGATCGCCGCGCGCGTCGAAACCATCGATGCGGTGCTCTATACCCACGCCCATGCCGACCATATCCACGGCATCGATGACATCAGGGGGTTTGTGCTGCAGAACCACAGGCAGGTGCCGATCTGGGCCGATCCGGTGACGATGGAGCGCATCCGCGAAGGCTTCGGCTATTGCCTTAAGACCCCGCCGGGCAGCATGTATCCGCCGATCGTGACGGAGAACCTGATCGAGCCGATGGACAGGCCCGTGACGATCGACGGGCGAGGGGGCGCCATTACCTTCCAGCCCCTGCTCCAGGTGCACGGCTCCATCCATTCGCTCGGCTTCCGCATCGGTGATGTCGCCTATTGCAGCGACATCAGCGACTTCCCGGGCGAAACCGTCCCGCGCCTCAAAGACCTAGACATGCTGATCGTCGATGCGCTGCAATACCGCTTCCACTCCAGCCATCTGTCGCTCAGCCAGGCCTTGGAGTGGATTGAACGGCTGAAGCCGGCGCGCGCCATCCTGACCCATATGCATGTGCCGCTCGACTACGACACGGTACAAAAAGAAACGCCGGATCATGTCGAACCGGCGTATGATGGTCTCAGCTTCGAGATCGTGCTTGCGGACGATCAGGCGAAATAGGGCTTCAGGTTCTCGCGGATGCGCTCCAGCACCGTCGCGCCCGAAAGATCGGGCACAAAAGTCTTGCCGGTGATCTGCTCGAAAGCTTGAATATAGACCTTCGAGGTCTGCTCGACGAGCTCGCGCGGGATTTCGGGGATCGGGTCCTTGTAGGGATCGCAGCGCTCGGTGACCCAGGCGCGCACGAAATCCTTGTCGAAGCTTGCCGGACGCCCGCCCGTCGCAAAACTCTGCTCGTAGCTGTCGGCGATCCAGTACCGGCTCGAATCCGGCGTGTGGATTTCGTCGGCAAGCACGATGCGGCCGTCCTTGTCCGTGCCGAATTCATACTTGGTGTCGACGAGGATCAGCCCGCGTTCGGCCGCACGGGCCTGACCGCGCGCAAACAGTGCCAGCGCATAGCGCGACACGGTTTCCCATTGTTCTGCCGTCAGCAGGCCCTGGGCGAGGATTTCGTCGCCGGACAACGGTTCGTCATGGCCGCCGTCGAACGCCTTGCTGGTCGGCGTGATGATCGGCTCGGGCAGCTTTTCGTTGTCCCTCAGGCCATCCGGCAGCGTGATGCCGTACATCTGGCGCTCGCCCTTGCGGTATTTTGTCAGGATCGAGGTGCTGGTCGTGCCGGCGAGATAACCGCGCACGACGATCTCGACGGGCAGGATATCGAGCCGCGTGCCGATGACGACATTCGGGTCCGGATAGGAAATGACATGGTTCGGGCAGATATCGGCGGTTTCCTCGAACCAGTAGCGCGCCGTCTGCGTCAGCACCTGGCCCTTGAAGGGAATGGCCGTAAGGATCACATCGAAGGCACTGAGCCGGTCCGTCGCGATGATGATACGGCTGCCGTCCGGCAGGTCGTAGTTCTCGCGGACTTTCCCGTTGTAGCGGTTCGGCAGTTCCGGGATATGGGCGTCGGAGAGAATGCGCAACTCACTCATCGGGACAGGCTTTCGCTGTTGGTTTCGTCTGCCGTTTCGCTTAAGGCCACGGGTGGTGAAGGGTCAAGGCGCAAACCGGACTTTTGGAGGGTTCGGCGGTTTTACAGACAAGAGTAAGTTCCATAATCTATATTATGTGATTTAATTATTTGGCCGGGTACCTTCGCTTTCCAAGCGAAACACTCCAATCATTTCAATAGCTTCGCTCTTTGAGGCCTTGCTTGTCTCGGTTCTGCCTGCTGCTCTCCTTACAGAGCATCGCCGCTTTGTGGACACGATATCGACGGCCTGGATCAAATCGTCGTAAACTGCTGCGAATCTCGGCCAGCGGCTTTCGACGCGGCGCCAACATCCATATTTAGATCACCGTTTCTTCCGGCCCGCCACACGATCCCATGTCCGATATCCCTCTGCTTGAAACCGACCGTCTCGTCTTGCGCGGCTTCCGTCCGGAAGACCTTGATGCCATGACCGCGATGTGGGCCATGCCCGAAGTCGTGCGCTATATCGGTGGCGTGCCGTTGTCCCGTGAACAGTCCTGGGGCCGCCTGCTGCGCCATATCGGCATGTGGCGCATCATGGGCTTCGGCTTCTGGGCGATCATCGAAAAGGCATCGGGCCGGCTTGTCGGCGAAGCCGGGTTCCATGAAATGCGCCGCGAGATGATGCCCAGTATCGAAGACACGCTGGAAGCCGGCTGGGGCCTGCTCCCGGGCTCTCACGGCCGCGGCTATGCCAGCGAGGCGCTGGAGGCAATGCTGCCCTGGGCGGAAGCAAACCATGGCGGCATGCCGGTCACCTGCATCATCGATCCTGCAAACACGGCGTCGATCCGGCTTGCCGGACGGCACGGGTTCCGCGAGTTTTCCCGATCGACCTATCAGGGAACCGAGATTATTCTCTTTCGGAAGGCCCCCGGCATTTTGAGCGGACTACAAACAAAGGATTCTAAACAATAATACTTATAATATAAAGCACTGTTTTTAAAGGGAAATATTTAAAAAACAAACACAACTGATCGCGTAGCGGTTCTTTTCTGGTGTCCGTGCTATTCTGCTTTCATCCGAAAAGGAGTGTGCGCCATGAAAATGCTTGCCGCCGTGTTCCTTTGCGTTTCGCTTTCCCTACCCTCCGCCACATGGGCGGGGGAACCCGTCGATACGGTGCAGGGCATCATACAGAGCCAGATAGCCGCCTTCCTGGACGACGATGCGAAGGCCGCCTATTCCTTCGCCTCACCGACCATCCGTGGAAAATTTCCGACCGAAGATGCCTTCTTCGACATGGTGAAGAAGGGCTATGCGCCGGTCTACCGGCCGGGCAATTTCGCCTTCGGCCGCTCGAAGGTCACCGACGGCGTGGTGGTGCAGGAGGTGCTGATTTCAGGGCCTGATGGCAAGGACTGGACGGCGCTCTACCAGGTCGTGAAGCAGCCGGATGGCAGCTACAAGATCAACGGCGTGCACATCGTGCGCACCGCGCCGGGGCCTGAAATCTGAGCAATTCCAGCAGAGGCGTGAAACGCGAGCCTCAGAGAGGGGCGAGATCGCCCCTCGCCCAGGTCTCCTGCGTCTCCGCCATGAAGTCGGCAAAACGCCCCTCCTCGATCGCCTTGCGGATGCCGGCCATCAGGTCCTGATAGTAGGACAGGTTGTTCCAGGTGAGCAGCATGCCGCCGAGGGATTCGTTGGCGCGGATGAGGTGGTGCAGATAGGCGCGCGAATAGTCACGCGCCGCCGGGCACGTCGATTCCTCGTCAAGCGGGCGCATATCCTCGGCATGACGGGCATTGCGCAGGTTGATGCGGCCGCGGCGGGTGAAGGCAAGGCCGTGCCGGCCGGAACGGGTCGGCATCACGCAGTCGAACATGTCGATGCCACGGGCGACGGATTTCAGCATGTCGTCGGGCGTACCGACACCCATCAGGTAGCGTGGTTTTTCGAAAGGCATATGCGGGATGGTGGTGTCGATCATGTCGAGCATGACCTCCTGTGGCTCGCCGACAGCGAGCCCGCCGATGGCGTAACCCTTGAGGTTCAGCTCGGCGAGCGCCTGCGCGGAGCGGACGCGCAGGTGCGGAATGTCGCCGCCCTGCACGATGCCGAACATCGCCTTGCCCGGCTGGTCCCCGAAGGCCACCTTGCAGCGCTCGGCCCAGCGCAGGGACATTTCCATCGCGCGTTCGATTTCCTTCGGCGAGGCCGGCAGGGCCACGCATTCATCGAGCTGCATCTGGATATCGCTGTCAAGCAGGCCCTGGATCTCGATCGATCGCTCCGGCGACATGTGGTGCAAGGCGCCGTCGACATGGCTCTTGAAGGTGACACCCTGTTCGTCGAGCTTGCGCAGGCCGGAGAGCGACATGACCTGGAAACCGCCGGAGTCGGTGAGGATCGGGTGCGGCCAGCGGATGAGCTCGTGCAGACCGCCGAGGCGTGCGACGCGTTCCGGACCGGGACGCAGCATCAGATGATAGGTGTTGCCGAGGATGATGTCGGCGCCAAGCTCGCGCACCTGGTCGAGATACATCGCCTTGACGGTGCCCACCGTGCCGACGGGCATGAAGGCCGGCGTGCGGATGACGCCGCGCGGCATGGAGACCTCGCCGCGGCGCGCCTTGCCGTCGGTCGCGAGAAGCTTGAACTGGAAGGTTTCGGTCATCGGTGGTCCCGGAAAAGCAGGCTGGAGTCGCCGTAGGAATAGAAGCGGTAGCCGGTGGCGATCGCGTGGGCATAGGCGCCGCGCATCGTTTCAAGGCCTGAAAAGGCGGAAACGAGCATGAAGAGCGTCGATTTCGGCAGGTGGAAGTTGGTCATCAGCATGTCGGCCGTGCGGAAACGGTAGCCGGGCGTGATGAAGATGCCCGTCGCGCCGGACCAGGGCCGGATCGTGCCGTCTTCGTCAGCAGCGCTTTCGAGAAGGCGCAGCGAGGTCGTTCCGACGGAAATGATGCGCCCGCCCCTCGCCCTCACGGCGTTGAGCGCCGCAGCGGTTTCCCCGGAGACATAGCCGACCTCCTCGTGCATGACATGGTCGGTCGTGTCGTCGGCCTTCACCGGCAGGAAGGTGCCGGCGCCGACATGCAATGTCACGAAATGCCTTTCAACGCCGAGCGCGTCGAGTTTTTCGAAGAGAGCGTCGGTGAAGTGCAGACCCGCCGTGGGTGCCGCGACGGCGCCCTCCTCACGGGCATAGATCGTCTGGTAGTCGCGGCGGTCCGCCTCGTCCTCCTCGCGCTTGGAGGCGATGTAGGGCGGTAGCGGGATATGGCCGACGGTTGCGATGGCGCGGTCGAGATCGGGGCCGGAGAGGTCGAAATGCAGGGTAACTTCGCCGCCCTCGCCCTTCTGCTCCACGGTTGCCGAAAGGTCTTCCGCTGCGCCGAAGGTGATGCGGTCGCCGCGCTTGATGCGCTTGCCGGGCCTGGCGAACGCCTTCCAGCGGTCGCCGGCGATGCGCATATGCAGCGTCGCGGAAACCTTCTGGCCGCCGGCGCCGTCGCGGTGGCGAATGCCTTCGAGCTGGGCGGGGATGACGCGGGTGTCGTTGAAGACCAGCGCATCGCCGGGACGCAGCAGCGACGGCAGATCACCGACAGTCCGGTCCTGATAGGGCGCATCCCTGTCGGGCTCGACGACGAGCAGCCGTGCCGCTTCGCGCGGGCTCACCGGGCGCAGGGCGATGTTTTCTTCCGGAAGATCGAAATCGAAGAGGTCGACGCGCATGGGGGGCTCAGTAAAAACGGATCATCAGCGCACCGGCGACGAGCAGAATTGCCCCCGCGATGCGGCCGAGGGACACTTCGCGCACGGCCATGCCGAGAAAGCCGACACGGTCGAGCAGGATGCCGGCGAGAAGCTGACCGGACACGGCGAAAGCCATGACGGCCGCAGCACCGATGCGCGGCGTCAGGAAGATGGCGGTCGTGACATAGATCGTGCCGATTGCGCCGCCGGCAAAATAGAGCCAGGTGTCCGGGCCGCGCCAGTCCGGCGCCCTGCCCTCGAAGGCGGTTGCGGCGAGAACGACGCACGCGAGGACGAGTGTGCCCGCGAAGAACGAGATGAAGGCGGCCGCTGCCGGCATGCCGAGACCGCGGCCGAGCAACGCGTTGATGGGGGCCTGGATGGCGATGCACGCGCCCGCCGCAATGCCGAGCAGCGCCCAGAGGAAAGCAGCCATATCGACGTCATCTCTTGAAAAGCGCACAAAGAAAAACCGCGCCCGCCGGGGCGAGCGCGGTCGAAAACGAAAGGTTCTCTATCAGGCCGCTACGTCTGCGGCAACCTTCATCGAGACGATGGTGTCGGGATCGCGCACCGGCTCGCCGCGCTTGATCTTGTCGATATTTTCCATGCCTTCGATGACCTGACCCCAGACGGAGTACTGCTTGTTCAGCCAGGGAGCGTCGGTGAAGCAGATGAAGAACTGCGAGTTGGCCGAGTTCGGCATCTGGCTGCGCGCCATGGAGCAGGTGCCGCGCACATGGCTCATGTTGGAGAACTCGGCCTTCAGGTCTGGCTTTTCCGAACCGCCCATGCCGGCGCGGGCCGGGTTGAAGTCCTTGCCGCCGGTCTTGCCATACTGCACGTCGCCCGTCTGGGCCATGAAGTCCTCGATGACGCGGTGGAAGACGACGCCGTCATAAGCGCCTTCGCGCGTCAGTTCCTTGACGCGCGCGACGTGACCCGGTGCGAGATCCGGAAGCAGCTGGATGACCACCTTGCCCTTCGTGGTCTCCATGATGATGGTGTTTTCCGGATCCTTGATCTCGGCCATGGTCTTTCTCCTTCAAAGGCAGTTGCGCAAAAGGTGTGTCGCCGTTTTGCGATTACAACAGGCGGCACACCAAAAAGTGAATTACTTGCCGACGGTGACCTTGATCATCCGGTCGGGATCGGTGACCGAGCCATTGTTGGCCTCGTCGCCGCGCTTGATCTTGTCGACGTTCTCCATGCCGGAAACGACCTTGCCGACGACCGTGTACTGGCCGTTCAGGAAGTCGCCCGGAGCGAACATGATGAAGAACTGCGAATTGGCCGAGTTCGGGTCCTGCGAACGGGCCATGCCGACCGTGCCGCGCTCGAAGGGCACGTCGGAGAATTCCTGCGGCAGATCCGGCTGGCTGGAGCCACCCGTGCCGGCCGCATCCGGCTGGAAACCAGCCGACATATCGCCGTACTGGACGTCGCCGGTCTGCGCCATGAAGCCCTCGATCACGCGGTGGAAAGCGACATTGTCATATTCGCCGGCTGTCGCCAGCGCCTTGATGCGCTCGACATGCTTGGGTGCGACCTTGTCGTTCAGTTCGACGACGACGGGTCCGTCCTTCAATTGGATCGTGATGAATTCGGCCGCCTGGGCAACGACGGCGCTCGTGGTGGTCGCAAGGAACAGGGCTCCTGCAAAGGCGAAACGGAGGATGTTCATGATAGCTCCCTAAGGGGTTCAGGATGATGGGCTCAGCCCTTCTTGCGGGCTTTCAACGCCGCAAAGACGGGCGCCGGGACGAAGGCGCTGACATCGCCGCCCATGGCCGCGATCTGGCGGACCAATGTGGCGGTAATGGGCCGCGAGGCGACGCCCGCCGGCAGGAAGACGGTCTGCACATCCGGCGCCATCTGGCGGTTCATGCCGGCCATCTGCATTTCATAGTCGAGATCCGTACCGTCGCGCAGCCCGCGGATCAGCATGAGTGCGCCATGCTGGCGCGCGGCATCGACGACCAGGTTGGAGAAGGAGACGACGCTGACATCCCCTGCCCGCGCCGGCAGTGCCTCGGCAATGGACGTGCGGATGAGATCCGCGCGTTCCTCGAAGGAGAAGAGCGGTGTCTTGCCGGGATGGATGCCGATCGCGACGATGACCCTGGGCGCCACGTTCAGCGCCTGCACCAGAACGTCGATATGGCCATTGGTGATCGGATCGAAAGAGCCAGGATAGAAGGCGACTGTCATCGGCGGGGTCCCGTTTGCCGCCTTTTGTCATGGACGGCCCCTTTCCGCAAGGGCGCGGCCTGTCGCAGCCCGCGCTGTCCCCTGCCAAGAACATGAACGTGGCATGAATGGGCCGTTCAAGAGCATTTCAGGCATGCCATGTCTAAATAGAAACATCAAAGCTGGGAACAAAGGTCGCCGTCGCGCATTCTCCCGGCAGAATACAGTGAAACAAGTAATGCGTTTCCTTAGGCTTGAAGGAACACGACAATGGCTCTGGCTCTACTCTGCATGACCATGTTTATCGCCCTTACCGCCGCAACCATCCATGCGTTGCGGGAAGAGGATCGCCCGGCAGCGCCGAAAATCGCCGCCCGTGGCAAATGGCTGCGCTGAGCGGGACTTTACCATGGCCGCGCTCACCATCCTCTTCACGATCTTCATCAGCACCGTTTTCACCATCGACTTCGCGCGCACGATTCTTGAACTGAAACGCGACCGCGCAGCCCTGAAGGCGGCCAAGCTGAAAACCCAAGCAGGTGGCTTTGGCGTCTGAGAGCGCCCCCTGCGGCACGGCGCCCCGGCGCAAGACCTGCCGCAGTCCGTATGCCACCGTCAGAGCGGGTAGCCTTCCCTCCGGGCTGCCCGCACACTTGAAAAGCCGGACGGTCGTTCCCTGCCCGTCCGGCTTTTTCGTTTCATGAAAAGGGCCTTTCCGGTGAACACCGGAAAGGCCCTTTCTTGTTTCGATCGGAACGGCTGGGCTGCTTTCGCCCGGCCTATTCCTCGCTGACCGGGGTCGCATCATCCCCGGCATCGACATCGCCTTCAATGCCCGTACCATCGGCATCGTCCTCGCCTTCCGGCTCGCTGATGCGCTCGACCGAGACGACCTTCTCGTCCTTGGCGGTCGAGAAGATGGTGACGCCCTTCGTCGCGCGACTTGCGATGCGGATGCCGTCGACCGGCACGCGGATCAGCTGGCCGCCATCGGAGACGAGCATGAGCTGGTCCTTCTCCTCGACCGGGAAGGCGGCGACGAGTTCGCCGATCTCGCTGGTCTTCGACGTATCGGTGGCGCGGATGCCCTTGCCGCCGCGGCCCGAGGTGCGGAAATCGTAGGAAGACGACCGCTTGCCGAAACCCTTCTGCGACACGGTGAGGACGAACTGCTCGCGGGACCGGAGTTCCTGGTAGCGCTCCTCCGTGAGGTCGCCGATTTCACCGACCTCCTCGCCGACCAATGCGATATCCTCCTCGTCGACACCGCTGGCGCGGCGTTCGGCGGCGGAGCGCTTCAGGTAGGCCGCCCGCTCCCACGGCTCGGCATCGACATGGCTGACGATCGTCATCGAGATGATGCGGTCGCCGCCGCCGAGCGAGATGCCGCGCACGCCGACCGAGTTGCGGCCGGCGAAGACGCGCACGTCATCGACCGGGAAGCGGATGCACTGGCCGAGCGCCGTCGTCATCAGCACGTCGTCATGCTCCGTGCAGGTCTCGACATTGAGGATCTCGTCGCCCTCTTCTTCGAGCTTCATCGCGATCTTGCCGTTGCGGTTGACCTGGACGAAGTCGCTGAGCTTGTTGCGACGCACCGTGCCGCGGGTGGTTGCGAACATGACGTCGAGGTTTTCCCACGTCGTCTCGTCCTCGGGCAGCGGCATGATGGTGGTAATGCGCTCGCCGGGCGTGAGCGGCAGCATGTTGATCAGCGCCTTACCCTTGGACTGCGGCGTACCGATCGGCAGACGCCAGACCTTCTCCTTGTAGACGATGCCACGCGAGGAGAAGAAGAGTACGGGCGTGTGCGTGTTGGCGACGAAGAGGCGGGTCGCGAAATCCTCGTCCTTCATGGCCATGCCGGAGCGGCCCTTGCCGCCGCGGCGCTGCGCGCGATAGGTGGCGAGCGGTACACGCTTGACATAGCCGGCATGCGACACGGTCACGACCATGTCCTCGCGGGCGATGAGGTCCTCGTCGTCCATATCAGGACCGCCCTCGGCGATCTCGGTGCGGCGCGGCGTGCCGAACTCGTCGCGCACGGCGATGAGCTCATCCTTGACGATGTTCATCATGCGCAGACGCGAGGAGAGGATATCGAGATAATCCTTGATCTCCTCGCCGATCTTGTTGAGCTCCTCGTCGATCTCGTCGCGGCCGAGAGCCGTCAGGCGGGCGAGACGCAGCTCGAGGATGGCGCGGGCCTGCTCTTCCGAGAGATTGTAGGTGAGGTCCTCGTTGATGCGATGGCGCGGGTCGTCGATGAGCTTGATCAGCACGTCGACGTCTTTCGCCGGCCAGCGGCGCTCCATCAGCTGTTCGCGAGCCGTCTGCGGGTCCGGCGCGCGGCGGATCAGGCTGATCACCTCATCGATATTGGCGACGGCAATGGCGAGACCGACCAAGACATGGGCGCGGTCGCGTGCCTTGCGCAGCAGGTACTTTGTGCGGCGGCTGACGACTTCTTCGCGGAAGGCGACAAAGGCGCGCAGCATGTCGAGCAGCGTCATCTGCTCCGGCTTGCCGCCGTTCAGCGCCACCATGTTGCAGCCGAAGGAGGTCTGCAGCGGCGTGTAGCGATAGAGCTGATTGAGGATGACCTCGGCATTGGCATCGCGCTTCAGCTCGATGACGACGCGGTAGCCCTGGCGGTCGGATTCGTCGCGAAGGTCGGAGATGCCCTCGATGCGCTTGTCGCGCACCAGCTCGGCCATCTTCTCGATCATCGACGCCTTGTTCACCTGGAAGGGAACTTCCGTAACGATGATCTGCTCACGGTCGCCGCGCATCGGCTCGATATGGGCCCGCCCGCGCATGATGACGGAGCCGCGGCCGGTCTCATAGGCCTGACGGATACCGGCACGGCCGAGAATCAGCGCGCCGGTCGGAAAGTCCGGGCCGGGAATGTGCTGCATCAGGTCGAGCAGCTCGATCGCCGGATTGTCGATCAGCGCGACGCAGCCGTTGATGACTTCGGCAAGATTGTGCGGCGGAATGTTCGTCGCCATGCCGACGGCGATGCCGCCGGCGCCGTTGACCAGCAGGTTCGGAAATTTTGCGGGAACGACGACCGGCTCGCTCATCGTGCCGTCGTAGTTGTCGCGGAAGTTGACCGTTTCCTTGTCGAGATCGTCGAGCAGCGAATGGGCGGCCTTTTCCAGGCGGCATTCCGTGTAGCGCTGGGCGGCCGGCGGGTCGCCGTCGATCGAACCGAAATTGCCCTGGCCGTCGATCAGGGGCAGTCGCAGCGACCAGTCCTGCGCCATGCGCGCCAAGGCATCGTAGATCGCAGCGTCGCCGTGCGGATGGTATTTACCCATCACGTCACCGGTCACGCGCGCCGACTTCACGTATTTCTTGTTCCAGTCGACGCCCATCTCGCTCATCGAGTAGAGAATGCGCCGGTGAACGGGCTTGAGGCCGTCGCGCACATCGGGCAAGGCGCGGGAAACGATCACGCTCATGGCGTAGTCGAGATAGGACCGCTGCATTTCCTCGATGATGGAAATAGGCTCAATGCCGGGAGGGTTCTTGCCGCCGGGTGTCGATTGGTCTGTCAATTTCGGTCACGATCGTTGTTCAGAATCAGAAGAGAATTTTATAGCCTACCGGCGCTGGGAGCGCCAATTTCGCCAGGGGTTTTGAACAGGCTTTTGCAAGTAAAATCCGCCAATTTGCGCATTTTCATGGCGGTGGCATCGCATTGCTCCGACCGCCCTTCCCTTGGGCGGCGCCCTCCCCTAACAATAGCCGGACAAGGCTGGAGAAAATCGGCCGCGCAACGGCGAGGGGAACGCCCGACATGCTCAACATCGATCTTCTGGTCAATGCGATCACGACCCTGCTCGTGACCATCGATCCGCCGGGCCTCGCACCAATCTTCCTCGGCCTTACGGTCGGCATGACGCGCCCGCAGCGCACGCAGGTGGCGCTGCGCGGCTGCATCATCGCCTTCTGCATCCTTGCCGTCTTCGCACTGACGGGCGCCGGCGTGCTGTCGCTGCTCGGCATCTCCATCGGCGCCTTTCGCATCGCCGGCGGCCTGCTCTTGTTCTGGATCGCCTTCGAGATGATCTTCGAGCGCCGCAACGAGCGCAAGGAAAAGACCAGCGAGGTGGCGATCACCCGCGATCACATCCACAACATCGCCGTCTTCCCGCTCGCCCTGCCGCTGATCGCCGGTCCGGGCGCGATCTCCGCGACGATCCTCACCTCGGGTTCCTTCCCCTCTGCGCTTGAGCGCGCCGCCCTTATCGGCGTCATCGCGCTCTGCCTCGTCATCCTGTTCCTCTCGCTGGTCATCGCCGAGCGCATCGACCGCTTCCTCGGCAAGACCGGCCGCGCGATCCTGACACGCCTTCTGGGCGTCATCCTCGCGGCGCTGGCGGTGCAGTTCGTGGTGGACGGGGTGAAGTCGGCCTTCGCCGGCTAACGGCGACGACTACCCCTTCAGTTCCCGGACATTCAGCAGGTAGAAGGCCCCCATCTGGTCAAGATACTGCTGGTAGAAGAAGCGCCACTTATTGCCCTTGCGCACGCCGACCATGGTGACCTTGACGTCGGTCTGGCCGGGCACGTTCATGTAGTCGGACTTGTGCAGCGTCGACTTGTGGAAGCGCATGCCCTGCCGCAGGCCGGCCTCGTCGATGCGCCCCATCGGCGTCTGCAGGTTTCCGTGCGATGCGGAATAGACGCCACCGCCATGGTTCGTGAAGCCGAACGAGCATCCGTCCATCGCCGGCGTCAGCATCACGTCGGCGTCGCTTTCGAGAACGACGACATGCTTGAAATCCTGGTCATAGGGCAGCCAGTAGCAGTCCCAGCCGTTGGCGTTCTGCGCATTGGTCGACTTTATCGACCAGACATCGACGGTCTTCTCCTTGAACTGAGAAATGATGCCCGTTCCCTTGCGCATGCAGGTGAAGTCGTCTTCCTTGTTCAGCAGAAAGCGTTTCACACCGGGGTTGCGGTATCCTGATTCATAGGCCTGGTACTGGATCAGCAACAGGTTGTTCTTCAGGAAGCTCTCGGGATCGGACGTGATGGCGGTCATGTTCGGCATTGCCGGCTACTCCAGATGTTCTTGTTCGATCACGGATCAGATGACGTTCATGACGTCCGAGCGGTAGTCCTTCTCCTGCTCGCCCGCCGAGAGGAACCAATAGGGCTTCATCACCGCGAAGTTCTGCTTGTCGTCCCGCAGAAGCACATAGGCGCAGTAGACCGTCTGGTCGGCAGGCCGCTCGAATGCCGCGATCCAGGGGTTCTGGCGGGTGCCGATATGCCGGGCATGGCCAAGCTTGCGCTCGATGTCGTTGCGGAATCCATAGAGAATGGCCTTGTGCCCGGCCCGGAAGCCGCGGGCGTCCAGTTCGGTGAAATTCTGCAGGACATGCGGCGGGTCGTCACAATTTTCGACATACCATTGAGCAACAGCCATGTAGTCGCTGGCGCGCGCATTGGCGCGACCGTAGCGCGCTTCCTTCTGGAAATCCGTTTTGCCAGCCCGTATCCGCTGGATGAAATTGATCAAACCCATTCGAAAGCCCCCTGTTTTACAAATGAATTTTACTAAAATGCACCTCCGGCCATGCAATAGACGACCCGGGCACGGATCGCTCCCCGTATCCGCGGCCGGATCATGCCGGGAAGAGACTAAGAAAGTCAGAACGACCGGAACGGGATGTTGGCATCTTCGCCCATATGGCCATCCGCCCGAACAGCCGGTCCGATACGAAATGGTCTATCCCCGCGGCAGAGCGCTCAGGGATTGTCGGCAAACCATCTGACGATGGCCGGCATGTTTTCCTCGAAACCGCCCGGCAGGAAGACATTGAGCAGGCCGACACGCGCATCCGTGCGGTTCTCGAAGTCGTGCATGACAGTGGCCGGGATGCGCACGAAGCTGCCCGCAGGCGCTTCCAGCCAGTCCTCGCCAGCCAGAATGCTGGCCGTTCCGGCAATCACATAAAAAAGCTCGATATTGTCGGTGTGGAAATGGGCGCCCGGCCCTGTCGTGTTCGGCTCCAGCCACCATTCGGAAACGCTGTAGGCGCTTGCGGTTTCGTGGTGATCCGCCTTGAACACTGCGCTCATGCGACCGAGTGGATAGGCCCGGCCCTCGCCCGGACGCAGGAAAAGCACATCCGCGGCCGTCTTCTCGTCGCCCATGACGCACCTCCTACCGCATTGCTGCCCGCCGGACGCGCGTTGAGCGGAGGCCGACCTGATTGCCGGCCTCGCTGCCGTCCTCAGAACGGGATGTCGTCGTCCATGTCCCGCGAGAGCGAACCGCCCGAACGGTTGCCGCCGCCGCTGGCGCCACCACCCGAAGACGGGCGCGAGCCGTAGTCGTCATAGTTGGGCGCGCCGCCGAAATCGCCGCCGCCGCGGCTTGCGCCGCCGCCTTCACCGCGGCCGTCCAGCATGGTCAGCGTCGAGTTGAAGCCCTGCAGCACGACTTCCGTCGAGTAGCGATCGTTGCCGGTCTGGTCCTGCCACTTGCGGGTCTGCAGCGCGCCCTCGATGTAGAGTTTCGCGCCCTTTTTCACATATTGCTCAACGACCTTGCACAGGCCCTCGTTGAAGACGACGACATTGTGCCATTCGGTCTTCTCGCGGCGTTCGCCGTTGTTGCGGTCGCGCCAGGTCTCGGACGTGGCGATGCGCAGGTTGGCGATCGGCCGACCGTCCTGCGTGCGCCGGATTTCCGGGTCCGCCCCGACATTGCCGATCAAGATCACCTTGTTGACGCTTCCAGCCATACCCGTAACTTCCCGTTGTCGCGCCGGGCGCAGATTGCCCGGCGTCATTTCACTACACGAATGCGGCATCTTATCGGCTGCCGGCCATCGGCGCCGCCCCGCAGAGGTGGTAATCCACAGATGAATTGCAGATTTTTGTTCTTTTTTTGTTCTAATAAATCCCTACACTCTTGTCAACCGAATCGGAAACGGGCACGGAATTCTCTGACCCGCACATGGACAGGCCCCGTCCGATCCCTACATAGGGGCCTGATCCGAATTTGATGCGCAACGACCTTCGACGCTGGACACCATGAGCGAACTCAAGACCATTTCCATTCGCGGCGCCCGCGAACACAATCTCAAGGGCATCGACCTCGACCTGCCCCGCAACAAGCTGATCGTCATGACGGGCCTTTCGGGCTCCGGCAAATCGTCGCTCGCCTTCGACACGATCTATGCCGAGGGCCAGCGCCGTTACGTCGAGAGCCTGTCGGCCTATGCCCGCCAGTTCCTCGAGATGATGCAGAAGCCCGACGTCGATCAGATCGACGGCCTCTCGCCCGCCATTTCCATCGAGCAGAAGACGACCTCGAAGAACCCGCGCTCGACGGTCGGCACGGTCACCGAGATCTATGACTACATGCGCCTGCTCTTCGCGCGCGTCGGCGTGCCCTATTCGCCGGCGACGGGTCTGCCGATCGAAAGCCAGACGGTCAGCCAGATGGTCGACCGTGTCGTGGATTTCGGCGAAGGCACGCGCCTCTACATTCTCGCGCCCGTCGTGCGCGGCCGCAAGGGCGAGTACAAGAAGGAACTCGCCGAGCTGATGAAGAAGGGTTTTCAGCGCGTCAAGGTCGACGGCCAGTTCTACGAGATCGCCGACGTGCCCGCGCTCGACAAGAAGTACAAACACGACATCGACGTGGTGGTCGACCGCGTCGTCGTGCGCGCCGACCTTTCCTCGCGTCTTGCGGACAGTCTCGAGACCAGCCTGAAGCTCGCCGATGGCCTGGCGATCGCAGAATTTGCCGACAAGCCGCTGCCCGTGGAAGAGACGGCCGCCGGCGGCTCGGCCAACAAATCGCTGAACGAAACGCACGAGCGCGTGCTGTTCTCCGAAAAGTTCGCCTGCCCTGTCTCCGGCTTCACCATTCCGGAAATCGAGCCCCGGCTCTTCTCGTTCAACAACCCCTTCGGCGCCTGCCCGACCTGTGACGGCCTCGGCAGCCAGCAGAAGATCGACGCCGACCTCATCGTGCCCGAGGTGGAGCGCACGCTGCACGACGGCGCCATCGCGCCCTGGGCCAAGTCCTCCTCGCCCTACTACAACCAGACGCTGGAAGCGCTCGGCGCCGTCTATGGCTTCAAGCTGTCGAACCGCTGGTCCGAACTGTCGGCGGCGGCGCAGGGCGCGATCCTCAACGGCACGCAGGAAAAGATCGAGTTCAACTACAAGGACGGCGCGCGTTCCTACAAGACGGTCAAAACCTTCGAGGGCATCGTGCCGAACCTCGAACGCCGCTGGAAGGAAACGGACAGCGCCTGGTCGCGCGAGGAAATCGAGCGCTACATGTCGGCGGCCCCCTGCCCGGCCTGCAACGGCTTCCGTCTGAAGCCCGAGGCGCTGGCCGTCAAGATCAACAAGCTGCATATCGGCGAAGCGACGGCCATGTCGATCCGCGTCGCGCGCGACTGGTTCGAGGCGCTGCCGGAGCATCTCAACAGCAAGCAGAACGAGATTGCCGTCCGCATCCTCAAGGAAATCCGCGAGCGCCTGCGCTTCCTCAACGATGTCGGCCTCGAATATCTCTCGCTGTCGCGCAATTCGGGAACGCTTTCGGGCGGCGAGAGCCAGCGCATCCGCCTCGCCTCGCAGATCGGTTCGGGCCTCACGGGCGTGCTCTACGTGCTGGACGAGCCCTCCATCGGTCTGCACCAGCGCGACAATGCGCGCCTGCTCGACACGCTCCGGCACCTGCGCGACATCGGCAACACGGTCATCGTCGTCGAGCATGACGAGGATGCGATCCTGACGGCGGACTATGTGGTCGATATCGGCCCCGCCGCCGGTATCCATGGCGGCGAGGTGATCGCGCAGGGCACGCCCGGCGAGGTGATCGCCAATCCGGCGTCGCTGACCGGAAAATACCTTTCCGGCGAACTTTCCGTGGCTATCCCCGGGGAGCGCCGCAAGCCGAAGAAAAAGAAGGAAATCAAGGTCGTCGGCGCGAAAGCGAACAACCTGAAGAATGTTACCGCATCGATCCCGCTCGGCGTCTTCACCGCAGTGACCGGGGTTTCCGGCGGCGGCAAGTCGACCTTTCTGATCGAAACGCTCTACAAGTCGGCCGCCCGCCGCATCATGGGCGCACGGGAAATCCCTGCCGAACACGAGCGCATCGACGGGTTCGAATATATCGACAAGGTCATCGACATCGACCAGTCGCCGATCGGCCGCACGCCGCGCTCGAACCCGGCGACCTATACCGGCGCCTTCACGCCGATCCGCGACTGGTTCGCCGGCCTGCCGGAAGCGAAGGCGCGCGGCTACCAGCCTGGCCGCTTCTCCTTCAACGTCAAGGGCGGGCGCTGCGAGGCTTGCCAGGGCGACGGCGTCATCAAGATCGAGATGCACTTCCTGCCCGACGTCTACGTCACCTGCGACGTCTGCCACGGCAAGCGCTACAACCGCGAAACCCTCGACGTCACCTTCAAGGGCAAGTCGATCGCCGACGTGCTCGACATGACCGTGGAGGAAGGCGTCGAGTTCTTTGCCGCCGTGCCGGCCGTGCGCGACAAGCTGGTGACGCTGAACCAGGTTGGCCTCGGTTACATCAAGGTCGGCCAGCAGGCGAACACCCTGTCGGGCGGCGAGGCGCAGCGCGTCAAGCTCGCCAAGGAGCTGTCGAAGCGCTCGACCGGCCGCACGCTCTACATCCTCGACGAGCCGACGACGGGCCTGCACTTCCACGACGTGGCAAAGCTGCTCGAAGTGTTGCACGAGCTCGTCAACCAGGGCAATTCGGTCGTCGTCATCGAACACAATCTGGAGGTCATCAAGACCGCGGACTGGATCATCGACTTCGGCCCCGAGGGCGGCGATGGCGGCGGCGAGGTGATCGCCGAGGGAACACCCGAGGATGTCGTGAAGGTGGAACGCTCCTATACCGGCCATTTCCTGAGGGAGCTGCTGGAGCGGCGGCCGATGAAGACGATCGCGGCGGAATAGCGCCATGATCCTGATCGGCCAGTATGATTCGTCCTATGTGCGCCGTGTCGGCATCGCGCTGAAACTCTATGGTCTCCCCTTCGAGCACCGGCCCTGGTCGGTGTTCAGCGAGGGCGACAGGGTGCAGGCGGTCAACCCGCTGATGCGGGTGCCGACGCTCGTGCTCGACGATGGCGACGTGGTGGCCGACAGCCATTCCATCCTCGACTACCTCGATGGCCTTGTCCCGCCGGAGAGCCGCCTTCTTCCGCAGGCCGAACCCGAGCGACGGCAGGCCCTGAAGGTGATGACCTTCGCAACCGGTTTCGCCGACAAGGGCGTCAGCCTGTTCTATGAACTGCACCTGCACGAGGCGCCATCGACCTATTTCGTCGAACGCTGCCGCGCGCAGATCCTGACCGTGCTGGCGGCGCTGGACGCCGAGCGCGCGGCGCGGCCGGGAGAGCACTGGTTCGGCCGCCTGACCCATGCGGATGTTGCCGTCGCCTGCGCCTGGCGGCATGTCAGCGAGGCCCATCCCGGCCTGGTCAATCCGGCGCGCTACCCCGCCCTGGCCGCCCATTGCGCCGGCATGGAAGCCTTGCCGGTGTTTCAGGAGATTTCCCAGCCCTTCATCGCGCCCGCTTGAAAGGCGCCGCCATCTGTCTGTCGAGGAGAACTGACATGAGCACATCCGGCACCATCAGAACCGGCATCGGTGGCTGGACCTTCGATCCCTGGGAAGGCACGTTCTATCCCGAAAAACTGCCGAAGAAGCGCCAGCTCGAATTCGCCAGCCGCGAATTGACCTCGATCGAGGTCAACGGCACCTATTACGGCTCACAGAAGCCGGAAACTTTTGCCAAATGGGCCTCCGAAGTGCCTGACGGCTTCATCTTCTCGCTGAAGGCGAGCCGCTTCACGACGAACCGCAAGGTTCTCGCCGATGGCGGCGAATCCGTCGAAAAGTTCCTGACGCAGGGGCTCACCGAGCTCGGCGACCATCTCGGCCCGATCCTCTGGCAGTTCCCGCCGACGAAAAAGTTCGAGCCGGAGGACTTCGAGGGCTTCCTGAAGCTCCTGCCGGAGAAGCTGGACGGCCTCGCGCTGAAACACGCGCTGGAGGTGCGCAACGAAACGTTCCTCGTGCCCGAATTCGCGGCGCTTGCCCGCAAATACAACGCGGCGATCGTCTACGCCCAGCATATGGACTATCCCGAGATCGCCGACGTCACGGCGGATTTCGTCTATGCCCGCCTGCAGAAGGGCTCCGACGACGTTGAGACCTGCTATCCACCGGAAGCGCTCGACGAATGGGCGGAGCGGCTCAAGGCCTGGTCCGGCGGCGGCGAACCGACCGATCTGCCGAAGATCGACCCGGCGACCAAGCTGGCGAAGAAACCCCGCGACGTTTTCGCCTTCTTCATCACCTCAGGCAAGGTGAACGCACCGAACGGTGCACGCGAACTGCAGCGGCGTACCGGCTGAGACGGACCGCCGCCCGCCCGTGCCCTCTTCGGCACGGGCGTCAGCCCGGAACCGCCGAGCGGAGGAGCCGGACGGCATCGGAAACCATGTCGGCGTTTCCAGCGGCTCTCTCGCCGTCGAGGCGCAGGCAGCCGTCTTCCAGGCCGACCCGCGTGGACCAGCGTTCCCGGTGTGCGCGCCGGACGAAATGCCAGACAGTCAAATCTGCTCCGTGCAGGAGGATCGGCCGGCGGACACCGGCCGTTGCGAGAACCCGGGCGATCCCGTCCACGATGGCGTCCGCGCTTCGAAAATCCTGCTCCTGATCAATCTCGATGAGGATGCGCAGTGCGCGCCGGCACGCCGGCAGGGCGACGAACCGTTCCGCATCCGCGACGCGCGCCAGCCCCGCCTCGACGCCGACGCCTGTCCGGTGCAGCAGGTCGATGACCGCGGGCGCGTCCGGTTCGGAGAGATTGACCGAGGCGTAGTCGGGACGTTCCTGCCATGCCGCAATGAGGCTGCGTGTGCGCGCGGGGTCACCTTCGATCCAGGCGCCCGTCGACACCCCGATGAATGTGCCGGGGCATCGTTCACGCACGGCGCGCACCGTCTCGTCGACCGCGGCCAGGCTCTCGCGCCCGTCCGGGCCGCGCGGATGGATGTGGAGCTCCGCCGCGCCGGCGGCAATGCAGGCCGCGGCATCGATCGCCATCGCCTCCGCCGTCAGCGGCAGGCACGGATGGTAGTCCGCGGGGCGGGCACCGTTGATGCAGGCCTGGACGATCATGCCGGTCTCCCTCATTCCCGGTTCCGTTCAAGACATAGGCAGCCGGCAGGGTCGTTATGCTGGCCAGGGCGGAATGGCGTCCGGCAGATCCTCCGCCGTCAGCCCCTCACCCACCACGCGACCCGCTTCGCCATGGCGCCAGACGGCGCTGGCGGCCGCTTCGAAAGCGGGCATGCCCTGGGCAAGATGCGCACCGACGATGCCGGCCAGCACATCGCCGGAACCGGCCGTCGCCAGCCAGGGCGGCGCGTTTTCGTTGACGAGGACCCGGCCATCCGGCGCGGCGATCACGGTGTCTGCCCCCTTGAGGATCACGATGCCGTTGCTGCGCGCGGCGGCTTTGCGCGCACGGTCGATTTTCGAAAGGGCCTCGTCCATCGCAAGGTCCGGAAAGAGGCGCGCGAACTCGCCGTCGTGCGGCGTCAACACCAGCCGCGGGGCGCCGGTGGAGAAGCGTGAAAAGAGCATCGCCGGATCCTCGCGGAAGGCGCTGATGCCGTCGGCGTCGAGCACCAGGCGCCGGCCGTTGTCGGCAATGAGGCGCACATAGTCCCTCGCCCGCGCGCCGTCGCCGAAGCCGGGACCGAGCACGAAGGTCTGCAGCCGTGCGTCGTCGATGAGGGCTAAGAGGTCGTCGTCGCTATCGACGGGCTTCAGCATCGCCGCGGTCAGCTGTGCGGCATTGACGGAAAGCGCTTCCTGCGAGGAAAGCAGCGTGACAAGGCCGGCGCCGGCGCGAAGGCCTGCCGCAACGGAGAGGCGCGCGGCGCCCGTGGCCAAGGCCGGGCCGGAAAAGACGGCAAGATGGCCACGTTCGTATTTGTGGATACCGCTGCCCTGCAAGGGCAGCGCGAGACGCCAGATTGTCGGCGTGTTCACGCGCATATGCTCCGCATGCCGGGCCAGAAAGCGCGCGGGGATGCCGATGTCGAAGACTTCGAGTTCGCCCGCGAGGCTGCGGCCGGGCAAAAGCAGATGGCCCGGCTTGCGGCACATGAAGGTGACTGTCGCGGTCGCCGCGAAGGCCGTGCCCCGCACCCGCCCGGTCCGGCCGTCGACGCCTGACGGAAGATCCACCGCCAGAACCGGAATGGTGCTGCGACAAACGGCGTCGATCGTCTCTGCGACCGCCTGGGGCACATCCCGCGAAAGCCCCGCGCCGAACAGCGCATCGACAACGACGTCGCCTGCGGTGGGCCTGTAGGCCGCCAGGGGCAGGACGGAGCCGGAAAATCGGGCGAAGGCGCTTGCGGCATCCCCTGCCAGGGCCGAGGGCTCCCCGAGCGCATGCACGGCGACGCAGGCCCCCGCCTCCAGCAGGGCGCTGGCCGCGACATATCCGTCGCCGCCATTGTTGCCCGGCCCGCAGAGCACGACAAAGCGCAGCGCGCCCGGAAAGCGGCGCAAGGCGGCGGCGGCAACTGCCTGCCCTGCCCGTTCCATAAGACCGTAGCTCGAGAGGCTGAGGGCCGCGGCCCGGTCGATCCGGCCCATATCCTCGGGCGTGACGATGAGTGTGTCCATGTCCTTGTGCATGTCGCCACCATGCGCGCAAAACCATAGTGGAAACAAGCCCGGGGATCCGCCCGACATCAAGCCTGTTTTTTATGCATCTGCATATTCGATATGCTCAAAATTGCAGCTTTACGCGGCAGGTCCATCGACTCCGCGCCTCGCAGCAGCCCACGATGGCGGAAAGTGACAATTTTTAGGCAGATTCCGCTGGCCCTTTCGCCCGGAAAGCCGCATCATCCACGGCGTGAGGACGGGCAGAAACACACCGGACACGGATTTCATCCGATCCGGCATAGGTTTTGCTCAAGTTGGCATGATACGTGCATTTGATTGTGCAGCGGGCGCACACCGCGCGCAAACGGGAGAAGCGGAGAGACATTTTCTCATGAAAAAGATCGAAGCGATCATCAAGCCCTTCAAGCTCGATGAGGTGAAGGAAGCCCTTCAGGAAGTTGGCCTGCAGGGTATCACCGTCACCGAGGCGAAGGGCTTTGGACGCCAAAAGGGCCACACGGAACTCTACCGTGGCGCCGAATACGTTGTCGACTTCCTGCCCAAGGTTAAGGTCGAGGTCGTTCTGGCGGACGAAAATGCGGAGGCGGTCATCGAGGCGATCCGCAACGCGGCCCAGACTGGCCGCATCGGCGATGGCAAGATCTTCGTCTCCAACGTCGAAGAAGTCATCCGCATCCGCACCGGCGAAACCGGCGTCGACGCCATCTAATCCCGCCCGGCCATCCGGCTGCGGCTTTCATCTCGTCATCTCACACAGGAACGCAACACAATGACGACTGCCAATGAAATCCTCAAGCAGATCAAGGAAAACGACGTCAAGTTCGTCGATCTGCGCTTCACCGACCCGAAGGGCAAGCTGCATCACGTCACGATGGACGTCGGCTGCGTCGACGAGGACATGTTCGCCGACGGCGTCATGTTCGACGGCTCCTCGATCGGCGGCTGGAAGGCGATCAACGAGTCCGACATGGTGCTGATGCCCGACCCGGCGACCGTGCACATGGATCCGTTCTTCGCGCAGTCCACCATGGTCATCATGTGCGATATCCTCGATCCGGTCTCCGGCGAGAGCTACAACCGCGATCCGCGCGGCACGGCCAAGAAGGCGGAAGCCTATCTCAAGGCCTCGGGCATCGGCGACACCGTCTATGCCGGCCCGGAACCGGAATTCTTCGTCTTCGACGACGTGAAGTACAAGGCCGACCCGTACAACACCGGCTTCAAGCTGGACAGTTCCGAGCTGCCGTCCAACGACGACACCGACTACGAGACCGGCAACCTCGGCCATCGCCCGCGCGTCAAGGGCGGCTACTTCCCGGTTCCGCCGGTCGACAGCTGCCAGGACATGCGCTCCGAAATGCTGACGGTCCTCACCGAGATGGGCGTCACCGTCGAGAAGCAGCACCACGAAGTGGCCGCCGCCCAGCACGAGCTCGGCGTCAAGTTCGATACGCTGGTGCGCAGCGCCGACAAGGTGCAGATCTACAAGTACGTCGTGCACCAGGTCGCCAATGCCTATGGCAAGACGGCCACCTTCATGCCGAAGCCGATTTTCGGCGACAACGGTTCGGGCATGCACGTCCACCTGTCGATCTGGAAGGATTCGAAGCCGCAGTTCGCCGGTGACGAATATGCCGGCCTGTCGGAATCGTGCCTCTACTTCATCGGCGGCATCATCAAGCATGCCAAGTCGATCAACGCCTTCACCAACCCGACGACGAACTCCTACAAGCGTCTCGTCCCGGGCTATGAGGCGCCGGTCCTGCTCGCCTATTCGGCCCGCAACCGCTCGGCCTCGTGCCGCATTCCGTTCGGTACCGGTCCGAAGTCCAAGCGCGTCGAAATCCGCTTCCCCGACCCGCTCGGCAACCCCTATCTCGGCTTCGCCGCCATGCTGATGGCCGGCCTCGACGGCATCAAGAACAAGATCCATCCCGGCAAGGCCATGGACAAGGATCTCTACGACCTGCCGCCGAAGGAACTGAAGAAGATCCCGACCGTCTGCGGCTCGCTGCGCGAAGCGCTGGAAAGCCTCGACAAGGACCGCAAGTACCTGACCGCCGGCGGCGTCTTCGACGACGACCAGATCGACAGCTACATCGAGCTGAAGATGGTGGAAGTCATGCGCTTCGAAATGACCCCGCACCCGGTCGAGTTCGACATGTACTACTCCGCCTGATCGGCAGCGACCCACGACGAAAAACCCGGCCTCTGGCCGGGTTTTTTGTTTATCGCGGAGCGTTGTGGCGGCGCGGGAATGTCCTGCCTACGGCTGGAGCCGCTGCTTCAACAGGTTGAGATATTCCTCGTTGCTGTCGTCCGTCGCGCTGGTGGCAGCCGCAGCGGGCTTGCAGGCGGGCTTGTAGTCGAGCGCCATGCCGGCCTTCACGCAGACGCCGACCTGCCAGCCCGGCGGCAGCGCGGTGAGATCCACCGTCTTCCACTTCGGATGGCCCGTCGTCTTCAGCTTGTCGAGGCCGGTGACGATGAGGTTGGAGAAGTCCGCCACCGTCTTGCAGCTGTCGCGGTGATAGGCGTTGCGCTTCGTGTCGTAGTCGTAGGTCATCATCACCGCCTTGACGGCGATGAGATCCACCGGCTTGTCCTGGAAGGAATAGGTGCCGGGCTCGATGCGCGAGGGCGTATAGGTGGCCAGCAGGGGCGCCTCGGTGATCGGCACGAGGTGGAATTTCGTCTTGTCGATGGCGTTGCCGGTAAAGAGCGAGGCGGGCGCACCGGCAACGTAGAAGAAGGCGTCGATCTCGCCGGAGACAAGCTTCGGCAGCGCCTCGTCCGGGTTGATGTCCATGCGCTCGCCGGCCTTGACCTGAAGGATGTCCATGATGAGCGTGGCGGTGAGGAAGGTGCCCGAATCCTTCTTGCCGACAGCCACCTTCTTGCCGGCGAGATCCTTCAGGCTGCCAATGTCGGTGCGCGCGAGGACGTGGATCTCCTCGTTGTAGAGCGGGAACATGATGCGCACGCCCTTGACGGCCTTCTGCACCTCCGGATCGTTCTTCTCGAAGGTCTTCAGATATTCGAGCACGTCGCTCTGGACGATGCCGAACTGGGTGTTGCGGCGATTGCGCACGCCGACGAAATTCTCCAGCGATCCCGCGCTTTCCAGCACATTGAGCATCTGGCCGCATTCGGCCCCGAGCGCGGCGATATCGCGGCCGATCTTGATATAGGTGCCCTGCGGGCCGCCGGTCATGATGTTGCGCTCGAAATCCGCGGCGAAAGCGCCCGCGGTGGAAAGCGCCAGTCCGAGCACGGCCAAAAGAACAGATCGCTTCATTCCTGGTCTCCCTTAGAGGATACGTTCAAGGTTACGGCTCAGCAGTCACTGTCGAGGTCGCGCATCAGGTTTCGCAGCGCAAGAACCGGGATGCGGCGGAAGACGCCACCAAGCGCGCTCGTCACGCATTCGCCGGCCGCAAGCGAGCGTTCGAGCTGGTCGCGCTGTACGCTGGTCAGGGCATCGAGACCGGGCGTTTCGCGCATCGCTTCGGCCACGCGTGCGCCGTTGCGCGGGTTGAGGGTCGGGATGACGGCATCCCGGGCAGCCTCGCCGGTCGCCTCCTTCTCCGGCACCGCCTTGCGGCCATTGTCGTTCGGTTCCTTCGGCAGCGCCATGCAGCTCGCTGCCTCGAGCGCTTCGACCTGCCCCGTCAGCGCCCTGGTGCGCTCGCCGAGGGCCGCGATTTCCGCGTCCTTGCGCTTGATCTCGTCTTCCAGCGCCGGGAGGTTCTTCGTGCGCAGCGCCTCTTCGGCCTTGCGAACCTTGTCCAGCTCCTCACGCAGGCTGGCGGTCTCGGCCTTCAGCGTCTCGGCCTCAGCGCCGCGCGCGGCAGCCTGCTGGGTGCAGGTCTTTTCAAGACCGGCGATCTTGTCGGTCTGGAGCGAAAGGCGCCGCTCGCGGTCCTTAACGGCCTCCTCGGCCTTCTTCCGCTGCGCCTCGGCATCCGCGACGCGCTGGCCGAGCAGTTCGATCTCGTTCTCGAGCGCGGGCACGACCTCCTGCGCAAGCTTGGTGCGTTCGGCGGCGATCGTCGCCACATCCGAATCCGATGCATTCGCATCCTTGCGCAGGGCCTCGACCTGGCGTTTGAGCTTGCCGCTCTCCTCGGTCAGCGCCTGTGCCTTCTGGGTACTTTCCTCGACCTGGGCGGCGCGGGCGTCGAGTTCGCGCGCAAGGTCCGCAATGCGCGTGTCGCGCGCGTCGATCTCGCTGCGCGGAATGGCGTCGTCCATCAGCCGTAAGGCGCCGTAGCCGCCGGCAGCCCCAAGCGCCAGACACACCACGGAGGCGAAGAGGATGCCCCCGATGCCGCTGCTTGCCGCCTGTACGTTACCGCTCCTGCCCCATTGATTGTTCATGCCACCCGATCCACGCGAGACGCCCCCTTTCGAGGTACGCCGAAACCACCGGTGGCGCAAGCGCCCCACCCCCTTGGATAAAGACGTGTCAGACGGCTGAACTATTGATGTTTCGGCGTATTTACCCAAATATAAGTGGAAAGGTAGGTACGCCATGAAGATGCGTAACGCAAAATTTGCCATTGGCGACATCGTCCGCCATCGGGTTTTCCCCTTCCGTGGCGTGATCTTTGACGTCGATCCGGAATTCGCCAACACGGAGGAGTGGTGGAATGCCATTCCCGCCGAAATCCGGCCATCGAAGGATCAACCGTTCTATCATCTCTTCGCGGAGAACGAGGACACGGAATATGTCGCCTATGTCTCCGAACAGAATCTCGTGCCCGACGAGAGCGGCAAGCCGATCCGCCATCCGCAGGTCCGCGCCCTTATGGATGTGGACAAGGGGCATTATCGCTGGAAGGAGCAGAGCGGCATCTTTCACTGAAGCCGCGCTTCGGCCAACCGCCCCTGCTTCGCCCAACAAAAAACCCGGCCGATGGCCGGGTTTTTCATAAGTCTTGCGAAGCGTCTCGCTTACTGGCTCTTGGCAGCCTTCTGGGCTTCCTCGAGCTTCTTGCGGGCTTCTTCCGCCTTCTTCTGCATTTCTTCCTGCAGCAGACGCTGGCGCTCTTCGAGCTGCGACTGCTCGATCGGTTCGCCGTCGAACACGCCGGTGAAGCCTTCAAGCGAAATCTTGATCGGGTTCGGCGCGCGCTGGAAGTTGACCGAGGTCAGGACGAGTTCGCCGCCCTTCTTGAGGCTGGCGAGCATCTGGTCGGTCAGCGGCACTTCGGCGACGCACTTGTCGGGCATGCAGATGGCGTAGTCGAGCTTCTGGGCCTTGCCACCGTCGATCTGCATCTGAACGCCCGGCGGGATCAGACGGGCGCTCGGCACCGAGACCTGCATGATCTTGCGGTTGGTCTTGCCGGCAACGGTGATGAGGCCGACAGCGGTGATGAGCTGGCCGCTATTGGCCGTCAGCAGGTTCTGCACGATGCAGACGTCGTTGTCTTCCTGCTTGGTGCAGACCTTGAACCAGCCCTTCGGCGGAACAGCTGCCTGCTGCTGTGCCAGCGAAGCGGAAGGAGCAGCCGCCAGGGCAACGGAAGCAGCAAAGGCGGAAAGCACGGTCCGCTTGATGAGGTGCGATGTGAAGATCATAACGATTTCGGTCTCCTGAAAATCCGGTGCCGGAGCGACAGCGCCCCCTTTGGGTCCCTTTCGGGCGATTTGGTCAGCCGTGCGCTCTCCTGTCGGCGAAATGAGGCATTTGCATGACCCGCTTCGGGGAACCCTGTTACAATGGGCCGCGCCGGATATCCAGCCTTTCTTGATGAAATTCCCGCGTGTATTCGATTTCCCTCACCTGCCACGCTGCCGTCCTGTTTCAAGCGCGTATAATGGGAAAGAATCATCCGGACCCCACGAGGAGACACAATTGCGCCCCTTCCTGACGGCCCTTGCCGCCTGCCTTCTCGGCCTGCCCGCGACCTTCGCCCATGCCGCCCCGGTTCACGGCATCGCCATGCACGGCGCGCCGGCCCTGCCGGCGGACTACAAGCATTTCAGCTACGTCGATCCGGACGTGAAGAAGGGCGGGCGCATCTCCTACGGCGTCGTCGGCACTTTCGATAGCCTCAATCCCTTCATTCTCAAGAGCATGCGCACCACGGCGCGCGGCATGTGGGACCCCGAATTCGGCAATCTCGTCTACGAATCGCTGATGGTGCGCTCGCGCGACGAGGCCTTCACCATGTACGGCCTTCTGGCCGAAAGCGTGGAGTGGGACGACGATCGCAGCTTCGTCGAGTTCCACCTCAACCCAAAGGCACGCTGGGCGGACGGCAAGCCGGTGACGCCCGAGGACGTCATCTTCACCTTCGAGCTGATGCGGGACAAGGGCCGCGCGCCCTTCAGCATCCGCCTGAACAGCGTGGAAAAACTCGAAAAGACCAGCAACAACAGCGTCCGCTTCACCTTCAACGACAAGGGTGACCGCGAGGCACCGCTCCTGATCGCACTCTCGCCGATCCTGCCGAAGCACGCCACCGATGTGGAGACGTTCGACCGGTCGTCGCTCGCCCTGCCGCTCGGCTCCGGCCCCTACAAGGTCAAGCTGGTGAAACCCGGCGAGCGCATCGTCTACGAGCGCGATCAGAACTATTGGGGCAAGGACATCCCCTCCAAGGTCGGTTTCGACAATTACGACGAAATCTCGGTGGAGTACTTCCTGCAGGACAACTCGCTGTTCGAGGCCTTCAAGAAGGGCGCGGTCGACATCTACCAGGAAGGCAATCCGACCAAATGGGCGCGCGGCTACGATTTCCCCGCTGTCCAGTCCGGTACGGTCATCAAGGATGCCGTGAAATCGAAGCTGCCGCCCGTCATGTTCGGTTTCGTCTTCAACACAAGGCGTCCGATGTTCCAGAACGCGGAACTGCGCAAGGCGCTGCTCTATGCCTTCGACTTCGAATGGGTCAACCGCAGCCTGTTTGAAAACGCCTATACCCGCACGGAAAGCTTTTGGCAGAACACCGCGCTGTCCGCGCTCAGCGCACCGATCGACGCACGGGAGCGCGAGATCCTCGGCGATGCGGCGAGCCGGATCGATCCGGCCCTCCTCGACGGCACCTATCGTCTACCGGTGACCGATGGTTCGGGCCGCGACCGCAAGGTGCTGCGCGAGGCGATGAACCATTTCAAGGCTGCCGGCTATTCCATCAAGGACGGCCGCATGGTCGATGCCTCGGGCAAGCCGCTCGCCTTCGAGATCATGACGCAGAATGCCGATCAGGAAAAACTCGCCCTCGCCTACCAGCGCTTCCTGGGCGCGCTCGGCATTCGCATCACGCTCAGGACCGTCGATGATTCGCAGTACCAGAGCCGGAGCCAGACCTTCGACTACGACGTCATCATGAAGGCCTTCCTCTCCTCCCTGTCGCCGGGCCTCGAACAGGTGCGGCGCTGGGGATCGCAGGCACGCGACACGGAAGGCAGCGAAAGCTTTGCGGGCGTTGCCGATCCCGACCTCGACCGCGTCATGGCTGCCATCCTTTCCGCCCGCACGGCAGAGGATTTTGGCTCGGCCGTACGGGCCCAGGACAGGATGCTGCTGTCCGGCAACTATGTCGTGCCGCTCTATCATCTCGGCGAGCAATGGATCGCGCGCAACAAGAACATCGGCCGCCCGGACATGACGCCGCTCTGGGGCTTTCAGCTTCCCGTCTGGTGGGATGAACGGGTGCAATAAAAAGAGGCTATCCCCAGAATTGGGGTTACCTCCAGGTAACCTGTTGAAAGCGGCGGCAAGCCGGCCTATCTCGGCAGTAAGAGCACGGCGCGCCCTATCGGGCCGCCGCCGTCGCAGATGTTTGACACTGCCACGCAGACCGCGCATGCGGCTGCGCGGTGGCCGGGATTGTCCGGCGCCTTGAAAGGAAATGCAGATGGAAGCCATTACGATCGATGTCGTCTCCGACGTCGTCTGCCCATGGTGCTATCTCGGCAAGAAGCGTCTCGAACAGGCGATCGAGGCGGTCAAGGACGATCTCGCGGTCGCCGTGACGTTCCGCCCTTACCAGCTCAATCCCGACATGCCGGCCGAAGGGGTCGACCACAAGAAGCACCTGGCTGAAAAACTGGGTGGCGAGGAGGCGGTAACGCGCGCGCATGAAATGCTGGCGGGGCTCGGCCAGGAAGCCGGCATCGACTTCGACTTTCCTGCCGTGAAGATCAGCCCGAACACGCTCGACGCCCACCGCCTGCTGCGCTGGGCGATGATCGAAGGCCCCGAGGTGCAGAGTCGCGTCGCGGTTGCGCTCTTCAAGGCCTATTTCGAGGAGGGCCGCAATGTCGGCGATCGTGCCGTCTTGCTCGACATAGCCGAGGCCTGCGGCATGGACCGCGCCGTCGTCACTGCGCTCTTTTCGGCCGGCGCGGATGTCGATTCGGTCAAGGAGGAGATCGGCATGGCCCGCGACATGGGCGTGACCGGCGTTCCCTGCTTCATCATCGACAACAAGTATGCCGTGATGGGTGCGCAGTCGGTGGACGTGCTGACCAATGCCTTCCGTGAGATCGCGGCCCTGAAGGCGCAGGAGCGCATCGGGAAGAACTGAGCAGGAGGGGCGCGGCACCTCTATCCGCTGCGCCGTGCCTCGAACGTCATGGTTCCGGTGTTCTTTCCAGGTGCCTGGCCGAAGACATAGTCGCTGGACACGATGACATCGGAAAACCCGGTCGCCTCCAGGGCAAGCCTGAGTTCCTGCATGCCCCACCAGCGCAGCGTGAAGAGGTCGAGCTCGCTTTCGAGCAGTGCTCCTCCCGACCACCGTTCATAACGCAGGTACGCCGATGTCGTCTGGGACACATAGTCCGGCTCGGCGCGATGGTCGAGCAGGGTTAGGAGATCGCCTTCTGCTGTTTTCCAGCTGCGCGTCGGCGCCGCCGAGCCGAAAAGGCCATCGATCCCGCCTATGTCGATGATAAGCCTGCCGCCGGGCAGAAGGTGAGCATGAAGGCGCCGGAGGAAGGCAAGCGCATCGTTCCCATCGGTGATGAGCTGAAAGGAACCGGCGGGAATGATGGCCGCCGCGAACCGCCTGTCGTAATGAAATGTCTCGAAGGTCTGCTGCGAAAGTCTGGCGACGATGCCGCGGGCCTGACACGCCTCCCGGCCATAGGCCAGCATCTCCTCGGAAGCATCGAACCCGTCTACGTCTATGCCCGCCTCGCGAAGCGGTACATAGACGCGCCCATTGCCCACTGCCGGTTCGAGGACGGGCCCACCGCATTCCTGGAGTCGTGCACGGTAATATTCGACATCACCGAACGAGCGGCCGACGGGTTTGTCCAGATTGTAAACAAGTGACGCTAAAGAACTGTATCTATTATTCATATCTATATTCTCCACGAGAAAAATCTCGCATGCTCAAATTACCAGTCCCGCGAGATTCAGGAACCGGCAAAGCTGCAGGTTTGAAAAGCTTCCCGAGCTTTGGATTCACGCCCCCGTCGCTGCCACGGAGGAGCGCGCCCTGATCCCCTCCCACCAGGCCCGGATTTGCGCAAACTCAGCGAGAAGCGTAGCGCCTTCCGGTGCCTCCTCGAACAGGGCAAACATCGGCACCGCATGAAAATCGGCGAGCGAGGGTTGTGATCCGGCCAGCCAGGGCCCCTCGCCGAGCAGGCCCGAAAGCGCCGCAAGGAAGGTGCGAGCCTTTTCCAGTCCGGCAGCGATGAGCGCCTCATCCGCCGGCTCGGTCTCCATGCGCTGGACATAGACGTCCCAGACCATCGGCCGATAGGCATAGTTGTCCAGCATGGCGATGATCTGGTTCATCCGCGCCCGTTCACGGACATCGCGGGGCTGGAGCGACGGGCCGAAGAAGGCCTCATCCACATAGCGGGCGATGGCGCTCGTCTCGTAGAGGCGGAAACCGTCATGCTCGAAAGCGGGAATGCGGCCGAAGGGATGACGCGCCTGATAGTCCGCCGGCAATCCCTGCTCGGCGAACACGTCGATCGGCACGAGATCATAGGGCACACCCTTTTCGTGAAGGGCGATCCGAACGATGCGGACATAGACGCTGTAGGTGGCGCCGTAGACAGTGGCGGACGTATTGGCGGTCGTCATCTTCATCCTCCATCCAGGCGCAACGCACCTACTGTTTCGCAAGCCCTGCAAGCTGCGTCATCACCTGCGCCGCACCCGTCAGCCGCTTTTCCGGCGTCGGGTAGTCGCGGGCGAGGAACAGGCTCTGGTCGGGCCGGATCTTGGCCATCGTGCCCTGCTTGGCAATATAGCCGACCAGCGCCGCCGGGTTCGGAAACTCCTTGTGGCGGAACTGCACGACGACGCCCTTCGGCCCGGCATCGAGCTTCTCGACATTCGCCACGCGGCAGAGCGACTTGATGTAGACGATCTTGAGGAGGTGCTGCACCTCGACCGGCAGCGGCCCGAAGCGGTCGATGAGTTCGGCGCCGAAGGCGTCGATATCGCGCAGTTCGGTGATTTCGCCGAGGCGGCGGTAGAGGCCGAGGCGCAGATGCAGGTCCGGCACGTAGTCGTCGGGGATCATCACCGGCGTGCCGACGGAAATCTGCGGCGACCACCCGCTATCAGCGACCTCCTCGTCACCCTTGATTTCAGCAACCGCCTCCTCGAGCATCTGCTGGTAGAGTTCGAAACCGACCTCCTTGATATGGCCGGACTGCTCTTCGCCAAGCAGGTTGCCGGCGCCGCGGATGTCGAGGTCGTGGCTGGCAAGCTGGAAGCCCGCGCCGAGCGTATCGAGCGATTGCAGCACCTTCAGGCGGCGCTCGGCCGTGCCCGTCAACGTGCGGTTGACCGGCAGCGTCAGGAGCGCGAAGGCGCGCACCTTCGACCGGCCGACGCGGCCGCGCAGCTGGTAGAGCTGGGCAAGGCCGAACATGTCGGCCCGGTGGATGATCATCGTGTTCGCCGTCGGCACATCAAGGCCGGATTCGACGATGGTCGTCGAAAGCAGCACGTCGTAGCGGCCTTCGTAGAAGGCATTCATGATGTCTTCGAGTTCGGTGGCCGGCATCTGGCCATGCGCGACGGCGACCTTCAGCTCCGGCACGTCCTGGCGCAGGAAATCATGGATTTCCGAGAGGTCGCTGAGCCGCGGGCAGACGTAGAAACTCTGGCCGCCGCGATAGTGCTCGCGCATCAAGGTCTCGCGAATGACGAGCGGATCGAAAGGCGAGATGAAGGTGCGCACGGCCATGCGGTCGACCGGCGGCGTGGTGATCAGCGAGAGTTCGCGCACGCCCGTCATGGCAAGCTGCAGGGTACGCGGGATCGGTGTCGCCGAGAGCGTGAGCACATGCACGTCGCTCTTCAGCTCCTTCAGCCGCTCCTTATGCTTGACGCCGAAATGCTGCTCCTCGTCGATGACCAGCAGGCCGAGATTGGCGAACTTGATCGACGAACCGAGCAGCGCGTGGGTGCCGACGACGATATCCGTCTTGCCTTCGGACAACTCCTTCTTGGTGAGCGCCAGTTCTTTCGCGCCGACGAGGCGGGAGGCCTGTTGCACGCGGATCGGCAGGCCCCGGAACCGGTCGGAAAAGGTCTTGAAATGCTGGCGGGCGAGCAGTGTCGTCGGCACGACGACGGCGACCTGCACACCGTTCATCGCGGCGATGAAGGCCGCGCGCAGCGCCACCTCGGTCTTGCCGAAGCCGACGTCGCCGCAAACAAGGCGGTCCATCGGCCGGCCGGCACCAAGGTCTTCGCGCACGGCATCGATGGCATTCGCCTGGTCGTCGGTCTCGTCATACGGGAATCGGGCCGCGAACTCGTCGTAGATGCCCTCCGGCGAGGCGAGCACCGGCGCGTGGCGCACCAGCCGCGCGGCGGCGATCTGGATGAGGCCGCCGGCCATGTCGAGCAGGCGTTTCTTCAGCTTGGCCTTGCGCGCCTGCCAGGCGACGCCGCCGAGCTTGTCGAGCAGCGCATCCGTGCCCTCGCCGCCATAGCGCGTGAGCAGGTCGATGTTTTCGACAGGCAGGAAGAGTTTTGCCTCGTCCGCATAGACGAGTTCGAGGCAGGCATGCGGCGCGCCGGCCGCCTCGATGGTGCGCAGGCCGACGAAGCGGCCGATGCCGTGCTCGGCATGCACGACGATCGAGCCCTCATCGAGCCCGGCGACCTCGGTAAGGAAATCCGCGCCACGCTTGCGCCGCTTCGAGCGCCGCACCATGCGGTCGCCCAGAATGTCCTGCTCACCGACGACGACGATGTCGCCAGCCTCGAAACCGCTTTCGAGGCTGAGCACGGCCGACCCCGCCTCACCCGGCTTCAGCTTGCTGATATCGGAGAATTTCTCGACGGAAACGACATTGCCGAGACCGTGTTCGGCCAGCACCTGCAGCAGACGGTCGAGCGATCCTTCCGACCAGCCCGTCACCAGCACCTTGGCACCGGACGCCCGCTTGTCGGCAATGTGTTTCACCGCCTGGTCGAAGACGTTGACGCGGGCACTCTCCGCATCCTCGCTGCCGGCAGGCCGGGCCCAGCGCATGCCGGGCCGCGCCGCGATGGTTTCGACATGCCGCGTCTCGCCCTCATGCTCGTTGAAGGGGGAGAGGCGGATGGCAGCGCGTTCGTCGAGCTCGCGGCCGAAGCGCTCGGCATCGAGATAGATGAGGCCCGGCGGCACCGGCTTGTAGGGCGTCGCCTGTGCCACCTGGCCCTTGCCGGGCGTCGCCGAGGCCACGCGGGCGTCGTAGTAGTCGCGTACGAGACGGGAGCGCTCGACGGCCGCCTCACGCACCGTATGGTCCGTAACGATACGGAAGCCGGCGAGATAGTCGAAGGCGGTTTCCAGGCCGTCGTAGAAAAGCGGCAGCCAGTGCTCCATGCCGGCATAGCGCCGACCTTCGGAAACGGCCTGGTAGAGCACGTCGTCGCGCGTCGCAGCGCCGAAGGAAGAAAGGTAGTGCTTGCGGAAATGCGAGATCGTCTCCGGTGTCAGCGTCACCTCGCTCATCGGATTGAGGTCGAGGGAGCGCGCCTGACCGGTCGTGCGCTGGCTGGCGGGATCGAAGGAACGGATGCTCTCCAGCGTGTCGCCGAAGAAATCGAGGCGCACCGGCTCGCCGCTGCCGGGCACGAAAACGTCAAGGATGCCCCCGCGTACCGCGTATTCGCCAACCTCGCGCACCGTCGCCACGCGCTCGAAGCCGTTGCGCTCCAGCCGGGCGGCAATGTCGTCCATGCGCACCTGGTTGCCGGGTTTGGCGGAGAAGGCAAGCCCCTCGATGATGTCGCGCGGTGCCGTCTTCTGCAGCATGGCGTTGACAGTGACGAGCACAATGGCCGCATGCGGCTTCTTCTGGTGGGCGATCAGCGCGGAAAGGGCGGAAAGGCGGCGTGCCGACACTTCCGCGCTCGGCGAGACGCGGTCATAGGGCAAACAGTCCCAGCCCGGCAGCGTCAGCACCGGAATATCCGGCGCGACGAAGCCGAGCATCTGCTCAAGATCGGGGATGCGCTGGCCGTCCGACAGCACGTAGGCGAGCGGGCCGGAAGAGCGGGCAAGCTCGGCGAGAATCAATGGCTCGACGCCGGATGGTACGGCGCCGATGGTCATCGGCCGGCCGGCGGCCGCGATATGTTCAGGAGAAAATCCGGGGATCATGCGCGGTCATCTTTGAAGAGCGGCGAGAAATCGGGCCGATAGGCGGCGATGCGCGGGAAGAGGCCGTCGCGGAATGTATCCGGCACCGGCTTTTCCCCCGTCACCCACTTGATGAGGTCGTTGTCCTCTTCCGCCATGATGCGCTCGAGTTCGTCGAGCTCGATGTCGGAAAGCGTTTCGATCTCCGCATCGGCGAAGGCGCCGAGCACCAGATCCATCTCGCGGATGCCGCGGTGCCAGCAACGGAAGAGGATGCGCTTGCGGCGCGGGTCGATGTCGGCGCTGGAGCGTGTCGTACCCGTCATGATCGTGCTCGCTTTCTGCCAGTTCATGCAATTCCGCGTTTCTATAGACCGGCAAAAGCCGCTTGTCAGCCTTGCCAAAGCGTCCTCGTCCGGCGATTTTGGCCGCCATGAGACCTGCATTGCTCGATCCGCTCTTCGCTCCCCTCTCCTCGCTTCCGGGCATCGGCCCAAAGCTCGGCGATCTCTTCGCGCGCCTGCTCGGTCAGGAGAGCATCGAGGACTGCCGGGTCATCGACCTCGTCTTCCATTTCCCGCATTCGATCGTCGACCGGCGCAACCAGCCGGGTGTTGCCCATGCGCCCCAGGGCGTCATCGTTACCATTACCGGCCGCATCGACCGCCACCAGCCACCGCCACCGGGCAAATCGAGCCAGCCCTACCGCGTCTTCCTGCATGACGAGACCGGGGAGCTGGCGCTCACCTTCTTCCGCGTCAAGGGCAACTGGCTGGAAAAAGCGCTGCCGATCGACGAGACGGTGGTGGTGAGCGGCAAGGTCGACTGGTTCAACGGCCGCCCGTCGATGGTGCACCCCGATTACATGGCGCGGCTCGGCGAGGCCGACAATGTGCCGCTGGTCGAGCCGGTACACGGCCTTACCGCAGGACTCACGTCACGCGTGCTGCGCAAGTCGGTGGAGGCGGCCGTCGCCCGCGTACCGCAGCTGCCAGAATGGATCGAGCCGACATTGTTGCAGCGGCAAGGCTTTTCCTCCGCCTTCGACGCCATCCACCGCCTGCACGACCCGCGCGACGAGACGGATCTCGACCCGCAGGCACCCGCCCGCCGCCGGCTCGCCTATGACGAATTCCTGGCAGGCCAGATCTCGCTCGCTTTGGTGCGCCAGCGCCTGCGCAAGGTCGCGGGCCGCCCGGTGATCGCGACGGGCGTGCTGAGCCGTCCGGTGATCGATGCCCTGCCCTTCTCGCTGACGAACAGCCAGCAGACGGCCATTGCGGAGGTGCTGAAGGACATGGCAGGCGAGCAGCGCATGCTGCGGCTGTTGCAGGGCGATGTCGGCGCAGGAAAAACCGCGGTGGCGCTGATGGCGATGCTGGCCGCGGTCGAATCGGGCGGCCAGGCGGTGCTGATGGCTCCGACAGAAATCCTGGCACGCCAGCATTTCGCCACGCTCTCGCGCATGGCGGCGCCTGCCGGTGTCACCATCGACGTCCTGACGGGCCGCACCAAGGGCCGCGAGCGCGACGCCATTCTCGAACGCATCGCCTCCGGCGAGACGCAGGTCGTCATCGGCACCCATGCACTCTTCCAGGACAATGTCGCCTACAGGGACCTCGTGCTCGCCGTGGTGGACGAACAGCACCGCTTCGGCGTGCACCAGCGCCTGCGGCTGACCGCCAAGGGCATCTCGCCCCACATGCTCGTCATGACCGCGACGCCCATCCCGCGCACGCTCGTGCTGGCCGCCTTCGGCGACATGGACGTGTCCAAGCTCACGGAAAAACCCGCCGGCCGCAAGCCAATCCAGACGGTCGTCATGCCGCTGGAGCGCATCGGCGATATCGTCGACCGCCTGCGCACCGCGCTTTCCGAGGGCAAGAAGGCCTACTGGATCTGCCCGCTGGTGGAGGAGACGGAGGAGAGCGAACTCATGTCCGTCGAGGAGCGGCATGCGACACTCGCCAGCATCTTCGGCGATGCGGCGGGGCTCGTGCACGGACGGATGAGCGGACCGGAGAAAGACGCCGCCATGCTCGCCTTCAAGAACGGCGAGACGCGGTTGCTCGTCGCGACGACCGTGGTGGAGGTTGGCGTCGATGTACCGGATGCCTCCATCATGGTGATCGAGCATGCCGAGCGCTTCGGCCTTGCCCAGCTCCACCAGCTGCGCGGCCGCGTCGGGCGGGGCGAGGAGGCGTCGAGCTGCATCCTCCTCTACAAGGGGCCGCTCAGCGAGAACGGCCGGGCACGGCTTTCGATCCTGCGCGAGACGGAGGACGGTTTCCGCATCGCCGAGGAGGATTTGAAGCTGCGCGGCGAAGGTGAGCTTCTGGGCACCCGCCAGTCCGGCACGCCCGGCTTTCTGGTGGCAAGCCTCGAAGCCCATGGCGACCTTCTCGAAATCGCCCGCAAGGACGCCGCCTATGTGCTGGAGCGCGATGCGGACCTGACGAGCGAACGCGGCGAAGCGATCCGCACGCTGCTCTATCTCTACCGCCGCGACGAGGCGATCCGCTTCCTGCGTGCCGGATGAAGCGCAGGAGGATTTCGCACAGGAGCGCTTCCGCCACAAAAACGTGATTTCGCCGATGTCCGGCGTGAAGGCATACTTTCCATCGCCCCAGCGAAGAAGGAGAAATGCCATGAAGACAGTTCTCGTAGTCGCAGCAACGCTCGGCCTTTCGGCATCCGCCGCCTTTGCGGAATGCGCCTGGCATAACAAGGTCAATGCGGAAGCCAAGGTCGACAAGACCATCACCACCGCAAGCGTCACCACAACCAGAAAGCAGTCCCGCCTGCCCGCCGAGGAGGGCAAGGTCATCCTGGAAGAGCAGACGGACGCAGCGGTTACCGAATAGCCTTTTCCGGCCGCCCCTTCACGGGGCGGCTCGAAGGCTGAACGCCGACATCACCCGTAAACCTTCCCTCCGTCATCCTCGGGCTTGACCCGAGGATCCATGCCCCAAGCAGGGCCGTGCCGTGACGCATGGATCCTCGGGTCAAGCCCGGGGACGACGTCGAGGGTTCGGTTCCCTCAGCTCTTCTTCTTGCCCTTCGCCTTGCGCTGAGCCTCGCTCTCGACGAGCTGGAGCGGCTTGTCCGGCGGCGTGACGAGGCCGACGGAGATGATGAGCTTGGCGGCGTCCTCCGCGCTCATGTCGAGCGGCACCAGCTTTTCGCGCGGCACATAGACAAGGAAACCGGCGGTCGGAAAGGGCGTCGGCGGCAGGAAGCAGGCAACCATGTCCTTGCCCATCGCACGGAACTTCGTCGCGATCTCGCCGCGCGCATCCGTGGCCACGAAGACGATCGCCCACAGGCCGGGGCTCGGATATTCGATCATCGCCGCCTTGTTGAATGAGGTCCCCTTGTCCTTCAGCACCGTCTCGAAGATCTGCTTCAGGCTCTTGTGTACCGTGCGCACCAGCGGCGTACGGTTGAACAGCCCGTCGCCAAACTCGACGATGGTGCGGCCGATGAGGTTCTTGCCCAGAAACCCGACAAGCGTGATCAGCACCAGCGCCGTCAGGAGCCCGAAGCCGGGAATGGCGAACTGCAGATAGTTTTCCGGATTGTACTGTGCCGGAATATAGGGTTTCACCCAGCTGTCGGCCCAGCGGATGAAGGTCCAGGTCAGCCATATGGTGATGGCGATCGGCGCACAGATGACGAGGCCGGTCAGAAAATTGTTGCGCAGCCGCATGGCGAGCGACTGTCTCGGAACGAGGTCGGTCATCGGATATCCAGCATCTGGCGAGCGTGGGAGGTCACTCAGCCATAGAAACCCGGATGATAGGAAACCGTTCCCCCGCCGTAAACCGGAGAAAACGCCACGCGCATGAAATACTCCGGCGGCACGCCGTCGAGTGTCAGCTTCGGATCGGCCACAAAGCCGAACCGGCTGTAATAGGCGGGATCGCCGAGCAGAACGCAGCCGGCCGCGCCAAGGGCCTTGAGGCGCTGCAGCCCCTCCCCGATCAGCCGGCCGCCGATGCCCTCGCCCTGGCGGGCCGGGTCGACGGAGATCGGGCCAAGGCCATACCAGTCCGTACTTCCATCGGACACCGTGACCGGTGAAAAGGCGACGTGGCCGACAATGGCGCCGTCCGCCTCCATCACCAGCGAAAGCGTCAGGGCACCCGCGGCGCGAAGACGGTCGATGATGATATGCTCCGTACCATCGGCATGGGGCGCGGTCTTGAAGGCCGTTTCCGTCAGCGTGCGGATGGCATCCACGTCCTCGGGTCGTTCCGGGCGCAAGAAGATCATTCGACGGTCACGGACTTGGCGAGGTTGCGCGGCTGATCGACGTCCGTGCCCATGAAGACCGCCGTGTGGTAGGCGAGAAGCTGGATGGGCAGCGAATAGATCATGGGCGCGATGATCTCGTCGACATTCGGCAGCACGATCGTCGCCATGGTCTCAAGCTTCGAGGCCGCAGCGCCCTTCTCGTCGGTGATGAAGATGATCCGGCCGCCACGGGCTGCGACTTCCTGCATGTTGGAGACGGTCTTTTCGAAGAACCGGTCATGCGGGGCGATGACGATGACGGGCATGTTCTCGTCGATCAGCGCGATCGGGCCGTGCTTGAGTTCACCGGCAGCGTAGCCTTCGGCGTGGATGTAGGAGATTTCCTTGAGCTTGAGCGCTCCTTCCATGGCCAGCGGATAGCTGGTGCCACGGCCGAGATAGAGCACGTCCTTGCACTTGGAGAGGTCGCGCGAGAGCTGCTCGATCGACGGCTGGATGGTGTTGAGCACGCCGGCCATGATGCGCGGCATTTCGGCGAGGTTGCGCACCAGCGCCTTTTCTTCCGCCTCGTTGATCGTGCCGCGCGCCCGGCCCGCTCCGACGGCGAGTGCCGCCAGGACCGCGAGCTGGCAGGTAAAGGCTTTGGTGGAGGCGACACCGATTTCCGGGCCGGCAAGGATCGGGAAGACGGCGTCCGATTCGCGGGCGATGGTCGATTCGCGCGTGTTGACGACCGCACCGATCTTCAGGCCGTTCTCCTTGCAATACCGCAGCGAGGCGAGCGTGTCTGCCGTCTCGCCGGACTGCGAAATGAAGAGCGCGGCGGAGGCCGGATTCAGCGGGATTTCGCGGTAGCGGAATTCCGAGGCGACATCGATCTCGACCGGAAGGCGGGCATACCGCTCGAACCAGTACTTTCCGACGAGGCCCGCGAGATAAGCCGTGCCGCAGGCGGAAATGGCCAGGCTCGGCACCTTGGAAAAATCGATCTCGGACGCGATCGGGCGCACCGTATGGGCGAGAAAATCGACATAGTGGCTGAGCGCATGGGAAATCGCCTCGGGCTGCTCATGGATTTCCTTTTCCATGAAATGCCGGTGATTGCCTTTGTCGACGAGATAGGCGGCAGCGGACGAGAACTGGCGCGGCCGCTCCACACGGTTGCCGTCGATGTCGAAGACGAAGGCGCCGTCTCGGCCGATCACCGCCCAGTCGCCATCGACGAGATAGGTGATCTCGTTGGTGAAGGGGGCGAGCGCAATGGCATCGGAGCCGAGGAACATTTCGCCGCGACCGTGGCCGATCGCAAGCGGCGGGCCGCTGCGCGCAGCCATGATGGTCGACGGATCGTCCTCGAAGACCACCGCGAGCGCATAGGCGCCGGTGACGCGGCGCAGCATGGCATGCATCGCCTCGCGCCGGCCAAGGCCGTCGCGACGGTGCTTTGCGACGAGCTGGGCGACGACCTCGGTGTCGGTCTGCGTCGTGAAGGTGGCGCCACCGGCGATCAGCTCGTCCTTCAGCTCGGAAAAGTTCTCGATGATGCCGTTGTGCACGACGGCAACGCCATCGACGAAATGCGGATGGGCATTGGCCTCGGTCGGCGCGCCATGCGTCGCCCAGCGTGTGTGGGCGATGCCGATCGTGCCGGCGAGCGGTTCTTCGGCGAGGCGCTTTTCGAGGTTGAACAGCTTGCCTTCGGCGCGGCGGCGCACCAGCTTGCCGTCGACGATGGTGGCAACGCCGGCGGAATCATAGCCGCGGTATTCAAGGCGCTTCAGGGCATCGACGAGGCGGCCGGCAACAGGCTGGTTTCCGACGATACCGACAATTCCGCACATGGACCGCTCCGCAGGTTCATTTCGTTCTACTGCATTCGTTTCGTAGAGGTTTTTCGCCGCGGCGCAACACGACGACACTCACTTTCGATTGCAAGCGTTAACGCGGGCAGCGGCTATCCGGCAGCCTTTTTCCTGGCATCCTTGATCGCCTGGTTGCGCTCGCGGATCAGAACGGCCCTGCCCTCCTTGTTCTCCTGCCGGGCCCGGCCGAAGGCGACCGCATCGTCGGGCACATCCTCGGTGATGACGCTACCGGATGCGATATAGGCGCCATCGCCGATCGAAACGGGGGCGACGAGCGACGTGTTGGAGCCGATGAAGGCGTGACCGCCGATGCGGGTCAGGTGCTTGTTGATGCCATCATAGTTACACGTGATGGTGCCCGCGCCGATATTCGTCTTTTCGCCGATGATGGCGTCGCCGATATAGGTAAGATGGTTGACCTTGGCGCCCGCACCGATCTCCGCCTTCTTTACCTCGCAGAAATTGCCGACCTTGGAATGCGGGCCGAGATTGGCGCCCGGCCGCAGGCGGGCATAGGGGCCGATCTCCGCATCCTCGGCGATATGCGCCCCCTCGATATGCGAAAAGGAATGGATAAGCGCGCCGCTTTCCACGGTGACACCGGGGCCGAAGAAGACGTTCGGCTCGATGGTCACGTCAGGCGCGATCTTCGTATCATAGGCAAGGAACACGGTCTCCGGTGCAATCATCGAGACGCCGTCCAGCATCATCCGGTGGCGGCGGCGCTGCTGCCAGAGCCGCTCGATGACCGCAAGTTCGGCACGTGTGTTGCAGCCGGTCAGCTCCTCCTCCGGAGCCTCGACGGCAATGGCCCGGCCGCCGGCTCCGCGCACCACCTCGACGATGTCGGTGAGATAATACTCACCCTTGGCATTGGCGTTGCCGATCCGGCCGATGAGGTCGAGCGCCTTGCGCCCGTCGATCGCCATCAGGCCGCCATTGCAATAGGTGATCGCGCGTTCGGCCTCGCTTGCATCTTTCTGTTCACGGATCGCCAGCAATTCGCCGTTCTCCACGATCAGCCGGCCGTAACCGGTCGGGTCCGCCGTCTCGAAACCGATGACGACGACATCCGCACCTCCGGCAAGGCCCGCGCGGGCGGCCGTCAGCGGCGCATCGGTGACGAGCGGCGTGTCGCCGAAGATAACGAGCACGTCGTCATAGCCCCGGGCGATGGCGTCGCGCGCGGCCAGCACGGCATGGGCGGTGCCCAGCCGCTCGGTCTGGATGTGCACAGAGCTGGTGACCGCCGGGTTCGCCGCCGCCGCCTCGACCTTGTCCGCATCGCGGCCAAGCACCAGTGCGACATCGGAAATGCCGGCGCCGACCAGTGCATCGACCACATGGGCGATCATCGGCCGGCCGGCGACGGGATGCAGCACCTTCGAACGGGAGGATTTCATCCGCGTGCTTTCGCCGGCAGCCAGAATGACGGCCAGGCAGGTGCGCTTCGTTGCAGTCATGGGAATCCTCGTTCACCCGAAATCGACGCCGTTCCTTAGCAAAAACGGAACGGAGGAGACAAAGGGATATTTCTCAGGCGGTTCTTGCAAGCCGCCCGATCCTTCTATTGGCTCAGCCCTGGACCGCAAGGTGCCTCAGCTCGCGCTGCTGCTGCGCAGGCGGCTCTCCGTCAGAAGCCCGCTCTCGTCGAGGATAGGATAGGCGACCGAGACGAGATGAGCGTTGACGCGCTTCAAGTCGCGCAGCATGTCGAGATGCAGCGAGCTCGTCTGCAGGCTGTCGAGCCGGCCGTCGCGAAGGCGTGCCAGATGACGTTCCGAGGACTGCTTCTCCATCCGTCGCACATCCACCTTCACCTCGACCAGCTGACGGGCAAGCCCGGCGTCCCGCGTGACGAAGATCGTCTGGGCGATGCGCAGATTCTCGATCGTCAGGTTGAAGAGGTTGGCCAGTTCCTTGTAGCCGTCGTCGGAGAATTTCAGGCCATTGGCGATCTTCTTGCGCACCTGCTCCTGCAGGCCCTTCTCGATGATGTCGCCGACATGTTCGAGATTGATCGCATAGTCGATGATGACGATGGAACGCGCGGCGCTCTCGCCGGTGATGCCCTGACGGCCAAGGCGCGACAGGTAGATCTTCACCTCCTGCTGCAAAGCGTCGACCTGCCGTTCCAGTTCGCCGACATCCTTCAGCGGCGCCAGATTGTTGTCGTTGAAGGCCCGCATGGTGCGGATCAGCATCGATTCGATGATGTCCCCGACGCGCAGCACCTCGCGTGTCGCGCCAGACAGCGCGACGACCGGGTTCGAGAGCGCGGAATCGTCGAGATATTTCGGTCCCGTCTCCGGCTGCTTTTCTTCCGGAACGAGCTTTTCCATCAGCTTCGAGAGCGGCCCCGACAGCGGCCAGAGGATCAGCGCGACCACGAGGTTGAACGCCAGATGCACATCGACGGGAAGTTTTGCGGCGGGGATCGGCAGAAGCGCCAGAAGCTCGGCGACCTGCCCGGCAAAGGGTAGCACCGCAAGGCAGCCGACCCCGCGTACGATGAGATTGCCGAGCGTGACGCGCCGGGCCGAAGCCGCCGCCTTCATGGTGGCGATGACCGGCGGCACGGCGCCGCCGAGATTTGCGCCAAGCACGAGGATGACCGTCAGCGCCGGCGACAGGATGCCCATCGCCGTCAGCGAGATGATGAGCACGACGACCGCGAGGCTGGAGGACGAAATGATGGCGAGAACCGTCGAGAAGGCAAGTGCGACGGGCCAAGCCCCGTCGAGCAGCGTCAGGAAGGCGCCGAGCGCGGGCGACTGGCGCATCGGCTCGGTCGCAAGGCTGAGCAGGTGCAGCGACAGGAGCATGAGGCCAATGCCGACCAGAGCAGAGCCGAGACCCTGCCGGGCGGTGGAGCTGCTCGACTTGTAGAAGACGATGCCGATGAGGATGACCAGCGGGGAAACCGATTCGATGCCCGTCGCCACCAGCCAGGCCGTGACGGCCGTGCCGACATTGGCGCCGAGCAGCACGATCTGCGCCATGCGCGCCCTGACGAGGTTGCGCTCGACGAAAGAGGCGATCATCAGCGCCGTCGCCGTCGAACTCTGCAGCGCGACGGTGGCGACGAAACCAGCGAAGAAGGAGCGGAACGGCCCGCGCGTGCCGAGCGCCAGGCCGGAACGCAGGCGGACGCCGAAAGCGCGGGTCATGCCGTCCTTCACCTGTGCGAGGCCGAACAGCAGCAGCGCGACCGCGCCAAAAAGATTGATCATGACAATCGTGGATTCCACGGTTTTGCCCCCTTCCTCCCGGTGAAAACAGGACTCACCGGCCTGATCGCGCATCCGAACACGAAGTTTCGCATCGTGATAGGCCATTTTGGCGGTATTCCGTCAATAATTTCAAAAAACTTTTGTTTGCCGGCAAAATAAATCGACACCGCCTGACACATTTGCGTCAGGCCCTGTTTTCCCGAGCATTGCGTAACCCGGGCGGACTTCAATTCCCGCGAACTTTCCGTTAAGAGACGATTTCCGGCCGCACGGCCGCTGAGATTGAGGAAATTTAGACGATGCTCGAAGCCCTGAGACGCGCCTCCCAGACCTGGGTGGCAAAAGCCCTGCTGATCGTTCTGGTCGGTTCCTTCGCTGTCTGGGGCGTTTCGAGCTCTCTCGTGACCGGCACGGCCAATTCCGTGGTCACGGTCGGCGATGTCAGCGTTTCGCCGACAGACTTCCGTCTTGCCTATGAGCGCCAGGTCGCGACCATGTCGCAGCGCTTCGGCATGCGGCTGAATGCCGAGCAGGCCCGTGCCTTCGGCATCGAGAATCAGGTTTTCGCCGAGCTCGTCGCCGGCGCTGCGCTCGACCAGCTTTCGCGCGACATGAATCTCGGCCTTTCCGAAGGTCGCCTCGCCCAGCTGATCGCCGACGACCCGGCCTTCCGCGGCGTCAACGGCCAGTTCGACCGCATGGCCTTCTCCTCCGTCCTGCGCAATGCCGGCCTCCGGGAGAACGACTACATCAACAACCGCAGCCAGGTGGCGATCCGCGCCCAGGTCGTCGAGGCCGTTTCCGACGGCTACAAGGCGCCCGACGTGCTGACCGCAGCCCTGCGCCAGTACCGCAGCGAAGCCCGCACCATCGACTATCTCATCCTGAGCAACGCCAATATCGACCCGGTCAAGGCACCGGGCGACGACGTGCTCGCCCCCTGGTTCGAAGAGAACAAGGCCAAGTACCGTGCGCCGGAATATCGCAAGGTCGTCTATGTCTCGCTCGAGCCGAAGGACATCGTCGATACGGCTGCGATTACCGACGAGGCACTCCAGGCCGACTATGAGAAGAACAAGGACAAGTACCGCACGCCGGCCACCCGCACGATCGAGCAGCTGACGTTTGCCGACCGCGCGAGCGCAGACGCGGCTGTCGCCAAGCTTGCATCCGGCACGACCTTCGACGCCATCGTCGCCGAGCAGGGCAAGACGGCCGCCGACGTGCTGCTCGGTGATTTCACCGAAGCGAACGTGCCGGACCAGAAGTTCGCCGCACCCGCCTTCGCTGTCGCTGAAAACGGCGGCACGACCCCGGTCATCGACGGCACATTCGGCCCGATCATCCTGCGCGTGACGAACATCCGCCCGGAAAACACCAAGACCTTCGACGAGGTGAAGGAGGATCTGCGCAACGAGCTGGCGCTGAGCGAGGCCGCCGATGGCATTCTCGCCGTACACGACCGGCTGGAAGATGCGCGCGCCGAAGGCCTCAGCCTTGCCGAAGCCGCGGCCAAGAACAACCTGAAGGCCGTGACGATCGACGCCGTCGATGCGCAGGGCAACGACCAGAAGGGTGAGGAGATCACCGGCCTGCCCGAAAAGGCCGCCCTTCTCGGCGAGGTCTTCAAGACGGATGTCGGCACGGAAACGCAGCCGATCAATGTCGGCCGCGAGGGTTATGCCTGGTTCGAGGTGCTCGACGTGATCCCGGACCGCGACCGCACGCTGGACGAGGTGCGCGAGCGCGTGGTCGCCGACTGGACCGCCGAGCAGCAGCGCCAGACACTCGCCAAGAAGGCCGAGGAGCTGGCCGAGCGCGTGCGCAAGGGTGGCGACATCGCCGCCATTGCCGGCGAACTCGGCATGGCCGTCGAGAACAAGGCGGGCCTCAATCGCGGCGCCCAGGATCCGGTGCTGAGCCCGGTGGCCGTCGCTGCCGCCTTCGCAGGTCCGCTCGGCCACGTCGCCAATACGCCCAGTGTCGACGGTGAAGGCCAGATCCTCCTGAAGGTGACGGAAGTGAACGCCGAGACCGCCACCGACGCGCTCTCCAGCGACGAGCAGCAGATCGCCGCCGTCGCCCGTGCCAGCGGCGACGACATCCTCGACCAGATGGTGAGCGCCCTGCAGACGTCCTACGGCGTTTCGATCAACCGCACGCTCGCCGAACAGAGCATCGCGCGATAGGGAGACGGCAACCGCATGTCCGACCTGAAACCCTATATCGCCAAGGTTGCCGGGGGCGCGACGCTGGACCGCGAGGACGCCCGCGGCGCCTTCGAGATCATCATGTCCGGTGCCGCCACGCCCTCGCAGATCGGCGGCTTCCTGATGGCGCTGCGCGTGCGCGGTGAGACCGTCGACGAGATCTACGGCGCCGTCGGCTCGATGCGCGCCCGCATGCTGCCGGTCAATGTTCCCGCCGATGCGGTGGACATCGTCGGCACGGGCGGCGACGGCGCCGGCACCTACAACATCTCGACGCTCGCGGCGATCATCGTCGCGGGCGCCGGCGTTCCGGTCGCAAAGCACGGCAACCGGGCGCTCAGCTCGAAGTCGGGCACGGCGGACGCCCTCTCCTGCCTCGGCGTAAAGCTGGACATCGGCCCCGCGGAGATCGCACGCTGCGTGCACGATGCCGGCCTCGGCTTCATGTTCGCGCAGCTGCACCATCCTGCCATGAAGCATGTCGGCCCGTCGCGCGTCGAACTCGGCACGCGCACGATCTTCAACCTGCTCGGCCCGCTTTCGAACCCCGGCAGCGTCAAACGCCAGCTGCTCGGCGTCTTCTCGCCGCACTGGTTGCTGCCGATCGCCGAAGTGATGCGCGATCTCGGCTCGGAGAGCATCTGGGTTGTGCATGGCGAAGGCCTCGACGAGATCACCACGACGGGCACGACGAAGGTCGCCGCGCTCGAAGATGGCAAGATCCGCACCTTCGAACTGACGCCCGCCGATTTCGGCCTTCCCCAGGTCGCACTGGACGACTTGCGCGGTGGAGACGGCGCGCACAATGCCGCCGCCCTCCTGTCCGTGCTCGGCGGCGCGCACATGCCTTACCGGGACATTTCGCTCGCCAATGCCGCGGCCTCGCTGGTCGTCGCCGGCAAGGCGGAAACGCTCAGGGACGGCATGCGCCTCGCCACCGAAGCGCTGGAAAGCGGGCGTGCGCGCACCGTTCTGGAACGCCTTGTCGCAGTTTCCAACGAAGGCCAGGCGGAGTAGGATTGTCCATGACCGATATCCTGAAGAAGATCGAAGCCTACAAGCTGGAGGAAATCGCCGCCGCCAAGGCGCGTGTTTCCCCCGCCGAGCTTCGCGCGCGCATCCGCGACCAGGAGCCGCCGCGGGGCTTCTTTGCGAGCCTCAAGGCGAAAAAGGCGGAAGGCCGCTTCGGCCTCATCGCCGAGATCAAGAAGGCAAGCCCCTCCAAGGGCCTCATCCGGCCGGATTTCGATCCGCCGGCGCTGGCGAAGGCCTATGAGGCCGGCGGAGCCGCCTGCCTTTCCGTTCTCACGGACACACCGAGCTTCCAGGGTGCGCCGGAATTCCTGACAGCGGCGCGGGCGGCCTGCACCCTGCCGGCGCTGCGCAAGGACTTCATGTTCGACGGCTACCAGGTGCTGGAAGCCCGTGCCTGGGGTGCGGACTGCATCCTTCTCATCATGGCCTCGCTCAGCGACGACGATGCGAAGATGCTGGAAGACGCCGCCTTCGCGCTCGGCATGGATGTGCTCATCGAGGTGCATGATGCGCCTGAAATGGAACGCGCGCTGAAGCTCAAGTCCAAGCTCGTCGGCATCAACAACCGCAATCTGCGCACGTTCGACGTGGATCTTGCCGTTTCCGAAAAGCTCGCAAGCATGGTGCCGGATGACCGCCTGCTCGTTGGCGAGAGCGGCATCTTCACCCATGCGGATTGCGAACGCCTCGGCAAGGTCGGCATCTCCACTTTCCTCGTCGGCGAAAGCCTGATGCGCAAGGATGACGTGGCGGCCGCCACTCGCGAGCTCCTTACCGGCTCGGCCGGCATGCTGGCAGCGGAATGATGGCGGTCTCGAAATGACGGGCGAGGCCCGCACGCTCACGCATATCGGCGCGTCCGGCGAAGCCAACATGGTGGATGTCGGCGGCAAGGCCGAGACGGTGCGCATCGCGGTTGCCGAAGGGTTCATCCGCATGGCGCCGGCAACGCTGGACCTCATCCTCAAGGGCGACGCCAAGAAGGGCGACGTGATCGGTACGGCGCGGCTTGCCGGCATCATGGCCGCCAAGCAGACCGCCAGCCTCATCCCGCTCTGCCATCCCCTGATGCTGAGCAAGGTCGCGGTCGACATCCGCGAGGACCGCAGCCTTCCGGGACTGCGGATCGAGGCAATGGCCAAGCTGACCGGCCGCACCGGCGTGGAGATGGAGGCGCTCACCGCCGTCAGCGTCGCCTGCCTCACCATCTACGACATGGCGAAAGCCGCAGACCGCGAGATGGAGATCGGCGGCATCCGCCTCGTCGAAAAATCCGGCGGACGCTCCGGCGACTACCGGCGCGGAGACGCAGGCTGATGTCGCTGCTGCCTGTCGAAGACGCCCTCCATCGCCTGCTTTCGGCCGCCCGGCCGACACAGCGGACAGAGCTGGTCCGGCTGCACGAGGCGGATGGCCGCGTGCTTGCCGAGGATGTCGCTGCCAAGTTGACGCAGCCGCCCTTCGACAATTCCGCGATGGACGGTTATGCCGTGCGCCACGCGGATATAGCCACGCTCGGCTCGATCCTGAGCGTTGCGGGCATGTCGTCCGCTGGCCACGCCTTCCAGGGCACCGCAGGCCCCGGCGAGGCCGTGCGTATCTTCACCGGCGCCCCGCTGCCGGCCTTCGCCGATACCGTGCTCCTGCAGGAAGATGCCGAGGTCCTGGAAGACGGTCGCATCCGCACCACCTTCCTCACACCGAAGGGCCGCCACATCCGCCCGCGCGGCCAGGATTTTTCCGAAGGCGAAATCGTCCTGAGGACCGGCGACGTGCTCGATGCCGGCCGCCTGACGGTCGCGGCAGCCATGAACCATGCGGCGGTGACCGTCTATGCACGCCCGCGCATCGCCGTGCTCGCCACCGGCGACGAGCTTGTGTCGCCGGGCACACCCCCAGGCGCCAGCCAGATCATTGCATCCAACACCTACGGCGTCGCTGCGCTCGCCCGCGCGGCAGGCGCCGAGGTGATCGACCTCGGTATCGTCGGCGACGACAAGGACGCAATTCTGAACGCCGTGCGCCACGCACTGTCGCTCGGTATCGATGCGCTCGTCACACTCGGCGGCGCATCCGTCGGGGATTTCGACCTTGTGCAGCCCGTGCTCGGCGAAGCCGGCATGGACCTCGATTTCTGGCGCATCGCCATGCGCCCCGGCAAACCCCTGATGGTCGGCCGCCTCGGCGACGTGCACGTCGTGGGCCTGCCCGGCAACCCTGTTTCAAGTCTCGTCTGCTCGCACCTCTTCCTCGTTCCCGTCGTGCGCCGCCTCGCGCGCCTTCCAGCGGAAAACCGCGAACGTCCGGCCATTGCCGCCGTGCCGCTCAAGGAGAACGACCACCGGCAGGACTATGTTCGCGCACGCATTGCCCGCGACCCCGCCGGAGACCTGCTCGTCACGCCCCTCGACAAGCAGGATTCCTCCATGATGAAGGCCTTCGCCGCATCCGAGGCCCTTCTCGTCCGCGCACCCCACGCGCCGGCGGCCCCTGCAGGCGCGCCCTGTACAGTGCTTCTCCTGCGCGAACCATCCGCCTGAACAGTACTATTATTGTTTCAGCAGGCCCTTGCAGAACACATATGGAACAGATAGTGTCTGTTCTGGATTTGTTTCACTCGATTCTCGGTGGAGGGGCCATGCTCACGCGGAAACAACAGGAACTTCTCCTGTTCATTCATGAACGGATGAAGGAGTCCGGTATTCCTCCCTCCTTCGACGAGATGAAGGACGCGCTGGATCTCGCGTCGAAATCGGGCATCCACCGCCTCATCACGGCGCTGGAGGAACGCGGCTTCATTAGGCGCCTGCCGAACCGGGCCCGCGCGCTCGAGGTGATAAAGCTTCCCGAAGCCTATACCCAGAGCCTGCAGCCGCGCCGCGGCTTTTCACCTGCCGTCATCGAGGGCAGTCGCGGCAAGCAGCCCCCCGCTCCCGTCGCCGCCCCGCCGCAGCGCACGCCCGTGGCCGAGGTTTCCTCATCCGTCTCCGTGCCTGTCATGGGCCGCATCGCTGCCGGCGTGCCGATCTCCGCCATCCAGAACAACACCCATGACATCACCGTTCCGGCCGAGATGATCGGCAACGGCGATCACTATGCGCTGGAGGTCAAGGGCGATTCGATGATCGAGGCCGGCATTCTCGATGGCGACACGGTGATCATCCGCACGGCGAGCAGCGCCAATCCCGGCGAAATCATCGTCGCGCTTGTCGACGACGAGGAAGCCACGCTGAAGCGCTTTCGCCGCAAGGGCGCGTCGATCGCGCTCGAAGCGGCAAACCCCGCCTACGAGACCCGCATCTTCGGGCCGGACCGGGTAAAAATCCAGGGCAAGCTGGTCGGCCTCATCCGCCGCTATCACTGATCGGCCGGCTGATCGAAACTGCCCGTGCGCCAGTCGTAGCTGCGGTGGCGGGCCCAGGGCCGATCGAGACTTTCCACGGCCGGTGTGATCTGCGCAGCTGAAAAGATGTTGGATAGGCCTTCGGCATCCGGGTGGATTTCGAGGGCCCCGGTTCGCCTCAAATGACGCGCCGTCACCAGGCGCGCACCCGAGCGGCAGGCATTTAGCCGCAGGGCCAGGGACACGACGACAAGGTCGGCAGCGTCGCAGGCCGTGCCCAGGAAGGCGACGTCGTCGAGGGTCACGATCCGCCAGCCGCTTGGCGAGACGGCGGCACAGAAGGCCTTTGCCTCGCAGACGAAGCCATTGCCGACCCGGGCCGCCGCGAGCGCGGACGCCATGGCGGCCCTCGCCTTCTGCCGGTCGGCCCTGCGCCGGGGCTTGTTCCGGCTTTCTGCGGCACCCGCGGTGCTGACGGCTTCTTCAAGGGTCAAGCCGGCGCTTCTGCGGATCTCGGGTTTTACAAGTTCGCCGAGCCGAAGGGCGCGCCGCCACTGCGCATAGATGAAGTCTGGCGGTCTTGCCCGGTTTGTGGCGACGGTTTCGCCGCGAAGGATGGCAACGAGGCGGCCATCCTCGGACACCAGCGCTTCCGGCGTGGCCCCTCCAGCCGGAAAGCAGGCGATGGCGAGGCCGATCCCGACAAGCAGCGTTCCCGCATGGCGCAGCCGCGTGCGCAGGATGCAGACAAGCCCGCCACCAAAACCGATCAGCAGGAACGCAATCGAGGGAATGCGGCCGGTGACGATCTCGCCCTTCCAGCTCGCAACCCATGTCGACAGCGCGATCATCCACTCGATGCCCTTGCCCATGATCGCGAAGGGCACGCCATCGAGGCCGAAAGGCATGAGCAGTACGGCGATGAGGCCGAAGGGCATGACGATCGCGCTGATGACAGGCATGGCGAGCAGGTTGCCGGCAAGTCCATAGGCCGGGATGCGATGGAAATGACCGATGGAATAGATCAGGGTCGAGAAGCCGCCGATCAGCGAGGACAGGAGCAACCCGCCAAAGAAGCGCCCCAGCGCGCCACCGAACAGTTTCAGGCGCCCTCCCTCGTCCTCGCGGCGGACGGGACGTTCCCGCCAGGCCGCATAGCCGGCGACGAGCCCGAGCGTTGCGGCATAGGACATCTGGAAACCCGGATTGGTGACGGCCGACGGCGTCACGGCAAGGATAACGATGGCCGAGAGCGCCACATTGCGCAGGCTGATCGCCGCACGGCCGAACAGCACCGCCACCAGCATGATGCAGATCATGATCCACGAGCGCACGGCGGAGATCGCACCGCCCGAAACGAGGATATAGAGCGTCACCATGACGAGCGCGCCGGCGGCGGCGATCTTCTTGGCGGGATAGCGTTCGGAAAAGCCCGGGATCAGTGCCATCAGAACGCGGGCGCCGACGAGGAAGGTGCCGGCGGCGAGCACCATGTTGAGCCCGGAAATGGCCAGCACATGGGCAAGCCCCGCCTCTCGCAATGCCTCCACCGTTTCCGTGCTGATCGCCCGCTGCTCCGCCGTCACCAGGGCCGCGGCGATCGCGCCGGCATCGCCGCCAATCCGCCCGCGGATATGCTCGGTGAGGTTGTTGCGCCAGGCCGCGACCGTCTGTCGAATCCGACCCTCGGCGCCCGGCTCGGCCACTGCAACCGCACGCGGGGCCTGATAGAAGTAGCCGACCGCGCCGGTGCCGGCGAAATAGGCGTCGAAGGCGAAGTCGTTGAGGCCGGAAAGCGCCGGGCCGGAGGGCGGCCCGAGCCGTGCCCGTCCGGATATCCCACCGCCGATCGGGATCGGCGCATGCCGACTGCGGGCGAGGAGCGTCACCACGCCGGGCGGGCGTTTGAGCACCGGGTCGCGTGTCGTATCGAGCGCGATGCGGTAGCGGATCGCACCCCGTTCGTCACTCTCGCGCGCCAGCACCCGCCCGCTGACATCGGTGGTAACGGGCGCATCAAGCACGACCGTATCGAGCCGCGCGCTTTCGAGCGCCGCCAGCAGCATGCCGACCGGAACGAAGAGTATTGCCCCGGCGGCGAGCGCAGTCCAGTCCTCCCGATGTCGGAAGCGCCAGGCGGGCCAGAACGCGAAGGCAGCGAAAAGCAGCAGTGCTGGAAGCGATGGATCAGTAACGGCGGAAAACCACAGGGCCGCTCCAGCACCAAGGAAGACCGGCACGAACAGGAAGAAATGGCCATGTGCCCGTTCCTGCGCGAAGGCGGCGGACCACGTCTGCGGCGTCTCGGAAGCACTCCTCAGGCGCCCCGCCGCTGTCAGAAGCATCACGACCCTGCCCCTGCGGGCCAGCGGATCGCGTGCCGGGACCGGCAGAGGAGCATCGTCAGGCGCCGCCCGCCAGGCATGCGCCTCGGGCACCTCCCGCCGTTCTGCGCCCTTGCCCTTCTCCATGATCCCGGCCCCACCCGTTCACACCGCCACTATGCAACCGAATGATGGAAACTTCAATCAACAGTGGTTGCCGCAAGTGCTAAGCCAGACAGAAAGGATGCCACCTCCGCATTTCGCGAAACACGCGTAAAAGTTGCTTGAAACTTGCTGGAAAGGGTAGATATTGCGTTGCCGGAAAGCCTATTTCCGCAATGCACAATTTGCCTTTCGTCTCGCTTGGCAGGCAGGTGCAAATGGGCTAGCAAAACGAGCATGTTCATGGTTCCGGCACAACTTCGTGCCGCCATTGGAAACAACGGAGGATCGTTATGACAGGAACAAGCGCGGGTGTATCGGTCGGTGGCAAAGCGGTTGAGCTGCCGACGCGATCCGGTACGATCGGCCCCGATGTGATCGACATCGGCACGCTGTACAAGAACACCGGCACCTTCACCTACGATCCGGGCTTCACCTCCACCGCGTCCTGCGAATCGAAGATCACCTATATCGACGGCGACGAAGGCGTTCTGCTGCATCGCGGCTATCCGATCGAACAGTTGGCCGAACACGGCGATTTCCTCGAAGTCTGCTACCTTCTGCTGTACGGCGAACTGCCGACCAAGTCCCAGAAGGACGATTTCGATTACCGCGTCACGCACCACACCATGGTGCACGAGCAGATGAGCCGCTTCTTCACCGGCTTCCGTCGCGACGCCCACCCGATGGCCGTCATGTGCGGCTGTGTCGGCGCGCTCTCGGCCTTCTACCACGACTCGACCGACATCACCGATCCGCACCAGCGCATGGTCGCCTCGCTGCGCATGATCGCCAAGATGCCGACGATCGCCGCGATGGCCTACAAGTACCACATCGGCCAGCCCTTCGTTTACCCGAAGAACGACCTCGACTACGCCTCGAACTTCCTGCGCATGTGTTTTGCCGTGCCCTGCGAAGACTATGTGGTCAACCCAGTACTCTCGCGCGCCATGGACCGCATTTTCATCCTGCATGCCGACCACGAGCAGAACGCCTCCACCTCGACGGTTCGTCTCGCCGGTTCCTCCGGCGCCAACCCGTTCGCCTGCATCGCGGCCGGCATCGCCTGCCTCTGGGGCCCGGCCCATGGCGGCGCCAACGAAGCCGCGCTCAACATGCTCGCGGAAATCGGCTCGGTCGAGCGTATCCCGGAATATGTCGCCAAGGCCAAGGACAAGAACGACCCGTTCCGCCTGATGGGCTTTGGCCACCGCGTCTACAAGAACTACGACCCGCGCGCCCGCATCATGCAGAAGACGACGCACGAGGTTCTCGGCGAACTCGGCATCAAGGACGATCCGATGCTGGAAGTCGCCATGGAGCTGGAGCGCATCGCGCTGACGGACGACTACTTCATCGAGAAGAAGCTCTACCCGAACATCGACTTCTACTCCGGCATCACGCTGAAGGCGCTCGGCTTCCCCACCACCATGTTTACGGTGCTGTTCGCGCTCGCCCGCACGGTCGGCTGGATCGCCCAGTGGAACGAGATGATCGAGGATCCGGAGCAGCGTATCGGCCGCCCGCGCCAGCTCTATATCGGTGCCCCGAAGCGGGACTACGTACCGGTCTCCAAGCGCTGATTTCAGCGGAGCCATCCATGAAAAAGCCCGGTCAGTTTCGACCGGGCTTTTTTGTTGCAAGAAGGTCCAGGATGACCGCCGCGCCAGTTTCGCCGGGCGGGCGCTGTGTCCGCATGCGCGTGTGTACGAGGTCATAGCCTTCCAGCATGGCGCTGCGCTGGGCCGTATCGGTCGAAAGCCGCTCGACCCAGCGGGTCAGACTGCCGGGGCGCACCATGTCGTTCAGATATTCCGGCACGACGGTGTAGTCGGCAATGATGTTGGGGATCGCCGCCGTCCAGATCTTCACCTTGCCGAGGAAGAGGTTGGCGAGCCAGTCGAAACGATAGGTCGAGACGACAGGCACGCGCGCGAGCGCCAGTTCGAGGATGACGGTGCCGGAGGCCGCGATCGCCGCATCGGCTTCGATGAAGGCCTGCCACTTCTCCGCGGTCGAAACGGTGATCTGCGGCTGCACCGGCCAGTCCGCCGTCAGTTTCCGCACCAGCGCCTCCTGCCGCGGCACGGTCGGCAGAAGGAAGCGCGTGCCGGGGTTGCGCCCGATAATTTCCTGCACCGCTTCGCCAAAGACCGGCAGCAGACGGGTGATTTCCGTGCCGCGTGAACCGGGAAGCAGCAGGCACGCGCACTCGCCCGGCGCGCGTTCGCCACGGGCAAGCCGTGCGGCACGAACCTGCTGGATGTCGGGATCGCTGACCAACCGGTGGCCGACATAGGTGGTCGCAGGGCCGCCGAGCCGCTCCATCACGGAAGGCTCGAACGGCAGAAGCGCGAGGACATGGTCGACATAGGCGCGCATGCGCGGTGCGCGCTCTTGCTTCCAGGCCCAGACACTCGGGCAGACATAATTCACGACCGGCAGGTCCGGCAGCGCCTTGCGCACGCGGCGCGCCACGCGATGGGTGAAGTCCGGGCTGTCGATGATGAGAAGCACATCCGGCCGTGCGGCGACCAACGCATCGGCCGTCTGGCGAATGCGGCGGATAAGCGACGGCAGCCGCTTCAACACCTGCGAAATGCCCATGATGGAGAGTTCGGAGAAATCGAACAGGGATTTGAGACCTTGTCGCTCCAGCGCTTCGCCACCGACCCCGACCAGCGTCACCGGACCGGCATACATGGCCCGTAGCGCCGCGATCAGATCGCCACCGAGAAGATCACCGGAAACCTCGCCGGCAATGACGCCGATTTTCAGAGGGCTTTCCGTCATCGCCGTGCCTCCGCCCTCTCGGGTATGATGCCCGTCACGAACAGACCGTGCGCATCTGCTTCGGCAACAAGCGCCGCACGTTCCAGCACAAGCGAGCGCCCAGCCTCCACGGCGATCCCGGCAAGGCCGGCGGCGCGGGCGCGGTGCAACGTTTCCATGCCTATGGACGGCAGGTCGGCGCGCAGGTCCTGCTCGGGCTTGCACAGTTTGACGAGAACGCCCTTGCGGCGCGTGGAGATGCGTCCGGCGGCACGCAGGCTTGCCACGCGCTCCAGCATCGCATCCGTACCCTCCGCGCCCTCGAGCGCCACCACGCGCCCGCCAAGCGCGACGGCGCCCTGCCCCACATCGAGGCGACCGAGCGCCAGCGCCGCGGCGGCCGCGGCGGCAATGTCGGCTTCGGCGGCCGCATCCGGCGTGACGGTGCCGAGCGGGCCTTCGCTGCCGAGCAGATCAGGCACGATTTCGTGCGCGCCGACGACCCGCACCCCCTCCGCTTCGATCAACCGGATGACCATCTTCAGCACCGCATCATCCCCCCCCTTCAGCAGGGTTCGGATGATGGACGGGACGGCGGCGAGCGCTTTCAACGGCGCATGGATGTCACGCCATTCCGGTCGACGGCGGACGGAACCCGACAGCACGGCGCGGCCGATGCCCTTCGCCCGAAAGGCGGCGCCAATACCGGCATAGTTGCCAATGGAAATGACCTGATGGTCGAAGCCGGTCCAGTCCGGGCTGGATTCGTCGCGAAGCGCCAGGACAAAGGGATCCTCGCCACGGGCGCGGGCCGCATCCGCGACATAGCGCGGCAGCAGGCCGCCGCCGGCGATGATGGCCAGCCGGTCGCGCACGAGGGGCCGGCTGTCCGCCACGCCGCTCAGCCCTTGCCGCGGTTCGGGGAAGACAGCGCGCGGTCGCTTTCGACAGCGATGAAATCGAGAATGTGCATGACAGGCACGCTATCGGCATAGTCCGCACGGATCGCCGCCGCATTGGCGCGGATCGACCCCTCGCCCTCGAAAATCTGCTTGAAGGCGCGGCGAACCTCATGGATCGTCGCTTTCTCCATACCGGAGCGGCTCATGCCGACGACGTTGAGGCCGCCGAGGATGCCCGGGTTGCCGTTCAGCATGCCATAGGGGATCACGTCATAGGCAACCGCCGAAAGCCCCCCGATGAAGGCCTGCCGGCCGATACGGGTGAACTGGTGCACCGCCGAACCGCCACCCAGGATCACCCGGTCCTCGACGGTCACGTGGCCGGCGAGCATGACATTGTTCGACAGGATGATGTGATCGCCGAGCTGACAATCATGCGCGACATGCGAATTGGCAAGAAACAGGTTGTGGTTGCCGACGACGGTCTTGCCGCCGCCTTCCGTCGTGCCGGTGTTCATCGTCACACCTTCACGGATGACGCACATCTCGCCGACCGAGAGGGTTGTCTCGGCGCCGTCGTGATTCACGCTCTGCGGATCGCCACCTATGACGGCATTGGCGAAGATGCGCGTGCCGCGGCCGATATGCGTGCGCCCCGTCACCACCGCATGCGTCAGAAGTTCGACACCATCGCCGAGAACGACCTTGGGCCCCACATGGCAAAAGGGTCCCACGACGACGTTCTCACCGATGACCGCTCCGTCCTCGATGACGGAGAGCGGGTGGATCTTCGCGCTGGCGGCAATCATGATCAGGCGTCTTCCTTCTTGACGATCATCGCGCCGATATCAGCTTCCGCGACGAGTTGCCCATCAACTTTTGCATCGCAGTGAAACTTCCAGATATTGCCGCGCTGCTTCTGCTTGACGACATGGAACTCGACGCGATCGCCGGGCACGACCGGCTTGCGGAAGCGGGCATTGTCGATCGTCATGAAATAGACGAGGTTGGAGCCAGAGCGCGTCTTGCGGGCGCAGATCGCACCGGCGGTCTGTGCCATGCCCTCGATGAGCAGAACGCCCGGCATGATCGGGTGGTCGGGAAAATGGCCCATGAACTGCGGCTCGTTGACCGTAACATTCTTGATGCCGACAGCAGAATCGTCGCCATCGATGTCGACGATCTTGTCGACGAGCAGGAACGGATAACGATGAGGAAGCAGCGTCAGGATCTCACGCAGATCAGCCACGCCGAGCGTTGCCTTGGTTTCTTCACTCATCGTTGCCCCCCTTTTTCTGGACTCGAGTGCTGGAACGCATGGCGATCTCCGCCATGTCGCGCAGGAAATCGCGCATCGGGCGCGCGGGAATGCCGCCGTATTTCTCGCCGGCTGGAATATCGGCGACGACACCGCTCATGGCAGCAATCTGCACGCCGTCGCCAATGGTAATATGACCGTTGATGCCGGCTGCGCCGCCGATCATCACGCCGTCACCGATGCGCGTGCTGCCGGCGATGCCCACGCCACTGACGATGCCGCAATGCCGGCCGATGCGCACGTTGTGGCCAACCTGGACCTGGTTGTCGATCTTGGTCCCCTCGCCGATGACGGTATCGTCCATCGTGCCGCGGTCGATCGTCGTGTTCGCGCCGATCTCCACATGGTCCTGGATGATCACGCGGCCGATCTGAACGATCTTGATCATGCCGGGCTTGAGACCGGGAGCATAACCGAAACCGTCCTGGCCAATACGCGCGCCGGGATGAATGATGACATTGTTGCCGATCAGCGCACACTGGATCGTAACGCCCGCGGCGATCGTGCAGTCGCGGCCGATGCGCACGCCTGCACCGATGATCGCCCCCGGTCCGATGCGGCTGCCTTCGCCGATCTCCGCGTCCCTGCCGACCACGGCCATCGGTTCCACCGACACATTGTCCTCAAGCCGCGCTTGCGGATCGACATAGGCGCCCTGGGCGACGCCGACGGGCGCCGAGGTCATCGCTTCCGGGCGCATGGCCGAAGGGTGCAGGATTTCGCCGGCGCGGGCAAAGGCGGTGTGCGGACGGGCTGAAATCAGCACCGCGGTCTTTGGGGGAACGAGCGACACGAGAGCGCGGTCGCACAGGATCGCGCTCGCCTCGCAGGTCTCGAGCTCGGCGCGGAACTTGCGGGAAAGAATGTAACAGAGATCGCCTTCTTTCGCCCGATTGACGGGCGAAACGTTGCGCACGACGCGGTCGGCCTGCGCAGGATCGGCGAGTTCCGCCCCAAGCCTTGTGGCAAGGTCACCCAGACGAATGCCGTCATGGGGCGGAAAGAACCAGTTATGCTCCATAGGCATGACTCCAGAACGTCCGTCTTCTCGCAGTTCTGGACTGCTTACCTCAGAACTGGGTCGCGATGCCGAACTTGAAGCGCTGCACCTCGTCGAAGGATTCCTTCTTGACCGGAACCGCGTAGTCGACACGCAGCGGGCCGAACGGCGAAGCCCAGATGATCGAGGCACCGACGGAAGCGCGCAGGCTCATGTCGTCACCACGGACCCTGTCGGCCGCAACGGTCTTGACGTCATTGCCGTAAAGCGTGCCGGCATCAACGAAGACAGCGCCGCGGAAGCCCGAGTCACGGGAGATGAACGGCAGCGGGAAGGAGGCTTCTGCGGACGCCGTGAAGTAGGTCGTTCCGCCGAGCGCATCGCCCGTCGAGGTCGCACGCGGGCCAATGCCGCTCGATTCGAAGCCGCGCAGGTCGTTCGCCGACAGCGTGAACTGGTCGAAGACCTTCACGTCGTTGCGGCCCCACATATGGCCACCGCTGACCGCGATGGAGCCGATGACATCGGCGTCTTCGAGCAGCGTGTGGAAGTAACGAGCCTTACCCGAGATCTTGTAGAAATCCGAATCGCCACCGAGACCGGCAAATTCCTGCGTGATCTGGGCGAAGATACCGTCGCGCGGCAGTGTGCGATCGTCGATCGTGTCGTAGGTCAGGCTGTGCGAGACCGAAGAACGAACCCACGGACCGTTGACCACAACATGCTGATACGGCGACGACAGCTCGTCGAGGTCGCCCGACTTGTAGTCGAGCTTGGTGTAGTTGTAGCGCAGCGACGTCGACAGGTCTTCCGTGATCGGAGCTGTCACACGCAGGGTAAAGCCCTGCGTATCGACACTGTAGTAATCTTCACTGTCGTCCTCGTTCTTGAAGACATCGAAGCCGGCAGCAAGGCGATAACCGAGGAAGTAGGGTTCGGTGAACGACAAGTTGTAGTCGCGCGAATTCTCGCCGCCACCGGCAGCCACGCGGATATACTGGCCGCGGCCGAGGAAGTTCTTTTCCTCGATCGAAGCTTCCAGCTTGAAGCCACCCTTGTTGCCCGTCTCGTAACCGGCGCCAATACCGAACGAGCCGGTCGACTGGTCCTGAACGTCGACGACGAGCACAACGCGGTCGGCCGAGCTGCCCGGCGCCGTGGTGATGTTGACGGTCGAGAAGTAGCCGAGCGCCTCAAGACGGCGCTTGGCGCGCGTGATGACTTCCTGGTTGAAGGCATCGCCTTCACCGATATCGAACTCGCGGCGGATGACGTAGTCACGCGTACGGGTGTTGCCACGGATCTCGATACGCTCGACATAGGCGCGCTCGCCCTGATCGACGAGGTAATCGACGGCGATCGTGCCGTTGCCGAGGTCGCGGTTGCCGCGCGGGGTCACGCGGGCAAACGGATAACCGTTGGCCGCGACGCGCTTGGAAATCTCGGACATCGAGTCCTGTACGTCGCGAGCGCGATAGGTCTTGCCCGGGCGCGATTCGACGAGGCCCTTCAGCTCTTCGCCATCGATGCCGTCAACGGTCGATTCAACGTTGATTTCACCGAAGTCGTAGCGCTGGCCTTCCTCGACCGTGAAGGTCACGACATATTCGTTGGAGGCTTCATCGAGAACGGCTTCCGACGAGACGACGCGGAAGTCGGCATAACCGTTGTTGAAGTAGAACTGGCGCAGCGCCTCTTCGTCGGCGCGCAGCTTGTCTTCGCTGTAAACGTCCTTGCGGGTCAGGAACGACAGGAAGTTCGACTTCTTGGTGACGACGACGGCCTGCAGGCGGCTGTTGCTGTAGGCCTGGTTGCCGACGAAATTGATCTGCGAGATCTTCGTGCGGTCACCTTCATCGACGACGAAAGCAACGTTCACGCGGCCATTGCCGAGCGGATAGACCTGCGTCGTGACGGTAGCGTCGGAACGACCGATCGAAGCATAGGCATCACGGATGGCCTGCTTGTCGGCCTCGATGGCGGTTTCGCTGTACGGGCCGAGCGACTGCGAACGCAGAACCGGCGCGAGCTTCTCGTCCTTGATCTTGCGGTTGCCGTTGATGACGACCTGGTTGATCAGCTGGTTTTCATCGACGGTGACGACGAGCGTGCTGCCGGAAACCGAAACCTTCACATCCGAGAAATAGCCGGTCGCAAAAAGGCGGCGCACGGAGGCGTCGATATCGGCATTGGAGAAATTCTTGCCGGGCGTGATGGTGATGTTCGCCTTGACCGTATCGGCGCTCACGCGGCTGGCGCCACGCACCTGGATGCTGCGGATAACGGCCGCTTCCGCGACGGAGGCGGAGACAAGCGTGGCAAAAGAGCCGCCCGTGACAACCATACTGGCCGACAATGCAACGGCCGACACGGCGTTCAAAAAGTTTGAACCAGCTTTCATCTTCACTACTTACCTTCGTTTCAACGTCCCGGCAGGCGCGTACGCCCGATTCCGGTCACGTTTGCCGTTTTAACCGCTTTTGCCATACAAGCAAGCGCACGCGTTAATTTCTGTTTACTTCAATTCCAACCGTGGCCCGAAGGTCACTACATCCGTTTCATTACGGTAAACAGAGCGTTAGCACGACTGCCTCAGCGAAAGCGGCTCCCCTTTTGATTCCTGCCGGAAGACCGGCAAACCTTAGCCGAGAAGCATGGAAATATCGTTCCAGGTCGCAAAGACCATCAGCATCAACACCAGCGCCATGCCGATGCGAAATGCGATCTCCTGCGCCCCGGGCCCGACTGGCCTGCCCCGGATAGCCTCCACCGCATAGAACATCAGATGGCCGCCATCAAGTACCGGAACCGGCATCAGGTTCAAAAGTCCAATGGAAACAGACAGAACCGCGGCAAGCTGAAGCAGGGCGGCAACACCGAGCGTCGCCATCTGGCCTGAAGCCTGCGCCACGCGGATAGGTCCACCGAGCTGATCGGCCTTCATGCGCCCCATGACGAGATTGGAGAGATAGTCGAACGTGCCCGTCACGATGTGCCAGCTTTGCAGCACGCCCTGCCCCACGGCCTCGACCGGGCCGTATTCGACGACACGGAAATTGCCGCTTTCCTGGTTGGTCACGATGCCGATCAGGCCAAGCTCGATCTTGTTGCCGAACTGGTCGGTGATCTCGGTACGCTTGGGCACCATGGGCAGGTCGAGATCCTGGCCATCGCGGCGTACCGTCACCTTGATCGTCAGTTCCGGACGCACGCTGACATAGCGGCGCACGTCGTCGAAGGTCGCCACCGGATTGCCGTCGAGCGCGACAAGCAGGTCGCCCGGGCGCACGCCGGCCTCCTGGGCGGCGCTGTCCGGCCGGACTTCGGCCACGATCGGATCGGCGATCTGCCGGCCATAGATGGAGAACATCACGGCGAAAATGGCGATGGCGAGAATGAAATTGGCGATGGGGCCGGCGGCGACCGTGACGGCCCTCTTCCAGAGCGCAGCGCCGAGGAAGGTGCGCTTGCGCACATCATCCGGCAGTGCGGCGACGGCATTGTAATCCGGAATGGACGCCGGGTCGTCATCGCCGAGGAATTTTACATAGCCGCCGAGCGGAATGGCGGAGAGCTTCCAGCGTGTGCCGTGGCGATCGGTGAAACCGAGAAGTTCCGGGCCGAACCCGACGGAAAAGGCGGTAATGCCGATACCGGACCAGCGGCCGGCGAGATAATGACCCATCTCGTGCACAAAAACGATGAGGGTCAGTACGATCAGAAAGGGAAGGATATAGCCCGTCACGAATCCAACGGAGCCAGCCAGCATGTCCATGGTCCCAATCCCCAGTCTGTGTCGCCGCTACGGGCCGAAAAGGAACACGCCGGCCGGCGTGTTGACGGTGCCCGAAACGATCGCATCGCCAAGCGCAATGAGGAACGCGGCGAAGCAGGCAAAAACAAGGCCGTCCACCCGGTCCATGACGCCGCCATGTCCCGGAATGAGGCGGCTGGAATCCTTCACGCCGAAGCGGCGCTTGATGAAGGATTCGAAAAGGTCGCCGATCTGGCTGAACACCGAGAGCACGAGCGCAATGGCCGGTACCCACAGGCCATTCAGCGGGAAAAAGACCATATGCACGAGCGTGCCGGCAACAACCGCCGAAATCGCCCCGCCGATCGCCCCCGACCAGGTCTTCCCGGGCGAGATGGGCGGAGCGAGCTTTGGCCCGCCGATCGCCCGGCCGACGAAGTAGGCGAGGATGTCCGTCGCCCAGACGACGGCGAAAATGAACAGCATGGCGGCAAAGCCATGGGCGGTGTCGCCGCGAATGGCAGCGAGCGAGATCACCGTCAGGCCGGAATAGACAATGCCGCCGGCAAGCCAGCCGCTGCCCTTCAGCGCAACCGCATAGACGATGCCGACCAGTGTGGCGGCAATCAGCACGGGCAGCGCAAGCTCGTCAAAGCCGAAGAGCACCAGCGCCGCGACGAGAACCGTCGACAGCCAGCCGAAGGCATTGGCGCGGAAATCCGTTTCCGACATGCGGGTGATCGTCGACCATTCATAGTAGACGAGCAGCGCGATGGCCGAAGCGAGCAGACGGAAGGCAAGGCCGCCAAGCCAGGTCGCAGCCAGCACGACGACTGCCAGAACAACGCCGGAGAGAATGCGCAGGCGCAGTTCACTGTGCATCACGAACCCACCGCAAGCGTCTTTGCCGCCTGCAGACCGCCGAAGCGGCGCTCGCGCATGGCATAGCGCGACAGCGCGGCGACGAAGGTGTCGCGCGAAAAATCGGGCCAGAATTCGGGAATGAACATCAGTTCCGCATAAGCCGCCTGCCAAAGCAGGAAATTGGAAAGCCGCTCCTCGCCGCTGGTGCGGATGATGAGGTCGGGGTCGGGAATGCCGGCAGTATCAAGCGATGCGCCGATGCGCTCCTGCGTGATCGCAGCCGGATCGAGCCGGCCCGCGGCAACCTCTTCGGAAAGTTTTCTGACGGCGCGCGCGATCTCGTCACGCGAACCGTAGTTGAAGGCGATGACCAGCGTGATGCCAGAATTTTCCCGAGTCGTCTCTTCTGCCTCCAGCAGCAGCGGCAGAATATCGCTCGACAGGTTCGACTTGTCGCCGATGACGCGGATGCGCACGTTCTCGCGGTGGAGAATCGCAAGGTCACGCCGGATGAAGGTCTTCAGCAACCCCATCAGATCGGTGATCTCGCTCTCCGGCCGGCTCCAGTTTTCCGAGGAGAAGGCAAAGAGCGTGAGATAGCGCACGCCGCATTCGGCGGCCGTGCGCACGGCCTCGCGCACCGCTTCGACACCCTTGCGGTGCCCCATGGCGCGCGGCAGGCCGCGTGCACTCGCCCAGCGTCCGTTGCCATCCATGATGATGGCGACGTGTGCCGGCGCGGTGCTGGGCGAAAGTTGGTTCATGGGCAATCCGGAAAAGGAAAACAAATGCAGGTGGCGAACGCCTTAAACCTGCATGATTTCCTTTTCCTTCTCGGCAAGCAAGCGATCGACGTCCAAAATCGTGTCGTCCGTCATCTTCTGCACCTTTTCGGACTGGCTGCGGGACAGGTCCTGCCCGATATCGCCATCCTTTTCGGCTTTCTTGAGATCGTCCATGCCGTCGCGGCGCACATGGCGGACCGCTACCTTGGCCTTTTCGGCATAGTCATGCGCAACCTTGACGAGCGACTTGCGGCGCTCCTCGTTGAGCTCCGGCAGCGGAATACGCAAGTTCTGGCCGTCGATAATCGGGTTAAGGCCGAGATTCGATTCGCGGATGCCGCGCTCGACGGCGCCGACCATGCCCTTGTCCCAGACGGAAACCGACAGCATGCGCGGCTCCGGAACGGAGATGTTGGCGACCTGGTTCAGCGGCACGCGCGAACCATAGGCCTCGACCTGCACCGGATCGAGCACGTTGGCCGAGGCGCGGCCGGTGCGCAGCGACGCGATGTCGTTCTTGAAGGCCGAAATCGCGCCATCCATGCGGCGCTTCAGTTCCTTCAGGTCAATACCTTCACTCATCGGATACTCCCGTTTTCATAGAGCGGCTGCACGCGGTCCGCGTGCGCGCCTCAAGAATCAGTTGTCGGTTACGATGGTCCCGCGTCCGCCGCCGGTCAATATTTCGGCAAAACCGCCCTTCTCATGGATGGAGAAGACGATGATCGGGATGGAGTTTTCACGCGCCAGGGCAACCGCGGCGACGTCCATGACGGCAAGGCCCTTTTCGAGCACTTCGCTGTGGGTCAGGCGGTCGAAGCGCGTGGCGGTCGGGTCCTTCTTCGGGTCTGCAGAATAGATGCCGTCGACCTGCGTGCCCTTGAAGATCGCTTCGGCACCCATTTCGGCAGCACGCAGTGCCGCGGCCGAATCAGTCGTGAAGAACGGGTTGCCCGTGCCGCCGGCAAAAATCACCACCCGGCCGAGCGAGAGATGATGGAGCGTCGCGCGCTGGGAGAAGCTTTCACAGATCTCTGGCATCGCGATGGCCGAGAGAACGACGGTGTCGATGTCGAGCTTGCGCAGCGAAGTGGCCAGCGCCAGCGCGTTGATCACGGTCGCCAGCATGCCCATGTGGTCGCCGGTAACGCGGTCGCCCCCCTTGGAGGCAACGGCAACGCCGCGGAAGATGTTGCCGCCGCCGACCACGACGCCGACCTCGACGCCGAGCGCCCGCGCCTCGGCAATATCCGAGGCGATGCGATCGGCCACCGCGACATCGATGCCGAAGCCCTGCGAGCCCATCAGCGCCTCGCCGGAGGCTTTCAACAGAACACGTTTGTAGATTGGCTTGGCCGTCATGGTCGCTCCTGAACTCGTGCGCCTGCTCTCCCGAACCGGCAGCCGGGCAGAACCGAGGGCGGTCCCGCTTGAGGGCAGCCATCGCCGCTTGAGAATTTCGGGGCAGGCATTTCGGCAAGCCGGATACACGAAGGGCGCCGCGTTGTCACGCGGCGCCCTGTTCTTTTCCCTAACGGGATTAAGAAAATCAGCCCTTGGCGACGGCTGCGACTTCTGCGGCGAAGTCGGTTTCTTCCTTTTCGACGCCTTCGCCGAGCAGCAGGCGGGCCATGCCGACGACTTCGATCGGCGCGCCGACGGTCTTTTCAGCTTCCTTGACGGCAGCGCCGACCGTGAGGTCGGGGTTCATGACGAAGGCCTGCGACAAGAGGGCGACTTCTTCGAAGAACTTGCGCATGCGGCCTTCGACCATCTTCTCGATGATCGCGTCCGGCTTGCCGGAAGCGCGCGACTGCTCGATGAAGACGTTGCGTTCGCGCTCGGCGACAGCGGCGTCGACTTCCTCGGCACGGATGGCGAGCGGAGCCGTTGCAGCGACGTGCATGGCGACCTGGCGGCCGATGGCGTTCAGGGCTTCCTTGTCGCCGGTCGACTTCAGCGCCACGAGAACGCCGAGCTTGCCGAGACGGTCGGCAGCAGCGTTGTGGATGTAGGTCGCGACGACGCCGTCTTCGACCGACAACAGGACCGAGCGGCGCAGGTTCATGTTTTCGCCGATGGTGGCGACAGCGTCCTTGATCGTGTCGGTGACCGACTTGCCGGTTGCCGGATAGGTGGCGGCACCAACGGCTTCAACGGTGCCGTCGGTCGTCAGGGCTACGTCGGCAACGCCGCGAACCATGGACTGGAAGGCATCGTTGCGGGCAACGAAGTCGGTTTCGGAGTTGATTTCGACGACAACAGCCTTCGTGCCGGCGCTGGCGATACCGATCAGGCCTTCAGCCGCGGTGCGGCCGGACTTCTTGTCGGCCTTGGCGATGCCCTTGGCGCGCAGCCAGTCGATTGCTGCTTCGATGTCGCCGTTGTTTTCAGCCAGCGCCTTCTTGCAGTCCATCATGCCTGCGCCGGACTTTTCGCGCAGTTCCTTCACCAGTGCAGCGGTGATTTCAGCCATTGTGAGCCTCTTGTCGGTTCTTGTTGCGTGTCGCCGGAAAACCTCGGCGAACTCAAGGTTTTGGGAACGAATGTACCCGGAAGTGTGACAGGGTGATGAAGATCACCTCTGGCCTGTCGCCGCAAAACGATCCTTGGGGATCGTGGCAGACAGGGTCTTCAAACAAGCCGAGGCCAGGGATCGTCTCTCTGGCCTCGGTCATCTAGAAAAGCGGGAGCGAAAGACACCGCTCCGACCTTTGCCTTATGCTTCGGCTTCGAGAGCCGGCTCGACCGGAACTTCAGCGGAAGCACCGAGGTCGCGGCCCGAAGCGCCCTGCTGGCGTGCGATGCCGTCGATGGCGGCGCGCGCGATCAGGTCGCAGTAGAGGGCGATGGCGCGCGAGGCGTCGTCGTTGCCGGGGATCGGGAAATCGATCGGGTCCGGATCGCAGTTCGAGTCGATGATGGCGACGACCGGGATGCCGAGACGCTTGGCTTCCTGGATCGCGATCGACTCCTTGTTGGTGTCGATGATGAACATCAGGTCCGGCGTGCCGCCCATGTCGCGGATACCGCCGAGGGCCTTTTCAAGCTTCTCGCGTTCGCGCTCGAGGGTCAGGCGCTCCTTCTTGGAATAGCCGGAGCCTTCCGAGGACAGGATCTCGTCGAGCTTGCGCAGGCGCTGGATCGAGTTGGAGATCGTCTTCCAGTTCGTCAGCATGCCGCCGAGCCAGCGGGCGTTGACGTAGTACTGGGCCGAACGCTTGGCTGCATCGGCGATGATGTCCGAAGCCTGGCGCTTGGTGCCGACGAACAGAACGCGGCCACCACCGGCAACGGTGTCGGACACGACCTGAAGGGCGCGCGACAGCAGCGGAACGGTCTGTGCCAGGTCGATGATGTGAACGTTGTTACGGTCGCCGAAGATGTACGGCTTCATCTTCGGGTTCCAGCGGTGCGTCTGGTGGCCGAAGTGAATACCAGCTTCCAGAAGCTGGCGCATAGAAAAATCGGGCAATGCCATGCCTAGTTATCCTTTTCCGGTTGAACCTCCGCAAGGCGAACAGCACTTCCTTGGGAAGCGCCACCGGGCGGAACGGTCCGGATTTCTCCCGGACGATCCCATGCCTTACGTGTGGAATGAGCGGCCCTTTAACCGCAGTTTGCCGGCAAATCAAGGGCCGCAGGGTAAAAAAGCATCTCCTGTGCAGTTTCGCCCCTCATCGGCCTGCCAGCCACCTTCTCCCCGCAAGCAGGGCGAAGGGATAGGCTGCGCCGGTTTTCCCAATCAATATCGCTCGTTTGGCACATTCCCTCTCCCTGCCTGCGGGGAGAGGGTAAGGGTGACCGGCAAGCCAAAACCGCCTACTTGCATTCCTGCTGCTTGAACATCTCCAGCTTGGCAAGCTTCCCGCTCAACACGAACTCGCCGTAGTCCATGGTGAGATCGCGGGTGATTCCATTCTCGTAGAGCTTGAAGGACATGCGGTAGACCGGCAACGCATCGCCTTCGCTCGTGTCGTTGTAGTAGGCGATGGAGACCGGCCAGAAGGCCTCCTTGGAGAAGGAACCGGCCTTGTCGGCGTCCGGATCACCCGCCTTGGGCTTTTCCTTCTTGCCGACGACGGCGGTCGTCATCAGCGTCTTGTCGCCCGCATCCGAGCCATCGAAGAGGCGCGCTTCGAAGAAACGCTCGCCCTTCTTGGCCCGATCGATGACGTCGAGCATGTGCTCGGTCGGGAAGCGGCTTGCGGCAAGCTCCACCTGTCTCGTGTCCGGCGCAGTCAGATCGACGCTGACGCCCTTCTTGTCCTCGCGCGCCGTGCCGCGCACCTCCTTGTCCAGCTTCTCGTCGGTGAAGGAGCGGGTGAGGAAGCGGAAGCTGCCGGTCTTCAGGTCCTCGTAGGTCGTCGTCTGCTGGTCCGTGAGGCGCGTCTCCTCGCCGGTATTGACCTGCGTGACGAAGCGGAAGCTGACCGTATAGCCGTCGCACGGACTGCCGTTGAACTCATAGACCATGCGGCCATACATGCCGGCGATGCCGGAGCGCTCGGTCGCATCCTTCAGTTTGAGGTCATAGACGGCGCGGTGCGGCGCAAGCCCGGTCGCCGGCGTGGCAAAGGCGCTCGAGACGCCGCTGCCGGCGAAGCATGCCCCGGCCGTCAGGGCCGCGACAAAGGCTGAACGAAACATCCGTTTCCTCCTGTTGAAGTCGGTCGCGATGTTATATGAACTCTTCCGGCAAAAGCGAGGCAATATCCACCTCTTGCCAACTTCATTTCCTCCATTGCGACGATCTGCGCCGCAATGCCCCTCACAGCCGCCACCAGCCGATCCTATCTATGGACCGGCGACAAGAAACGGAGACCGGAATGTCCGCTGAAATCGAAAACCGCGTCAAGGAACTGGGCTACGACATTCCCGTGGCGGCAGCACCGGCCGCCAACTACGTGCCCTTCGTCATCAGCGGCAACGTGCTCCACATTTCCGGCCAGCTGCCGATGCTGGACGGCAAGCTCGCCGTCACCGGACATCTCGGCCGGAACGTTGATGTCGCCGGCGGCCAGAAGGCAGCGGAACTGTGCGCACTCGGCCTTCTCGCCCAGGCCAAGGCCGCCCTCGGGGACCTCTCGCGCATCAAGCGCATCATCAAGATCAACGGCTTCGTCGCCTCCGCGCCGGATTTCGTCGAGCAGCACCTCGTCATCAACGGCGCATCGAACTTCCTCGTCGCAGCTCTTGGCGATGCCGGCAAACATGCCCGCGCCGCCGTCGGCATGGCGGCACTTCCCCTCAATGCGGCCGTCGAGATCGACGCCATCATGGAAATCGCCTGATGCAGAAATTCCCCTGGCTGACCGAGCGGCCGATTGCCCATCGCGGCTATCACGATCTCAACCGCAAGGTCTGGGAAAACACGCTTTCTGCCTTCGCGCGCGCGGCCGATGCCGGCTTCGCCATCGAATGCGACCTGCAATATGCCGCCGATGCCGTACCCGTCGTCTTCCATGACGACGACCTGAAGCGGCTGTGCGGCATCGAGGGGGACGTGCGCCAGCGCACCGCCGCCGAACTCGGCCTGCTGAAGGTCGGCGGCACGGAAGACGGCGTGCCGACGCTGCGCCGGCTGCTCGACCTCGTGGAGGGCCGTGTGCCGCTCGTCCTGGAGCTGAAGGGACGCGAAGGTGACGATGACGGTTTCGCAATGGCCGTGCTCGACACGATCGAAGACTATGACGGGCCCGTCGCGCTGATGAGCTTCGATCACTGGCTTTTGAAGGATTTGACGGCGATCGGCACCAGCCGCCCCGTCGGCCTGACGGCGGAAGGCGCCCGGCCGGAGAATTTCGCCGTGCATGAGGAAGCCATGCAGCTCGGGCTCGATTTCATCTCCTACCACTACGGCCACCTGCCGAACGCCTTCATCAGCCGGCAGCGCGACCTCGGCCGGCAGGTCATCACCTGGACGGTGCGCGACGACGAAGCGCGCACGATTACGGCACTCAACGCGGACCAGATGACCTTCGAGGGTTTCGATCCGCGCGAGGCCTTGACGGCATAGGATGAGCGGGACGGTGCGAATCCGCGTCGAAACGAGCTTCGCCGACATTGCGGCGGACGACTGGGGGCGCCTTTCCGGCGCCTCCAGGGGCGACGCTTCGGTGCCGTACAACCCCTTTGTCAGCCACGCATTCCTCTCCGCGCTGGAACAGTCGGGCTGCGCGACGGCAGAGACCGGCTGGCTCGGCCAGCATCTCCTGCTGGAGAACGACGACGGCGGCCTTCTCGGCGCCCTGCCCGTCTATCTGAAGAACCACAGCCAGGGAGAATATGTCTTCGACCATGGCTGGGCCGATGCGCTGGAGCGCGCCGGCGGGCGCTATTATCCGAAACTGCAGGCCGCCATTCCCTTCACGCCCGCGACCGGCCCGCGGCTGCTGCACCGGACCGACCGGCCGGTCATCGCCAGCCAGTCCGCCCTTGCCGAAGGGTTGAAGGAACTGTCGAAACGCCACGGCGTCTCCTCCGCCCATGTCACCTTTGTCTCGGAAGGGGAAATGCCGGTTTTCGAGGCCGCGGGCTACCTCCACCGTACCGACCAGCAGTTCCATTTTCTCAATGAGGGCTACGGCTCGCATGCCGACTTCCTGGAAACGCTCGCCTCCCGCAAGCGCAAGGCGCTGAAGAAGGAGCGACGGGCGGCGGTGGAAAACGGCATCGAGATCGACTGGCTGACCGGAAGGGACCTGACCGAAAAAATCTGGGACCAGTTCTTCGCCTTCTATATGGACACCGGCAGCCGCAAATGGGGCCGGCCCTATCTCAACCGCCAGTTCTATAGCCTGATCGGCGAACGCATGGCAGACGATATCCTGCTCGTCATGGCCAGGCGCGACGGCCGCTACATCGCCGGCGCGATCAATTTCATCGGTGGCGACACGCTCTTCGGCCGGCACTGGGGCTGCGTCGAGGACCACCCTTTCCTGCATTTCGAGGTCTGCTATCATCAGGCCATCGATTTCGCGATCGAGAAGGGTCTGGCGCGGGTCGAGGCCGGCGCGCAGGGCGAGCACAAGCTGGCGCGCGGCTATCTGCCCGTCACCACCCATTCGGCTCACTACATCACCCATCCCGGCCTTCGGCGCGCCGTCGCCGATTATCTCGAGCGCGAGCGCCGCGACGTCGAGGCGACGGGCGACTATCTTGCCGAACACGGCCCCTTCCGCCGCAGCGGCGGCCAAGACGACAACGACTGAGCACATCGGAGACGAGCATGACCGCCTACGACACGAACAACATCTTCGCAAAGATCCTGCGCGGCGAGATCCCCTCGCATCGCGTCTACGAGGATGACGACGCCGTCGCCTTCATGGATGTGATGCCGCAGGCAAACGGGCATACGCTCGTCATTCCCAAGACGCCGTCGCGTAACATCCTCGACGCGGCCCCCCAGACGCTGTCGCGCCTGCTGCCGGTGGTGCAGAAGGTGGCGGCCGCCGCCAAGGAGGCTTTCGAGGCTGATGGCGTCACCGTCATGCAGTTCAACGAACCGGCCGCCGGCCAGACCGTCTACCACCTGCATTTCCATGTCATCCCGCGCGTCGAGGGCCTGCCGCTGAAGCCGCATTCCGGCACGATGGAAGACCAGAGCGTGCTTGCCGCCAATGCGGAAAAGCTGCGCAGGGCATTGGCGCGGTAAGAAACACCACGAAAGCTGGAGACGGAGCGCGCGGACGGCGCGCTCCGTTTCAAACGCCGAGCAGCGCCAGCCCTGCGGCAAGGAAAGCGATGGCCGCGGCGATGCCGGCGATCTGCCTGAATCGGCCGCCGAAGAAGAAGCAGAGACCGCCGAACACGACAGCCCCGAGGCGCAGCCAGAGAGGCGAAGCCTCCAGCGTGCCGGTCGGGAAGAAGATCAGCTTGGCGATGACCGCCGCCACCAGCGCCGTCGCCACCGCCCTCACCCAGTTCAGGACCTCGGACCGCTCATCGATGCGATTGCCGGCGATGACACCCGCCCAGCGCCAGAGGTCCGTCGCCAGCCAGCCGGCAACGGCGATGTAGATATAAGGCCAAAGACCATCGAAACTCATCGCGCGGCCTCCCGGCGGCGCAGCGCCCTTTCGCCCCACCAGGCCGCGGTCCCCCCGATGACGCCGGTCAGGAGGATATCATATTCCGGCGCGACGACCGCGAAGACGTAACCGAGCGCCAGGCCGATGCCGAGTGCCCAGTAGATCACCCGGTGACGCGCTGAAATCCAGATCGAGGTCAGAAAGTAGACCGGCGTCAGGAAGAAGAGACAGCCGGAAACGATCGGCGGAAATTCCGAGACCGCACCATAGACGAGACCGACGAGCACGATATTGGTGAGCGTCAATGTTACGCCAAAGCCGGCGAAGAAGGCGACGCGGCCCCCACGCGGCACGTCCCTTACCTTCTCCATCGCAAAGACCCAGGCGGTGATGGCGACGAAATGCGAGATGATCAGCAACAGCCAGGTCGGCGTGCGGCTGGTGCGGATTTCCGGAATGAGCGCCGCCACCATCGGCATCATCCGCACCGACGAAAGCGTCACCGCGAGAAAGGCCGTGGCGATATGCGCACCCGACAGCATGGAGCCGACGAGAATCACTTTTGCCGGCAGCGCCCAGACCATGCCGGTCATGAACATCACCTGGTCGACCGGGATCTTCGCTTCCGCGGTAAAAGCCGCGAAACCGACGAAGGACAGCATCAGGATGATTGCCGGCAGGCTGAAGATGCCGCGCATGCCGAGGAGGAACCAGTGGATTTGGGATTGGGGTTCGGGCGGGGCGGTCATTCAATTCTCTTGTAGCAAAGCAAGGCCGTACGGATTTTTGTCCCGGCCCCATGAGTTGGCAAGCTCACTTCGCCCACTGCTGTCATCTCTGGCCTCCGACCCGAGGATCCACACCCGCCCCGTAGCGCTGGATGATCGGGGCAAGCCCGACCATGGCGGAGGAAGGGTTTGCGGCGGAGCGACGGTTTGCGCCACGTCCTCAACAATATAGGCCGGGCAGTCGCCTGCCCGGCCCATTCGTTTCATCAAACCGTTATTTCTTGCGCGGCACCTTCGGAACGGCGCCGGACGACTTGCGCGGCGGCTCGTCCTTCGGTTCCTCTGCCTTGGCCTCCACCACCTTCTTCGAAGAGCGAGCCTTGGCGGGCGCGGCCTCCGCGGCGACGGTTTCCTTGGGCTTGCGGGGCTTGGCCTTCTTGGCGGCAGCCTCCTCGACCTCGGCCTTTGGCTTGATCCGCGCCGTCTCCGGCACGGCGTCGAGAATCAGGCCCTTCGAGCCGTCTTCCTTCACACCGACGGAGACGCGCACGACGCCGCCCTTCTTGAGCTTGCCGAAGAGGATTTCGTCGGCCAGCTTCTTCTTGATGTTCTCCTGGATGACACGCGCCAACGGACGGGCACCCATCTTCTCGTCGTAGCCCTTCTCGGCCAGCCAGGCGATTGCCTCCTGCTGGAGATCGAAGGTGACGTTGCGCTCGGCAAGCTGGGTTTCCAGCTGCATGACGAACTTCTGCACGACCTGATGGATGACCGGCGTCGGCAGCGAGCCGAACGGGATGATCGCATCGAGACGGTTGCGGAATTCCGGCGTGAACAGGCGGTTGATCGCCTCCATGTCCTCGCCCTCGCGCTTCGACGAGCCGAAGCCAATGGCGGCCTTGGCCATGTCGGACGCGCCCGCATTGGTCGTCATGATCAGGATAACGTTGCGGAAGTCGATCTTCTTGCCGTTATGGTCGGTCAGCGAGCCGTGATCCATGACCTGCAACAGGATGTTGTAGAGGTCCGGATGCGCCTTCTCGATCTCGTCGAGCAGCAGCACGCAATGCGGATGCTGATCGACGCCATCGGTCAGGAGACCGCCCTGGTCGAAGCCGACATAGCCGGGAGGTGCACCGAGCAGACGCGAGACCGTGTGCCGCTCCATGTATTCCGACATGTCGAAGCGCAGGAGTTCCACGCCGAGCGACGATGCGAGCTGCTTGGCGACTTCCGTCTTGCCGACGCCGGTGGGGCCGGAGAAGAGGTAGCAGCCGATCGGCTTGTTCGGCTCGCGCAGGCCCGCGCGGGCAAGCTTGATCGCCGACGACAGCGCCTCGATCGCAAGGTCCTGGCCGTAGACGACGGAGCGCAGCTCCTTGTCGAGGTTGGCAAGAACCTGCTCGTCGTCCTTCGACACCGTCTTTGCCGGAATGCGGGCCATGGTGGCGATCGTCGCCTCGATCTCCTTCTCGGTGATCAGCTTGCGGCGCTTCCCCACGGGCAGCAGCATCTGGGCCGCACCGGTCTCGTCGATCACGTCGATCGCCTTGTCCGGCAGCTTGCGGTCGTTGATGTAGCGCGCCGACAGTTCCACCGCCGTCTTGATCGCCTCGTTGGAGTATTTCAGCTTGTGATACTCCTCGAAATAGGGCTTCAGACCCTTCATGATCTCGATCGTGTCATCGATGGTCGGCTCGTTGACGTCGATCTTCTGGAACCGGCGGACAAGCGCCCGGTCCTTCTCGAAGAACTGGCGGTACTCCTTGTAGGTCGTCGAGCCGATGCAGCGGATCGCACCGGACGACAGCGCCGGCTTCAGGAGGTTCGAGGCGTCCATCGCCCCGCCGGAGGTTGCGCCGGCGCCGATCACCGTATGGATCTCGTCGATGAACAACACAGCGCCCGGATAGTCTTCGAGCTCCTTGACGACCTGCTTCAGCCGTTCTTCGAAATCGCCGCGATAGCGCGTTCCGGCGAGCAGCGTGCCCATGTCGAGCGAGAAAATCGTCGCGTCAGCGAGCGCTTCCGGCACTTTGCCCTCGACGATGCGCTTGGCGAGGCCCTCGGCGATAGCGGTCTTGCCGACGCCGGGATCGCCCACATAGAGCGGGTTGTTCTTGGATCGGCGGCACAGGACCTGGATCGTCCGGTTGACCTCGGCATGACGGCCGATCAAGGGGTCGATCTTGCCGTTCTTGGCCTTCTCGTTGAGATTGACGCAATAGGCCGTCAGGGCGTCCTGCTTCTTGGCAGGCTCTTCCTGCTCGCTGGCGCCGCGGGTCTGCTTCTGTTCGTTCTCGCTCTCATCCGCGCCGCGCACCTTTCGCTCCTCGGTCGAACCGGGGCGCTTTCCGATGCCATGCGAGATGAAGTTGACGGCATCGTAGCGTGTCATCTCCTGCTCCTGCAGGAAATAAGCGGCATGACTCTCGCGCTCGGCGAAGATCGCGACGAGCACGTTGGCGCCGGTCACTTCTTCGCGACCGGACGACTGGACATGGATCACCGCACGCTGGATGACGCGCTGGAAGCCGGAGGTCGGCTTGGAGTCTTCTTCGTAGCCCGTCACCAGATTGGCGAGGTCATGGTCGACATAGTCGGTGACGGTCTTGCGCAATACGTCGAGATTGACGTTGCAGGCCCCCATCACGGCCGCCGCGTCGGCGTCGTCGATAAGGGCCAGCAGGAGGTGCTCGAGCGTCGCATATTCGTGGTGGCGCTCGTTCGCGTAGGTCAGTGCCTGGTGGAGCGCCTTTTCAAGGCTTGCAGAAAATGTTGGCACGTTCGTTCCTCATTTCTTTTCCATGACACATTGCAGCGGATGCTGGTGCTGGCGGGAGAAATCCATCACCTGTGTCACTTTGGTTTCGGCAACCTCGTAGGTGAACACGCCGCACTCGCCTACGCCATGATTGTGCACATGCAGCATGATCCGCGTCGCCGCTTCGCGGTCCTTCTGGAAGAAACGTTCCAGAATGTGGATCACAAACTCCATGGGCGTATAATCATCATTGAGAAGCAGGACGCGGTACAGGCTCGGCTTCTTCGTCTTAGGTTTCGTGCGGGTAATGACGGAGGTGCTGCGACCGGGAGTGTCGCCGCCGCCTTCCCCATCCTGCATTCGAACCCGTCTCACATCCATTTTCGTGTTCATTCCCTTGACTGTGACCCGGACCGCGGGCCCTTCATGCGGTCGCTTTGCCTGTGGCGCACCGCTTGTCCGAGGTTGCCTTCTGGAGCTGTTATCTAATGTCTCGGCCCACGATTGTAAGACCCCCGCTTCGCACTGCAATCATAATCGCGGGTCATCCGAAGGAAATAGCGAAATTTGCCGCCGCCGCGTCAGCCTCGCGCAATCCCCGGAACGCGCAAAGGCCGGCTGCGGTTGCCCGCAGCCGGCCGATGAACGCTATACGCGTACGCAGTACTTGGAAAAATCAGGCGGCGACGGCAGCCTTGGCAGCGGCAGTCGCCTTGGCGACCGGTGCTTCGTAGGGCTTGTAGGCGCCCTTGGCGAGATCGGCATACATTTCGCTGAGCTTGGTGGCTTCGGCGACGAAACCTTCATAGGAGGACTTCACGAAGGCCGTCTGCAGTTCGAGAGCAGCTTCGACGCTCTTGACGCCCGAGAGCTTTTCGAAGTGAGCCACGCCGTTCTCGAAGGACTTCTTCGAATAGTCGGCGGTCTCGGTGGCGATCGCCTGCCAGCTCTGGGCAGCAGTGGTGTAGCTCTTGACGAACGTGTCCACGGCTTCCTTGCCCTTCTTGTTTGCCTCGTCGAAATTGAACATCGAAGTCTCCTTTGGATCCCGGTGGTATGGTCCGAAATCTATATGCAATGCACAAAAAAGTCAACAAAGATGCTGCATTGCAATATTTTGCAACCAAAGCAAGAGCTTGCGCAATAGGTATGATTATTGGACCTGACAAAAGCCGATTTGTCGCAAAAGAATAACAAAAGGCCCGGCGCCAAGGGCAGCCGGGCCTTAAACCTTGCGAATACCGATCGATCAGAGGTCGATGTCGAGGATCGCCATGGAGAAGTTGTAGGACAGTTCGCCGTCCTCGTCGTCGCGGAAGATGACGCCCAGGAACTCGTCGCCGAGATAGACTTCCGCAGACTCATCCTTGCGCGGACGGGCCTTGATGACAATCTCCTTGTTGAGATTGCGCTTGAAGTAGGCCTCGAGTTTCCTGATTTCTTCCGGCTTCACGATCTGTCTCCGTATCGGTTGATTTGCCGCGCTTCTCGCACCTGCCTCCGGCCCTGTAAACCCTCGAATTCCCCGAGAAAGCGACTTTTCCCGCTTTGGAGCCCTTCGCGCAACGCCGGGTGCAGAACTGCGTTACGCCTTCGCTGGCATTGCTAGAGATCGTAGTCGAAGGCCGCCAGGAGCTGGTCCATGGCACGCGACGGCTCGTTGCAGCCCGCCTCGCCGATCACCTTGGCCGGCACGCCGGCAACGGTCGATTTCGGTGGAACGGGCTTGAGCACGACGGAGCCAGCAGCAATGCGCGAGCAATGACCGACATGGATGTTGCCAAGGATCTTGGCCCCCGCGCCGATCATCACGCCGTCGCCGATCTTCGGATGACGGTCACCACCCTCCTTGCCGGTGCCGCCGAGCGTGACATTGTGGAGGATCGAGACATTGTCGCCGATGACGGCCGTCTCGCCGACGACGAGGCCTGTCGCATGGTCGAGAAAGAAACCCTTGCCGATGCGCGCAGCCGGATTGATGTCCGTCTGGAAAACGCTGGAGGAGCGGCTTTGCAGGTAGAGCGAGAGGTCGCGCCGGCCCTTCGTGTACAGCCAGTTCGCCAGACGGTGGGTCTGGATGGCGTGGAATCCCTTGAAATAGAGCACGGCATCAAGGAAGCGCAGGCAGGCAGGGTCACGGTCATAGACGGCCTGGATATCGACGCGCAGGATTCCGCCCCATTCCGGCCAGTCTTCCAGCATCTCGTCGAAAATCTGGTGCAGGAGGTTGGCCTGCAGGTCCGGATGGTCGAGCCGCTCGCAGACGCGGTGTATCACGCTTTCCTCGAGCGAACGCTGGTTCAGCACCGTCGAATAGAGGAAGGCCGCCAGCAGCGGCTCGGCCTGGGCGGCGACACGGGCTTCCTCGCGCAGGCTGTCCCAGATCGGATCCATGGCCTTGAGCTTCTCGCCGGCCCTGAGTTCGTTCATCGCGACCATCGCCGCACTCCTTGTCGTCTGTCCCATTCAATATAGAGCAAATGGTGCCGGTGCGAAATGGCTGGCGCCGATCGTCGTAAACGGCCGCTCAGCGACCGCCGATCTCCGCATAGAATTCCAGAACAGCGTGTTTGAAGACCTTGTCGCCGACAGCCAGCATGTGGTCGCGACCGGGAATGTCGAGCGCCCTTGCGTCCGGCATCAGGTCGGCGAGCGGCTGTGGCGCCCCGGCGATATCGTCCTTCGTGCCGACACCGATCAGCGCGGGCATGTCGATGCGCGCCATGTCGGCTTCCGTCAGGAGATCGCGCGAGGTCATGATGCAGGCGGCAAGCGCCTGCCGGTCGGATTTCGTCTGGTCGGCGAAGGCCCTGAACATGCGGCCGCGATCGTGCGTCACCACGTCGAGCGAGGGCGCCAGCAGCGCATCGGCAATGGGGTCCCAGTCGCCGACACCCTCCACCATGCCGATGCCGAGCCCGCCGAAGACGACGGAGCGCACGCGGTGCGGATGGGCGAGTGCCAGGAAGGCAGTGATGCGCGCGCCCATGGAGTAGCCGAACACATGGGCTTCGGGGATCGCCAGATGATCGAGCAGCGCGGCCGCATCGCCGGCCATCAGCGGCGGCGTGTAGAGCGCGGGATCATGCGGCTTGGCGCTCTTGCCGTGGCCGCGGTTGTCGAGCGCGATGACGCGGTAGCCGGCATCGCCCAGCGTCTTCAGCCAGCCGGGAAACACCCAGTTGACATTGGCGCTGGAGGCAAAGCCATGGATCAGCAGCACCGGTGGGCCCGACGGGTCGCCCTCGTCGAAGAAGGCGAGCTCCAGGCCGTCATGGGTGAAACGGGAAAAGGGCGGGGGATCAAGGTTCATCGCGGGCCGTCTTTCGTTTGCATGCCCTGCTCTTACTGCCCTTTGCCCGCGGAGAAAACGGCAGGCATGCGGAAATCTCCCGGGGCGCGGCGGTTTTGCATCTACACATTTGCCGTGAAGGCGACTATGGTCCGCGCCAGAAAGACGGCATTTCAGGAGCATTGACATGGCTGGCCACAGCATTCCCCATTTCCAGAACGACGGCGGCCATGGCTCGATCGAGATCGGCGTGAAGGAGTTCATGTGCGTCGGCGCCTCGGTGCCCTATGACCACCCGCATGTCTTCCTCGACATGGGCGACGACAACGAGAAGGTCTGCCCCTACTGCTCGACGCTCTACCGCTACAACCCGGCACTCAAGGCCAGCCAGACCGATCCGGCCGGCTGCATCTTCACCAATCAGGTCGCGGCGTGACGGCCGGAAGGCCGCCGCAGACATGCCCTCCGTAAAATCCGCATGCATCGTCGGGGCCGGCATTGCCGGCCTGACGGCAGCTCTCGCGCTCGCCCGCAAGGGCATTGCCGTGCATGTCCTGGAACAGGCGCCCGCACTCGAAGAAGTCGGCGCCGGCCTGCAGCTTTCGCCCAACGCCTCGCGCATCCTTGCCGATCTCGGCCTCCTCGATGCCCTTGCCGCGCGCTGGAGCGAACCGGACCATATCCTCCTGTCCTCGGGCCATATGCTTGCCCCCCTCGCCTCCGTCCCGGCCGGTGCCGCTGCACGCAAGCGCTGGGGCGCGCCCTATGGCGTGCTGCATCGCGCCTCGCTGCAGGCCGTACTGGCAGATGCCGTCAGCCGGGAACCGCTCTGCACGCTGACGACCGGCCGGCGAATCGATACCGCCGAGGACGCTTTGGCCATCGCACCGGCCGACGTGGTCATCGCTGCCGACGGTGTCTGGTCAGCGCTGCGAAAGGCGGTGCCGGGCGCCCTGCCGGCGCGGTATTCGGGGACAATCGCCTGGCGTTTTCTGGTGCCCTATGGCGCCGCGCCGCCCTTCCTCAATCCGCGCACGGTGACGGCCTTTCTCGGCCCGCAGGCCCACCTGGTCGCCTATCCGCTGGCCGAGGCACAGGCGTTCAATGTCGTTGCCCTTCACGCGCATGGGCAGACACCGGCCGCCGGCTGGTCCCGCACGGGCGATGCCGCCGCCCGCACCCGCCTGCTCGATGCCTTCTCACGCTGGCACGCCGATATCCGCCAGATGCTCGCAGAAGCGCGCGGTCCGCTGATGTGGCCGCTTTTCGAATGCCCCGACGGGGCCTGGACCGATGGACGCAAGCTCGTGCTCATCGGCGATGCCGCCCATGCCATGACGCCTTTTGCCGCCCAGGGCGCAGCGATGGCGATCGAGGATGCAGCGCTCTTGGCATACCGTCTCGCCCGAACATCCGACATGGCACAGGCGCTCCGGCAGTTCGAGGCGACCCGCCGCGAGCGGGTCGCCAGTGTGCGCCGCCGCGGCGCTTTCAATCGATTCGCTTACCACGCCCGCGGCCCGATCGCGCTCGGCCGCAATCTCGTCCTGTCGCTGCGCGGGCCCGAAAGCCTCGCCGCCGATCTCGACTGGCTTTACGGCTACCGCACACCGGAGTGAACGGGCGCCGGAAATCTTCCGCTTCTCCTACAGAGCGGAAATGACCGCGCGTGGGCAAAGAGGACGCCAGCGCGCCCTCCCCAAGAGCTGTCAGACAGCCCGCGCCGCCGCCAGGCCACGCTCGATGTCGGCCTTGATGTCCTTGACGTCCTCAAGCCCGATCTGGAGGCGAAGCACCGGACCTTCCTCCGGCCCCTTGGCAACGCGGCGATCGCCGAGATTGACGTGCACCGCAAGGCACTCGAAGCCGCCCCAGGAATAGCCAAGGCCGAAAACGCCGAGCGCATCGAGGAAGGCATGGGCCTTCGCCTTGTAGCGCTCCGGCGAACCACCGTTGAGGACGATGGAGAAGATGCCGCTTGAGCCCTTGAAGTCGCGCTTCCAGAGGTCATGGCCGGGGAAGCTCGGCAGAGCCGGGTGCAATACGCGGGAAACGTCGTCGATATCCTCCAGCCAGCGCGCCAGCTCGAGCGCGCTTTCCTGGTGCCGCTCCAGCCGTACGCCCATGGTGCGCAGCCCGCGCAGCACTTGGTAGGCATCGTCGGGCGAGGCGCAGGTGCCGAGCGTGATCTGAGTCTCGTGCAGCTGTTCCCAATGGGCCGCATTGGCCGAGACCGTGCCGAACAGCACATCCGAATGGCCGGCCGGGTATTTCGTCGCCGCATGGATGGAGATGTCGACGCCGAAATCCAGCGGGCGGAAATAAAGCGGTGTCGCCCAGGTGTTGTCCATGCTGACCACGGCGCCGTGCTTGTGCGCGACGGCAGCGATCGCCGGGATGTCCTGCATCTCGAAGGTGTTGGAGCCGGGCGCCTCCGTATGCACCAGCCTTGTGTTCGGCCGGATCAGCGCCGCGATGCCGGCACCGATGGCCGGGTCGTAGTATTCGACCGTAACGCCGAGGCGCTTCAGCATGGTGTCGCAGAAATGGCGGGTCGGATGGTAGACCGAATCGACGATGAGCGCATGGTCGCCTGCCGACAGGAAAGCGAGGAACGGCACGGTGACGGCGGCAAGACCCGAGGGCACGAGGATGGTGCCGGCCGAGCCTTCCAGCTCGTCGATCGCCGCGCAGAGCGCGTCCGTCGTCGGCGTGCCGCGCGTGCCGTAGGTGTATTTCTGCGCCCGGCTTTCCATGGTCGCCGCATCGGGAAAGAGCACGGTAGAGGCGTGAACGACGGGCGGATTGACGAAACCGTGGTAGTCCGCCGGGTCGTTTCCGGCATGGGCAAGGCGGGTGTTCACGCCGGCGCCGGCGAGGATTTCGTCTCTGTTTTTCATGATCGATCCGAGGAAGGCAGGAGGGAATTTGAGGCGCCGACTTTTGGACAGGCGCGGCGACAGGTCAACCCCATGCGACAGCGTGGACGCAGCTTCCAAAGCGCTTCAAGTGGGAAAGACGCGAATTTTTTGAGCGGTTTACTGCACAAATCCACGATTTTTCGCCCAAAACCACAGCAATCGCCGACAAATTTAGGTTACCGGCCGGAAAATGGCGGCGCTCACTTGACCCTGTGAAATTTTGAGCATGAGATAAGCAACCTCGCGCCGGGAGGGTGGCGAGTTCCATGGGCGCGCCCGTCAAAGGGTGCGGGGCCTGCGGACAAAACAAAGACAACAGAAAAAGGTTGTGAAAAAATGGCAAAAAAAATCGTGACGGCGCTCGTTGGCGCTGCCGTACTGGGGCTTGGCGCGACGGCAGCACAGGCAGACACGCTCTCTGACGTGAAGGCCAAGGGCTTCGTGCAGTGCGGCGTGAACGGTTCGAACCTCGCCGGTTTCGGCGCGCAGGATTCGTCGGGCAACTGGGCTGGCCTCGACGTCGATCTCTGCAAGGCCGTGGCCGCAGCCGTCTTCGGCGATGCCACCAAGGTGAAATTCACCCCGCTCTCGGCCAAGGACCGCTTCCCAGCCCTGCAGTCGGGCGAAATCGATCTTCTTGCCCGCAACACCACCTGGAGCGTCAGCCGCGATTCGCAGCTCGGCTTCGATTTCCGCGCCGTGAACTACTATGACGGCCAGGGCTTCATGGTGAAGAAGGAACTCGGCGTGAAGTCCGCGCTGGAACTGTCCGGCGCCTCCGTCTGCGTCCAGTCCGGCACGACGACGGAACTGAACCTTGCCGACTACTTCCGCTCCAACAACATGGACTTCAAGCCGGTCGTCTTCGAAGCGCAGGACGAAGCGGACGCCGCCTACAATGCCGGCCGTTGCGACGCTTATACGACCGACGCCTCGGGCCTCTACTCCATCCGCCTGAAGATGGCCAATCCGGACGACCACATGGTTCTGCCGGAAATCATCTCCAAGGAGCCGCTCGGCCCGGCCGTTCGCCAGAACGATTCGAAGTGGTTCGACATCGTGACCTGGTCGCACTATGCGATGGTGGCTGCCGAAGAGTTCGGCATCACGACGGCCAATGTCGAGGAGATGAAGAAGTCCGCCAACCCGGACATCAAGCGCTTCCTCGGCGAAGAGGCTGATTCGACGATCGGCGCCGACCTCGGTCTGCCGAAGGACTGGGCCGTGCAGATCATCAAGGCCGTCGGCAACTACGGCGAATCCTTCGAGCGCAATGTCGGCGAAGGTTCCCCGCTCAAGATCGCCCGCGGCCTGAATGCGCTGTGGACGAAGGGCGGCCTGCAGTACGCACCGCCGGTCCGCTAAGCGGTTCGCGCACACTCCTTCCGGGAGGGCAGATAGCTGCCCTCCCCTTTAAACAGAACGCCCGGAAAACAGGGCGAACCAACGTCAGGGGAAATGCATGGCTCTTGCGGATGCCCGAACAGGGTCCGGCGAACCGCCGAAGGTATCTCTTCTCTACAATCCGGCACTGAGAAGCATCGTCTATCAGGTCGTCACGCTCGTCGTGATCATCTCGGCCGTCTGGTACGCGTGGAACAACGTCGTCCAGAACCTCGCGCGCGCCAATATGACGGCCGGCTTCGGCTTTCTGAACAGCCGCGCCGGCTTCGACCTCGCGCAGACATTGATCGCCTATTCGAGCGACTCGACCTATTTCCGGGCGCTCCAGGTCGGTCTCATCAACACGCTCGTCGTCGCCGTAGCCGGCATTGTCACCGCGACGATCGTCGGCCTGCTCGTCGGTATCGGGCGGCTGTCGCACAACTGGCTGATCGCCCGGCTCTGCACGGTCTATGTGGAAATCTTCCGCAACATTCCGCCGTTGCTCGTCATCTTCTTCTGGTATCTCGGCGTTCTCGCCCTGCTGCCGTCGATCCGCACCATCTTCCAGCATCTCAAGGAGGATCCGGACGCCGTCTTCTTCATCTCGAACCGCGGCATCTACATGCCGGCGCCGGTCTTCGGCGAGGGCTTCGGGGTCGTGGCATCCGCCTTTGTGATCGGCGTTCTTGCCGCCATTGCCTTTACCGTCTGGGCCAATGCGCGCCAGCGTGCCACGGGCCAGCGCCCACCGGTGCTGTGGGTCAATCTCGGCCTGATCGTGCTCTTCCCCTTCCTCGTCTTCCTCGTCATGGGCAGCCCCGTGACGCTCGACTACGCGGTGCCCGGCTCCTTCAACATGAAGGGCGGCATGGTCATCGGGCCGGAATTCCTGGCACTCTACCTCGCACTGTCGCTCTACACGGCCTCGTTCATCGCCGAGATCGTGCGCGCCGGCATCCGCGGCGTGTCCAAGGGCCAGTCGGAAGCCTCCTATGCGCTGGGGCTGCGCCCCGGCCAGGCGACCCGCCTCGTCGTGCTGCCGCAGGCGCTCAGGATCATCATTCCGCCGCTCACCTCGCAGTATCTCAACCTCATCAAGAACTCCTCGCTCGCGGTCGCCGTCGGTTATGCCGACCTCGTCGCGGTCGGCGGTACCATCCTCAACCAGTCCGGCAAGTCGATCGAGATCATCTCGATCTGGATGCTGATCTATGTCTCGATCAGCCTCATAACCTCGCTGTTCATGAACTGGTTCAACGCCAAGATGGCCCTGGTGGAGCGCTGAGATGGCTGAAAGCATTACCTATGTCCGCGACCGGTTCCTCGAAGCGGAAAAGCCGCCGTCCTCCGACCGTTCGGTCTTCGCCTGGATCCATCGCAACCTCTTTGCGTCCGTCACCGACGGTGCAATGACCATTGTCGCCATCCTGGCGATCGTCTGGTACCTGCCGGCAGCCCTCAACTGGCTGTTCGTCTCCGCCGTGTGGACCGGGACCGACCGCATGGCGTGCCTCACCACCGAGCAGGGCGGCCAGCTTCCCGCCGGCTGGAGCGGCGCATGCTGGGCCTATGTGAACGACCGCTTCGTGCAGTTCATGTTCGGCTCCTATCCACGCGACCAGCTGTGGCGCCCGCTGCTCGTCGTCGTCATGTTCGTCGGCCTGCTCATCCCGTTCCTGATGCCGAAGGCGCCGCGCAAGGGGCTGAACGCGCTCCTGCTGCTCGTCGTCTTCCCGGTCGTCTCCTTCTTCCTGCTGCTTGGCGGCTCGTTCGGTCTGCGCCATGTGGAGACCTCGCTGTGGGGCGGATTGATGGTGACGCTCATCATCTCCTTCGTCGGCATCGTCGTGTCGCTGCCCGCCGGTATCCTGTTGGCGCTCGGCCGCCGCTCGACCATGCCGATCCTGAAGACGGTCTGCATCGCCTTCATCGAACTGATCCGCGGCGTGCCGCTGATCACCGTTCTCTTCATGGCCAGCGTGCTCCTGCCGCTGTTCCTCGAGCCAGGCAACAATATCGACAAGTTCCTGCGCGCGCTGATCGGTGTATCGATCTTCGCATCCGCCTATATGGCGGAGGTTATTCGCGGTGGTCTTCAAGCCATTCCGAAAGGACAATATGAAGCGGCCGACGCTCTTGGTCTAAACTACTTCCACAAAATGACCTTCGTCGTGCTTCCGCAGGCCATCAAACTCGTGATCCCGGGTATCGTGAACACCTTCATCGGCATGTTCAAGGATACCTCCCTCGTCACGATCATTTCGATGTATGACCTGCTCGGCATCGTGAAGGCAAGTTTTGGGGATTCGGGCTGGATCACGCCGGTCACACCGTTGACAGGCCTGATCTTCGCCGGCTTCGTGTTCTGGATTTTCTGCTTCGGCATGTCGCGCTATTCGGCCTTCGTGGAACGCCGGCTCGACACGAACCACAAGAGATAACTGAGAGGAAACAACAACAATGGCAAACCATGCCCAGGCGCAACAGATGACGGTCTCCGCGACGGACGTCGCCGTCGAGATCGTCAACATGAACAAGTGGTACGGCGATTTCCACGTGCTGCGCGACATCAATCTCAAAGTCATGAAGGGCGAACGCATCGTCATCGCCGGCCCGTCGGGTTCCGGCAAGTCGACGATGATCCGCTGCATCAACCGCCTGGAAGAGCATCAGAAGGGTCAGATCGTCGTCGATGGCATCGAGCTCACCAACGATCTGAAAAAGATCGACGAGGTGCGCCGCGAGGTCGGCATGGTGTTCCAGCACTTCAACCTCTTCCCGCATCTGACGATCCTCGAAANGATCGACGAGGTGCGCCGCGAGGTCGGCATGGTGTTCCAGCACTTCAACCTCTTCCCGCATCTGACGATCCTCGAAAACTGCACGCTCGCCCCGATCTGGGTACGCAAGATGCCGAAGAAGGAAGCCGAGGAAGTGGCGATGCACTACCTCAAGCGCGTCAAGATTCCGGAACAGGCGAACAAGTATCCCGGCCAGCTCTCCGGCGGCCAGCAGCAGCGCGTGGCGATCGCCCGTTCGCTGTGCATGAAGCCGAAGATCATGCTGTTCGACGAGCCGACGTCGGCGCTCGATCCGGAAATGGTCAAGGAAGTGCTCGACACCATGGTGTCGCTGGCCGAGGAAGGCATGACCATGCTGTGCGTGACGCACGAAATGGGCTTTGCCCGTCAGGTCGCCAACCGGGTGATCTTCATGGACCAGGGCCAGATCGTCGAGCAGAACTCGCCGGCCGAGTTCTTCGACAACCCGCAGCACGAGCC